>NZ_JAJOYU010000001.1 GCF_021290985.1 Rheinheimera soli
TTCTCTTTCTCGAAATCATGACCCGCAGACCTCATCAAGAACCCGGGGTATACCACTCAGTCCAGTCTTTAGTCAGCCAATACACCTGCAAACTTGCGGTTTCAGCAGCCAGCTTTGAAAACAAATCATAGTTCGACAGGTTCACCGTTAATAAACAGTTCCAGCCACAATTTACCGGCCTGAAGGTTGCACTGGATGCAGCATACACCTGTGCATTCAACTGATGCATTTGCGATAATTTCTTCACCCGAAGCGCATGGTAATCGCTGCTGATAAACAAATAATTTTTAGTTTTATCCAGCTTTTTATCTAAGGTTGCAAATTCATGATAAGTAGTCGCACCGCCATCAAAACACGAAATAGCAGCATACTCTGTTTTTTGTTTTAACAAGGCTTCATAAGGGGCGCAGTAAAGCGTGGTCATATAAACATGGACCGGGCGCTGCTGTGCATTAATCATTAAAGACAGCTGATTGATCCTGTTGATAGCACAATCCGGCAAACTATGTTCATTGCCACCACAGCCCAGCAGCACATAATCACCATCAAAGTTGACAGGTAATTCAGCTGTGCTGATCTGCGAGCCGTACCATTCCCGCACCTGATTTGCCAGCAGGGTATTACCGCTCAGATAAAACCAAATCAGCAATAACCACAGCCCTTTGCGGCGATAGTACAAGCAGGCGAAAAAAAATAACCAAAGAAATATATTCTGCGGATATAAAAAAGGTTCTAAAAAATCTTTCACTTTGATTCCTTCCACTGAACTGTATCAGCAACTGGTAGCCACGATACCACAGACCTAATCAGTCACCATTCAGCTAACACTGTTATTTTATTAAAAATTTTCTTCAACAGCAGCTATCTGTCATCTAAGCTTTCTGGCGTGCTGTGATAAGATGTCGGCAAATAAAAACCAATATTGCAGGTTAATGGAGTTCAGTATGTTTAAAACGGTATCGGTGATTGGTTTAGGCTATATAGGCTTGCCTACGGCAGCCATGTTGGCATCACGCAAGCTGCGGGTTATTGGTATAGATGTGAATCAACACGCTGTAGATACCATCAATCAGGGTAAAATTCATATTGTGGAACCTGAGCTGGACATGCTGGTACATGCCGCTGTAACAGGCGGTTACTTATCAGCCCAAACCAGTCCTGTGGCTGCAGATGCCTTTATGATTGCAGTACCTACGCCATTTTTTGATGATCTGTCACCGGATTTAACTTATGTTGAAGCGGCGGTGAAATCTATTGCGCCAGTGCTGGCCAAAGGCAACTTAGTGGTACTGGAATCGACCAGCCCTGTTGGTACCACTGAAAAAATTTGCCAGTGGATAAGTGAAGCCCGTCCGGATTTAACAGTACCAACTGACTCTTCTCAGCCTGACATTCACGTGGCTTATTGCCCGGAACGTGTATTACCTGGTCGTGTTGTGTATGAACTGATTGCCAATGACCGTATCGTTGGCGGTTTAACACCAGCCTGCTCTGAAAAAGCCAAAGCTCTGTATCAGACGTTTGTGACTGGTGAGTGTTTAATATCTGACGCCCGTACCGCCGAAATGTCGAAATTGACAGAAAACGCCTTCCGTGACGTCAATATAGCCTTTGCTAACGAGTTGTCGGTCATCTGTGACGAGCTGAAGATTAACGTTTGGGAACTGATTAAAATGGCGAACCGCCACCCTCGCGTAAACATTCTGACGCCAGGCGCAGGTGTAGGTGGGCACTGTATCGCTGTTGACCCTTGGTTTATCGTGCACTCAGCACCAGAGCAAGCGAAACTCATTCGCACAGCCCGTGAAGTCAACGACTTTAAACCTCAATGGGTACTGCAGAAAATTTTATCTACTGTAGCTAATCACGCTTTGCACAAGCCTTCTGTGGCCTGTTTTGGTTTAGCCTTTAAGCCAGATATCGACGATTTACGTGAAAGCCCGGCTTTGCACATCGTCAATGATTTAGCCGCAGCTTATCAGGGTAAAATCTATGCGGTAGAGCCGAACGTGGAACACACCAACAAGCTGGCTTCAAATGTCGAACTGGTGTCCGTAGCACAAGGTTTAAAAGCGGACATTATTGTGATCCTGGTAAACCACAAAGGTTTTGGCGATTTGGATTTCAGTAAAAATAGCCTGATTAACGTGGTAGGTCCGTTACGCTCAGCTCACTAAGTATCAGTCACTACTGATAAATTTGACAAAAGGCCGGTGAAATCACCGGCCTTTTTAGTTTGTTCTATTGGATGCAGAACCTCAGATTCAATGTTCAGTTGTTGCCGCTGATTTATGCAGATAGTCCTGATAGACCTTTTCTAATCGCTCTGTATTGCTTGCGTCTACCCAGCTGAACATCGCCGTTTTGTATTCTGGTGTTAGCCACAACGCCATCAGCGCTTGGTTTATTTCAGCAATCAATTGCTGCCCAGCCGGACTTTTGTTGCAGGTAATATAAGACACCACATAAGGCGACGCATCCACCACTGCCCGGCTTTGGATCTGCAATTTTTGTGGGTAGTGCTTCAGATAAAAGGCCATCCTCTCCGGATATTCCACCACGTAGTCAACTCGCTTTGATAACAGCAGCGCTGCAGCATTCACTTCACTGGTAAACTCATGAGGAATAAAATTAGCGTACTGCGTAGCATCCATCACAGAGGCAGGATAAAAACGGTTAGGCTGATAAGCTCCAAGTAAGGTCTTATCTTGCGCCAGTTGGCGTATGTCTATACTGCCATCAGCTTGCATAGCAGTATGCTGCTGCAGTGCTGCTGAAGTCCGAAAATGCACAGCTAAACCAGGTAGTACAGTCACTGCTTTAGAGTACCAACGGGTTTTTGCTCTTTTTTCAGTGAAAATGGAACCAAAAGTGCACACACTGTAGTTATTTTGCAAAAAAGCCTGTTCCAGTCTGGGTAAATTTACAACTTTGATCTGGTGTGTCAGATGAGGCAGCTGTGCGACCAACAGTTTGTGCAGTACATCAAAGGTGCCCTGTTCCTGATAAACTCCAGTGGTGATTTGATGAGGCGGCCAGTCTGTTTTAAGCCAGGTTACCTGCGCTGCGATTAGGCTTTGGCAGCAGAACAAAGCCGCAATGATCACAACTTTATACACAGCAACCCCGGCTCTATTTACACTGAACTGAATTTAACCATAGCACAACGGAAGCCATTGCCTAACCTGCCGTGCTTTTTGTCTGACGCTTTTGCTGCACTCTGATTTGCCACAAGCAAGCAAGTACCAGCATCGAAGTGATTAACAGGTTTCCAGCTAAAAACAACCAGGCCGTTAATTCCACTGTCAGTTGATAGTTAAACCAGCAATAAGCCAGCGCTGTAAACATCACAGCAAAAGTGACCAACATGGCTTTGTACTGATTGGCACCTAATGAGGTCAGCAGCACTTCAAAGTAAGTTTTCAGTAAGGTGATCCACAAAGTCGCTAATACCAGATGTAGCATCAGCAGATGCTCTGGATCCAATGCCTCATTAAAGGAGATCTGATACAGCCAGTCGCCGATAGGCCACATCACTAAATAAGGCAAAGACAACAGGGGTAAAGTGAACAGAAACACCTTACGAAAAAACTTCAGCTTAGCGCCCAGCTCCGTCAGACGGCTTAAACGACTTAAAAATACCTGCGAAAATATCACCGGCAATAAGGTAATAGGCATAAATAAAATAAAGAGTTTTCTGAATTGCCCCAGCGCTACCAAAGTACTGAACAAGGCCAGAAAAATAAAAGGAATATTGGTCATAATGATGGCGAATACATCATGCAATGCAAAATGCAGCCGATGCCGTATATCCTGCCAGCCAAAGTAAGTGCTGAAATTGCGCAGATAAGGGCCAACACCAGCTTTCAGTTCAGGCCAGAGCACATTCAACCCCATAGCCACAGGCAACAAACTCGCGACCAACACAGCTTCGAGCATCGAATCCAGTTCTGTAATCACTCCACCGAATAACAACCCCACCACCACCAGCAGACTTAAAGCGCCGACAAACTGTGATTTTACTTCGACAAAAAACTGCTGCCGGCCTTTGAGATAACAAAATATGGCCTGACTGACAGCCCAAACCAGGCCTATCAGTAAACTCAGCAGGTACAGGTAATAAGGCACGCTGTCGTTGATCCAATAATCGATAGCCACAACACCGAAACACAACAACAAAAACACCAGAAAGCTCAGCACCAGACTGTTGAATAACAAACTGATTTGTTGCTGTTTGGCGGAATAGTGGATCAGGTAAAAACTGACACCAAAAGCTATGGTTGGGAAAAACAGGTTCGCCAGCATATAGACATAACTAAAGACACCAAAATCGGTCGCCAGCAGTTGTCGCGCAACCACCAGATTCAGTAACCAACGCGAGCCGAAGTTCAGACCATGAGCCAGACTGTTATTCAGCAGCTTTTGCGCAAAATCACTGCGTAACATGGACAAACTCCGCCTTTTTTGCTGTTGTATCAGCTGAGCAATGGATCAAAGCCGCTGCATTTATAAAACCCCAGACAGGCCACAACATACCAGAGCTGATGACATGACCTGCAATACAGGCCACCAAAAGCAATAACAGATTTAACAACACTAAAGTTGCAGCTAAATCGCTGGAAAAAAGCCGGATTAACTTTAAATTCTGAGCAATAAAGCCTGTAAAAATCCACAAAAAAAACATCAAACCAGCGACACCATAAAAGATAAATAAATCAAAAGGATCCGACTCAGCCCAGTACTTCCACAGATGTTCTGAGACACCAATAAGCCCAACCCCAAAAAACCTGTGGCCTTCGCTGTAATAAAAACTCACCACCTGCCAGATCTCTGCAGCATATTTGTCGCGGTTAGATAACAAGACACCCAATAAACCTTGCTGCTGATAAATATGCTGTAATTTCTCGGCCAGCCCCAGATGACTTAACAGTAAAGGCGCTTGCCAAATCAATAGGATAGCCGTAACTATCAACAGCACTAACATCAGTGCCAAACGCGACCAGTTCAGACGGATAAGCTGCGGCATCAGCGGGATCAATAACACCAAAATAATGGTTCCAAGCAAACCCGTTTTGGTCAGCATTAAACTGGCGCACCACACTGAGCTGACAGCTACCGCCAAAAAAATTAGCTTTTGCTGACGCCAGTAGTACTGCAATAACCAGGCGGATAACACCAATAGCACCACAGACAACTCATTCGCCGCATTAAAAAAACCTTTGCTGCCCAAATCGACCTGAGTCAGATGTTGTTGCGGCAAATAAGAGGTGTAGCCATAACCCAGGGCACCAAGAACAAAATTAACTAATACAATTAGATAATTAACTACAAAAACCTGATGCATGGATTTCAGCGCAAAGGCTTTATCCAGCTGAGCCAGACTGAGCAAATAATAAAAAGCGATAAAAGGGGAAATCAGTTTGAGCATCAAGCCCATATCTGCAGCTAAAGAACCACCCAATTGTAGCCAGCTGTAAAAAGGCCCTGGCACCAGCAGCACAAACAGGGCTGGAAACAACAAAAAGGCCTTTGCAGTCCGCAGGCTCAAGCAGGTGAGCATAAGATTTAGGATCAGCAGCTTGTAGAGCGCAGAAAAACCAAAGCTGCGGCCAAACTGATTCAGTAAAAAGCCATTAAAAGCATCGACTAATAAATAGCAGCTGCACAATAACAGGATCAGTTTATCCAGCGGCAACACCTGCTGGAAATACGCAGATAACCGCATTAAAGCCGCCATAACATCAACAAAATAAAAGCGCAGCTAAAGCCAAAAAATGCACCAAACAATAACATCAGCCACAAAGCCGGACGCTCACTTTGTTCTGGTGCTTTTGCGCTCTCTAACAGGTGCAAAGCAAAAGGTTGAGCTTTTTTCGCGTAGTCCAACTCGTATTGTGTGCGGTTTTGCTGTTGCTTTACCAGATCGGTGACCGGCACTTGTTGTAAGGTCGCTAACTCTTGTTGTTTTTGCTGAATAAACTGCTGGCGCCAACGCTGATCCCAGAGTCCGAGTACCAACGCCAGTTCAGTTTCTGCATTGGTTGCTGAATTGCTTTTCCACTTCAAGGTCACCAGATTACCGCGCCTTTTGTGTTCCACACTTAACTGCTGCGCATTCACTGAACGGGCCAGCGACTGAAAAAAGTCAGGGGCTTTTAACCACAACAAAGCTCTGGACATGGCATCCGCTGAAGCGCCCCCCACATTGGCCGGATTTTTGTCGTTTGGATCATCACGTCGCGTTAAACGTTCGGTTTGCCAGTCGGTTAAGGTGACAACAGCAGTTGCCTGATAAGACACAGCTGTGCTGAGTTGCACTATATACAATGCCGCCGCACCTAAAACCGCTGCAGCCAGTAACAGCAACCAAAACCGTCGGAGCAATACAGCGCTCAGGCTGACAAAATTGGCGTGAGCTAATAAATTCTGACTCATTTTCTCGAAAACAACCCTTTGATGCCTTTGCTCAACAACTGCTGACGGAATTTAATCGCCCATTGTAATTTTTGTTTCAGGTAATAACGGATCTTCGTTGACCACAAGCCATAACGGCAGAAAAACAGCAAACGACCAAAAGACAGCTGTTGCTGCTCCATCACCAAACGATAAAATTGCTGGTTTTGTTTATTCCGCTCATTCATCAAGGGCAGATGTTTTTCAACAAAATAACTTTGTGCGGCCAGGCGTTTGGGTGAGGTGGTAATACGGCCCAGTTCATGCCCGACATGCACCACATAAGTGGCTTCGGCCAAACGCAGGGCTTTGCCGTATGCAGCGACTAAGCGGATCCACATATCGTAATCCTGAAAAGCGGCCAGTCCAATATCAAAACCACCTTGCGCCAGCATGCGGCTGCGTTTTACCAGCACCTGATTGGATAAACAATGCACATCCAAAAGTTCGTTTAGACCGACAATGGCAGACTCAGGATAAAGTTGCTTGCGGATAGTGCCGTAATCCCAAAAGTAACTGGAACAGACAAAAGCATACTGATCGTCGTAGGCCTGATACAAAGACGTCAGACGATGAGGTAAAAACTCGTCATCATCATCCAGGCCAGTGACAAACTCACCTTTGGCTTCAGCTATCGCCAGATTACGAGCCGCACAAGCGCCCTGCCCTTTGTCCTGACGAAACAGACGCACCCTGGGCTCATCAGCATAAACACGATTTAAAGTCTCCCAGGTACTGTCTGTGGAAGCATCATCCACCACCAGTAATTCCAGATTGGGGTAATCCTGCACCAGTACTGAAGCAATGGCACGTTGCACCATATCTACCCTGTTAAACGTGGGCATATAGACGCTGATCAAAGGTAAAGCGGACTGTTGCTGCACTATGCTTCTCTCTGTGATTCTTTTTATGATTCTTTTTGTTTTAATCGTTGTTATCAGAGTTTATTGGTTAAATATAACCAGGCATAAGTCACCAGATTTGACTGACGACCAATACGGGACGGCTGAGATAACAGCCGGTAGGCCCACTCTAAATGTAACTTGCACCATAAAGCCGGCGCTCGCTGCACATGGCCTGTAAACACATCATAAGTACCACCAACACCCATATAATAGGCATCAGGCAGTTGCTGTTGGCATTTACCAATAAAAATTTCTTGCTTGGGTGACCCCATAGCTACAGTAACAATACGGGCACCACTTTGCGCTATACGGCGGATCAGTTCATTTTCATCTTTAAAATAACCGTCTTGCGAGTCCACCACATTGACGCCCATGGCTGTCAGTTTGTCCACAGTTTCAGCCATCACTTGTGGCTTGGCACCCACCAGAAACACCGGCGTTTTAGTCACAGAGGCTTTGGCCATTAACGCCTGCCACAATTCACAACCGGGAATACGTTCGACTTTACGGCCTAATTTACGCCGCATCACTTTGACTACACCCATACCATCGGCATAACGGATATCAGCCTTATTCAGAATGCCCATCAATTCAGGATTTTTACTGGCAGCGATCACCTTCTCCGGGTTCATTGCAATAGCAGAACCGGCAAAGACTGTACCATCGTCCTGAATAACGTAATTGACCAGCTCAGCCATATCGCTGAATGCCATCACCCCTATGCCACCCACTGGGACTACTTCAGGTTGAATTGCCATGCTTGTATTTACCTTCACTATAGTTATTTGTTTTATAACCCCAGGTCGCTGTAGAGCTGGTGTATTTTTGCCGCCACATCATTAACCAGACAGTCTTTTGCATGCTGATGAGCTGACTGCTGCAATGCGGTATAGTCTGAATCTGACAAACTTAATAGCTGCTGAATTTTTTTCAGCAAGTTCTGTTGTAAAACTTGCTCATCTGTCTGATCTAACACCCAAAATGAGTCAGCACCCAACTGCTCTGCCGACCCATCAGTGAGGGTGGCAATCACCGGGGTATAACAGACCATGGCTTCCGTCATCACCAGGCCAAAAGATTCATTACGCGATAAGCTTAGAAAACATTTGCTGCGCTGGTATAAAGCTTTTAGTTGTTCTGCACTTTGGCCAGCTGCCAGCTGCAAATTGGGGTAGTCTTTTTTTAACTGCTCAAATTGCGCCTGATAAACCCCTGTGCCTACCACATAAATGGTTTTATCTGCCAGTTGCGGTAACAGGGCAATCAGCCTATCCATGCCTTTGTTTTTATCCAAAGCTCCGACATACAGCAGATCAATGTCTTTTTCTGCTCTGCTGAGTTGTTGTGCATCCGCATAAACTTGTGCAATGCCGGCAGATAATATGGCGGCTTTAGGTGCTGCGGTATAGCTTTTCGCCTGCAGTTTTTCACTGGTAAAAATCCACTGGTCAACAAAACCACAGCACCAGCGGTATAAAAAACCAAAAGGCTGATAATGGTAAATATCACTGCCATGACAAGTGACAACTATTTTTACCGAAGGTTTGCGCAGGTATTTATAAGCCAGAGCCAGCCAGATGGTTGGGTAAAAAAAATGCACATGAATAACATCGAAGCTTTTAAAACTCAGAATATAAGACCAGAAAAACTGTAAAAACAGCACCGGGTATTTCAACAGCCTGTTCAGCAAGCTGTCGTTATGCCAGCTCATATAAAAATAAGCCAAAGTCCGACGCTGCTGTAATGCCAGCACCTGATTTTTTACAAACTGGCCCTGAAAAGGTGCAGAGGGTTTAGGCCCCATATTGGTGATAATCAATACTGCTTTGGTCACAGCCGGTATCCTGCGTCAACAGCCCAACTCCTGATGGATGAAAACCATAAAGATCGGAGCTCTTCTAAAGAAATAGGGTTCGCCAACGTCTTGATTAACAGCGTAAAAATCTATCAGGACGTTATAGGGTCACAGCAAGTGTGACAGAAATAACAATTAGAGCATTATTTTCTGACAAAGTCGTTATTCCTTTCAATTTTATCTCCCACACGCCGTAGTCAGCCCTCTGTTCTTCACCTATAATCAGGCCAATTTAGTTTAAGTCAGTTCGCATTATTTCAGGCCAAAAAGCCGACGGAAACCACATGACAGAACATCTGCAACTGTTTATTACCACCTTTGTTCTTACCTTAGCCGCCATTTTTATTCTGATCCCTTTGTCTGTCAAAGTGGGGCTGGTGGACAAACCCGCGGGCCGCAAGCAGCACACAGGTTCTGTGCCACTGATAGGTGGCATCTCTATATTTACCGGCGTTGGACTGACTTTAGCCTGGTTTGGTTTGCCAGAAGATGTTCATTATTACTACCTGCTTTGTGGCGGCACTATTGTCATTTTGGGGGTGTTTGATGATTTTATGGACCTGAGCGTCAAATTACGGCTTTGTGTCCAGTTGCTGATTGGCTCAGCTATGGTGTATGGCCTGCAACTGCATTTGGGTAATTTAGGCAATTTGTTTTCGCTGGGTGATGTCACTTTAGGTTACCTGGGGATCCCCATCACACTGATTGCCGTTATTGCTGCCATTAATGCCTTTAATATGATTGATGGCATCGACGGTCTGGCCGGCATGCTCAGTGGTGTTACTTTTGTTTCCGTCACCTTAATGATGGGGATGGGTGGCCAGCTGGAGCATGCAGTGTTACCTATGGTGCTGGTATTTGCGCTTATTCCTTATTTGCTGTTTAACCTGGATGTGGTTGGCAAAGGCAAAGGTAAAATTTTTATGGGTGATGCCGGCAGTATGCTGATTGGTTTAACCGTGATTTGGTTACTGATCATCGGCACCCAAAGTGATACAGCCAGCTTTCGCCCTGTCACTGCCCTTTGGGTCATTGCGGTACCGCTGATGGATATGGTGGCTATTATGCTGCGCCGTATTCGTAAAGGTCAGTCGCCCTTTTTAGCCGACCGTGAACATTTGCATCATATCTTCCTGCGCCTTGGCTTAAATTCCCGTCAGGCGTTGGTGGTGATCAGTAGCTTCTCCTGTATGCTGGCCACTTTGGGCATCATTGGCGAGTACCTGATGGTGCCTGATTTAATTATGTTGCTGTTGTTCCTGATAGTATTCAGTGTTTATTCATACACTTTGCAGCATATTTGGCGCATTACCCGTGCTATTAAACGTTACAAAGCGAAACGACGTGGTTAAGTTTTTAGTTAAAGTTGCCAAAGCCAAAGCCGTTGCTTTATTGGGTGAACGTTTAGTCAAGCTGGCTGCAGGTGCGTTAATCACTATTATTGTGGCGCGCATGCTGGGACCAGAAGCCACAGGTTATTACGCTATCGTCATGACCTGGAGCGCATTTTTAGCGCCTTTAGCCAATTTAGGATTAAACAATCTGGTGCAAAAGTCGGTGCAGTCTGCCACTGACCCACGCACAGGCCAGCAGATCTTATTTACTGCCACCTGGCTTCGATTAATAGCAGGATTTGTATTTGCTGCTTTGATGTTTGTTGGTTTTAGCTGGTATCTGCCAACAGAATTTGAACCTTATCAGTTGGGCGCTGCGGTGCTTTTTGTCGGTCAGCTGTTTAATGCTTTTATTTTATTTGAATACCACCAGAATTATTTAGGCCATTTCCGCACCCTCGCCTATAGCAAACTGGCGTTGGGGATTTTGGGTCTGGTCGCCAAGTTGGCAGTGCTTTGGTATGGCTTAGGCATTGGCGCTTTGTTCTGGATCGTAGGTCTGGAGTTTGCCGCTGTCGGCGTATTGCAGTATCAGATTTATAAAGGCCACAACAAAGACTCCGGCCGTTTAACACCGGCCTGGTTTAACTGGCAACATGGCAAGGAGTTATTGCGCCGCTCCAGCTGGTTATGGGTCTCAGGTATTTTATCTGTAGTCTATCTGCGTATCGATCTGATTATGATTGAACGCCTGATTGATATTGAAGCCGCTGGTGTTTACGCAGCTGTTAGCCGCATTTCAGAGCTGTGGTATGTCATACCAGCGACATTAGCAGTGCGTTATTATCCTGAGCTTCTGAAAAGCCATCAGGTCAGCTGGTCAGGTTATTTATTATTGCTACGTAAATACACTGGTTACTTTTTTGCAATGGCGCTGATGATAGCTGTGGTTGTATTTATTGTGGCACCACCTTTGGTACCACTGATCTTTGGTGAAAAATTTCAGGCAGGTATTTCAGTACTGCAAATTCATATCTGGGCCGGTGTGTTTATTTTTATCCGTTACCTGATAGGACAACATTTAATTATTACCGGCCAGGAGCCTTTATCTCTGGCCAGTCATGGCGTAGGTGCAGTGTTAAACGTGCTGCTGAACTGGTGGCTTATTCCCATTATGGGCATTGATGGTGCAGCCTGGGCAACGCTGATTTCTTATGCCTACGCTTCATTTTTCTTTTTATTTTTTTCCGGCAGAACCCGTCGTCAGTTATGGCAACTGATCAAGGTAAACAAGTCCGGTGTGGTGGTAGAGAAAGAGACGGTATGAAAAAACAACTCCAACAAATCAGGCAAAAGCTCGATAAGGTCTTGTTACCTTACGCAGCAAAAAGCCGTCTGGCAGCAACGCTGTATTACGCATTTTTTAACCCACATTTTCGCCGTGAGCAACATGCCACAGCAGCGGGTCGGCATCATTATCATCTGCATGAAGAGAGCAGCAGCATAGCGACAGTTATTTTACGCCGCAATATCCACCGGCTGGAAAAAGGTTTAAGTATGGTGCCGCGCAAGTCTTTGTTTGCGCTGGACTATATTGACGAAACTCTGACTGCATTACAAAACCTGCTGGCCGATCATCAGGCCTTAGATTTAGTGCTGCTAAAATACTGTCACGATGTGATGGACAGCTACTTTTCAGTGACAAAATGGCCAGAAGGTGCCAGTCAACCTGTGACTTTTGCCGCCTTAAAAGCTCAGATCACGCCACGGTTAGAGCAAAGCCGTCCTTCAGCACCAGCCCCTTACGAGCAAAGACCCAGAGCTGACATCAGTTACGAGCAGTTTTTAATTTTGTGCCAGCAGCGCTGTTCAGTTCGTACCTTTTTACCTCAGAGCGTGCCTAAAGCCGTTCTGGAGCAAGCTGTTGCTGCTGCAGCTCAGGCACCCAGTGCCTGTAACCGTCAGCCGTTTCGTTATATCGCAGCGACAGAAGGCGAGATGCTGAATAAGTTAGCAAACTTGCCTATGGGCACTGTGGGTTATGCCAATGGCATTCCTGCCTTGCTTGCTGTGGTTGGTGATTTAAGTGCTTATCCTTTTGAGCGCGACCGCCACGTGATTTATATCGACGCCAGCTTATCCAATATGCAATTGATGCTGGCATTAGAGACTATGGGCCTGGCCTCGTGCTCCATCAACTGGCCTGATATAGAAAACTATGAAGCCAAAATTGGCCGCTTACTGAAATTACAACCTTTCGAACGAGTCGTGATGCTGATTGCTGTGGGTTACCCTGATCCGCAGGCGTTGATCCCTCACTCCGAGAAGAAAACCGCTACGGAGTTATTAACTTATGTCTGAATCAAAAGCCTTATTAGTCGAAATCAAAGGCGTGCAGTTCCGCAACAAAGGCGCTTACCTGATGTTGCTGGCCTGTTTACAGGGTTTAAAAACCTTAAACAACACAGAGTTGGTGTTATCGCCTGGTCCTAACCTGCCCTATCGCGAACGTGCCTTGTTAGGTGCATGGCAAAAGGTGTCATTCCGCCGTAAAGGTCTGGATTTAACCCCATGGTTTGGCAAATTACCTGGCTCTTTACGTAATCTGATGAAACGTTATGGCATGGTGACTGAACGTGATGTCGACGTGATTTTAGAAGCCAGCGGTTTTGCCTATGGCGACCAGTGGCCTTTGAAGTTTCTGCAAAATACCGCCCGTGAAGTAAAACGCTTTAAAGATGCAGGTAAACCTTTTGTCTTTATGCCTCAAGCCTTTGGCCCTTTTAGCAGTGACGAAAGCAAAGCAGCGATGCGTGACATTATTCACAGCGCAGCACTGATTTATGTGCGCGACCCGGTGTCCTTCAGCCATCTGCAAAGCTGTGAAGCCAATCTGCCGGATTCGGTTAAATTAACCCCTGACTTTACAGTAGGTTTAAAAGGCCACAGCACCACTGCTTTGCCTGAAATTGAAGGCAAATTTGCGGCTTTAATTCCTAACAGCAAAGTGGTGTCTAAGTTTAACCACGCCAATGCTGAAGCCGAACGCACTAACTATGTGGAAGCTTTTGCTGCTGCAGCCAATCAGCTGGTGGAATTAGGTTACGCTGTGGTACTGGTCAATCACGAAGGCAAAGAAGATCAACTGCTGTGTCAGGAAATTGCCCGTTTAGCCCCTTGTGAAATTATTCAGATTGAAGACCCATTGGCCGTCAAAGCTTTTATCGGCCAAAGCTCTGTCGCTATCAGCTCACGTTTCCATGGTGCTATTAATGCGCTGAGTCAGGGTGTGCCTTGTATCGCCACCAGTTGGAGCCACAAATACCACGCCATGATGTCTGATTTTGGCATGGCGGATTACTGCCTGGAAAAACTCTCAGCGGTCAGCCTGACACAAAAAGTCAGTCAGCTATTGGCTGAACAGGAAGAAATCGCGCCTCGTCTGGCCGATAACGCCGCCAAACTGAAGCAGAAAAACCAAACCATGTGGCAAGGTTTATATAAAACTCTGGATAAATACTTAGGCCGTTAAGTTCATCGGACTGAATGGGCAGGTAGCAAAAAGGGCACTTAAAGTGCCCTTTTTGCTACCTGCAAGAAAATCAGCTCCAGCTTACCCAACCAAAATACCAGGTCGCCAGAATCACCAAACCAAAGGCGATACGGTACCAGGCAAAAATCTCATAGCTGTGGTTCGAAACAAAACGCACAAAGGTACGTACTGCCAATAAAGCACTGAAAAATGCCGTGACAAAACCAACGATAAACATAGGCATCTGGTCAAACTGCAATACATCGCGGTGTTTAAACAAGTCATAGAAGGTCGCAGCAAACATAGTAGGCACAGCTAAAAAGAACGAAAACTCTGCCGCTACTTTACGATCAAAACCAAAAAACAAACCGCCAATAATGGTTGAACCTGAGCGTGAGGTGCCGGGGATCATCGAGATGATCTGCGCACAACCTACTTTTAACGCGTCTTTCCAGCTGATGTCATCCACATCATGAATCTTCACCTGATGAGTACGGCGCTCCGCATACAAAATTACTAGACCACCCAGTACCAGCATAGTCGCTACGGTAATAGGGTTAAACAGATACAACTTAATGTATTTAATAAACAACAAGCCAATGATGGCGGCAGGAAGGAAAGCGACAAATAAATTCAGTACAAAATTCTGCGCTTTTTTATCGTGAGTAATGCCTGTGGCAACCTGGATAAAACGCTGACGGTATTCAAATACTACAGCCAGAATAGCACCTAGCTGAATGGCAATTTCAAAGACTTTACCTTCGTTATAAAACCCGATCAAATCGCCCACTACAATCAAATGGCCAGTGCTGGATACGGGCAAAAACTCTGTTAAACCCTCAACTATACCCAGAATAAAAGCTTTAAATAACAACCAAAAATCCATCACTACTCCATTATTGTTTTCTGCCAGCAAAGCCGCCCTTGCTGAAGCGCGTTGTTATCGACTTCCGTACTAGACAATTAGTAAACACCCGCATTACAGCCTGACGGCGCCGTGACGTTGAACCTTCTGCTCAATAGCTAAGGCCAACAAGTCCGGTTTGGCACAGACAAGGCTAAAAAGTTTCGCCGCTCTGGTAATACCGGTGTAAATCAGCTCACGGCTTAATACCGGGCTGAAGTTGTCTGGCAATACCAACACTGCATGACGGAACTCTGATCCCTGAGATTTATGCACAGTAATAGCGTAAGCCGTTTCAACTTGCTGCAAGCGACTAGGCAAAACCCAGCGCACCGCTTTACTGCTGTCTTCTGATGCAAAAGCCACAGCTAGCATCAATTTGCCCTGATAAGGTCGCAGCAAACAAATACCCACATCGCCATTCATTAGTCCCAGCGCATAATCATTTTGTGTCACCATCACAGGCCGTCCGGCATACCAGTGGCTGCTGTGCTGACTGCTTTGCTGAATAAGCCCGGCCTGATGCAGCATTTTTTCGACGCTCAGATTCACTTGCTCAACGCCCATAGGCCCTTGCCGCACAGCACAAAGCAACTGAAAGGCAGCAAAATCAGCCAGTACTTGCTGTGCCCATAAATCAATGACCTGATCTTCTGCTTCTAAAGGCGGACTTTGCCGCACTGTGTTCAAATAAAAACTAAAACCCGCTGCTTCTTTTTGCTCTGCTTTTGCTTTGCCTGTCAAAACAAACTGCTTGAGTTGCTTAAAGTCTGTCGCTTCCAGATACTGCAAGTCGGCATAATCAGCGCGGCAAATAGCAGCAACTTCAGCGCTATCACCAGCATTCACCGCATTGGCTAGTTTGGCGATACCACTCTGTGGATCAAAACGATGGCTGACGCGAAGCATGCCTATTTGCTGCTCCAGCGCTTTACCTGTAGCGCTGATTAAAGCAGCCGGAATAGCGACAGCAGATAATTGATTGAGCCAGATTGCGGTTTCCGCTAAATAATGTCCCTGCTCTGCCCACTGACAAAGCTCTGCCATTAAAGCACCCGCTTCTACTGAGGCCAGCTGATCTTTATCGCCTAATAAAATCAACCTTGCATGGGCCGGTAAGGCTGACAATAAAGCCGCCATCAGTTCGACATCCAACATCGAGACTTCATCCACTACTAATAAATCCAGCGCCAAAGGCTCAAAAGCATTTTGTTTAAACTGCCGGCTTTGTGCGCGCGCGCCTAGCAGCTTATGCAAAGTAGATACATCCGTTGGTACCTGGCTTTTTATCTCTGCCGATGCTGGCAGTCTGTCCAGCGTATTACGAATGGAGCTTCGAAGCCGCACTGCAGCTTTTCCTGTAGGAGCCGCCAGTTGAATGGTTAAAGGCGCAGCGCCTTGTTGCTGCTGTAATTGCTGCAATACCAATAGCAACTTAACGACTGTGGTGGTTTTGCCAGTACCAGGACCGCCTGTGATCACACTAAAACTACTGCTGGCTGCTATGGCGCAGGATAAACGTTGCCAGTCAGGTGCAGCTTGTGTTGCCGCAGTGACAGGAAATAATGGATCCAGCAGCTGATTCAGCAGAGCCGGATTAATAGCCTGTCGCAGCTGTTGGCTACGTTCGCTGCTCTGTTGTAGATAAAACGCTATATGCTGCTGATAACTAAAATAACGCCTCATATACAAAGCATTATTGGCATAAACAAAAGGCTGATTGCCAGTCTCAATCAGCTGAATTAAATCAGGATAAAGCGCCATCAAAGCCTGCCATTCCTGTTCAGAATGCTGTGGCATACGTTTAAGTGGTAAACACAAATGGCCTTGCGCCAGCGCAAAGCTGCACTGGCCAATCAATAGTGCTAGCGCAGCTGGTAGTTGTTGCTGCTCGCGGAAAAAGGTCACCAGGGCTTTATCCAAAGCACGCCAGTCTTTGCCCTGCATCTGTAGTTCCAATAATTCTGAATCAGACATTTGCCAGCTCCTTAGCGACCAGTTGACCTTGCAGCAGAGCATCCAGCTTGTTCACCAACTCCAGCGGAATATCCACAGCAAGCACACCTTTGTTTGTAGCCACACCACGCAGGAACCAATACAAAGCGCCACCTAAATGTTCGCTTGCCTGATAACCCGCCAGGCGGCTTTGCAATAAGCGATGGATAGCCACTGCATACAAGGCCGCCTGCACATCGTAGCGGTGTGCCAGCATTTGCTGAGTTAAAGCAGGGTTGTCGTACTGGCCATCGGCTATATAGTTCGATTTGTAATCCAGCACCCAATAACGGCCATCCTGCTCTAAAGTTAAGTCGATAAAACCTTTCAGCATGCCTTGCAGTTGCGTAGTACGAAGCGCTGGTCGTGGCAATTCGGGCCACAGATACTGCTGCACTAAGGCGTCCAACTGCGCACTGCTGCAGTGCTGTACGGCAAGCCAGAATTCGAGTTCAGCCCGGTAACTGCCTTGTGTAAGGCTGCTTAAGCTGGTTTTGTTGTTCCGCCAAAGTTGCGTTTGAATCAACTCCGTCAGCCACTGTTGTAAAGGCAATATCGCATCGGCTAAATGGTCAGTTTCAGGATAAGGCGCTTGTTGCTCAGCCCAATAACGGATTTGCCATCTGTCTTCCGGCAGTTGCTGCAACAAGCCATATTTCTGCATTAAAGGGGTAAGGCCTGGTTGCCATAAATCCGGCTGCTGCGCTAATAGATCAAAGCCCTGAACTGCGCCCCACTCCAACGCATCATGCAAAAAAGTACCGGCCTGACTGCCGCGCACAAATCCCTGAGCCAAAGTGATAGCTTTAGGTTCTGTTAGCTCCACTTGCTCCTGCAATTGCTCTGGTGCCAGCTCCTGCTGCAATTCCTGAAATAACTCCGCCGCTTTACTGTCGTGCTGATGTTGCTCCAGCAAAGCGCTGTAACTGGCTATCCACCACAACTCTTTGACTGAACGGGTCATTTGGGCATAAGGCAATAGCTCGCCCGCCTGATCCAGCACTGCGACTTGAGTCCGCTGCTCTGATAAATTTTCTGCAAGACGAATATCAAGCTGTTTCAGTAATGGCGATAACTGCTCTGGCAAAGCCACTGGCGACACCAGCGCATCATCTGAGAGCAGATACCCTATAGCGCTTTGCTCTTTCACCGGCATCAGCCCGACCCAGCAATAATGCCGCGCCCGGGTTAATGCCACATAAAGCTTACGCATATCTTCGGCCAAACGTTCACGCTCTGCTTGTTGAGCTTGCTGCTCATTGGCTTGTAACACCACTGTCAGTTCACCATCCTGGTGGTAAGTGACAGGGCCTTTGTTGGCATCTACAGCACGGGCTAAAGCGATAAAAGGCAAAAACACCAGCGGGTATTCCAGACCTTTGGATTTGTGAATGGTGACAATTTTAATCAGGGCTTCGTCGCTTTCTAAACGCAGTTTTTGCTGCTCAGCCGCTAAATCGCCCTGACCTGCCAAATGTTCGGCCAGATAACGAATAAGCGCAGCCGGACCTTCCAGCTCCATGGAGCGTTGCTGCAACAGCTCAGCCAAATGCAGAATATCGGTCAGTAGCCTTTCGCCTGATGGCTGCTGCTGTAAAAACTCAGCCACAGCAAAATCACGTATCAGCTGCCATAACATCACCAGCACACCTTGCTGTTGCCAGAGTTGCTGATAAGCCATAAAACGCGCCAGCTCTTGCTCCCAACGTAGTTCATCCTGCAGCAGTTGCTCAAGCTCAGCATAATTTAACGATAAGCTCCAACTCGATAGCGCAGAGCGCACTAAAGCTTCACGTTGTGGCTCAGCGCATGCTCTAAGCCATAGCAATAAATCCAGTGCCACAGGGCTTTCAAATACAGCACCTTTATCGGATAAATACACTGACGCCAAAGCACGCTCTGCCAGAGCTTTTTTAATGGCATTGGCTTCCTGCTGGTTATTGACTAAAACCGCTATATCGCTGGTTTTAAGTGCTGTGAACTGCCCTTTTTCTACAAAGCCTGTATTGCCTGCCGCACTGCCGGTTAAAAATACTGCTATTTGTTCAGCACAGGCCTGCGCCATCTCCGCTAAACAGGCTGCTTTACTAAAGGCTTTGCCATCGGGGGATTCTTTAATACAAAACTCCAGCGCTGTAGCCGGTTTTTGTTCCACCACAAATTTCTCTTTACGCCCTGCAGCTTCTACCGGATAAAAACTTAATAAATCCGGTCGACCCAATACAAAAGCGCCTAAAGCACGCTGTTCGGCGTAGCTAAATAAGTGATTGACCGCGCTGACCATTTCGTTGGTAGAACGGAAGTTTTTCGGTAGCTGAAAGTGCCTGCCTGCTGTGGCTTGTTTGGCGGCTAAATAACTATAAATATCAGCTCCACGAAAGGCGTAAATGGCTTGTTTTGGGTCGCCTATCAATAAAATGCCGCAATCGCTTCTGTTTTGATTCAGCTGATAAATGGCATCAAACAGCTGATATTGCACAGGATCGGTGTCCTGGAATTCATCTATCAGCGCCAGCGGGAATTTACGTCGTAGCCGTTCGGCCAATAAGCCCCCCTCATCTTTTTGCAGCGCTTGCTGCAAGCGGCTTAATAGCTCATCAAAACCAAGTTCAGAGCGCTCTAATTGCAACTGATGGAAACGCCGCGCAAACCAAAAGGCGGCATGCAGCACTAAATCCTGCTCCGGATCCGGCAAAGCCGCCAGTGCATCACCCAGTTTTGCCATAGCTTCAAAAGCAGGATGATGCGGCACAGGGCCTTTAAAAGCTTCCGCTAAACCTTCTGGTGTTAAGCGGCTTTGGCCTGTTTGTAAATCTGGGTCGACCATGTCAGCATCGGTGATCCAAGCCACTAATTTTGCCAGCCAGCTGTCGAGATAACGCGCCTGCAATTTACGGCCATCCACTTCTTTGCGCTCAATAGCAGTATGCAGCAAAATACGGATTTCACTCACCCAGTTATTCCAGGGCGCTTTTAACTCTGCCAGCTTTTGCTTACGCTGCGCTTTGACTTCAGGCAATAACACGGCTGGTGTCGCAGGTTCAGTAAATAGCGACAGATGGCTGATTAGCGGCAGAATCTTTTTGCGCAAGGTTTCAGGGTTTTGCAGCTGTTGCCAGACGGTGGCTATATGCTCTTCCGCCAAGGGATAATAAAAATTACGCCAGTAATCCCGGATCACATCCAGCTGCAACTGCTCGACATCTGTCACCAGATTTTGTTCAAACAAATAGCCGCTCGAGAGCGCAAATTCAGCCAGTACTTTATTACACCAGCCGTGAATAGTAGAAATCGCTGCTTCATCCAGATACTGCACAGCCAGCTCCAGCTGATAAGCACAATGCGGCCACTGCTCAGGAGTAAACTCACTGCGCAGGCTTTGTAAAAAGGGATCCGCCTGCTCTTTATTTAAAGCGTCTGTCTGCTCACGAAAATAACGAGCAGCATCGGCTAAACGCTGGCCTATACGTTCGGTCAGCTCTTGTGTTGCTGCTTCGGTAAAAGTTACCACCAGAATATCGGGCGGTAATAAGGCTTTACTGGTGCCATGGCCCAATACCAAACGGAGATACAAAGCCGCTATGGTAAAGGTTTTGCCTGTACCCGCGCTGGCCTCAATCAACTGACTGCCGGATAACGGGAAGGACAATAAATCCAGATTGGCGATACTTGGCTTGTCGGCGCTAAAGAGTTCGGTCTGGTTCATGCTGACACCTCGCTGTAGCTCACCGCGATTAATGGCCCATATAAAGCGCTGGCGTTATCTGCTAACTGACCCTTTTGCCAAAGCGCCTCAAACTGCGCAAAAGCGCGTTGTAAATAAGGGCTACGTTGCAGGGCTCCTGCGTTAAAGTCATCGCCCACGTACACACGCTCCAGCTTCGTCTGCAGTTTGTCATCCAAAGCTGCGCCTTTTTCCAGCTGTTTTACCAGTTCGACACCTACATTAAACTCCAGCGCTAAAGGTTCTGATAAGCCTTGTTGCATTAGCTGTAAAATCTGCCCCAGTTGCTGTTCTGCCTGTTGTTTTTCAATAGGTTGCAGCACTAACTGCCCCACTCGGGACAGCACATAAAGCCTAAGCGGCACGCCGCTGGCACAGCATAAAAGCAGCTTCAGATAAGGCGCAACTAAATGCCGCCAGTGGATGCTTCGGTCTTTAATCAGGGCTACCGGCAACAGCTCGGCATAGGCCAAAGCTGAGTTGTCCGCACTTCGCCTAAAACCTGTTAAATGCTCAACCAGCTCACCCTGCTGACAAACAAAACGCAGCGGATAAAAACTAGCATCGGCCGTTGGAAAAGCGCTTAAAAAATCCTGATAGCCAGCGGCTAGCTCTTCAAGCCCTGCCACCAAATCCTGTTGCATTAATGCAGCGCCTGAACCCACAGCCAAGCGGCCTTGCAAGCGGAATAATTCCAGCTGCTGTTCCGTCTGTTGTTGCCAGTTTTGGCTTTGTTCTTTTTGCTCAATAGAACGTTTTAACTCCGCCACCAGCTGCTGCTGCATTTGCCAGCGCTCGAGCGGATCCAAAGCAAAAACTTCATCGTTAATACTGGCCAGTTCCGGCAATTCCAGCCGTACTTTTAAGCGTTCATTAAAAAAGAACCGCACCGGCTCACGCATAAAATCGCTGGCTTGTTTTAAAGTCCAGTGTAAATCGTGAAGTACTTCAAGTGCCTCGCCCTGCTCTACCGCTGCGGCTTTTTGATGCAAGCTGGCCCATTCCTGCTGATAGCTAACAAGGCCTGCTCCTGCCTCACGGTAACGGCGGCTAAACGGCTGTAAGGGGTGCTCAACAGTGATTTGCTCCAACAGTTTGGAGCCATCAGCCATAGCCCAGCCTGTAGACAAATGATCACGCAGCTGACTGACCAACACAGAAGGTGCGCGCGCGCTGTTATCAAAGACGCTAAAACCTACCCAACTGATATAAAACTGCTGGCGGGCCGACAATAAAGCTTCGAGTAATAAATAGCGGTCATCATCACGGCGTGAACGGTCGCCACTGCGATAATCCAGCGCCATTAAGTCGAAGTCCTGCCGCTGCTGCACCCGTGGATAAGCGCCATCGTTCATACCGAGCAAACAAATCACCGCAAAAGGAATAGAGCGCATCGGCAGCAAGGTGGCGAAATTAACACGACCACTAAAAAACTTCTGCTGCAAACCACCAGCCTGCATCGGCTCTAACAAAGCCTGACGGGCAATTTGTAAACTTAATTCTTCTTTAAGTTCAGCGCCTGTGGTGTTGTCGAGCCAACTTTGCAGTTGCTGTTGTAATTGCTGCACGAGCTGCTGACTTTCCAGCTCATCGGGTGCAAAAAAGTCTTGTAGCAGCTGAGTAAAGAGCAAATGCCAGTCATCTGGGCTGCGCTTTAGGGGAAGTTGTTGCCATAACTCGTTAATTTTTTGCAGCAGCACCAGCACAGGGCCAAGTTCGGCTGCTTCTAATCCTGCCACATCAGCATAAGGCGCAATGCCTTGCCATGGTGCTGTATCACCCGCCACATACCCCAGCAGCATACGACGAATACCAAAAAGCCAGCTGTTTTGCTCAAAACCATGCTGTAAACCCAGCTGCTGACGGTGTTGTTGGTCAAGCCCCCAACGAATACCAGCCCCTTCAATCCACTGCTTAATCTTGGGCAAAGCTGCTGCTTTTAAGCCAAAACGTTGCTGCAAGGCACTGATATCCAGCATATCGAATACGGTGCTGGCGTTTAAGCGTTGCTGCTCCGGGCTTAACAGCACTTCTAAAGCCTGCAATAACGGTTGCTGTTTTTTGCTGTTTTGATCGGAAATACTGTAAGGGATATAGCGCAAATCGCCCATCGGCACTTTGCCAAACACAGCTTCAATTAAAGGCGCGTACAAATTAATGTCCGGCACCATCACCATCACATCTTTAGCACCCAGCTCGGGGTTTTCGGCAAAGAGCCTCAGCAGGTGATCATGCAGAATTTCTACTTCGCGAAGTGGACTATGGGCTTTTTGAAAACTAATGCTGCGCGCCGCTTCAGCTGTTAAGGCTGGCCACTGGCTTTGGGTTTCTGTGATGGATCGCAGCTGCAAAATATCGTCCTGCAACTGACCTAATAAATGGCTGGTATTGGGCGATTCAAATAAATCGACTTTTTGATGAGCAAACAGCTCTTTATGGGCAGCAGTTTCATCAAACTGATCCAGCAAGCGAATATAATCCCGCCCCTGTTTTCCCCAGGCGGCCAGCAAAGGCTGCGCCTGGCCTGATAACTGCTCGGCACTGGCAAAAGGTAAAAAACCGGCCTTCTCCGGCTGGCGTCTTTGCGCTGCTTTTACTTTGTCTTTTTCGGCAATAATATCAGCCCAATACAACTGACAAGGGTTCAGCACCGCCAATAAAATCTGACAATAAGGCGCGAGAGCTGACAGCACTTCCAGCATTTGTTGCGGCAAAGACGAGATACCAAAAATTATCACACGGCGTGGTAAATTTTTCGGCGCTTTTGTCCAGCTTTTTACTTGCTGTAAAAAGGCCTGATGCAAGGAAAACCGGCTTTGTTGCTGCTGTTCTGCTGGCAACTCTGCCAAAATCGCCTGCCAGAGTTTGGCTTGCCACAGCTGATCATCCGGCATCACTTTCGCATCGCCATCCATTTGCGCCAGGCGATAAAGCCCTTTAGCCCAATCAGCCAACCAGTCGGCACGGTACACCTGATACTGGTCAAATAAATCCGCCAGTTTCAGCGCCAATTGTGAGCGTTTTTGCTGATCTTTATCGTCACTGATAAAACGGCGCAGCAGCTCAAATTCATCTTGTGTGACTAAAGCAGGCAATAAACGGAAAATACGCCAGCGTAAACTGTCTTTACTAAAGACCGATAAATCAGGTAGTTGCTGCTCTGGCAGCGCCAGTTGATACATGCTCCAGATAAAACGGCCCGGCAACTGCACCTGCATAGCGGCAGCTATGCCCAAACCACGCTCATAGGGATCGGCTTCGTCTGGGGACGCAGCAAAAGCCAGTTTCAGCCACTGCGCTATACCATTACTTTGCACCAGCACCTGCTCAAGCTCTAAGGGCGAAAGCGGATAACGCTGACAAAACTGCACCAGAAGCGAGCGCAGCTGCTCCAGCTGATTGGAATGGATCACTAAAAAACCAGGCTCAAGTGCCAATGCGACAGTACTCCGTTAGTCTTTATTCGTTTGCTGTTTAAGCTATAAAACTGATTTTGCCACAGTGAGTTGCATACGCCTATTGGGTTTTGTTGGAAATCTGGGGTTGTCGCAGGAACAGCTTATCCTAACAACGATAACAAGGTTAGGTTGCCAAGAACAACCTGAGGTAAACAGAAGGCAGCTATCCCTTAAGATTCGAACTTATTGAGGCATTAAGCCATAAGCAGCCAAATAGCTTTTCGCCTACTTAATTTTCACATCTAAACCAAATGACAATAAGGTTCCCACCAATGTTGTGATCACCACCGATACCAATGATCCAATCAACACATACTCAGTCATGCTTCGGTCGTTTGTTTTGTTCAATTCACCAAATCTAAATATTGACTTGGCTGCCAATACGAATCCCACTGCTTCATAACTGCCCACAAGGGTAAAAGTCAGTATTAACAAGCGTTCTAAATAACCAATTAACTCACCACCAGCGACAATACCACTGACTTGAGTAGTGTCGTCTCCAGCGCTACCTGATAGTGGATACTTTTTTAAGATGCTGGCAATCACAATTGATGTTGGTTTGAGAATGAGAAGGTAACCAAAAAGCAGCATCACTGCATCAGGGAAGTTTTCATGTTTTAGCACTGCCTCAATAGTTACACTGTCTGCTATATGAAAAGCAATGACCGCTAATATCAACAGATGCAAAGTCTGGTCAATAACAAAATAGGAAAATGTCTCACCACGTGGTGTACTTACTTTCCACAGATCGATAATAAAATGACTTACTGCAACTATAACAACCACGCAAGCAGCGGTGCGCCAATCAACAGCTAAGATCACTGCAGGAATTAATGAAGCAAAGCCATGTAGTAGTGAGTGAAGGTATAACTCAGGTGAGCGATAAGTGTTCGCTTTTTTGGCTTCGACCCATAGCTTTGGCTGCAAGTAAAAGTCGCAGATGATGTGCATCAGCATGAAGGGTATTAGAACACTCAAAAAATCAGACATAGGTGAGCCCCGCCACCTGGTTAATAAACCGCAAATTCAGTTCACTGATCAGCGGCCAACCTGAAGCTTTAAGTGACTTACTCGCAGTGGCAGTAGCGACATCAAGCCTTTCTGCTAACTCATTAATCGACAACCCTTCGTTTGATTGGAGCATCGGAAGCATGACTTCACATTGGCGCGAGGTTAATTCAGTGAGTTGTCTGTCAAGATACTTAAAGAGCAAATCAAAGTGTTCAGTGAGCTCAAAGCGGTCAGAGTTAAAAACCAACTTGTCGCTCTTCAAGGCTTTTAATCCACGCCCGGAAAGAACAAATGCTTTCCCCATTGATTCCGAGACCGACTCACGCAGATCTGCATTAGAAGCAATAGCAAAGCTAATGCGACTATCAAATTCTTTGCCAAGCGCTTTAATACCAATTCGATAAATGATGGTGTATCTCAGAGCGCATTCAATATCATGTACCACGGACTGAAACTCATCACCACGCTCAATACTGTGCGCATTTGATGAATGCCCTACGCTGATCCATGTTTGAATATCTTTGATTCGTTTAAGTAGTTTTTCAAACTGCTCAGAGGTTAACTTAGTTGAGTTGACAATGTCGCCGCTGATCACTGCGATAGGTTTATGGCTAATCTCCACATTAAAACTCCTTTTTACATCCAGATACAAATTTAGCCATTTTTAGCTAAAAAATCAAATTTAGCCATTATTGGCTAATTATGGGAATTAAGCGGTTTTAGCTAAAAATAGGGGGTTAGCCTTTTTTGGCTAAAAATAGAGAATTAGCTGTTTATGGCTAAGCCTACTCCTTTAGCATTAGCCACTTTGCACTACCGCTTTGCGGCGAGTGCAACCTGCGTCAAGCACAACCTACAAATCATCGAACCTAAGTCAGCCAAGCAACCACAAAAACCCTACTACTCCTTCGGCTTTCTAAACTTCAGCACCATTTGGTTTACTTCACCAATAGCAAGATGCTTAGCTTTTTCTTCTTCAGTTCCGGCTAAAGTAGGCGGTAAAGACCAGATTCCTGATGGGTGATCGGCTGTGTCTTTTGGGTTGAGTAGCATATCGTTACTTGCTTCGAAGCTAAATCCGGCTTCTTTGGCCAGTTTTAACCATAACTGCTCTGGCACATAACCGGTTTTTTTCCAGTCTGTATTGAGTAAATTGTCTGGCAAACGCGGCGCTACTACACCTAATACACCTCCAGGTTTCAGCGCTTTATAAAAGTTGTCTAACGCATGTTTTAACGAAGTTTCGCCGTCAAATAAATAGAGCTGATTGCGGATAGACAGCACTACATCGACGCTGCCTGCTGGCGCTATGGCGATATCCGCCAAAGGCGCAAAGTCGGTCACTGTGACACTTTTGTAGATGGGGTGCGATGCAAGTTTTGCTTTGTATTCTGCGCGGCCTTTTTCCATATAGGCAGCGCTTAGAAAGGTGAACTTATCGGAATAATGGGCGGCGTAGAGTTTGCCCTTTTCGACCAGTAGCGGCGCTAAAATTTCGGTATACCAACCAGAACCAGGCCAGACTTCGACTACAGTGCTTTGTGGTGTCACTTCAAAAAACGCTAATGTCTGTTCGGGTTTTCTTGCAACGTCGCGTTTTTTATTTTCTGCTGTGCGGGCTTCATGTTGCAAAGCCTTACTGATACTGATGCCAGCATCAACAGTGGTGGCAAAACTGTTTTGACTGAGCAGCAGAAACACAGTCACACCTAATACTTTAGCTAGCATATCCAATTCCTTTTACCCTTTATTTTTGTCAACAAGCTCTGAATAAAAGGTAAAGGTATTTCGTTGTTTTTGAAAGCTATTTAACTGCAAAAGGCTAACAAAGCTCAGCATTAATCTGTCGAGGCACAGCAGCCCTGCCCTGTGGCCCGACAGATTTTAACGTCCTGTTGCACTGCCGCTTTGCGACCAGTGCAAGCTACTTTTGTAACTGATACTGCCAGGACAAGCCTGTGTCATAACGTGCTGGAAAACCTAACCAACCGCTGCTGTTTTCCGTCGCTTTAGCGGCGGCATCGTTAGGAGTTGGTGCTAATTTCAAGTACTCACATTGCGCGCTGATGGCTTTAACATGGCAGTCCAGCATCGCCAACGCAAAATGTTTATTGATGTCGTTGATGCTTTGCGCCGACCAGCTGGCGTCGTGGTAATGACCAAAGTCCATTTTGTTTTGCCGTGCAACAGCAGGAGCCGGATGAGGGGCAATATTGTGACGGGCATTGTGATAGGTCAGCATATATTTACTGTTACTGCCTTGGCGGCCCGTTTGGTTATACAGCCACTGCATGCCTTCATAACCTGACACATCATCCTGATCACCAGCAAAGTACAGCATAGGCACTTTAATAGCAGCCAGCGCATCGGCTGAAAACAACTTATGCTGACCTCCCCATGGCGCTATGGCGATAGCCGCTTTCCAGGCTGGGTCTACTTTTAGCTGGTCCAAAGTTTTAGGGTATTGCCCACCAGCGCAACTATTCAGCAATTGCTTTAATGCCGCGTTAGTTGCCTGATCTTTACTGCCGGTAAAAGCCTGCACACTTTGCTCGGTAAAGTTAAAGCAGCCACCTACTGTATTGATAGCGCCATAACCGCCCATTGAGTAACCAATCACAGCTGCTGCATCAGTATTGATCACACCTTCTAACGCCTTTGGATGCTCGCGAAAGTAAGACAATACAAACTGCTGATCACGGGAGCGATGGTACAAAGTAGCAGGAAAACCAGCATAAGGCGCTTTGATGGCATCCACTTCGGCATTGGTCGATTGTGGGTGGTCAATAGCGGCCACCACATAACCGTGTGAGGCTAAATGCTCGGCCAGATAAAACATCAAGGTTCTGTAACCCACATAACCATGCGACAACACCACCAGCGGGTAGTTTTGCCCGGTTTTGGCTTTGGCGTCCCGCAGTGCATTGGCCTGAATACTAAAAGGCTGATGGCTTTTGGTGACATTGTCATAAGTCGCTTGCGGCGCTAAAGCACCAGTTGGCAGAGTTTTTTCTGCCGGGTACCACAGCTCCAGCAGCATTTCACGGTCTTGTTTTTGTTGGGTCAACAGGTTTAATTGCGCCGGGTTGGTGATACCTAAACTAGTCACACCTACCCTATGTTCACCTGTCGCAGCCAGTTGCGGTTGCATTTGTGCAGGTTGTGGCTGGTACAACTGCTCCGCGGCTGTTATAGCAACAGTATTCGCAGTGGCATGGCCAGACAACAAGCTGCCGCCAGTGATGGATAACGCTAAGGTTAAAAAGGATATAGGAAAGAGGCGCATTTAAGGCTCCTTAAAAAATCACAGAGTGTCTGAGTCAGAAAGAATAAAAGCTGCGGCAGGGAAAGCCTGAATTTTATGGCCCTCTCCCACCGCAGCTTTGGTTTTTAACAGCTGCTACATAAAGCTTTTGGTGAACTCAATACCAAAAAATGCTGGCGCACCCGGGATAAAGCTTGGGAAACCAAAAGCACCACCTGTGTTGCCTGCATCCACCAGATATTCTTTATCAAATAAGTTGCTGGAATACAGAGTTACAGACCAGTGTTGCTGAGTGTTCTCCAGCCCTACACGCAAGCTGGTGAGCTGCACTGCGCCCTGGCTGATATCAAAACCTGCAACTGGAGCGTTAGCTTCTTCAAAGAAAATATCGCTGCGAAAACTGTAGATCAACGAGCTGTTCAGTTGATATTCGCCGCCCAGTTCGTAGCTATGCATCAGGCCTGTGCCTGCCGTGTATTCCGGCTGCAGGCGGAATCTGTTGCCCGCTAAGTTACCGTTGCTGCTGTCATCATCAATTTTTGCGTCAATCCAGGCTAGATTGGCAAACCAGTCCAGGTTGTCGGTTAATGTAACGCTCAGCTCGGTCTCTATACCGATATTTTTCGCATTACCGGCGTTGGCTGTATAGGTGTTACCCGCATCATCACGCAGGCTGACCTGGAAGTTCTGATAATCCTGATAGAACATCGATACCGCATAACGCAGCTCGTTGTTTGCCGTGCTGCCTTTGATACCTGCTTCGTAGTTCCAGATATACTCGGCCGGAATCTCGGTCACTCGTGGTACTACGCCAGCCGCGCTATTGGCAGAACCTACATCCATCACTTCTGAACGACGGCCTTTTGAAACAGTAGCGTAGACGTTCAGTTGTTCGTTTAGACGATACAGTACGTTAAAACGTGGTAACCAGGCGTCAAAGCTGCCTTCGGCAATAAAAATTTGACCATTGGTTGAAACTACGGGCAATAGCGGTGCTTTTGTCAGGAACGAATTAGCAAAGTTTGACGCGTAACGGCTGGTTTTATCTTCATCGACATAACGTAAACCTGCAGTCAGCTCTAACTCTTTTGTCACTGCATAACTGAAATCAGCAAAAACCGAAAAGGCTTTATTTTCACCAAAATTCTGATAGCTGCCCTGATAAGGCAATAACTGCAACTGGCCTTGAGTTAGCAGTGGAGTCAAAATATTCACTGTGCCGTCAGGGTTAATACAAGGCTGATTATAAGCGGCCAAAACTCCGACACAGTTCAAATAAACGGATTCCTCTGTACTAAAAGGCACTAACTGAGAACCATCTTCGTCAAAGTAACTGACACCAAAAAAGCTATTGAGCTTGTCGCCGCTGTAGTTCAGGCGTAATTCCTGACTGAATTGATCGCCAACCGCATCTTCAGCAAATTCTAAAAACCAGGCTTGGGTGCCGTCTGCATCAAAAACTTCCAGTGAATCAAAACTACGTTTAGCGCTGATACTGGTTAACTGCCACTGCTCGTTTAAATCCCAGTTCACTGTCATATTTAAGTCTTTGACAGTGCGCTCTACGCCCAAATCAGATTTGCCAAATACTTGTTGTGCTAAAGGGCTGCCACTGGCCTCTACGAAGCTATACGGGCTGGTATCGCCCCCTGTTGGCGCAAAACGACGACTTTTAAAGGCTGTGCCTGTGTCGTTATTTTTTTCATAGTTGTACACCAGATCAACAGTTAAATCTTCATTCGGGGTAATACGCAATGAAGGGCGAATACCGGTACGTTCAATGCCATGTAAATCCGGCTGGTTTTGAGCAATGTTGTCGACATAACCATCACGTTCTTTATAAGTAAAAGCCAGACGACCTTGTACTTTTTGCTCGCCGCCCGTGATAAAACCATTCACATTTTTTGCAGAAAAATTGCCTGCACCTAAAGTCACACCAGCTTCGAACTCTTCCTGAGGTTTACGGGTGGTGACACTTAAAGCCCCCACAGAAGCAGCTGTACCAAATAAAGTCGCTTGTGGCCCCTTCACTACTTCAACCCGTTCAATATCAAAGAGCTCGAAGTAAGAACCCCGTGAGCGGGAAATATCAGTGCCGTTGTAATAGACAGAAACACGCGGGGAAGCCTGAGCAGAGCCGCTGTCTGAGGTAATACCTCGAATGACAAAACCCGGGTTGTTTGGGCTTTGCTCCTGAATCACTAAACCCGGAGTGATATCGGACAACACATCCAGATCAGCAATACCTAAGTGCTCCAGCATTTCACCGCTAAAAGCCGACACAGTCACAGGCACATCCTGAATCGACTGCACGCGCTTTTGTGTGGTCACTGTCATACGCTCTATCGCGGCTTCATCGCCTTCTGCCGCCATAACTGTACATGCGCCACTGGCCAAATTCGCCAGCACTAACGAGCTTAACATCTTCTTTTTAAATTGTTTTTGTCTGGAATACGTCATGACTAAAATCCATCTGAGTGAAGGGAACAGCGGATTAAAGTAATGACTCTAAATGACAATCCAACTACATTTGGCTTACAAGTTGATTACAGTAGAAAAATAGTGATGGTATATAACCGATTAATTTATATAGTTTTTCTAATCTTGAAACATCTAAAGTTCGGCGCTGTCTGCTGAATGCGGCATACTCCCTGATCTAGCTCTTTCGCCTGGCTTTATCGCGGCAATCTGCCCGTCTTTCGCAAAAATGTTAGAGCCCAAAGGCAAGCTTGCGCTGCTGCGTATATAGTTCAGTTATACCTTCGCTGCCTTGATAAGGGCTTTATGAAGCTTTTTCTTGCCGCCATAGTCTGTTTACTGATGAGTTTTCGCTCACAAAGCTGCACCTTGCGTATGGGCATTGAAACCAGCTTTGCGCCTTATATTATTCAGCAGGGTAAAAGCTGGAGCGGCCTGAATGTTGAGTTGCTGACCCGTCTGGCAAAGGAAGTGGATTGTACTCTGGAGTTTATTCATAGCCCTTGGTTACGCTCGTTAAAGCTGATTGAACAGGGCGAACTGGATGTGTTAAGCCACTTAAGTTACAACGCCGAACGCAGCAAACACTTTGTATTTATTGGCCCGCATCAGCAAGAAATTATCTATCTGGTGGGAATAGCAAAGGCTTTTCCGGGGTTAACCAATCTGACCGAGCTAAAACGCACTGGCACATCGGGCATTATTGCGTTACTTAACGGCGCTTATTACGGCGATGAGCTGGACAGCATTTTAAACGATGCAAAAAATCGCACTCGTTTTGTGTTTATTCGAGGTAATGAGGATAAACAGGCGTTGCTGCTCAATGGTCGTGTGCATGGCGTGCTGGAAGATATTGTGGCTTATCACTACTGGAAAAAGCAGGCTGGCTTGTCAACAGTTGGCTTAGAACCCTTGTTTGAGGTGTATCAAAGCCCTGTGTATTTTGGCTTTAACCGCCACACACTAAGCCCGCAGCAATTAGAGCAACTGGCAAAAGCCTGGCAACTTTTATACGACAATGGCGAGCTAAGCCGTATAGTTCAGCGCTACCAAACGGCGGAGTATCAATTTAGCTTGCCAGCGCCAGCCTCTCTGTTATCGCCTTTCTAACTGCAAAATAAGCAGCAAAGAGCTACAAGCAAAAAATCCCCGAACATGTCGGGGATTTTTGGGAGCTATTTGGCTAAGCAGTCAGCGCCTTCAATACTTAAGGCAACACCTTTTTAAATGGCTTCACTACTGAGTTGGCGTACACTCCTGCTGCTATGTATGGATCTGCAGCTGCCCAGGCCTTGGCCTGTTCTAAAGACTCAAACTGCGCTACCACTAAAGAGCCGGTAAAACCTGCTTCAGCCGGGTCTTCCAGGTCAACTGCTGGCAATGGGCCTGCAATTAATAAACGGTCCTGGGCTTTTAATTCCTGCAAACGGGCTAAATGCTGTTCACGTACTTGCTTACGTAATGGCAGGCTATTTGGCACATCTTCCGAACAAATCATGTAATACATCAGCGACCTCAACTAAAAGGGGTTATTTCGCGGCACATTAGCAGAAGCGCTGATGCAATCCAAGCCAGCTGCGCCAGATTCACAGCCTTAAACCGCGTGCTGAAACTGAGTTTTACGTTCGTTGTAAAAATCGACCATTTGCTGCATCACTGTTTCTTCATAAGGCTGCAGACTGCTTAAAATCATACGCTTTTCGCCACGGCCTATCACTTCACCATTTTCGACCAGCTCAAAACCTAAGCGGGCTAAACCCCGTTTGCCTTCGACTGTTAAGCCATTGTGGGCTAAACGTAATTCAGGCGATTGTGCTGAAAAACGGTCAAATTCCAGCGTCATGCTTTCGTAAATCACCAGCGGACGTTGTGGGTTAATCATCACCTGATGCTGCTGCATTAAAGGCTGCAGGATATGTGGGAAGTTTTGGCCTGAGAAACGCACATAGTCTTTGACTAAGGATTCGATGTAGCCCAAATCATGATGAATTTCACCTTGCTGGCGCAAAATCAAATAATTCTTTTGCTGCTGATCACACAAACGCCATTCATCACCTTGCTGCTCTGAGTGCAACAGCACATCTGAGCTGACCATACCGGCGAAGGTGCAATGTAATTTTTGCGCTAAACCGTGTTTGCTGACCATATGAGCAAACAACAAATCACCAGGCACACAGAATCTTTTACTGTCGGCGTCGTGGATAGGGTTAAAATCTGTCGCCACTTCCTTGGCAAAACGGCAGGCCTGCTGACGGCTAAAACTGACTTCGTGGTTATGCTCACTAATAAACTGCTGTAAAAACATGGATCCCCGTCCTGACGACTATCGAAGTGGTGCAGTGTACCTCAGACAACGATTCAAATTGGTCTAGCCAGTCATTAGTTGACTAAGGCATTCTGGCCAGGCCCGCGTCGGCGTGAGATAAACAAAAAATTGCCCTGTGGTTTTTTCGCCTGTGTTTTGGCATCACTGGCCAAAGCAGCCACATCATGATGACAGACACATAACCTCGGGTCGGGAGACACTACCCCAACCGCCAGACTGAGTAAAGGATAAAACACCTGCTCGCCACTGCGATTCTGACTGCGAATGCCTCCAGCCTGCACATGAGCAGTTTCATAATAAAACAGCACCCGCTCGGCAAACTCATTCAGAACCTGCTGACATAACTCCTGCCAGTTTTCGCTGGTGAAAATGACGACAAAATCATCTCCACCCACATGCCCAACAAAATGACCACCTGCCCCGGCTATACTGGTCAGCAGCTCAGCCACCAGTTGGATCACTAAATCGCCTCTGCTGTAACCATAGGTATCGTTGTAGGGTTTAAAGTCGTTTAAATCAAAATAGGCGATATGAAAACTTTTACGCCGCTGCAATAGCCCATCGATTTCACGATAAATGGGTACGTTACCTGGCAATAAAGTCAGAGGATTAGCGTACCGTGCATTTTGTAATTTGCTCTCTGTGATGCGTTTTAATAAAGCCCGCACCGAACCTAACCCCAGATACTTTTGATCGCGGGTGACAATAAAATACCAGCTACCTTCATCATCCTGATCGGTCACCTGCTGACTCAATTGATCCAGGCTGCAATGCTCGTCTACGATCACCGCATCCTGATCCATCAGGGCTTTGACCGTTTTCTTTTCATACAAAGCACGGCCATAAGGGCTTGAGAACAGTTCAAACAATACGGACTTCTGAATAATACCCACAGGCTGTTCGTCTTCAACCACGGCCAGACTGGACCACTGTGGGTTTTTACTGAATATATCAAACAGCTGTGCCACAGTGGTGACACTGGCGACCGCAGGCACTGTTAATAGTAAAGCGCCAACCTGCTCAGTTGAATTAGCTGGCGCACTGCCCTGATTAGGATTGAGCTGATAACTACCCGTGACCACAGCACTCATCACCGCATGAGGGCGGCCTAATAAATAGCCCTGACCATAATCGGCCCCCAGTTCCTGACACAGCAGCAACTCTTCGCGGGTTTCAATACCTTCGGCTACTACAGCTGAGCCTGTGCTTTTTGCCAAAGCAATAATACTGCGGACAAATTCTTTTTTGGTCGGGTCGGCATGCACCTGACTGATAAAGTAGCGGTCAATTTTAATCAGATCGGGTTTAAGCTCAGACCAGAGTTTTAAACCGGAAAAGCCACTGCCTAAATCGTCGATAGCGATACGAAAACCCAGTTCACGGTAATGATGCACTGCATTCACCAGCACTGAGGAGTCATCTACCTGATATTGCTCCGACAGTTCAATCACCACCCGGCTAGGGTCCAATTGATACTGTTTCAGCAGAGCCAGGGTTAACCCGGATGGATGATCATTCGACAGTAATAACAGTGGGTTGACGTTTAAATACAAATCGCCTGGCACAGCAGCTGCGGAAAAAGCCGCAATGCTCAGTTCACGACAAAGCATTTCTAATTCAGGCAAAAGCTGGCATTGATGCGCCACTTTAAATAACACCAGAGGAGAATGTAGTGGACTGTCTGATGGCCCACGGATCAGCGCTTCATAGCCCTGAATATGGCCGGTATTAAAATCCAGTACAGGCTGAAACAGCGGCTGCAACTTACGCTGCTGTAAAATACTGACCAGTTCTTGCCTGTAACTTTCATCTGTCCACATGGTACTGCGCTCATACAACTTCAATATGTGAAGTGTAAGAAGCCTGTGTGACAACCATATGACTATGGTCTTCTCCTGCGACAAGATACAAACCACAGATTTGGCGCGATTCTGGCAAGACAATAGGTCACGGCTGGCTTTATCGTCAGAAAATTGACAGAAGGCAGTATAAAGCAGACTCAATAACTTGACCCTGCCCTATGCCTTGGGTCTAATAGCGCGCTTTTCAAAACCGGATTTTGTATTTATGACAACACCACAGCTTTTAAGCCCAGAATTTACAGGTATTGATGATTTAACTTTGGCTGAAGTGGACGCCAAGTTAAAAGAACATCAGCAGCTACTGCAGGTTTTGTTGCAATCACCTGGCAGCATGTTGTCGTATTTACCGCAAAATGACTCGGCTTTGGTCATTCAGACTGACGCTCAGCACACAACACAACAAGACGCAGAACAACTTTTTCAGCAGGCTGTCGCTTTATCACAACAACAGCATGGGTATCAGGCTGCTACTTTCTACTGTCGTGCTGCTTATGCAGGTCATTTACAGGCGCAGGTTCAGTTAGGTCACTGTTACTTAAAAGGCGCTGGTGTACCTAAGTCTGCCGTATTGGCTTACAGCTGGTTTATTTTGGCGGCTTTACAGCAAGACAATACAGCTGAACAGGCCTGTACAGTACTGTGTAAACACTTAACTGCAGTGGACCAACAGCAGGCTCAACAATTAGCTGCTGAACGATTTGAAAAAATTATCTTACAAAACAATAAGTAACAAGGAATCTTTTCAAAAAGAGCAAAAAACCAGCAAAAACTTTGTAAAAAGAGCTTGCTTTTTAAACAACAGAAAACTACTGTATATCCATACACTGTAAATACAAACAGTACTGGAGCATCACTATGTTGAATTTAAATAAGGCAGTTCAGACTTACTCTTCACTGAACCCAAATCAGTCACAGCATAAAACCGGTCAAACGGCTTTTTATCAAAAACTGCAGGTGACTGCGGGTCAGCTGGCCTTGCCTGAATTGCTGTTTATTATTCAGCAGCATCAACAACACTCAGGCTGGGTGTTGTTACTGGCACCCAATCAGTTGCCGGATAAATCGACCTTCAGTGGTTTTGATCTAGATATGTCCAAAGTGCTGATGATCCAGCAAAAACAAATCAGCAATATTCATACAGTCTTGAGTGACGCCTTAAGCAGCAGCACTTGTAGTGCCGTAGTGGTATGGCAGGATCAGTTCAGCGAAAGCTCACTGCAGCATTATCAGCAACTGGCAGAACAGCACCAAACCTGTTTTTACCAGTTAAGCAGCGACGCCACACAAGCTCAGCGCATGAATCAGCGTATTGCTGTTAGTCATTAATACAGTCCTGAAGCCGGATATAACAAATAACCGGCTTGGCCCTGACAACCGTTTTGCTTACACTAAGCTCTGATGAAAGTGATTAATTGATGTATTTCATTGAAGCTGTTTATTGAGGCTTTGTGGAAGTATCAAAAGCAGAGTGAGTAAACAAAGTGACGGATGTGTTGTCTTTTCCATGTTATTGCGGTTCAGGTAAAAAGTTTTCCAGCTGTTGTGAACCGCTGATCTGTGGCCAGGTTGTGGCAAAAAGCCCGGAGCAACTAATGCGTTCACGGTACAGCGCCTATTGCCATCATGCCAAAGATCCGCAGTGCTACAGTTATATAGTGCAGACTTACCATTCCACTGCCCGCTCGTTACACAATGAGGCAGATATTGCCGACTTCGCCAACGCAGTGCATTTTATTGGGCTAAAAATTCTATCTGATCCGCCACAACCCGAGCAGACATTAACAAGCAACCAGGTGCATTTTATTGCCTCTTATCTGGCAGGCGATAAATTAGAACTGCTGGATGAAGTATCAGATTTTGAACTGGAACAAGGCCGCTGGGTGTATTGCAGTGGTGTATTAACAGAACATCCTTCAGTCAGAGTATCCCGCAACGATCCTTGCCCTTGTGGCAGTGGCCTTAAATTTAAGAAATGCCAACATCGGATTTAACTCAGTATCAGGCGTGCAGCTGATTTAAAATCTCATACAAAGCGGTAGGATCGGCCTGCATCATCTCTGGCTTTTGCTGCACCACATGACGTCTTGCATGCAAACTTAAACCTGACTTCACCTCATCCGGCAGCTTGTGTTTATTGTCTTCCATCACCAAAGGTGCACCTTGTAACGAGTGCATTAAACGCAAAGCGACAGCTCCACCTTGCTGGAAGGCGGTCGCCTGTTGCTTTAAATGCTGTTCGTCTTGTGGTTGAAAACTAAAAGGTCTGGCCTGCTGTATACCCAGTTGCTGGTACAGATCCGGTTGGAATCTGGCACTTTGTGTATCTGGAGTATAAAACTGAGCAGATTCATCGACAGCAGGCGACAGAAAAGCCAGCCACAGCGAAAAATCACTGAACCGGTGTTGCTGTATTGCCTCGTTTAACCGAATACCGGTTTGCCACTCATTTATCAGCATAAAATCTGCACAAAAACATCATATTGTTTGCTTTATCGGCAGTCAGACAAAAAAGTTGAGTAATTTTCTTTACATCAAAATGTTTTTTGATAAGATGCGCACCACACTTGTGGAGGGGTTCCCGAGTGGCCAAAGGGATCAGACTGTAAATCTGCCGGCACTGCCTTCGAAGGTTCGAATCCTTCCCCCTCCACCATTTTCCTTCTGCATTACAGTTCAAAAATAAGTCTCTAAATTTTCCTTGCTAAAATCAAACATATTATCAACACTTGCGATAATTGAATCGATAGGTTTGCTGAATGTCGTACAAAACTCTCGAAAATCTTCGAGTCCTGATTGTTGATGACCAACGCCCCTTCCAGCTATTGCTCAAAGGCATACTGTACTCGATGGGTGCAACCAATATTGCCTTTGTTCTGACCGGCGAACAGGCCTTGTGGAAGTGCATGCATGGCTCTTACGACGTGCTATTTGTGGACTACAACTTAGGTTCAGGCAAAAACGGCCGTCAGTTACTAGAAGATTTGCGCGAGAAAAAACTGCTGCATCCTGCTGCTGTATATATGATAGTGACAGGTGAAAATCAGGTGCCTATGGTAGTAGGCGCTGTAGAAGCAGAACCAGACGACTACATCATCAAACCCTTTTCGCAAAGTGTATTACGCACTCGTCTGGTTAAAATTCAAAATAAGAAAAAGCAGCTTGCACCTATTTATCAGGCCATGTTTGATGAACAACCCGAACTGGTGATCGAAGCCTGTAAGCAAGAACGTGAACAAGCCAGCCGTTATCATTCTTTGTGTGGCCGTATTCAGGCCGAAACTCATTTAAAACTCAAACAGTATCAGGAAGCAGAAGCTTTGCTTTCAGAAACACTGGCCTTTAGTCGCACGAATTGGGCTTTATTGCTGCAGGCTCGCTTGTGTTTTGAACAAGAACGTTATGAAGAAAGCCTGGAGCTTTGTAATGAAGCTATTGATACCAACAGATACTTTGCCGAAGCTTATGATCTGAAAGCCCGCAATTTGATAGCTCAGGGTTTGATGGAAGAGGCCATGGTGGTGATCACTCAGGCTATCGTTATTTCGCCTTTTTCTGTCAGTCGGCAAAATTTGCTAATGGACATCGCCAGGGAAATGGACGATTTGGCCAATCTGGTGCAGGCCAGTAAACAAATTTACGAAATCACCAGACGTTCTGCCCGTCAGGAAGTGGTACACCTGCTGAACTACATCCGTACTGTGATTGATGCGGCTTCGCGGTCTGAAGAGCTGAATCAACGCAACAAGTACCAGCAAGAAGCGCTGATGGCTATTCACAGAGCAAAACGTGAAGATACCGTCATTCGTGACTTTGACTTTGATTTGTTTGAAACCATATGTCAGGCTCGTTTAGAGTCTTTAAGCGGCCAACAATATCTGGCGAAAAAAACCTTTGCCACTGTGTCTGATCGTGTTACCTCGCAAATGAACCCAGAGATCGACCCGGAAAAACCGGATGAACTTCCACCTATACCGCACTGTGCTGCAGATGCTGTATTGTTGCTGAACCAGATTGGTGAGTTTGAACAGGCATCAGCCTTGACGCAGAAGCTACAAAACTTGTCCGGCGCTATCGATCCTATACTGGAAAAACTGTTCAGCGAACAACAAAGCCGCTCATTGAGCCGTCAGGCCAGCTTTAACGAACTCAATAAACAAGGTATTCAGTTCTACAAAGAAAGCAATTACGAGCAGGCTTTGATCCGCTTTGAACAAGCACTGGAAGTTGCCCCAATGAACACTGGCAGTGCGCTGAACTATATTCAGACTGCTATACAGATGATGGCGGATCCAAAACGGAAAAAACCGCTGGAACTGGCGGAAAAATGCCGGAAAACCTTCAGAATTGTCGACAATATGCCGCTACCGGAACACCACAGAGTGCGCCATCAGGAGTTATTGCAACAGTTTAATAAACTCAAAGAAGAAAAACGTTACAGCCGCTAGAACAGAATTCAGCGGCTGAAAACAAGCAGATTTTAATAATCCAATCGCTGACTTAAATCATTTAGCAACGCACTGGCGCCTAAACGCATATAGGCTGGGGTGGCCAGATTACCTGTCAGCTCTTCAAACAATCCCACCAGCTTTAAAGCAAACTCCACTGAACGCACACCACCAGAGGCTTTGAAGCCAACAGGACGGTCAGCGGCAGCAATAACAGCCAACATAATACGGGCCGCTTCTTCAGTAACTCCAACTTTGACTTTGCCAGTCGAGGTTTTAACAAAATCGGCCCCCGACTCCACCACCAGCTCTGTGGCCTTGCTGATTTGCTGACAAGTGACTAATTCACCGGATTCAATAATAATTTTTAAACAAACGCCAGCTGTGGCTTGGCGTACTTCAGCTAAAAAATGTCGAACCTGCTCTGTCTGACCAGATAATAAAGTCTGGTAAGGCAATACGCAGTCAATTTCATCAGCACCAGCGGGCAGGGCCTGCTGAATTTGTTCCAGTACTTCTGATAAAGGCAAAGTACCGGCTGGGAAATTAACCACAGTAGCCAGCTGTACTGCAAGCTGGCGCTGCTGCAAAAAGCTTTTTACCTGTGCCAGATAATCCGGATAGACACAAACAGCTGCTGGCAGAACTGCTGCACCGGCCACATCCTGTTCCAGCCATTGCTGCATAGCATCAGCATTATCCTGATCCGTTAAACGGGTTAAATCGACCAGCTTCATCAGCTGTTGTATACGTAGAGGGTTCGTCATGTTGTGGTCCTGAAAAGAAAATATCGGCTCTGATTGGCCAATTTGCTGTTGATTGGTTTCACTGCGAAGTGAGGTTGTGCTGCGAATTAAAACAGAAAACACGGGCTGCTGGAAAGCTTCTGTTGGGCATTAAAGCCAACAAACTGCAAAGAAAAGCACAAAGATCAAAAAAACGAAAATAAAATGGAATCTTTTGTAACTGCCAGAGTCTGACCTGGTGAATCATCCCATTCTATTCTCCCAAGATGTAAACTTTGCCGGCCTTATGGGTCGGCTTTCTTTTTTTTACGCTCACTACTGTACTTTTCGTGCATTATTTTGGCGAACACTGCGATGATTTGAGTTCTACAACTGCATCCAGTGTTGATTTTGTTTTAACCAAAGCCGGGCTTTGGCCGCGTCCTGGTTAAATTGGCTAACTAAAGCCCAAAAACTTTTACTGTGGTTCATATGGACCAGATGTGCCAGTTCATGCACCACCACATACTGAGCCACCCAGGCCGGTGCCATCAGCAAGCGCCAGTTAAAACTCAGTACACCGGATGAATCACAACTGCCCCATTTCGCTTTAAAATTACAAACCCGCACGTCGCGACAGGAAAGTGACATCCGTTGCTGCTGAAACTGCACCTCTTGCTCAAACCAGAGCTTCGCCTGCTGCAGATAAAATTCAGTCACCAACTTTTCTATCCATTTACTCTGGCTTTGGTTTTTGTTTCGGCTTGATAACTGCAGCCATAAACAATCGCCGTCCAGACTAAATTGGTTCACAGTATCCTGTACAATTTTTAGCTCTAGTTTATCGTCGAATAAAGGAATTCGCCGCTGCACCAGCCAGCCCGGTTCTGAAGTGTGTTGCTGCTGACCCAGATGTTTATCAATCCAGTCTTTTTTCTGCTGAATAAGCTGCTGAATAAATTGCAGATCGCAGCCTGTTGGGGCGGACACCCATAGCTGTCCTGACTGAATTTTCAGTTGAATACTGCGTCTTCTGGCGGAAAACTTTAACTGATAGGCTGGTAATTCAGAACTCACAACATCAGACTCATCAAGGCAAAGGCATAGCTTAAAGTTTGTCGGCGCACTGAGCAAGCAGCGGTTCACGTCAGGGCAGACAAAATGCTAGTATAGAGCTCAAACGCTATTACTCTTATGTGGACCAGAGCATCATCATGAAAATTATCTCTTTTAATATAAATGGCTTACGCGCCAGACCTCACCAAATCGAAGCCTTACTGGCCAAACATTCTCCTGATTTTGTCGGCTTGCAGGAAATTAAAGTGCATGATGATGAATTCCCGCTGGAAGATATGCAGAAATTTGGCTACCACTTGTATTATTTTGGCCAAAAAGGCCATTACGGTGTGGCTATTCTGAGTAAAAAACCTGCACTGTCGATGTTGTATGGTTTTCCAACAGATGCGCCAGATGCTCAGCGCCGTATGCTGATTGGCACTTTTGCGCTGGACAACGGCAAAACCCTGACTTTATTAAATGGCTATTTCCCGCAAGGTGAAAACCGCAGCCATGAAACTAAATTCCCAGCCAAACAAAAGTTTTATGCCGACCTGCAGCAGTATTTAATCAACCACCACAGCCCGGATGATTATGTTGCTGTTATTGGTGACATTAATATCTCCCCTGAAGATCTGGATATCGGCATAGGTGCCGCCAATGCCAAACGCTGGTTAAAAGAAGGCAAATGTTCATTTTTACCGGAAGAACGTGAAATGCTAGCGACATTAAAAGGCTGGGGTTTAATAGATACCTTCCGTGCTTTGCATCCGGATGCCACTGAAAAATACAGCTGGTTTGATTACCGTTCTAAAGGTTTTGATGACAACAGAGGCCTGCGTATCGACGTGGTAATGGCGACTCCACCTTTGGCCGCTTTGTGCACAGAAAGTGACGTAGATTATGAACTGCGCGCTTCAGAGCGTCCTTCTGATCATGCGCCTGTCTGGTCGACTTTTGATCTGAGCTAACTGATGCTGGCGGCATTTTGCCTGTTGTTGTTTGCAGGGTTGGTATTCAGCCGCGACTTCTGGCGCGAATTGCCGCACAAATCCGTGCCCTAGCCTGTGGCCGGGGCCAGTGTTTGCGTGCTTGCCTTGTTATGGCAAACAGATGCTGTTGTGCTGGATGCGTTACCTATTCATTTTCTGGCACTGACTACTTTGATGTTGTTATTTGGTTTGCGCTTAAGTTGCCTGCTTTTTGTGCTGGTAATGGCACTGCAGTGGCTGATGAGCACACAAAGCCTGGATCAATTGCTATGGGCTTTAGTTTGTGGTTGGCTCGTACTGGCGCTGAATTATGGCGTTTACCTTTTCTGTTTCCACTATGTGCAGCGACATCTGTTTATCTATTTATTTATCGGGGCCTTTTTAAACAGCGCTTTGGGTTTAGTGCTCTTTATGCTGCTGCAGGCCTGGTATCAGGCTGATCAATACAGTGCGCATCAGCTCTACGACAGTTACTTAATTTTTATTCCACTGGCGGCTTTGCCGGAAGCCTTGCTCAATGGCATGGCAATGACCCTGCTGGTGATTTACAAACCAGAGTGGGTTTATACCTACTATCAGCGGATTTATTTGTCTGGGAAATAAAGCAGACGACTGGCTTAAAGCCAGTCGCGAAGAAAGGTTTTGTCTAGTTGACCAAATGCCTGTTTTAGCAACAATGCCAAATCAGCATAACGCAACTTGTGTTGAGGATTTTGAGTTTGCAGCCCTTGCGCCTGCATCTTTTGTTTAATTTCACCATACCAGCTACTCAGGCCAGGCGGTAATTCGGTCTGAGCTCTTTTCCCCAGCCAGTACCAGCCCTGAAACGGCATAGATAAAATAAACAGCATCATGGTCAGGATCAGCGGCAATTGGCTTGATCCAAGCTGATTAAACTGCACTACAGCGCCAAGCACAGCTATAACAGGTAGTGTTTTTTGCGCAAATACAGTCATGCGGATAATTTTGTTTTCCGGAAAAACTGCATTTAATTGAGGTACTACAGGCCAGTCGCGGCTGTACTGCATCCCCGCTTTGAGTGTCGAAAACGTAGCTGACATCGCAGGCACTCCTCTTGATGATCGGTGTATTTACCACAAGGTCGTTAGTTCTGAGTCTACCCCCTGTACTTACTATCGTCCAGCTTTGGCTGAAACTAAAGGAAAAATCGACCTGCCTTTGAAATATTCTCTGGTTAGGAGATTAAATCGCGTAAATGGCAACATTTTTAAAACAAACATAGTCCAAATGTTTTACGCTGAAAGTTTCAGATTGAAGATGAAAACTATCACTTTCCTGCCTTTGCTCAACTATTTGCTGAAGGCTAAACTAAACAAATTTTGTGCCATTAGTATTTAATCAATAAATTCATAAACTTAAAACAGTTAAACATAACAACACACAAAGTTATCCACAGAATCTGTGGACAACCGTAATGAAGAATGCATAAGGCTTACATCGTTTTGTCATTAAAAATGACCTGCAGTTATCAGCTTTTCATGACATTTTTATGTTCAAATCAAAGAAACACGCAGTTTTGTTTGACTACCCTGCTCCGCACAAGTTCTGCCAACTGACTAAATGCCCGGAAAAATAATTAGATCACCTATTTCAGGAAGTCTTCGCCAAATTCTGTTTTTTTCGTTACTATCAAGCCACGCTCCTTTAAATGTTTTTGCCCATGTTCAGCCCTTTTAGTCTGTTGCACTGGCATACCAGTCTGGACCCACAGTTAAAATTACGGGTCAGAAGTCCGGTCGACGCGTTCAGCCACAATCGTATGGCAAGCCCCGATACCCTGATGGCGTCAGGCTTACAAGGCGACGGACTTTGGCTTGAGTTGCGCGGAACCACTTTATACAGCCCTTTTACCGCTCTATTCAGCCGGAAAAACCATACAGGTCAACATCTGCAGTTTATTCACACCAGCGGGTTGAAACTGGTACTGGATTTTCCTCTCTACTGTCAGGATAAACAGGGCCTGGGATTTCATTGGCTGGTAGGCGAACAAGCCAATGTTCAGGCAGGACAAGCACTGCTGCATTATGACAAGGCGCTGCTGAGTCAACTTGGCCAGAGCTTTGGATTGTTTTTACGTATTGCACCTCATTCTAAAATTCATAGTATTCATTGCCGTGCAGGTTATCATCAGGCGCTACAAGATGACTTGCTGGCTATTCAATTGGTTAGCGCTTAGGACTTATAGCTTCATGACCCGTATTTATGGTATTAAAAATTGTGACACTATTAAAAAAGCCCGCAAATGGCTGGACCAGCAGCAGCTATCGCACCAGTATATTGATTACCGTCAGGATGGAATTGATGCGGCACTTTTAGCAGAATTTATGCAGCAGTTGCAGTGGCAACAGCTGCTGAACACCAAAGGTACCACCTACAGAGCTTTGCCGGATGCAGACAAACAAGACATGACGGCAGAAAAAGCTGTAGCACTGATGCTGGCGCAACCTGCGCTGATTAAACGACCTGTGCTTGAACACAATGGCCAGTATCATCTTGGTTTTTCAGAACAAAATTATCAGACAATTTTTGGGATCTCCGCATGAGTACAGCAGTATTAGATCTGACCAAAGACTTGATCAGCCGCCAGTCGGTCACGCCGGAAGACGCAGGTTGCCAGCAATTAATGGCAAAGCGCCTTGAAGCTTTAGGTTTCACTATCGAATCAATGTTCTTTGAAGACACCCTCAATTTATGGGCTCGCAGAGGTCAGGGCAAAGCTTTGTTCTGTTTTGCCGGTCATACCGACGTAGTGCCAACAGGACCACTGGATCAGTGGACCAGCCCGCCATTTGCGCCTGAAATTCGGGATGGCATGCTGTATGGCCGTGGTGCTGCAGATATGAAAGGCAGTCTGGCTGCTATGGTGGTGGCAACAGAGCGTTTTTTAGCGACCAATCCAGAGCTTACAGCTGATATCGCATTTTTAATTACCAGCGATGAAGAAGGCCCATTTATCAATGGCACTAAACGAGTGATCGAAGTGCTGGAGAGCCGTCAGGAAAAAATAACATGGTGTTTAGTGGGTGAGCCATCCAGCAGCCAGCAATTGGGCGACGTGATTAAAAATGGTCGTCGGGGGTCTTTAACAGGTTATCTGACCGTTAAAGGTATTCAGGGCCATGTGGCTTATCCACACCTGGTGGATAACCCTATTCACAAAGCAGCTCCTGCGCTAGCAGAATTAGCTCAAACGGTCTGGGATCAAGGCAATGCTTATTTCCCTGCCACCAGTTTTCAGATCTCCAATATTCATGCAGGTACTGGTGCCACTAATGTGGTACCTGGCGATGTGCAACTGACCTTTAACTTCCGTTACAGCACTGAAGTGACAGCAGAACAGTTGCAACAGCGGGTTCTGGCGATTTTAGAAAAACATGGCCTGAACTACAGCATCGACTGGATCCTCAACGGCCTGCCCTTCCTGACTGATAGCGGTGAACTGGTGGCTGCTGCCGTGCACGCAGTGCAACAAGTCAAAGGTTATGCGCCATCACTGGAAACAACTGGTGGTACCTCTGATGGTCGTTTTATCGCGCCTACTGGTGCGCAGGTGCTGGAATTAGGGCCTTGCAACGCCACCATCCATAAAATTAACGAATCTGTAGCAGTCGCTGATTTAGAGCCTCTAGCCGATATGTACCAGCATATTTTGCAACAACTGGTCGCCAAATGAGTCTGGCCAGGCTTCTGACAGGTTTTGATGAAACTGCTCTGGTTGAACTGGAGCAGCGACATCGTTTATTGCCGGACGTCAAAGCCGCATATCAGAAGATGCAACAGGCTGCGGCTTTGGATGGTATCGAGTTAGCCCTCGTATCGTCTTATCGCTCTTTTGCTCAACAAGCGCGCATTTGGACAGCTAAATATAGCGGTGAGCGCGCTGTTTATAACAAAGCCCAACAACAAGTTGATATCCATAACTTAACTGGCTTTGCCAAAGTAGAAGCTATTTTGTTGTACTCAGCTTTGCCCGGCGCCAGTCGTCATCACTGGGGCACGGATCTGGATGTATTTGACAAGGCAGCAGTAGCAGCTGATTATCAAGTGCAATTACTGGATGCTGAGTATCAGCAAGGTGGTCCTTTTTACGCTTTGGACCAATGGTTACAGCAACGTGCTGCCGACTTTGGCTTTTTCCGGCCTTATTTATACGATCAAGGCGGCGTGGCAAAAGAAGCCTGGCATTTAAGCTATCGTCCTTTGGCCGAGGTTTTTTTAAACTCCTTTGAGCACAGCATGCTGGCTCACGCTATCACTCAAAGTGAACTGCCGGATAAAGCATTGTTGCTTGAACATCTGCCGCTGATTTTTCAGCGTTATGTCTGCACTATTTGTAAGGATTAAATATGACCCTAAACCTATGGTGGATGCTGCTTATTATTTTTGGCCTGGTGCTGGGTAATTTGTGGTTGCTGCGCCTGAATAAAAAACGCCAGCAGGTAAAACCAAGAAAAGAAATCAAACAGAAAAAAACCACTGAAGGTGGTGTCACCGGAACTATAGTGGCGGGCAGCGGTACAGAAGTACACAAGAACAAACAGCTTGATACTGACCACCACAACTCATCAGAGGGTGGCTCTGATGGCGGTGGTGGCACTGACTAGCATTTTTCAGCTGGCATTTTAGCCTTTGTTGTCAAAGCTGGAAAAACCTTTTAAAAAGCGTTGCAGCTGATCTTTTAGGTTCGGCGGCACGCCCTGAATAATCAGCAGATCTTTTTCTATATCGTAGCGGATACGATCGCCTAAATGCTTTTGTTCAAAGCTGATACTGACGCCACCACCAGCACCTGAAAACTTCACCAGGGTTTTTAACTCTTTTACATCCACAGGGAATTGGTCTGGTACTTCAATATTCTGCTCTGCACAATAATCAGTAAAAGCACGGGCATCACTGCTGTCGATAGTGGCCGACAGTTCCTGTAAATGCACATCCAAACCTTGTTTGGTTTGCTCTTCACAGTAGTCATAGACTTGTTTACGCACTGCGGACTTTTCACTGGCATCATAATCAGAGGCCGATAAATACTCTTCAACAGAAGAGAGCACCACTTTGCTTTGCTCTTTGGCGACCATGCCTTCAGCACAACCTAAAAAGTCGAGGAAAAAGTCAGCGACTTTACGCCCTGCTCTGCCACGTATAAAGGAAATGTACTTGTTTTGCTCCGGACTGGTTTGGTATTCGGTTAAATCGATACGGGCTGCCAGTTGCATCCGGGCTATATCCAGATGCTGATCGGTGCTGAGCAATAACTCAGGCGTGACACTGAAATGATCTTTGCTGCCTAATAAAGTGACCAGCACATATTCCGTCGCCAGATACCGATAATGACAGAGCATAAAATAACCGGTTTCCTGAATTTGATGCTGCACCAGTTGCACCACCAACTGGCTGGTGGCTTGTTCCGCCAGTTGCAAAAAGCTGCGCTCCTGAGCTTGCCACTGGGCTAAAGGCAACGCCATTCTGTCCTGTAAGTCGTCAGCAAAAGTGGCATAGCCCTTGGCTGGTTTGCCGTTATAGGCTAAATGCAGTTGCTCGATTAAATGCGCCACAGATTGCGATACCGGCACCAACTCCTGACGAAATTGCGCCTGCAACTGCTCACTTTCAGTACTTTCGATAAAATTTATTGCCAGATGTAACACATCGACGGACATATATTTTCCTGTTCTCAGCTAATTCTGCTAGTATTCCCCGCTGTTCCATTTTATTTCGAGCAGAGACCTTCATGCCTATTGTATCAAAGTATTCGACCGACCAAATTGAAAAGATCGTTAACACTCTGCTGGAGCAATTACGCTCAGAAGATGCGACGACAGAATTAAGCCTGATGTGTTTAGGCAATACCATCAGTCATATTATCAATACCAGTGTTCCTGCTGCTCAGCGTATGGATGTGGTGACTCATTTTGGTCAGGCGCTCAAAGACGCCGTCAACAGCAAGAAACAATAACTCTATGGTGCTGGAACAAAACCTGTCATTGGTCAATAAAGTAAACCGCCTGCTGAACTGGGGTCACTGGTTTACTTTTTTTAATATCCTGCTGGCGCTGGTGATCACATCAGCCTACTGGTGGGCAGAACCTTTGCCACAAAGTATCACCGGCTGGTTGTATCTGGTGACCAACTGGCTGGGCCACACCGCCTTTTTGTGTTTTTTATTTTTTATTCTGACGATATTCCCTGTCACTCTGATTTTTCCATACCAGCGCCATGTGCGCGGTATAGCAGCTGCTTTAGCCACCTTAGGTCTGGTTGCGCTCATTTTTGATGCTTATGTGTATCACGCCCTTGGCTACCATGTCGGCAGCGCCTCCAGCGAACAAACCATAGATTTATTACGTCAGCAGGTGGTGACCAATCTACGTAATTTTATTCTGATCACTTCTGTAGTCGCTGCTTTGTTATTAGCCATAGAACTGGTGCTGAGTAACTTATGCTGGAAAAAAGTGCCGCGACTGCAAGCATCTGGTATAGGTCAACCCGCACTTTATCTGTTTTTAGGCTGTTTTGTGACCAGCCACAGCCTGCATATCTGGGCCGATGCCCAGCTGGATCTGGATGTGCTGAAACAGGACAATGTGTTGCCTTTTACTTATCCGGCGACAGCCAATACTTTTTTAGCTAAGTACAAAGTGCTGGATTTATCCCGCTTACAAGAAAATAAAGCAGAACAGTTGCAGCGCCCTACCAACTGGCGTGAACCAGAAGCTTTGCTATGTACAAATCAACAAAGGGACGCGGTTACAGTACTGATTGTGCCCGCTTTATCTGCTGCTGACATTGCACTTTTAGAGCAACAGAACTTTAAAGCACATCAACAACATTTTGCGCCGGTCGAAGCACCCAGTGCATTGCTGAATTTACTTTATGGCAGCATGCAGTTGAATAAAGACATGATGAGCGTTTTACAACAAGCTCCAGCCTGGATGGCGCAAGTGCCAGCCGGACAACTGAGTATCAGCGCCAGTGATGCACAATTCCAACAACTACTGCCTTGGTTAGCCTTAACCCCAGATGCAGCTGCTCCAGTGCAGATAAAATTCAGCAGCGATTTAGCAACAGACTTAGTTCAGTCCGATCAAGGGCAACATCTGTTAGTCTTGACTCAACAAGCAGCAGATTCACAATTTGATCTGGCACCCGCTCAGCTTTACAGCCGTTGGCCTGCTTTACATCGGGCTATATCCAATACAGTGACCCAACATCTGGATTTGATCCCGACTCTGTTGGCTCAGGTCGGCTGCCACAGCAACTGGCCTGGTGATAATTGGTTCAAACCTTCTGCTTATCCAAAGCTGAATTTATTACCTCACCAGATGGTCAGTTTTAAAAAGGACAAAATGATTTTAGTGCGGGATGATGGCAGTTACGGTGTTTGGTCTGCAGGCACTCTGGTGCCACTGAATGAAAAACTGGATATCCCTCAGTTGACCGACGCATTAAAACGGGTGCAACAGCAGTAACTGCAAAACAAGCTTTTAAAAAACCACCGAGCGGTGGTTTTTTATTGCCTACACCTATTGAAGCCTTTTTGGCGCTTTGATCAATCGATCACGTTTGCCCTGCAACTCAAGCTCAGCCAAATGAAATAAATTAGTAAAGACCAAAGCAGGTGCTTCCCGCTGGAACGTCTCCACAAAGGCGATGCTGGCTTCAGCAATCAGTTGATTCACTTTTTGATCATACAAAGAATAGCCATCATAACTGTATGGTTCGTTCAATTCAGCCAACTGGTGCTGCTTTTGCTGACGCATAAACCAGTTGATTAAAAACTCATACTCTTTGACATCCAAAAGTTCACGACAATCTAACCCCATCAGGGTTTCTCCTGTTTTTGCACCCAGCGCTGGAGGTACGGCCTTAGTTTCAAAAACAAGCTATACAGCCGGTCAGCGCACCAGGTAACGGGCGGTACTTTGAGTAAGAGTCCAAGCATACGCCAATAAGCAAATTGCGACCAGAGCATAGCAAAAGCGGCCGCGCCTTTATAATAGACCTGGCCGTTTACCCGCACATGCATACGCGCAAGTGCGCTGCATCTGTCCAATTCTGGTGGCAGCTGTGCATGTAAATCGGTTAAATCCGACCAGATAATAGGCACCCTACTTTTCAGTGCACGAAAGTAATTAATTTCGCGCCGGCACAAGGGGCAACCGCCATCATAAAAAACTTCTAGTGAATTCATCCTATGCTCCTGTTGTCTCACACAATACGTTCGTATATCACTTCAGGATCGGCTGAACATAAAAAACGATAGCGATGATTGGATTAATTCGTTTTCGATGAATAGTACAGCAGGCTAAGCTCATTACATATTAAGGCATCTGGAGCCACATCATGTTAAAAACTATGACTTTTGCTGTATTGCATTTTACCGTCGCGTTTAGCGTCACCTATGTATTAACCGGAGATCTGTTGGTGGGTGGTTTAGTCGCGACCATAGAGCCAGCCATCAATACTGTCGCTTACTTTTTTCATGAGAAAGCATGGAACCGTATCGCACTGCGGCAAAAGCAGCATCATCAACTACAAGCCTGAGTCGTTCCATCTCAGGCTATTCACACAAGCTGCATTATTCCGACGAACAAGGTACACTAGCGCCCTTTTGATTTGTTCCGCGGATTTGTTATGGCCTTAAAGGCAACCATTTTTAAAGCAAGCCTTGCTGTGGCCGACATGTCGCGCCATCATTATCAGGACTATAACCTGACGTTAGCCCAGCACCCTTCTGAAACCACAGAGCGTATGATGTTACGTCTGCTGGCCTTCGCTTTGTGTGCCCATGAAGATTTAACCTTCGGTAAAGGTATTTCCGATGACGATGAAGCAGCTGTTTATCGTCAAAACCTGACAGGTGATTATCAGTTGTGGATTGAACTGGGTTTGCCGGAAGAAAAACGTTTACGTCGCGCCAGCCATAAAACAGAGCAGTTGCTTTTAGTCGCTTACGGCGGCACTGCAGTGGATAAATGGTACAGCTCTGAACAAAAAGCCCTGAGTCAGTTAAAAAACCTGACCATAGTAGCCGTCTCCCCGGGAGATACAGCAGAGCTGGCAAAATTATGCGACCGCACTATGCAGTTGCAATGCACTATTAATGAAGGCCAGGTCTGGTTTGGCAATGCAGCCCAGAGCGTGCAGGTTCAATTACAATTTATTCAACAGTCAAACCCAGCTTTGCTGGCATCGGAGTAATCACATGACCCAACTCGCTTTAGGCAAACTGAACAAACTGGCAGTCAAAAAGCAGGTCGAATTTGGCGTGTACTTAGATGGCCTAAGCTGGGGTGATATTTTATTACCTAAACGTTATGTGCCTGCCGGCACAGAGATTGGTACAGTGCTTGAAGTACTGCTGTATCTGGATTCTGAAGATCAGCTGATTGCCACTACAGAAAAACCTTATGTGATGGTCGGTCAAGTAGCACAGCTCAAAGCTGTGGCTATCACCAAGGTAGGCGCCTTTTTAAACTGGGGCCTGAAAAAAGATCTGCTGGTGCCTTTTAGCGAACAACAAATTCCGATGCAGCTGGATAAATATTACCTGGTGTACTGTTATGTTGATAAAAGTAACCGTATTGTCGCCTCAGCCAAGCTGGACAGATACATAGGCAAAGATACGCCGGATTATCAACCAGGCGATGAAGTACAGTTTTATGTCGCTTCTCAGACTGACCTTGGCTACAAAGTAGTAGTGGATCATCAGCACTGGGGCTTATTGTATAAAAATCAGGTGTTTAAACCACTGCGTATCGGCTACAAAGGCACAGCTTATGTGCAAAAAATGCGTGACGACTTCCGTATTGATTTGATGCTGGATAAACCTGGTTATGAAAAAGCTCAGGCTTTTACTGATGTGATTTTAGAGCGCTTAAAGCACAAAGGCGGCAGCTTGCCGATATCGGATAAAAGCACGCCGGAGCAGATTTACGGTGAGTTTGGTGTCAGTAAAAAAATGTTCAAACAAGCCATAGGCGCTTTGTACAAAGCGGGAAAAATCGTTATTGAAGCAGACGCTATTCGTCTGGTTTGATGTGGCCTGCTTGAAATCGAATTTTAACCGGATACGGGCGGGGATAAACCCCGCCCCTACATTTCGGCTAGGTTTAACGTAGCCACTTCACTGCATCATTAGCAGGCAACGCCTTAGCAAACCAATAGCCCTGTCCGGCGTCACAACCTAGTTCTTTTAATAACTGCCGCTGTAAACTGGTTTCCACCCCTTCTGCCACTACTTTTAAATTCAAGGTTTTTGCCAAAGCAATCACAGTATTCACCACAGGGTTGTCCTGAATTCGGGGTTTCATATTGGCAATAAAAGAGCGGTCGATTTTCAGCACGTCCAGCTTAAATTCGTTTAGATAACTTAAACTGGAATACCCGGTGCCAAAGTCATCTAGCAGTACCTTTACACCATGCTGGCGCAACTGTTTTAAACACAAACGCGCTTGTTCAATATTTTCAATCAGTGCCCGTTCAGTGATTTCAATCGCCAGATAACGGGCAGGAACATCCGCTTCGGCCAGTTTCTGGATCACAGCTGTTGCGAAATCCGGCTCTGAAAATGCCAAACCTGACACATTGACGCTGACATAAAAAGGCGTGGCGTAATTTTCTTTCCACAGACGGATCTGTTCGATACTTTGCCTAAGCACATAATGGTCAATCAGACCTATCAAACCATTTTTTTCCGCAAAAGGAATAAATTGATCCGGCGTGATCAGGCCCTGAGTCTGGTGAGTCCAGCGAATTAAAGCTTCAAATCCCAGAGTGTCATCGGTTTCAAGACTGATAATGGGCTGATAATTCAGCACAAAATGCTGCTGCGCCAAAGCGGCTTTGATCTCCAGTCCTAGCCTGAACTCCTGGCTCTCCTGTGCCTGCATATCCGCAGAATAAATACGGTACACACCACGACCATCCTGTTTGGCCTGGTACATGGCGATATCAGCGCGGCGAATCAGCTCGTCCGCAGACTGCAGTTGATCTCCGGAATTGGCTAACGCTATACCAATACTGCAAGAGGTCAGCAACGTATGTTCACCCACCAGCAAAGGTTGCTGCAGCGCCTGAATAATACGTTGAGCCACATCTGTTACATCACAAAGTCCTGCCACATCCTCCAAAACAACAGCAAATTCATCGCCACCTAAACGGGCCAGCGTATCGGTCTGACGCATACATTGTTTCAGCACCCGTCCAACCTGGATCAGAAAATCATCGCCGACTTGATGACCTAAAGTGTCATTCACTGTTTTAAAACGATCTAAATCCAGATACATCACTGCCAGATGATTGGCTGGAAATCGTTGCATACGTTTAAAGGCCTGACCAATTCTGTCCATCAACAGACTGCGGTTGGGCAAAGCGGTTAACGCATCATGCAGCGCCTGATGCTGCAGACGTTTTTCGGAAAAGACCCGCTCCAGCGCATTGGAGATATGTTGGGAGACAAAATTCATCAATTCCAGATCACGTTCAGTGTACTGAATATTAGCGACATAGCTTTGCACTACCACCACACCACGCACAGTGTCACTGGACTGAAAAGGCACACCCAACCAGGCCTCGGGCTCAGAACCATACGCATTGACATCATACTCGCGTTCAAAGTCGGCTATTTGTTCACGCAGGATCAGCAGCGGTTTATTGGTCCGAAATACATGCCCGGTCAGGCTGTGTTCCAACACATCTTTGCCAAACACCTGATCCGGATGCAAGGTGTCTTCGGTGTCGGCAAAGTATGGAAACTGCAATAATTCGGTTTCATCATCAAACAAAGCAATAAAGAAGTTGGGTGCATAAATCAGCGAATTTACAATCTGATGCATTCTTTTGTAGAAGCTGGAGAAGTCATTGGCAAAATAAGAGAAGGAGGCAATTTCGTATAAGGCTTTTTGTAATCTTTCTGCGTATTCAAGTTTACTGACCGACGACTCTAAGGTGTCCAGCATCTGCGATTTTCGGAGTTTACTGGCCAGAATGGAGGCCACAACTTCCAGAATTTGCTGATGTTCAACGGTAAAATAATTAATGTGAGAATGTTCACAGTCAATCACGCCCAGTAACTCATCCCCATCCAGGATAGGCACCACCAGCTCAGATAAGCTGGGAACTAAGTCAGCGATATAGTGCGGATCATTCCGGGTATCAGAGACCAATACAGAGTTTTTTGTACTGGCAGCATACCCCACCAAACCATGGCCTACTTTCAGTTCAGCAATACCTAAATGGGAGGGTAAGTCGCGGGTCCCGGTACCGGCTCTGCGCACCAGGGTTTGCCGATCAGTCGCCAAAATAAAAATGGCACAATCGACAAAACCTAAGCCTGCCACGACATGCTTCGCAGCATAATTAAGAATGTCATCCGCGCCCGTCAACTCATGCAGATCAATGGCAAACTGATTAATTAAGCTTAGTCTGGCATTTTCTTGCTGTAACAGCTGAAGTTGAGCGTGAAGGACACTGATATCAGTTTGGGGCTGGGGAGTGGTCACGGTCGTCATACAGACTCTACTAGATTAATCCGTAGAAAGTTATAAACGACCGTGCTTTATTAAGCAACGAAAAGTTAGATTTTGTTCCTGTTCATTGGTTTAGTGAAGACTAAATGTACTGCGCTTGTGGCTCTTTCCAAAAAGCCACCTTCGCAGTAACACAAGTAAAAGTGCCAGAGCCGGATAAACTGATCGTCATAACCCAGTTGGTGTAATTTATCACGTGACGCCATAAAATTATGACACCAGTCCTGCAAGGTACGGGCGTAATCCAGACCGATATCCTGCACCTGACGCAGCACTAAATCAGTGTAGTTTGCCACTGCATTGCTCATGCGCTGTATGGACGGCAAACAACCGCCAGGGAAAATATAGCGCTTAATAAAGTCGACTTCTTTGACATAGTGACTGTAACGCTGATCGGCTATGGTGATGGCTTGCAACACCATCAAACCATCTTCTTTTAATAAGCTGGAGCATTTAGCAAAGTATTGATCTAAAAACTCATCACCTACAGCCTCAATCATCTCAATAGATACCAGTTTGTCGTAAGTACCTGTTAAATCGCGGTAATCCTGAAATAACAACGTGATTTGCGACTCCAGGCCGGCTTCCCGGATTTGTTGTGCTGCATAGTCATGCTGTTCACGCGAAATGGTGGTGGTGGTGACTTTGCAGCCGTAGTTACGGGCGGCAAAAATAGCCATACTGCCCCAGCCGGTGCCAATTTCAATCAGATGATCTGACTCTTTTAACTGCAGCTTGTCACAAATAGATTTCAGTTTATTCAGCTGAGCTTGCTCCAGTGTACAGCTTTCAGTCTCATAAACCGCACTGGAATACATCATGCTTGGGTCTAGAAACAGCTGATACATGGCATTGCCTAAATCGTAATGCGCAGAGATATTTTTGCGTGATTGCTCTTTGGTATTACGATTGCGCCAGTCCAGTAATTTCAGTGCCGGTTTACTTAAACGTGCCCATGCTGATTCCAATTTATCCAACAAGGAGGCATTACGGGCAATCAATTGCACCAGCACAGTTAAATTGTCACAGCGCCACTGCCCTAACGTATAAGATTCACCGGCACCGACGGAACCTGCAAACATCATCTTCTGATAAAAATCCGGGTCTAACACAGTCAGCGTGCATTGTAATTCACCTTTGGCATCACCCAGCAGGGTTTTTTCCTGGCCTTCGACCAATAAAATAGCACCATGGTGCAACTGGTTTAAATGCGTCAGCACCAGCTTGCGGCAGGTTTTATCAAACCAGCTTAAATTCTGAAAAGGGCATTGTTCGGTGATCGAAACCGTCATCTTGGTGTTTCCTTTGACTTAGGGTGGCCATACACAGGTACTGCTTTGATTAGCAGTTTTACTGCATGCCAATAAATTCGTGTCATTACTTGTACGTTTTGCCATGGACGGCGGATCAATAAGTCCTTAAGTCCCGTTAGACTAAAAGGCTGTAGCACCAAATGAAACCAGGCGCCGAACACCTTGTTCCCACCTTTAAAATTAGTGATCGCTAATTCTAGTTTTTCTGAATTAGTGATCACTGTCCAGTGGTATTGCATATCCATTGGATTAAAAGGTGAGACATGAAAAGCCTTATCATGCTGATAATGCGAATTTTCTGTGTCTTCTACAGGCACAAGGTAATAATGTCGCTCATTCCAGGGCGTATTGCTAACTTCAGCCAACAAAGCTACCAGCTGCGTTGCAGCATTAAAACAGTAGTACAAGGTCAGCGGACTAAAATAATAGCCCCAGTTTGCCAGCGGACTCATCATGCAGACTTTAGCTACAGTGTCTGTAAAACCTAAATCCCGCACCTTTTGCCGCACAGCTTCGGTTAAATCTGCGGCTCCAGGCAAATAGTCGTTGCGGCGATAACTACAGGCCGCAAATCGTGCTTGTGACCATAACCAACCTTTAACCGGGATGCTGTCTAGTTCATCCAGATCCAGCCAAAAATAGTGCACCTGATAGTCAAAGCCATGTACTTTGGGCAGATAGCGCTTATGCCCTACCTCACCCGTTAATAACGCATGACCGATCAAAACTCCACTCCCATGGCTCTGGCTATATCGACTGCACTTCGTACGCCATCTTCATGAAAACCATTGTACCAATAGGCACCACAGAACCAGCTGTTATTGACGCCATTAATTTCAGTACGGCGTTGCTGCGCCGCAATAGTGCAGTGGTTAAACACCGGATGATCGTACTGAAAACGCTTCAAAATTTTGCTCTGATCGATAGCCCAACCATGGTTCAGCGTCACCACAAAAGTTACAGGTGCTTCAATACCCTGCAGAATATTCATGTTATAGCTTAGTGTAGCGTGACTAGATTCTGCATCTGCCAGATGATAATTCCAGGCAGCCCACGCCGCTTTACGTTTGGGTAAAATGCGTTGGTCTGTATGCAGAATCACTTCGTTCTTTTGATATGCAATACCGCCTAAAACCTGACGCTCAGCCTCTGTCGGGTCTTTTAACAGCGCCAACGCCTGGTCGCTATGGCAAGCAAAGATCACCTGATCAAAGCGTTCACTGCGCCCATCGGTAAACTCCAAAGTAACCCCTTCAGCATCACGGCTGACAGACGTAACCGGACTATTAAGTTTTACCTGCTCTGAGTCCAGAGTATTTAATAAAGCACGCACGTATTCTCGTGAGCCACCTTTAATGACCGACCACTGCGGTCGGTCTGCCACATTCAGTAAACCATGATTTTTGAAAAACTGCAGAAAAAACCGCAATGGAAAAGACGGCATATCGGCCAAACCTGACGACCAAATGGCTGCGCCCATAGGTAACAAATAGTCGTTACGTAGCTCTTTGCCTAAGTTATGTTTAGCCAGAAACTCATCTATCAACAAGTCCAAATCCGGGTGGTCTTGCTCCAGCAACTCCTTACCCAGCTTATTAAACTTGACTATATCCAACAGCATACGCCAAAACGACGGGCGAAACAGATTGCGGCGCTGGGCAAACAAAGTGGCCAGTGTATGGCCATTGTATTCCAAACCTGTGTCGGCTTTTTTCACCGAAAAACTCATTTGGGTAGGCTGTGATTCCACCTTCAGTTCGGCTAAAAACTTATTAAACAGCGGATATGTCCAGTTATTAAACACAATAAAACCTGTGTCTACAGCATAGTCTTTCCCTTCAACAGTCACATCTACAGTTGCGGTATGACCACCGAGGTAAGACCCCGCTTCAAATACAGTGACATCATGTTGGCGCTGCAACAAATACCAGCTGATCATGCCGGAAATACCACCGCCTACTACTGCAATTTTCATCTACGCTTCCTTTGCCATTTTTTGTTTGATTTTTTTAGTGACCCAGCCCAGCAGCGGAATATGCTCCAGCACCATTTCATTTAAGTCGTAATAATCTCTGTGGTAGGCGATTTTACCTTCGCTGTTCCAATGCAACACTGAACACCCATGCACAGAAATCGCTTTGCCATTGCCAATAGCATCGTGGGTAAAGGTCATAACCCAGCTCAGGCACCCCTGACTTTCATTGGCTATTTTTGAGGTGGCGATAAAATGACAGCTGCTTAAACGCGCATAAGCGTGAGAGAAATACTGCTGTAACTGCTCTAACCCCAGCATATGATGCACAGGGTCAATAAACTCAACATTACCAGCATACAACTCAGCCAGTGAATTTAAGTTGTTCTGGCTCAGGTTATTGTAAAAACTCAAAAAATTATCCAGCCGTTCTGCTGTTTGGTGCTCATTCATGATCAGGCATATCCTGCGGTTTTTTAACTGTATGAAACAACTCTAAGGTGCGAAGCCGCGCTTTGCTGTGATCCACTATAGGTTTGACATAGTCGCTCCACAGTGGCAACGGATGTGGCCAATGAATTTGTTTTTTTGGCACATCAGCAAGCTCTGGCAACATACGTTTTATAAATACGCCATCCGGGTCAAAACGTTCACTTTGAGTGACAGGATTAAAAATGCGGAAATAAGGTGCGGCATCTGTGCCTGTAGAAGCGGCCCACTGCCAGCCACCGTTATTGGCTGCAAAGTCACCATCAATCAGCTTGGACATAAAATACTGCTCACCCCAGCGCCAGTCGATATGTAAATCTTTGACCAAAAAACTAGCCACTATCATACGTAGTCTGTTATGCATCCAGCCAGTTTGATTCAACTGACGCATAGCGGCGTCCACTATAGGGTAGCCGGTTTTTCCTTCACACCAGGCCTGAAACAGCGCAAGGTTATTAGGCCAAACAATACCGTCTGTATCTTTTTGGAACGCTTTGTGTTTAATCAGATCAGGAAAGGCCATCAGAATATGATGATAGAAATCCCGCCATACCAGTTCAGATAACCAGACGGCAGCACCTGATTTTTCCTTGTCCCACTCTGCAGCGGCTTCCAGTTGCAGCCGACTAATACACTGCTGCGCTGAAATAACCCCTATCGCCAGATAAGCCGACAAAGACGAAGTTCCATCTAAAGCCGGAAAATCCCGCTCTGCTTGATAAAAAGCCGCTTTGTCACGGCAAAATTGCCGCATCTGTTCCAGAACCTGCAGCTCATCCACCGCATAAGCGAGCGAACTGCCATCCCCTTGTTGCATCACAGGCCATTCAGGCAATTGCAGCTTCAGTTCTGGCATAGCTTTAGGCTTAGGGAAACAGCGCACTCCAGTTTCACGTAAACGCGCCAGCCAGGTTTTCTTAAAAGGGGTAAAAATCTGATAAATACCACCGGTTTTGCTCAAGATTGATCCCGGCGGCATCACAGCTTTGCGGTCAAACCAAAAACAGGCTTTGCCTGCATCAGCAAAAGTGGCACTGACCTTGTTGTCACGAACCCGTTCACGTAATTCGTATTCGTTATGGCCATATAAAGCCTCTGCCCCAGCGTCGATAAATTGTTGCATCAGCGCAGGTAACGCATCGTAATGACCGCATTCAATTGCTAACAATGGGATATTCAGCGCAGCCAATTCAGTCTGTAACTGCAATACACGACGGCGAATAAAATCTTGTTTCATCGGCGCCATAACATGCTGCTGCCAGCTATCCGGCGTGGCGACAAAAAGCGCCACTACAGGCAAACCAGACTGACAGGCTTCATATAAGGCTTGATTGTCATAGACACGTAAGTCATTACGCAACCAGACTAAAGAAAATGCGATGTTACTCATCAGGCGCGTAACCCCAGTTCGTCAGGAAGAAATGCCTGTAGATCACTAAGCAGCCAATCTAAAGAGAATGTCATATTCATCAGGCGCGTAACCCCAATTCATCAGGGAAAGGCTGTAAGTACTGCTGCGCCGCCACATACTGATGCGGATGCTGCGCCAAATGGTGACGCAATAAGGTTAATGGCGCCAACAAAGGCAGATGCCCCTGACGGTATTTATGAATAAGGGCCAAAAGTTCCTGCTTAGCACTGCTACTTAGCATTTTCTTAAAAAAGCCCTGTAAATGCATCAGCACATTGGCCTGCTGTTTGCGGGTGGCTTGTTGTTTTAAAGCCTGCATTAAATCCAGCAAATAACGCTGTGCCAATTCGTCAGGAGCAAAGAGTTTCGCCTGAGCCACTAAGCGACCTAATTCGCGGTACGCTGTTGGGCTATGCGCCATCACTAAAAACTTGTAACGACTATGAAAAGCCACCAACTTGCCGACAGTAAAACCCGATTGCAGCATTTGCTGATAGTCGTGACAGGCGAAGATACGGGTAACAAAGTTCTCCCGTAAATTGCTATCGAGCAAACGGCCATCTTCTTCCACAGGCAACCAGGGATAGCTATTCATCAGTTGTTGTGTAAAAACACCTACTCCGACCTTACCCAACTGGTGGCCATTTTGATCATTTAAACGCACGCGCTCCATACCGCAGCTGGGTGACTTGGCACAGACAATATAACCGGACAGCTGTTTGAGCTCTGGCAAAAGCTTTTGGGTAAACTGAAGCATAGTGTCAGTATGATCAATGCTGCTGTCTTTGCTATTCACCAATCTCACTTGCTGATCAGCATTTAACTGCAAACGAATAGCGGGACGAGGCACACCTAAACCTATGGCCTGCTCAGGACAGACCGGAACATAAGACACAAAAGGAGCAAGGGTGCTGTTGCAGAACTCTGACGCTTTATGTCCGGCATCAAAACGTACTTTTTGCCCAAGCACACAAGCACTGACACCGATTTGGATACTCATAATAAGAACTCACAGAAAAAACCACGGAGATGACTAGAATTGTTTACAGATCAGCAGGTTCATTGGATCACTGCAAGAGAAAATTTTTGAAAGTCAAATATAGCTATTTTTGTCAGAAACAATCGCCGGGAGCGATTGTTAACATAGGAGCGCAGCGACGATGGCCTGAACAGGCATTTTGCGAGGACAGCAAAATGTAAAACAATCGCCGGGAGCGATTGTTAACATCAGAGCGCAGCGACGATGGCCTGAACAGGCATTTTGCAGGGACAGCAAAATGTAAAACAATCGCCGGGAGCGATTGTTAACATCAGAGCGCAGCGACGATGGCCTGAACAGGCATTTTGCAAGGACAGCAAAATGTAAAACAATCGCCGGGAGCGATTGTTAACATCAGAGCGCAGCGACGATGGCCTGAACAGGCATTTTGCAAGGACAGCAAAATGTAAAAAAGCTGCGGAATAAACCGCAGCTTTTTGTTCAAGACCAAATAGCTTTTAGTAAGAGTAGCTCAGAGTTACACCACTAAAAGTCGTATACGCTCTCACTCCCACATGCCAGGTACCAGCTTGCGGATTAGTGATAGTGCACTGCTCAGCATTGCCATTTAAGTAAGGACGGCAATTGTATTGACTTGTTGTAGGCTGACTGTTGTAGCGCACATACAAGTCGGCATCACCAGTACCCCCAGAAATAGTGAAGGTTAAGGTGCTGACGCCAGCTGGGATCACGTAAGAACCCCTTAACCAGTTGCCAGTGGTGGCAGAAAGATTAGGGAAAGTTTCGCCACCTGTTGGCGGAGGATTACCACCACCACCGCCGCTACAACCATTGGCTGTCAGATAATCCACTGCCGCTTTAGCCTGAACTATACCAAAACCAAATGAGTTATCGCGACCTGCGGTGCCTCTGTCTTGTGCTGTTACTTGTAAAGCACTGCGGATTTGTGGAGCTGTACATTGTGGATGGTTACTCCAGACTAAAGCAGCCACACCAGCAACATGCGGGGAGGCCATAGAGGTACCGCTGATGCTGTTGTAGCCACCATTGTTCCAGGTTGAATTCACTGCGACCCCAGGACCTGCTAATTCCACCTGAGCGTTACGCTGGGAGAAACTGGCCAGATTGCGGTTTGAATCCACAGCCGCCACCGACACTACAGCGTTATAAGAGGCAGGATAAGACAAACTGGTATTACCGGCGTTACCCGCAGCGGCAATCAGCAACATGCCATCATTGTAGAAATTCGTCATGGCAGTTTGTTCAGTCTGGCTGGAACTGCCGCCACCTAAACTCATATTCACCACTTTAGCGCCTGCATCCTGGCAAGACTGAATGCCATCAATCAAATCAGAAGCAAAAGTCCAGTTGCCAGAGTCGTTAAATATTTTGACGATGTGAACACCAGCCTGGCCTGAAGGTAACACCCCCACTACACCATCATTGTTATTCAGCGCCACCATGGTGCCCGCTACATGGGTACCGTGACCGTTACCATCAGTGGACCAATTGCCATGACCAGAGAAAGCAAAACCTGTCACGCCTGAACTCGGTAAATCGACATGATTTAAACGATAACCTGTGTCAATAACACAAACCGGAGTGTTAGCCGCATTGTTATCACTGACCTGATTGGCCTGAACCATTGGAATACCATAAGGCGTGCTTTGCGCCATTGGCGTGATCAAATCAAACAGATAACGTTTTTGGTCCACTTCGATGTACTGCACTTCTGGGTCGGACACCATAGCCTTTAACTGGCGTGGATTTAATTCCAGCACGCTGGATTTGACTGAACTTAAGTGCCGGATCACTTTGCCTTTGTACTTACGCGCAAAGGTTTCCGCTCTTTGCACTGAAAAAGCAGGGGCTGACTGAGCGCCATTTTGCAATGTGCCTGTGGTGCCATCTTTATATTTGACGATATAACGGGTGGTACTGTCGTCACTTGGGTCAATTAAAGCAACACTGGCAGCAGTGACAAATTCTGGCTCTGCATCAACCGCAGCAGCAACAGCCACTGAAGTTAAAGATAATGCAAAACAACCAGCAGTTCCCAGTAACAGTACTTTGTTTCTATTTTTCATATGTGTACCTTGTAAGAATTTTGAAGTCCATGATGTGAAGTTGCATCCTGCGGCTCCAAACTTAGCAAGGCATGAAGTTTATTCTTTATATTAAAGTTATATATTTATTATAAATTTTTTACAATTTATTGAATTTATTAAAACTTGTGATTTTTTGTGCAGAACTCTGTAGTGATCGCACGAGGAAATGGATGAAGAGTGGCCGTAGGACAGAATTGTTGCTCTGACCACTCTGGTTAGACTAAACATGGGGGAAGCGGAAGTTTGTACAATGAAAAAAGGAGTGCCCGCAAGGTACACTCCTTTTTTAACGACAGAATAAGACATTACTTTTTGGCGGTGCCTACTTCGACTCTGCTTTTTAACTTCTGGCCTGGTCTGAAGGTCACCACACAACGGGCAGAGATTGGAATATCTTCACCTGTTTTTGGGTTGCGGCCTGGCCTTTGGTTTTTCACTCGCAGGTCAAAATTACCAAAACCTGACAGTTTTACCTGGTCGCCTGCTTCCAAAGCAATGCGGATCTCTTCAAAAAAAGATTCGACTATTAATTTTGCATCGCGCTTGCTGATGCCAAACTTGGTAAATAAACGTTCTGCTAAATCGGCTTTGGTAAGCGCCATTCTTAATCCCTCAACGTTGCGTTGAACTCTTTGCTCAGCACCTCGACCACAGAAGAGATAACCTGTTGGATATCTTTATCTTCAAGCGTTCGCGCCTTGTCCTGCAAGGTTAAAGCTATTGCTAATGACTTATAGCCCTCAGCGACACCCTGCCCTGTGTAGACGTCAAACAATTTTAGGTCAACTAATTGATTTCCGCCAACTTTTCTAATAGTAGCAAGGATATCTGAAAAACGCACATCAGATTTCACAACAATAGCTAAATCGCGACGGTTTGCGGGGTATTTTGAAGTTTCCTGAGCTAAAACAATGTGTTTATCACCAAATGCTTCCAGCTCTACTTCAAATAAAAAGGCTTTGCCTTTAATACCCAATTTACGTTCCGCTTCCGGATGCAAGGCGCCAAGTATACCTACAGCTTTGCCATCCCGGTTTAACTGAGCCGTTTGACCCGGATGTAAGGCGCTGTGTTGACCTGTAGCGAAAGTAAAACACTCTGTAGCTGAAGTGCAGCTTAACAGCGCTTCCACATCACCTTTAATATCATAAAAATCAACGGCGCGCTCAGCTATGGTCCAATGTTCGTTGCCATAACTGCCAACAATCACACCACCTAAAACTGGCACCTGACGTACACCGCCTTCAGCATTGGCATCCGGGATAAATTTCAGGCCATATTCGAATAAACGAATACGGGTCTGCTGACGATTCTGATTGTACTGCACTGCTTGCAATAAACCAGGCCACAGGTTTAATCGCATTGCTGACATATCGACAGAAATTGGGTTTGGCAGAACTAAAGCTGTCTTACCAGGAAACAAAGTTTCCTGCACTTTAGGGTCAACAAAACTATAAGTAATAGCTTCCTGATAACCACGGGCCACTAGCAAATCACGTAAGCTGTGCACAGAAATACGGCTTTCCTGATGTTTGCTCATCGCAAGCGCAGCTTGTGGCGCTACATTAGGAATATTGTTGTAGCCATAGACCCGAGCCACTTCTTCGATTAAATCTTCAGGAATAGAGATATCAAAACGGTAGCTTGGTACTGTGACTTGCCACTCGTCACCTGATACCTGAACCTGCATACCTAAACGCTGGAAAATTTCAGTCACTGTCTCGGTTACAATAGAAATGCCTAAAATACGATCCAGCTTAGTGCGGGTTAACGCAATTTGGGCTGCTTTTGGCACATGCTGTTCAGATACAGCTTCAACCACAGGGCCTGCTTCGCCACCTACAATAGCTAACAGCAATGCTGTTGCTCTTTCCATCGCAGTGCGTTGCAATTCTGGGTCAACACCACGCTCATAGCGGTGTGAAGCATCAGTGTGCAAACCGTATTGACGTGCAATACCTGCCATTTCAACCGGAGAGAAGAATGCGCTCTCAAGGAAAATGTCGTTGCTGTCTTTGGTTACACCACTGTGCAGGCCACCAAAAATACCTGCCATTGCTAAGGCTTTTTGGCTATCCGCAATCACCAGCGTATTGGCTTTTAACGTGACTTCGTTGCTGTCTAAAAGCACCAGTTTTTCACCATCTTTGGCCATACGCACATCGATATCACCTTCGATTTTTGCTAAATCAAAAGCGTGCATTGGATGACCCAGCTCCAGCAATACGAAGTTGGTCACATCCACCACAGCATCAATAGAACGGATACCAGAGCGGCGTAATTTTTCCACCATCCAAAGTGGTGTGACAGCAGCTGTGTTGATGTTACGAATCACACGGCCTAAATAACGTGGACAAGCTTGTGGAGCAGACAACTGAATAGCTTTCACGTCGCTGATTGTTGCAGCAACAGCAGCAATCTCAGGCTGGCACACATCCAGATTATTCAGCACACCGACTTCACGGGCTAAACCTTTTAAGCCTAAACAATCCGCACGGTTTGGCGTTAAATCCACTTCAATGGCATTGTCGTCTAACGTCAGGTACTGGCGAATATTCTGACCCAAAGGTGCGTCTGCAGGCAGTTCAATAATGCCTTCTGAACTTTCAGCCATGCCAAGCTCAGATAAAGAACACAGCATACCGTTCGATGGTTGACCACGTAATTTAGCGGCTTTAATTTTAAAATCGCCAGGCAATACAGCGCCTACTGTGGCAACCACAACTTTTAAGCCCTGACGGCAGTTGGCTGCACCACAAACGATATCTAATAATTCACCAGTGCCAATATCCACTTTGGTGACTTGTAATTTGTCGGCTTCAGGATGACGACCACATTCAACCACATGGCCCACGACGACACCGCTAAACTCACCTGCAACCGGCTCAACACCGTCTACTTCCAGACCGGCCATCGAAATTTGTTCTGCTAACTCATTGGTCGATAACTGCGGGTTGACCCACTCACGTAACCAGGATTCACTGAATTTCATTATCTGCTCCCGCTTATCTGAATTGCTTTAGAAAACGCAGATCGTTTTCGAAGAATGAACGAAGGTCTGTTACGCCATAACGCAACATGGTCAGACGCTCAACGCCCATACCAAAAGCAAAACCGCTGTACACTTCAGGGTCGATGCCAACAGAACGTAATACATTTGGATGCACCATACCGCAGCCTAATACTTCCAGCCATTTGCCATTTTTGCCCATCACGTCCACTTCAGCTGAAGGTTCAGTAAAAGGGAAAAAGGACGGACGGAAACGGATTTGCAAGTCTTCTTCAAAATAGTTATTCAGGAAGTCGTGCAAAATACCTTTGAGTTCAGTAAAGCTGACGTTTTTATCCACCATCAACCCTTCCACCTGATGGAACATCGGCGTGTGGGTTTGATCGTAGTCATTACGGTATACACGGCCTGGGGAGATGATCCGCAGCGGTGGCTGTTCTGTTTCCATAGTACGAATTTGCACACCAGAGGTCTGAGTGCGCAGCATCAACTTAGGATTAAAATAAAAGGTGTCGTGATCGGCACGGGCCGGGTGATGCGTTGGAATATTCAGTGCATCAAAGTTATGGAAATCATCTTCTATTTCCGGGCCATGTTTGACTTCAAAACCCAATTCACCAAAAAAGCTTTCAATACGGCGAATAGTGCGGGTCACAGGGTGCAGACCACCGGCTTCTAAAGCACGGCCTGGCAACGTCACATCAATCTGCTCTTTTGACAGTTTTTGTGCCAGTTCAGCCTGTTGCATCTGATCACGTTTAGAGTTTAACGCGTCCTGCACTTGCTGTTTTAAGTCATTGATCTGTTGACCGGCAGTTTTGCGGGTTTCCGGATCCATGGCACCTAAAGATTTCAGCAACTCAGTGATGCTGCCTTTTTTACCCATAAAGGCCACGCGCACGTCTTCCAGTGCGTTGATATCGTTCGCTACAGCGACTGCCTGTAAGGCATCTTCTAAAATGGCGGTTAAGTTCATCGCTATCCTCAGACCAGCGTTAATCCCCTTGCTACCTGAAGCGGCAGCTTTGTCGGCTACAGCATCGATAACTTCGGGTAGATAAGTCGTATAAAAAGGTGGCAATAATACACCAGATTTACGCTCAGAGCTTGCGTAAAATAAGGCTTTTTTTAGTTCAAAGGACGAAAAATCAGTGAGATAAGCTCAGCATATCTTTGACAAAAGGAATGGTCAGCTTACGCTGATGCACTATCGAGGCTTTATCCAGTAAATCGAGAATTTGCACCAGTTCACGAATATCACGTTGCTGGCGGTTCAGTAAAAACCGCGCTACTTCATCCGGCAGCTCCATGCCACGTAAACGGGCTTTTTGTTGCAGCAGTTTTTGTTTATCTTCATCGCCTAACAAGCGCAGCTGAAAACTGGTACAGGCCTGCAGACGCGAGACCAAATCCGGCAAGGTAATACCCAGTTCGGTTGGCGCTTGATCGGCGACAATAATCAGTGCTTTACCCTGCTCTGTCATGCGATTGTATAAATCAAACACCGCCACTTGCCAGCTAAGATCCCCTGCTATGGCCTGAATATTATCCAGACACACCAGATCCAGCTCTTCCAACTGATCCAAAATCCGTGGACTCCAGGCCTTAAAATCTTCCAGACTCAACAGCTGGCTGGTTAATCCCAGCTCTTGTGCTTGGACGCAAGCCGCGTATAACAAGTGGGATTTACCGCTGCCACTGGCACCGAATAAATACACAGGCAGACGGTGTTCAAAAGGAGTGGTTAGAAAATGTTTGATATAACCCACTACAGGGCTGGTTTCAGCCCCATAGAAGGTATCAAGGGTTTCGTCTTCCGGCAGAGTCACGGCCAGAGTGTATTGCATTGGAATCATTAGTTCGGAACATACCTGTAACGTAATACAGCAGGCAGAGCGTCTTGCTGCGGTTCTGCAACTTCTGTCGCCATTTCCGCCGCCATTTCAGAAAACAGCTCATCCGCTGCATCTGTTGTTTCAATTGGGGTTGTTTGCTCAGCCTGGGTTTGCAGCGATTGGAAACGACGTTCCAGCGATAAAGAGTTAATAAAGGCACTGCGGTCTGCCGCCAGTTGTACTTTAAACTTTAGTAAATCGGCTTTACGCTCCTGCACTGTGACTTGTTTTACCGACAACATAGCGCTCAGTAGCTGTTGGACCTTGACCTGATCCACGAAATTAGTGAGGCCTTCGATATCCAGTTCCAGCTCAGTCTGGCCCTGTTGGCTGCCCAGTTGAACAGCAAATTTGCCAGCAAGTTGCGCCGTTAAATCGGTTAAAAACTGACTGGCTAATTCCTGCTGTGAGCTTGCCAGTAACTCATTACTGACCAATTGGCCTGCTTCATAACCTTGCCAGGTTAATCGGTATTGGGCTGCGGAAGGCTGGTCAAACAACAAGATCAGTGTTTGATCGGCACTAAATGGCAAACTAGCTTGCTCAATCAGCAACCAATTACCAGCCCAGACTTCGTCTTGAGATAAAGGAGGCACATAAGTGTCGCTTGCTGTGGGTAGATCCAATGGCAAACCAATGGCTGACGCCTGTTGCTGTAAATGAGCCAGTACCGGATGAGCTGCGCCTTGCATAAATATCCGGCTTTCAGAGGTTTGCTCCACAGCCCAGAGTACTATGGCAGGACGTCGGCTGCCCCAAATCGCTATCTGGTGCTGACTTAACAACTGCTGTACTTTTCGCTCGTCCAGCCCTACTTTTAATGCAGGGCCTTGCTCTGAGCTGACAGCAGCAAAGGTTTTAATATAGTTACCGGCATTTTTCAGCTCGGCTTTGATAGAAGCCTGTTCAATCACTTGAGGATTGACTGTCACTTTCACCAAGACCTGCGCCAGAGCCTGTTGTTGCCAGGCACTTTGGCTTTGACCTGCTGGCACTACAGCCTGATACAAATCAGTTAATTGTTTTGCGTGCGCAACATTCAGGCACGATATAAAACATAACACAGCACTAAGTAATCTCATCTTTTACCCTTAACCTGCTAATACTCTTAACCAGCTAAAACAGGGAAAATACCCTTTAAGCCAAGACTGATAAACTCAATGGAGATGGCCGCCAAAATAAGCCCCATCACCCGGGTGATAATATTCATCCCGGTTTGCCCTAATCTGCGCGCTATTTTACCTGATAAGCGCATCAGGATCGCCAACAGAATACCAACAACTATTATTTCTACTGAAATTATCAGGTAATGAAGCCAGCCGTCAGCTCTGTTGGCATACAAAATAACAGAGCTGATAGCACCCGGACCTGCCAGCATAGGCATCGCCAGCGGCACCACCGCAATAGAAGACTTTTGTGCTGCTTCCAGTCGCTCTGCTTCGGTGCTTTTGGCTCCGCTGGTCTGAGCGTTCAGCATCGAAATCGCCATCAGCAGTATTAAAATACCGCCACCCACCCGAAACGAATTCACTGAGATACCAAAAAAACCAAGGATAAACTCACCGAAAAACAACGTGACCAATAAAATCACAGTAGCAGCTTTGGCTGCTGTCATCGCTACCTGTTTTTTGTCCTGCTCACTGTTATCCGCAGTTAAAGACAAATACATCGGCAAAGCACCCAAAGGATTTAAGATAGCAATGATGCCGATAAAAATTTTCAGGTAATCCTGCACATCAAGCATTTGCTGTCCTTTATTTGCTTATGAAAGTGATTAAATTGAGCCTAATCATAGCGTTATTTTATTCTTCCTGCATGGGGCTTGGGCAGGTCAGCTTTATTTGCTTGCTGTAGAGTTAAAGAAGGCAGTAATAATCGCAACACTGTTGCCGACAGTTGCGATATACCGCCCTTCCATGTACATAAAAAAACCACCCGCGGGTGGTTTTTTGGACTCTGTTTCAAGCTTCAATCTCAAACGCATCTGTCACTTTTTCTGCACTGTGACCTGGAGTAAACAAAACAGGCGTCAGTGGCATCGCCTTTTGCCTGTCCGGAGCTATTACAGATCTATATTATCTTTTCTAATAATTTGCACCAGAGTCTGATGCAAAGCCGTGATTTGGTCTGCTGTAAATGCTTTTCCTGAACTGTCACGCCAGCTCAGACTGGTTCCAACCTGGCTTTTTGACAACACTAACTGATAGTCACCTGGTGTTAAAGGCACGGCTATAGTTTCTTGACTGCCCCACAAGGAGTCCCAGAAACCAGCTTCAGGCTGCTGATAAGTCAGGAAGAAAGTGTAATTGGTTCTGTCCAGATCGTTCACCAAAAAACCGTTCTGTTCAAACATCAGTTCTAATTGTGACCAAGCAGAATCAATAGGCTGACCTGTCAACATAGCAGCGTTACCTTCAGCATCAAATCCTGTAGTCAGGGTGATCTGACGGGATTGAGCTTTCTTCTGTCTGATCTGTGCCAGTTCTACAGTCGCAACTTTATCCACCAAACGATTGAGGAAGTACACTTCTTCACGTTTTTGCGCTATCGCAGACAACTTAGTGTCATTGTCAATAAAGCGATGCTCCAGCAACTGTACCCGAAGGCCTACAGAACGACCGTGACTTTTAGGTTCAAGAACTACCAGAAAACGGCTTTGTTCTTTTTCAACCATATCTTTCCACAGCCAAAAACCTTCTTCTTCAAAACGGCTGACCCAACCTGTTTCAAAGACTAAAGCGTCCTGATCTTTCTGTGTGATTTCGATTTGTTTCTCAGCACCAAAATCCTGCACATTCTTTCTCAAATAAGGTAATAACTCGCCGGTAAACTCCGAGCGTTCAAACCAAATCCGGGCTTCTTTTTCTTCTTCCTCTACCCTACTATTGGTCGCAAGTGCAAGCACCTGCATAGGTGATTTCAGTTCCACTTCCGTCACGGGGGCGTTTGGAGCAGCAGGAATATCGAACTGTGCAGGTTTTTTCGCTGCAACCAATCCGGCTGGTACTTTTAACTCAGCCACTGGTTTTGTCTCTGGAGCTTGCTCAGCGACATCTTCAGGGAACAAAGAACAACCAGATATAAACAAAGAGGCAACTAAGCTTGCCGGGATCCAATACTGCACTATAAAACTCCTACACATTAATCTGGGCTTGTTTCAGCGCTTGTTCGATTACGCTTTGATGAATTGGTTCCAATCGGGTTAAAGGTAATCTTGCCATGTCATCAGCAATTAACCCCATCTTCAGCAGCGCCCACTTACTCGGAATAGGATTGGCTTCAATAAACAACTGATGATGTAAGCCTTGAAGCTTATGATCGATCTGCTGAGCCAATTCTGTATTTTTTTCTATCGCTGCTTTTGACATCTGGGCCATTAAAGCTGGCGCTATATTGCTGGTCACCGAAATGACGCCATGACCACCTTTTAACATAAATTCGCAGCAACTGGCATCGTCGCCGCTGAATAATAAAAAATCTGCCGGACACAAAGCCTGCAATTGAGCCAGACGTTGCATAGAGCCAGTAGCTTCTTTAATACCAACAATGTTCGGGGTTTTCGCCAGTTCAGCCACAGTTTCCGGCAACAAATCCACCCCAGTACGGCCGGGCACGTTATATAAAATAACAGGCTTGTCTGTGGATGCAGCAACGGCCTGATAATGCGCCAACATGCCTTTTTGCATAGGTTTGTTGTAATAAGGCGTCACTGTTAAAAAACCTGCTACTGGTAATGCGGATAAGATTTTTGTCTTCTCCACCGCATCAGCAGTTGAGTTCGAGCCATTGCCAGCAATCACAGGAATGCGACCATCGACTTGAGCCAAAACCGCCTTGAGCACTGTTAATTGTTCGGAAAAACTTAAAGTAACGGATTCGCCAGTGGTGCCCATAATCACCAAAGCGTCGGTCTGATTGTTCAGATGGAAGTCTACCAGCCGCTTCAGGCTGTCATAGTCCACAGCACCATCAGGATCCATAGGGGTGATCAAAGCAACAATACTTCCGCTAAACATGCTAAAGGCTCCATAATTTTCAGGCTGCCTATGGTAATGACGCACGACAACAAACACAAGCAAGGGACTGTCACACAGGTGAAATTTACGCTAAATATGCTAAACTTCGCAGCCGTTTTTCATTCAGAGACATCAACTTAGCATGCCACAACAATTGGTCGTCACTGCAATAGGTGCAGACAGAACAGGGCTGGTCAGCCGTCTTGCCCGCCTGGTTACAGACTGTAACTGCAATATAGTCGATAGTCGTATGGCTATTTTTGGTAATGAATTCACTTTTATTATGTTGTTATCCGGTGATGCAGTGGCCATCAGCCGTATTGAACATTTATTGCCTGGATTAGGTTTTGAACTTGATCTGCTTACCATGACCAAACGTACATCAGCTCAGCCAACCGCAGCGGTCAGTGCACATTATGTGCTGGAATACACAGGGAAAGATAAAGTAGGCACGTTGGGCGCCATCGCCACTTTGCTTGCCAATCACCAGATTTATATAGGTGCACTGCGCACCGAAACTTTAACCCAGGCTGAGACTCAACAGCTTTTAAACCATTGCACTATGACGGTACAGCTGCCACAAGGTGCACAAGTTGAGCTGATTAAGCAGGACCTGTTTGCATTACTTGACCAGCTTCAACTGACAGGGCGTTTTGAAGCCCAGCTTTAATTAAAGGAAAAGTGAAACCTCATGAACAGATTAACAGCAGGACAACAAGCACCGGATTTTAGTTTGCCAGACCAAAAAGGTCAGATAGTACAACTCAGCACTTTGTTAAAACAAAGCCGTGTGTTGGTGTACTTTTATCCTAAAGCCATGACACCAGGTTGCACAGTCCAGGCCTGTGGTTTACGTGACAGCAAAACACAGCTTGCACAATACAAGGTTCAGGTTGTGGGGATCAGCATCGACGCCCCTGCCCGTCTGGCTAAATTTGAACAAAAAGAGCAGCTAAATTTTACCTTGTTGGGTGATGAAGATCACACAGCAGCTGAAGCCTTTGGGGTTTGGGGTGAAAAGAAATTTATGGGCAAGATTTACGACGGTATTCATCGTATTAGTTTTTTAGTGGAACAGGATGGTACAGTCAGCAAAGTCTTTGATGACTTCAAAACAAGCAATCACCATGATGTGGTGTTAGCTTACCTGAAAAGTCAGGCTTAACTCCGTTAATCCCGTCCATCCGGATAACAGCCGCATTTTCGGTACTTTTTTTCGGTATCCATTATGCTCAATTTCTTAATTTGTTTAAAAAAGGATCTGTTGTATGCATAAACTGTCTCTACTCAGCCTGATTGTGGGCCTTAGTCTGACCGCTCAACCTCTGTTGGCCGAATCTTTAAAAACTGAAAAAGCCACTCTGGACATGCAAACGCTATCCTCCGGACTCAGTCACCCATGGGCTATGCAGTTTTTGCCTGACGGTTCCTTCCTGGTTACAGAGCGCACAGGCACTTTGCGCTACATTAGCAAAACCGGCGAAAAAAGTGAGCCTATTCAAGGTGTTCCAGCTGTTCACGCTAAAGGTCAAGGTGGTTTATTAGGCCTGGTACTGGACCCGGATTTTGCCAAAAATAAGACTATTTACATCAGCTACAGTGAACCTCGCGATGGCGATGTCAATGCAACAGCTGTGGCAAGCGCAATACTGGATGGCCAGACATTAAAAGAAGTGAAGGTTATTTTCCGTCAGGCTGAAGCAATCAACAGCAACCACCATTACGGTGGCCGTCTGGTATTTACCCCTGCCGGTGAATTATTTATCACTTTGGGTGATCGGGGCTCACGTCGTGATGATGCTCAAAAATTGTCAGGTCACTTTGGTAAAGTAGTCAAAGTAAACAAAGATGGCTCAGCCGCTGCTGGTAATCCTTTTGCAACCCAGGCTGATGCCAAAGCCGATGTCTGGTCTTATGGTCATCGTAATATTCAAGGTGCTGCAATTCACCCACAAACAGGCCTGTTATGGACTCATGAACATGGTCCTCAGGGTGGCGATGAAATTAATATCGCTACTGCTGGTAAAAACTACGGCTGGCCTGTGATCACCTATGGTGAGGAATATGGCGGTGGTGTAATAGGCAACAAAACCAAAGCAGGTTTAGAACAACCATTGCATTACTGGGTGCCATCTATAGCCCCAAGTGGTATGAGCTTTTACACCGGCACTCAAATTAATGGCTGGCAAAATAACCTGTTGGTTGGTTCACTTAAATTTGGCCAATTGGTTCGTTTAGAACTGACCGGCGATAAAGTCAGCCACGAAGAACGTATTCGTATCGGTTCGCGGATACGTGACGTACAGGCAGGACCTGATGGCGCAGTCTATCTGCTGACAGATGAAAATGACGGTAAGTTATTACGTTTATCACCACAGTGATGAGAACCTCCTCTAAATGAATTATTTACCTTTTAAACTGAGCGCTTTAGCGCTCAGTTTTTTTTCTGTCGCCCTAAGCGCAGAAGAAAATAAAATTCCCGATGAAATCCCGAACGAAATAATAGTGATCACTGCTCAGGCACAACAATCGCCCTGGCTGAGCAGCGCTGCCAGCAGTTTTCGCAAAGACTTTAACAGCCCATCTCTGCAGATAGATGCTGCCGCTTTATTGCAACATATTCCAGGCATTCAGGCCGACAGCAGAGCCAACTATGCACAGGACAGCCGGTTAAGTGCCAGAGGTTTTGGTAGCCGTAGCAGTTTTGGCATTCGGGGCATTCGCCTGTTACAGGACGGCATTCCTCTGTCCAGCCCGGATGGTCAAGGCCAATTCAGTTCAGTGTTGTTGGATCAACTAGCATCCGTTGAAGTGCTCACAGGCCCGCTTGCAGTCTTGTACGGCAATGCAGCTGGAGGTGTAGTCGCGCTACAAAGCCGCTGGCCAACAGAGAATTCTGCATCAGTGCAACTCAGCCATAACCAGTTTGCCCGCCAGCAGCTGCTATCGGGCGCTTTGGTGCAGGGCAATCATGCGACGTCCCTGAGCCTGAAGAATGCAGAGTTACAAAGCTCACGCCCCCACAGCAATGCAAAAAAACAACAGGCGCAGTGGTTATGGCAAAGCAGTTTTGACAATGAGCTTAAACTACAGCTGCGCTACGATTGGTCTTATGATCCACTGTTACAGGACCCGTTGGGCTTAACTGCTCAAGAATGGCAGGACAATCCTCGCCAGACTGCGGCCAATGCGCTGACTTTTGATACCCGTAAATTTACCAAACAACAGCAATGGAGCCTGAACCTGTCGCAACAACTGGATCAGAAAAGCTGGCGTCTGGCAGCCTGGTCTGGTCAACGTGATGTGGGTCAATACTTAGGTTTTGATGGCATAGCCCCAACCTCTGCTGGTGGTGTGGTTGATTTGAGCAGGCCTTATCAGGGACTGGATGCGTCGTACAGCTGGCAATTGGAGCAGCTTCGTTTCAGTATCGGCGGCGCTTTGGAACAAAGCACAGACGAACGCCGGGGTTATGTCAATAATCAGGGCATACAAGGGGATTTACGCCGCGATGAAGAAGGCGAAGTACAGTCAGCTGATTTGTATAGCCGTTTTGTCTTGGATTTAAGCTCTGCCTGGCAATTAAGCGGCGGAGTACGACACTCTGAACTGGATTTTGATGTGACAGATTTTTATATCACAGCACAAAACCCGGATGACAGCGGTTCCACTTCTTTTGGCAAAACCTCTGCAGCTTTAGCCCTTAATTTTGCCCAGACTGAGCATTTATCCTGGTATATCAGTGCAGGCCGTGGTTTTGAAACCCCGACCTTTACTGAAATGGCCTACCAGAGTAATAGCGACGGTCTGAATCTTGACCTCAAAGCCAGCACTAATCAGCAATGGGAACTGGGGAATAAGTGGCAGCAGAATAACTGGCGTTCCAGTGTGGCTGTGTTTTTAGTTGAAAGTGAAGATGAGTTAGTGGTGGATCAGTCGCTTGGCGGTCGCACCAGCTACCGCAATGCCAGCGAGACAAAACGTACCGGGGTCGAATTATCGGCCTTATGGTTTGCTTCTGCTTCATGGCAACATCAATGGACTTTGACTCAACTCAATGCCAGTTTTGTACAGGGCGATCTGGACGGTAAGTTACTGCCAGGTGTCGCTAAGCAACAGGCTCAGTGGCAAATCAGCTGGATGCCATTGCAAAGTTCAGAATGGATGCTTCAGTTGGACACTCTGTATCGCAGTAAAGTAGCAACCACTGATCAAAATCTGCTGTTTGCTCCCTCTTCAACTGTGTATCACCTGAAACTGATGGGAGAATCCACCTTGTCTGCTGTGCAACTGCGCTATTGGCTAGGTCTGGATAATCTGACCAATAAAAACTATGTCGGAGCAGTTGTCGTCAATCAGGCCAACGGTCGTGCTTTTGAACCCGCATTGCCACGCTCAGTTTCTCTGGGTCTTAGCCTGAGTTTTTAATCACAAATCAGAGCTTATCCTGCAAAGGATAAGCTCTGTCTCCAGCTAAAATGCAGATTTTGTTGAACTTCATCGTTTTTTTTCTGCCAAAGACACTGAAATTAATCAGTGGCTTAACAACATTTAACTGAACCACTGTAGACTCTGTTTTACCTTTGCTTTGTTAAACACCATGGCACAAGCATAGAGATGATCTATGCCTTTGCTTTGGTTGCAGATTTATCAAAAAAAGCTGGGGTAAGCAGACCAAGTGAATTAAAATTGCCTGTGTTTAAAGCCGGTATGACTGAGTTCAAAAAATAAATGAAGCAATTTGCAGTAAAAACACAACTCGTGAAACTGAGCCTGTTCAGTTTATGTTTAGCTCTGGCCTCCGTAAACGCAGTTCAGGCAAACACTGCTTTGCCTGATATTGGCGGCAATGCCTTTTCCACCTTAACGCCTGACAAAGAAAAACAGTTGGGCGATGTGATGATGCGTCAAACCAAAAGCCAGCTGCCTATGGTGTATGACCCCTTACTCGACGAATACCTGAACTCCATGGGCAACCAAATGGTTGCTAAAGCTCAGGACGTCAAATTTCCGTTTCGGTTTTATTGGGTTAATGATAAGAACATTAACGCCTTTGCCACGCTCGGCGGCAATATAGCCTCTCATACCGGAACTCTGGCTGTTTCAGACAGTGAAAGTGAATTCGCCTCGGTGATAGCACACGAAATTTCTCACGTCACGCAGCGCCATATAGCCCGCTCTGTTGAAGCCCGTTCACAAAACGGTCCATTGACCCTTGCTGGTATTTTAGGTTCAATTTTGCTGGCGACAGTTAATCCTGAAGCGGGTATGGCCGGGATTATGGCGTCTCAGGGGCTGGCACAACAAAGTGCGATTAATTTTACCCGCAGTAACGAGCAGGAAGCAGACCGTATAGGTATTCAACTGCTGGCCGATGCAGGCTACAACCCTTATGCTGTGCCTGAGTTTTTTAATAAGTTGGCGGAAAAAAGCCGTTTTGCTAATACTCAACTGGCGTTTTTATACACTCACCCTTTGTCACAATCCCGGGTGGCCGACTCACGCTTAAGGGCTGAACAATACCCTAAACGTTTTGTTGCAGACAGTCAGGATTATGCACTGGCCAAAGCCCGGGTGATGGCGCGCTATCACTACAAAACCAAAGACGCACAAAGCTATTTTTTGCGTAAACTGGAAGAACCAGGCGGCAATACCAAGGCCAACCAATATGGCCTGGCTTTAGCTTATTTTGATGACAAGCAAGTGGGTAAAGCGGATCAAATTATCACTAAGCTGCGTCAGCAAGAACCAGATAATTTGTATTACATTGATGCTTACACTGACATTCTGTTAGCACAAGGCAAAGCTGAGCAAGCAATGACCATGCTGGAGCAACAGTATTTACTCAAACCAAACAATCAGGTGGTGACACTGAATTATGCCAATGCGGCTATTCAGGGGAAAGCCTACCGACTGGCTGTTCACTTGCTGCGCAATTTACTTTATTACAAAGATGATCTTTTCCCAGCCTATGAAATGCTGGCAGATACCTACAAAGCGATGGAAGATTTTGCGCGTTACTACGAAGCCAGAGCTGATGTGTATTACCAAATGGCAATCTACCCTAAAGCTATTGATGATTTAAACGAGGCGTTAAATCATCTGGAGCCAAATAACAGCTTAGAAAACCGACGGATTGAAGCCAAGAAAAAACAATGGCAAACCGAATTAAACCGTCTGAAACGTTTATAAACTCAAGGCACTATTTATGATTACGCTGTATCACAACAATCGCTGTTCAAAAAGTCGTGAAGCATTAGCATTACTGGAACAAAGCGGTAAAGATTTTTCAGTTCGTTTTTATCTGGAACAACCTTTATCTGCAGATGAGCTGACTGTTTTACTCAAAGCGCTGCAGTTACCTGTGCGTGATTTATTGCGCAGCAAGGAAGATGAATACAAGGCGCTGGATCTGGCAAACCCTGTTTTGTCGGAACAGCAATTGATTGAAGCTATAGTGCTTCATCCGAAATTAATGGAAAGACCTGTTTTACAGGTGGGCGGCAAAGCTGTGGTAGCCCGTCCAGCCGATAAAATGCTGGCGCTGCTGGCATGAAAGCTGTGTTACTGATTTTATATTATTCCCGTCATGGTTCTGTCGCTGCTCTGGCTGAAAAAATTGCTATTGGTGCTCAGCAAGCCGGAGCTGAAGTAGTACTGCGCACAGTACAAGCTTTGGATGGTTGTGCAGTGGGTCTTCATCCGGTCGTGACAGAGCAGGATTTGCTCGATGCTGACGCTTTTGCTTTTGGCAGTCCGGTACGTTTTGGCAATATGGCCGCCCCACTCAAAGCCTTTTGGGATAACACCAGTGGTCTGTGGCTCAAAGGCGCTTTAATGGACAAACCTGCAGGTGTATTTACCTCCTCTGGCAGTATGCATGGCGGTAACGAAGCGAATTTACTCAGTATGATGTTACCTTTGTTGCATCACGGTATGCTGATTGTTGGGCTACCTTACCTTGAACCAGAATTGCATCATACCCAAACTGGTGGCACTCCTTATGGCCCAAGCCATGTGAGTGGTTTGTCTGGTTCAGACAAGTTAAGTAAAGATGAACATCAGTTGGCTGTTCAATTTGGCAAACGTTTGGCATTAGCTGCTATCGCATTAAAAACTTCCGGATTCAGTACTTTATGACACATTCTTCTGTAGCTATGGCCTCCTCTACACGCCTTTATCTTTGGCTTGGCCGTCTTGGTTTTAGCGGGCTTTTTCTACTTATCCCTCTCTGGGTTTTATGGTTAGCCCCGCCAGAGCTTGGCAGTGCCAAAGTTCTGCTTGCTTTGTTGTGGACACCTTTGTGGTTCCCGCTTTGGGGCATGATCACTGGCAAAGCTTATACATTTGCCTGGGCGAATTTTATTGTGATGCTCTATATGATCCACAGCCTGACCCATTTGTGGGTAAGTTCCGGTACTGAGTTTTATCTGGCGCTGCTGGAGCTGCTGTTTTCCTGCCTGATGTTTGTTGGCTGCACTTATTATGCCCGCAACAGAGGCAGGGAACTGGGCTTAAAAATCCCTAAATTAAAAGATGATCCAATAAGAACAGTCAAAGACTAATCTAAAGCAACAACGCCAGCGTACATAACCGCAGAGTAGTTAACGACATGCGGTTATGAACCCAACAATAGCTTTATTTCCACTCAATACTTTGCTGCTGCCTGACGGCAGAATGCGTCTGCGTTTATTTGAACCTCGCTATTTACGCCTGATGAAAGAAGCCAGTAGCGGCACCCGGCCTTTTGCCATCGCCAGTATTAATCCTTTGGTGAGCCAGCATCATCAGGACAGAATTTGTCCTGAAGTCACACTGGTTTCTATTGTCGATTTTGAACAATTACCTGATGGTTTACTTGGTATCACAGTCGAAGGAACCGGACGTTACCAAATAAGCAAAAGGTGGCAGGAATATGATCAGTTGCATGTAGCAGAGCTGACGCCGATCCCATTTTGGACTGCGCAAAACACCAGCGCGGAGCAACAGCTGTTGTGGCAAAAATTACAACTGGTTTTTAAACAGTATCCTGAACTGGCCACACTCTACCCTCAACCAGAACCACACAACTTATGCTGGCTGGTATCACGTTGGATGGAGCTGTTACCACTGACGCCCCACTTAAAACGTCAGTGGCTGAGACAAGAGCTGACTGACACAGCCAAAGATTTGGAACTCTGGCTGGAAGACAGTCTGGAGGAAATTAGCTAGTCTTTGTTAGTTAATGCCAAGATACTTGTGCACTTGCACACTTAAACGCCAGTTGTATTGTTTACAGAATTCAATAGCCAGCTGGGTGGCTTTGGCTTTTTGGCTGATCGGCTGCAAGTACACTAGCGTGTTGGTTAAATCCAGGCCTTGCAGCAGTTGCAGTAACTCGTCTATATGTTTTTCCATAGCTACCGGATGCTTAATTTCGTTAGCGCGCTCCAGCGCTGTACGCAGCACTTCATAGCCACCTTTCATATTCACTTTAGGTGATACTGTGACCCAGGTACTTTGGGGTGCCAGAATTTCAAAGGTACCGCTGGTTTCAATTTGCGTAGAAAAACCACGTTCATGCAACAGCTCACACAAAGGCCTTAAGTCATACATACAAGGTTCGCCGCCTGTGATCACCACATGTTTAGCGCGGTAGCCTTTGTCGGCAAACAACTGCAGCACTTCGGCACCAGATAAACTGCACCAGTGATCCGAATCGGCTTTCTTCTCTAAAATGGCAGCGGGGCTTAATTGCAAGTCCGGATCTATTTCCCAGGTCTGTTTGGTATCACACCAGGAGCAGCCTACAGGACATCCTTGTAAACGCAGAAAAATAGCTGGAGTACCGGTGTAACTGCCTTCACCCTGAATGGTCTCGAAAATCTCGTTTACTTTATACACTTTATGGGGTTTTCCTTTAGCTACAGGCTCAGATACAGTACAATGCGCGCCCGAAATTTTGCCTATTATAGCGAGAGAGCCTGACAGATGCCGCAAAAAGTTGTTGTGATCTATTCCGGCGGTATGGATTCATTTACCGTGTTGCACAAAGCCATAGCAGATGGTCATGAAGTTTATGCCCTGTCTTTTAACTATGGACAGCGCCATGTTAAAGAACTGGTCTGCGCCAAAAGCGTCTGTGAAGAATTAGGCGTACCACACAAAGTAGTAGATATTTCCGCGATAAATCAGTTACTGGCAGGTTCCAGCCTGATGGCGCCGGACAGTACTCATGAGGATATTCAAATTCCTGAAGGTCATTACGCTGCAGATACGATGAAATCCACTGTAGTACCTAACCGCAATATGATTTTATTGTCGTTGGCCGTAGGTTATGCAGTATCACTCAATGCACGCGCTGTGTATTACGGTGCGCACTCTGGTGATCATTTTATCTATCCGGATTGCCGTCCTGATTTTGTGCATAAAATGAATGAAGTTTGTCAGGTCGCAAACTACGAGCCGGTAGATATTGTCAGCCCTTATTTAAGCCAGACCAAAATTGAAATTTTACGGGATGGTTTAGCCATGGGACTGGATTACAGCAAAACCTGGACCTGCTACAACGGTCGTGAAAAAGCTTGTGGTAAATGTGGCTCTTGTCAGGAACGCCTCGAAGCTTTTGAATTAAACAAAGCGACAGATCCTCTTTCTTACGAAGGCTGATGCAGACTTATTTGCTCTAACAACTGTCGCAGCGGGTTAGCCTCTTGCTGCCCCTGTCGACAGGCTGCGTACATAGTTCTGAATAAACCTTGCTCTCCTATCTGCAGAACCGCCAGCAGGCCCTGAGCCCTATAAGGCTCCATCAGCCAACGTGGTAATAACGCCACCCCCTGCCCCGCAGCAATCAACTGCAAAATCTGGCTGCTTTGCGCCACAGTTCTGAACTTTGCCTCCAAACCAGCGGGAGCCATTACATAACGGTATAAATCCTGCCGGTCCAAAGGCAATGGATAGCCTAATAAAGTGTCCTGCTTTAGCTGCTGCGCCTGAATAAAAGACTGCTGCGCCAGTGGATGGTCGGTACTCACCCCAAGGCACAATTCCATTTCAAATAAAGCTGAAAAATAACAACCTGTCAGCTCACGTTGGTCTGTGGTCAACACCAAATCCAGCTCATCGCTTAATAAGGCATCCAGCGCATTGTGTTCAATTTCAGCAGAAAACTCGACCGGGCAGTCGCTTTGCAACAGCCCAAAAGCTTTCACAGCAGGCATTAGCCAGTGAAAACAAGCGTGGCATTCCACAGCCAATCGAATACGGTTTAAGCTTTTACCTTTGAGCTGTGCTTCCGCCTGCGCCACCAAAGGCAGGACTTGTGCAGCTAAATCCAATAGCAACTGACCTTGCGGGCTAAAACTCACAGGCTGGCTTTTACGCAGGTAAAGTGCAGCGCCAAGATAAGACTCAGCCTCCTTGAGCTGGTGCGATAAAGCCGACTGTGTCAGATACAGCTGATCAGCCGCAGCGACTAAAGTGCCAGTCTGTTGCAACGCCTGTAAGGTACGCAGCAGTTTTAAATCGATCATCTTTCACTCTCTGTATGTCGAACTCGCGCATCTTCAGTTTTCTTCATTCTGATCATGCATGTATTTGTTTGTCTTTATTTAGCATAACCAGCAATAAAAGCCATGTAAACATCTAGATATCCACAAATGAAAAATAACATAACTTTCGCACAATCCCCGTGCAAATTGCGTTGGCATTTACTGATGAAGTGCAGAATGTAAAGCAGGCGGGTGTTGGCATTATTCAGATTTATGGTAAACATGCTGAAAATCTGCCAGGAGCAGCGGCAAGAGTTTGCCCCTTTAGCTGCAGAGAAACAGAAAGGGCCAACAAGGCCCTCTGTGTTGTCTGGAAAGGCTACTTAATCGGCAGCTCAAATTTGGCAAACATTCTGTCTATATCATCCTGATTACGTAACATATTGGCCTTTTCTACCACTTCACGGGTTAAATGCGGCGCAAAACGTTCAATAAAATCATACATATAGGTACGCAAGAAAGTCCCTTTTCTGAAACCAATTTTAGTGGTGGAGGCAGCAAATAAATGACTGGCGTCTATAGAGACTAAATCTTTATCTAGCTCTTTATCCATGGCCATAGAGGCAATCACCCCAACGCCTAAACCTAAACGGACATAAGTTTTAATGACATCCGCGTCTGTGGCAGTAAACACAATTTTAGGTTCTAAGCCTTTTTCACCAAAAGCACGATCCAACTCAGAACGACCAGTAAAACCAAACACATAAGTGACAATAGGATGTTCAGCTACATCTTCCACTGCAATTTTACGATTTAAGGTGGCCAGCGGATGGTCGTGTCGCACTATCACACTGCGGTTCCAGTGGTAACAAGGCAGCATCACTAAGTCATTAAATAAGTGCATAGCTTCAGTGGCAATGGCAAAGTCCGCATCACCACGGGATGCCGCTTCGGCAATTTGTGATGGAGTGCCCTGATGCATATGCAAAGAGACTTTGGGAAACTTCTTCATAAAGCCACTGATCACAGGAGGCAAGGCATAACGGGCCTGAGTGTGCGTCGTAGCTATGTTCAGCTTACCTTGATCAGGCAAGGTATGTTCTTTGGCAACCGCCTTGATGCTCTCAACTTTTCCTAGTATTTGTTGAGCGATTTCAATAACATCTCTGCCAGCTGGTGTAACATGAGTTAAATGTTTACCGGAACGGCCAAAGACCTGGATACCCAGCTCATCCTCCAGCATCCGCACCTGTTTACTGATGCCAGGCTGTGAGGTATACAAACTCTCTGCTGTTGCAGAGACATTCAGGTTGTGGTTCAGAACTTCAACAATATAACGTAGCTGTTGTAATTTCATGTGTCAGTGATCCGTTCTTGGCATATGATATAAACACTATACATATTCATCTGGATATTCCAACTTATTTTGATTTACTTGGAATATATAACCAATAGTAACTAAAAAAACTGCTGTTTAGTTATCCATGGCAGTACAACGGGATCATCGGGGACTGTATGTCAACTTCAGACTCATCCATCGACTTTGCAACAGTGCTGGCATCCGCTGCACATGATATGAAAAACTCTTTGTGTTTATTGATCCAGTCCATTGATAACCTGCAACAAGAGCAGCAACAACTGGACAGCAACGGCCGGGAAGAATTGTCCCGTATTCATTACGAAGCCAACAGGCTGAATATCAATCTGTTGCAGTTACTGTCCTTGTATCGTATTGAAAAAAACCAGTTACCTTTGCAAATCGACCAGTATTATATCTCTGATTTATTTGAAGAAATCCTTCTGAAAAATGAAATGTACAGCAGTCAAAAAGATATCCAGGTGGAAGTGCAGGATGGCAGCGACTTACTCTGGTATTTTGACAGCGATCTGATCAGTAACCTGCTCAATGATATGTTTGTCAACGCGCTACGCTACACCAAAAGTAAATTATTATTAAGGGCAGAGCTGACAGAACATGGTTTGGCGATAGAACTGCATGATGATGGGCCGGGTTATCCTGAATTTATGCTGGAAAATGCCGATACCCTGATGAAAGACTTAAATTTAGCCGCTGGTCGTACTGGTTTAGGCCTGTTTTTTGCAGGGTTAATCGCCAAAGCGCATAAAAATCATGGTAAAACTGGTTTTATTCGTTTAAGTAATGGGGGGCTGTACGGCGGCGCTATGTTCAGCCTGTATCTACCTTGATTTGCACTTAACATAGATATTTTTCAAGGCTCGGCTTAAAATCGGCCACAGCTGAAATACCCCGATGAATCCGGGGGCAACGGAGTTTGGATGCTTTTTACTATTATCATTGTGCTGGTTGTTGCACTGGTGATTATCGCCGTGATTGTCAACGCTGTGCAGCAACATAAAGAGCGGCTGGCAGCGCTGAAAAGAGCTGAGTTTTCTAAGCTCCGCACTTTGCTGGAAGATACAGAAGACATTCTGCTGAATGCAGCCAACGTACCTATCACCAAAGGCATCATACAAATGCTGCTCAAACGTATAGTGGTTACACTCAAAGCCATGCTGGAGCTGGAGCCCAATTCAAAGGATCTGAAAAAACGTATTGGAGAGACTGAAGCCCGCTTAAATGATACCGCTGTCGGCGATATGACAGTCGAAGGTTTAACCATGCCGGATAATGACAAGCAAATTATTGGCATGATCCAGGGGATTAAAAAGCTACGGACTATTTTGCGAAGCGAACATGCCCGCGGCAATATTGATACTCAAACAGTAGTGCAGGAAGATAGACGACTTGAGATGTTGCAGCTGCGCATTAATGTCGAAAGTCAGGTGAAACGAGGCAATCAGGCTCGCGCAGGCAATATGTTGGGTTCAGCACGTCAATGTTACGAAAAAGCACTGACTACTTTGTCAAACTGTGCCCATGCTGACGACTATGTTGCGACTCGTAAAAGTGAAGTGATGACCATACTTGAAGATATAGCGACTGAATTAAAAGAAGGTAATCTGCGCGATCGGCAGAAAAAAGCAGAACAGGAAAACAACGATTTGGATGTGCTATTTGCACCTAAACGTAAGTGGTAATGTGGTATTAAAAAAGGCGCCTAAGCGCCCTTTTTAATACCTTGAAATTACTTCGCTTTTTCTTTTGTCACTACCCAGCGACCATTTTCGTACCATGCCGACCAGCCAGTGGCTTTGCCATCTTTTTCCGTCATTACATACTGCTGCTTGGTCTTACGACTCCAGCGGATGATCGTCGGATTGCCTGAAGCGTCAGCTGCCGGCGCTTCAGCCAGATAATGGAACTTCGGCATAATACGGTCTTTAAAACGCGCCAGTTCAGACACCAGTGGCGCTCGTGTTTCCCTCGATTTAGGGAAAGTAGCGGCAGCAAGGAATAAACCTGCAGCGCCGTCACGCAGCACAAAATATGTGTCTGACTTTTCGCATTTGAGTTCAGGTAAATGCACAGGATCTTCTTTTGGCGGAGCAGCTTCACCATTTTTCAACAGTTTACGGGTGTTTTTACAGCTGTCATTGGTGCAACCGAAATACTTACCAAAACGTCCTGATTTCAGCTGCATATCCGAACCACACTTCTCACATTCGATTAGCGGGCCATCATAGCCTTTGAGTTTAAACACACCAGCTTCAACCAAATAACCGTCACAGCCCGGGTTATTACCACAGACATACAGCTTACGCTGCTCGTCAATCAGGTAATGATCCATAGCAGTGCCACATTTAGCACAACGTTTTTTATGACGCAGTATTTCGGTTTCTAATTCGTCTTCATCTGCTACTTCTACCGCATCATCACCAGGAGTCAGGTTCATAGTGGTGGTGCAGCGTTCTTTTGGCGGCAGGTTGTAACCTGAACAGCCTAAGAACACGCCAGTAGATGCAGTACGAATACCCATCTGGCGGCCACAAGTTGGACAAGCAATATCCGTCAGCACAAACTGATTGGTGCGCATACCACCTTGTTCCGGGTCAGATTCCGCCGTTTTTAACTGCTGTGAAAAATCGCCATAAAACTGATCCAGCACTTTACGCCATTGCAATTCACCATGAGCAATATCATCAAGGCGCACTTCCATATTGGCGGTAAAGTCGTAACTCATTAAATCGCCGAAGTTTTCAACCAGGCGGTCAGTGACAATTTCGCCCATTTTTTCGGCGTAGAAACGGCGGTTGTCGACTTTGACATAACCACGTTCCTGAATAGTCGAAATAATAGCAGCATAGGTTGAAGGACGGCCTATACCGCGCTTTTCCAGCTCTTTAACTAAACTGGCTTCACTAAAACGAGCCGGTGGCTTGGTAAAGTGTTGGGCTGGAGTTAATTGCTCCAGCTTTAAGCTTTCGCCAGGTTTTACATCCGGCAATTCCAGCTCTTCTTCGTCTTTGCGTTTCTGCGCAGGCTGCACTTTAGTCCAGCCATCAAAACGTAATACCCGGCCTTTGGCTTTTAATTCAAAGTCAGCTGCAGCCACTGTGATCACAGTGACATCATACTGGGCTGAAGGCATTTGACAAGCGACAAACTGGCGCCAAATCAGCTCGTAAAGTTTACGGGCATCGGCTTCCATATCCTGCAGGCTGCTGGCCAAAACAAAAACATCTGATGGACGAATGGCTTCGTGCGCTTCCTGGGCATTGGCTTTGCTACCATAACTTAATGGCTGTTCTGGCAAATACTTGGTGCCAAAATTTTGTTCGATATAGTCACGACAAGCTGTCAGTGCATCGGCACTTAAGTTAGTCGAGTCGGTACGCATATAAGTAATATGGCCAGCTTCGTATAAGCGCTGGGCCAGCATCATGGTTTTTTTCACGCCATAGCCTAAACGGGTACTGGCGGCTTGTTGTAAGGTTGAGGTGATAAAAGGCGCCTGAGCTTTACTGCTCGATGGCTTATCTTCACGCTCAATGACTTCGTAGCTGGCTTTTTGCAATATGGCAACGGCAGCATCAGTCTGAGCTTTATTTTCAGGTCTGAAGGCTTTTCCGGCTTGTTTAGCTACATCCAACTGCAGGTTAACACCAGCTTTGGTTTGCGTATCAGCAGCAACAGTCCAGTATTCTTCCGGCACAAAAGCTTTAATTTCGCGCTCACGCTCCACCACCAACCGCACAGCCACAGACTGCACACGACCAGCAGATAAGCCTCGGGCTACTTTTTTCCACAGCAATGGCGAGACCATAAAACCAACAACCCGGTCTAAAAAACGACGGGCTTGCTGAGCATTAACGCGATGCTGATTGACTTCACCAGGTTCAACAAAAGCATTTTTTATAGCATTTTGAGTGATCTCGTTAAACACCACTCGCTTAAACTTCTGATGCTCGCCACCAATAATTTCCTGAAGGTGCCAGGCTATCGCCTCCCCTTCGCGGTCTAAGTCTGTTGCCAGATAAACGGTGTCCGCTTTTTCAGCCAGAGCTTTCAGCTCTTTGACGACTTTCTCTTTGCCGGGCAAAATTTCGTAACGGGCCTGCCAGTTATTGTTTGGGTCTATGCCCATACGTTCAACCAGAGCCTGATACTCTTTTTGCTCTTTGCTGAGCTTCGTTTTGTCTTCTTTGACTTTATCTTTGTTACTGCTGGTAGGCAGATCGCGGATATGACCAACGCTGGATTTGACGATAAAGTCATTTCCAAGGTATTTGTTGATGGTTTTAGCTTTCGCCGGTGATTCGACTATGACTAGTGATTTCGCCATTTTGTGATTGAGATCCCTGACCTTTTGGCGTGCCGGTGGGCACTTCTTTTTTAACGTATATCCGTAAACTCAAGTTGTGACAAGAGAATAAGTTCATTATTATGCCAGAAGGTCACAATTTAGTGACTTTTCGCTGAATAAATCAGCGGGACCTGCATAAAGTAATAAAAGTCGCAGCATACCGACAAGCGAGCGAGACCCGGAAGCATAGATGCCTTATGTGACAGGAGCGAGCGAAACTTTTGGAGCATAGTTGTCCTATGTGACTGGGGCGAGTAGTGCAGTCAACAACGCTGTGGCTTTAAGTACGCAGGGACAAAATGAAGCAACGGCCGCAATAATAATAAAAGCAGTGCCCCTTCCCAAAAATGAAGGAATAAAGCAAAAATGAAGTTCTTTGAAGCAAACTTTGACGGCCTGGTCGGGCCGACGCACAACTATGCCGGATTATCCATCGGCAATGTTGCCTCGCTAAATAACGCCAAAAACACCTCCAGTCCGAAACAAGCCGCTAAGCAGGGTTTGCAGAAGATGAAGTCTTTGTCTGAATTGGGTTTAGTACAAGGCGTACTGGCTCCACAGGAACGACCTGATGTCTATACGTTAAGACGTTTAGGTTTTACCGGCACAGACAGTGAAGTGATAAGTTTGGCGGCCAAACAAGCGCCAGCTGTGCTGAAAGCTGTCTGTTCGGCTTCCAGTATGTGGACTGCCAATGCTGCGACTATTTCACCCAGTGCAGACACAGCGGACGGTAAAATCCATTTTACGCCGGCGAACTTAACCAACAAGTTTCACCGTTCACTCGAACCTTTAACCACAGGCCGTATCCTTAAAGCTATGTTCAGTGATGACAAACACTTTGCTCATCACCAGCATTTGCCGGATAACGATCACTTTGGTGACGAAGGCGCGGCCAACCATACCCGCTTATGCAGTGATTATGGCGATGCTGGCGTTGAGTTGTTTGTCTACGGTCGTTATGCCTTTGATTCGTCTAAACCAGCGCCAAAACGCTTTCCGGCCCGCCATACCCTGGAAGCCTGTGAAGCAGTCGCTCGTTTGCATGGACTGTCAGAAAACGGCGCTGTGATGATGCAACAGAACCCTGACGTCATTGATCAGGGCGTCTTTCACAATGATGTGATCGCAGTTGGCAACCAAAACGTGTTGTTTTTCCACGAACAGGCTTTTGTTGATACCCAAAGCAAACTGGATGAAATTCGCCGCAAGTTTGGCACAGCAGCAGATTTACACTTTATTGAAGTAAAAACCTCTGAAGTATCAGTATCAGAAGCTGTGAAAACCTATCTGTTTAACACTCAGTTGGTCACTTTGCCAAATGGCGATATGGCTATTATTGCGCCAACAGAATGCCGCGACAGCGCCACTGTGTCGGCTTATCTGGAGCAACTGACAGGCCGGGGTACTCCGGTACGTCAGGTGCATTACTTTGATGTGAAACAAAGTATGCAAAATGGCGGCGGTCCAGCCTGTTTACGCCTACGTGTGGCAATGAGTGCTGCTGAACATCAGGCGGTGAATCCGGCTGTGCTGATGAACGACAGCTTGTTTATCCGCTTAAATCAGTGGGTAGACACGCATTACCGTGACCAGATCAGCGAAGCAGATTTAGCCGATCCGCAACTGCTGATTGAAAGTCGTCAGGCACTGGATGAACTAACACAAATCTTAAAACTTGGGTCTGTGTATCAATTCCAGCGTAATTAGATGGTAACAACCATATTGTCGTAACACTGTTTATAAAGGTTGCGACATAACTGTTATTGATGGGCATAAAAAAGGCGGAACCGATTTCCGCCTTTTTTTACACCAAAATACCCTTTAATTTATATCGGTACAGAACTCCCCCTCACCAAATGGATTTTTTGCTGGTGTAGCAGTTTGATCAGAAATATATTCTCCAGACACCCGGGTTCTGAACTCTCGGCTTGATATATTTTCGGTGCCATCAGCAAAGCCAGAGACGGTAATGAGAACTTCAGTCCATGGAGCAATATCCCTTGGATAAGTCATATCAAAAGTTGCAATACCATTGCTATCAGCTCTTACTGTCCTTGGCACCGATGCAACGTTACCAGGGGTTAGCTGCCCATCACCATTCGTATCTTCCGTAACATCTATCACTCCATCGCCATCGGTATCTTCTTCATCCAAAATTCCGTTGTTATTCACATCCTCACTGGCGCAATTAGTAGCAGCTTCGGAGCTATCTGCAACCCAATATTCAAATTCAATCGGATCAGGAAATTCATCCCACTCCCCTTTGTCATAACTCAAAGGTAATACTGAAACATTGAGATCTTGTCCTGCAACTGGATTACCGGACGAGTCCGTTACCAAAACAGAGAACTCTTGTGCAAATAAAGTGGTGCTTGGAGCTTTAATTGTATTTCCTGTACCAAAACGGAAAAATAATGTTCTGGCACCGACAGAGACGGGTACCTGTTTACTGATAGCGGAGTTATCAAGAACTGTTGCCTGTATGTTTAGGTTGGCACCTGTGCCTGCTCCTGTTGAGCTATCAGATGTAAACACTGTTGTTGCCAGACCTTGTGAATCGGAGATCGATGTAGCCGGATTGATTTGCCCTCCAGGAGCACCAACTAAAGTAAATGCAACAGTTGTATTTTTCACGGGGTTTTTATTTTGATCGCGAACTATTGCGCGCACAATACTTTGTTCTCCGGGGCCAAGCTGAGCAGGAAAAGCCTGGAGTTCAATGTTATCGGGAATAGTTGCGATAAACTCAACACGAGTCTGAGTTGTTAACAAATTAACAGACCCCTCCAAAACTTCAGTTGCTACTATATTTGCAAAACCAGCAAAGTCTGAATGAACAAACACATCCGCCCTCCCCAAAACAGTTTGTGCAGCTATGGAAATAGATGTCCCCGCTTCATCTTCACTGTCGCTGAGAGTGCCTCGAGTGGTTGTAAAAGTCAGTTCACCTCCTTCTTTAGCATTACCATTGACCAACCACTCCAGACTTAGCATACGGTCAAGATCCGCTACGGTACCTAAATCGACCTCTATCGCATCTGTTCTCAAAAACCTGAACTGGTCGGATTGAATGCTAATAGCTGCCACTGCAGTAGCACCTAAACCTGTCACTCGGAGCTCATCTGTGCCGCCCTGTGTTGCTCTGTAGGTAAAAGTCACCCTGCCACTATTACCAGCAGTCACCAGTGAAGTACTGGTAATAGGGTTATTCAATGAAGAAGTCACAGCTAAGGTCCGCCCCTGAATACCTTTGCCGTCAAAGTCGGTTAAATCCGCGGTAATAGTTACTTCGTCAGACAATACCATGGAGCGCGGAGCGCTGATCAGAATCGAGGTGCCAACTATATTAATATCTACAGTCGCGCTCTTATCCCCGACCGCAGCAGTCACTGTGACTGTGCGCAATGATGGGTCTACACTGCTGGATAAATTGGCCTTGGCGACTCCATCTGATTCTGTGACAGCACTAACCACTTCCAACTCCCCTGAGGATGAGCTGAACTGTACTGTGACTCCGGGTTGTAAGACATTATTGGTGTCCAGAACCACTGCAGACAAAGCGACTTGTGCTGTACTGCCGGAACCTAACTGCAAAGTATCAGCAATTAAGCGCAGTGAACCGACCGGCTTTTCAGGTTCTACATCATCAGCATCCCCCGCGGAAGTAAAACTAATGGTAGTGGATTGTCCACCTGTTAAAGTAGCGGCTATGGTACCGGCACCACTTTTGGTTCCGACCAACACTCCTATCACAGCAACACCATTGCTGTTGGTTTGCGCTGTGCCCGCTTCATTATTAAAGTTGGCTAAAAGTGCATCATTGAGACTAAAAGTCACCAGTTGCCCTGCCATAGAGCGACCGGTTGACGAGGTTAAAGTGGCTGTTAATGTCAGGGGCTGCGCTTTACTTACTTCAGAGGATACCACTGCGGCTGCGTTGGTCAGTACCAGACTGATAGTGATCACTTCGGTTGTACCACCGTCGTCGTCGTCATCAGTAATAGTGCCTCCACCACCACAAGCAGCTAACAGGAACAACAAAACGACGATAAAGTAGCACCTGACTCTAAGCATCTGGATTCTCCATTGGATGCGCTAACTTATTGTAATTATTCTAGCTTAGTCGAAACTTATTCAGTGGGCTAAGTCAAAGCGCAAAATAATTCCGTCAGTTGCGGTTTTTCTTTTGGCTCGCAAACTGTTAGGCTAAGCGGCATTTTCCGGGCTGATAACAAAATAAAAATGACTGCAAAAAAGAAATTAGGTCTAACCCCACGTATTCTGATTGGTATGGCACTGGGTATTCTGGTTGGTGCTTTATTTAAATTCCTGCTAGCAGGCGAAGCAGAACGAACCTTAAGTTTGTTTGGTGCAGAGCTGGGTTTACGGGCATTTTTTGTCGACGGCATTTTTCACGCGGGCGGACAAATATTTGTCGCCAGTTTGAAGATGTTGGTTGTCCCCTTGGTTTTTGTATCCTTGGTCTGCGGTACCAGCTCGCTAAGTGATCCAAACACGCTGGGGCGTTTGGGTGCAAAAGCTATGGGCTTATTTACATTAACCACAGCTATAGCCATTGCCTTGGCCATTTTCTTTGCCGTACTGATTTCACCGGGCGCTGGCGTCAACATGGTTGCCGACTCAACGTTTCAAACCGGAACAGCCCCTTCAATAGCCGAAGTTTTTATTAACATGTTCCCAAGCAATCCTGTTGATGCGATGGCTAAAGGGGAAATGCTGCAAATCATTGTATTCTCAGTATTGTTTGGTCTGGCTGTTGCCATGAGCGGCGAAGCCGGAGTTCGGGTTCGGTATTTCTTTAATGACCTAAACGAAGTAGTGATGAAGCTGGTTGGCTTTATGATGGCTTTAGCACCTTATGGTGTGTTCTTCCTTATGGCGAAGTTATTCACCACCCTTGATATGAAAGACATGGGTAGCTTGGTCTGGTATTTCGCTACTGTACTGTTTGTGTTAGTTTTCCACGGTTTTGTAGTTTATGGCACCTTGTTAAAAGTATTTGGCCGCTTAAGCCCGCTGATGTTTTTCCGCAAGATGAAAGATGCAGCTTTGTTTGCCTTCAGCACCTCAAGCAGCAATGCGACTCTGGCTGTTAATATGGAAACCACCACCAAAAAACTGGGGGTCAACAACAACATCGCTTCATTCACTATTCCTTTGGGTGCAACCATCAATATGGATGGCACAGCCATCATGCAAGGGGTTGCTACTGTATTTATCGCTCAGGTGTTTCAGGTGGATTTAACCACTATGGATTACCTGATGGTGATTTTGACCGCCACTTTAGCCTCTATAGGTACTGCTGGTGTGCCTGGTGTAGGTTTAATTATGCTGGCTATGGTATTGCAGCAAGTAGGCTTACCTGTCGAAGGTATAGCGCTGATTATTGGCGTGGACCGTTTACTGGATATGACCCGTACCGCAGTGAATATTACCGGTGATGCTATGGTGTCTTGCATTATCGCTAAAAGTGAAAATCAGTTTGATGCCGAGTGTTTTAACAACCCGGATGCAGGCAGAAACGTTTAATAAAGGACATCGTCGCAACAAGCACCCGGCCTCCGCCAGAGGCGAAGGCGTGATATCGTCCCTCCATGGACATCGTCGCAACAACGTTCCCGACAGTTGCGACATACCGTCCCTCCATGGACATCGTCGCAACAACGTTCCCGACAGTTGCGACATACCGTCCCTCCATGGACATCGTCGCAACAACGTTCCCGACAGTTGCGACATACCGTCCCTCCATGGACATAAAAAACGCCGCTTAATGCGGCGTTTTTTATGTCTTTTGTGATGTTACCACCGGATCCAGAACGCCTTTTCAACAAGGTTGCTGACGCTGAACTGGCGCTGCGCAAAAGGTCGTCCTGTCAGATTACGTAAAGCCAGCAGTTGAATTGATTCGGCAAAATCAAACAAGCTTCTGACTTCCTGCTCTGTCACCGAAAACGGCGGGCCGGACATTTCTGCTTGCGGGTATTCCAGGCTCAGCAGTAACAAAGAAACGGGTGCTGTACACAAGCGTTTTATCTGCTGCACATAGTCAATTCGCATCTGAGCAGGCAGAGCTATTAGTGCAGCTCTGTCATAAATCAGCCCGATATGGCCTAACTGTTGTGGTTCTAAAGCGAAAAAGTCACCTTGCCATATATCAACAGCCGGATGACTAAAGTGCTGAAATTCGTTTTGTAGAGAAATGGAAAACTCTTGCTGCTGTTCATGAAAAAACTGCTGACAAGCCAGTTCAGATAATTCAGCTCCAATCACTTTTCCATACCGGGCCAACCACCACAGGTCCAGACTTTTACCGCACAAAGGCGCAAAAACAGTTTTAGACTGCTGCCAGTTCAGTTGAGACAATACTACAGGCAACAGCGGGTGAATTCCATGTTGATGAAAGCCTATTCTTTGTTGCTGCCAGCAATTGTGCCAAAACTCAGACTGCATAACTTAACGCCAGAAACTAAGTTGCGACAATTTGTTCAGGCTGGCAGTCAGCGCAGAGCTTGCAGCTAAACCAACTTTTTCCGCTAGTTTGCGTTTGATCTGGTATTTCACCTGCACTACTTTTTTGGTTTTGAATTGCTGCACCAGATAGTCATCGCTGGTTTGTAACTGGTCTATTAAATTTAAATCCAGAGCCTGATAACCAAACCAATGTTCACCTGTGGCCACTTGTTCCATCACCAGTACAGGCCTGTGTTTAAACACAAAATCTTTAAACAAAATATGAGTTTGCTCCAGCTCCTGTTGAAACTTCTCGCGGCCTTTGTCGGTGTTTTCCGCAAAGACTGTCACTGTGCGTTTAAATTCACCTGCGGTGAACTGTTCGACATCTATATGATTTTTTTTCAACAATTTATGGAAATTTGGCAGTTGAGCCACGACACCAATAGAACCAACAATAGCAAAAGGTGCAGCTAAAATACGATCAGCAATACAAGCCATCATATAACCGCCACTGGCTGCAACTTTATCTACAGCTACCGTCAGACGGATATTTTGCTGCTTAATTCTGTCAAGTTGCGATGCAGCCAAACCATAACCATGCACTACCCCACCCGGGCTTTCCAGCCGGATCAACACTTCATCAGTTTCTGTTGCAACGGCAAGCACAGCTGTGACTTCTTCACGTAATGCTTCGACTTCATGCGCATCCATACTGCCATTAAAATCCAGCACAAAAAGCCGCTCCTTTGGCACGTCTTTTTGTTTCTGGCTTTTAACCCAAACTTTATAAGCTTTTTTATCCAGCAGTTGTTGCTGCAAATCAGCGGTTAAATCACGATAATCTTCAGATAGATCGCTAAACTCCAACTCACCTTTTTTAGCTTTTTGTTTGGCAGACACCACAACAGCAACAATAACAGCCACAGCAATGACGACTGTGGCTGTTTTCGCTAAAAATAAACCGTATTGATATAAAAATTCCACTTCTATTCCTTTTAAAGAAAAACTATTGGCATTGTAGCCTGATGTAGTATTAAAAAAAATCGCTATGGTTATAACACAGTCGACACGAGACCCGACCTGAGGCACATCGACACTTTATTTTTTGCCATAAAAAAAGCCCGGCATCAGAGCCGGGCTTTTACAGACATCAAAATATTAGTTGGCAGGAGCCATTACATCACCGTTGGCAACCACAACACCAGCACCACGCCCCATAAAGAAACTGACGCTTTGGCCTTGCATTTCTGTAGTGGCAGCAACACTGGCAGCAGGACTCAGAATTGAGCTGTGTCCACCTGCAATAAAGCGGCTTAACGCTGTGCCAGTCACAGGATAAGTACCTGCCACATTATTGACAGCTGAAGCACCTAATAAAGCAGCTAGAGGCTCAGTACCAGCCAAAGGCATAGCAGCAGAGCGATTTGGGATCACCTGGTCCGGTAACTGATCCGAACCGTTGCCTACCACTTCAATGATATAAGTTGGGGTTTCAGAAGCCACCAGCATAGAAGCATAGTTATTTGGATCACCTGCATCTGTTACTGTCTGCGCTGCAAAAGCAAAAGACGAGAACGAAGCGTTTAATGCAGCCAGTGCCGCCGGATTAGATACAGCAAGCGCCTGAACAAAGTCATTAAAACAAGCTGCATAAGGAGCTGTCTGACCTGCGCCACACGCATTGTTGGTAGCAAAGTCGATGTAACCCTGAGCAGTAGCACCACCAGCACCTAACAAAACGCTGGCTTTAATGGTTGGGCCAAAAGAAGCTGAATCCAACAGGAAGTTAGCCACAGCACCGCCAGGCATAGCTAAGGTTGCTGAGCGAATGTTATATAAGGCATCCAGTTGCGCGCTGCCGGTTGTACTGTTGGCCAAGGCCACCATAGCAGTACCAGAGATTGCACCCAACGAGTGACCTAAGAACTGCACATCCTGAGTGTTTAATAAACCTGGTTGGTTATTAAAATTCATGCCTAAACGTAAGCCCAACATATCAGCGATACTCTGACGTAAATTGTCTCGGGTCACTAACAGGTTCGAGAGATTCATATAGTCTGTGGCGCTGTTAGTTGAAGCATTGATCACCAAATCGCCCACTGTAAAACCGCGACTACCATGTAACGGATGGTCAATCGCAATAGTGGCAAAACCACGGGCAGATAAAGCACCTGTGATGGCCAGCATATCTTCTTTTCTAGAGGTAATACCATGTTGCAGTATCACTACAGGCCAGCCTGCTGCAGGTTTAACCAAACCTAAAGCGGCACCACGAACGTCGTCAGGTACAGTGACCTGCACAGCCAAAGTCTGAGTGCTGTTTACTTTAGGGATCACGTTAAACTTAGTCAGATGGCGTTGTTTATCCAGACCAAAATCTCGCAAAGCGCCATTTGAAGCCGCCTTACAGAAAGCATCATTGCCAGCTTGCGCCGGATCAGTGATGCTGTTTTCTAACGCAGTAATTTGCGCCTGACTCAAAGAGGCAATAATTGCGCCTGAATCACAACGGGCCATCCAGCGAGTGCTTAAAGGAGCCATTGGGTTTTCAGCTGTTGCAGCACCCAAATAGTACGGAAGGTTAATAGTACCGCTGTACAGTTTTGCCAGTTTAAAAATAAAACGTGGGTCAGCCAGACTATCCGCGACGGTTTGTCCCGGGAACAACAGATCAGAGACCACTGCACCAGTATCTGCAATCGCAACTGAAGGAGGAGTATTATTATTTAACGGACTTGGTGCCATCAATTGCTTGATAGTAGCAAATACCGGAGCCGTAGATTGAGTCGTAATAGCAGCAGTGTAGATAATGCCAGCTTTGTTAATCGACTGCGCAGAGACTGCATTTTCAAAACTGTTAATTACGCCTTGTAAAGCCAGCTGGGCAGCAGTGCCTAATGGCTTAGTGGTAATGTCCTGTTTAACCAACTCATAGGTGGTAGAAGGTGCGACAGAACGGCCTTCACTGTCTTTTAACGCATCAGTGAACACCAGAATATAAGTGGTGGCAGGTTTTAATGGTTTTAACGGGATCACAGCAATGCTGTTTCCGCTGGCTCGGGTCACATAATCAACACCAAAGGTCAGACTACCCACAGCCTTACAGGCAGCGCCACGAGGAACAGTACGACAATCTGCATCAGGTGAAGCAGGGTCGCCCATCAGGGTTTCCACTAAATAAACTGAACCTGGTTGCTGCACACTGGCTGCATCTAAGCTGACACCAGAGGTAAAGCTCAGTGCAATAGTAAATGGGTTTTGGGTAGACCAGCCATCTAATGCGCCTAACGCTGTTGAAGGATCGGCGTAGTTAGGTGCATCAAGATGGGCACCGGCTGCATTTTTTTCACCTGGCATAAACAAGGTACCATCTGTAGTGCCTTGTAATAACAAATCGTTAGGTGGTGATAACACGCCGTTGGCCGGGTCATAAACAACACGTGATAAAGGGATCTGAACCTCACCACCTGTTTGAGTATCGTCTTTAATTTCGTCCAGTGATTCGCCACCACAACCGGCTAAACCTAACGCACTGGCAATAGCAAAGCTAAGCAAAAGCTTGTTCATATCTTCTCCCCGTGTCCTGTATTTTTCTTATTCTGCCCCGATAGTTACCTAAAGGAGTCATTCGTTTTGTGATATTAGCTTTTAACAGCTACGACCAGTTAAACTTAACCCAATCAGAAAAAATTCGCTAGCTCAAATTCAAGCTTGTTGAAGAAAGGTGCAAAATTAATACAGAGCAGGTATGCTGCCGCCGTTTTTCAACGTCTGGGACCCCTTTCTATGTTTAATTATCAAGCTAAGCCACAAGCACTGGCAGACAAAGTTATTCTGGTAACAGGCGCTGGCGACGGCATAGGCAAAGCTGCAGCTCTTTGTTACGCTAAACACGGCGCTACTGTTATATTGTTAGGCAAAACCACGTCCAAACTTACAGCTGTGTACGATGAAATAGTGGCCGCTGGCTGGCCGGAACCCGCTATTGTTCCGCTGGATTTAAAAGGCGCAACAGCCAAACACTATCAAGACATGGCGAGCACTATTAAAGCAGAATTTGGTAAATTGGACGGAGTACTGCACAACGCCGGAATTCTGGGGGTATTAAGCCCTTTTGAACATCTTGATTTACCCACCTGGCAGGATATTTTACAGGTCAATGTCACAGCAGCCATGCTGATGAGTCAGGCTCTGATCCCAGTGCTAAAATTAGCCCCACAAAGTTCAGTTGTCTTTACCTCTTCAGGTGTTGGCCGTCAGGCCAGAGCCTATTGGGGCGGTTATGCAGTGTCAAAGTTCGCCACTGAAGGTTTAATGCAACTGATGGCTGCAGAGTATGAAGGCACCACGCTAAGGGTGAATGCAATTAATCCTGGAGCCACCCGCACAAAAATGCGCAGCAAAGCTTATCCGGGTGAAGATCAGTTAACTTTGCCAACAGCAGAACAAATTATGCCGTTGTATTTGTATTTAATGAGTGACGACAGCAAGGCCGTGAATGGCCAGTCACTGGATGCCCAGCAGAAGTAGTGCGTAGCGATGAATCGCCGCAACAACGCTCCTGCAGTTGCGGCATACCGTCCCTCCATGGACATCGCCGCAACAACGCTCCTGCAGTTGCGGCATACCGTCCCTCCATGGACATAAAACCGGCTCAATGGCCGGTTTTTTCATACTTCTGCGAAAATTACTTCTTCGACAGAATTTCTTCGCCGTTGGCCTGAGCCCATGCGTTCCACACGTCAACTTTGCTATTAAAGTTTTCAACAGCTTGAGTACCAGCTTCAGCTAATAAAGCTTCGATGTCCTTGCTGTATTTGCCTTCCACTTTATGAAATGGCACCACTTTAATACCACGGTCAACTAAGGCCTTTTTCATCGTATGTGTTTTCAGTAAATTTAATTTACCTGCATCTACATAGAAAAATTGGCTCTCTTTATTGATCGTTTTAAATTTAGGCTTAACCGGACGTTTACCCTTTGAATCCGAATCATCGTCATGGCTTACAACTACATCAGCATTCATTTGGTAGCCCAGCTGTTCCAGAGTAAAACCCTGAGCCTTAGCTAATGCACGGATCTGAGATAAAACTTCAGTTTCTTTCTGACGCTCTACCAATACTGAATTTAACGTCTCAATGACTTCGTGCAGTTTAACTGTAGTGATTTCTTTCGCGGCTTTTTTCAGTTCTTTTTTATCGAGTAACAATGACATGAAAATCTCCAATGGATAAATACTATCAGGGATAGTACAGAATCATTCTGCTAAATTAAAGCTTAAATACAATCTTATTCACTAAATAAGATTGTATGCAGCGAAGTCGAGATAAAATCTAACTGTGCGCCACCACTCATAGTGAGGTTCATGAAAAAATGGTAAGCCAAATAAAAATAACCTTCATCTTTCCCGAGTTAGTCTTTTAACAGATACAATTCTTTCAAATAGTTACGGAATTCATCGGACAATTTTTTGTCCTGCAGCGCATACTCCACCACAGCTTTGAGATAGCCTATTTTACTACCGCAGTCATGTGACTTGCCTTGTAAATGATAGGCTTCAATTTTTTCAATCAATAATAAATGATGTAAAGCATCTGTCAGCTGAATTTCGCCACCAGCCCCCGGAGCTGTTCGTCGTAACAAATCCCAGACTTTAGCCGATAAAACATAGCGCCCGGTAATCGCCAGGTTAGAAGGTGCATCTTCAATCTCAGGCTTTTCCACCATAGTTCGGATTAAAGCAGATTGCCCTTGCAGCAGTTCTTCGCCCGAAATATCAACTATGCCATATTTATTTACTTCCAGTGCAGGTACTGGCTCCACCATAATCTGGCTGGCCCCTGTGGTTTCAAAACGTTCAATCATGGCTTTTAAGTTATGAATGCGGGCATCTGCATGATACTTGTCGATCAATACATCGGGCAGAATGACAGCAAAAGGTTCATTGCCCACTACAGGTGCGGCACATAAAACTGCATGACCCAAGCCCAAAGCCACAGGCTGGCGTACCGAAATCACTGTGACATTTTTTGGGTTGATAGAGCGAACATCTTCCAACAAAGACCTTTTTACCCGTTTTTCAAGCTGAGTTTCTAGTTCAAAACTGGTATCAAAATGGTTTTCTATCGAGTTTTTACTGGAGTGAGTCACCAGTACTATTTCTGTGATCCCAGCAGCAGCGGCTTCCTCCACTACATACTGGATCAATGGCTTGTCCACCACTGGTAACATTTCTTTTGGAATAGCTTTGGTGGCCGGCAACATTCGCGTGCCTAAACCCGCCACAGGGATCACCGCTTTTTTCAGCTTTACCATGCTGTATAGTTCCTTCAGATGAGCTTTAACTTATTGTTCTATCATACAGTGACCATCATTAAGCAGCCAGACAGATTTACAGCCGCTGAATTTGTTTGTCTGCCCCATCTCTAGATTCAGTGCTGGTCGGTGTTCTCCAACAGGTAAGATCTGTTATCGTAGCGCCAGTTTTCTACAGGGTGATTCCATGCGTTCCTTAAAACATTTATTTGCCAATAACAGGTCATGGGCTGAGCGGGTTGAGCAGGAAGCTCCTGGTTTTTTTAAGCAACTCTCAGAACAACAGGCGCCTGAATATTTATGGATAGGTTGCTCCGACAGTCGGGTTCCGGCCAATGAAATCGTAGGTTTATTGCCGGGCGAACTTTTTGTTCATCGCAATGTGGCCAATCTGGTGCTGCACTCCGACATCAATTGTTTATCTGTACTGCAATACGCTATCGATATCTTAAAAATCAAACATATTATTGTCTGTGGCCATTATGGCTGTGGTGGCGTTGCCGCTGCGATGAACAAACAGCGTATTGGTTTTGTCGATAACTGGTTGCGTAATATTAAAGATGTGTATGCGCTGCACAGAGAAGAGCTGGACGGTTTTGCCGATGATGGTGAACGAGTCAACCGGCTTTGTGAGCTCAACGTGATGGAACAAGTACGCAATGTCTGTCATACCAGTTTTGTACAAGACGCCTGGGAGCGTGGTCAGCCGCTGACTGTGCATGGTTGGGTATACAGCCTGCGTAACGGCCATATTAAAGACTTACGCGTCAGTCATTCCAGCGCGACACAAATAGATAATATCTATGCGCTGGAACCGACTGAAGAATTTATTATCGAAAAATAACTGCCTTAGTGGAACTTCACTTCAGTGTTGGGCACACGTTTATACAAAGCGCTGTGCCCTTTTAGCCATTGGCCATTTTGTAAATACTCTGAACTAACTTCCAGTTTTCCGCTTTGATCCAGCACTGAATATGAACGTACTTGCGTGATCCCCTGAGCATTATTTTCTACTTGCTCTACAGCCTCAATACTTTTAGTGACCGCGTTATAACTCATAGTGCCATGGGTATAAAAACCAGCGGTAGTGAAATAGTAATACGCAATTTTTTCCTGTTTCGGATCCCAGAAGATCATCGTCTCACCGCCATATTCCCCATTATTCACCGAATGCACCGTTTTAATGGCCTGACCATTTAACGCCCTGCTCCAGATGGAGCGATCAATCATTTTTTTCTCTTTGCCAGGTTCTGTTAAATCCCCTTCCCAATGACTGTCAATATAAGGCCGGAATATTTCCAGTTCAGGGTGTAGCACTGGCTCTGCAGCAATGGATGAAAAACTGAAAAGTGCAAGGATTAAACACAGGGCTTTCATTGATGTTTCTCCTGATAAAAATCCAACATGTTTTGTTCAACTTCCTGCGAAAAGGCTTTGGTTTTGACTGCATAGGCCTGCAAAAATCGGTCTTCCTCTGTCTGTGGCACCCAGGCTGGCACAGCGGCCGTATTGCCTTCAGCATCAAGCGCAACAAAACTGATAATACAGTGGTTGGTTTCCAGCATGTCACCGCCTTTGGTATCACCAGAGCGCACCTGCACCAGCACATGCATACTGGTATTGCCTGTGTAGACAATACGGGCGATCAGCTCCACCTGATGCCCCACCAGAATAGGCCGGCGAAACCTGATAGTGCCCACAGAGATGGTGACACAATACAAACCACTCCAGCCGGCAGCGCAAGCATAAGCGACTTGATCTATCCATTTCATCACCATACCGCCATGAACTTTGCCACCGAAGTTGACATGGGTAGGTTCTGCTAAAAATCTAAATTCAACTTCTCTTTTACCTGACATCTGAAGGGGCCTTATTTTTGTTTTTCTGAGCATAGCCGTTTTAGCGGAAAAATCGAGACAAGCCGCTGTTCTGCGGCCCGTTTTATAAAATATCTGCTATAAAATCACTGTTTTATTGCCATGCACAAACACCCGGTCTTCGAGCACCAGTTGCAAAGCTTTACTCAAGACGTTTTTCTCCACATCCCGCCCCGCCTTCACCATATCCATAGCGCTGTAGGTATGATCCACCGGTGTTACCAGTTGCTTGATGATAGGGCCTTCATCCAGATCATCGGTAACAAAATGAGCTGTAGCGCCAATAATTTTAACGCCTCTTTTATGCGCCTGATGATAAGGATTAGCACCAATAAAAGCGGGCAGAAAACTGTGATGAATATTGATAATGCGCTCTTTGTAGTGCGCGACAAAAGCCGGGCTTAATACCCGCATAAACTTAGCCAGCACCAGATAATCAGCCTGATAAGGGTCTATCGCCTGCTGCAAGGCCGCTTCATGCTGCTCACGGCTTAAGTTGATATGGCTGACAAAATGGTAAGGAATATCAAACTTCTCTGCCAGGCTTTGCAAATCCGGATGATTTCCCACCACAGCTGCTATGTCCAGCTTTAGCGAGCCATCGTAGACCTTCATTAAAATATCACCGAGGCAATGCGCTTCTTTGGTCACCAGTATCACTACTTTTTTTCGCCCAGCGGCAACCAACTGACGACTGCTGCCTTTCGGTAAAGCCCGGTCTAAATCCAGCATCAAGGTTTTGTCGTTAAAAATACCTTCGAGCTGAGTACGCATAAAAAACTGCCCTGAATCCGGATCAACATACTCCGTATTGCGGATAATATTGAGCTGGTGTTTGTAGCAGATATTGGTAATTTGTGCGATTAAACCTTTTGAATCCGGGCATTCAATTAATAAAACTTTCTTTTCCATTATCAACTCTCGTCAAGCCATAGCAAAAACACAGCAAAGCGCTGCATAAAACAAAGTGGATTCAGGTGGTTTTGGTTGTTGTCACTTGGGTATAATCAGGCGGCTGTAACCGCTCTTTGCTGCTTACTGCGAACCTGTTACCAATCAAAGTGGCAACAGATGATGCAATCGCCTGTTATTAATCCCAAGTTTTAACTCCGTTGTAAAGTTATTTTCAACTTCAGGCTTTTAGCACTTTGCTTGTCCTTTAACTCTTGCAACGCCATAATAGACTTCGTTTTTCGCCGTCTGCTGGCTTTTTATCTACTGAGGATCTGATGCCCTCTTATCAAATGCAGGTGCTGGGCACCATTCGCTCACCCTACAAACAAAAATTCGCCATCCCCCGCCAGCCGGGCCTGATTGCCGAAGCTAAAGCTGAACTGGTGTTGGAAGCGGGTTATGACGATGATGCCATAGTACGGGGCATTGAAGCCTTTAGTCATTTATGGCTGGTGTTTGTATTTCATGAAACCGCAGACAAAGGCTGGTCACCGCTGGTGCGGCCGCCGCGTTTGGGTGGCAATGAAAAAAAAGGCGTTTTTGCCACCCGCGCCACATTCAGACCAAACCCAATTGGCCTTTCTGTCGTAAAACTTGAAGGCGTAGTGCGTAAACAAGGCCGTTTGATCATTCAATTGTCCGGTGTAGATCTGCTGGATGGCACGCCCATACTGGATATTAAACCTTACCTGCCTTATGCCGATGCCTTGCCGGATGCAGCAGGTGGTTTTGCCGACGCGGCACCAGAAACGGACATGACGGTCAGTTTTGAACCTGCAGTGCTGGAATTTTGTCAGCGGCAAAAAGATCAGCCGGAATTAGCAGTATTGATAGAAAAGGTGTTAAAACAAGACCCGCGCCCTCCTTACAAAAAACAAAAAGCGGAGCAACAAAGCTACGGCATGACGCTGTATCACTTTAATATCAAATGGACAGTGAACGGAGTACACAATCATGTTACAGAAATCAGGCATGTCAAAGAAAAACAACAGGATCATGAAGTTCAGCCTCTGTCTGACTCTTAGCGCACCTTTATGGCTTCATGCTGCTGAGTTACCGGCCTTACCTGAAGCCGTCAGTAATAATCTGGTGATGAGCACCAGCGTAGCAGGCCGCACTTATGTCAGCAGCTTTATGGGGCTTTCTTCAGGGAAAACCCATGCCGATGTCCATAACAGAGTCTGGCAATGGACTGTAGGTGAACCCACCTGGCTGAAAGCCCCTGTAGTTCCGAGCCGCCAACGTTTAAGTGGCCGGTTAGCCAGTTCTGGCGTGACCTTACAAAATCACTTTTTTATATTTGGTGGCTACACAGTAGCGGCCAATGGCACTGAAGTATCCAGTAGCGAAGGCTACCGTTACAGCCCCGTCACCAAGGCCTATAACAAACTGCCAGATATGCCGGTGGCTGTGGATGACAGTGTGGCTTTGGCCTACAAAAACAGATATATCTATCTGGCGAGCGGCTGGTCTCAGGATGGCAATGTTAACTTAGTACAGCTGTTTGATAACTTCACGCAGAAATGGAGTCAGGCGACACCTTTTCCAGGCACCCCGACTTTTGGCCTCGCAGGCGCGTTATCAGGCCAGCATATGCTGTTGTGTGATGGCGTAAAAGTTAATTATCAGACCTTGCCACGCCAGTATGAAACCGAAGCTCAATGCTGGTTAGGTGAAATCAATGCATCCAACGCCAACCGTATCAGTTGGCAGCAAATTCAGCACCCAACAGGCAAAGCCCGTTATCGTATGGCGGCGGCGGCCGTGAAGCAGGATGGTAAAGACTTGATTGTGTTTATTGGCGGCAGCGAAACCGCTTATAACTACAATGGCATAGGCTATAACGGCACTCCGGCAGAGCCTTCAGCTCAAGTCTGGGCTTATTCAATAACAGACAAAAACTGGCTAAAAGCTGAAAATACCACTGCGGTGATGGATTTACGCACACTAGTGAGCATGAACAACGAGCTCTATAGCTTAGGTGGCATGGTCGCAGGACAAAATCTGACCGCAGAGTGGATAAAACATCAGATTAAGCTATTGCCCTAGTAACGACCTTGCTAGAATACGGTCAATTTCCAAAGCAATTAAACTTAAAAAACACGGAACTATTTATTTATGCGGACAAGTCAGTATTTACTCTCCACTATGAAAGAAACCCCGGCCGATGCCGAAATTATCAGCCATCAATTGATGTTACGTGCCGGTATGGTACGTCGTCTGGCATCAGGTTTATATACCTGGTTGCCCAGTGGTTTGCGGGTTTTGCGTAAAGTTGAGAACATTGTCCGCGAAGAAATGAACAAAGCCGGTGCCATCGAAATATTAATGCCTGTAGTACAGCATGCTGAACTGTGGCAGGAGTCGGGTCGCTGGGAAAAGATGGACGCTGAACTGCTGCGTTTTAAAGACCGTCACCAGCGTGACTTTGTGCTTGGTCCAACGCACGAAGAAGTAGTAACTGATTTAGTCCGTAAAGAAATCAGCAGCTACAAACAACTGCCTATTAATTTGTACCAAATTCAAACCAAATTCCGTGACGAACGTCGTCCACGTTTTGGTGTGATGCGTGCCCGCGAATTTTTAATGAAAGACGCCTACTCTTTCCACTTAAGCCAGGAAAGTTTGCAGCAAACCTATGACGCTATGTATCAGGCCTACTGCAATATCTTTACCCGTTTAGGTTTGGACTTCCGCCCTGTATTGGCGGACACCGGCGCTATTGGTGGCAGTATGTCACACGAATTCCATGTACTGGCAGCATCTGGCGAAGACGCTATTGTATTTTCTGATGGCAGCGATTACGCCGCCAATATCGAAAAAGCTGAAGCCCTGCCACCTCAAGGTGCTCGCCCTGCGGCGACACAAAACAAAACAGAAGTGGCAACGCCTAATGCCAAAAGCATTGAAGAGGTCTCCGCCTTTTTAGCAGTGGATGCCTCTGCTATCGCCAAAACTTTGTTGGTACAGCTGAACCCTGAACTTAGCTTTGATGAGTTAAAAGCTTTATTAGCCAATGCAGCTGCTGAAACACTGGAAAACACCTGGCGCTCTAAAGTAGTGGCTTTGGTGCTGCGTGGCGATCACGATTTAAACGAAATCAAAGCAGAAAAACACCCATTGGTGGCCTCCCCGCTGCAGTTTGCTTCAGAAGAAGATGTGATTGCTGTCACTGGTGCTAAACCAGGTTCTGTTGGCCCTGTGGCTTTAACTATTCCTGTGGTTGTAGACCATGCAGCAGCTCATTTGGCTGACTTTGTGACGGGCGCTAATAAAGACGGTTTCCACTTCACAGGAGTAAACTTCGACCGTGACATCACGGCTTATCAGGTCGCTGACTTACGTAACGTGGTCGAAGGCGATCCAAGCCCATGCGGTCAAGGCCATTTAGTCATTCGCCGTGGTATTGAAGTAGGTCATATTTTCCAGTTGGGCGACCGTTATTCATCAGCCATGAAAGCTGGCGTATTAAACGAAGAAGGCAAACACCAGATCATGACCATGGGTTGTTATGGTGTGGGTGTGTCTCGTATTGTTGCTGCCGCTATTGAGCAAAATCATGATGAATATGGCATCAAATGGCCTGTGGCTATAGCACCATTCCAGGTCGCTATAGTGCCAATGAATATGCACAAGTCGGTGCGTATTCAGGAAGCGGCGGAGCAGATTTACAAAGAACTGACTGCAGCTGGTTTTGAAGTACTGTTTGACGACCGCAAAGAGCGTCCTGGTGTGATGTTTGCCGATATGGAGCTGTTAGGTGTGCCGTATCACATCATAGTAGGTGAACGTAATCTGGATGAGCAGAAAGTTGAGTTGAAGAACCGCCTGACAGGTGACAAATTAATGCTGCCACTTGGCGACGTTGTAGCTCAGTTAAAATCGCTCTGATTTTGTTGTATGTAAAAAAGGCCCTGTAGTAACGGGGCTTGTTTTTTTGGAGTCTGCCCATGTATTTTAGTAGTCAGAATATTCCTGAACTCAAAGGCCTTAAGTTTGGACAGCGTATGCAGGTGATCCGTAGCGCCACAGAACAAGTGCCTATACCACAAAAACTGCTGTTGAATTTGCTCAAACTGGCTATTTTAATTCCGCTGTTTTTAGTGATAGCGCAATGGGATTCATGGCAAAGTACTGTCACCATAGCAGTGTTGCTGGCCGCTTATCCGCTACTGACCCGCCCTCTGACTTTTGCTTTATGCCGCCCCCACTTACAGCAAGCCCGTACTAAGCTGAATTTACATTAATGCAGTTACCCTGTTACCGCAGGGTTTTGTTATTCCAACAGACAATACAGCCTCAACCTGAACTGGTTGAGGTATGCTGCATCAGATAATACTGATATGAATAAATAGGAAAAACTGTCTTTTATGCTGAAGTTTTTGTGTGACATCGCTAATAGCAGTAAAGAAAGCCGCAGTTGCCCTTTACAGCAGCGGTTCAGCAAAAAACAGCAGGCAATAGCCGATCGTGAGCAGGAACTGCTGCATATTGCCAAGCAACTGGTCGAAGCTGAAGGTTATGCCAATCTGACGATGGATAAACTGACGGCAGCCAGCCCCTATTCCAAAGGCACTATCTACAATCACTTTGCCAGTAAAGAAGATGTGATCACAGCCTTGTGTAATGCCTCTTTACGACATGAAATTAGTTTATTTAAAAAAGCCCTGCAGTTTGAGGGAAACACCAGAGAAAAAGCGCTGGCGTTGCATCAGGCTTATTTATTGTCAGCGAAACTGCAACCGATTTTGTTTAGCTGTGTACTGACAGCCAAATCGCCCTGGGTCCAGGAAAAAAGCTCACCAGCTCGTTTAACTGTGCAGCAGGAGCTGGAAAAAGAAATCTCTCAGATGGTTGATGTGTTGCTGCAACAAGCCATAGCTGCCAATGAGCTGCAACCTAAAGCCGGAGCTACAGTTGATCTGATGGCCTTTGCGAATTGGGCTATCTCCTTTGGCAGTATAGCGCTGCTGAGCAGTGCCAGTGAAACCTACAGCATTGACCGACTGCAAGGAACTCACCCTTTTTTATTTAATTTAAACTGCATGTTAGATGGCATGAACTGGTTACCACAAAGTACTGACTGGGATTACAACCAAAGCTGGCTGCGGATTGAAAAACAGCTCTTTGCCACTGAACTGCAGCAAATATCTAAAGCTATACCAGACGTATTAAAATAGGTTAGTCTTCCTGCTCAGGTATTTTTTTCAGGCAGATGCAACTTTTTCTTACTAATTAGTACAAATCAGTGCAGTAAAGCGGATGATCCAAATCATGCTTTACCAGTATAATCATCAACCTGTTATCTTTATTTATCCCCAAAAAAACGGATGCAAATTTATGGTCTTACGCATGAAGCCTGCTTTAGTGTCGTGCCTGGTACTGCTGATGGCAACGGGTTGCGCCAGCAAAAAAGCAGCAGACGAACAACAAGCACAAAGCAATTATCAGGATCCACGGGACCCTATCGAATCCGTTAACCGCAATATCTGGGATTTTAACTACGATGTGCTGGATGCTTATGTGCTGCGCCCCGTCACTGTAGGTTATATGACGGTCGTGCCGAAACCTGCCCGAACCGGTCTTGCTAACGTGGTTAACAACCTGAGCGAACCTGCTAGTTTCGTCAATGGATTACTGCAAGCCAAACCTAAAAGTGCAGCCATCAGCCTCGGCCGTTTTGTTTTAAACAGCACCTTAGGTTTATTTGGTTTATTTGATGTCGCAAGCCATATTGATTTAAACGCGCAAGATGAAGACTTTAATCAGACATTGGCGGTTTGGGGTGTGGGTGATGGCGGCTACCTGATGGTTCCTGCTATGGGGCCTACTACAACAAGAGGTCTGGTGGCTGGAGTGGTCGACGGGCTTTATTTCCCTTTGGGCTTGTTAAATTCAAATCTGACAATCACTCGTTTTACTCTGTCTGCGTTGGATGGTCGTGAGCAAATGATGTCGATGGAACAGTTGCTGAACGAATCAGTAGACCCATACGCCTTCATTAAAGAAGCTTATTTCCAGCGGGTTGAATTTAAAGTCTACGACGGCAATCCACCGAAAAAAGCTGAAGAAGACGAAGCTTATCTGGATGAATATTTGCCATAACAAGCAAACATAACAAAGGCCAGCCACTGCTGGCCTTTTAGTTAAGCCTTAACCACTCTTATTGAACCACCGTCAACTCTTCCAGCACAGCACTGCTCTGTTTTAAACCCACAGCTGCTGCACCACCTATCACATAAATACTGTTATCCATGACAACAGCACCTAAGCCATGACGTGGTATTGGCATATCTCCCTGCTGCTGCCAACTTTTTTCAGTAAAAGAATAAGCCCATACTTTGCTAAATACGCCACCTCCCTGCTGAAAAAACTCACCACCCAGTGCCCATAGCCTGCCATTGAGCACTGCTGAGGCTAAGCCAGCCTGAGCTTCCGGCATTGGTGCTAACGCCAGCCATTGCTGACTTTTTGCGTCAAAACTATGTACATCAGCTTTATTGCCAGCCTGCACTTGCCGTCCGCCCAGCAGATAACCTTTTGAGTCATAGACCACTGCTGCAGCACTATTTTTAGCTTGTGGTACTGCTGGCGCAGTTACCGTTGTTAAGCTGTCCGGATCAAAAACCCAATGTATAGCCACATCGCCCTGGTCCTGCCACTGACCATTTGCTTCAGTCGCAGGCGAGCGACCAGAAAGCAAATGAACTTTATCTTCAAGCACCCAACTGACGGTCTCACTTAACGGCTGTGGCAAACTGGCAACCTTTAACCAACGCTGCTGTTGCAGATCCAACTTCAGTACATCAGCACTGGCACTCCAGTTGCCGCCATTGGCCTGAGTAAAACCACCAAATAAAAACAACTGCTCCTTTACAGCCACCAACTGACCATGGTGGCGCCCTTCAGGCAACGCAGGGCCATAACGCCATGTATTGCTTTTTGCATTGTAAATTTGCACTGCATCTGTCATCTGGCCCTGCTGTTTTGGCAGTTCAGAACTCAGGCCACCCGCAACATAAATTTCGCCCTGAAATACTGCCGGATAAATTTCCTGGACCGGAATTAACAGATCGGCTTTTCTTTGCCAGTTCAGGGTGCCCGCCATGAGCTGAAAACTCAGCAAGCCACACAACACATAAACTAATTTCATCTTCCACTCCAAAAAAGAAGGCCAGAGGATTTCTCCGTCTGGCCTTTATTTATAGCTCTGCAGCTTTAGCTTTGCATACGCTCAGCGCCATGCATCCAGCGTACTAAAGTACCGGACAACATCCACAGCAAGGCGGCAAAAAATACCAGTGCGACAGCTATACCACCAAACACCACCAATAAACCGGCGTGAGCGGCCTGTACACCAAAGGATGCGGCGAACTCAACCACTGCATTGTTGTCACCGGCAGTATCTGAATAAGCGCCAACAAAACCAGCCAGATAATGAGCTACAGCAGGCATCAGGAACCACACGCCCATCACCAGAGAAGCTAATTTCACCGGAGCCAGCTTGGTCATTAACGACAAGCCCACAGGAGAAATACACAGCTCACCTAAGGTATGGAATAAAAACGCTAAAGTTAACCACATCATGCTGGATTTAGCTGAAGGGTTCACCTGCATCTCAAATACACCCACGATCAGGAAAATAAAGCCGATAGAGGTCAGCAACATACCAAACAAAATTTTAATAGGTGCATCAGGTTGTTTGTTCATCGCATTCAGCTTTACCCATAACCAGGCAAAAAGTGGTGCAAACATCAGGATAAACAGAGGGTTTAATGACTGGAACCAACCTGCAGGAACTTCAAAAGCACCTACCATACGATCGGTATGCTCAGCAGCAAACAAACTCATTAAGCCACCAGCTTGCTCAAAGGCCAACCAGAACATAGTGACAAACACAAACAGGAATAACACCACACGTAAACGGTCAAATTCTACTTTAGTTAAAGGTGTTGGCGTGCCTGAAGCATTGCGGGATGAAATACGGCCTGGCACTTTACCTAAATCACCTAAGTACTTTTGAGCAAACAACAGCTGAATAACCACAGACAAGGTCATACCAATACCGGCAGCCAAGTAACCATAACGCCAGCCGAATGCATCACTTTCACCTAAAGAAGAGGTGACTAAAGGCGCAATAAAAGCACCTAAGTTAATACCCATATAGAAAATAGTGAAACCGCCGTCACGACGTGCATCGCCTTGCGGATATAAATCACCCACTATGGCAGAGATATTTGGTTTAAATAAACCGTTACCGGCAATAATAAAGCCTAAACCTACATAAAACAGCGACATGCTGTGTGGTGTGGCAGCAAACAAAGTGTACTGGCCAATGGCCATTAAAGCGCCACCCAAAATAATAGATTTACGCTGGCCTAGCATGTTGTCTGCAATCAAACCACCAAACAAAGTAGCGGCATAGACCAAACCTGTGTAGTAACCATAAAGTAATAATGCATCGCCATTACTCAGGCCGAAACCCGGGTTAGTGGATTCAGTGGCGGCAACTAAAGTCAGAATAAGTAAAGCGCGCATCCCGTAGTAGGAAAAACGCTCCCACATTTCTGTGGAAAAAAGCAGGAAGAGTCCTTTCGGATGACCGAATAAAGTCCCCGAAGCTGGCGGTTGATTCATAACGTAATCCTAGATTGTGGGTTTATTTTAATTATGGTTTGGAGTAAATACATCCTTCGCAAGCCTCTATTACAGGGGCCAAAACAGCAGGACATAGTTTTTTAGCTGCCGTGTTATAGCCTATTGCAGATCAAATGAAAAGAGGCAACAGGACAGAAGGGGGAAGCAAAAGGCCAGAGCATGACCTTTTGCTTATTTAAGCATCAATTTGAAGCGTTTTTTTTACTGAACTTCAGCTTGTATTAAGGCAGCAAGCTCAGGCTAAGACGAAGTGCTGATTCGTCAAAACTGAGTTCGTCAGACTGTACCTGCGGACCATTTTCATCATTCAGCACCTGGCCTGATAAAGACAAACGGGCACTGATTTGAATACGATCTGCGTTGGCTAAAGTCCAGCCTTGCTGCATCGCCTGAGCTTCACTCAATGTTATGGTCTGAGTACCACTAAATACCGCCAGCTTTTGCACAGCCAAAGGCAAAGGCGGCCCAGCCACAGCTTTGGCAAATACGAACAAAGTACCGGTTTTGTATTGCTCGGCTAATTCAGGGCTGATGGTTAATTCGATACTGACCTGACGACCTGATACTTGTGCTATGGTGTTTTGCTCCTGAGCAGGTGTCAGCCCTAGCTTTTGCTGCACCAGCGCATAGCGTGGGTCATTGGTCTCCAGCTTAGGCAACAATAATTTCCATGCTTGCTGTGCCTGTTCTTTATCGCCCCGCTCTTCAGCCACCATAGCCAGCATAGATAGCGCATCTGCGTTATCCGGATCCTGCTGCAACACAGCAGACAAACTGCGTGCCGCTTTCGCCAGATTTTCATCACCAGCAGCCACTAACAAGGCCTGGCTGTAGCTGATCAACACATTAATACGGTTCGGCGTTAAAGCCAGCGCCTTTTCAAAAGCTTCAATGGCATCATCTAACATGCCTTTGGATAACCAGATCCGGCCAATCACAAACCAGGCTACTGCGTCATCGCCTTCTTTACTGATCTTGGTGCGAAGCGCCAAAGCAAACAAGTTAATTTCTTCTTCAGTTAAAGGTTCACCTTTATTTAAAAGCGCACGCTCACCGAACTCTGGCAGCTGTTGCTGCGCAGTTTGCCAGTTTTGCAGCGCGGTAAAATGACCGGTCAGGCTGTAAAGCCATACTGTACCTAATAACACCAGAACACTGGTTACCAAAACCCAGCCAGTTGCAGATCCTGAAACCCGCTGCTGATTTTGTTGCTGCTGCAAGTATTGAGTTTTTAATTCAGCAGCCGCCAGCGTAAAGTCCTGTTCGGCTAATTCTCCATTATCCCGCGCCTGAGACAACAGCTGCAGTTTCTCTTCAAATTGAACCACAGGACTTAGTTGAGCTCCTGCGCCTTTGCGACGAAAAAACAGCAGTAACAAGACAATAAGTGCCAGCATTAACGCGCCGGCAAAACTTAACGACATCAGCATCAGCTTTTTCTCCTGTACTGCTCAATCAGCTGGTCTAGTTGTTGCTCTAATTGCTGCTGTGGCTGAGCTTTATCGCCAGACTCCATAGCCACAGCATTGCGTTCTGCTTTGCGTCGCAGCAGCAATACCAGCACCAGACCAAAAGCCATTAATGCAGGTAACAACCATAAAATCAGCGTAAATTTATTCAGTGGTGGCTGGTAATGCACAAAATCGCCATAGCGGCTTTTCATATACTCCAGCACCTGCTCTTTGTCTTGCCCTTGCTGCACCAGCTCCAACGTTTTATTGCGCATATCCACAGCCACTACAGCATTGGAGTCGGCAATATTCTGGTTTTGACACTTAGGGCAACGTAATTCCTGAGTCAGCTCTTTAAACAAAGCTTGCTGCTCTGGGCTTTGAAACTCGATCAAAGCTTGTGAGGCTTGGGCTGTTGCAGTGAACAACAGCAGGCTTAGAAAAAATGCTTTCATGCCCTACTCCTCTAAACTTTGATAAGCCGCGGCCAGCTTCTGTTGCCAGACTTGCGGATTAATATCACCTATATGGTGATAACGAATAATGCCTTTGGCGTCGATCAAAAAGGTTTCCGGCGCACCTGTGACCCCTAAATCAAAAATCAGGGTGCGGTCTTTATCCAGAATATTCCACTGGTACGGATCGCCTTGCTGTTCCAGCTTCAGTGCCACCTCCTGTTGCAGTGCTGCCAGGTTAAACACCTCGCCAAAAGCGGCATCGCTGGGTTGCTGATAATACAAACCTACAATCATCACACCCTGCTCACGCAGTTCGGTCAGATAAGCCAGCTCTGCATTACAGGTCACACACCAGGTACCCCAGACATTCAGCAAATAAGGCTTACCTTTAAGCTTCTCTGCAGTCCAGAGGTTATCCGGCTGCTGCAGATCAGGTAAGGTAAATGCCGGAAGTGGTTTATTTAATACCGAGGACTCACGCTCCATAGGATCAGAAAACAAGCCACTGAACAAAAATACCGACAAACCAATAAAGAGCACAAATGGGATAAAAAATGCCAGTTTACGCATCAGCAGTGTCCTTCTGTTCGACGGACGTGCTGCGGCGGCGATAACGCTTATCACAAAGCGCTATTAATCCGCCCAGCGACATCAGTAAACCACCCAACCAAATCCAGCGCACAAAAGGCTTCACATACAAACTTAAAGCCCAGCTGTCTTCGGAAAGCGACTCACCCAAAGCGACATACAAGTCACGGCTTAAACGAGCATGTACTGCGGCTTCGGTCATTACGCTGCGCTGCACTGTATAAAAGCGTTTTTCTGCATGCAAATGCGTGACGTAGTCGCCCTGGTAACTGACATCCAGCTCAGCTGCTTCGCCGCTGTAGTTAGGACCTTTTAAATCATAGACTTCCACCAGCTTAAACTGATAACCAGCCAGTTCGACCTGATCGCCAGCTTTCATTCGGACCTGGGTTTCTACGCTGTAGGTTTTGGTCATAGCAACCCCAACCACCAGCACAGCAAAACCAATATGCGCCAGCGTCATGCCAAAGTGACTGGCATTGAGTTTAGTTAAGCCTTGTTTGATCGAACCAAATTGCTGCAAACGCTGCAGCAACTCAAAAATAGCGGATGAACCAACCCAGGCTCCCAACAACAACCCTAATAAAGCTAAATTAGCCTGAATACTTTGGGTTGCCGCCATAGTGCCCAAGGCCAGAATTAAAGTGGCGATAGCCACTAAACTCATCGGCTTTAGCAAAGGTTGGACTTGCTGCTGTTTCCAGCGCACCCAGGGGCCTAAGCCCAGCAATAATGAAAAAGGGATCACCAGGTAATAAAACAGCTGATTAAAAAACGGCTCACCTATCGAAATAGAACCTAAACCCAGCTCTTTATGCACCAACGGGAACAAAGTGCCCAATAACACCACCAAGGTCGCGGTTAACAGGAAAATATTATTGCCCCACAGTAGCACTTCACGGGAAAACAATTCGTAACGGGCCTGACTGCGTACTGAGTTCATCCGAATGGCGTAAAGCAGTAACGAACCACCCACTACCACCAGTAAAAATGCAAGCAGGTACAAACCACGATCCGGATCGGCCGCAAAAGAATGCACAGAGACCAACACGCCTGAACGTACTAAAAAGGCACCTAATAAGCTGAGCGAAAAGGCGCCTATGGCCAACAGCACAGTCCAGGATTTAAAGGTACCGCGTTTTTCTGTTACAGCTAAAGAGTGGATAAGCGCAGTCCCCACCAGCCATGGCATAAAAGAAGCGTTTTCAACCGGATCCCAGAACCACCAGCCGCCCCAGCCTAATTCAGCATAAGCCCACCAGCTGCCAAGCATAATGCCCAGAGTTAAGAACATCCATGCCGCTAAAGTCCAGGGTCTGGCCCAACGTGCCCAGGTACTGTCAAACTTGCCGCCCATTAGCGCCGCTATGGCAAAAGCAAAAGACACTGCAAAACCTACATAGCCCATATACAGCATAGGCGGATGAATGATCATGCCAAAATCCTGCAACAGCGGATTTAAGTCACGACCATCAACCGGGAAATACGGCAGACTGAGCATAAAAGGGTTGGACATAAAGAGCACAAAGGCATAAAAACCCACAGCTATTAAGCCCATCACACCTAAAATACGCCCCTGAAACTGCAGAGGTAAACTGCGGGAAAACAAGGCAACTGCAGCTGTCCAGCCCGCCAAAACCAGCAGCCATAACAGCATAGATCCTTCATGTCCGCCCCAGACAGCCGTTAAGCGGTAGTACCAAGGCAATAAAGAATTCGAGTTGCTGGCGACATAAACGACAGTAAAGTCGTTGGCCCAAAAGGCGTAAGACAATGCCCAGAATGAAAAGGCAGTCAGAAAAAATAGTGCATAGGCCAGCGGGTTACCCAGCTCTAAAGCAATTTGATTGCCTTTAAAGCTGCCATACAATGGCACCACAGCTAAAGCCAGAGAAATACAAAACGCAAACGTCAGCGCTAGTTGACCGTATTCTGCAATCATGGCTGCTGACCTTTATCAGACTCTTTATACAATTGTGATGGCGGTACATGCTTAATACCCTTCATCGCTTCAGCCACTTCGGGCGGCATATACTCTTCGTCATGTTTGGCTAACACTTCTGAGGCCAGTATGGTGGTTTTATCCACCAGCACACCTTGCGCTACTATGCCCTGCCCTTCACGGAATAAATCCGGCAGTATGCCTTCGTACTCCACTGTCACTATAGGACCTGTGTCGACTAAATCGAAGCTGACTTTCAGCGAGTCAGGAACACGGCGTACCGAGCCTTTGACGACCATGCCACCTATACGCAGGCGCTGGCCCACTTCAGGTTTTACTTTTTTATCACCTATGCCCTCTATCAACTGGCTGGGCGTATAAAACAAATCAATATTTTGTTGCAATGCATACAGCATGGCGCCTATAGCACCACCTAACAACAACACAAAGGCCGTTACAGCCACTAAGCGTTTCTGACGTCTCGGATTCATCTACTTCTCTCTCTCCTGATGTTGCCGCACCCGTTGCTCCCGCGCTGCTTTGGCGCGGATTTGTTGTTGTATATTGTTATGTTGCCGCTTGCTGTACCACCACAGGCCAAGCAGCAATCCATAAGTGCTACCAAAAGATAACCAGACAAAAAGCGCGTAACCGCCCATGGCCCAAAAGTCTGCCCAGGATGTAAAAGCCATTAGTTCTGCTCCCCATTTTTTGACTCAACCAGCTGTCGTACCCAGGGTCTGTGCTGTTCAAACATCAAAATTTGACTGCGTAATCGTAAACAGGTGAGCGCAGCTAACAACAAAGCAAAACCTAACAGGCTGACCAAAAGTGGCCATAACATCGAAGGGTCAATCGAAGGTTTGGCAAACTTGGTAATAGTGGCGCCTTGATGCAGCGTATTCCACCACTCCACCGAGAAGTGAATAATAGGTAAGTTCACCACCCCCACTATTGCCAGCAAAGACGCGACTTTAATACCACGCGCCGCTTCTGAAAAAGCACCAGCTAGCGCAATGACACCTAAATACAAAAACAGCAATACAAGCTCAGAGGTTAAACGAGCATCCCATACCCACCAGGTGCCCCACATAGGTTTGCCCCAGGCGGCTCCGGTTATTAATGCAATAGCGGTATACACAGCACCTATAGGAGCTATGGCCAATACGGCCCATTGCGCCACCCGGATTTGCCAGACTAAGCCAATAAAAGCAGCAATCGCCATACTGCTGTATGCGCCCATGGACCAAATGGCCGAAGGCACATGAATATAAATAATGCGGTAGCTATCGCCTTGCTGATAATCAGCAGGACTAAAAGCCAGGCCCCAGATATTGCCCAGCACTAAGGTAAATACCGCCAGTCCCATCAAATAAGGCAATAAGCGGCCACACAGATGGTACAAAGTTTCAGGTTTGGCGTAAGGATCTAACCAACGGAACATACTACCCCACATTCATTCGAAGTGCCTGACGCACGGCCAGAGGCACCAGCGCTAAGGCAAATAATAAAAAGGCCAGCAGTACAGCAAGCTGCCCTGTATAAGGCAAAGCTGTTGCTGCGGCTTCCATAGCCCCACTGGCAAAAATCAGCAGTGGAATATACAAAGGTAAAATAATCAGAGCCTGCAATATACCTCCTTTATCTGCGGCCATAGTTAATGCAGCACCCAATACACTCAATAAACTTAATACGGGAGTCCCCAGTATCAGGGTCACTATTAAAACCTGCCAGCTTTGCCAGTCAAGCCCAAGCAACACTGCAATTAAAGGCGACACCAGAATTAAGGGCACACCGGTCGATAACCAGTGGCAACAAATTTTCGCCGTGACATAACTGAACAAACCTTGTCGTCCTGCCACCAACTGTTCTATCACCCCATAACGGTAATCATCTTTAAATAAGCGTTCAGCCGACAACAACACACTCAAAAGCGCTGCTATCCAGACTAAACCTGGTGCTATTTGTTTCAGCATACCGGGTTCGGGTCCAATCCCCAGCGGAAACAAGCTCAGCACCAATAAAAAGAACACCAGCGGATTTAACCAGTCGGCCTTTTGCCGACCCAGCAATTGTAATTCGCGTTTGATTAAAGAGCGCCACATCACCATCTGTACTCCAGTTCTATCGCCTGAAGCTGTGGGTAAGAAGCGGACAAGGCCTGGTGACTGGTCAAAACAATCACCCCGCCTGCCGACAGATGCTGTAAAAAATGCTGTTCCAGTTTGGCAATCAACTGCTGATCCAAGGAGGTAAAAGGTTCGTCCAGTATCCACAGTGGTTTAGTTGTAAACCACAATCGAGCCAAAGAGACACGGCGCTGCTGACCGGCAGAGAGCATAAAACAAGGAATATCTTCCAAACCAGCTAAGCCTAAAGAGCCTAATAACTGATAAGGATCGGCCACCTGCTGTTCGGTTAAAGCCGACCAGAAAGCTAAATTTTGTAAGGCGGTCAGTTGAGGATGAATGCCACTCTGATGGCCGATAAACAGCAACTGTTCTGCAAAAAACTCAGCCACAGAGCTTAGAGGTTTACCGTGGAATAAAATCTGACCGTCTTCAGGCAAGCTCAAACCGGCCAGCAGTCGCAACAGCGAACTTTTACCAGCTCCGTTTTTTCCTTGAATATAAAGCACTTGCCCTGCACTTAACTGAAAATTTAAGTTTTCAAATAACACTCTGTCCTGGCGGACACAGCTTAGTGCTTCGGCGGCCAAAATTATCGACAAAGGGCAAACTCCCAAAAAAAGTCGCGGCATCTTAGCATATTGGCAATAGAATACGAATGCGCTATAACCTTGAAACCGCAGGCATTGTCGAAATTAATGTTTCAGATCAAAACCACAACTGCCGATATATTTGTGCAACTATGCCTGATGACCAACAATGGACCTGACTATAAGTGAACCAGATAACGATAGATAGCGCGTTAAGTGCCCAAACCAAAGGGTCTGTGCCCGCAGCTGTGCTGGTGGAAGAACACAACTATCAGGCGCTGTTAAATATTGGCAAAGATGGCATAGGCCAGTTAAAGCTGCACACCCCTGCTGGCATGGTGCTTATTCAGGATGCCAAACTGAATTTACCGGCCTTGCAAGGTCAGCTCATGGTGCAATTGACTCAGGCGTTATCTGGCCAGCTGCAGTTAAAACTCAGTCAGAACGGCCCTCAGCCTATGCCGGTGCAGTTAACTCAGCCGCAATTGCAACAGCTAGTGACACAACTCAGTGCGCAAATATCGACTCAACCAGGCTCCCAGCTCAGTACTCAGCTCACCACTCAACTGAACACTCAATCAGCAGCCCAGCTGCACACGCAGGCAAGCACCAATCTGGCCAAAGTCGTGCAAGTGCAGGTACAAATTCAGCGTCAGGATCAACAACTGATTTTGCAGTTGGGGCAAAATAAAGTTCAGTTGCCCTTACCTGCAGCGTTGCAAAGCTTGCCACCAAGCCAATGGCTGGATGCTAAGCTGCAGTTAAAGGCCGGGCAATTAAGCCTGGTGTTGCCAAAAGCTGCCTTGCTGCCACATTCGGTTGATACCACTCAGGGCAAAAACTCTGGCCCATTATCTGCAAAAGCACCTGAATTACTGACTGTTCCGCTGAAAAGCGAACCCACATCAGGCCAGATAAAAACTCAGCCACAGCCTGCTGTATCGTCACCGACTGCAGCACCGACAAAAACACCAGCAGCAGGCTCAGCGCAGCAGCAAACTATTATTCCGTTATCCGCTGCAGTGCAGCAACGGGTTTTGCCTTTGGTATTGCCACAGCTGACCAACGCAGCATCTGGCACTGTATTGAGTTTAAACGAGTTAAAACAGCTGCCCATACCGCTGGCGATGAAACAACAACTGGCCGATCCGCAGTATCAGTTGCAACTCACCCCACAAGGCCAGTTACAACTCAAAGCTATCCCTGAGCAAAAAACCATACAGATAGACCCTCAGCCCAAAGTGCTGCAATTGCAAAGCTCTAAAACAGAACCAAGCCAGGCTGTGTCAGGTTCAGTCGAAGCGACAAAGTTTATAAAACCGCAAATAGAGCCAGCTGTGCTCAATCAGGCCTGGCGGCAATTACTGCCGATGCTTAATCCAGAATGGGAAAATCTGGCTGAAGTACCAGAGTTACCGGAAGCAGTGAAGGCCATTTTACAACTGGTGCGGCAAAGTCAACCTGATGCCAGCAAGCTGACCAATCTGACTCAGTTGCCAGCCCAACTGCAGGCCTTGTTGCAATTTAATCCGCTGCAAAATGTCACTATGCCGCAAACTGCAGCAGGCACCTTAGCCGTCGCCATTCAGTTATTATTGGGCCGCTTGGGGCAAAGTCTGCCGCAAAATGACAAAGGCCCAAACAAAGATCATAAGTTGAAGGAATTTGTTGCACAGCTCGATCAAACTCAAAGCAGCCAGTTGCTAAAGCAACTATCCAGTCAAAGCTCGTCATTGCAACAAGCCCAGTTAGCTACGCTTGAACAACAAAGCAAAGACCCGTTGCAGCAGATCTTCTTAACCTTGCCGATCCAGAATCAGCAGGTATCTGACTTTTGCCAGATAGCCATAACACAGCAAGAAGAAGAGCAGGAAAAAGGCAAAGGTAAATCAACCCAGTGGCAGCTGTCGATGAAGTTTGATTTAAAACAGCTGGGGCAGTTGTTGGCGATCAGCAAGTTATCTGGCTCGTCCTTGTCGTTGCAGTTGTATACCGACACCACCATGCTGAAGTTATTAGCCGAAAAATACCTGCCGCTGTTAAAAGACAGATGCAAAGCTCAAGGTATAGAGGTGACAGAAGCCCATTGTCAGCTTGGAAAAATTCCGGATAGTTTAATGCCTAAAACCACCAGCTTGCTGGCCATTCGGGTGTAGAGCGTGTTGACGTTTCAGGGTTATTTTTGCAGCAGTCTGGCCGGTTTTTATGCAAGGCAGCGCGAGTGCAGTGTAGTTATTCTACATAAACGAGTGCTAACGCAGCAGAAAGGCCGGCCAGGCGCTGCCCTTCGGGTTCGTCTGGCGGCGCCCTGAACTTTGTCACTCGTCGCTCATTTAGAATAACTAAACTTCGCTCCTCGTTTCGCGTTCAAAGCGGCGCCAGAGCGAACAAAATTTAATCTCGAAACGTTAACACGCTCTCTAGGATACAGATGAAAGACGTGACTAAAACCCCTGATAGCATAGACATAGACGCCAGCGCAGTAGCTCTGGCTTATGACGGTAAAAATGCACCGCAGATTGTTGCCAAAGGCCATGGCGAACTGGCACAGGATATTATTGCCACAGCCAAAGAACATGGCGTTCTGGTGCATGAGGATGAAGAGCTGGTAAAAGTGCTGCAACGTATTGAGCTTGGCAGCGATATCCCCAAAGAGCTCTATATCATCATCGCCGAGCTTATCGCCTTTTCTTATGTGCTACAGGGCAAATTCCCGGACGAGTGGCACAATATTCACCAGCGTATCGATTTAAAAAGCTAACTTTCTTGTTTATCACTGACCAGCATAGTGCGGCTGGCCGACACAGCAGGGTGTGAGATCTGCACTTTGATATCACTGATAAGCCTATGCAGTTCTGCTTGCACTATGGCCTCTGTCATCTCCAGCTGAAATTCCAGGCAAGCATGCCCATGCCAGTGGGTCACGCCTAATAAATGCCAGTCAGCAAGTTTCGGATGTTCCAGGGTGTGACCACAATCCCGTGCGACTTCGTCTAAATCGGCATCATCGTCCGACAAATCCACTTCAAGGTATAAATACAACATCATCAATTCCTTCTACTGCCGCTTTTTATTGTAAAGAGTAGTCTGCAGCCTTTTGTGCATGCAAAGCTGTGGTATCAAATAACGGCACAGCGCAATCTTCGCTACTGACCAATAAACCTATTTCAGTGCAGCCTAAAATAATAGCTTCTGCGCCTTGAGTCACCAAATCCGCCATAATTTGTTGATATTGCTGGCGTGACTCCGGCTTCACTATCCCGAGGCATAACTCCTGATAAATGACCTGATGCACCAGGTTCCTGCCCTCTTCGTCCGGTACCAGTACTTCTAAACCATAAGACTCTGTCAGGCGTTTTTTATAAAAATCCTGCTCCATGGTAAAACGGGTGCCTAACAAAGCGACTTTGTTAAGGCCAGCTTGTTGTATAGCTTCAGCCGTCGCATCAGCAATATGCAACAGTGGAATAGCCACAGCAGCTTCTATGGCCGCAGCCACTTTATGCATGGTATTGGTACAAAGCACGATGCACTCAGCACCAGCACCAGCAGCCTGTAGCTTAAGTGCAGCATCAGCTAACAACTCACCGGCTTTGTCCCAGTCGCCGCTGCGCTAACGCTTCAATATCGGCAAAATCCACACTGTATAAAATGATTTTGGCGCTGTGCAGACCACCCAATCGCTGCTTAATACGCTGATTGATCTGACGGTAATAAGGAATAGTCGACTCCCAGCTCATGCCGCCTATTAACCCTATGGTTTTCATTGGTTTGTCTCTGAAGTATTGATGCAAACTACAGTATCAATTCAGGCAGGAACTGTATAGCAGCTCTGGCAAATCAGAATCGAAGTAAAAATGGCCAAGCAGAAAATTCTGTAAAAAAAGCCCGCGGCATAAGCAGGCGGGCTTTTGTGAGCAGAGTGGAATGAACTCTCAGTAATAAATATCCGCTTTTTGATGCAACTGAGGTTCGTCCTGCAGATCATCAAAAGAGACGGCTATATGCTGATCTTTATTATCCAGATCAGACAAATACACAGCTCTGTCCTGTGCATCAATCCAACTCACTACACCTATGCCTTTTTTGGTTTGGCAAACCATGCCTAATTTCAGCTCTAATACATTCATTGCACTTCTCCTCAGGCTTCAAATTTAACGCAGGTATTTAGTTAGACGCCTAAAGATGTCATTTTGATGTCCGACCAGATAAATTAATGCTAACTGAATGAAATAAAGCAGAATTTAGTTTGGGTCAGAGTGTTTGCTCTGACCCAAAACAGGACTGGATTAGATGCGGGTACGTTTTTTCTGAGTTTGTTTTGGCTTTTTCGCTTTGGCTTTTTCTGCTGCCGCTGCTTTTTCTGCTCTCACCACTTCAGGTTTAACACCCGACTGCACCATGATTTGATGCTTACGTACTGCACGCTTAATGCCTGCCATACGGCGACGACGTTCGTCGCGGTCTTCCGGTTTCATTAAACTTTCAGTTTCAGCCGATAAATGCACCAGCTTACGTAAGTAGTTCACATCTTCCAGCGGATATTCGGCATAACCACCGGCGGGTAAATGTTTAGGCAATAACAAATCACCGTAACGAATACGAATTAAGCGGCTCACTACAGCGCCTTGTGATTCCCACATACGGCGAACTTCACGGTTACGACCTTCAGTCAACACCACATGGAACCAGCGGTTAATGCCTTCACCGCCCATAGCTTTAATTTTTTTGAAGTTGGCTTTACCATCTTCCAGCTCCACGCCTAAACGTAGTTTCTGGATCATTGCATCGTTGACATCACCAAATACCCGTACCGCATATTCACGTTCTACTTCAAACTTCGGATGCATTAAACGGTTGGCCATTTCACCATCTGTGGTGAACAGCAATAAACCGCTGGTATTGATATCTAAACGGCCAATGGCAATCCAGCGTGAGTCTTTAATTTTTGGCAGGCGGTCAAATACAGTAGGACGACCTTCAGGGTCGATACGCGAACAAATTTCGCCTTCCGGTTTGTGATAAGCAATAACGCGGCATACCTGTTCAGCTTCAGCTGCAATTTTGACCGGATGGCCGTCGACCCGCACTTGTTGATTTGCATTAATACGGTCGCCTAATGACGCCACTTTGCCATCCACAGTCACACGTCCAGCACTGATGTATTCTTCCATCTCGCGGCGGGATCCAACACCGGATCGCGCCAGCACTTTCTGTAGTTTTTCACTCATGATTTAATGTATCTCTTCAGTCATCACGACTGGGTTAAAAAAATCCGGCGTTGCTTGAAACTCGGCCAGAGCAGGTAAATCGCTTAAATCCTTTAAGCCAAAATAATCTAAAAATGTCGGCGTCGTGGCATACAAACCAGGACGACCAGGTACTTCTTTATGCCCTACCACTTTGACCCAACCACGGTCGAGCAAAGTACGCATAATCTGACTGCTAACCGTTACCCCCCGCACTTCTTCAATTTCGCCGCGGGTAATAGGTTGACGATAAGCAATCAAGGCCAAAGTCTCCAGCACGGCACGGGAATAACGTGGCGAACGTTCTGGCCAGAGTAACGCCAGGTATTCACTTAAATCAGCACGGGTCTGAAACCGAAAACCAGAGGCCGTTTCAATCAACTGAATACCCCGGCCTAAATAATCCTGCTGCAACTGCGCTAAAGCCTGCTGCAGACGTTTTCGGGTTAACTCAAAACTTTCCAGCACAGTACTTTGTAAGTCATTCACAGACAAAGGTTTATCAGAGGCGAAAATAGCGGCTTCGACTAACTGCAGCAGTTGTTGCTCGTTAATTTTTTTCGCCATGCCTGCTCCTTAGTCTGTAGCTTCAAATACGCTGGCCATTATGCCAATTTCACGTGGATCTGACCATAAGCTTCTACCTGAATGACTTGGATCAGCTTTTCTTTCACCAGCTCCAAAATAGCCAAAAAGCTCACCACCACACCCTGCCGTCCTTCTGATAACTCAAAACACTCGGCAAACTCAAGGTAGTCGGAGCGGCCTTTGAGCAACTCCAGAATTTTGCTCATGCGCTCGCGGGTGGATAAATGCTCTTTTTTAATTTGGTGATGCTGAAAATCTTTGGCGCGTTTGGCTATGTCTTTCAGTGCCAACAAAATCTCCTGCAACGACACTTCAGGCAAAATCACATAAGGTTCGAAGTTATCGTCCAAACCCGCTTTGGCAGGAAAATAATCCCGCTCCTGGCGTGGCAATAAATCCACGTCAGTGGCTGCTTTTCGGATAATTTCGTATTCCTGCAACCGCCTGACTAAATCAGCTCTGGGGTCGGTTTCGTCATCCGATTTATGGTCGTGCTGCGGCAGTAATAAACGCGATTTAATCTCCGCCAGCATAGCGGCCATTAACAAATACTCTGCTGCCAGTTCAAAGTTCATATCCTGCATTAAATCAATGTACTCCATATACTGCAGGGTGATTTCGTTGATGGGCAAATCGACAATATCAAAGCGGTGACGACGAATTAAATACAAAAGAAAATCGAGCGGGCCTTCAAAACTTTCCAGCAATACCGACAGTGCTTCAGGCGGAATATACAAATCTTCCGGCTTATCCAGCACAGCTTCGCCGCGAACAAAAGCCAGCGGCAAAGGCTGCTGTATCGTCAGGCTGGCAAAGCTGTCGGCGAGTGGCTCAGACATTATGCTTGAACTCAGACAAAGGCACTGCTATCGCCTGCACCTTGACGTATCACTACGGGATTATCCTCTGATAAATCAATCACTGTCGTGTGGTTTTCAGCTATCACGCCACCGTGAATAATTAAATCCACCTGACGTTCTAATTGATCACGCATTTCTTCCGGATCCGATTCAGCAAAGTCATTGCCAGGCAACACTAAGGAACTCGACATCAAAGGTTCACCCAGCTCTTCTAACAGCGCCAGCGCAATTTTGTTTTGCGGAATACGTAAACCTACGGTCTTTTTCTTTTCATTGAGCAAACGCTTAGGGACTTCTTTAGTGCCTTTTAAAATAAAAGTGTAAGCACCAGGCGTATGGTTTTTGATTAAGCGAAAGGCGCTGTTTTCTACCTTGGCATACACAGACAACTCAGAAAAATCGCGGCACATCAGGGTAAAGTGATGCTCAGCGCTCATCTGACGGATTTGTAAAATACGCTCAAGCGCCGCTTTATCACCTATATGACAACCCAGCGCATAACCTGAATCTGTAGGGTAAATCACCACCCCACCTTGCTGAATAATATGCACAGCCTGTTTAATTAAACGTTGCTGTGGATTCTCAGGATGAACATAAAAAAACTGGCTCATAAAACTCTTCTTATTCTCTGCACTTCTAACTAAAGTATGTTTAAGAAATAGCAATAAATTTGTTAAAAATCAAGATGAAAGCTGTGCTGATTCAGGCTGTGGCAAGGGCCAGTCATGCCATACAGGAGTGACATCGTCGGTAAAATACAATTGACGCCCCAGCTCATTCCATGGCGTTTCCTGATGAAAATCAGAACCAGCCGACGCCGTTAAACCAAACTTCTGACACAGCATCCAAACCTGACGTTTTTGCACCGGAGTCATTTGAGCAGACGCCACTTCCATGGCTTTGCCACCAGCAGCAGAAAACTCTTCAGCTAAACGGGTGAGCCAACGGCCATTCAGTTTGTATTTCAGCGGATGCGCCAGCACCGGAGTACCACCTGCAGCTAAAATCCACTGCACAGCCTCCTGCATAGGCACCCAGTTGTTCGGCACATAACCTGTATTACCGCGGCTTAAGTACTTTTTAAATACTGTATTCATCGAGCTGGCTTTGCCAATCTGCACCAGATAACGGGCAAAGTGAGTGCGGGTTAAAGCTGCGCCATTGGCAATTTTTAATACATTTTCCAGCACGTCCGGTATTTTGTTTTTCTCAAGACGACGCGCCATCTCTTCGGCCCTTTCTACCCTGCGCTGCTGCTGAGCTGCTAAATGCTGTAAAAACTCCGGACAATCGGTATTGATATGTAAACCAACAATATGAATTTCAAACTCGTACCAACTGGTCGAGATTTCCACACCGGGGATCAAGGTTAAAGGCAGCTTTTTTTCAGCAATAGCGGCGCGGGCTTCAGCCAGGCCAGCAATAGTGTCGTGATCGGTAATAGCAAGCACATCCACGCCCTTGCTGACGGCACGCTCAACCAGTTCGGTTGGGCTTAATACACCATCTGAGCAATAAGTGTGGCTGTGTAAATCAATTTTCATGAGAAGGCTGCCTGAATAAACGGTCGTCATTGTGCCACAAAAGCGCTGGCTGAGCTTGGGTTTCTGCAGCGCTACACCAAGGTGCTTTTTAGCCATCTATCCGCTTATACGTATTTTTTTGCACTTATAACTAAACAACTCTTGACGGCCATTTGATTTCAGGGTTTTATAGAGGCGTTTTCAGAGCGACTCACTTCCGAGTTGCTGACTAACAACGGATTTATAGCCAATGCAATTTCAGACAACAACTCAAACTCACATTTGGTGGTGGCATACTCCTTAACGGGCGTGTGGAGGCGTTGTATTCGCTATAAAACCAGGCCCGTTTCGAAAGATACGGGCCTTTTCGTTTTTTAAGCTTTGTAGAAATTTAAATACAGGAAAAATCATAATGAATTCTCAAGTAACACGTTGGCACTGGTGGCGACTTCCTGTTTAGCGGGCCGGACAACTATTGTCCGAATACAGCCAAAAAGCCCGCTTGATGCGGGCTTTTTTATTTGAAATTTTTAGGGAAAACCATGAATTTACAGCAAATAACTACCACCACAGGGCAAGTGGCCAGTTTCAGTCAAACCCTGAGCATTCAGCCTGATCCGCTGCAAAGCTTCAGAGCTTTAACCAGTCAGGGCCAAATGGCGTTGTTACTTGAATCGGCAGAAATAGACAGTAAAAACAGTTTAAAAAGCCTGATGCTGATTGATGCTGCTCTGCGTATTGAATGCAATGCGTTGCAGGTGCAGATTGAAGCCTTAACCGACAACGGTAAAACCCTGCTGCCTTATCTGGCGTCTTTGCTGCAAGGCAAAGCAGAACTTGATTTGTCATCCAACCAACTCAAAGTAGAGTTTGCCAAAGCCGATTCACTGCTTGATGAAGAAAGCCGCTTATTGCTGCCTAACTCACTGACTGTTTTGCGTTTACTGCAACAACAGCTGCAGAACAATAGTGACGAGCCACTAGCCGTTTTTTTAGGTGGTGTTATTGGTTACGACTTAGTGGCCATGGTGGAAGACTTACCCCAGGTGCCTAGCGCTGAAAACCAATGTCCTGACTACCTGTTTTATCTAGCTGAAACTTTGTTAGTGGTCGATCATCAGGCCGGCAATAGCCGTCTGATTGGCAATGTATTTTGTGGCACTCAAGCCCAGCAGCAGTATTTTGTTATAGGTCAGCGTTTATCAGAGCTGCAGCAGTTATTGCAGCAATCAACTGATACAACAACAGCAACAGAGCCAGCAGCCAAAGCTGAAGTCAAAGTCGATATCAGCGACGCCGACTTTGTCGCCCAGGTCGAAGCACTGAAACACAATATAGTGGCAGGGGATGTATTTCAGGTGGTGCCATCACGCTGTTTCAGCCTGCCCTGCCCTGATCCACAAGCGGCTTACGCCAAACTGAAACAACAAAATCCCAGCCCTTATATGTTTTACCTGCAGGACAGAAATTTCAGCCTGTTTGGCGCTTCTCCTGAGTCGGCTTTGAAATATGAAGCAAAAACAGCACAAGTAGAGATTTATCCTATAGCAGGCACCCGCCGTCGTGGTTTTGCCGCCAATGGCAGTATTGACCGCGACTTAGACAGCCGCATTGAGCTGGAACTGCGTCAGGACGAAAAAGAGAAAGCCGAACATTTAATGTTGGTCGATTTAGCCCGTAACGACGTAGCCCGTATCAGTGTGCCAGGCAGTCGTTATGTCAAAGAACTGCTGAAAGTCGACCGTTACTCTTATGTCATGCATTTAGTCTCCCGTGTCGTTGGTACTTTAAAACCAGAACTGGACGCTTTGCATGCCTATCAGGCCTGTATGAATATGGGCACTTTAGTAGGGGCGCCTAAAGTGCGTGCAGCTGAGCTTATTCGTGGTGTCGAGAAAAAACGCCGTGGCAGTTATGGTGGCGCTGTAGGTTATTTGGCAGGCAATGGTGATTTTGACAGCTGCATCGTCATCCGTTCGGCTTATGTGCAAAACGGCATGGCTTATATTCAGGCCGGCGCTGGTGTGGTGTACGACAGCGTAGCGCAAGCCGAAGCGGACGAAACCCGCAGCAAAGCTCAGGCTGTGATTAACGCTATTCAATCTGCAGGAGCTGCTGTATGAGCGTTGTATATCTGTTAGATAACTTAGATTCCTTCAGCTACAACCTGGTGGATGAAGTGGCGCAATTAGGTTTTAGCTTAAAGCTGTACCGCAATACTGTGCCTGCTGCTTATATCTTTGAAAAAATGCAGCAGGAACACCAGCCTGTAGTGTTGTTATTATCACCAGGCCCAGGCGCACCTGCACAAGCAGGCTCAATGCCAGAGCTTATCGCACTTTGCGCTGGCAAATTCCCTATGCTGGGGATTTGTTTAGGCCATCAGGCGCTGGTTGAACATTATGGCGGTGTGGTTGGTCGGGCTGGTGAAACAGTCCATGGTAAAACCTCTATTATTGAACTGAGTGATCATCCAGTGTTTGGCGCTTTACCTAAACAATTCCCTGTGGCGCGTTATCACTCTTTAATGGCGACTGAAGTCCCCAATTCATTGCAAGTCATAGCCGCCTATCAACATATTCCTATGGCGATAGTGCATGAAGAGCACAAAGCTTTGGGCTATCAATTCCACCCTGAGTCTATTCTGACCACCTTAGGTAAGCCTCTGCTAAAACAAAGCCTGGACTACTTAATGAAAAGCCCAATGAGCTTGGGAGCAACAGCATGAGTCAGTCAATTTTAGAATTAGTGCAAAAAAGCCTGAAAGGTGAAGCTTTGTCCTTTGAGCAAAGCCATGCTTTTTTTAGCGCCGTTGTGCAAGGTGAAGTGGAACCTGTATTGCTGACAGCGCTTTTGGTGGCGCTGAAAATGCGTGGCGAAACAGCGGATGAAATTGCCGGCGCTGCCGCTGCTATGCGCGCCGCCGCTACTGAATTTCCGGCTAGTGTTGCTGGCGCTATAGATTGTTGTGGCACAGGCGGTGACGGCTCCAACACCATTAATATTTCCAGCACTGCAGCTCTTGTGGCAGCCAGTATGGGATTGCCAGTGGCCAAACATGGCAACAGAAGCGTATCCTCTCAGTCCGGTTCAGCCGACTTGCTGGAACAATTGGGCATTCATATTCAAATGAGCCCGGCAACAGCAGCCAATACCTTAAGTCAGTGCAACAGCAGCTTCTTATTTGCGCCTTTGTATCATGCGGGCATTAAGCATGCGATGCCAGTGCGCACAGCATTAAAAAGCCGCACCATTTTTAACTTATTAGGGCCACTGATTAATCCGGCTAAACCTGATTATCAGTTGCTAGGTGTCTATGATCCGGCCTTAACACCAGTGATGGCAGAAGCGCTGCAGCAATTAGGTGTAAAAGCCGCCTGGGTCGTACATGGCAGTGGTTGTGATGAAATAGCTTTGCATGGCGTGACTAACGTCAGCGCCGTGACCAGCACAGGCGCTATTGAACACTTTGAACTGACGCCTGCTGATTTTGGTTTGCCTTCGGTAAGCTTGTCCGAGCTTGCCGGGGGAAACCCTACACAAAATGCAGCAGCCACTTTGGCGATTTTACAAGGCACTGGTCAAACAGCGCACAATCAAGCTGTGGCGGCGAATGTAGCGGCAATGCTGTATATCAGTGGCGCTGATAAAGAGCGCAAAGATCTAAAACAGCTCACCCAATCTGTGCTTGAGCATTTAGCTTCAGGCCAGGCTTTTTCGACATTGACGCAGTTAAGGAAACTTAGTCATGGCTAATGTGTTAACCACTATTATCGATCACAAAAAACTGGAAGTGGCAGAGCGCAAGCAAAAGCTGCCACTGGCGCAGTTTCAGCAGTTGGTGCAACCCAGCCAGCGTAATTTCTTAAAAGCGCTGCAACAAAAAGGCCCACGCTTTATTCTGGAATGCAAAAAGGCGTCGCCTTCAAAAGGCTTAATTCGCAGCCCTTTTGATTTAGAAGAAATTTGTGCTGCTTATGGTCAATATGCCGACTGTATTTCTGTGCTGACCGACGAGAAGTTTTTTCAGGGCAGTTACGATTATCTGGCAAAAGTCAGAGCCAAAGTAAATCAACCGCTGCTGCATAAAGACTTTATTATCGACGCCTATCAGATTTACCTTGGCCGCCTGCAAGGTTCGGACGCCGTGCTTTTGATGTTATCTGTGCTGAATGATCTGGAGTATCTGGAACTGGCAAAGGTTGCGAAAAGCTTAAACCTGACGATACTGACCGAAGTCAGCAACGAAGCCGAAACCTTAAGGGCTGTAGCTTTAGGTGCTGAACTGATTGGTATCAATAACCGCGACTTACGTACTTTGGATACCAACTTAGAAACCAGTTTCAAGCTGGCTCGCCTGATCCCTGATGGTATTACTATCGTATCCGAATCAGGCATTTACAGCTCGCAGCAGGTTCGGCAACTGGCCAAAGTGGCAGATGCGTATCTGGTGGGCAGCTCGTTAATGGCACAGCACGACTTAGCCAATGCCTGTCGCTCGCTTATTCGGGGCGAACATAAAGTCTGTGGTTTAACGCGAGCCGAAGACAGTAAAGCTGTATACGCCGCGGGTGCTTATTTTGGCGGTCTGATTTTTTATCCTAAATCACCACGTTTTGTCACAGTCGAACAAGCCAAAGCTGTGCAACAAGGCGCACCAGCTCTGCATTATGTCGGTGTTTTTGTTGATGAAGCCGTAGAGACAGTGGCAGCGACAGCACGGGATTTAAAACTGGCCGCAGTGCAATTGCACGGCGAGGAATCTGACCTGTATTTACAAAAGTTACGGCCTTTGTTGCCAAAAACTACAGAAATATGGAAAGCCTACCGTGTGCAACACAAACTGCCAGAGCTGAGCCGTTATGCCGACCGTTATTTGTTGGACGCTTATCATCCAGAGCAGGCCGGCGGCACAGGCCAACAATTTGACTGGCAATTATTAGACGAGCAACTGCTCAACAAAAAGGTGATGCTGGCTGGGGGGTTAAGCCCGGACAATGTCATTGCAGCACTTAAACATCAGGTACTGGCCGTTGACCTAAATTCAGGCCTCGAATCCGCTCCCGGCATCAAAGATGCGGGCAAAATTCAACACGCTTTTGTGAACATCAGAGAATTCAGTCATGACTAAACTCAATTTAAACCCCTATTTTGGCGATTTTGGTGGCATGTTTGTACCTGAATTGCTGGTACCTGCTTTAGTGCAATTAGAGCAGGCTTTTGTTGATGCACAACAGGATCCAGCTTTTATTGCAGAGTTTCAGGCCTTGTTAAAAGACTATGCAGGTCGCCCTACCCCTTTGACTTTATGCCGCAACGTGTCGCCTAATCCACTGGCAAAAATTTACTTAAAACGTGAAGACTTATTGCACGGTGGCGCACATAAAACTAATCAGGTGTTGGGTCAGGCATTACTGGCAAAACGTATGGGCAAAAAAGATATTATTGCTGAAACCGGTGCAGGTCAGCATGGTGTGGCCACAGCACTCGCCTGCGCTTTATTGGGCCTGAACTGCAAAATTTATATGGGCGCTAAAGATATTGACCGTCAGCAACCGAACGTGTTTCGTATGAAGCTGATGGGCGCTACTGTTATTCCGGTCACAGCAGGTTCAGGCACCTTAAAAGATGCAGTCAATGAAGCCATGCGCGACTGGTCAGGTAGTTATGCCACCAGCCATTATTTATTAGGTACTGCGGCTGGCCCTCACCCATTCCCAACCATAGTGCGCGAATTTCAGAAAATGATTGGTGAAGAAGCCAAACAACAAATCCTTGAAGCTGAAGGTAAATTACCGGACGCAGTGCTGGCTTGTGTCGGCGGTGGTTCCAACGCTATTGGGATGTTCGCCGATTTCATTAAAGAAGAAGGCGTACGTTTAATTGGTATTGAGCCTGGTGGTATGGGTATTGAAACCCATCAGCACGGCGCGGCCTTAAGCACAGGCAGCTTTGGTATTTTGCACGGCGCTTATACCGCCATTATGCAAACCAAAGATGGCCAGATTGAAGAGTCGTATTCTGTATCTGCAGGTTTAGATTACCCGGCCGTTGGACCACAACATACTTATCTGCAAAGCATTGGCCGCGCTGAATATGTGGCTATTAACGACGACGAAGCCTTAGCCGCTTTCCAGCATCTGGCCAAATCTGAAGGTATTATCCCGGCACTTGAAAGCTCACATGCCTTAGCTCACGCACTAAAAATGGCAGCTGCAGCCACTGAACCGCTGGTGCTTTTAGTCAACTTATCCGGTCGTGGTGACAAAGATTTAAACCACGTTTATTCCATTATTGGCGAAGCCCATATCAAACCAAACAACATGGCAGAGCGCAGCTAAGGAGATTTTTATGCAACGTTATCAGCAGTTATTCAGCCGCCTTGCCGCCAAAAACCAAGGCGCTTTTGTACCTTTCGTCACTATGGGCGATCCTGGTCTTGAGCTGTCTTTTGACATTATCAAAACCTTGATAGATGCAGGCGCCGACGCTTTGGAGCTGGGTATTCCGTTCTCCGACCCCATAGCCGACGGCCCTGTGATCCAAAACGCCAATATCCGCGCTTTGGCCGCAGGTGTGACTCCAGCCCAGTGTTTTGAGCTGATTGGCCGTATTCGTCAGTACAACAAAGACATTCCTATTGGCTTGTTGCTGTATAGCAATCTGGTGATGGCACGTGGTATCGATAATTTTTATCAACAAGCACAACAAGCGGGTGTCGATTCCATTCTGATTGCCGACGTGCCTTTGCATGAAAGCAAGTTATTCAGAAATGCGGCGATGAAACATGACATAGCGCCTATTTTTATTGCACCGCCGAATATCACAGACGAGAACTTACGTGAACTGGCCTCCTATGGCCGTGGTTATACCTACCTGTTGAGCCGAGCCGGTGTGACAGGCACAGAAACTCAGGCCACTATGCCCGCCAGCACCCTGATTAATCAGCTCAAAGAATACAACGCAGCCCCTACGCTTTTGGGTTTTGGCATCTCCAAACCTGAACATGTGAAGGCTGCGATTGAAAGCGGTGCAGCAGGCGCTATTTCAGGGTCGGCTATAGTGCAGATTATTGAAAAACATCAACATCAGCCTCAAACCTTGCTCAGCGAGCTGTCTGCTTTTGTCAGCGCGATGAAAGCTGCGACCTAATCCACAACACCGAGCAGGCCAGAATGAACTGAAAGTCGGGCGCTGGAATTCCAGCGCCATCAAACCCTGCCAAAACTGTCTTCGAAACGCACAATATCGTCCTCGCCTAAATAACTGCCAGACTGCACTTCGATCAATTCCAGTGACACTTTCCCCGGATTCTCCAGCGAATGCACAGCGGTCACTGGAATATAAACAGACTGATTTTCAGTCAGTAATTGCTCTTTCCCATCAATAGTGACTTTGGCAGTACCAGACACTATCACCCAATGTTCAGCCCTGTGGTGATGCATTTGAACCGACAGCTTGGCGCCGGGCTTTACACGAATACGCTTCACCTGAAAACGCGGCCCGCTGTCGATCAAATCATAGCTGCCCCAGGGCCGGTAGACTTCCCGGTGCAGATGCAGCTCAGAACGATTGGCCAGCGTCAGTTGGTTCAGCAACTCTTTCATATCCTGAGCATGATCTTTATGTGCTACCAAAACAGTATCTTTGGTATTGACAATCACTAAGTCTTTAACTCCGAGAGTCGCCACCATTTTGTCATCAGAATACACATATAAATCATGAGAATGATGGGTAAAAACGTCGCCACGCAGCACATTGTTCTGCTCGTCTTTGTCAGCCACTTGCCATAAAGCAGCAAAACCACCCACATCATTCCAACCAGCGTCCAAAGGCACCACCACCGCATCTTTGGTTTTTTCCATCACGGCATAATCAATAGAGTCTGCCGGGCAGCGGTGAAATGCATCCTGATCAATGCGGATAAAATCCAGGTCTTCCCTAAGTTGTGAGACAGCCTCCTGACAAGCCTGATAAATATCCGGTCTGTACTGATGTAGCTGTGCCAAATAACGCGATGCTTTAAACAAAAAGATACCGCTGTTCCAATAAAAATCACCACTGGCCAGATAACGTTCTGCGGTCTGAATATCAGGCTTTTCCACAAAAGCAGCGACCTGATAAGCAGGCGCAGCCTTTTCAGTTTCTGGCATCATATCGCCGCGGCGGATATAGCCATAAGCCGTTTCTGCATGCGTGGGCATCACACCAAAAGTGACTAATTGGTCATGATTGGCGAACGCTATGCCCTGCTCTACTGCGGCATGAAAAGCAGCAACATTGAGGATCAGATGATCAGCTGGCAACACCAACAACAGGGGGTCATCACCTTGTTGTTGGGCCATAAAAGCAGCCAGCGCAACAGCTGGCGCAGTATTTCGTGCGACGGGTTCAAGCAAAATAGTGGCATTGTGCAGTGCTAACTGCTTTAACTGCTCCGCTGTAATAAACCTGTTATCTTCATTACAAATAATCAGCGGCGGCTGATGAGATAAACCATGTAATCTCAGCAAGGTTTGCTGCAACATGCTTTGTTCGCCACACAGCGGAATAAATTGTTTTGGGTAATGGCTGCGCGACAAAGGCCATAGCCTGGTGCCACTTCCACCTGCAATCACAATAGGATAAATCATAAGAGCCTTTTCAGGGTTGTCGTCGACTGATGTCTCTGCGTTTTGTCTGGCAATTAAAAACGCGACTGTTGTTTGCCTTGCTCAATCAGTCGCGACTATATACGCAGCTTACAGGGTCATAGCCTTACTCAATCAACACTGGGTATTTCAGATAGTGTTGATCGTAGTATGGTAAGCGTTGATACAGCCATTGCAGTTTGGCTTGTGGATCAGCAGCCAACTTTTTATCCTGCTTCAGGGCTTCGTCAAATTCAGCTTTGAGTTTTTTATCCTGCTTCAGCGCAGTTTCAATCAACGGCACTATGGCGTAAGTTTCAAAATACTCTACCCGCTCAAACATACCCGGCATATAGCCCCAGCTGAATAACGAGTCTGGCGCCGTTGGCTCGAGCAAAGCGACAGCTAAAGCGCCCAGCGGTTGATCCGTACTGACCCGGACTGAACCCGCAGGTAAACGGATTTTTTGCCAGTTGCGGCTAAATTCCGCGGTTACGCCAAAACGACCTTCAAAAGGTTTGGTGGCAAATTGGTGTGAGGTTGCAGTCAACTGCTGTAACTGTAGGGTTTTAGCCGATTTTAAACTGGTAAATTGCACGCCATGCAAAGCCAGTTTGGCAATTACCTCCTGTTGCTCTGGTGGGATCCAGTAGGCTTTAGGCACATCAATTTCAGCGGCTGGCTCTTTTTCCCAGTACACAGGCAATTGTTCAAATATGACAGGCTTACCGGTCCAGGTTTGATAGCTAACCCCGGTGATTGGATCTTGTTTCTGTACAGCCTCAACGCCTTTAAAACGAATAAAGTCTGGTGTTTCACTGGCTTTCCAGCCTAAAACCTGGCGTTCTGTCCGTGCATTTTCATCGGCCTTTTTCGCCAGTTTCAGCACAGCACCTTGTTGTTGTAACAGTTTTAAACTCTGCTCCAATAACACATAAGTACCTAAAACCCGTTGCTTATAGGGTTTTAAACTGTGGTTTTCCACCAATACAGTGGGGATATGCCGGACATCACCGTACCCATTAGAAAAACGTGGACTAGAGGTAGAACCAGCCAAGCCTTTACTGAAATCTTTACTGTCATACGCAAACACCAAAGGGCCTGGAATATGACCGGCTTCATTTAACGCCTGATCCATAGCAGGGCGGAATGTACTGGCCAGCCAACTGGCACTATTAGGGCTTAAAGCCGCAAAAGGCTCATTAAAACCAAAAGTAATATCGTACTGATAGTCCTCACCATCAGTCACATGCAGGTCCAGATATAAATCAGGTTGGTAACGGTTCAGCAATTTCAGTAATGCCTGCATCTCAGGCGCTTCCGCTTTCATGTAGTCGCGGTTTAAATTTAAGTTCTGCGCTGTAGCACGCCAACCCTGTAGTTCAGGGCCACGTTGATTCATTCGGTTGTGTTTGCCGCTGCGCTCATGACCATCGACCGAAAAAATAGGGATAAATAACAAATTTACTTCTTTTAATAAATCCGCCTTGTCGCCCTGAACTATGTCACGTAATAGCATCAGTCCAGCGTCTTTACCGTCAATTTCGCCACTATGAATACCAGCCTGAGCCAGTAGGACCGGCTTTTTATCCCGCCCTATCATGTCGGGATCTGTACCAGCTTTTACCAGATAAATCGCCCGGCCCTGTGGGCTTTGGCCTATCACTTCCAGCTTGACTGATGAGGTGCTTGCGGCCAGGCGTTCCAGATATTTGATGGTCGTTTCGTAGTCAGGTGTTTCCGACAGATCAGACACTTCTGCCGGAGTCACCCAGGGGTGCTGGGCTGGTTTAATCAAACTTAAACTGGCGCCTTGCCAGTCAGGCAAAGGCGGCAAATGGTCGGCAGCAGTAACAGAGAAGACAAAGCTGCACGCCAGAACAAGGGCGAGTTTTTTCATGCTAAACAGATCCGTTTCGGGGCTTTAATTCATATCGAACCAGTTTTTACCACTAACAGCCAACACAAGCCATAGCTAAGAACAGAAAAAAGGGGGCAGACAGATTGTTTGTGGTAAACAATCTGTCTGCCCCCATATTCATACCGCAAAACTATCAGTGTTCTGAAGGGATCCGATAAACAGAACAATACATCAAAGGTAAAAACAGTAAGGTCAGGATAGTACCAAAACCTAAACCAAACATAATCACCACCGCCATGCTGGCAAAGAAGTCATCAGTGACCAAAGGTAACATACCAAGGATAGTGGTAATGGCTCCCATGGACACAGGACGAACCCGGCTGACGGCGCTGTTAAATACGGCCTGATAAGGTGCTAAACCCTGAGTTAATTCCAGTTTGATCTGATCCAACAGCACTATGCCGTTTTTAACTAACATGCCCGATAAACTTAAAAAACCCAGCAGGGCTAAAAAGCCAAAAGGCACATTCACCACCAACAGGCCTAGCGTGACGCCAATCAATGCCATAGGTACACAAGCCCAAATTACCAGTGCATCCCGCATTGAACTGAACAGCAGCACAGTGATCACAAACATCACCAGATAACCCATAGGTAAGGAACTGAACAAGGCTTTTTGTGCTTTGTTTTGGGCTTCCAGCTCCCCTCCCCAGCTCAGGGTATAACCCGGAGGTAAAGGAATAGCTTCGATCTGAGGCTGTATTCTATGCAATAAAGCTGCGGCCGTATCATCACTTAAAATATTATGATCGGCCATCACAGTCAGGGTTCGTTTGCGATCGCGGCGCATAATTTGTGGATCTTCCCACTCCAGAGCAAAACTGCTGACTACCTGGCTGATCGGAATATAGCGGTTTAGCTTAGGACTGTAGACCTGCAGATCGGCCAACGCATCGACACTTTGCCGTTCTGAATCTGGCGCTCTGGTGATAATGGGCAATAAGTGAGTGCCATCACGGTAAATCCCCACAGTACGGCCATTGACATGAGTTAGTAGTACATCGTCAATATCCTGCTTGCTGATACCAACCCTGCGCGCCAAAGCTTCGTTAAACTGTGGCCGGATCACTTTGACTCTGTTACTCCAGTCATCACGTAAATTCCTGGTGCCTGCATCTTGCGCCAGAATAGCTTTGGCCTGCTCAGCCAATTGCCGCAGTACGTCAGGATCAGCGCCACTAAAACGAGCTTCCAATTTAGCCGCAGTTGATGGCCCTACATCTAAACGTTTTAATTTATGTTGTAAGCCAGGATGTTGCTCAGCAATATACTGGCTGAGATCGGCCATACGACCTGCCAGCAAGGATTTATCCTCTACCCTTACTATTAACTGGCTATAAGCGGCATAAAAACGTTCTGGCTGATAGGTCAGCATAAAACGGTCAGCACCACGGCCTGAAGTTAAAGTCACAGCTTCCACACCATCCAGACTTTTTAAATGCTGCACAACCTCTAGAGCTTCCAGGTCAGATTGGCGTACATCAGTACCAGCAGGTTGCCATAGATCAACCAGAAAAATCGGCGTGTTAGATGGAGGAAAGAATACCTGTTTTATTTTGGCAAAGCCCAAAACAGACAGGATCAACAGCAGGATCATCAAAGCATAACTTAAAAACCTGTACCGAAGTACGGCAGTTAAAGCCGCCTTGTAGCCGTCGAAAATAAAACCACGGTACAACTCTGGTTCCCCCTGCGCCTCGTCCGCATCAGCTTTCAGTTCTTCTTTAAAAAATAAGCTGGCGAAAAATGGGGTCAGGGTAATAGCGGTAATCCAGCTCAGCAGCAAACTAACTAATAACACCCAAAACAAACTACCAGCAAATTCCCCTGTGGCGTCACTGGATAAACCAATAGGCGCAAAAGCAGTAATAGCAATAATAGTTGCACCCAACAAAGGCCATTTGGTTTGTTTGACTATGGCGGAAGCCGACTGGCTGATGGTTAAGCGCCTTTGCATCCCAATCAAAATCCCTTCGGTAATGACAATGGCGTTATCCACCAGCATACCCAAAGCAATAATTAAGGCGCCAAGCGAGACGCGTTGCAGCTCAATTTGCATCTGCTGCATAAAAATAAAAGTGCCAAGTACCGTCAGCAGTAAAATAAGCCCTATCAGCAAACCACTGCGAAGTCCCATAAAAATCAACAGCACCACGATAACAATGACCACAGCTTCCAGCAGATTCAATACAAAACCACCGACTGAGGCTTCCACTTCAGCGGGCTGGTTATAAATGGTATTGATTTCCATGCCTACAGGCCGCGCATAGTCCAGTTCGGCCATACGTTGTGTCACTAAAGCGCCTATATCGACAACATTTACGCCTTTACTAAAGGAGACCCCCAGGGTCAGGGTGTTTTTACCATCAAACTTTAAAATCTGGCTCGGCACTTCCTGCACATCTTTGTAAACTTTGGCTACGTCTCCTAAATAAATCAGCTCTTTAGCGGCTGGGTTGCTGATAATCAGCTGCTCCAGTTCCTGCACCGACTGAAATTCGCCTGTTGGATGAATACGGATCCGATCTGGCCCTACCCGCAAAGCTCCAGCGTTGGATACGACATTCTGAGTTTGCAATAAACTGGCAATTTGTGTCGGCGGAATGCCTAAAGCAGTCAGACGAGAGCGGGAGATTTCGACCACAACTTGCTCTTGCTGGCGACCGCTGACAGAGACTTTGCCTACGCCCTCTACCAGCACCAGCTCACGGCGTAAAAAATCGACATAGTCGCGAATTTCTTCGTCTGAGTAACCATCACCGGTCACGGCATACAACATGCCATACACATCACCAAAATCGTCGTTTACCACCGGGCTCTGCACGCCGGGCGGCAGCTGTGGTTTTAAATCATTCACCTTACGGCGCAGTTCATCCCAAATTTGCTTCAGCTCTTTGGCACGATAAATCCCTTTCATCTCCACCATGATTTGTGAGGTACCAGTGGTAGAAATAGAGGTCACATGGTCGACATAAGGCAGTTGCTGGATAGCATTTTCAATAGGGTAACTGACTTCCTCTTCCACCTGTAAAGGTGAAGCACCTGGATAGGATGTAATGATCAAGGCTTGTTTGAGGGTAAACTGCGGATCTTCCAACCGGCCGAGGCCAAAATAAGCTATAGTGCCGCCTATCAGTAAAATAGCGGTCACCAGCCAGGACGAGGTTTTGTTTTTAATAAAATACTGAGCCACATCCATGATTTACAGCCCCCGCTCACGTTGCCATGGACGCACCTGCTGGTTTTCAGTCAGTTGCTGTACACCTGCTGTCACCACCTGATCACCGGCGACTAAACCAGACAGCACTTCAATACCCTGCTCTGTTAAGCGCCCAACTGTAACGGCACGACGATTCACTTTGCCTTCACTAAACACCCAGACAAAACGCTCTGTAGCGTCCACTGGCTGATCATTGGCAGCAAATACAGCTGTGGCAGGCACTACAACAGCTGAGGCCTGAGCCCGCATCAGTTGGCTCATATCAGCCACTACATTAGCAGTCATACCGGAGAGCACATTAAACTCTTCAGGCGCAGCCATACTGAACACTACTTTAAAACTGTTGGTGGCACTGTCTGCTCTGGTGTCCCACTCTTTAATGCTGGCTTTGTAACTTAAACTTGGGTAGGAATCAAAAATCACTTCTGGCTGATAACTGATGTCTTTTTTCACCAGCGCTATCACATCTTCAGGAACCTGGATCACCACATCCACCATACCTTTAAGCTGCAATTCCAGAATAGCTTGCTGAGCGGCGACGTTTTCATGATTTTCAACTAAAGAGCGCGACACTATGCCGCTAAAAGGCGCCACTAATTCGGTGTAACTTAAATTCGCTTGCGCTGTTTTTAAATCTGCATCCGCCACCTGCAACTGAGCCTTAGCTTCATCGTACATGGCTTGTGACACCAGATTCTGGCCAATCAGGCTGGCAGCACGATCAAACTGAGCCTTGGACAACTGATATTTTGCCTGAGCTTGTTCGACCCTGAGTTTAAAATCAGTCGGGTCCAAACGCGCCAGCACATCACCTTTTTGTACTTCCTGGCCGGGACGAATAGAAAATTGAGTCAGTTTACCGCTGACTCGAAAAGTTAAACGGGCATTTTCAGTGGGTTCGACCAGAGCAGGAAACTGCCGGATCAATTTTTGCTGACCGTCCTGCACCAGATGCAGTTTTACCGGCCTATTCAGGCTTTGCTCAGCGGTTGCAACCGGTTTGGAACAACCCGCAACCAGCCCCATAACTAAGACTGCATAGATCATTTTTTGTCTGGACATTTAAAGCTCTCCCTTGTCACACCACTTAATTTGCGCTGGCACTATACAAAAGCCACTATAAGATTAAAATTTATATTTACTTCAGTTCTATATAAGAAAAATTGATGAACTTAACTCAGCTTTATATTCTCGACGCTGTGGCCAGCAGTGAAAGCTTGCTGCAAGCCGCGGTAAAACTACATAAAACCCAACCAGCTTTGAGCATGGCACTGAAAAAGCTCGAACAGGAATGCGGTTTTACTATAGTGGATCGTAGTCAATATCGCCTGCAATTTACCGAAGCTGGTAAACGTTTTTATCAACAGGCTCAACAACTTCTGCATCAAAGTGCCCAATTAAAATCTCTGGCTCAACACTTAAGCAGAGGCGCTGAAGCCAGTTTAGGTTTAGCCTTTGACGAAGCGGTCGACCTGCAGCCTTATATGAGTGCTATCCGCCAGGCGCAGCAGCAATTTCCTCATACCGAATTATTGTTAAGTTGTGATTACCGGCTGCAAGCGCTGGAAAAACTAAAAAACCAGCAGGTTGATTTAGCCATCAGCCCCTGGTACCCGGTTTTTATCAGTCTGGGCGATTTTGAATCAGTGGCTATTGGTCATTTTGATATTTTATGTGTCGCCAGCCCAGAGTTTTTAAAACAACTGGGCGGCCCTTTAACTCATCAGGCTCAGTTAGCCGAACTGCCCCAATTGGTGGCTAATTCAGAAGCACTGAATTTTGACAGCGGAAAATTACTCCCCCTGCAATCGGCACGCCGCGTGAAAGTGAACAACAGTTTATGTATGAAACAAGCGCTGTTAGCCCATTTAGGCTGGGGCATGGTGGCACGGCATCAAATCGTAGACGAGCTGTTAAGTGGCGCTTTGGTGCAGCTCAAACCCATGGAGTTTCCAAAATTTATTCAGGGCGAAGTACATTTAGTGCGGCATAAAGATCAGTTATTAGGCCCAGTGGCAAAAGCCATCTGGCAACAACTGACCGCAACTTAATACCGTAAAAAAATTGTAGGGGCGGGGTTTATCCCCGCCCGAACGTTGCGCCGCCAAATACGATAACAGGTATTGGTTAAAAACCACGGGCGACCATAAAGGCCGCCCCTGCAATAATTCTAATTAAAATTACTGGCCTGAACGGTTGAAATAATCCGTTTGCCAGCTTTGTGGATTGGTTTGAACGTAGTTGGCTATATGTTGGTACGCTTCTTCATTCCGGATCACATGATCGTAATAGCCCCGCTGCCAAAGTTGCGGTGCATTCTGACCAAGTGTTCCACGAACCGCTTTTTGTGATAAAGATTTAAAAGCACCAACCACAGCGCCTAACTTTGTGCGTTGTGTTTCTGGCTCATGGGAAAGCTCGAGGATAGCGTGAAAATGATTCGGCATCAGAACCCATGGATGTAGCTCTACAGCAGGAAAACGTTCCGGTACTTTTTGCCATTGCAAAGCAACAAGTGAGCCTATGGCATTGGTTTGCATCTGGTGGTCAACAATCTCACCAAAAAGTAAAAAACGTTTATAACAACATAAAGTGATGAAGTAGACACCATTGCTACTGTAATCAAAGTCTTTTAAACGCACAGAGCGCCTTTGAGGTAAAACAGAGTTCAGCATCCCAGCCCCCTATGAAAATATTCCATCTGTCTATCTGATAAACAAACTTCTTTTAGTCACTAAGTTTAGTCGCTGCTGGGCACTAGTGTGAGTTGATTAAAAAATACGGGCGACCATAAAGGTCGCCCCTACAATAATTCTAATTACAATCAATAAATTGTAGGGGCGGGGTTTATCCCCGCCCGAATACTGCAGCTTCAAGTACGACGGGCATTAGAAGCGGTAGCTTGCACCTAACTGATACAGATCATCGCCCGTCTCCAGCGCATCAAAGGCTACGCCTGCTGATAATGACAGATTTGGCAGTGCAAACCATTTAGCACGCATGCTCAGGCTGTCATCGCTTTCGCTGAACACGTTATCAGAGATCCATTCATAACCTACACCAGCAGAGAAATTCTTGCCGAAGTAATAGTCAGCACCTACACCATAACGGGTCACTGAAGCATGGCGATAATCAAGAATGCTTGCTTCCAGATTAATCATATCGCCTGTGCCTAAATCCCACAGTTTTTTGGTCATCACACCATAGTTAGTGCTGCTGCCGCCTTGTTCTGGTCTGTCGTGCTCAAAAATGGCACCTACTAACCAGTCATTGCTGATGAAGTAACCTACAGTACCATCAACATCTTGTTGATCCGTGCCACTGAAATGTGTCCATTCCAATTTACCGTAGAAGTTATGGCTTTGATCCATATACTCACCACCGACAGACCAGGCGTTTTGATCAAAATCACCGATCGAAGTGCGAGACAAAGTACCGAATACGCTGGCGTTTTTATTAATAAATGCAGCTTCAGCTAATGGTGTTTTGCCGGATGTATCTACGGCATTAAAGAAATACTGGTGCTTCAGTGTCCATGAATCAATATCTGAGGTGCCGAAATCACCATTGATATAATCCACGGAAGATTCATTTTGATAGCTGTTCGCTGCTGCACCGGTTGAGACTACAGCGATAAGTAAAGCGAGCATGGAACGTTTCATAAATACTACCTTTTGGTTGAGAAAACGCAGGCAGTGTAAACTTCTGAAAGTTAATGCTCTCTGAACGACTCTGTAAAGAACTGTATAAATATCAAACAGATAACTATATAAAACAGGAAAACTCCGATGGATCCTGTTAAATTTCCAGCAAAGCTTGGCGTAATTGATGGATTTGATCCCGTACTTGCGCTGCCAGTTCAAATTCCAGATCTTTGGCATGCTGCAGCATTTTCTGCTCCAGTTGCTTAATTTCAGCCTGCAGTTGATAAGGTGTTTTGCCTTTGGCCAGTTTGATTTTTTCCGCCACTTTAGGCAAATCAGCATCCTGTCCAAGATCCATTACATCCGACACCTTCTTCTTAATGGCCGTAGGTGTGATGCCATGCAATTCGTTATAAGCAATCTGTTTATTGCGCCGACGCTCGGTTTCATTAATAGCGCGTTGCATAGAACCGGTAATGCGGTCGGCATAGAGCACAGCTTTCCCATACAAATTACGGGCGGCACGGCCCATGGTTTGAATAAGCGAACGCTCTGAACGTAAAAAGCCTTCTTTATCCGCATCCAGAATAGCCACTAACGACACTTCAGGAATATCCAAACCTTCCCGCAGCAAATTAATGCCGACCAGCACGTCAAAGACGCCTAAACGTAAATCGCGGATAATCTCCATCCGCTCGACTGTGTCGATGTCGGAGTGCAAATAACGCACCTTAACACCATGACCTGCTAAATAATCTGTTAAATCCTCAGCCATTTTTTTGGTCAGTACTGTCACCAGAACCCGCTCACCAATTTTGGCGCAGCGGAAAGCTTCTGACATTAAATCGTCCACTTGTGTGGCTACAGGCCGAATTTCGATGACAGGGTCTAATAAACCTGTTGGCCGCACCACCTGCTCTATCACTTCACCGGCTGATTGTTTTAACTCGTAATCTGCTGGTGTGGCCGACACATAAATCCGCTGCGGCGCTATAGATTCAAACTCATCAAACTTCAGTGGCCTGTTATCCAAAGCCGAAGGTAAACGAAAACCATAGTTCACCAGGTTTTCTTTACGCGAACGATCGCCTTTGTACATAGCGCCAATTTGTGAAATGGTGACATGCGACTCATCAATAAACATCAAACCATCAGCCGGAAAATAATCCAGCAAGGTTGGAGGCGGCTCACCTTCTGCCCGGCCAGATAAATAGCGCGAGTAGTTTTCAATGCCGGAGCAATAACCCAGCTCAACCATCATTTCTAAATCAAATAAAGTGCGCTGGCCTATACGCTGCTCTTCTATCAAACGATTTTCTGCCAGCAATTGAGCACGGCGCTCTTTTAGCTCCACTTTAATACGTTCAGTGGCGGCCAGAATTTTTTCCCGTGGCGTGACATAGTGAGTTTTTGGATAAATAGTGTAACGGCTGACCACTTTCTCCACTGAGCCTGTCAGCGGGTCGAATAAACTGATGCGCTCAATTTCTTCATCAAATAGCTCGATACGCACTGCAATTTCATCCGACTCAGCCGGAAATACATCAATTACATCACCTCGTACACGGTAAGTTGCGCGTTCAAAGGCCGAATCATTGCGGCTGTATTGCAGCTCGGCCAGACGGCGTAAGATAAAACGCTGATCAACTATATCGCCCACTTTGAGATGCAACAGCATCTTCATATAGGATTCCGGATCGCCCAAACCATAAATAGCCGACACTGAGGCGATAATCACTACGTCCCGTCTTTCCATCAAGGCTTTGGTGGCCGATAAACGCATTTGCTCTATGTGCTCATTAATAGAAGCGTCTTTTTCGATAAAAGTATCGCTGGAAGGCACATAAGCTTCAGGCTGGTAGTAGTCGTAATAAGACACAAAGTATTCCACCGAGTTATTCGGGAAAAACTCTTTCATCTCACCATAGAGCTGAGCAGCCAATGTTTTGTTATGCGCCATAATCAGTGTGGGTCTGTTCACTTGCGCTATCACATTAGCCATAGTGAAAGTTTTACCAGAACCGGTGACACCCAATAAAGTTTGATGGGCCAAGCCTGCTTCTAAGCCTTCCACCAGCTTGGCGATGGCTGTAGGTTGATCGCCGGCAGGCTGATAATGGGAAACCAATTCAAAATCGCGACTCATCGACATCCACCACTCAAAGTTATGACATGCGGATCATGCAAAACCAATTTACTACCGCGACTCATCAGGACTCCCCACTTATTCGTAAAGCAGCCAGTTTACGCTTAAACCAGTTGTACGCCAGACCGGAAGTAAAGGCATTCGCAATAAGCCCGCCAACAAAGACCCCAATCACTCCGCCCAGCAAACCGCCTATATAAGCAAAAGGCACATAAAATACAAAGAGGCGAACCACACTGAGTTGCAGCGCACTCATCGGCAGATGTAAGGCGTTAAAAGAGGAATTAGTCAGAATAATAATGCCCTGCAAGCCGTAGCCTAAAGGCAAAATCCAGATAAAGTAGCGAATATACTGTGCCACTAAAGGATCGTCAGTAAACAGATCCGCCACCAGCCAGGCACCAGCGGCCAATCCTATATAAACCACTAACTGCCAGGCCAGAATAAATTTGATGCAGCTTCTGTATGCATCATCAATGCGCTGATAAGCACAGGCCCCATAATTTTGACTGACAAAAGGCGGTAAGGTCATCGAAAGTGCCAGTACGACTAAGGAAGCAATACTCTCAATGCGGGCACCGACACCAAAAGCAGCGACAGCTTCAGCGCCATAACTTGCCATCAGTGCAGTTAAAATAGCCATAGCCAATGGGGTCAGCATATTGGCTCCCGCTGCTGGCAGGCCTATATGTAAAATTTTACGGCTTATTTGAATAAATTCTTTCAAAGGCTGATGCCCTATATCCACCAGCTTACGACGCACCATCAGCAAATACAGAATAAGGCCAAAACCCAGTAGCCAGGAAATAAGGCTGGCTATAGATGCTCCGGCTACGCCCATCGCCGGCACAGGCCCCCAGCCAAAAATAAATATCGGGTCCAGCACGGCATTTAATAAACCAGCACTGGCCATCAGAATACTGGGGGTTTTGGTATCTCCGGCAGCGCGCAGCACCGCATTACCAATCATGGGGGTAATTAAAAACACAGCGCCAAAAAACCAGATCTCCATATAGTCATGGATAAAAGGCAACGTATCGTCTTTAGCGCCTAATAAACGGAATAAGGGCTCAATAGTCAGATAGCCCACCACAGACAAAGCAATGACTAAATATGCTGACAACCATAACGCTGCTAAACCATCACTACGGGCACTTTGCTGATCGCCACTGCCCAAAGCCCGGGCAATCACAGCTGAAGTACCAATGCTCAAGCCTATGGCTAAGCTAATCACGGTAAAGGTAATAGGAAAAGTAAAACTGACTGCAGCCAGTTCTGCCGTGCCCAACATACTTATAAAAAAGGTATCTACCAAATTAAATGACATTAACGTAATCATGCCAAACAGCACAGGTACCGTCATTTGTTTCATAGTGGCCTGAATATCACCTTTGAGCAGATCAGGGCGTGTCGAAGTGGATTGAGTCATAACAGTCAGCTTAAGCGCAAGTGGCCGCTATTGTAGAGAAAAGTCAGAGCTCGCACTACCTAGGATGCGACCAAATTGAGCTAAAACTGAGCAAGAATAAGAAAAAATGTTCACAATCTGCTTTTGCATAGAAATTTTGTTTCATTAAGACTGTATTGCATAAGGTTTCAATTCTTTCAAATTCGTAAATCATTGTTTTATATAGAATAAAAAATTAGTCTCAAACCTATTGATCTGGCGCTAAGCCTTATCTGTTAAGGCTTAGCCTATCCATCAGGCCAACAATTCACAGACTTATCCACAGATTCTGTGGGTAACTTACGCCAGCCCTTGAGTGGCCTGACTTTGCCAAAAATCATTCATGCTACTAAAGCACGAATAGCTTTTGCATATGCAAAAATTGGTTTTGTGTAGCTTTTCTGCCCGCTTTGGCTAAACAAGCAGCAAGTAAACTTCTTTTATGAAAAAGCACCTGCCAAAGTGTTGACAGTGTTTGAGACGGGCATTAGTATTGCGCCCCGTTGCAGAACACAGTTCCTCAGTAGCTCAGCCGGTTAGAGCGGCGGACTGTTAATCCGTAGGTCGTTGGTTCGAGTCCAACCTGGGGAGCCACTGTAGTCTCAACATATTATTTCAGTTCCTCAGTAGCTCAGCCGGTTAGAGCGGCGGACTGTTAATCCGTAGGTCGTTGGTTCGAGTCCAACCTGGGGAGCCAACTGAAATAATCACAATTTGATAACCGTATACAATTCCTCAGTAGCTCAGCCGGTTAGAGCGGCGGACTGTTAATCCGTAGGTCGTTGGTTCGAGTCCAACCTGGGGAGCCACCTAAATCACATCTTGTTCCTTCCCTTAATTATCTATTTTTCTTAGTGTTTTTCTGTGAAATACCTTAAGCTTATTTTTTGATGTTCAAGCCCGGACAAAAAATTCAGCATGGGTTGCCTGCTATGAAGTCTCCATCCTTTATTGCTTTAAGTCACTGGACTGCCGCTTTGTTGTCAGCAGTGCTTGCGCTTTGGCTGTTCTGGTTTGCCGCAGCTCAACAAATTCAAAGCTTGTATCAGCTGCATTACAGTGCGATTCAGCAAATGTTAGCCAGTGATTTAACCGGCGATACAAAAATTCTGACTCGTCAGTTAAGCAGCAGTTTTGATTTACCTTATTTAAAAGTCAGCCAACTGGATGGTGTAGTACTGCATGAACAAAGCAATACTATGCCTGCTTATACTATGGCCTCCTGGGTACTGAACCAGTTTGACCGCCCTATCACTGCGGCTTCCATCAAAGATCAGGCACATAATTTACAGGTCGAGTTTTTACCGCAACTTTCGGAGCAGTTAAGTACGCTGGAGCTTTTTAGTTTGTTTTTGTTTTTTGGTCCGCTGATTTTAGGTGTATTGCCTTATTACCTGCAGCCAGGCCGGCCAAAAAAGCAAAAAGCCCTGCCACCTCATCCTATCGAAGCTGCAGTGCACCAAGCGCCAGCGGTCGTACAACAATTGCAGCCTCAGGCAACCACTTCAGGCACCGACTATTTATTAGAACTGGCCTTGTATGATCAACTGACCTCTTTACCTAACCGTCAGCAGTTTGTCCGCTATTACGAACAGCAACTCAAAGCCGCTAATGCGGTGCATCAGTCCGTATTTTTGCTGGTCCGTTGCCACTCGCTGGCCCAGATCAACCACAAACAAGGTTATCTGGCAGGTGATTTGTATATTAAAGAGATGGCGGACTTATTAAAGCAGCTACCTCAGTTGTCAGACGAAAGCCCTTTGTTCCGGCTGAATAACACTGACTTTTGTGTGTTGTTTCCACAAATGACCACTGAACAAACTGAAGAGCTGGTGTTACTGCTGCAGCAGAACTTTGACAGCTATCAGCAGCAAAAACTGCTGGATTCGGTGGCATTAACAGGTTTAGTTCAAGTCGCCCAAGGCAAACCTTTAGGTGAATTACTGGCCATGGCAGACACAGCCTTAGGGCTGGCAAAAACCAAACAAAGCAAAGTCACCAAACAAAGCAATTTATGGTACTTATTTAGCGATGCTCAGGAGCAAACGGCTCAGTCATCCTTCAGTACCAAAAACTGGCGCAGTCTTATTGACGATGTGCTGCAAGGTCAGCGTTTGAGTTTATTAGCCCAACCTATCCAGCCACTGAATAAAACCAGTAAAACCTATTCCGAATTATTAGTGCGCTTTCGCAGTAATGAAGATCAGCTATTACCCACAGCATTGTTTTTGGAGATGGCGCAAAAACTCGACAAACTCATCGACATTGAGCAGATGATCGTAGAACAAGCCTTGACGATAGTGGCGAATCATCCGGAACAAAGTTTTGGTTTGAATCTGTCAGCCTATTCAGTGCAGGACGAAGGCTTTATCAGTTATCTGGAACGACGGCTATTAAAGGAAACCGAACTGACACCCCGACTGGTATTTGAAATCAGTGAATGGGGTTTGCAGCAAAACCTGAAATTAAGCAAACGCCTGATTGATATGCTGCATCAGTGTGGCTCTCGGGTGACAGTCGAAAAATTTGGCGCAGGTATTACTTCTTTTAAATTTTTCCGCGATTTAAAACCTGATTTTGTCAAAATGGATGGCAGTTACACCCGACAAATTGAAGAAGATAAAAACAACCAGTATTTTGTCCGGCTGATGGTCGACTTAGCGCACCGCATTGGCGTGGCTGTATTTGCCGAAAATGTAGAAACTGCTGCAGAAAAACAAATGCTGGAGTCGTTGTTGATTGATGGCATACAAGGCTACTTCTTAAGTAAGCCTGCGCCACTGGAATAAAACGGGCGGCGATAAACCCCGCATCGACAATCTGTTGATGTTGAACAGAATTATTGTAGGGGCGACCTTTATGGTCGTCCGTGGTTTTAATCCAATACCTGTCAGCATGTTTACTGCGGCAACGTTCGGGCGGGGATAAACCCCGCCCCTACTTTATTATCCGGCGCCATAGGCTCAGATATGGGCCATTCGCGTTCAGCGCTGTTGTTTCAATAACAACAAAGCCGCATAATAGCGCGACTTTTTTCTGGGGTTCTTTTATGTCGGAATTTTTGCTGTTGCTGGTCAGCACAGTGCTGGTGAATAACTTCGTTCTGGTGAAGTTTCTCGGCTTATGCCCTGTGATGGGTGTATCAAAAAAACTCGAAACTGCTATTGGCATGTCGATGGCCACTACTTTTGTTCTGACCTTAGCTTCCCTCTGCAGTTATCTGGTAGATTTTTACTTATTACAGCCACTGGATTTAATCTACCTGCGTACTTTAAGTTTTATTTTGGTGATCGCTGTAGTAGTGCAATTTACCGAAATGGTCGTACATAAAACCAGCCCTACGTTGTATCGTTTATTAGGTATCTTTTTGCCTTTGATCACCACCAACTGTGCGGTGTTAGGTGTGGCTCTATTAAACGTCAACGCCCGTCATGATTTTTTCTCATCTGTAGTCTATGGATTTGGCGCTGCAGTAGGGTTTTCCTTAGTGCTGATCTTATTTGCAGCTATGCGCGAGCGCCTGGCCGCAGCCGATGTGCCAGTGTCTTTTAAAGGTGCCGCCATCGGTATGATTACCGCGGGTTTAATGTCTTTAGCCTTTATGGGCTTTACTGGTTTGGTGAAAGCGTAAATGTCTATTATCACAGCCCTGTGGGCTTTGGGTATTCTGGCGCTAATATTTGGTGCTGCGCTGGGATATGCCGCTATTCGTTTTAAAGTGGATGCAGATCCACTGGTTGAACAAATTGATGAAATTTTACCGCAAACTCAATGCGGTCAATGTGGTTATCCCGGTTGTCGGCCTTATGCCGAAGCTATTGCCAATGGGGATGACATTAATAAATGCCCGCCGGGTGGCGACACGACCATTAAAAAACTGGCCGACTTAATGGGTGTCGAAGCCAAACCTCTGGATGCAGCCCAAACTCCGGCGGTAAAACGTGTAGCCTATATCCGCGAAGATGAATGTATTGGCTGTACAAAATGTATTCAGGCCTGCCCTGTGGATGCCATAGTGGGCGCCTCTAAGCAGATGCATACCGTTATTGTCGACGAATGCACTGGTTGTGATTTATGTGTTGAACCTTGTCCTGTGGATTGCATTGATATGGTGCCCTTGGCCAGCAGTATTGAACGCTGGAAATGGGACTTAAATGCCATTCCGGTAAAAGTGCTGGAGTCGTAACTTGCCTACTTTATTTCAACAAATTCAGGCAGGAAAAGTCTGGGATTTTCATGGCGGCATTCATCCTCCAAGCCGTAAAGAGCGCACCAATCAAAAACCTGTAGCGCTTTTGGATATTCCTGACCGTTTATATATCCCGTTGCGCCAGCATATAGGTGTGGCAGGCAAAGTGCTGGTCAAAGTGGGCGATCGTGTACTTAAAGGTCAGGCCTTAACTCAGGCCGAGAACGCCATGGCAGTGCCTGTACATGCCCCTACTTCAGGCATGGTGCTGGCAATTGACCTGCATACCAGCACGCACCCGTCTAGCTTAGCCGAACCCACCTTAGTGCTGGCTCCGGATGGCATGGATGAATGGCGGCCGCGTAAGCCATTGGATCCAGAGCAGGTAGATGTGTATACCTTGCTGGAACGTATTCAGGAGTCTGGCATTTCTGGTATGGGCGGTGCGGGTTTTCCAACTCATATTAAAGTGAATGTAAAACAGCCCGTTGATTATCTGATCATCAATGCTGTGGAATGTGAGCCTTATATCACCGCAGATGACATGCTGATGCAGGAACGCGCCAGCGATATTATTGCCGGTATTGAGATACTGGTGAAACTGCTGAGTCCAAAAGCAGTATTGATAGGCATAGAAGACGACAAACCTATAGCGGCAGCCTCATTAAAAGCTGCTATAGGCCAAAAAGATAACTACTTCGTTCGGGAAGTCCCCACCAAGTACCCATCCGGTGGTGAGAAACAACTGATCCAGTTACTGACCAATAAAGAAGTACCAGCTGGTCGCAGGCCTTTAGACATTGGCATAGTGATGCAAAACGTCGGTACTGCTTTTGCCATAGCTCAGGCGGTGCTGGATGATATTCCGCTGATCCACCGCGTGGTGACAGTGGCAGGTGAAACCCTTGCACAGCAGCAAAACGTATTGGCGCTGATAGGCACACCTATCTCAGATCTGTTGAACGCCTGTGGTTTTCAGGCCGAACCGCAACAGCGCATTATTATAGGCGGCCCTATGATGGGCTTTGCCATAGCCGACTGGTCTGTGCCCGTAGTCAAAACTACCAACTGCGTTTTAGCCCCTACTGAAAACGAGCTGGGTGCCGCCAGCGACGAAATGGACTGCATCCGTTGTGGTGCCTGTGCTGATGCCTGCCCTGCCAGCTTATTGCCGCAGCAGCTGTTGTGGTACAGCAAAGCCAAAGATCAGGACAAACTGGCTGAATACAATTTATCTGACTGCATTGAATGTGGTGCCTGCGCTTATGTATGCCCAAGCGAAATTCCATTAGTGCATTATTACCGTGTTGCCAAAGCCGACATTCGTGAGACTCAACGTGAAGCCTTAAAAGCCGAACAAGCCAAAGCCCGTTTTGATGCCCGTACTGAACGTTTAGAGCGCGAAAAACAAGAACGTTTAGAGCGCAATCAACAACTGGCAGCTCAGCGGGTCGCACAGCAACAAGCCAGCGGTCAGGCAACTCAGAGCGCAGCAGCAGTGCAACAAGCCTTGGAGCGCACTCAGCAACAAAGTGGCCAGTCGTTGGATAAAGAACAAATTATTGCAGAGCGTGAACGTAAAAAAGCCGAAGCTTTGGCCTATCAGCAGCAAAAACAGCAGGCTCAAATTGCAACGCCGGCCGAAGACCAAGCACCAGGTACTGCCGAAGATCCACGTAAAGCCGCTATAGCCGCAGCTTTAGCCCGCGCTAAAGCAAAAAAACAAGCTGAAGCACAGCCAGAAGCTGTTGAGCAAACCGCCCCAGCTGAAATAGCGCCTGATATGGATGCCAAAAAAGCGGCAGTAGCCGCCGCTATAGCTCGTGCTAAAGCTAAAAAACAAGCTGAAGCACAGCCAGAAGCTGTTGAGCAACCAACTCCAGCTGACACAGCAGTTCCTGAAGTGGATGCGAAAAAAGCAGCAGTGGCTGCAGCTATAGCTCGCGCTAAAGCTAAAAAACTGGCGGAAGCACAGCCTGAAGCTGTTGAGCAATCAGTTCCAGCTGAAATAGCGCCTCCAGAAGTGGATGCGAAAAAAGCTGCAGTCGCCGCCGCTATAGCTCGCGCTAAGGCTAAAAAATTAGCTGAACAGGCTGAAGCGCCGCTGCAAACAGAAGCAAAGGCGACAACGGAGCGTGCTCTGCCACCAGAGCGTCAAGAGCCTGCAACAACGCCAGAACAAGATGCAAAAAAAGCCGCCATAGCAGCTGCTATAGCCCGGGCCAAAGCTAAAAAACAACAAAACAGCGAGCCGTTATGAGTTTTAAGATCGCCAGCTCCCCGCACCAGCACATCCAAAAAACGACCGCCCAGTTGATGAAACTGGTGGCTTTGGCCGCCGTGCCTGGTATTGCAGTGCAGGCTTACTTTTTTGGTTACGGAGTACTGATCCAACTGCTGCTGGCCATCATCACGGCTTTGCTTTGTGAAGCTGCAGTACTGGCGCTTCGTGGGAAAAAAGTCAAAGCTAAATTGCTGGACCACAGCGCTCTGGTCACGGCCTTGTTGCTTGCTGTTGCCATCCCCTCTTACGCCCCCTGGTGGCTGGTGGTGATAGGCACAGCTTTTGCCATTATTGTGGTGAAACAACTGTACGGGGGCTTAGGAAACAACTTATTTAACCCTGCTATGGCCGCTTATGTGTTGCTGTTGGTGTCTTTTCCTCTGCCTATGACCAGTTGGTTACCCGCTGCACCTTTGCAGCAACAGAGCCTGAGTCCTGCCGATGCAGTCTGCACTATTTTTACCAACTTTAGCTGCAGTGGCTATAGCATCAGCCAGCTGCGTCAGGATGCAGATGGCATCAGTATGGCTACGCCGCTGGATACGTTAAAAACCGATCTGTCTCAAGGCTACACCACAGAAGAAAGTATGAAAAAACCTGTGTTTGGCTGGTTATCCGGTGAAGGCTGGTTTTGGGTCAATCTGGCTTATTTACTAGGTGGCTTGTTTTTACTACAGCAAAAAGTGATTCAGTGGCGTATTCCGGTGGCTGTATTAGGTTCCTTGTTTGGCTTTAGTTTAATCGCCTGGTTACTATCGCCAGACACCAATGCCAGCCCGCTGTTTCAGTTATTTTCCGGCGCTACTATGCTGGCTGCGTTTTTTATAGCGACCGATCCTGTGTCCGCTTCAACCACAGAAAAAGGCAGGCTGATTTTTGGGGCTTTAATAGGTGGATTGGCTTTTGTGATCCGAAGTTACGGTGGCTATCCAGATGCTTTTGCCTTCGCCGTGATGCTGGCCAATATGACTGTGCCGCTGATTGACTACTACACCCAGCCCCGAACTTATGGCCATAAAAGCAAAGGAGCGCGCTGATGCTAAGTTCTGTAGGTAAAAATGCACTATTGCTCGGCACTGCGGCTGTGCTTTGTGTCTTTGCGGTGGCTGCTGTCAATGAAGTGACAAAAAGCGAAATAGCTCAACAGCAGCTTGACGGCAAACTTCGCACCTTAGTGGAAGTGATGCCAGAACTGGCGGGTAATACAGCTATTTTGAATGATTGTGTGGCTGCACTGGATACGGAGTTATTAGGTAAAGAAGCCAAACAGAATATCTACCGCTATCGGGTTGACGGCGCCGTCAAAGCCTATTTAGTCGAAACCACAGCACCAGATGGCTACAGCGGCGCCATTGAAGTGCTAGCCGCTATCAGTCCGGATAGCGAGATTATTGGTGTCAGGGTACTGAGCCATAAAGAAACTCCGGGCCTTGGCGATAAAATCGAACTGAGAAAAAGTCCATGGGTGCTGAGCTTTAATGGTCAGACTCTGGGTTCAAAAGATGATCGTAGTTTTGCCGTAAAAAAAGACGGTGGTCAGTTTGATCAGTTTGCCGGCGCTACTATTACGCCACGAGCTGTAGTGAAAGCAGTTAAAAACGCTGCTATTTATATTCAGCAACATCCGGAACTTGCCAGCCTGCCCTCAGATTGTGCAGCCCTATTGTGATGGAAGCCTCTGTAGTGGAAAACAAAATGAATCAATATCAGGAGTTAGTCCGTCAGGGCTTGTGGAAAAACAACCCTGGCCTGGTGCAGTTATTAGGACTTTGTCCTTTACTTGCAGTCACCAACAGCCTGGCTAGCGCCTTAGGTTTAGGTTTGGCCACTATGCTGGTGTTATTAAGCACCAACACTGTAGTGTCGCTCATCCGCAATTATGTGCCGAATGAAATCCGTATCCCGGTCTTTGTGATGGTGATTGCTTCTGTGGTGACTGTGATAGAGCTTTTAATGCATGCTTTTATGTATAACCTGTATCAGGCTTTGGGCATTTTTATTCCACTGATCGTCACCAACTGCATAGTGATTGGCCGGGCTGAAGCTTTTGCCTCAAAAAATGCGGTGGCACCAGCGGCTTTTGATGGCCTGATGATGGGCACTGGTTTTGCATTAGTATTATGTACTTTAGGTGCGGTACGCGAAGTCATAGGTTCTGGTACTTTGTTTGCCGGAGCAGATTTACTGCTGGGTGATTGGGCCAAAGTGCTGACCATTCATCTGTATCAGGCCGATAACCAGTTTTTATTGGCCATATTGCCACCAGGCGCTTTTTTAGTGATGGGCTTTCTGATTGCAGGGAAAAACGCTGTGGATGCCCGAATTGCGGCCAAAGCTAAACCTGTCGAACAAAAAATCAGCCGGGCTCGTGTCACTCACGTGTCCACCTAGCAGCAAGGGATTTGAATAAAGTCGAATGAATAAAGAAAAACGTATTCAGATATTACAGCGTCTGCGGGAAAACAACCCAAACCCCACCACAGAGCTGGAATTTAATTCACCTTTTGAATTACTGGTCGCCGTGTTGTTATCGGCTCAGGCCACGGACGTCAGCGTCAATAAAGCCACCCGCCTGCTCTATCCTGTCGCCAATACGCCACAGGCTATTTTTGATTTGGGTGTTGACGGCGTAAAACACTACATCAAAACCATAGGGCTTTTTAACTCAAAAGCCGAGAACCTGATTAAAACCTGCCGTATCCTGATCGACCAACACAACAGCATAGTGCCGGAAAACCGCGAAGCTTTGGAAGCCTTGCCTGGCGTAGGCCGTAAAACGGCGAATGTGGTGCTGAACACTGCTTTCGGCTGGCCGACTATAGCGGTCGATACCCATATTTTTCGCGTTAGCAACAGAACCAAATTTGCGCCAGGCAAAAATGTCGATGAAGTGGAACAGAAGTTACTCAAAGTGGTGCCAGCCGAATTTAAGCTGGATGTGCATCACTGGCTTATTTTGCATGGTCGTTATACCTGCATAGCCCGTAAACCTAAATGTGGCTCATGTCTCATTGAGGATCTCTGTGAGTTTAAAGACAAAGTAGACTAATGCATCCCTCTCAAGTCCTATGCTGTGCTGCCGCCGCTTGCAGATAGTCAAGGAAATGACGTGCTGTAGCCGATAATGGGTTATCTTTACGCCAGACCACTGACCAATGTCGGATAATTGGAAAGTCTTTGACTTTTATTATGCTCAATCCAGCCTGACGCAACACCTCAGCGTCCAGTGGCAATGCACCTTGGGTTGTGATTGCAGCAGGCTGACTGCCTGACCATGCTGAAGGTTGTATTGCCAACTGCGACAACACTGCAATACCCAAGCCTGCGGCAACTGAATGTTTTATCGCTTCATTACTGCCCAAACTCATCACTACATTAGGTTTAAAATCGTGCTTTTTGAAATGCTGTTCTGCCGCCATGCGGGTGCCGCTGCCGGGTTCACGCATCAACCAACGCTCATTATTTAACTCACTCAGCTCAACAGTTTTGCCCGCCAAAGCATGCTTTGACGAAGTGATGATCACTAAAGGGTTAATTTGAAACTGCATGCGCTCCAGCGGCAGGTCATCAGGGGGCATCATCATCACCGCCAGATCATCCACACCTTGACTGAGTCGCCCTACCACTCTGTCTCTGTTCTCAATAGCCAGTTCAATTTCTACCCCCTGATGTGCTGCAGAGAATGGCCCTAATAGATCCGGCACAAAGTACTCTGCCGTAGTTACAGCAGCAAGACGTAAACGGCCACTGACAAGCCCATTGATTTCGGCCATTCTGGATTCAAAGCGTTGCCAGCAGGCAGCGACTTCACGCACCGCTTTGTAAAGCTCTTCGCCGGCCTGAGTTAAGCGTATTTGCCTGCCTGTTGTTTCGAATAATCGCTGCCCCGTCGTCACTGATAGTTCACGTAATTGCACCGAGACAGTAGGTTGACTGACATAGAGTTCCTGAGCAGCTTTAGTGACAGATAACAAACGGGCAGCAGCCTCAAAGGCACGCAGTTGCTGCGGAGTAATACGCTGAAATCGGGCAAGAGTTAAAGACGGCATAATGAATTCGAACTTCAGATTAAAGATAGCACCAATGTATAGCTTGCAGGCTATGCATTCAATTAAAACAAAGTATTTTTATTTATAGGTTTGCTGACATAAAGTGCGCCCAGTCGCAAAATGGAGTGTCAGTATCATGAGTAACCAGCAACTTGTTATTGAAAACAATAGAAACAATGGCAATCAGCAGCAGAGCTTCGAATGCGAAGATATCGCTATTACTGTTGCTATGGGAGATGGCATAGGGCCGGAAATTACTCGTGCAACCCTGCGGATCCTGACCGCGGCTAAGGCACGCATTATTCCGGAGTTTATTGATATTGGAGAGCAGGTTTACCTGGCAGGTCATAGTGCTGGCATTACGCCACAGGCATGGCAAAGCCTGCGTCAAACCAAAGTGTTTCTGAAAGGCCCTATCACTACGCCTTCAGGCTCTGGCTACAAAAGTTTGAACGTCACCATCCGCAAAACTCTTGGGCTTTATGCCAATGTCCGGCCCTGCATCAGCTACTCACCTTATGTGCATACACTGCATCCGGCTATGGATCTGGTGATTATCAGAGAAAATGAAGAAGATCTATACGCCGGTATTGAGCACCGCCAAACGGATGAGGTTTACCAGTGCCTTAAACTCATTACCAGACCGGGCTGTGAAAAAATTATCCGCTACGCTTTTGAATATGCCCGGAGTCATGGCCGGAAAAAAGTCACCTGCATGGTGAAAGACAACATCATGAAAATGACTGACGGTTTGTTTTATAAGGTATTTCAGGAGATTGGTGCACAATACCCGGATATAACTCAGGACCGCTATATCATTGACATTGGTAGCGCCCGTCTGGCAACCCAGCCTGAACTTTTTGATGTCATAGTCACCACTAATTTATACGGTGACATTATCAGCGATATAGCGGCTGAACTTTCGGGTAGTATTGGCTTAGCGGGCAGCGCTAATATAGGTGAACATGTAGCGATGTTTGAAGCCATTCATGGCAGCGCTCCGGATATTGCAGGCCAGAATATCGCAAACCCAAGCGGATTGCTGCTGGCATCTGTGATGATGCTCATTCACATTGGACAAGCCGACATAGCGCGAAAAATACAGAACGCCTGGTTAAAAACCATTGAAGATGGCATTCACACCACAGACTTAAAAAGTGAACAAACCAAAGTTCTGGTGAACACCGACCAGTTTGCTGCTGCCGTCATCGCACGACTTGGAGCCAGCCCTCAAAGATTTACGCCCGTGACTTATCAAAACTCAGAACTCCAGCAAAAGCCAGTTACTCCAGCCTATCAAGCGAAAGCGCCTGCGGAAAAAATTATCGTCGGCGTTGACGTTTTTTTGCATAAACACCAACTCTCAGCCGACATGCTGGCTGAGCGACTGAAGCGGCTGGAAACACCAGAACTTCAGTTAGAAATGATCACTAACCGGGGTGTAAAGGTCTGGCCTGATGGCTTCCCTGAAACCTTCTGTACAGACCACTGGCGTTGCCGTTTTATGCTCAAAGCAGGCCTAACGCAACTCGTATATGCAGATATCATTCGCCTGCTAAGTCTTATCTCTGCCAATAATCTGGACGTGATTAAAACCGAGAACCTCTGTACCTTTAACGGTGAACCGGGTTTTACTTTGGGGCAAGGGCAATAAGATGAAACCAGCAGAACATCGGGCAGCGCTACTGACAAAACATCAAAAGTTAGCTTTAATAGCGCCTGCTTTAGCTCAGGTCGGTATCAGCGTAGAGCTGACCGAAGCTTTTGATACTGACGCTTTGGGTACATTTTCTGGTGAAACTCCTCGTACACAAAGCCCGTTGGACTGCGCAAAAACCAAGGCGAAACTGGCCTGCGAAGCGACAGGCCTTGCGATAGGTATTGGCAGTGAAGGCAGCTTTGGTGGTGGCCCGGCACCTGGCTTGCTGAATTGGGATGATGAGGTGTTGTGTCTGTTTAACAAGGATAAGCAGCAATTCATTATGGCATACGCATCAGGTCCGGTGCCTCTGTCTGATCTCGAAACAGACCAGCTTGCTTTGATCCGCTCCCACCTGGAGCAGCATGATGCAACACAAGGCTGGGTCGTCAATTGCAGCACAGGCTTAATAAAAGGCCTGCAAGGCTTTGAAGCTCTGCATAAGGCTTTGCAGCATGCAAACGTGCTGAGTACCTCTTTGCAACTGACGGAAGTTATTCGTATTTCACCAGATTTACGCGCACATTTTTGCCCAGCCCGACAGCACTACATTCAGAAAGCTGCAGTCCAACTTGCTGAAAGGTTGAGTGCACTTTGCCCTGTGTGTCAGGCGGCCGATTTTTGGCGTAAAGCCCATGAGCTGGGTCTGCCCTGCTCCGCGTGTTCTTACCCAACGCAGCGCGTGAAATACTATATAAAAAGATGTGATTGTTGTGGTCATACTGAGCATGAGCATCCAGCCGAACCCTATGCAGAACCGGCTTATTGTCCACTTTGTAACCCTTAACTACCGACTACCCTATACTGGAGCCAAATTGTGTTGAATACCCTGATGTTAGACTCTGCAATTGCCGAAGATGTCCAGGCTGCAGCAGAGCTATTAAAGCAAGGAAAACTGGTCGCAGTGCCTACTGAAACTGTTTATGGCTTAGCCGCAGATGCCCGTAACAAAGAGGCAGTAAAGCAAATTTTTGTGGCCAAAGGCAGGCCCGCTGATCATCCGTTAATTGTCCATCTGCATGCAGCCACAGCGATGAAAGACTGGGCCAAAGATATCCCTGCACAGGCTTTTACACTTGCAAAGGCATTTTGGCCGGGCCCGCTCACCCTGTTACTAAAAAAAGCAGATCACGTCGACGGCTCTGTGACTGGAGGTTTGGATACCATAGGCTTACGAGTGCCGGCACATCCTGTATTGTTGCAGCTGCTAGCAGCTGAGCAATTAGCGGTAGCTGCACCTTCAGCCAATCCCTACAAAAGATTAAGCCCAACCAGCGCTCATCAGGTGATGGATTGCCTGGCAGGTAAAATTGATGCAGTACTGGATGGAGGCGACTGTGAGTTTGGTCTTGAATCCACTATTGTCAGTTTGGTGGATAACTCTGTTCAAGTGTTGCGTGCAGGGCCTGTCAGCGTGGCACAGTTAGAAGACGTATTAGGACAGAAGGTTGAGAGCCCTTTGCATCATCAGGTCAAAGTATCAGGTAATGTTGCGGCCCATTATCAGCCTCAAACAAAATTACGCTGTGTGTCAACAACTGAGCTTACTGAACTACTCAAAACTACCACTTCGCAACTTGCAGTCCTGTCTCTAAATGATTTGCCTTCTGGTGTACAACCTCACTGGTACTGCACTATGCCAAAGGACGCAAAACACTATGGTCGGGTTTTGTATAAACAGCTTTATCTGGCAGATCAGAGCGGCGCTGAACTTATTGTGCTGGAAACGCCCCCTCTGGACGACAAATGGGCTGCTGTTCAGAACAGACTGATGCGTGCAGCTCATCAGGATAACTAACCTGAACTCGGGATAATGAGTGTCGAATACTTTGTATTTAACCATATAAATCAAATAGATAAGCCAATCTGTTGACGTAACTTAAGTCTTTGCTCACTGAATGCGCAGATTTTTGCGCATATCAAGGCGCTTTGTCGTACGCCATAGCGAGCTATGGTTAGACACAGCAACGCAGAGAGGCACGAAAAGATGCTCGTTCAGCGGCGCTGCTTATCCCGAGTTCAGGTTAACTAAGGTTTGTCTGCGCTGTGCATTCAATCTGTGATGCTTAATCACATAATATCGACAGATAGGCACAGCCCATCCTATTTATGCGGTGCAGCTGCCCTCCCGTATACCAGGTCATGCTAAAATCTTCGACACTACTGTGAACTTCAGCAGATGAAAGCATTTGTACAATTCAACCAGCACTTGCCTGATCGAAGACAGGTCCGCATTTGCTGAAACAATAGATTAAGGAATTTTTATGCGCATTTTACATACCATGCTCCGCGTCACCAACTTAGAACGCTCTTTAGCCTTTTACACTGAAGTGCTAGGCATGAAGTTATTACGTACTTCAGAAAATCCAGAGTACAAATATACTCTGGCTTTTGTTGGTTTTAGCGATGAAAGCGAAGGTGCCGTACTGGAATTAACTTACAACTGGGGCGTTGACAGCTATGAGCCGGGAACAGCTTATGGCCACATTGCTTTAGAAGTAGAAGATATCTACGCTGCTTGTGAGTTGATCCGCGCTAAAGGTGGTGTAATTAGCCGCGAACCTGGCCCGGTGAAAGGCGGCAGCACAGAAATTGCTTTTGTACGCGACCCGGACAACTACGCTATCGAGCTTATCCAGAAAAAAGCCAGCTACGTTCAGCTTTAATCAACTGATAGCAAAAAGGAGCCGATTGGCTCCTTTTTCAATTACTCGCTGGCTTACTCCAGCTCAATCCAGATTTTGTCGTTCAGCGACATTGCCAGATTATTGTCGTAGTAAGCGGCTTCATTGATAAAGGTTGGATACACTACGGTATCGCCGTCATAAGGTACTTCGGTGCCATCAAATAAGGTAAAGATAGGATCGCCTGGGTGAATAGGCTGATAGTCCTTATCCTGCACATTTTTATGTACCATGCCCAAACGTTCGCCTTTTTCATTCATCGGCAATTTAATGCTGTGCAAATACAGATAAGCTTCAGTGCGTTTTGGCAGCTCTGGCAGGCTCTGGGTGTTATACAGCTCCACAAAGTCCAGAATATGTGCCGTCATCTCGTGCATTTGCTCCAACACGTCCTGACGCAGCACAGACTGAGATTGCGGCCCTACTTCCACTATCACACCATAACGGCCCAGCGTACACATCAGCGCATGATCTTCAGCCGCTAAATGGTCTTCATCGCGGGAGATAATAGCTTCAGGCATTTTCATCTTCACATAAGCCGCCATCAGATTATAAAAAGCACCAGCCTGCGTCATAATCAGGCAAGCACCCATATTGCTGGTGGTGTTATGTAAATCAATCACCAGATCGGTTTTGGCATTGCCTTTTGGCCCCAAAATCTCATTGATCACTTTGGCACGGCTTTGTTCGTAATTGGTGAGCTCTGGATTGGCCAAATCGACGTTTTTAAACTGACGGTTTAAGTCGCTGTGGATGTAACGCTTATTGGCTTTAAAAGCTTCAGGATTGGCAAACAAAGTGCTGGTTTCAAAGCTTGCACGTTGAATTAAAGCCGGGTTGGCTTGGTACTGACGAATAGCATAAATACCGGAGAATTCGTTGCCGTGGGTGCCGCCCACTATCGCAACCTTAGCAATTTTAGTCATAAGGCTCACCTCAGGAAAAGATGCCAACATTATGCCTAGCCAAAGCAATAAATGCAGCCAATTTAACTTTAAATGCTGATTTTATGAATAAAAATGAAAAATAGTGCTTAGGCTACGTCGAAATTCAAAAATGAATTAAGCGGCAGGGCGAGAGTTATTGATCATCAACACCGGAATACGTTGTTGTGATGACTGTTTAGATAAAGCAGAGTCAAGAATATCGCTGGCCTGACAAACACATTTGCCGCATTGAGTACCGACACCCAAATTTTGCTTCAGCTCACGCATAGAACAAGCGCCCGCTTCAACTTGCTGGCGAATGGCTTTATCTGTGACTGCTTTACAAAGACAAACGTACATAAATGCACCTGCGTAATAAACTGCAGGCATAGTAATCTAATCAAGAATGGTTATCAATAGCTTCAAGTAAAAATAGAAGTGCAACTTTGCATAAGATATATCGGGGCAGAATCAATAGAAGGGTCAGAGCTGATAGCTCTGACCCTGACACTGTTATTCGTTGTCTTGTGTCGCTTCAATCAGAGTTTCTGCAAACTCTTCAGGGCCAATCACCACACCAGGTTCTGCCGCATGTGGGAATACAGCGATAGCTAATTCGTCACCGTCTAAACCTGAAGTCCACTTGTCTAACCAAGTGGCAATATCTACTGCCTGAGCCTGACATTCAGCCCAATCACCGTTGATCCACAGTTGTGCTAATTCAGCATGTGGCCATACCGGGATGCAACGTTCTTCGTCAGCATCAACCAATACAAAACCTTCTTCATCGACTAGGATCCAGATCTTTTCCAGATCGGCCACAGCCTGAATGAAGTAGTCGTAACGCTGTTCAGCGTCCAATAAACTGAGTTTGTTTAAATCGTCAGCCGTTAATTCGTAGTTCATTGCTATCCCCTCGGAGCGCCACAGAAAAGGCGCACATAATGACTGAAAAGGCCGTCATCGACCAGTAAATTTTGTCTTTTACAGGCTTTATACAGCTTTTATCAAACGCACAGGCACCTGCGGATAACAAACATCCATGTTGCCGTTGCCTTTGTGCTGATAAAACACATGAGTACGTGAACGGCGCTCTGCCAGAGACTGCGAGAACTCGGAACTCGTAGTACTAAGCATCTCCAGTTGTAACTGTCTGTCTGCTGCCAGTTCTGAACCTAAACGTGCTTGTTTAATCACTGTGCGTGCTGCCGCTGAGCCAATTACCCCGCCATCTGCAGTTTCACCACGACGCACACGATTCACTGCATACTGGCCCCAAATAACTTTGCCAAATGCTGACATATTTTTATCCAGATGGCGCGGCGCCTGCCCCATCATAATAGCAATGTCTGCAACACCGGTATCAGGCTCATTGGCACGCGCCATATTCACGACACCAGGGCAATGCACCAACCATTCCTGATTTTGTTCACGCGCAACAGCAAAGCCCTGATTAAAACCTGTCTCTTCAGCTAATAAATCAGGGCGTTGCACTAAAAGATAAGGATCACCACCACGCACAGGCCAGCTGAATTCAGCTTTCATAGGTGTTAATTTCGCCCGGTTTCCCCATTCATGCTCAGGCACACCAAACTGAGCAACAAAACCTTCAATCACCCGATAAAAAGTCACGCCATCATAAAAACGGTTTTTAACCAGCTCTTTGACTCGTTTTACATGTTCAGAAGCAAACTGCGGCGCTAATAAAATGACAATACGGCCCTGATCTGTGTCTAAATAAAGTAAATCATCCTGTGGCAACAATTGCCATGCAGAATTCACAGAAGGCGCTGCTGCAGTGGCGGTTGCCGGGCTTTGTTGCGCAGCGGCACTACCAAAACCTAAAGCCACAACCAAAGCGCAAAAAGATAAAGCTTTCATCAGTTCTCCTCAATTTAATTCAAACCGCAGGCATCAGTCCTATAACAACACCATACCTCAAACCTTTACCTAAACCCACCAAGAGTACAAACCAAAGCAGACGAACCTTAAGTACTCCCGCCACTAAAGTCAGTGGATCGCCAATGACGGGCAGCCAGGCGAGCAATAAAGAAGGTAAACCCCACCGCTGAAACCGGTTGCTGGCTTGCTCTATTTGAGCAGGCTTAAACATAAACCAGCTTTTGTGCTGAAAGTTCAGCAATTGTTTGCCCAAATACCAATTCAGCACAGAACCCAGGGTATTAAATACAGTGGCCACCAGCCATAGCAGTAACAACGAATACCCTTGATGAACCAAGCCCATCAACACCAGCTCTGAACCAAAAGGCAACAAGGTTGCAGACACAAAAGCGCTGAGCGCCAGGCTTAGATAAGGCCAAAACAAATCCATCTGTAATTAAGCTGAGTTAAGCAAGTAAATAAGTCAGACTTAATTTCAGCCAGAACAGCAGCAACATCAAGGCACCAAAAACATAAACTGCAAAACGCAAACGAACATGGTTAGCCCCCACATGCACATAAGCATGCATCAAACGGCTTACGGCAAACAGCCAGCCAAGAACAACCAGGCTCAAATCAACAACACCAAACTGCAGCGCAAAAGCGACAGCAAACAAATACAAGACGGGTAATTGGAACTGATTATCAAAGTTACGACTGGCCGTAATCACTTTTTCATTGGCGCCTGTTAAATCCATCACTCTAAATGCCTTATAAGGCAATTCGCGGTTTTTCGCCGCTTTAAACCGACGTTTACCCATCAACACCATCATGAACAGTGTTAACACCACCTGCACCAGCACTGTTCCAAATAACCACTTGTCCATTGTTTCCCCTAAAGTTTTAGCACCATATTGGCCCAATTTGCGTTAAGTGGCAGTGTACGTCAATTGTCTTCTTACTGTCATCTTCCGACGTTAGGCTACGACAGAGTAAGGCTTTTGGTTATACTGCGACGGACTTTTAAAAAACCGAGACCACGCAGATGGCGCAATTGTATTTTTATTATTCGGCGATGAACGCAGGCAAATCGACCTCTTTACTGCAAAGTGCTTACAACTATCAGGAAAGAGGCATGACAGTAGCGTTATTTACTGCCGCTATTGATGACAGGTTTGGGGTAGGCAAAATTAGTTCGCGCATTGGCTTGTCGATGGATGCGCAAATATTTGATGCCAACTTTGACTTTATCGAAGCCTGTAAAACCTTGAAACAACAAGGCGCTTTGGACTGTGTACTGATTGATGAAGCACAGTTTTTATCCAAAGCCCAGGTCAAGCAGCTCACTTATGTGGTTGATGATCTGAATGTGCCAGTACTGGCTTTTGGTCTTAGAACCGACTTTTTAGGCGAAACCTTTGCTGGCAGTCAGGCGTTGCTGGCATGGGCGGATAAATTAGTGGAATTAAAAACTGTCTGCCACTGTGGCCGCAAAGCCAACTTTGTGGTGCGGCTGGATGAACATGGTAACGCCGCCACCACAGGCAGTCAGGTGCAGATAGGCGGAAATAATCAATACATCTCTATGTGCCGCGTTCATTTTAAAGCGCTGGTCTGGAGGGACTGACAGGAGTACTTGAATGCGGGTTTTGTATGGTGTGCAGGCAACTGGCAATGGACATATCAGCAGAGCCCGCGCTATGGGCAAGTATCTGAAAGCTGAGGGCATAGCAGTAGACTTTCTGTTTTCAGGCCGCCCTGCTGATCAGTTGTTTGATATGCAGCAGTTTGGCGATTTTCAGGTAAAAACCGGTTTAACCTTTGTGACTGAACAAGGACATATCAACTACCTGAAAACCGCTGCTCAAGCCAAACCTTTGGAGCTGTGGCGTGATATCCGCGCGCTTGACTGCTCAGCTTATGATTTAGTGCTGACCGACTTTGAACCCATCACCGCCTGGGCGGCACGACGACAAAAAAAACGCTCTGTCGCCATTGGTCATCAATATGCCTTTTTACATCAGATCCCACAAATTCATGATACCCCGCTTAGCCGCAGTATATTTAAATGGTTTGCACCGGCTCAGCAACAAATAGGCCTGCACTGGCATCATTTTAATCAGCCAATTTTGCCCCCTATTGTCGATTTAGAACCTGCAGCCAATACGGCAGATGCCAACAAAGTGCTGGTTTACCTGCCGTTTGAGGATCAACAACAAGTGATCCGCTGGTTACAACCTCTGACCCAGTATCAGTTTTATCTGTATGGCCCAGGCCTGAGTAAAAACCAGCTTGGGCATATTCAGTGCTCAGGCCCTTGTGTTGATGAGTTTAAGCGCGATTTACATCAATCCAGTGCAGTGCTGAGTAACGCTGGTTTTGAATTGGTAAGCGAAGCGTTACAGCTACAAAAACGTATCTTGGTGAAAGCCTTACGAGGTCAGATGGAGCAGGAGTCGAATGCGTTAGCCTTGACTCAATTACAACTAGGCCAAAGCACCAGCATGCTCAATACAGAAGTGATTGCTGACTGGCTGGCCTCTCCCGTTCAAGGCAACACAGTGCACTACGCCAATGTGGCTTTGGCTTTAGCCACATGGATCCGAGCTGGCGCCTGCCCTACCGAATTGCAACAACTGAATTTATGGCAAAACCACCAGGACTGAGCCGCTAACGAGCTGACCATATAAAAAATCACTTATACCCAAAGCAGGTTTATGTTGTGGTAGGCTAACGGCTGTTGGCGTGAGAGTTGAGCTAAGTGGTATCCAAGCAAGCATTTTACCGGTCTAAAAAAGTTCTGGTCATTGAAGATTACGAACAAGTAATAGCGTACATGAAAAGCATGTTGGCGCTGATTGGTTTCGACCATGTGGTTGTGGCTCGTAACGCCGAAGCAGCCATGTCTGCCTGCCGCAAAACCGATTTCGACTTTATTTTATGCGACTACAACTTAGGTGTAGGCCGCGACGGTTACCAGTTATTTGAAGCCTTAAAAGCCGAACACAGCTTAAAACACAGTTGCTGCTTTATTGTGGTCAGTGGTGAGCGTCATCGCCAGGCCGTGTATGGCATGATCGAATTTCTGCCCGACGATTACCTGTTAAAACCCTTCAGCTACGCCGAACTGGAGCGCCGTATTGGCCGTGCTTTTCAAGTGAAACGGGCGTTAAAGTACGCTTATCAGATGATTGCCGAAGAAAACTACCCGGATGCAATTCAGGCCTGCGACGTTTCCCTGGAACAATACCCTGTGCATCAGGCCTACATTCAACGCTTAAAAGGCGAGCTTTTAGTTAAAGTTGGGCGCTACAAAGAAGCCGAAACTTTATATAGCGAGGTATTGGCCTTTCGTGACTTACCCTGGGCTAAACTGGGTCTGGCTGTGGCTAAAGGCTATCAGGAGCAAGATACCGAAGCTGAAGGTATGTTGATTGAACTTACTGAACAGGCTGAAACTAAAATTGAAGCGCTGGACTGGCTCACCCGTTTGTATTTAAGCCAGAACAAAGCGGAAGAAGCTTTTAATACAGTGCGTATCGTTGCTGAAGCGTCACCCAAAAACTATCTGCGCCAGCATGTATTAGCTAATTTAGCTGTGATCAACAATCAGCCGGATTTGGCGGTACGTATTCATTCCAAATTACTGGAAGCGGCTAAATATTCCATCTACGACACCGCCGACAATATGCTGAACTATGCCCGCGCTATTATCCAAAACGCCCAGCTTTTATCTGTACGCGACAAACGCACGGCCTTAGGGAAAGTAGAGTATTTTCTCAAAGACGTTAAAAAGCGTTTTAACCCGGCCAGTTATGAGCATGACAAGCTGGTGATAGAAGCCCGTGTTGCAGTACTTGAGGGCAAAACAGACAAAGCTAAAAACTTACTGCAACAAAGTGAAGAGCAAAGCTTAGGCCGCACTCTATCACCTTCTGCGTTACTGGACAGAGCCAGAGCTTATTTTGAAACCGGCAATCTGGCGATGAGCGACCATTATATGGGCTCACTCAACACCCTGTCGCAAAGTTCTGATTTATACAACAAAGCACTGAACATGATGTTTTTATCCGAACAGGACAAATACAGCCACAAAAGATCCACTATGATGGCCAGCCACAACGCAGGCATGGAAGCCTACAGCCTGGGCCAGTACTCAGAGGCTATTACCTACTTTATCGAAGCGCAAAAGACCATGCCAGCCAACGCCAGCATAGCCCTGAATTTACTGCAGGCGATCAGCCAGCGCGGCCGTTTAAACGAAGATTTAATCTATCTGGCGCATAAATGTATGAACGTGATAGACGAAACCGAACTGCCCAAAGATCAACGCAAAAGATACCAGTTCATCAAAGATCAAATTCAGCAGATGTTGTAGTTCTCTTTAGGCTATTGTTTATGTAATGATCGTTCAATCAATTAGTTAGACTACATCAGGTAGATTATGAGAATACTGGTTACAGGTGGCGCAGGTTTCATTGGTTCAAACTTAGTCCGATTTTTACTGAATCAACCCGATGTTATTGTAGCCAACTTGGATAAGCTTACTTATGCAGGTAACCTCGAGTCATTGCAGGATGTTCAGTGTCAAAGCAACTACCAGTTTTATCAAGCAGACATCATCAATCGCCAGCAACTGACGACTATTTTTGAGCAGTTTCAGCCCGATAGCATTATGCATTTGGCCGCGGAATCTCATGTCGATCGTTCCATAGAAAACGCAAGCAGTTTTATTCAAACCAATATAGAAGGCACGTTCCAGCTATTGGAAGCCAGCCTGCATTATTGGAAAAGCTTAAGCCCTGAAGCGCAAAAGGCTTTTCGTTTTCATCATATTTCTACTGATGAAGTTTTTGGTGATTTAGCAGGCACAGAGGCGAAGTTTAATGAAGAAACAGCATATGCCCCAAGTTCTCCCTATTCGGCCTCAAAAGCAGCTTCAGATCATTTGGTTCGTAGCTGGCATCGTACTTACGGCCTGCCGGTTTTAATCACCAATTGCTCCAACAACTATGGCCCTTATCAGTTCCCGGAAAAATTGATCCCGCACATTATTTTATCTGCCATACAAGGCAAAGAATTACCTGTATATGGCGACGGCGGCCAGATCCGTGACTGGTTACATGTGGAGGATCATGTAACTGCTTTGTGGGCAGTGTTACGTCAGGGGGCGGTTGGCGAAACTTATATGATTGGCGGCAATGCAGAAAAAACCAATCTCGAAGTAGTACACACCATCTGCAGCTTATTGGATCAATTACGCCCTTCGACAACAAACCAATCTTATGCAGAGCAAATTCGTTTTGTCAAAGACAGGCCAGGCCATGACAGACGTTATGCGGTTGATACCACAAAAATTTCGCAGCAACTGCAATGGACTCCAATACAAAGTTTCGAGTCTGGTTTAAAACAAACTCTGTTGTGGTATTTGAACAATGCTCAATGGTGGCAGAATATTTTATCGGGCCATTATCAACTCAACCGCAAAGGTCTTTCTGATGGCAAAGTATAAAGGCATAGTTTTGGCTGGAGGCTCTGGTACCAGGTTGTATCCGCTGACCTTATCGCTGTCAAAGCAGTTGCTGCCTATTTACGATAAACCTTTGATTTTTTACCCTATCTCTGTGCTGATGTTGGCAGGGATCCGTGAAATATTAATTATCACCACGGCGGAAAGTTTGCCCGGTTTCATAAATTTGTTAGGTACAGGTAAAGACTTTGGGGTCGAGTTTACTTATGTGGTTCAGGAAAAACCAGAGGGTATAGCGCAGGCTCTTATTCTGGCAGAGTCATTTCTCGCTGGTGACAATTGCTGTCTGGTATTAGGTGACAATATTTTTTACGGCCAACACTTTATTGAACGGCTGCATCAGGCGATGAAAGCGGAAAATGGCTGCACTGTTTTCGCTTACCATGTCACGGATCCAGAACGTTTTGGCGTAATAGAAATAGACGAAGAGCAAAATGTACTCAGTATTGAAGAAAAGCCAGCTCAGCCAAAATCGAACTATGTAGTCACTGGCTTATATTTTTTCGACTATACATCTGTCGCTACGGCAAAAAGTCTTACTCCATCAAAACGTGGGGAGTTGGAAATTACTGAGGTGATTCGGAGCTACATCCACAAGAAGAACTTAAAAGTCAGTTTACTGGGCCGCGGTTTTGCATGGCTCGATACCGGTACTTATGATTCGCTGTTGGATGCAAGCCAATTCGTCGAAACTGTAGAAAAAAGACAAGGTTTAAAAATTGCGTGCCTTGAGGAAATTGCTTTTAGAATGGGTTGGCTGACTAAAGAGCAAGTCGTGGCTCGCGCAAAACTTTTTCAACAAAATGCTTATGGTAAATATCTGCTGGATACTGTGGGTTATTCGGCATAGCGGAACACAGATCGCATCCGTTAAAAAATGCGATCTGTTCCAGTTTACTTATATCCATTAGGGTTATTTTTTTGCCAGTTCCAGCTGTCGCGAACTATATCATCCAGTGTTTTTTCTGTTTGCCAGTTTAATAGAGCTTTTGCCTTTGAAGGGTCGGCAAAATAACGAGCGACATCACCGGGTCGTCTTGGTGCGAACTGATAAGGCACTTCTACCTGATTCACTGCAGCAAACCGGGTCACTATATCCAGCACAGATAAACCTTCACCGCTGCCTAAGTTAAAGCTATCGTAACCTGGGTCTGTGAACAGGTGCTGTAACGCCGCGACATGGCCAGCGGCTAAGTCTGTAACATGGATATAATCCCGCACTCCTGTGCCATCCACAGTTGGATAATCATTACCAAAAATTTGCAACTCTGCTCTTTTACCTACGGCAACCTGGGTAATAAAAGGCATCAGGTTATTTGGAATACCATTTGGGTCTTCACCAATACGGCCGCTCTCATCGGCACCCACAGGGTTGAAATAACGCAATACGGCGATATTCCAGCTGTTATCTGAATGATGTAAATCCCGCAGCACCCATTCTGTCATCAGTTTAGACTGACCATAAGGATTCATCGCCACTGTAGGCGTGGTCTCAGGCAATGGGCTGTTCTGTGCATCCCCGTACACAGTAGCAGACGAACTAAATACCAGATTCTTGACACCAAATTGCGCCATCACCTGACAAAGTTTTATAGTGCCACCCACATTAGTTTCGTAGTACCACAAAGGCTTTTGCGTAGATTCCCCAACAGCTTTTAAACCGGCAAAATGCACTACAGCTTTAACAGGGTATTGTGCAAATACTGCGGCCAAAGCATCGGCGTCCAGCACATCCCCTTCAATCTGAATGATTGATTTGCCCGTTAATTGCTCTACCCGCTTTAAAGATTCAGGGCTGGAGTTACTGTAGTTATCAAAACTAATCACCTGCTCGCCAGCCATAAGCAAAGCTAAGGCCGTATGGCTACCTATGTAACCGGCACCACCTGTTAACACTACATAACTCATCTTCAGTCCTTTTTATCTATGGATGCAGGCGTAAACAACAGTAAAGCCTGCAATAACTGCTGTTGCCATGTCACTTCCGGCAAAAACAATAATTCTCTCAATAAGCTACTGTCCAGGGCACTAAAAGCTGGCCGCACCGCTGGGCTATTAAATTGTTCAGAGTTCACTGGTATTAACTCAGCTTTGTGACTAAGTAAGCCTAGTTGTAAACCAAATGCCTGGATCACAGTAGCAAATTCATACCTTGAACAATAGCCAGAATCAGCCCAATGGTACACACCAGACAAAACAGTTTTACTACCAATAATTTTCCAAATCACGCAGGCCAGGCTGTATGCCCGGCAGGGAGAACCTGTTTGATCCTGTGCCACTTGCAGCTGTGATTTAGCCTGCATCAGCTTCAGCATAGTTTTGACGAAGTTAGAACCATAAGCCGAATAGAGCCAACTGGTCCGAATAATAACGCTGGACTCTGCGTATTCCTGCTGCAACCATTGTTCTGCCAACAGCTTGCTTTTACCGTAGTGGTTTAATGGCTTTGGTTGAACAATTTCTTTATAAGGCTGCGCTTGGGAGCCATCAAACACATAGTCAGTGGAAATATGTAGTAATTTGCTATCTGTTAAAACACAAAGCCGTTGTAACCTCTGAACCAGATAAAAATTCCCTGCCATTGCCAACTCGGGCAGCAGTTCAGCCTGGTCTACCTGATTACAAGCTACTGCATTGATCACCCAATCCGGTTTATAACTCAGGAAAATGCGGCTCAATTCAACATAAGACAGAATAGAAAACTCGGAGTAACTTATCACCTTAAGTCTTATTGAGGCGGGTGTGGTTAGTCTGAGCTCAGAAGCCAGTTGTCCTGTTTGTCCAAGCAGCAATACATTTAGCATTTAGTCTGATCTGACCCCATTTTCAAAATAAGCCGGCAGTGGCGAAAGATTGGGCGCTCTCGTCTTTCGCAGAAAGTATAGGGGCTTGCTGCAAAGGCCATTGAATAGCTAATTCTGGGTCGTCCCATTTGATAGAACGTTCAGACGCAGGGTCGTAATACTGATCTGTTTTATAGGCCACTTCAGCATAATCACTTAGAGTTAAAAAGCCATGAGCAAAACCTGCAGGAATAAAAAGTTGCTGCTTCTTTTCACTGCAAAGCTCCATACCAAACCACTGGCCAAAAGTTGCAGATTGTTGCCGCAAATCGACCACTAGATCAAAAATACGACCAGTTAAAACCCGAACTAATTTGGCCTGAGGTTTATCTAGTTGATAGTGCAAACCCCGAAGCACATGCTGACAAGAACCCGACTGCGATTCCTGCACAAAGTCTATATCACCTAACAATTGTTTTAATTCAGAGTTGCGGTTTACTTCAAAAAAATAGCCGCGTTCATCTGTAAAGACTTGAGGTTGCAGTAGCAATAAGCCTTGCAGTGGTAAAGCTGTCGTCTGAATCATCATGTTTTGTCCACCAAATTATAAAGCCACTCAAAAGAGTGGCTTTATTTTATCAGTCACAGCTTAGCGCATAAAAGGAGAACGAGATTCCGTTAACGTATTTAAATTCACTGGTTTATTTAACATCTGCCCACCATCCCTGGCTATAGGGATCCATGGAATACGACCACGGCCAGTTGCTGATTTAAGCGAGAATAAATCAAAGGGGATGGATAAATAGAAGCCTTTGGTAAAACTACCTTCACCATATTCTTCGGACGACATATCGGTAATAGCCGCATAAGCACCTACCACTATGCCGCTATCAAAACGTTTAGCAAAGTCGACAGTCACACCTTTATCTTTTGCCAGATACTGGCCAAAACTTGCGGTGATCATAGTGTCTTTTAACCACTGCGGCGTCCAATAAAAGCTTAAGTGACCAGTCAGGGTTTTGTAGTCAAAAAATGCCACGTCACTGTCATAGTCCCGCTGCTGCACATAATTAATATCAAAACCTATGGCTAAAGAAGAATCTATTGGTTTGTATAAAACCTCGCCTCCTACACCCCCATACATAGTTTCTAAATAACCAGCATAAGCTTGTCCATACCAATTATCAGTAATTTCATCTTTCCAAAGACCGTATAAATTCTCCATAGTCACATCACTGCGACTAACATACTCACGTATGTAAGTCCGGACACGAGGCACGCCGGTTTCCTGAGCATCAACTTTAAAGTTAAAATCATCAAAGTTAGTTAGCAAGTTTACTTTCACTGTGGTTTGCAGACTAAAATTGGTATTAAACTGATAACCACCGCCTAACAACAAGCCGCCCTGGTACATATAGAAACTTTCAGGGTTACCAAAAGTCTGGATCCAGAAAATATCTGCGTTATAACCAAAACCACTTTCATTTCGCTCTACAGCCCATTGCTCCTGATTGGCTAAAACAGGCTCAGTTCTGTGGTAAGTTGTTTTCACATCAGCTTCTGGTGATTCATAGCGGGCAGCTTTTACAAATTGTTCTGCATTAACTACAGTTTCAACCATAGGCAAATCCATAGCCAAAGTGATTACTCTATAGGTTTTAATAGATTCAGGTAAATGTGTAGCCAGAACTCTGCCTATACGATTCATTGCTACGTCTTCATCACGGTAAGCAATCTGTGAGCCTTTTAAAATAATTTCGTCGTCTTTTAATACATAGTTGTTTACGACAAAACCAGCATTTAAATACAAATCTTGCCGAAGCTGAGCTTTATCTAATACCTCTATAGAAGCCCCCCGTATATCTGGAACTTCTTTGGCAGGTGGGTCTAGTTTGATCTGTTTCAGATTATTAAAATCCAGTTTGTAATTCACTCCAAAACCAAAGGTATTACCGCGCTGGTAATTTAAATTCAGATCAAATGAGTCATTCAGAGCATAAACGGCTCCAATATTAAAATCGGAATCTTGCTGCAATACACCAGCATAATCCTGTAAATAGTTATTGCCGTCGTACTCCAGTTTCAGACGCAAAGGTTGCCAGGGAGTCTGGTACTCAATACCACCATACAAAGCGGCAGGGCCCTTAAAAAAACGCTGATAATCAATTTTTCCGCCAGAACCGCTGAATCCACCAGGCCTTTCACAAAAGCGGTCTGCTAACTCACAAAAAGGATTAGTTATATTACCTTTGCGACCTAAATAGCCCCAGCCTATGCCCAAATGCAAGTCAAAAGGGCCAAAACGTTTACTGGCGGCAATAAATTCACTTTCAAATAAACCAGTACCGCCAAAATCACGAAACCCTACAGAAAGATCAGGCAAAAACTCGCTTTCGCGCCACAACTTGAATTTAACGTCTATCCCTTTATCTTTATAAGTCTGGTCGCCACTAAAACCAGGGTCATCACTATAAAGTTGAGTTCGTACATCCGAATAACGGAATGTCGTTTCCATCCAGGGAAATAAAATCAAAGACGCTGACCAAAATCTGTACTCTTCACTATCCTGGTAATTCAGACTAAAAGCACCGGCATCGTTCATACGCGCAGTTGGCATCTGAATTAAGCCAATACCACCATGGTTACCTTGTGAGTAATTATTTGCGGCAGGAGAAAAGCGTTCTTCCGCAGAAACGGCAGAACACAGTAAGATAGGAAACAAACCAGCTAAACAGGACTTCTTCATTGGGCAACAACCTTGTGTAACAAGAGTTCTACAATCTGTTCGTTGATGTGCTCATAGGCGCTGGGCAAGTTGCGCTGTTCAAAAGGAACAAATAATACCGAGCCGGCAGATACTTCCTGATAACTTTTATTCCACAGACCAGTTTTAGCAATATAAAACTGCTCAGAAGCAGGAATAACATAAACAAAAGAAGTACTGCCGCCTTCAAGCACAGAAAGGCTATCAAGATAAGTATCAACAGAAGCAGCGTTTAACAGCTGCGTCTTTTCTTCAGTAGCTAAGCCCTCAATTTGTATCTCTGTTGGTCGACTACCAACGACCAACTTGTATTGTCCGGCTGTTAACAAAGGATTTAACGACTTTTTAGGCCGTACCCTGTCAGGATCCAGAGGTAACATCATTCGTCCAGCCAGTTCCCAGCTCGCAATGTCTCTTTCTAGTTTTTCTGCACTTGCAGCTAATTCAAACTCGTTATCTTGCTGAAATGTTTGTTTTAACGCTGCAAGTTGTCTCAGTACAAACACCCTTTGTTGCTCAAGTTTTTGTTTAGTCTCAACATCAACTTTAAACAACTTTGCGGCAGGCCAATAGAGAGGGGCGGCACTATTTACTTGCGTTACCACCAGACCTAACCTGGGTTTCTCGAAATATCCCTGGTATTTTCCCTGGTGCTCAACCAGCACTAACGGTGCTGCGGCGTTTAATTTAAAACAGCCAACAAGACTCAACGCAATATAAAAACAGCTTAAGCGATTCATCTTAAACTTCCTTTTTTAATTACACCTAATAGACGACCCGCAGTACTGATATGTACCAGCTCGACTTCCGGCCAGTTAGGCGCAATGGTCTGACGGCTTTTTAATAACCAACCGCTATTTAAATCATACCAAAACTGATTGATAGCCGTTTTACCGTCTGCAAAAGTTACTTGCTCTGTCACTAATTTGGTCTGAAAGCGATAATCCAATAAATCCAGGCTGGTTACTTCGGTATACACCACTTCATAACTGACAAGGTGGCCAGTTTCAGAGCGGTCGGACCAATCAGTCCGGCTTTGCCAGCTTTGCCCAACCTGTATTTTCGCCATACTTTGTTTTAATGGATCAAGCTCGGTATTAGATTGATACAGAAGGTTGTTTTCAAATCCTGTTGTCTTTACCAAACGGCCTTTTTCAAGCACCAACATGGCCTCATCCGCTGATACCCACTTATGTTGGCCATGCTCAATATATTCAAGGACCAGCACAGCGTTGGGCAAGGAGCCAACTTTGGCGTACAAAGCATCAACATTTCTTGATGCTAACTCTTGCTTGGTTAGGCTGGCGCCATCACCTGAATTAAATGCCAGTTCTAATGTCTGGGTATAAGTGCGGAAAGTACTGGAACAACCAACCAGACTGGCTAACGCGAAGAATAAAAAAAGCCGTATTAATCTGTGCATAAGATCCATTTCAAGCAAAAGTTATAGATAACAAAAAGCCGCCATCAGGCGGCTTTTTAAAATACCAATCAATTAACGTAATGTTGGTGCGTAAGTGAAAGTTACAGGAACAGTAACAGTAGCTGTAGCGGTGCCAGTACCAGACACAGTTACAGTAGAAGTTGTACCAGTACAAACACCACCCACTAATGGGTCACTGCCTTCACATTGTAAAGTTTGGTTAGCTTGGCAAGTACCATTAACCAAAGTTTGGCCTGTAGGGCAATCTACAGGAGATTCACTACGGTTGTTAGAAACAACAGCAGCTAATACACCAGCAGCGATAGCACCAGCTACGATAGTACCAGTGGCGATACCACCGATAGCACCTAAACCTGCACCAGCAGCAGAAGCACCTGAACCTGCACCAGCAGCACCAGTTTCTTCACCCTGAGCCATTGCTGCGCCTGAAACCACTAACATAGCGGCCATTAACACACTTAATTTTTTCATCACATCATCCCTTTTAAAAAAGTGCCTCTAGCATAGAGGTTTTTCGTACAACCGACAAGCATTTTTTGCCTGTGGTTTACAACATTCCAACTTAAATTAAGCAGGAAAACTTTGTTGTCTTAAGCATTTACCTAATGCACCAGCTCTTTTTTCAAAGAGTCACTGACAGGTCCGCTGACAAATAATAAATCACAAATTTCACTGCTGGGTGCAAAGCCTGTTGGTGCATCCAGTAAAATTTGCCTGAGCATTTGCTGGTCAAAACTCTGACAGGCAACATCCAGACTATTCAGCAGCAACATAGTGGCCGACCATGACAGAAATTGTTCTTTTGCTGCCCGAATTCTGGCATGTTCAGTTCTGCTTTCGTTGTTACCAATCAATAACTCTTCGTAGAGCTTCTCACCTGGTCGTAAACCTGTGATCTGAATTTCAATATCACCATTCGGATTGTTTTTGTCTTTTAACTTTAAACCAGCTAAATGGATCATACGTTTGGCTAAATCGTAAATACGTACCGGTTCGCCCATATCCAGCACAAAAACTTCACCACCTTTGGCCATAGCTCCGGCCTGAATCACTAACTGTGAAGCTTCAGGAATAGTCATAAAAAACCGGGTAATTTCTTTATGAGTTAAAGTTACAGGGCCACCAGCCTTAATTTGCTGGGCGAATAAAGGTACCACAGAGCCGGACGAACCTAATACATTACCAAAACGAACCATGCACATACGAGTGGTCATCTGCCTACTGGCCAAACCTTGCAGCACCAATTCAGCCATACGTTTACTGGCTCCCATTACATTGGTAGGGCGCACCGCTTTATCGGTAGAAATCAGCACGAAATTTTCAACTTTTGCTGAAATGGCTGCTTCAGCACAAGCCCAGGTGCCAAATACATTATTGCGCACCCCTTCCACCATATTATATTCAACTAAAGGCACATGCTTATAGGCTGCAGCGTGATAAACGGTTTGCACCTGAAAATTGGTCATCACTTGCTCAAGCAACTTTTGCTGCTGCACAGAACCTAATACAGGCTTAATGGCACACTGATAACCAAAACGGCGCTTCACTGCATTTAATTCACGTTCTATTGAATATAAAGAGAATTCAGATACATCAAACAACACCAATACATCAGGTTTACAACGAATAATCTGGCGGCATAACTCAGAACCTATAGAACCACCAGCGCCGGTCACCATAACCACTTTGTGCCTAATATTAGCCTGCAACAACTGTTGATCCGGCTCTATCACTTCGCGGCCTAATAAATCCTCAATACGAATATCCTGCAAATCATCAATTTTCATATGTCCGGCCACTAAATCGGCCATGCCAGGAATACTTTGCACAGGCACAGGAAGCCTGGACAACAACTCAAGCAATTCGCGTTTGCGGCCGCGGCCGGCTGAGGGCATAGCCAAAAGCACCCGGTCAATACGGTAACGTTGAACAGCCTTTTCAAGCAGCTCAGAAGGCAACACTGTTAAGCCACACACCGTAGTTTTTTGTAGTTCGGTGTTATCATCAACAAAAACTACAGCTTTATATTCGTCACCACTTTGTAGCGCATACAACAACTGCCTGCCAGAGCAGCCTGCACCATAAATAAGTACCCTGCTTTTTGTTTTGTGCCGCTGCATTTGGAAGGCGCTGCGAAACCCCCACCTACTGCCACCGATAAGTAATACTGCAATAACAGTAAAACACAACACAATGCGTACTATATCAAGCAGAGGCAAAAACCAGCATAAGGCTATAACACCCAACGAGCTGGCAAGAACACCATTCATTACGGTAGCAACAGCCTGTGGTGCCATATATCGCAAGATGGCTCTATACAAACCAAGGAAGTGAAAAACAGCGATACTAACAGCGAGCCAGCCTAACAAGGCCAAACTATGAGAGGCTATAAATACAGAAGGCTGTAAAATGCCACTTAGCCAAAAGGCCAAAAATAAAGCACTTAACAAAAAAGCTGAATCTGATACTACAGAAATGCCCCTTTTTACTGTGCGGGGTAGCGACATAATCCAAGTCACGCTTTCACTCCCTCTTTATTCATAGAACTATCCACTTTTGTCAGTAATATGACTGATTTTAAGAACATCAGCTTAGAACAGCCTCTGACTATCTACCAGTTTTAGCCCACTGAAAATGAACTTTCTATGAATAAAAATGTCCTTTGAGTTCGCTATTTACAGCAACATTACATATTTCTCGAATTTAGTACAACAGCAAATTAGTAACTAAGCGTTACTTTTTACCTTCGTTTGCAAATTCACTTCACTATATAGTTTTATTGGCTTGCCACCATAAATCACAAATCCCATCCGTTGGATTAAAACCAGTAGGAGCACTGAGCATTAACTCGCGGATTTTTACTAAATCATAGTTAATAGATGCCTCGCTAAATTCACTTAACAGCGCTTGCATCTCAGTCCAGCTTAAACAAACTTCATTAGCCGCTTTAATACGCGGATGGCGGGTTGCTTTTTCTTCATCACCAATCAGCAACTCTTCGTATAACTTTTCACCTGGCCTTAGACCGGTAATTTTAATCTCTATATCACCATGCGGGTTTTGTTTGTTTTTAATTTCTAATCCGGTCAGGTGTACCATTTTTTTTGCCAGATCATAAATTTTTACAGGTTCGCCCATATCTAAAACAAACACATCCCCACCTTCTCCCATAGCCCCAGCCTGGATCACCAGCTGCGCAGCTTCAGGAATAGTCATAAAGTAGCGGGTGATGTCTTCATGAGTAAGAGTAATTGGCCCGCCTTTTTTAATTTGTTTACGAAACAAAGGCACAACAGAACCAGATGATCCCAATACATTACCAAAACGTACCATGCAGAATCTTGTACTCTGCTGCCTTGTTGCAAGTGCCTGTAATGCTAACTCAGCTAACCTTTTAGTTGTGCCCATCACATTAGTTGGTCGTACCGCTTTGTCGGTGGAGATCAATACAAAGGTTTCAACCTGTGAAGCTATAGCAGCTTCAGCTGTATGCCAGGTTCCAAACAGGTTGTTTCGTAAACCTTCAATCACATTAAACTCAACCAAAGGTACGTGCTTATAAGCGGCCGCATGATAGACAGTTTGTACCTGATAACTTTGCATAATTTGCTGCAACCGCTGCTGATCCAGCACAGTACCTAACACAGGCAGCAGCTGCACATCCAGTTGCTGATTTGCTAAAGTTGCCGTCAGTTCTTTATCAATTTCATACAATGCAAATTCAGAAGATTCAAACAACACCAGTTTTTGCGGTGACTGCAAAATAATTTGCCGGCATAACTCTGAACCTATCGAACCACCAGCACCTGTGACCATTACTACTTTACCTGTAATATTAGCCGTTAATAACGACGGTACCGGGGTAACGGCATCACGGCCTAACAAATCTTCTATTTTAACGTCTTGCAGCTCATCAATTTTCATTTTGCCATCAACCAAATCAGTCATACCTGGAATAGTTAATACAGGTAAACCAAGTGACTCTAAACGTTCGATAAGTTTTGCTCTGGTGCCGCGGCTTGCAGAAGGCACAGCCAGCAATATTCGGCTAATACCGTATTTCTTAATCACATCTTCAATACAATCGGGCGAGTGAACTTTAACATCCCGAATCATTACACCATGAAATGAAGGGTCATCATCTACAAAAGCTACAGCGCGAAACTCTACACTGCTGGCCAGTGCAAGTAACAACTGCCTGCCGCTGGCTCCAGCACCATAAATCAGCACCTTATGCTGTGCATTGCGACCACTAGCAGTCACCAGCTCACGAAGTAACAATCGTGATCCTGCTATACCTGCAAAGGCAAAAAACACATAATTTAAGTTGCCTGACAAGCTATATAAAAACGCATTCGCATCAATTGCAAAATGCAGTAGAACCCCCGAAACCACAGTACCTGTAGCTATAGCAACCATAGAACGCAAACCGATAAAACGCACTACAGTCCGGTATAGACCAGACAGACTAAAAACTACTATAGTTGCAAGAATGACTGCCATAAAACTTAAAACAAAAGATTCGTCCCGAATTAATTCAAGGCTGTCATAGCGTAAGTAATAGGCAAGCACCCAGGATGCAAACAAAATAACACAGTCAATACTAATAGAAACTGTACGTTTTGAAAAACGTGACCATTCCATCATAGGCGGCAAACACTGGTGTAAAAAGGCAGAAGTAAAATTACGCAAAACACGCTCCAAATAAAAAACTATTTTTATATAAAAAAAGCCTAGTTTTTTATGAAGAAAACAAATGTAACCAGGCTAAAAAACCGCAATCCTCTGCAGTTTTACTTATGAAAAAATTTTAAACACTCATAATACAAAATTAAAAAGACTTGACGCTTTTTGCCCGACCAATCGCATAATAACTAAAGCCTTTTTGTTTCAGGCGTTCTGGGTCAAATAAATTACGCCCGTCAAAAATGACAGGAGTAGAAAGTTGCTGCTTTACAAAGTCAAAATCAGGCGCTTTAAATTGTTGCCATTCAGTACAAATAATCAAAGCATCGGCACCTGGTAATGCGGATTCTTTCGTACCGCAGAGCACAAAATCCGGACGCACACCATAAATGCGTTGAGTTTCTTCCATGGCCTGTGGGTCAAAGGCATGCACTGTAGCACCTGCTGCCCACAACTCTTCAATTAAAACACGGCTTGACGCTTCCCGCATATCATCTGTATTGGGCTTAAAGCTAAGTCCCCATACCGCAAAAGTTTTACCTGATAAATTTTCACCAAAGTGTTTTTTCACCAACGTAGGTAGCTTGTACTTCTGCTTGTTGTTAACTGCTTCAACTGCTTGCAAAATTTTTGGTGTATACCCATTTTGTTCTGAAGTATGAATCAGAGCCTGCACATCTTTAGGGAAACAAGAACCACCATAGCCACAACCAGGATATATAAAGTGGTAACCAATACGGGGGTCTGAACCTATGCCTTTACGTACGGCTTCAATATCAGCTCCAAGCAGTTCAGCCAGATTTGCCATTTCATTCATAAATGAAATTTTAGTTGCCAGCATACAATTAGCAGCATACTTAGTAAGCTCAGCGCTACGAACATCCATAAAAATCATTTTGTCGTGATTACGATTAAAAGGCTCGTAAAGCTCCCGCACTACGTCAATAGGCAGTCCATTATAGGTTCCAATAATAATACGGTCTGGTCGCATGCAGTCCGCAACTGCAGCACCTTCTTTTAAAAATTCAGGGTTGGACACTACATCAAATTGAATATCTAAACCGCGTTCAGCCAACACAGCGGCGATATGCTGTTTGACTTTATCGGCAGTGCCTACGGGGACGGTAGATTTATCGATAACCACTTTAGGCGAGGTCATATAGCTGGCAATAGTTTTCGCTACAGCTAACACGTACTTTAAATCAGCAGACCCGTCTTCGTCAGGTGGCGTACCAACTGCAATAAACTGAATTAAGCCATGCTCTACACCAAATGCTGCATCAGTAGTAAAACGAAGACGGCCAGCTTGAAAATTATTGATTACAAGTGGCGTCAGGCCTGGCTCATAAATTGGAATAATACCCTGATTCAGTTTTTCAACACGTTCAGCATTCACATCAACACACACCACATCATGGCCGACTTCGGCTAAAACAGCAGCTTGCACCAAACCAACATATCCAATACCAAAAACAGTTACTTTCATGAGCGACCTCAAAAATCATTTATGAGACACATTAAAGCGAAAAGAAAGCCGACCATACAACTAGGAACTCTCTGGCGCCAACAAAAAATGAAAACATTCGTCTTGTTTTTGCGTCATCTAGACTTTCATGCAAACTAAAACACAACAAACAAAGGTAGCACAAACCTATACCCAAACAGAGCATTTGTGCTACCTACTTAGATAATAAACCTTGCCCAAATAACACTTGCAAAAATATTTAAGAAACAATTAAAAAGAACATTAACAATCTCATTAATTCTATAGCGTGTCATAGTATCTAGTATCAGCTTACCGCCGAACTATCTTCAACAATGTGGCGAAGATTATTTCAAGATCAATTAATACGCTATTATTTCTAACATAGTCAACATAGTAGCGTTGCTTTATAGGTAATATCTGTTCGATATAAGCTTGACGCGGATCGTCATACTTAGCAAGAATCTCATTCTCGTCAACCATCTCGATAGACGCTCTATCTGTAATACCAGGTCTAACCGACAGTACTTCTTGTCTAATAGCGTCGGGATAACAATCTATAAACTCTTGAACCTCAGGCCGAGGACCAACAAGGCTCATTCTCCCAATCAACACATCTATCAATTGCGGTAATTCGTCGAGCTTGAACTTACGTAAAAAAAAACCTGAACGAGTAATTCTAGTATCCTTCCCAACAGTTAATCGACCTTCACCCTCCGTGTTTGTCTTCATTGTCCTGAACTTATGGATAAGAAACGGTTTTCCGAAACGCCCTACTCTTTGCTGCCGAAAAAATACTGGGCCTGAGGAATCAAACCTAACCCAAAGAGCTATTAGTAATAACAATGGCAGCAGGGTCAAAAGACCACATGCGGCAAATAAAAAGTCAAAACAGCGTTTAGACATTTGATAACACCTGACGAACTGCAGCAATAACTCGTTCCTGATCTTCTTTAGTCATCTTGGTGTACAAGGGTAATGATACTTCTTGTTCAAAAATACGCTGGGCAACAGGGAACATTCCTGGAGTTAATTGATAAGTATCGCGCCAGTACGGATGCAAATGTAAAGGTATAAAATGAACCGAACAACCGATCCCAAGTTCAGCCATTTTCTCAATAAAAACACCTCGTTCGATACCACTTTCTACTTTCAATTTCATTGGATACAAGTGCCAAGCGTGCACATCTCCCACAGGAGCATTTACTGGTAACTCTAAAGGTAAATCAGCCAACGCTTCCTGATATACAGACGCCATTTGTTCGCGCTTTATTTGAAAGTCAGGGAGACGCTTTAGCTGATGAATACCAATCGCGGCGGAAATATCAGGCATGTTGTATTTAAATCCTGGCGCTATAACCTCATAAAACCAAGCTGGTTTTGTAGATACATAACGGTCAAAAGCATCCCGACTAATACCATGCAAACGCATAACTTTACAGCGTTGAGCAAGCTCAGGGTGTCGGGTAACAACCATCCCCCCCTCACCTGTGGTCATAGTCTTATTTGCATAGAAACTAAATACCGTAATATCGCTTTCGAGCGTACCGATCATCTTACCTTGATAAGTTGTTGGTAATGCATGCGCTGCATCTTCAATAATTTTGATATTATGTTGTCTAGCCAACGCAATGATTGGTCCCATCTCACAAGCAAGACCAGCAAAGTGCACAGGCATTACCGCTTTAGTTTTACTAGTAATAGCTTTGGAAAAGCTATCTGCCGTCATGTTAAATGTTGTTTCGTCAACATCGACCATAACCGGCGTAGCGCCAAGGTAACGAACAATTTCAGCAGTTGCCGTAAAAGTATAAGTTGGAACTATCACCTCATCATCAGGACCGATCCCTAAGGCCTCCAAAGCCAGATGTAAACCAGAGGTCGCTGAATTAACAGCGATAGATTCAAGTGTCGGATCACCCAAAAATGCAGTAAAATCAGCTTCAAACTGTTTAGTCTTGGGACCTGTAGTAATCCAACCGGACCTAAGCGAATGAGCTACTTCGTTAATTTCTTCTTCACCAATCTCAGGCAAAGCAAAAGGAAGAAAATTATTTGCTGACATAAAGCCTCAAAAATTATATCGATTTGACTAAACGTAACATTTGCCGACGATCCGGCTGAGTAAATTCATTTTCAATTTGGTAACCAGCTTTTTGATAAAAAGCCACAACGTTATCATTACCAAATTTATCAGTTGTCAGATACAAGCCATCTAGACCGGCTTGACGGACTTGCAACTCGAAGTCCCTAAGCAGAGCTTTACCGATCGACTTTCCAGACATGTCGGGGCATACAGCAATACTGCTCAGTAAAGCATTTTTCTTAAGAGTCTTGGGTTTATCTCCTTTATAGAAAAGCGCGTAATAAAGCTTCTTGACTACCTTTGCTGGGTTTTTGAGAATACTAGGTAGTGCTGCCAGCAAAAAACCATGCCACTGTTTTTTTCGCAAGACGCTGAAAAAAACTTCTGGTGCAACAGAGCCTGCAGCAAAACCGACAATACCTCTTTCAGGATCAACAGCAACTCTCATCAAACCATTAGGCTGATTTATAAATGCGGAATACATTTTTTTCAAAAATACAGGCCCTAGCATTGTCAGAAAAAAACCCTGAAACGCCACAATGTGCGTGGAGACAATAGCTTCAACGTCAGCCTCTGTTGCTTGTCTTATATCCATTTATTTAACAGCCTTAATAATTACTTCAGTAAGTTTGCTGTATCCAACTGCGGACGAAAATTTGTTCAAATACAACGTTCTTGCGTTACGTCCCATTGTAGACCATTCACTACGTCTGCTAAGCAGCACTCTAATAGCCTTTCTAATGCTATCTACATTACAAGGTTCTGCTACTTCGCCAGCTTCTGCATCGACTATCAATTGATTTGCTTCACCACCAACAGCCATAAGCAAAGGTTTTTCCATTGCCAGTGAAGATTGAGTCTTAGATGGAATAGTAATTTGAAACAATGGATCATCTTTGAGATGAACAACTAAAACATCAGCGCGAGCTAAAAAATCGAAAACCTGAATTGATGGAATATAGTCACCGATTTTAACATTGGTATAACCATGTTGGACAACAAAATCTTGCAACTTCTGTTTTTCTACTCCACCACCAACCATCGTCAAACTAAGCTCTGTATCAGAAAACCCGCCTGCAGCCTCAACTAATGCGAAAAGCGACTGTGCAGCCCCCATATTACCAGCATAAACCAGTTTTGCACTTCCATTAGACGCGGTATTCTGAGTCAAATCTGACACAACAGCTTCAATACGTTGTTCTTCCGGACACCAGTTATAAACGACATTGATTTTTTCATCGCAAACTCCTCTTGCAATAAGGGCATGACGAAAGCCTTCAGACAACACGACTATTTGCGAGGCTTTGTTGTAGATCAATTTGCACCAAAAATCGATAAACTTTAACAGCATCCCTTCTTTATTCATTCCTGTGGCAATCAAGGCATCAGGCCAAAGATCCTGAATATCAGTAACAAATGGAACCTTACGGAAAAAGAGCATTAAAAAACCAATGATTCCTGTTGTCGATTGAGGATGATAGGTATATACCAAATCTGGCTTTTTCGTAAATAATGCTGTAAACAGCGCCATAAAAGTAAATGACAGATAAGTTGCAGCCCTTGAAACCTTAGATTTTGAGTGTGAAATGTGCGACCAAAGTCGCACAATTTTGACACCATCTACATGTTTAACTTCTTTAAATTTTACTTTATAGCCATCAAAGACTTTACCTTTTGGGTAGTTTGGAAAAGTTGTTATTACCTCGACGTCATAACCCAATGCTACCCAGTGTTTCATCAGAGCGAGTCCTTTGATCGAGTATTCAGGATCAAAAAGCTGGCTGATAAATAAAATCTTCATTAAAACTGCTTCCAAACCACCCGCATAACATAATCCCGATAGCTGTGGACAATCCTTACCACTTTATCGGATACATTTGGCATGCTGTAGTCATAAACAGGGCGCAATAAGCGCACGTTACCTGACGGCTGACTTTCCAGTACCTGCAAGGCCTGAAACACACGTTCAACTTCGAGCCCGACCATCATTACTGATGCTTCCTCAAAAGCTTCTGGCCTTTCGTGGGCTTCGCGTATATTTAGCGCAGGAAAGTTCATAATAGAAGACTCTTCACTAATAGTACCGCTATCAGACAACACTGCTTTTGCTAATTTCTGCAGCTTGTTGTAATCGTGAAAACCCAGAGGCTTTAGTAATTGAACCAATGGATGGAAACTCACTCCTTGTTCTTCTATACGCTTACGAGTACGCGGATGAGTCGATACGATTACGGGCAAGCCATACTTTGAAGCAAGGCCGTTTAAGATATCAGCTAATTTATGCAAATTTTTTGGTGTATCTACGTTTTCTTCCCTATGAGCACTGATCACAAAAAATTCACGCTCTTTTAATGACAAACGTTTTAATACATCTGAGGCATCAATTTGAGCCATGTAGTGGTTTAACACTTCAAACATTGGACTGCCAGTCTTGATCACTCTGTCTGCTGGTAATCCTTCAGCAAGCAAATAATCTCGTGCAATAGAACTGTACGTGAGATTAACATCTGCAGTGTGATCTACAATACGACGGTTAATCTCTTCCGGAACCCGCATATCAAAACATCTGTTGCCAGCTTCCATATGAAAGGTAGGGATCTTACGACGTTTAGCTGAAATTACCGCCATACAACTATTCGTATCGCCAAGAACCAGCATGGCATCTGGATTAACCTCTGCCAGAACCTTGTCTACAGTGATAATCACATTGCCTATCGTTTCTGCACCACTAGAACCAGCCGCATTAAGAAAATAGTCTGGTTTGCGTACACCTAAATCGTCAAAAAAAACCTGATTTAACTCAAAATCGTAGTTCTGTCCTGTGTGAACGATAATATGTTCACAATGTTGATCTAGCGCAGCCATGACTCTGGACAATCGAATAATTTCAGGCCTTGTACCTACAACAGTCATTACTTTTAGTTTGTTCATTTTTATACCTTATATGCGACAGTATCAGGGTTTTGACGATCAAAGTTTTCATTTGCCCAAAGCATTACAACAAGCTCATCGTCGCCAATATTAGTCACATCATGAGACCAGCCAGGTACGGTTTCAACAATTTCAGGACTATCACCTGAAGTTACTATTTCTAGGATTTCGTCAGTAATAATGTGCCTAAAACCAAAACGAGCTTTGCCTTTAATCACCAGAAATTTTTCAGTTTTCACATGATGATAATGACCACCTCTCGTTACACCAGGATGCGCAGTGAAAAAAGAAAACTGGCCGGAGTCTCTCGTTTTTAGCATTTCAACAAAACAACCACGTTGGTCTTCATGCTTTGTAAGACTATAGTTGAACTTGTTTGGTGGAATGTAGCTAATGTAAGTTGCATAAAGCACACGAATAAAACCGTCCCCCACAGGCTCAGTAATAAGACTTTCTCGGCTATCTCTGAACTTATACAACTGCTCAACAAGCTCACCCAAAGTGACCTGATAAATCGGCTCAACATTAACATACAACTTATCGTCAGGTTTACGATAAAGTATTTCCAAGAAAGACGTAACCACCGCCCCAATATGCACAAGTGACAAATGTACAGAAGGATCATTAACCTGTATTGGCAAACCGCGGCTAATGTTATGACAAAAGGTAGCTACCGCAGAATTATAATTTGGTTTACACCATTTGCCGAATACATTGGGCAGGCGATAAATATAAACTTTATTGCCCGTTTGCATATGCAGATTTAACAGATGCATTTCTGCTTGCAATTTGCTCTTACCGTAGGCATTTAAGCGCTCAGCCTGAGTCGAAGAGCTCAAGACAATTGGTATTTTGCGACCTGACTGTTTAATAAATTCACACAAAGTTGCTGTTAGATCAGCATTGCCGATAGCAAACTCGTTTTCATCGACAGGACGATTAATACCTGCCAAATGAAAAATAAAGTCAGCTTGACTTACCATGTCCTTAAGCTCGTTCAAATCAGATTCACGAGTAAAGCGCAGAATATCTATGGCTGAATTTCGCAATAAACTGATACATAAATTTTTGCCAACAAAGCCATCAGCACCTGTTACTAAAACCTTCATATGTTAGTCCTCTGCAATTGCCGATTCGCCACGAGCTATCGCTTGTACAAAATCAAGCTTCAATAACAGTTGCTTCATACCCTCTACATCCAACCGCTCAGTGTTGTGCGAGTTATAATCTTCTAACTGGCTAACTTTTTGGTCACCAACATCAAAAAACTTTCCATAGTTTAAGTCGCGGTTATCTGGTGGTACGCGGTAATAATCGCCCATATCTATGGCGCAGGCCATTTCTTCTCGGCTTAAAAGTGCTTCGTAAAGCTTCTCGCCATGGCGAGTCCCAATTACATTGACCTCGTGACTTTCATTTTTCATCAGTTGTAATAGTGCTTTAGTCAGAGTATCTATTGTTGCAGCAGGAGCTTTCTGCACAAAAATATCACCATTGTCGCCATGTTCAAATGCATAAAGCACTAAATCAACAGCATCTTCCAATGTCATCATAAAACGTGTCATTTCCGGATCTGTGATAGTAATAGGCTTACTATTTTTAACTAAATCAACGAACAAAGGTATAACTGAGCCACGGGATGCCATCACGTTGCCATAACGTGTACCACAAATCACTGTTTTTGCAGAGTCAAGATTGCGAGCTTTCGCAACCATGACTTTTTCCATCATAGCTTTAGAAATACCCATAGCGTTGATTGGATAAACTGCTTTATCAGTACTTAAACAGACAACACGAGCAACGCCATTAACAATGGCCGCTTCTAACACATTCTCAGTACCCTGCACATTTGTTTTCACCGCTTCCATTGGGTAAAACTCACAGCTAGGAACCTGTTTCAACGCAGCGGCGTGATAGATAAAATCCACCCCACGTGTTGCATTTAAAACACTATTGTAATCTCTCACATCGCCGATGTAGAACTTCAACTTTGGATGATTATACTTCTTACGCATATCATCTTGCTTTTTTTCGTCTCGACTAAACACACGAATCTCTGCAATATCGGTATCCAGAAAACGGCGTAATACGGCATTACCAAATGACCCAGTACCGCCTGTAATTAATAATGTTTTATCTTTAAACATCTCTATTCCTTATGCTAAATAATGTAAAATCTTTTCAACCTGTTGCAGAGGCATTTTATTATTTAAAATAAACTGCTTAGCATCCGCACCTTTTTTTTTCAGTTCCGATGATTCTAATAAAGCAATATAACTGAAACAACTCGCCATGCCTCCATCAACATTTGGAATCGTATAAACGAATTCATAATATTCTGTTGATATGCCATCAAGCTTATACATCAATACCGGAACTCCTGATGACATGTATTCAATTACCTTTGATGGAAAAGAGTACTTAGTATACTCGGAATTATTGTTTCTAGGATTGACTAATAACTTAGCCTTGTGCTGTTTGGCAAGCGCCTGTTCTCTAGGCATTTGGCCAAAATACTTAATATTAGGAAAATCAGCAGCAACACGCTCAACATACTCTCGCTCTGAACCGTCACCACAAATATGTAATTCGTGATCCACAACCCCTGAATCTATATATGACTGAATCAGGTCTCTAATCCCATATCGCGAATCTAAAGTCCCTGTGTAAAGGAAATAATTAAGAGTGTCATGTTCTTCGATTTGAGAAATAAAACGCTCATCAGCTATACCGTCGATCACTACCGAAGGAAGCTCATCTGAAAACGAATTTTTCATATGTTCTGTCAACAAAACACACAAATCAGCTCTATTTACTATAGCATAAGAAATTTTCGAAAAAATTCCAAATACAAAAGCGGAAAAGCCTTTTCTAGCAGCCATAAATTCAGGCAAATCTGGAACTATTATACAAACAGTAATGCTTGGATTAATCAATTTTGCCATATAACACGCGATTAAAAAAGGAAGATGCATTGAATAACAGAACAAATAATTTTTTTGTTCTCTATTTTTTTTCACCTCGGCCAAAATTGCTGTAAGAGACTTATAAATTCTGAAAAAGTTTTTTAAAAATAAGAAATTAAAAAACGATAAATTTACTACTTTAACTCCTTTCAATGACTCTACTTTAAGGTCTGCTGTAAACAGCATTTTTTTATACAAAAAAGGATAAGAGCCGACGAAAGGTAGATTAATGACTGTGACATTCTCAACTCGCTGAGATTCCTTCAAACCTTGAATATAGTTTTTTTGTAAATTATCTGCCGCATTTTGAACAGGAGAAAGAGTATCAACAAGAACTTGCCTTACCAAAGAATCGGTAAAAACTCCACCTAAGAATAAAACATTCATAAATCAAACCACCGAATTAAATATAATATTTCTATTAAACAAAGGAAAAAGTGACAAATCCATTACAGGGTATATAAAGTAAAAAAACAAAAAACAAACACACAAAAAAACATACGCAGAAACAAATAAATGATTTACCTTTGGAAAAAAAACTATATTAAGGCAGTAAAAAACATTGAAAAAAATCACATACCGTAAAACCCTTATAAATATCTCCGCTTCAAAATATAAAAAAACGAAAAAAAATGAAACGAGATTCATGTTAAATATAAAAAAGGACATTTTAACTAAATAATTTGGATATTTATTATCAGCGATAGATAAACAATGCATTCGAGCTATAAAGATTGCTATTAAACTAAAAAAAACATGAACTATTATCTTATATACTGCTGATTGAAGTGTTACAGCATACATATCAAAATGAGATTGAATAGCGCTGGGCAACGCTACGGAAGTTCTAAACGGTATATAGATCAACACTATTACACTAAAAAATATAAAGAACTTTCTCAAAGAGAAAAAACCGTTAACAGGAACGAAATAGAAGATCAAAAAAACTATAGCTGACTGATGGAAAGTTGTCGCCAGCAAAACAAGTAGAACAAAAAACAACCTTCCTTGAAATGTTCCCTTCAATAATTCGATTATGCCTTGTAAAATGATTACAAAAGAGAGAAAATTTCTCATAAGAACATAATCAATAGGGAAAAAAACCATTCCAAACACGAGTAAGCTGAAAACAGGACTGACTGATGTTTTCAATAAATAACGACAAAATAATAACAGTGTAAAGAACGATAATAAGATCTGAAATGCCTGATAATCCAAATTGAAATCTTTAGCTAGCAAGTTCAAATAGCCATAGCCGATCTCTAACCCCCACGAAAACAGGAGCTCTCTTGAGAAATACATTTCATATGCATCTCTATCCCCATTCCAGGAATTCCACCCATACATTACCCACATTACAAGTAGTAATACGCAGGCTATAGAACATGATATCAGTCTGTTAACGAGCATCATCTATCTCATAAATCGTTCTTTTAAGCTATATAGTAGGCTTTTTGTTAAACCTAAATTTAACTTGTCTCTAATTAAACGTGAAGCCTTTGCTTTTAACGAAAAAAATCTAGGATCGACGATTATATCTGAAACAGCGTCTTCAAATTTCAGATCTATAAGTAAAGATTTTGGATGAATTAAAGGAAAAACCATTGGTTTAGTATCTAGATTACAAAATCTTTTTAACATTAAATCTGTTGAATCTGAACCTCCGTGTGTTGAATCATCATCAATACCTATATTTTTTATCTGATTGTACTTTGGCACAATAGCAAAAAGATTATGGACTCGAATACTGAAGCTCATCTGGTAATCCCAAGAGTAAAACCGACCGTTTAACAGCTTATGTTCGAGTTCATATTTTAGATTATACGTATCTTGAATATAGAGTTTTTCAGATCTATATTCATGTCGTACACGTTCTCTTAAATATACATCTTGGTATAGTTTTAATTCACCGTCATAATACTTTAAAAACTTTTTAGACCATGATGCCCAGCCGCATGGCATCATATTCTTGGTGATGACATAGCTTGCACCGTTTTCTGGCTCATAGCTTTTTAAATAATTAGTGCCACAAACCCAAAGAATACGTTCTTCATTCTCATACCTATCTTTCATTTCTTTACAAAATTGAAAAAATGTTAACTCAGGTAAATTATCATCTTCTAAAAAGATAGCAAAGCTTTCCTGCTCAAAAACCCATCTAGCACCTTCAGCAATATTACCAAAAACGCCAATGTTTTCTGTTGCATATTTACGAACAATCTCACATTCCCATGTAATCTCGCTCTCTACTAATCGCCTACATTCTTCTACTAGCTTCTGTTCTGAGTCATTTCTACCCGCATCAGATAACAAATAAATGCGCATAGGTTTTACCTTCGATATCTGCCGAATAATTTCAACTGACTTATCTATACGTTTAAACAGAAACAAAACAACAGGAACATCAAAATCATTCATTAAAATATCTCAGCCAGTATTGTCATTAATATTGACTAAGCAGTTTTCTTTTCTTTATTTGATAAAAACAAAAAAGAATTTCTGCAAAGCCAGCTAAAACCATTGAAAGAACAACAGAATACATACTTTCATAAAAAAACAACAACAAAGAACATATTACATAAAAAGAAACGAACGAGACAATCTGATTTCTAAAGACCAAATCATACATCATCTTGGGTATAAAAATAAAATATATGCAAGCACCAACCACTAGGTAAGTTACAATATTAAAACTCATTATGATTGCAACATAGTATGCGTCAATCAATTTATCCTCAGACAATATATCAACAACATAGTAACCAAAAACAACAACTGAAAAAATAGCAACTATAGCAAGAAGGCTTTCAATAATTATTATTCTTTTTGCAAGTAAACCGACTGGCAGTCCGACCATTTTAGGAAATAGTGCAGCATTTATATTAGACACAAGTAAGCTAGGTACCGAATATATCTTATTAGCCAAATCATAAATTGCTAGCACTTTCATGCCAAATAGCGCCCCGATGATAATCTCGATGCTTTTCTGTTTAAATGCATTTGCAGCAGCGCTCCAAAAGAAATGTTTAACCTCCACGAACAAAGAAAAAACTTCTCTAGTAGAAGAAGAAACAAGCTGCACATCAAATTTATAATATATGAAAAGATAGGATACTATAGCAGACCCAACATTCGCTAAACTGATAATCAGTGCATATATATATATATCATCAGCTTTTTCCAAAAAAACATACATAAATGGCAGCGATACAACTTTAAATAAAAGTTGTATAACTGTTAGATATTTCATTTTCTGTTTTCCTTGAAAAAACCAAGAATGAAGGAAAATAGATGAAACACAATTAATAAAACAAAAAACAAATAACTCTTTATTATTTTTAAAAATATCGAAACTGTAAATTAATCCCAAAAACAAAACGACACAACTTAAAAACAATATACTTTTACCTAAAGTAACAAGCGACAAAATTTTCGAGTGTTCGTAGTTATCACCAAGTGATACTACCTTTGCCGCATGCATGTCAAAACCGAAATTAATAATTACAGAAAAATAAGCTATTATACTGGAGAAAAAAACATACAAACCGAAAGCCTCTAAACCAACTACTCCCAGCACGAATGGATAAATCAAAAGGTAAAAAAAAGTATTAACAATCTGCAATATAGTCATATGCGCATAATTCGAAATAATTGCGTAATTATTTCGAAGCAAAGAGTTAAAGCGCGTTAACAAAATAACCTCGGTAGAAAAATTAACTTAAGCCAGATACAGATAGAAATATAACAACTCATGTTCTATTTCTATGTGTGTTTCTGTAAGTATTTAATGCCATCAAAGAAAGCAAACTGAATGTAAGACCAAAAATAAATCCTATAATCGCGATCAGTGATCTACGCGGACTTACTCTATTTTCAGGAGCGACAGGAGGATCTATGGTTATAAATACATATTCCTCTTTAACATTGGCTAGCATCAATGTTTTTGTTTGCTCTTCAATAAGCGAGTATAACGCTGCCTGTATACCTGTAACGTTAGTTTTGTTTAATTGAGCCTGTAGATAATTGATGCTTGCTGTAGAGTCATAGATATCTCTCCGACGCATCTCATCGTTAATATCATGAATTAACAGTTTCAGCCACTTCTCAGCAATATAGGGAGAATAATGGTCAATACTTATTTTCACTATATCCGTAGTTTTATCTCTAGAAACATTTAAAATGTCAATGAATGACTCATGAGCTTCTAGCAAAGAGGGTTTAGGCTTAAAAGGAAGTTTTACTTTTCGCTTCCATTCATTATTCGAAGAATCATATACATTAGAATCTATTATAAGCTCATTACTGTACATATCCCAGCCATCTACAGCCATTAACTGTACAAGAATGTTATTTTTTTCTATAAATTGACTAATAAAATCGCGGGATTTTATTATCTCTAAAGCAAGCACAGTATTATTTTTTCCGCTACCTAGGCCATTTAAGTTAATTCCAGCTATTGCCGCAAGTCCACCGAGTTGGCCTGGTATTTCCATACCTGCACTAGCGGTTACAGGCGCTAAAAGCGCTTCGCTTCTGTAAATATTAGGCAGCGACAATGCGTATAATATAAAAGCGATAGAAAATATAGATGTTACAGAACCAATGATCCACTTTCCTCGCCATATATGGCTGACAATATCACTAACGCTAATAATATTACCTGTATGTAACTCATTAAAATTATCTTTATCCATTTCGAAGACTCTTTTGCTAAATCAGAATCATATAATCACAAATGTTGCATCAAACACCATTTAGACGATACAAAAGGCTCTACTTAAAAACTATTTATCGCAGCAATTGCAACAGCAGACTGATAAAAAATCTGAGTTACAGCAGTCCACAATGACAAGCTATCTTTATACTCAGTGTCAACAGGCACAATAATGGTGTCACCAGGCTCTAGTTGTGACCCCTTAACTGCAAACCATCCTTTAGCTGAGGGCATTACAACTGAACCATTTGCTTTAATTACATAAATACGCTCCTCATCTGCACGTTTACGTAACCCACCAGCTAAGTTTAAGTACTCTTCTAGTGTCATATTATCTTTAAATCTATGGCTACTAGCATGTTGAACTTCACCTACAACAGAAACTGTATAGTCTGTTCGAGGTATATAGAATAAGTCGCCATCTTCCACCGGAATATCAGCAGTTACATCTCCAGCTAAAATTGCTGGAACATCAAGTACCAGACGGCCTACAGGAGGTTGTCTCTCTAATTGATTAATCATTAACAGAGCATCTTGCGGTGAGGTTTGGATGCCAGACTCAGATAAACTTTTTGTAGCGATGTCGGCTCGTAATTGCTCTGTAAGTTTCTTAAGTTGCAAACGTTCACGCTCTTTTACACTTTCACGGGTATAAACGACACCCTGCATAAATGCACTGCGGCTTAGACCTCCAGCACGTTCTATAACATCAGATAACATTTCTCCACGTTGAATGGTATAACGGCCGGGGAATTTAACCTCACCACGAATTTCAATAGCCCGCTCAATGTTCCAGTCTGGAATAGGAAACACACTTAAACGATCTCTGCTTTGTAGCATGAATACATCATTTCCTTTAAAGGATGTTTCAAGGTTCACAGCTATATTTTTTACTTCTATAGAATTACTGTCACGATTAACACCTTCAGCTCTGGTTAATTCGGCACGGCCTAAATAGGCTGACTCAGTTAAACCACTGGCGGCGGTAATTAAGTGTTTTAAATTCGCACCTTCAACTAAGGGATATTCACCAGGAACTTTCACCTCACCACTCACCCGAACCAGCAAAGGTGAAACGCCATTTCTTGCCTGCATTTTTAGCTTTTCAATAAGTGGATACATCAGCTCTGTACGATTAAAACTCGCTGATAAGCTCAATAGCTCACCATCATAATAAAGCTTTAACATCACTTGCTGCATAATATCTGGTAATGCACTTTCGCCAACACTTATTCCGACTTCAGTCTGATCAAACATAGCGCGTTTAGGTTGGCTATCATAAAGCTGAGCATCAACAATTTTTTGACCGGCAATTGAATCGGTAGCACTTAAAGAAGCACGTCTAGCTACCCGGTTTTCGTTTTCTTGCACTAAGTTGTTAAAACCGACACTCGATAGATCATCACTGGCAGCCCAACGCATCTCTTCGCTGGTGCTATATCTTTTTTGCACTTGTTTGCGTAAATAATCATTTAAGGCGTTTCGATTTACAGCTTGTTCTGCGTAGTTAAAAACTAAAACCAGATCACGGGGCTTTAATTCAACATTGTTGGAGCCTGTAGGCTGTTCGACAGCATTAGCTAACGCAAACTGCATTACTTTTACATCGCCTGCGTCATTGGTTTCACGCACAATCAATGCATAATCTAGATCTGCAGTCATATGCAAATCAGCCCAGAAGGATTTAATCAGGTCATTGACTCTTAAGCCTTGTCGCCATGAATAATGACCAGGCCGCACCACGGCACCTGCCAAAGTAACCTGATGTTCGACTCGTGGTGAGGTTGCGTACACCCTTAATACATCGCCGTCACGCAATGACATTTGTTTGTTAACTGCATTAGTAAGGTCTAGGTTTAACAAATTACGTAAATTATTGCTATCAAAGCGCTCTAACATTACAGACTGAGGATAGGCACCTGCTTTGGTGCCGCCAACCATAGACAATAGATTATCTATGGTCTCGCCTGACTTAATTTCATAAATAGCTGGGCGTTTTACTTCACCTGTCGCTTCAACTGTGGCTTTTAATGGTGCAACAAAAACCACGTCACCATGCTTTAGTTGAACGTCGGCGCTGTTATCACCACGCAGCAATAGATCGTATAAATCAAAACGGGCGACAGTTTCACCATTGCGCTTAATCTGAATATCTCGCAAGCTGCCTATTTCGGAAACACCGCCAGCCACATACAAAGCCTGGGTGACATTAGTTAAAGCGGAAACTGCAAACATACCAGGAGTTTTAGCTTCACCTGCAACAAAGATATTGATAGTACGTAATTTACCCATGGTGACAACTGCATCAACACCTATCATGGCTTCACGCACTTTATTTACTATAAGGTCAGAGGCTTGGGCGACAGTTAAACCATTAACATTAACAGGGCCTATTTCTGGCAAGCTTACTGTGCCAGTGCGGCTTACTTTTAATTCATCACTGCTGTTCTGTTTACCGAATAGCTGTAATAAAACAATATCGTCAGGGCCTAAACGATAGTTTTCTGCTACAGGAGCATTATCTATAGGAGCGAAAGTACTAATTTCAGCATCAAACATAGCCATACCGAAACGTCGGGAAGCGGGAGTAGCCGCTACTTCCGGAGCAGGCTTCGCCCGCTCTGAATTAAGTGAATTTTGCTGTGGTGCTAAAACTTGTGGTTGAGCCTGCTGAGTTGCTGAAGCGCCAGATGAACCGGCTGGCAATTCAATACCATATTGCTTAGCTAAGCGTTGCTGCTCTGCCGGGGACAAGTTTTGGAACTGAGCTATCATGGCTGGTGACGGTGTAACAGCGAAGACAGGCAAAGCGGTAAACAATGCAGCAAAGACAGTGATTTTTACAAATTTCAGCACCTACAACTCCAGATTTTATAGTAGTTAGATCCAGCAAAAAACTTCGTCTAGTTTACCTGCTTTAGCTGTATTTCCAAGCAAAAACTGGCCTGAACACAGCGAGAAACTATGATTATTAACTTGTTAATTACAAATAGTAAGTGCATTTACCCGCAAACAGTTTCTTTTAAATACACAAATTAATACAAACGGCGTAAAGCAGAGTTAAAGCAGAAAGTTTTTCTGCACATCCTGATGCTACTTGTCCTTTAAGGCTTTTCACTAAAAACCGGGCGGGACTTTAGCGAATTCCGTTGTGCTTGTCTATCAGAAAAAAGGTGGACATCATAAAGAGTTCCACCGTCCGTTTTTTAAAAACCTGCTTTTATCGCCTCAATAATACGTTCACAAGCTTTGCCGTCGCCATAAGGATTATGGGCATAACTCATTTGTTCGTAATAGGCTTTATCAGTTAATAACCGGCTGACTTCTCGCACTATCACATCTGCATCAGTGCCTACCAGTTTGACTGTACCAGCAGTCACTGCTTCAGGGCGTTCTGTGGTGTCGCGCATGACCAATACAGGTTTACCTAAAGATGGGGCTTCTTCCTGAATACCACCAGAGTCGGTCAGCACTAATGTACTGCGGCTCATCAGGTAAACAAAAGGCAGATAATCCTGAGGTTCAATTAAATGAACATTAGAAGTGTCGCTTAATAACCGAAATACAGGTTCGCGTACATTCGGGTTTAAGTGCACAGGGTAGACCACGTCTGTGTCGGGGAATTGCTGAGCAATTTGTTTTAAGCCTGCACAAATTTGTTCAAAACCGTCACCAAAGCTCTCACGTCTATGGCCTGTAACCAGCACTAAACGACGGCCGTTTAAGCCATAAGGGAATTGTTGCTCAAAGTTTTTGGTTAAATTGGCATCGCCATCAATTTTTGCCACCACCTGATACAAGGCATCAATCACAGTATTGCCAGTCACCACTATACCTGCAGCATCAATGTTTTCTTTCAACAGGTTCTGTTTTGACGTCTCAGTTGGCGCGAAATGCAGTTTAGTTAAAGCACCAGTTAACTTACGGTTGGCTTCTTCTGGCCATGGGCTGTAAATATTGCCGGTGCGAAGCCCAGCCTCCACATGCCCCACAGCGGTCTTTTCATAATAACAGGCTAAAGCCGCAGAAAAAGTGGTACTGGTATCACCGTGTACCAACACTATATCGGGTTTGAAATCGCGCAATACAGGTTTGATGTTCAACAAAATACTGGTGGTGACATCATACAGATCTTGCCCTGCTTTCATGATGGCCAGATCGTAGTCCGGCACTATGTTAAACAGCTTTAGCACCTGATCGAGCATTTCTCTGTGTTGGCCAGTCACACAAACTTTGCTTTCAATACCAGAGGTTTCTTTTAATAAGTTAACTAAAGGTGCCATTTTAATAGCTTCGGGTCTGGTACCAAACACACTCAATACTTTTATCATAGGGACTTCCATTAAACTGAAACTGCTGAAATGGTATCAGAGTTTATGCGATGGCGGCAGAGTAAAGTGCACTAGCTGAACAGGAACTTAAACTATCCAATCACCACTGTATGACCTTTCGCTTCAAGCAGTCGTTTCAGCTCCAGTTTGGCGTCACTATCTCCATGCACCAGACGGATTTGCTCCGGAGCTTTGTGCATCTGTCCGACAAAATGCAATAAGTCTTGCTGGTCGGCATGAGCAGAATAACCACTAAGTTGTAGCACTTCAGCTAGTATTGGGTAGTCTTCACCATCGAGCTGCAGATAGCCCCCTGTTTTTGCATACTTAAGTAATGCAGCCCCCGGAGTGCCACGTGCCTGATAACCCATAAACAAAATTTGATGGCGCTGTGAACCCAATAATGCTTTCAGATAATTCACTACCCTGCCGCCAGCACACATACCGCTTGCAGCTATCACTATCGCTGGCCTGCCTGTATCTGCTAAATGTTGTACTACTTTTTGGTGATCATCATGACTTTTGACAGTCAACAGTTGCTCAAACTGCAACGGGTGCCGGCCACTTTGTAATCTCTGTTTTGCTTCGTCATCCCAGAACTGTTTTAACTCTTTGTATACAGAGGTAAAGTCTGCCGCCAGGGGCGAATCGACAATAATATCCAGTTGCTCCCAGTCCAAACTTTTATGAATTGGCTGACCTTGCATGCGGTGAACTATATCTTCCAACTCGTAGAGCAATTCCTGAGTGCGACCTATGCTAAATGCCGGGATCAGCACTGTGCCATTATCACTCAGTGCTTTTTCCAATACCTGCTGCAAACGATGCTGACGTTGTTTACGGTCCTGATGGTTTTTATCGCCATAGGTGCTTTCAAGCACCAGTAAATCAGCATAATCAAGTGGAGTCGGATCAGGCAATAATGGTGTATCACGGGCTCCCAAATCGCCTGAAAAAACAGCTTTATACAAGCCAGGCAGTTGATCCGGCTCTGTAGGCGGGATTTGATGACGAATTTCTACGTAAGCAGAACCTAAAATATGTCCGGCGTTCTGAAAACGTACCTGCACACCTGATAAGCTTGCTTCTAATTCATACCAGCAGTTGTAGTCACAAGGTCGAATTTGGCGTGATACTGCTTTGAGAAAACCACTGATCAGGTTTTTATCTCTGGTGATGCCCATTTTTAATGCGTCTTCTAACACCAGCGGCAGCAGTACTGCTGAGGCTTTACTGCAATAGATAGGACCTTGAAAGCCTGCGGCTATTAAATAAGGAATACGACCAGCGTGATCAATATGCACATGAGTAAGCAGCAGCGCCTGAATACCATCGAGAGGAAAATTGATTTGAGCACAATCGGCTCCTGCTTTGCCCCTGCCCTGCTCTACGCCTTGAAACAAGCCACAATCGATCAGAACGCTTTGTTGTTCGTTAAAAAAATACTGATGGCAAGAACCTGTAACTCCGTCTACGGCGCCATGATGGATAAGAGTAGGGTGATACATAGCTTAGCCCCGGCATGGGTCATCCTTGTTCCCAAACTATAGTTGCTGTCTCTGAAAAGTAAAAAGCCACCTCAACATGAGATAGCTTTTTCAGTTGAACCACAGCGAAACTGTGGTCTTGCTGCCTTACTTACAAACCAACTGCAGGTTCTTGGTTAGGTTCAACCAAAGTGCGTGCTGCTGGTTTTTTACCTGTCGCAAAACTTGTACTGCTGCCCGACACTGTAGATGAATCGGTTTCTGTTACAACTGCTGTTTCATTCCAGTAATCAAAGGTTATCTCTTCGTAAATATTGATACGAGGTCCTAAGCCGTTCGCGATATACCAGGGAGATGTGCTGCTGTCTCTGCGATCTTCAATTTCAAACACATAAATACGTGGTCCAAGTATACCTTCAGCCGCTTTCAGTAGTCGCCATTGGCGCTGAGCGCAAGGTTTAGTGTTGTCATCGGAGCACATCCAGCGATTGATAGAGACAATAGATACATCGTCAGACATTGCATCTTTTGTCCAGCCTAAAGGCGTATTAAACAATGGTTCAAAGGCTGGCGGCGCATTGTTGGCACTGCCCATCTGATAACCTGAGCCATCCTCCAGCAACTGCCAGCCAAAATATGCCGATCCGTTATCCCACAATAACACATCACCATCCCAGGCCCTTTTGGTCCATTGGTTGATCGTGGTCTGCCAGTACATGTCATCTGGGTTGGTTTGATCAAAGTTTTTGAAGTCACTGCCATCCAGGATCAGCGCATAATCTGCTTCTGCAGCAACTAAATTGCCTTCCGCATCATAAGACGAACTGAACACCTGCACGTCTGTGCCCAACTGATCCAGTTTGATCACTTGCACACTGGAACCATCCGCAAAGGTTAGAACAAAGGTGCCCAAAGCATTTACTTCCCACTCAAAGCTTTTATCCCGTACCAGCGCCATACCAGTACCGTCTGCATTGACATCAAATATATCTGCAAACATTCCTGCATAGCCAAAATCCGGGTCCCCGGCATAATAATAGTGCTCAAACACCCAGTCGCCTGCCATATCTGCCTCGGCAAATTTAATGTCACCTAATTTGTCTGCGTTACGCAACAACTGATCAGAAGTGGTTTCCAGCGTAATACCCTGAGTAGAAATAATAGTGCCACCAGGTAGCTGCACCGGCGTCAACAATTCAAGAACCGAGGACGTAATACGATAGGTGTCTGTTTTTTCGCCTTCAATAATTCGTTTCATCGAAGCGGTATAAGGAATACGTCTGACCTCTACCTGATTAAACCCGGCACCACGCAGTTGTGTCACCTGCTCCTGAGTTAGGCCTGCAACACCGACAGCAGTCGTCGGATAAGAATAAGGGCCTGTATCTCCGGTGTAACTTAACTCAATGACACCATCTATCAGTTCCCAGTCAAACTCATCGACACCACGGCCATAAGTTTCTGCACCTGTACCATCTGCATTGAAGTCATATCTGTTACCACCACGGGATAAGAAACCTTCCGCTGCGGGGAATACTTCAAAGTAAGTACTAGCTAAACTGCTTTCGTCCACTGGCGGAGTCAACTCAGGATCGGCGATGATTGCCTCTATAGTGGTTGTGATAATACCTGGTGTTGTGACTTCAGCAGCAGCGACGTAGCTGTTGTACGCTTCTGTATTGGTCAGCAGTTCAAGCACATTGGTCACGCCTTCAGGTAAAGCAAAAGCGCCGCCCTGAGCCACCAGTTTCACCACTGCAGCAGCTTCAATTAATTCATCTGGGCTGACTGACTTTTCAACCAGTGTAAAGCTATCCAGATCTGTTGGAGCAACGCCGCCATTCCCTGCAATAATCAGCGAGTACAACGCAGTAGATACCGCATTGATAGCTATGCTGTTTGGGCTAGAGTCGTCCGCTAATTCTGACGAGTCAAACAGGCCTGCAATGACAGATGACAGCTTCGATGCCACTGATGACTCGACCACTGCAGCATCAGCATTAAGGCCTGGCACAAACTTATAGAACTCCAGGCCAGTTACCGTAACAGAGCTCGCTGTGATATCGGCAAATAAGTTGGTTTCATCATCATCAGCTTGTAATGGCAAACTGAAAGCACCTGCTGCGTCAGCCGTTGTGCTAAAGGTTTCACCTGCCAGCACGCCACTAATTTGGGCATTGGCGAAAGACGCATCAGACACAGTTCCTGACACTGTAAAGGTTGTCATCATTTGAGTGACGGTAACCACACCTGCAACTGATGAGGTTTCTTCATCGTCATCTGTGACTGTGACACTAAAAGCTAATTCTGTATCTTCCGTGACACTGGGAGCAGTAAAGCTGAGTGCTGCGGTATCAGTGCCAGTTAGAGTAACGGCCGGGCCTGCGGTTTGTGTCCAGTTATAAGCCGTGATCTCGCCATCTGTATCTGTTGCAACAGCAGTAAGGGTGACAGCTGATTTTTCAGCTGCACTTTCAAAGGCAGCTGTAACAGCGGGCAGAATATTATTGGCAATATTGACAGTAACATTGGCAGTTGCTGTTTGATCACCACTGTCGGTGACTGTTACGCGCAATACTGCGGCCGCATTGGCATCCACAGCGGGGGCAGTAACACTCACAGTCGACGTTGAGGTGTTGCTAAGGTTGAGCGTAGGGCCTGATACCTGAGTCCAACTGTAACTGACAATTTCATCATCATCTGTTGCTGTGGCAGCTATGGTGGTTGTTCGGCTTTCTTTTAATGCAACTGCTGCTGCGACTGACACTGTTGGTAATTCGTCTTTATCATCCGAACCGCATCCCGCTAACACTGCAAATGCGAGCATACTGAGTGAGATGTGACCTAAGATCTTGTTTTTCATAGTGACTCCTTGCGGGTAATTCCCACGTGAGTCTAGACAACAATCACTATTTCGCCAGAAAAGTAGCCTTATTCCCGATCGCGAAGACAAAGGAAACCAGCTTGTAAAAAAATTGGATTTGATAAAATAAAAACAATTTACAAACTGTTATATCAAATAACGAATGGTTTACTTAGATTGCTTATGCAGATTAAAAAGCAGTTCGGCTTCCGCCTGTGGCAGTTCACATTCGAGCATAATTTCATCCAGGCTGGCGCCCAAATGAACCATTTTCATCGCTCTGCTGTAAATTTTTGATTCCGGATCGAACAAATGTAGAGATTTTTGTTGTTCAGCCAATTCAGCGACCTGCTGCATTCCCTGGCCTAAGTGGCTCTCCATAGTTAACACACGCTGGCCTACGCCAATCACGGTCGAGCGTAACTCTTCCACATCCTGATAGGCACGTTTGAGCTGCTGTGCCTGTTGTTCCAATTGCTGACTCACTAGTTCAAGGTTTTGTTGCTGCTGCCAACTGGCCGCAGCGTTTTCGTTGATAATAGCCAGCAGCTTCTTGGTTTGACGAGAAGCAACAACAGCCATCACTACAGAAAGCAATAAAATGGCTGCGATCCCCAGCAGCCATATCCATGAAAATTCAGTCAGAAAATTAGCCATTAAATGCTACGGATCTCTTCCCATTCATCATCAGACAGCAGCTTGTTCAGATCCACCAGGATCAATAACTCGCCATCACGATTCGACACGCCCTGAATAAATTTAGCGCTTTCGTCTGTGCCTACGTTTGGCGCTGTGTCAATTTCAGACTGCTTCAGGTAAACCACTTCAGCTACGCTATCGACCATAATGCCAATGACCTGACGCTCAGATTCAATGATTACAATACGGCTGTTGTCAGTGACTTCTGACGGAGGTAAACCAAAACGGGCACGGGTATCTATCACTGTGACCACGTTGCCACGCAAATTGATAATACCCATGACATAATCTGGCGCACCAGGAACCGGAGCTATGTCTGTGTATCGCAGAACTTCCTGCACCTGCATGACGTTAATACCGTAGGTTTCTTCCTGCAGCTTAAAGGTCACCCATTGCAGCACTAAGTCTGTGACTTCTTTAGTTTTGCCAGATTGTGCTGTTAAATTACTCATGCCTAGCTCCTACCCAGAGGTTAAATTCTTGTATTCTTACTCAGTGCTGACTGTTCATTCCCTTTGCCAGTAAGGCAATCAGGGCATCGACATCCAGCAAAGCACACATATGTTCTTTAATTAAACCAGCGAGCCATGGCCTTTTGCCTTCGGTCTCCCGCCACTTTACTTCGTCTTGCTCTAAGGCAATTGTGTTGACCAAAGTATCACAAGCCAGGCCCCAATGGCTATTGCCCAGCATAATAACATATTGATAGTTTAGCTTTTCTGCCAGCTCTTGGTCATATTTTTCTGGCATCACCCAAAGCGCTGTATCGACCACATTAATTTTTTGTTCGCGGTACAACATCACACCTTTGAGCCATTCAGGCTGACCAGGTAAAGAATTAATGGGCATAACTTTGTGAATGCCGCCCAAGGCTTTCAGTGGCAAGGCGATTTTTAAACCCGCCACAGTAAAAAACAACGCCTGAAAACGACCTTTTCTATACTCTTTTACCACTGGCGCAGCTTTGACTACAGGAGCTGCAGGAGCAACTTTGACCTGTTCAATAACAGGAGCCACTGGAACTACAACTGGCGCTTTAACAACAGGGGCTGTCACTGGTGCGACAACCGCAGGTTTTGCGACCACCGGTGCTTTAACAGGAGCTGATACCGGCGCCAGCAGTTCATTCAGTTGCTGTTTTTTGGCTTGCTGAATAGGCGTTTCGACCACGTCATCGGTCAATAAAGCATTTAAATAATGCTTCATGACTTTTTGGCTGGCTTGTAAATCGCTCATCTTAGTTCTCCGGTGCTAACTGCAATAAATAGGTTAGCAGCGTATTGTATGCAAACACACCCCGCGACTTAGGCGCGAATACAGGCGGAGGGGTCTGAGCCAGACTGGCGTCCCGGAATTTAGTGTCAATAGGAATCACTGCAGACCATACACGCTCCTGATACTGAGCTTTTAAAGCCTTGTAAGCATCCAAAGAGGCTTTGGTTCTTTTGTCGTACATAGTCGGCACTATGGTAAAGGCATAATCCTGCGGCGATGAACTATGCATCAGTTGCATAGTGGCAATCATCCGATCCAGGCCTTTTAAGGCCAGAAACTCAGTTTGTACTGGTATTAAAATACGGTCGCAGGCTGCCATGGCGTTGACCATCAGCACACCAATGACTGGAGGGCAATCAATCAGCACATAGTCGTAATCGTTTTCAATTTTTTGCAGGGCTTTTTTCAGAATGAGGCCCATACCGCCTTGCTGACCATGGGAACGGTCTAGCGTAGCCAGCGCCATAGAGGTAGGTAAAATATCCAGATTAGGCATACCGCTTGGGCACATGGACTGCAGTATTTCTTCGCCAGTGATGTCTTTACCACGCAGGAAAATGTCGTACACACTGACTTCCAGCTCTTCGGCGTCGATACCAAAATAGTAGGTGAGTGAGCCATGAGGGTCAGTATCGATCAGTAAAACACGATGCCCACGCTGTGCAAGCAAAGCGCCTAAAGTGACCGTAGTGGTAGTTTTACCAACACCACCTTTTTGATTTGCGATAGTCCAAACAACCAATTTACTGTTCCTGCTGTGTAGGTGGCTCTTCTTCGCCTGGTTCAGGCGGTCTGGTTGTGATCCGTATGCCACCATGAGGTAAGCGGATCACCCTTACTTTATTCTGTTCTTGTTGTGCAGTTTCTTCCGCTGCTTGCTCTGATGCAGTTTCTGCTTCAACTGGCTGTGGCGTTTCGACCACTACGGGCTCGTACGCATATTTTGACAGAGCTATCACGACCTTGCGGTTTTGACTGCGCCCTTGTGCAGTAGAGTTGTCTGCAAAAGGAGAATGCTGCCCATACCCTTCAATCGCCATACGCTGTGGTGCAACACCTAACTCTTCCAGTAACCGGACTATAGACGCAGCCCGGGCAACTGACAATTCCCAGTTCGACGGAAACTGTTCGGTGCGAATAGGCACTGAGTCAGTATAACCCCGCACTCTCATAAAATTGTCTGTCTGCTTTAAGATAGCCGTGAGTTCAGCCATCACTGCTGAAGCAGAGCTGTTTGAACTGGCACTGCCACTGCCAAACAACAAACCACTATTCAGTTCAACTGTTAACCAGTCTTCATCAAGGCTCACTTTAGCTAAGCCCGACTCAACCAGGCTGCGTAAAGCGCGATTGATCTCTTTTTGCATCCCTGCCAGAGGGCTGCCCAATTTTGTTCTGTCGATCTGTTCCAGTTTAGAGTTGTCGGCCAGCAAAGTTGGGCCTGTCGCGTCTTCTAAACCAGAACCATATAATTCAAAATCACTTTGTGGATGGATATCAGGCTGCACTGACTGGCCCTGAATACCCGTCTGTTTTTTCTCTGTCGCTTCGACAAACACCTTAGAAATAGTGTCCTGCAGTTTCTTAAACTGTTCCCGCTCCATGGTAGACATTGAATACAGCACCACAAAAAGCGCAAACAACAAGGTCATGTAATCGGCGTAAGACACCAACCAACGTTCTGCATCTGATTTGTCCGCTTCCACAGCGACAGAACGGCGAGGCCTGTACATTTAACTAGCTCTGTATGCCTGAAGTTTGGATTCCACACTACGAGGGTTTTCCCCTAGCGCTATAGAACACAAGCCTTCGATCACCATCGAATGAAACAACGCGCGCTCTTCAACCAATACTTTGATTTTATTAAATACCGGTATAAATACAAAGTTAGCCAAACCTACACCATAAATAGTAGCAACAAAAGCTGTAGCTATCCCCTGCCCTAATTCGTCCGGGTTGGAGATATTAGATAAGGCCAGAATAAGACCAAGCACAGCACCTACTATGCCTATAGTCGGACTATAGCCGCCCATAGCTTCGAATACCTTAGCAGCTCTTAATAAGCGCTCTTTCTCCAGATGCAATTCGGTGTCGAGAATGTCCTGCAGTATCTTGGCTTCGGTGCCATCGACCAGCAAGTTCAAACCACGTTTTAATAAGGGTTCTTCTTCATTCAGCGCATCCTGTTCTAAGGATAAAAAACCTTGCAGACGAGCGGAATGCCCCCATTGGGTAATACGTTCGATAGTGGAGTCAAACTCAAGTTTAGGTGCAGTGATCACCCAAGGCAGTAGCTTCATACTTAAGCGAAACTGCGCAGCTGGGCTTTGGATCAGCACTGCCCCTAAAGTACCACCAAAAACGATACAAAAGGCAGGCCAATGCAACAGGCTCAGAACGTCGCCACCTTCCTGACTGAAGCCGCCGACTATGGCCACTAACGCGATAATAATACCGGCAAGAGTAAGCTTATCCATGACCTACTTCAGCAACTATTCGGGCTGCCACATCAGATAACGCCACTTCAAGATCGGTTAAACCTGCAGCTGTCACAGCCTGCGGCATGCCATACACCACACAACTGGCTTCATCCTGCGCCCAGATCCGGGAGCCGGATTGCTTCAGCAAACGCGCGCCTTCACGGCCATCAGACCCCATGCCTGTTAACACTATGGCTAACACCTTGTCATTAAAGACTTTAGCTGCTGTACCAAAAGTAATATCTACACTGGGTTTAAAAGTAATACGCGGAGAGTCATCTTCCCGTACCCGCAGTCTGGCCTGATTTTCATTGCCATCTACCAGCATTTGTTTACCACCTGGCGCCAGATAAGCCACTCCGGGGCGTAAAATATCGTTGTCTGCAGCTTCTTTGACTTCAATTTTTGCCAGACCATTTAACCGGCTGGCAAAAGCACCGGTAAAGGCGGCAGGCATATGCTGAATAAGTACTATAGGCAAAGGAAAGTTGGCAGGCAAAGCAGTGATAATTTGCTGTAAAGCAACAGGACCACCTGTTGACGTACCAATGGCGACCAGTTTGTAGGTTTTACCACTGGAGTCATAACTGCCCCCACGTTGTGATTCCGCACGTTCAGCCGCTCTGCTCTGAAGTTCAGCACGTTCAGCTAAAGCTCTGGCAGCCAGACTTTGAGCCAAAGGTGCTCGTGCTGGTATGGCAGTTGAACTTGCAGCAGGCGTTGCTGCAGTGCGGGATGCTAAAGTCGAGCTTGCAGAGCCGGTTAAACTGGATGGCCTGGTGATCACTCGCCTTCTGGCCACAGTTTTCACACGCTGACGTAATACATCAGCAGCTTCGGCTTTATCGCGGGCTATGTCTTCAAATTTTTTCGGTAAGAAATCGATGGCGCCAGCTTCAAGCGCATCTAAAGTTGCCTTAGCACCTTCATGGGTTAAAGATGAAAACATCAGAATAGGCGTGCGCTGCACCTTTAAGATTTCACGCACGGCCTGAATGCCATCCATCACCGGCATTTCAATGTCCATCGTAATGACGTCTGGACGTAGGGTTAAAGCTTTTTCCACCGCCTCTTTACCATTATTGGCGGTGGCAATGACCTCTAACTCGGCATCCTGACTCAGTATTTCCGTCAGACGGCGACGGAAAAAACTGGAGTCATCAACAACTAATACCCTTATGGTCATAGTGCACTCTCTTAAGCTGAGAATTTGTCAAAGCGATCAAATTTTATTTTGGAGCGTTTTGCATAATGCTTCAGCAGGTTAGGCACATCTAAAATCAGCGCTATACCGCCGTCTGATGTGATAGTAGCGCCAGCCATACCCGGAGTACCTTGCAATAAAGCATCCAGAGGTTTGATCACCACTTCTTCCTGACCAATCAGAGAATCCACCACAAAACCAATTTGCTGTGTGCCGATTTGCACTATCACCACATGGCCTTGTTCGCGCTTTATCTTCTTGCTTGAACCTTTAACCAGCCAATGCTCGAGATAAAACAGCGGAATAGCTTTGTTTCTGACCACTATCGTCAACTGACCATCGACATTGTTGGTTTTGGCCAAATCCAGATGGAATATTTCGTTGACTGTCGCCAATGGTAAGGCAAAAGTTTGCTCGCCCACTATCACCATCAAGGTTGGCAATATCGCCAAAGTCAGCGGCACTTTAATTTCTAATAAGGTGCCTTGACCTAACTTAGAGTTGATATGCACTGTACCGTTTAATTGGGTAATTTTGGTTTTCACCACATCCATACCCACACCACGGCCAGAAATATCGGAGATTTGCTCTTTGGTGGAGAAGCCAGGGGCAAAAATCAAATTAAAGGCTTCAGTATCTGACATACGGGCCGCTGCATCAGGCTCAAGCACACCACGTTTAATCGCAATGGCTTTGAGTTTTTCCGGGTCCATACCTGCACCATCATCAGTGATGGTTAACAAAATATGATCACCAGCCTGTGAAGCAGCTAAACGGACCAAACCTGTACGAGGTTTACCCGCTTTCACCCGAACATCCGGCATTTCAATACCATGGTCGACCGAGTTACGCACCAAGTGGACCAATGGATCGGCCAGAGCTTCCACCAGGTTTTTATCTAAATCTGTTTCTTCCCCTTCCAGCACAAGGTTAATGTCCTTTTGCAGAGAACGGGCTAAATCGCGTACAACCCGAGGGAAACGGCCAAATACTTTTTTGATCGGCTGCATCCGGGTTTTCATCACTGCGCCTTGTAAATCGGCGGTGACTACATCGAGGTTGGCGATAGCTTTGCTCATTTCTTCATTTTGAGCAGAACCTGACAAGCTCACCAGACGGTTACGTACCAGTACCAATTCACCGACCATGTTCATGATTTGATCCAAACGTTTGGTATCAACCCGAACTGTAGTTTCTGGTTGGTTGGCGGCAGCTTTAGGATCGGCATCCGGATCTTTTGGCGCAGCAGCCACAGGAGCAGGAGCTGGTTTTGGCGCTGCAGCAGCTGCGGCTTTCACTGGTTCAGGGGCTTTTGCCACAGGAGCAGGAGCTGGCGTTACCGCAACAGGCGCTTTGCCTTTGCCATGTAATTCATCCAGCAAAGATTCAAATTCGTCATCAGAGATATCATCACCTGACGCCGCTCTTGCTTTTTCTGCTGGTTTAGCAGGAGCTTTTTCGACCGGCTTAGCTACAGCAGCAGCTGCTGCAGCTTCACCAGGGATAAAGGAACCCTGACCATGCAACTGATCTAAAATGGCTTCAAACTCGTCATCTGTAATGTCTTCACTGGCCGTTTCTTTAACAGCAGGTGGAGGCAGATTGGCTGAAGTATCACGGCCAGGAGCGCCGGCACCATGTAATTCATCCAATAAAGATTCAAATTCGTCGTCGCTGATTTCATCAATAGAAGAGCTTTCAACTGCAGGAGCTGTGGCGAACTCAACCACAGCATCAAATTCTTCCATGCTTATTTCAGCTTCTGGTTCAGGTTCTGAGGCAACAGCATGAGGTGCTTGCTCATCTTCAGACTCAGGCATGCTCAGGCGATGCAAAGCTTCGATAATTGCAGGATCGGCCGGGGTCAGTGGTTCGCGGTTTTGCACATCGGCAAACATAGCGTTGACCGCATCCAGCGCCTGTAAAATAACATCCATCAATTCTGCGGTAACACGACGTTTACCGGTACGCAGAATATCAAACACGTTTTCGGCGCCATGGCAGGCGTCAACTAATTCAGTCAGCGATAAAAATCCAGCGCCACCTTTGACAGTGTGGAAACCACGGAAAATGGCATTTAATAAATTTGCGTCATCCGGATTATTTTCCAACTCAACCAACTGCTCTTGCAGTAGTTCAAGGATCTCGCCGGCTTCGACTAGGAAATCCTGTAAAATATCCTCATCTAAATCAAAGCCCATGCTACAGCTCCCCTTTTAGAAACCTAAACTTGATAATAAATCGTCCACGTCATCCTGACCGGACACCACGTCATCACGCTCTGCTGCGTTAATAATAGGGCCTTCAGCTTCGTGACCTGCTTTTGGTTTTTTCGCTACGGCTGGTCGTTCTTCCATACTTAAATTGGTTTGACCGAAGGCCGTTAATAAACCAATTAAGCTGTCTTCCACTTCCCGGACCAATTCAATGACCCGCCGTAAAATCTGACCTGTTAAATCCTGGTAATCCTGCGCCATCAATACTTCGGTCAGCCGTGCATGTAAGGTAGCAGAGTTTCCTGTTGCCTGATGCAAAAAGCCATCAAGATTGTGACATAAGGCTTTGAACTCACCGACTTTTAAGTCACGACTCATCAGTTTTTGCCAATTTGGCAAAATAGATTGTAAGTGTGAGTTGAGTTCGTCAGCGATAGGAAGACAGTTTTCGACCGCATCCATGGTTTTGTTTGCGGCTTGTTCTGTCATATCAATGACGTGATTCAGACGTTTTTTCGCATCCGGAATATCATCTTCCAGTAGCGAACTTAAGGATGGATCGATTTGAAAACTTTTAAGCGAGTCGTGTAATTGCCGGGTTAGTTTTCCAACCTCGGCAAACAACTCAGAAGAACCCGGAACAGCCAGCTGTTGCACCAGTTGGTTAGCCGATTCGGTTTCGCCGAATTCAAGTAACTGAACCAGTTCACGGGCCTGTTCTAAAGAAATCAAGGGTGCCGTAGCTACAGACATGGTGTACTCCTTTGTCAGTTACGGTTTAACCCAGGCGTTCAAATACTTTAGCCAGTTTTTCCTGTAAGGTTGCAGCAGTAAAAGGTTTAACGATGTAACCATTCACTCCAGCCTGAGCGGCTGCAATGATTTGTTCCTTTTTCGCTTCAGCAGTAACCATCAGCACAGGAATATGTTTCAGCTTTGCATCGGCACGAATCGCACGTAACAAATCGATACCCTGCATGCCTGGCATGTTCCAGTCAGTGACGACAAAATCAAAATCACCGTTTTGCAGCATAGGCAAAGCAGTACTGCCATCATCAGCTTCAGACACGTTGGTGAAGCCAAGATCTCTTAGCAGGTTTTTAATAATGCGTCTCATGGTTGAGAAATCATCAACCACAAGAATTTTCATATTCTTATCCAAAATCCCCTCCGGTGAGAGCCCAAGCTGGACTAACTCAAACTATTACAACCAATCCTGCATCCTGGAGCGCAAACGCACCAGCGCCTGACTATGAATTTGACTGACTCTGGACTCACTGACATCCAGTACAGCACCAATCTCTTTCAAATTTAGTTCGTCATTATAATACAGCGACAACACTATCGCTTCTCGCTCCGGTAAGCTACTGATATTTTTTATCAACGCCTGTTGAAATGCATCAGTTGCCTGTTGTTCGTACAAATGATCGTCATCTTTATCATTTGCCGTCACTAACACATCATCCGAGATGCCCAGATCTTCGATACCAATAATGCGACCACTGCTGGCGTCACTAAGCATATGATGATACTCATCTAAAGATATATCAAGTTTTTCAGCAACTTCACTATCTTTTACATCACGACCCAGTTCAGATTCAAGTTCAGAAATGGCTTCAGCTATCATGCGGGAATTGCGGTGGACAGAGCGTGGAGTCCAATCGCCACGGCGAATTTCATCCAGCATAGAACCACGAATACGAATACCAGCAAAGGTTTCAAAGCTTGCACCTTTGCTACCATCAAAATTCTTTGCTGCTTCAATCAGACCAATCATGCCAGATTGAATTAAGTCATCGACTAAAACGCTGGCGGGTAAACGGGCTAACAAATGGTAAGCAATACGCTTCACCAAAGGCGCATGCCGCTCAACCATCAGTGTCAGTTGATCCGCGGCACCGTAGGCCGCAAGTTTGCTATTCAAACCAGACCTCTCGCTTCAGGTTGTTGCACCAGTTGTTCCAGGAAAAACTCCAGATGCCCTGAGGCCACAGGAGGCACAGGCCATTGCACAGCGCGGGTGGCTAAGGTGCGGATAGCCAGAGACGCCGGAGTTTTTGGAAAGGCATCGACAAAAGCTTTTTGCTTACGAGCCGATTTTCTGACGTTTTCATCAAAAGGAATAGTAGCAACTAATTCCAGACTGACATCTAAAAAACGGTCGGTCACACGACTTAGCTTAGCAAATAACTCCTGACCTTCTTTTAAGCTGCGAACCATATTAGCGACAATTTTAAAGCGTTGTACACCATGCTCACGACTTAAAATTTTCATCAGCGCATAAGCATCGGTAATGGAGGATGGTTCATCACAGACCACCACCAACACATCCTGCGAAGCTCGGGAAAAACTTAATACCATATCGGAAATGCCTGCGGCAGTGTCGACCAGCAACACATCAAAACGGGTGCGCATTTCGCTAAAAGCACGAATAAGACCAGCGTGTTCCACCGGTTTTAATTCGGTCATGGACTGAGTACCTGAAGTCGCTGGTACAATTTTAATACCAAAAGGGCCTTCAATCAGAATGTCATCCAGCTCAGCTTCGCCGGATAATACGTGGAATAAGTTTTGCTGAACCCGAAGTCCAAGCATCACGTCACAGTTTGCTAACCCAAGGTCAGCGTCTAGTACTAATACTTTTTTGCCCAACTGGGCCATAGCCATGGCGAGATTCAGCGTGACGTTAGTTTTACCCACGCCGCCTTTACCACCTGTCACCGCTATGACTTTTACCATCTGTTGTTGGTTCATTCTTCTCAGGCCACTGGCTTGATCATCATTCATCGGAAGATTATGCATAGGTTCCTTCCACCCGGGCAGTCGTGTCTGAATACCACTGATAACCCGTACTACTGTTAGAGGTCCGTAACTGCTCTGCCTTGGCAACCATTGTTTTTGCGTCGGCCATTTCGATGTCTTCAGGGACTCGTTGGCCATGGGTCAAATAACTGACCGGTAACGCATTTTGTATTGCCACGTTAATGATTTCTCCCAAACTTAAGCATTCATCAAGTTTGGTGAAAATACAACCCGCTAATGGAATACGTTTGAAATGTTCAACGGTTTCCTGCATCACGCGAGCTTGAGATGTTGCAGACAATACCAGATAACTTTTTATTTTGACACGCGAATTATGCACTAAGGACGCAAGTTTTTCAGCAAGACGAACGTCACGCTGGCTCATGCCTGCAGTGTCAATCAGTATTAATTTACGTTGTTGCAACTGATTTAACAGCATGGCTAACTCTTCGCTGTCTTTCACTTGTTTGACCGGGCAACCAATAATGCGGCCAAAAGTGGCCAACTGCTCGTAAGCCCCGATACGAAATGAATCAGTGGTAATTAAAGCCACCTGATCAGCACCGTGACGTTTGGCAAACTGAGCAGCCAGCTTAGCCACAGTAGTGGTTTTACCCACACCCGTTGGGCCAACCAGAGCCACGACTCCACCACGGCGCATAATGTCGTCATTGGTGGTGATCAACTGCCCTGTTAACAGCTCTAATGCGCTGTCCCAAGCTTCAGAGTCACTGATATCCTCTGGCATAAAGCAGGCAATCTGGTCAGCGACAGGCTCAGACAAACCCAACGCCAGCAGTTTTTCAATCACCATGGCACGAACAGGTTCACGACGCGCCAGATCCTGCCACATCAAACCAGAGACCTGATGTTGCAATAGTTGTTTCATCGATGACATTTCGCTGCGCATCGCATCGAACTGCTTTTGCATCAGTTTGGCTTGCTGCTCTTGATAGCGGGTTAATTCGTTTAAATTTACCGCAGCTGCGCCGGAAGATTGACGTTCAAGATCCGAAGGTGCTGAATTTGCAACCGAAAATAAAGCATTGGTTGCAGCAGCGGTTTTTACAGCCGCCATTTTATTGGCAGAGATAGCCTGAGCAGCTGCTGGTTGTTTACTGATTTGACGGGCGAGCAAAGCTTGCAGAGAATCAGCAGGCACTTGTTCTGGTTCATCATCAACTTTGATATTCAAACGACCGCCTACCGCAGGCTGAGCTGTGGCCTGAACTTCAGGCTGTTCCTTAGCTGGCGCGGCCTCGGGGTCTATCGCTGCTACAATTTCAACGCCACCAGCCACTTTTTTATTCGACAGGATAATGGCTTCAGGGCCTAAAAACTCTTTGACTTCTGTCAGAGCGGTACGCATATCTTTGGCAACAAAGCGTTTGATTTTCATAGCTTAACTCCTAATTCGACTGGCCTACCACACTGACAATACGGATTTGTTTGTTGTCAGGGATCTCTTGGTAGGACAAAACCCGTAATCCTGGAATACTGTACTTCACGAATCGTGCCATAACTGATCGCAAAATGCCGGATGTTAATAAAACTGCAGGTTCGCCAGCCAATTCCTGATTCTGACAAGCTGTAGCTAGAGACTGCTGAATACGTTCAGCTAAACCAGGTTCAATGCCTGCACCGTCATTGCCTGCTGACTGCATCGACTGATGTAACATCTGTTCCAGATCAGGCGCGAAGGTGATCACAGGTACTTCAGGAGCGCTGCCTACCACTTCCTGAATAATCAATCGTTTAAGCGCTACGCGACAAGAGGCTGTTAATACGTCAACATCCTGACTCTTAGCGCCATAGTCCACCAAAGTTTGTACAATGGTACGCATATCGCGGATAGGTACACCTTCATGCAACAGGTTTTGCAGTACTTTCACCACCACAGTCAACGGCAGCGTATCTGGTACTAAGGCATCCACTAACTTAGGAGAAGATTTGGCCAGCATATCCAGCAGGTTCTGTACTTCTTCATGGCCCAGCAACTGAGCTGCGTTATTGGTTAAAATCTGGCTTAAATGGGTGGCGACTACTGTTGCTGCATCCACTACTGTGTAACCTAAGGTCTGTGCATGTTCACGCTGGTTTTTAGCTATCCAAACCGCTTCCAGACCAAAAGCAGGGTCTTTCGTCGCTATACCTTTGACAGTGCCAAACACCTGACCAGGGTTAATCGCCAGCTCATTATCATGCCGAAGCTCTGACTCGCCAGTGGTCACACCCATCATGGTGACACGGTAGGTATTAGGTTCTAAGTCCAGATTGTCGCGAATATGCACAGCAGGAATAAGAAAACCTAGTTCCTGAGATAACTTTTTGCGCACGCCTTTAATGCGGGTCAGGAGTTCACCGCCCTGAGCTTTATCGACCAAAGGAATTAACCGATAGCCGACTTCTAAACCTATAGTGTCAACTGGCTGCACATCGTCCCAACCAATTTCTTTGACAGGAGCCATTTCAACAGGAGTCGTCATTTCGGCCTTTTTAATAGCTGCTGCTTTTTCTGCCGTTGGGTTTTCCACTCTGTACAGGTAATAGGCAGCGCCGCCAACAATAGCAGCCAGACTTAAAAAAGCGACATGAGGCATGCCGGGCACAATGCCCATAATGACAAGGATAGCTGTCGCGATGACCAGTACTTTGAAGTTACTGAACTGGCCTGCCATTTGGGTGCCAAAATCCCCTTCTTTGTTTTGACGCGTCACGATAATGGCAGTACCGACCGACAACAACAGGCCTGGTATTTGTGCCACCAGACCATCACCTATGGTCAATAAGGTATAAATTTCAACGGCTTCCATAAAGGGCAAGTCGTGTTGCAGTACACCAATGGTCAGACCGCCGATGATATTGATCACCATAATCACGATACCCGCCATCGCATCGCCTTTAACGAATTTGTTCGCACCGTCCATTGAACCGTAAAAATCGGCTTCTTCGCCTATTTCTTCACGGCGTTTGCGGGCCTGCTCAGCGTCAATGAAACCGGCGTTTAAATCGGCGTCTATTGCCATTTGTTTACCGGGCATCGCATCTAAGGTAAAACGGGCTGTCACTTCGGAAATTCGGGCAGCACCAGAGGTCACTACCATCATATTGATGATCACAAGGATAATGAAAACCACAAGACCCACAGCGTAGTTGCCACCAATAACCACTTCACCGAATGCTTCTACCACCTTACCCGCAGCATCAGGACCATTATGGCCTTCAAGTAAAATCACCCTGGTGCTGGCGATATTCAGGGTTAAACGCAAAATGGTAGCCACCAGAATAACGCTGGGGAAAATGGCAAAATCCAGAGGTTTTCGGGTGTATATGGTGACTAACAGTACTATCAGTCCAAGCGCAATATTAAAGGTGAATAAAATATCCAGCATCAAAGGCGGCAATGGCAATACCACCATAGCCAAAGCGGCCAGGATCATTAAAGGAGTGCCAATGCCTTTGATATAAGACAAAACTTCGGGGTTTATACGGGAAAATACTTGGGTCATCGACATAAAAAGCCTGACAAATTACTGACGCTACAGGCTGTTATACAAAAACCGTTCCACTTACTCAGGGTTCTGCTATTTAATGCCGATAATCTTCAGGTATAGGTAAGTCTCTCGCCAGATTTTTCGGACGTTTTCCTTTGCCTTTTTTGTACATATTCAACTGATAAACGTAAGCCAATACCTGTGCGACCGCAGCAAATAACTGCTCCGGAATAGGATGATCAAGTTCAGTGGTATAAAAAATGGAGCGGGCTAAAGCGGGCGACTCCAGCACCGGCACTTTGTTTTCATCGGCCAGACGTCTGATGTATAGCGCGACTTCATCTGCACCTTTGGCGACGACAACAGGAGCTCTGAACTTCGCCTGATCGTATTTAAGCGCCACAGCAAAGTGAGTCGGGTTGGTGACAACCACGTCAGCGGTAGGAACAGCAGCTATCATTCGGCGCCGTGCTGCCTGATACTGCAAGCTCCGAATCCGCCCCTTCACCCTTGGATCACCTTCAGAGTTTTTGTATTCATCTTTGACTTCCTGCAGCGTCATTTTCAGTTCTTTATGATGTTTCCACATCTGATAAGGCGCATCTATGGCCGCTATAACAATGACGCTAAAACAAATACCAAAAAACACCCAGGCCAGAATTTCCGCTGATGCAAAAATATCTTCAGGGCTGGTCATCAGGGATAACGCCATAATATCGTCAAAAAAGGTCGCAAGCAGTGCGAAGGTTAAACCACCTATCACCAGTACCTTGGCAATACTTTTAATCAATTCCACCATGGCCTGCAAACCAAACATTCGTTTGAAGCCAGCTATAGGATTGAGCTTGCTGCCCTTAAACCCAACAGCTTGCCAGGTAAAGTTATAGCCGCCAATCAGCACACTGCCTACATAAGCCGCCAGCATAATCAGTAGGAAAAACTTTAATAAGCCGGGAAATAACTCAACCAGCGCATCGCCCCAGACTGAAAACATCGAATTGGGATTAAAGATGTCCTTTTCATCCAGCGACAATAAACGACGACAAACTTCCAGCACTGACGCTGCTATTTCTTTGCCGAAGATTAAAAGACCTGCGCTGCTGCCGACCAGTACTGCGAAAGTGGCTAAATCTCTGGAACGCGCAACCTGACCTTTCTTTCGGGTGTCTTCCAGTTTTTTACTGGTGGGTTCTTCGGTTTTTTCCTGACCAGAGGTTGCCATAACGCTCTCCTAGCAGCCAATTAACTTGCAGGTGTATTCAATACCATGCTGCCAGTTCAGGTTAAAATGAAACAAAAAGGTATCCATCGTCATCCACATGATCAATAAACCTGCCAACATACTGATAGGCATACCTATGGAGAAAATGTTTAATTGCGGCGCGGTACGGGTCAAGACACCAAAAGCAATATTCACTACCAGCATAGCGGTGACAGGAGCCAAAGTAATGGCAAGGGCCGTCACAATGATCCAACTACCAAACTCAGCTACTTGCCAGTATTTATTAACATCCAGCCACTGCCCGTCAATAGGCAAAGTTTCAAAACTGAACACCACCATCTGAAACATAATCAAATGACCGTCGTACACCAGAAACAATAAGGTGGCTAAAATCAGATAAAACTGGCCTATAGCCGGCACTGACACACCGTTGGCCGGATCGGCCATGGCAGCAAAACCTAAGCCGGTTTGAGTGGCCAGTATTTGGCCTGCGGTGACAAAAGCCTGCACAAAAATTTGCGAAATAAAACCTATGGCCAGCCCTATCAGAATTTGCTGGATCATTTGCACCACAAGATTCAGCGACATCAGATTGACGTCTTTCACCGGCGGCACCACTGGCATAATCATCACAATAAAAGCCGCACAAAATGCAGCTTTGACACGGGTAGGAATATTTTTTGCGCCAAAGGCTACCATAATAAACATCATGGCTGAGACTCGGGCAAAAGGCAGCATAAAGTCAGCAATAACCTGCAGTAATTGCTGTAGAGGGTATTCCATCAGCTAATAACCGTGGGAATGCTCATATAGAGCCTCTCGGTGTAATCCATAATGGTTTGAGTTAACCAATGGCCACCAAACATCAGCGCCAGCAAAGTAACAATTAAACGAGGTAAGAAGCTTAAGGTTTGTTCGTTGATAGAGGTTGCGGCCTGAAAAATAGATACGATCAGACCCACAATAAGCGACGGAATAATGGCCATGGAGACTATTAAAATCACCAGCCAAAGCGCGTCACTTAATATATCAACAAAAACCTCTGGACTCATGTCCCCACTCCGTAGCTGGTGGCTAAAGTTCCCATTACCAATAACCAGCCATCCACTAACACAAACATCATCAGTTTAAAGGGCAAGGCAATAATCATTGGCGATAACATCATCATACCCATGGCCATCAGAATACTGGCAACGACTAAGTCGATGATCAAAAACGGAATAAAAATCATAAAACCAATTTGGAACGCAGTTTTTAACTCGCTGGTGACAAAAGCCGGGATCACCACTGTGATAGGTAAATCTGCCACATTGTCTACTCTGGGCGTGCCCGCTATTTCTGCAAAAGTTTCCAAATCTTTCATTCGGGTTTGATGCAGCATAAAAGCTTTCATCGGCTTTATTGCTTCATCAAAGGCCTGAATCGAGGTCATTTCTTCAGCCAGATAGGGTTGCAGCGCTTTTTGATTTACCTCATCAAAAACCGGAGCCATGATAAAAAAGGTCATAAACAGCGTAATACCAATCAACACCTGGTTGGATGGTGAAGATTGCAAACCTATGGCCTGACGCAAAATAGCCAGCACCACAATAATACGGGTAAAACAGGTCATCATAATGACCATGGCTGGCAGGAAACTCAGGGCTGTCATCACTGCCAAAACTTGCAGTGTTACGCTGTAGTCCTGAGAACCATCGGGATTTGTCGTAACAGATAAAGCGGACAAAGAGCCGCCCTGCTGTGCCAGCAAATCAGGGGATAAAAGTAAAAGTACTAGTGCAAGTAATGGCCACATTTAAGAGCTCGACTTCTGTTTTTGTAGTAACGCCTGAAATTGAGTGCGCCAGTCTGGCGCAGCCGGATCGTCAACTAGTGGTTGTTCTAATTCAAACAGCATATTAATTTGGTTTGCCGTCACACCCAACACCCGCTGTTTGCCCTGCACTTCAATCACCAGAATGCGTTCACGTGGACCCAGCATCACAGAACTGACAATTTTAATATGGCTGGAACCTGGCAATTTTATCGCCAGCTTTTTATACAACCAGGCCAAGCCAAACAACAGCCCCAACACAATAATTAACGAGCCAAATACATTCATGATGTTCATGGCATTCATGCCGTTGCCCTGAACTGAAGGTGCTGCAGTGGCTGATACTTCAGCAACAGTTTCAGCAGCGACTGTCAGAAAAGGACTAAAGGCAGCCAGACCCAAGGTCATAACGCAACGACTTAACCGCATTAGCGCAGCTTCTTAATACGTTCGATCTGACTGATCACGTCGGTCAGACGAATACCAAATTTGTCGTTCACCACAACCACTTCGCCATGAGCAATCAAAGTGCCGTTTACCAATACGTCCAGCGGTTCACCAGCCAGACGTTCCAGCTCCACCACTGAACCCTGGTTCAGTTGCAGTAAGTTACGAATACTGATTTTGGCGCGTCCTACTTCCATAGAAATAGTGACAGGTATATCTAAAATAGTATCGAGTTTACGTTTTTCATCGACAGTCAGCTGAGCCGGTTCTTCTTTTAGTTCATCCAGCTCAACAGCCGAAACACCAGTGTCCACTTCAGCTTCCGCTAAAGCCGCGGCCCATTCGTCCATGGTATCTTGTTCATTCGCCATGATTATCTCTCCCCACGTTCAGATAAGTTTAAATCCGCTTCCAGTTCAGTAATATCCGCATCGCTGTCCAGGCGACGACCGCCTTTAGTGAACACATGCATCTCTGATTTCACGGACTCAGGTCGTTTAATTTTTTCGATGATTTTTAAGGCAATATTGTCGCGGGAACGTCCCATTTTTGCTCTGTAGGTCGGTAAATCTTCAATCAACACCGTAATATGATCTGGCATTTCCACCGGAATAATATCGCCAGCCTGCAGATTCATCAGTTGTTCCAGCGTAATGTCCACATCCAGCATTTTGGTGGTCAAATCCACTTTCACATCCATAATTTCGTCACGCAGCGCCTTACTCCAGCGTAAGTCGGTGTCTTCTTTATCACTTTGCACACCGGCATCTAAAAGCTCGCGGATAGGTTCCAGCATGGAATAAGGTAAGGCCACGTGGAAATCACCGCCACCGCCGTCCAGTTCAATATGGAAAGAGCTGATGACCACCACTTCGGTTGGACTGACGATATTAGCCATAGCCGGGTTGACTTCAGAATCCAGATATTCAAAGGAGACGTCCATCACTGGTGCCCAGGCTTCTTTATAATCTTCAAAGATAAGCTTCAGCAGCATTTGAATGATGCGGCGTTCCGTTGGCGTAAATTCCCGGCCTTCGATTTTGGCGTGGTAACGACCATCACCACCAAAGAAGTTGTCTACCAGAATAAACACCAGACGCGCTTCCATTGTAATAAGGCCTGTGCCTTTTAACGGACGGAACCGCACCATGTTTAAGCTGGTTGGAACAAAGAGGGTATGCACGTATTCACCGAATTTAATCATCTGTACGCCGTTAATGGAAACTTCGGCAGTACGGCGCATCATATTAAACAAGCTGATACGCATATGACGGGCAAAACGCTCGTTGACCATTTCGAGCGTGGGCATACGACCACGCACGATACGATCCTGGGAGGAGAAGTCGTATTCGGTCGCAGATCGGCCGCGACCGTCGCCACTTTCCTCGACCTCTTCTTCTTCGACGTCATCGACACCATGCAGTAGCGCGTCAATTTCGTCCTGGGACAATAAATCAGTCAAGCTGTTGCTCTCTTATTGCATCACAAAACCAGTGAAAAGCACTTCTTCCACTACTTCACTGCCAGCCACGCCAGTTAAGGCTTCCTGCACATCTTTCAGCGCTTTTTTCTTTAAATTCTCTTTGCCTTCAACTGTGATCAGTTCTTCGGCATTGCTGGTACTAAAGTTACGTAACAAGGTGCTTTCAATTAATGGAATATGCACTTTGGCAATCTCTTCATTGTTGCTGCCACGTACTAACAACTGTACTTTAATTTGCACCAGACGATCTTTAGAAGCACCAGGCACATTAAAGATAAAAGGCCGCGGCATACTGACGTACAAGGCGGTACCTTTGGCTGCCAATGCATTTGGATCTACTGCTGCAGCTGTCTCCGCACCAGCTTCAGCCGGAGCTGGTTCAGACGAACCACCTGACATCATCAGCACAGCAACTACAGCACCAACGGCAAGTACAACAGCTGCACCTATGATGATGATCAGCTTTTTCTTTTTCGCTTTACCGTCACCAATTTCTAAGTCTTTACCCGCCGCCATTTTTATTCCTTATCCACTGTGATCAAACCGTATTATTGACCTCGCCATTCATCAAAGGCAATCTCTAACTGTGCATCTGCCGTTTTTCTGCTCTTATGAACAAAAACAAAAGGGATACGGCCTGTTTTGCTCTGCTCAAAACCAGCTGCTTTCTGATCTTTAGGCGTAATAGTCCACCACGCGGTCTGGATTCTTCGTCGGCACCAGGGCTGGATCATTTACCTGCTCAGAACCATCAGCAGCAGTGCCCACAGCTTGACCACCGGCGGTACGGCGCCCTCCTTCCTGACCTGAAGAAGATTGGTTTTGCTGCTGTACCGAGCCCTGACTCAGTTCAATGCCTTGCTGTTGCAATAATTCTTTGAGTTTTGGCATTTGTTGCTCCATCAACTCTTTGGCATTGCCCTGCTGCACCATAAACTGCACCGACATTTGGTCCTGCTGCAAACTTATTTTGATCTGCATCGAGCCTAATTCTGAAGGATCCAGTCGAATTTCAGCGGTATGCACTTTGTCTTTTACCATCATCAGCATCTTTTCTTTTAACTGATTTGAAGCTTCTGGCTGGATCAAATTCAGTTTCTGTCCAAGCGGGTCCACCGGCTTTTGACTTTGCTCTGACACGAGGTCACGAGCTGTGACAGTAAGCGCTGCGCTGGCTTTTTCCAGACTGGATTTTAACTGACTGCTAAATGTATTGATTTCTGTCGCGACAGGGTTACTGCTTTTTTGCTGCTCAATAACGCTGAGCAAGGTTTCAGCTTTACTCTGCTGACCGGACTCACCGGAAGAAGATGATGCTCCTTGCTCTCCCTGAGCGGACAGAGTAGCTGTTTGAATTTGTTTTAAGACCTCTTCAGTCGTCACTTTAGCTTCTGATGGCACAACTTTGCTTTGTTTGACCACCGGAGCTAATACTGCAGCTGCACTTTGAGCCTGTATTGAGGCTTTTGGATCAGCAGTCGAAGCTTGTGTGCTCAGGTTTTCGGTCTCAGACTCCTGCTCTTCAGACTGTGCAACAGTCAGGCTAACCCCTTTAGGCAAATTGGGCTGCTCTGATTGAACCACAGCTTTATTAATCCCTACCACTGCAGTCGGCTCTTTAGTTTCAGCCTCTGCAGGCTCAGTTTTCCCGGTATCAACCAGGCTTTTTAATGATTTCTCAATCTGAGCTGAAACTTTGCTCTGATCAAGGCTTGTGTCTTTTTGGATTTTAACCAGAGCCTGGTCCGCAGCCTGTTCCGTTAGGGTTTCAGACAAGCTCTGCTGACCATCCTGCGGTGTTTTTTGAGCCAATTGAGCTACGCTGGCTTGTTTTAATGGGGTATCAACAGCGTCATTTTTTACTGACAGGTTTTTATCTGCTGGCGAAATCAGCTTTAAAGCTTTTAACTCTTCTGCTGTCAGATGCTGCTCTGAGTCTTGACTTGCCAGCGGCAGATTTTTCAGCACAACAGCACCTTCGTGCTCAGTGGCCGCTAAAGCCTCAGCACCTTGCGCCGTTGTTGCTGGATCTGCCACCTGTTTTCCTGCGGCCTTGATCTCTGCCGGGTCGCCTATCATTCCTGGCCAGTTTTTATCAACTTTCGGCCCTACGACTACTATAGAATCGGGTTCTGCTTTTTCAGCTTTGGTTAAACGTTCATGCAAAGTTTTTGCTTTTTCCAGCAAGTTTAACCAATGTGATTGTTCTGCTTCGCCTTTTTCAGCGATCACCAGTTCCACTTCAGCTTCAGTCAGTGTTTTGTCATCTTTAACTTCTGAAGGGCTAGTAGTCACCGCAGATCCGGCGGCCTCGCTTTTAGTGTCGGCTGTGCCAGCACTCTGGTTTTCAGACGATTTGTGCAGATCCGACACTTCTGAGGCATTATTCTGCCGCGTTTTAGCAACAGATTTAGCTGATTTTTCCGGCGCTTTGCCATTTACCTCAGCAGCCAAAGTAGCGGCAAAACTTTGATCCGGCTCTGTAGAACCGTCGTTTGACAACCCAGCTTGTGGCTTTGCTGCTAAGACGGGCTCAGGGCTAAGCAGTGTCATTGATAATAATTCAGCCATCGATCACTCCGGTCCGGATGCAAGCAGCTGTGCTGCTTTTGCTTGTTAGTGCCTGTATGGAGCAGGCAATACATGAATGAGCAAACTACATAATAGAAAAGACATACAAAATACGCGCCACACTTAACTGACTCTGCGGAAAAATTGCTGAGAGGCTATTTCATCCAACATTTTTTGCTCTTGTTTGTCCGCTTTACGTTGTACTTCTGCCAGTTCCCGTTCAATCAGTATTTCCAGCGCTTTACGTTTTTTCTGCATCTCCAGTAGCTGAAGCAAACGCTGATCGGCACTGGCCTTGGCTTGTTGCACGTACTGCTGCTGCGCCGTTAAAGCTGCATCCAGCTTACCAATGAAGTTCAGATATTGATTAAAACTGCGGCCCGCCATACCTTGTTGGCCGCGGCTTTGAGTTTGTTGTACATACTCAATACGATAATCGGCCAGCCCCTGATATTTTTGCTGCATCGACTGGTAGTTCTGTAGTGCAGCTCTGTACTGTGCATGTAATTTGTCTTCTTTTTCCTGCTGGACTTTCACCAACAATTGAAGCTGTGCAAGGGCCATAAATTAGCGTCCTAAGTGAGCAGGCAAGAGTTTATCCAGTTGTGTCAGACTTTCGTCATAAGGCACAATATCTTTCATTTCCTGCTGTAAGAAACCACGGATCTTTGGCATTAGTGTTACAGCGGCATCCAGTTGCGGATCGGCACCTTTGACATAAGCACCAATTGAAATTAAATCTTTGCTTTGCTGGTAAGAGGCATATAACTGCTTTACAGCACGGGCCAGTTTTTGGTGTTCCATACTGGTCACCGCAGGCATAACCCGGCTGATCGACTTTTCAATATCGATGGCGGGAAAATGACCGCTGTCAGCGAGCTGACGCGAAAGAACTATGTGACCATCCAAAATAGCACGGGACGCATCAGCAATAGGGTCTTGTAAATCATCGCCTTCAGACAATACGGTATAAAAAGCGGTGATAGACCCCTGACCCACAGCACCATTACCAGCCCTTTCGACCAGTGCCGGTAATTTGGCAAATACCGAAGGCGGATAGCCCTTAGTGGCTGGGGGTTCACCTACAGCCAAAGCAATTTCCCGCTGCGCCTGAGCATAACGGGTGATGGAATCAAGCAGCAGTAACACATCAAGCCCTTGCTCCCGGAAATATTCAGCCACCTGCACTGCAGTTTCGCAGCCTTTTAAACGCATGAGTGGTGATACATCGGCAGGAGCCGCCACGACCACAGAACGTTTGCGGCCTTCTTCACCGAGAATTTCATCAATAAACTCTTTAACCTCACGGCCCCGCTCACCGACTAAACCAACCACTATCACATCAGCGGCAGTACCGCGGGTCATCATGCCCAAAAGCACAGACTTACCTACACCTGAGCCTGCAAACAACCCCATACGCTGGCCTTTGCCTACGGTAATAATGCTGTTGATAGCGCGTACGCCTACATCCAGCGGGGCATGAATAGGCTGACGTTGTAATGGATTAATAGGAGGTTTTTTCGCGCCGCCAAATTCCTGACTTAAAATCGGCCCTTTGCCATCCAGTGGTTTACCCGCACCGTCAATAACCCGCCCGAGCAATGCCATGGTTAAAGGCACCCCTTTGAAATCATTTAAAGGAGTCACTTTTGCACCAGGCACTACACCTGACACATCATCTTTAGGCATTAAAAAAATACGATCGTTGGCAAAACCCACCACTTCTGCAAATAACTGACCGGATGCGGTTTCAACATGACAAGTCTGGCCTATAGCCGCGGTGCAGCCTGTAGCTTCCAGAGTCAGCCCGACGACCCGAACCAAACGTCCGGCCAGATTGGGCCTGCTTTTTTGAATATGCTGCAGCTGTTGCTTTAAGTTAGCGGCTAACTGTGACGACGACATAAAACTCCTTAAACAAAGCCTGCAACAAGACAGAGCTTGATATTAATCAGGAGAATGCAAGAAATGCTCCAGACTGCTTTGCAATCTGTGTTTAATACTTCTGTCCATCGAAGATAATGGGGTCTCCAGCAGACAACCACCGCGTTCAATAGCCGGGTCTGAGCGCAATTGCCAATGCCGCTCTGCTAATTGCTCTGCACTGAAATGCTGTTCAAGCACAGCAATATCATCAGGATGAAGTTTGATCAGAATATGTTCGGTTTGCAGTGGTAATACAGCCGTCGCATCAGACAGTGTTTTTAAAATAACCTGTGGATTAGTTTTCACTTCAACAGCAATCACAGCTTCTGCCATGGCCAGACAAAGTTGCAGCAGTTGCTGCTCTACCTGCTGATCGATTTGCAATAAAGGCTGTTGCAACTGATCCAGCAAGGCAGCCAGTTCCTGCTTTTTCTGCTCGATTTCTTCAGTGGCTTGCTCTAAGCCCAGTTTTTTACCTTCGGCCTGGCCTTGGGTCAAACCATCAGCACTGCCCTGTTCGCGGCCTTCTTCGTAACCTTTAGAAAAACCTTCTTCTTTACCTTGAGCAAAACCTTCATCAAAAGCGGCCTGACGTATTTGTTCAATATCGTCAGCCGTCAGAGGCTTGATGTCCAGTTCAGTGTCTTCTTCTACTGCTACTGCGGCAACCTTTTGTGTTGGCAGTGTTTTATTCAACGCATTGGTTTTTCCAAGCGGAGCCTTTTTATCTGATGTCAGTTCAGGACTTGGCCAACGTTTGAGTAGTTCCAATAACTCATCCGTTGGCGCAAAAGGTTGTTTGGTTCTGAAAGGATCCATGGTCATACAGCTTTACTCCACAATCCTGTTACAGGAAGTCTTCACCACCACCACCACCCAGCATAATTTCGCCGGCATCCGCCAGACGACGCGCCACTGACAGTATATCTTTTTGTGCCGCTTCCACTTCGCTGACACGAACTGGTCCCATGGCTTCCAAATCATCGTTCAGCAATTCAGCCGCCCGTTTGGACATATTTTTCAGGATCTTCTCTTTTAAGTCACCATCAGCGCCTTTCAATGCTTTCATCAACGCATCCTGCTGTACTTCACGCAGAATGGTCTGAATGGCCCTGTCGTCCACGTCGATCAGGTTTTCAAATACAAACATCAGATCCTGAATTTGTTGTGCCATTTCTTCGTCATGTTCACGAATAGCATCCATCAACTGACCTTCAACATTGGTGTCGAGGTAGTTCATAATATCGGCCGCAGCTTTTAAGCCGCCCATTTTCGCGGCCTGAGCACCAGCCTGACCAGCAAACTGTTTCTCCATAATTTCGTTTAATTCTTGCAGTGCCGCTGGTTGTACTTCTTCCAGGTTGGCAATACGCATAGTTAAGTCTAAACGCACTTTTTCCGGGAACTGCGACAGAATTTCGGCAGACTGTTCCGGCTCTAAATAGGACAAAACAATAGTCTGGATCTGAGGGTGTTCGTTGCGGATGATATTCGCCACCTGCTTCGAGTCCATCCATTTCAATGAGTCCAGGCCTTTGGCGCCACCACCCAGAATAATCTGGTCAATCAGATTCGAGGCTTTCTCTTCACCTAAGGCCGCAGTTAAAGCACGGCGGATAAAGTCTTCGCTCTGGAAGCCGATAGTACTGAAATTCTGAATTTGCTCGATAAAAAGCCGGTGCACAGCGGCAATTTTGGCCTGGTTCAGATCATCGATCTGCGCCATCGCCATGCCCACCTTTTGCACTTGTTTTGGCTCCAGGTGTTTTAAAATCTGTGCAGCGTCCTCTTCTGACAAACTCAGCAACAGGATGGCGGCTTTCTCGACGCCATCTAATTTGCCTACGTCAAAGCTCGGCTTGGTGTTTTCAACATTACTCATCTTCGGCTAACCAATTTTTAACGACCAATGAGGACAATTCAGGTTCATTCGCAACCAGAGCCCGAACCGCTTTTAACAGATCTTCATCACCATGCAAGTCTGGCAGCATCAATGTGCCATCCGCAGCGAAACCTACAGACTTCGCATCAAACTCGCGGGTTAACATATCCAGAGTATCGTCACCCAGATCCAGACCACTGCTTAAAGAAGATTCATCATAAACATCCTGAGTATCTTCAGGGTAAATCAGTTTCTTCAACATTGGACGAACCACAGCAACAATCAACACGATAATAATCAGTGTACCCATCACCAGCTTCAGCATACGGGCAAACCATTCCTGCTCGTAAATAGGAGGTTCAACAGCTTCAGCCATAATACTGCGGGCAAAAGGCACAGAGACAACTTCTATAGTATCGCCCCGTTGTACATCAAAACCAATGCCTCCTTGCAATAAACGACGGATATTGGCAATTTCAGCCTGAGAACGTATTTGTGGTTCAGTCACAGTGCCATCGGCTGCTGTTGTACCTGGCATATAATCCACAGCAACAGAAACACTGATCCGACGGATCACACCGGACTGCTGAGTCGAATGACTGATGGTGGTATCCAGTTCATAGTTACGGGTCATTTCTTTGGTATTGCGACCAGGCACCACAGGTTTACTGGCATCCGCTCCCACTGCTTGTTCAGGAATAGCGCTGTTCAGTGGCGGCTGGTTGGTTAAAGCACCAGGAATGCCGCCTAAGCCACCACCCACGCTGTTTTCTTCAATGCTCATTTCGCTGCGCACTGCAGGTAAATCAGGATTAAAACGTTTTTGCGTTTGTTCAACAGCAGTAAAATCCATTAATAAATCAACCTGAGCTGTGTAGTTATCTACGCCCAGCACAGGGATTAAAATGGAGTCAATTTTCTGACGATATTCTTCTTCACGAGCGCGTTCCATCTCGTATTCTTTGCGACTACGGGCTGATGACGCGTCTTGCGAGCCACTATTCAGCAGACGACCATTTTGATCCGTCACAGTCACACGGCTGGGTTCAAGACCTTGTACCGCAGAAGCCACTAAATCGACTATCGAATCGACTTCACCGTCTTTTAAGCTTTTACCACCACGAACTGTCACCATTACAGTAGCTGACGGTTGTTTTTCACGGCGGGCAAAAATATTCTCTTTTGGAATTGCCAGCAGCACACGGGCGGTAGCAATACTTTGGAATTGTTCGATAGTACGGGCCAGTTGCTGTTCGCGGCTGTGTTTTAACCGTTCCATCTCTAAACGCTGGCTGACGCCAAAACCACTGTCCTGCATCAGAATTTCATCGCCGGTGGTTTGTTGCTGCTGTAAACCAGCACGTGCCAGTTTCAGCTTAATATCCTGATATTCTTTACCGGACACCATCACCACCTGGCCTTCGAGTTTGTAATCTACTTTCTGGCTATCCAGATAGTCCAAAGTTTCAATCAGCTCTTTGGTTTCAAAAGTACCTAAAGGACGCATATCAGGCTCGCGGGCCCACAAAATAATCAGCACAGCTAATGCAATACAGATAGTTAAAGCGACAATCAGACTGATTTGCCGCACCATATCCATGCCACCGCCCATAGAGCCAAGGAAGCCGGATTTCTGCTCTTGCTGCACCGCAGTGCTGCTGCCAAAATCATCTGACGAAATTGCCAGTTCAGTTGAGGTACTTTCTGCCACGTTTTAATCCCCCGCCTTAGACCGGCATCGACATAATTTCTTTATAGGCTTCAACCAGCTTGGTTCGCACCTGCACTGTGGCTTCAAAGGCTAAAGAGGCTTTTTGCCCGGCAATCATGGCCTGAGCCAAAGACACTTTAGGGTCACCCATTTCAACGGCCGTACTAAGTTGCCGACTCTCTCCTTGCAAGCCATTCACTTTATCCAGCGCACCTTTGAGCATGGCGGAGAAATCAGATTGGCTGGTATTTTGCTCAGGGATAGCCGGAATGGCCATTTCTGAAGGCACACTTCGGGCTTGTGAAGCGAGGGACTGAAGTTCCTGATAAAGACTGTGACCTTGACCTTGAATGTTCATCTGCTGTGACCTGTCAAAATATTGCTATTACTACGATTAACAGAGATAAAGCAGGGATCGTGCCAGTATTGAGGGTCTGAACTTTGGCTCTGCTCTTAATAGGGTTTCAAGGAGGCTGCAGAGTTTAAATGTCAATTTAAAACAGTTACTTAAATTAAAGCAAGGAAGGTTAGGCAGGGGCTGAAATACTGATTTGAAGGCAGTAAACAGAAGGTCAGAGCCGAAGCTCTGACCTGTGGGTTTAAGCAGGTAACTGAATACCAGACTCTCGCATCCGGGCCAGTTTGTATCTTAAGGTACGGGCACTGATCCCCAACCGCTCGGCCACTTCTTTGCGGCTATTGGCACAAGCACGCATAGTTTCCAGAATAATACGGTGTTCCTGCTCGTAAATTTCAGATTTAAACACACTGACATCCAGCTCACCGGCCTGAGTCAGAGCTGCATCAGGCATGCTGTCCATCATATTGGGGGCTGATTCCAACAAAATGTCGGCCGCATTAATTTGTTCGCCATCACAAATAATCAGTGCGCGTTGTACTATGTTATCCAACTCACGCACATTACCTGGCCAGTAATGTTGCGTCAGTTTGTGCTGAGCTGCATAACTTAACAGAGGCTGAGGCATACCTGTGCTACGACAATGCCTTTCTAATAAATGCATCGCCAGCGGCACTATGTCAGCCGGACGTTCTGCTAATGCAGTCCAGGTCAGAGGGAATACGTTCAGACGATAGTACAAATCTTCGCGGAATTTGCCTTCGGCCACAGCTTGTTTTAAATCTCTGTTACTTGTGGCAATCACCCGCACATCCAGTTTAATAGTTTTACGTGCACCTAAACGCTCCACTTCGCGTTCCTGCAACACCCGCAGTAATTTCGCCTGCAGGTTTAAATCCATTTCACTGATTTCATCCAGCAAAATAGTACCTTGCTGGGCTTGTTCAAACTTGCCGGGGCAAGCCTGTATAGCGCCGGTAAAAGCACCTTTTTCGTAACCAAACAAGGTGGCTTCCAGCATATTTTCCGGAATAGCAGCACAGTTAATAGCCACAAAAGGACCATCGGGACGACCACTTTGCTGATGGATATAACGTGCCAGAACTTCTTTACCAGAACCACTTGGCCCCAACACCAGCACATTGGCATCAGAACGGGCGACTTTCGCTGCCAATTTGACCAGCTGTTTGCCCTGCTCTGAATGCACTACAGGTTCAATAGTCGCCACTTCTGCGCCTAACGCATAGCGGCTTACCATATTGATCAGTACTTCAGGAGAAAATGGTTTCGCCAGATAATCCACAGCACCATTGCGTATTGCCACTACCGCGTCATTGACGTTAGCGTAAGCCGTCATCATCAACACAGGCAAAGAGGGGTAATTCAGTTTCACCGTCTTGAGTAAATCTAAACCTGACATAGTGCCCATTTGCACATCACTGATCAGCAAAGAGATTTTATGCTCTTTTAACAGCTGCAAGCCTTGTTCAGCACTTTGGGCTGGCACCACCTGATAATTCGCCAGACTCAGCGTGTCACACAATGCTTCGCGTAAACCGGCATCATCTTCAACGACCAAAATACTAGTTGTTTGCATAACTTAACTCCTGACCTGCAGTTACAGGCACATAGACGGGAAACAATAATTCAAAACGAGCGCCCCCCTGGGCTGAAGTGCAATAACGAATAGTGCCATTGTGAGAGTGAGCCACGGCCTGCACAACCGCCAGTCCAAGGCCAGTGCCCTGACTACGGGTGGTAAAAAAGGGTTCAAAAATTTGTTGTTGTAAATGCTCTGGTACACCAGGGCCATTGTCTTCGACCGCTATCATCACTAACTGAGGATTAACAGTATCTAAGCGGGCTTCGAGTTTCAGCACCGCCCCCTGACCAATGATTTGCATGCTGTTTTGCAATAAATTCTGAATAGCACCAGCTAAGCTGCGTGGGTTTCCCAGAATTTGCACATCAGGTTCTGGTAGCTGCACACTGATTTGACTTTGCTGTTGCTCCACCAAAGCCTCAACACCTGCAAACACCTCGGTCAGCAGTTGCTGCAAAGATAAGGCTTCTACTTGCTGCTCTCGTCCTGCGCGGGCAAATAACAGCATGTCATTGACCTGCTGTTCTAAATCCACCAGACGGGCCACCAGCTTATGCTGAAATTGCTCACGCGAATTTGGGTTCAATTTAGGACTGGTTAAATTCTGGGCATATAACAAAGCTGAGGATAATGGAGTGCGGATTTGATGCGCCAAGGACGCCATCATTTTGCCAAGGGTAGATAAACGCTGTAAATGAGCCAGTCGGCTTTGCAACTGACGGGTTTCAGTCAGATCAGTTAATACAATCAACTGCCCTGCTTCAGGCTCTAAGGAACTGATTGCCAGTTTGACTCTGCGCCCATCTAATAAGGACACTTCCATACCGTCATCGCTGCGGGGCCGGAACGAGCGCGCTATCACATCCAGCCAGCGCTGCCCCACTAAGGGTTCGCCTAAGATAGAAATAGCAACGGGATTAGCCTCAGCCACATAACCCCGCTCATCCAGCACTATAACGGCTGTTGGCAGGTTATTGACTAAATGCTGCAGGCGACGGGCCTGACGGGCCGTATGAATGGCAGTTGCTGCCGGTACTTCTGGCTGCGCTTGTGGCTGCATTTCTGCTGCAACATAAGCATAAGCTTTGGCGGTACTCATAACGTCTCTGCAAATGAATTGACACTAGCCATTCAAATGCACAAGACATGCCACAATTCATTACAGATTTAAGGTATGTAAAATCAATAACTTAACAGGTCATTTTTTTGACAGTTCAGCTATCAGGCTTGGCTTTCATCACGCATTAAATTGTATTTACGCATCTTCTCTACCAGAGTTGTACGGCGCAAACACAGAACATCTGCAGCTCTTGCAACTACATAGTCGTGCCGTTCCAGTGCCTGAGTAATTAAAGAAATTTCCAGTTCAGCTAAAAACTCTTTTAAATCCATGCCCTGCTCCGGCAAGACTTCAATGCTGCCTGCTTGAGGGAAAATCAGCTCGTCAGTGCTTTCGTCGTCATCGTCACTGCTTTGGAATAATTCGTTAATGGCATCCCGCTCCAGCAAGGCATCCGGATAAACAGGCACATAAGTTTCCACTTCCAGATGGCGGTATTTTTGTGGGAGTTCAGCCACATCCACCACTTGATTTGGAAACATAATAGCCATACGTTCCACCAGATTAGCCAGCTCACGCACATTACCAGGCCATGGGTGCAGTTTTAAACTCTCCAGCGCCCTTTCGGTAAATTTTACTTTGGCATGACCTTGCTGCTCAGTGCGGATAATCAGTTCCTGTACCAACAAAGGTAAGTCATCGCTTCTGTCACGTAAAGCCGGGGTTTCAATAGGAAAGACATTCAGGCGATAAAATAAGTCTTCACGAAAACGCCCTTCTTCAATCATGTTTTCCAGCGCTCTATGAGTCGCCGCAATAATACGCACATCAGCACGAATAGGCTGACTGCCGCCTACCCGCTCATAAATCCGCTCTTGCAGCACTCTTAATAACTTCACCTGCATAGGCAAAGGCATATCACCAATTTCATCCAGAAACAGAGTTCCGCCCTGTGCCAATTCAAAGCGGCCTTTACGGGTGGAAATCGCACCGGTAAAAGCACCTTTTTCATGACCAAACAACTCGCTTTCTAATAGTTCGGCCGGAATAGCACCACAGTTCAGTGGTACAAAAGGCCCCTGATGACGGTTTGATAACACATGAATATTACGGGCAACCACTTCTTTTCCTGTGCCTGAATCTCCAAGAATTAATACATTTGCGTCAGTTTTGGCCACTTGTTGGATCAGGAAACGGACCTGCTGCATAGCCTGAGTTTGGCCAACCATGCCAATAAAACGCGATTGCTCACATTGGCCTTTCTGGCCTGGCAATAACCGTTGGTACTCCTGACAATCCCGCAGTAACTGGGTAAAAGAAGCGTAAGAGAAAGGTTCGGTCAGTAAGCCAACCACATTGGCTAAACCTAAATGATGTTTCAGAGTTTCACCCAGCAACAAAAAAGCACAAGCCGGATAACGACGGATCAGCTGTTCATGATCCTGACTGGACAAAGCCCCTAATAAAATCACAGCTTGTGAGCCTGCATGTAAATGCTGGTCCAGTTCGTGGTAGTTCAACAACTGATGAGTTTCAGAAATAAAACTCAGCACAGCGCCTAAACGAGAGGTTCGTTGTTCCTGCTGATCAAGAATGTAGAGCTTGGTGGTCATAAGACTCAGACTTTTACTGCTTTTTTATCATTCTACAAAGCTTGTCTGAGGTTGCAAGGTAAAACGCTATTTTTTTGACACTGGTGTCAAAAAAATAGCGTTTTATAAGAGGAAAACAGAATTAAAAATTAAGCTAACAGCTTTAAGGCTTGTTGTTCAGAAACACGGCCCTGGCTAATCACAGAAATAGAAGCTTGTTCACGAACACCGGCTGCCACTTGTTCTGTGACCGCTTTAGCATAATCCAGATCCTGAATACGGCTGATGGCTTCCTGCTCGTTTACATTCTGCGTTTGCAAATTACGGGCTGTAGACTGTAAAGCGTTAATAGTAGCGCCTAAATCCGTTCTGTTGTTATCCACCAGTTGTGAAGAACTCTGAATAGACTTCAGCGAAGCCTCTGCACTTTCGGCAGAAGACAAATCAATACTAAAAGCACCTGAATCAGTTAACTTAGTGGATAAATCCTGAGTTTTAATACTGATACTGCCATTGCCTGTTCCTACAGGGATAGAGCCATCCTGATCAAATAATTTGATGCCGGCAAATTCAGTATTTTTAATTTGGTCCTGAATACTGGCGGAGTAAGCATCAGCTTGTTTTTGCAAGGCCTGACGGTCTGAAGCAGTTAAAATACCACTACCAGCCTGCACAGCTAAACGGCCCATTTCATTCAGATTATCTGTCACGCCCTGCAAGCCTTGATCGGCCACAGTAGCTAAAGAGATACCATCGTACACATTCTGGGTGCCCTGAGCTGAAGCATTGGCACTCTGAGTTAAACGGTTGGCAATTTGTAATCCGGCAGCATCGTCAGCAGCGCTGTTGATACGACGTGCAGTGGCTAATTTCTTCAGCAAATTTTCAGATTCATTGGAATTGAATTTCAGCTGGTTTTCATTGGCGAAAGAGCTACCGATTTTCATACTACTACCTCAGGCTATTCCGAAACGGATTGGCTATGAAAGGAGTCTACCTCAAAATGAGCTGTCTGCCCAAGCTTTAAACTGTGCTTTTTTTAGACAATAAAGTTATAACCAGATGATTCTAAGCTAAGCGCCTATTTAAAAAGGATTTTTTAATAGTGGAATAAATTATGCTAAGGTTTGTTACAGTGGGTATAGATCCAATATGACTGTCAGTTTTATGACGACAAGAGCACATTGTGAAACACCACAAATGTGGGTCACAAAGTTCTTACTTGCGGCAGACAGAACAATTACAACAAACTGGGGCGAACATGATTCTTTACGGTAAACAATGTATAAGTGATGCCGATATCAACGCTGTAGTTGACGTCCTTAAAAATAGTAACCTGACGCAGGGGCCTAAAATCAAAGAGTTTGAGAAGGCCATTAGCGACTATACCAATTGTAAGTTTGCTGTTGCCGTTAACAGCGCAACTTCCGCCTTGCATATCGCAAACTTAGCCTTAGGCGTAGGCCCTGGAGATCTGGTTTGGACATCCCCAATAACATTCGTGGCTTCGGCAAATAGTGCTCTTTATTGCGGGGCATCGATTGACTTTGTAGATGTGGACATAGCCACAGGAAATATGTGTACATTGTCCTTAGCTGCGAAACTGGCACAAGCCAAACAGCAAGGCAGACTCCCTAAAGTGGTCATACCCGTCCATCTGGCTGGCCATAGCTGTGATATGGAAGAGATTGATAAACTTGCCAAAATATACGGATTTCGAGTTATTGAGGATGCCTCTCATGCAATAGGAGGTAGTTTCAATCACAAAAAAATTGGAGCATGTGAATTCAGCGATATATGTGTATTCAGTTTCCATCCTGTAAAAATAATAACTACAGCTGAGGGAGGATTAGCCACAACAAATGACCCTGAGTTAGCAAAAACTTTAATGATGTTGCGCAGTCACGGTATAACAAAAGAACAAAATGAACTGGTGAGACTAGATGAGGGAGATTGGTATTATGAACAACATAGCCTTGGTTTCAACTATAGAATCACTGATTTACAGGCAGCTCTGGGCTTAAGCCAACTGAAATCGATAGACAGCTTTACTGCCAGAAGAAACACCTTATCAGGTCAATACCGAAAATTACTTAAAGAGCAGCCACTGGACATAGTTGAACCTTTACACGATTGTTTTAGCGCAAGACATCTGCAAATCATAAAGCTTCATGATGAATCAATTAGACGAAGTGTTTTTGATACTATGAGAGCTAGAGGGATTCAGGTTCATGTCCACTATTTTCCTGTACATCTACAGCCTTTTTATACAAACCTTGGATTTAAGGAAGGCGATTTCCCCAAAGCTGAACTATTTTACAAAAAGATTCTTACGTTACCCCTTCATCCTCAACTTTCAGAGGATGAAATTGATTTTGTTTGTTCAAACCTCATTGAGCTTTTACATTAAGTGAAAATGGCCATTATTCCGGCACGCGGCGGCAGTAAACGTATTCCGCGTAAAAACATCAAAGACTTTAATGGCAAAGCCATGATTGGCTGGTCTATCGAAGCCGCTTTGTTATCTGCGGCTTTTGATGAAGTGTGGGTATCAACAGATGATGCAGAAATTGCAGCTGTGGCGCAAAGCTTTGGCGCCAAAGTGCCTTTTATCCGCCCTGCCGAATTATCAGACGATCACACTGGCACCTCAGCTGTAGTTCGCCATGCGATCAGCTGGGCACAGCAGCATCAACTCAAACCCGAATTGGTTGCCTGCATCTACGCCACAGCCCCTCTGCTTCAAGCGGATATGCTAAAAGAGGCCATGCAGCAACTGCAGCAGGATCCCGCTTTAGACTATGTATTCTCTGGTTGTCGTTTTAGTTTTCCTATTCAGCGTGCTTTGTATCGCTCTGAGTCAGGCAAAGTCAGTGCAGTAGACCCAGCATCTATTCCTAAACGATCACAGGACTTGCCTGAAACTTTTCATGATGCAGGCCAGTTTTATTGTGGTCGTGCTCAAAGCTGGCAAGATGCAAAACCGGTGTTTTCGCCAAGCTCATATTTGTATGAGCTGCCACAGTATTTGGTGCAGGATATAGACACAGCAGACGACTGGCTGCGGGCTGAACTTTTACATCAACTGCTGTTAAGGCAGCTATGACAGTCAGCAGAAAAGCGCTATTTCGGGTCGATGCATCCGCAGTGATAGGTTCAGGCCATCTGATGCGTTGCCTGACCCTGGCCAAAGCATTACAGCAATCAGGTTGGTCTGTTGTTTTTGCCTGTCGCGCTCATTCCGGCAATTTAATTCAGTGGTTGCGTGATCAAGGTTTAGACGTCCTTGAATTAACAGCTCCTGCGACAAATACCCAAGCCACAGGCTATGCCGCCTGGCTTGGCGTAACAGAGCAGCAGGATGCGACAGAGCTTATTGGGCAACTGCAACAACCTGTCGATTTATTAGTGATTGACCACTACGGCTTGTCCAAAACATTTGAACAGGCAATGACAAGTTTTTATCGCAAATTGCTGGTGATTGATGACTTAGCTAACAGGCCTCATCACTGTGATTATTTGTTGGATCAAAACCTTTACCCGCAGCTGCACAACAGGTATGACTTACTAGTGAATAAAGACGCTCAGCTGCTGTTAGGCCCCTCTTATGTGCTGCTACGTCCGGAATTTGCAACTTATCAACGAACGACAAAAGCCGATCAACTGCGCTTTTTAGTGTTTTACGGTGGTACAGACGAGCTGAATTTAACCAATTTAACCATTTTGGCCTTACAACAACTTCAGAAAACTGACTTTCATGCCGATATAGTCATAGGCTTGGCCAATCCACACAGGATTGAGCTTGAAAAGCTCTGTGCTAAAGACAGTCGTTTTACTTTATATGTGAATACGCCACAGATGGCAAAGTTGATGAGTCAAGCCACTTTAATGATAGGTGCAGGTGGTTCCACCCATTGGGAGCGCTGTGCTTTGGCTTTACCTGCTGTGGTGGTGACTTTGGCAGAAAACCAGTTGGCCAGCACCTTGTGCTTAGCCGATACAGGAGCTTGTGTTTATCTGGGGCCAGGTCAGGATTTAACAGCAGCGTTGCTAGCACAAGAGCTGCAGCAGTTGCTGGATAATCCAGAGCAGTTGCAACAGATGTCAAAACAAGCCAAACAACTGGTGCCGCAAGGCGGCGGTTGTGCTGCTATTGTAGATTTACTCAACACAGAATTTCAGGGCCGGCATTAAAGGCCAACAGCAGTACAGGAAAATACAGATGAGCAAAGCACTTTTGGATATTCAGTTAGGCCAGCATTGGGTTGGACCTTCTCATCCGCCTTTAATTATTGCTGAGCTGTCCGGCAATCATGATCAGTCACTGGATAAAGCGCTGGAGATGATAGATGCAGCAGCTGCGGCTGGCGCTCAGGCCATTAAATTACAAACCTACACAGCCGACACCATGACGCTGGATATAGACACAGGCGAGTTTTACATCGAAGATAAAAACAGCCTCTGGCACGGCACCACTTTGTATAAGTTGTATCAGATCGCCTATACACCATGGGACTGGCATAAAGCCATTTTTGAACGAGCCAAAAGCCACGGCATGCTGGCGTTCAGCACCCCTTTTGATTTAACCGCGGTGGATTTTTTAGAATCACTGGATGTACCTTGTTATAAAATTGCCTCTTTTGAAAACAGCGACCATGCTTTACTGGCCGCCGTTGCGAAAACTGGTAAACCAGTAATTATGTCAACAGGTATGGCTACACAAACCGAATTGTCAGAATCAGTCGCAGTATTACGAGCCAACGGCTGCCAACAGTTAATTTTATTAAAATGCACCAGCCATTACCCGGCAGACCCTGTTGACGCCAATCTGGCTACCATCCCACATATGGCTACTTTATTTGATTGCCAGGTAGGGTTATCTGACCATACGGCAGGCATTGGTGTTGCGGTCGCAAGTGTAGTTTTGGGTGCGACCGTGATTGAAAAACACTTTGTTCTGGATAGAGCTGAAGGTGGAGTCGATGCAGAGTTCTCGCTTGAGCCGGAAGAATTCAGTGCTCTGGTCAAGGAATGCAAACGCACTGCTGTTGCTCTGGGGAAAGTGACTTATGGTGGCACAGAAAAAGAACAAGCTTCACGCAAATTCCGCCGCTCGCTGTACATCGCTGAAGATATGCAGGCTGGTGATATGTTCACACCGCAAAACCTACGTTCAATCCGGCCAGGACTTGGACTGGAGCCGAAATATCTGCCAATGCTATTGGGTAAACCCATTAAAAAATCAGCGAAAAAAGGCACTGCAATGAGCTGGGAGTATTTGTAAGTTTATGACTGGCATCAAAACTTATCCGATAAGCCATTTTAGTGCTTTAACCGCTGCAGATTTAGAAAGAGTATGGCACTGGCGTAATCAGAGTGAAATTCGGCGCAATATGCACAATGATGCTCCTATCAGTTGGCAAGAACATTTAAGTTGGTTTGATAAGCTGCAATCTGATGAAAGCCGGCAAGTATTTATCTTTAAACAGAACGATCGACCTATAGGCGTATTAAACTTTAGTCAGCGCAGTCAGGGAGTGATCGAATGGGGCTGTTATCTCGGCGAAACCGATGTCTGGCCAGGCTCAGGTTTATTGCTTGAAATTGCTGCGCTGGATTATGCTGCCACTCAAATCGAGCTAAGCAGTCTTTATGCCGAAGTGTTATCCTTTAACCAAAGTGTCGTAAGGATGCATGAATTTTTTGGCTATCAGCCCCTGCCAGACCGACCGGGTCAAATGCGTAACGATGAACCTTATATGGTTAACGTATTCAGCTATGAACTTGATGAATGGCGGAAAAATCGCATTCGGGTATTGGCGAGATTGCCCAAACAAATCTGTGCTGCCGCCGATCTTATTCAATTTACTTAATAGGCTGATTGATACCGTGAAACTGGAACAAACTATTCGTAATACTCTGGCTCAGGTAGCCATTATCGCCAACTGCAAGCTGATAGCTGATATCACCGATGACACAGTGCTTCTTCAAAGTGGTCTTGATTCTCTTGGCTTTGCCATGCTGGTCGCCCAATTGGAAGAAGATCTGGGCATTGACCCGTTCAGCCAAATGCAGATTGCTGTGTATCCACGCACCTTTGCCGAATTCGTTACTATTTATCGTCAGGCACAGCAGGGCGGGAACGAATAGATAATGGACCTGCTGCAACAATTACAGCAAGCAAATTACAGTGGTACAGCACTGACCGGTAGTGAACAGGTCGGCTACCAGCAACTCATTGCAGGTGCCATAGCAATACGTCTGCAGTATCCACAGTTACAGAAACAGGCAATAGCTTTACACTACACGACTCTGCCATCGTTTCTTATCGCACTGCTGGCATTTGATGGCTGGAGCAGCGCCTTGTATCTATTGCCTGAAACTGCTCTGGATATACCGGAGCTGGTTCAACAATGGCCCAGTGAAACCTCAGTTAAACAGCACTCTGCAATGCACTCAACTATTGGTAGCCAAGAAACCCGCTGGTATTTGGCAACATCGGGCACTACCGGAACACCTAAATGGATTGCACATACTTTTGCCAGCTTAAGCCGCGCGGTCAAGATATCGGTTGATCAAAGCACACTGCATTGGGGACTATGTTATCAACCCACCCGCTTTGCCGGTTTACAGGTATTGCTGCAAAGTATGATGTCTGGAGCTTGTATCAGCGATTGCAGCAGTGGCGATGCAGAACAGCGTATAGAGATGATGTTAAGCTCAGATGTTACAGCATTATCAGCAACACCGTCGTTATGGCGTCAATTGCTGATGACTGGCCGCTTGCATCAACTCCCCCTTGTCCAATTGACACTAGGTGGCGAAATTGCCGATCAGGGCTTGCTGAACAAGCTATCTACTTTGTTTCCTTCCGCCCGTATATTACATATTTATGCTTCGACAGAAGTAGGCGTGGGCTTTGCTGTTTCTGACCAAAAGACAGGTTTTCCGCTGAGCTGGTTAGGTACTAATCATAGTGGCCTGGCATTTAAAATCGACGGACAACAACACCTTTGGCTAAAACTTCCTCACACGCCAGATAGCAACCTCGCCAAACGTCTTGATAGCGAGGGTTATCTGGACACAGGCGATTTAGTCCATATTCAAAATGACCGCGTACAATTTCTAGGCCGCGACAGTGGCGTCATCAATGTTGGTGGCAATAAAGTACACCCTGAACAAGTAGAGCAGGTGTTATTGCAAATAGCGGATGTATTACAGGCCAAAGTATATGCCAAAGCCAGCAGTGTGCTTGGCCAGTTGGTGGTGGCGGATATTGTTGTTGTCGCTAACGCTGATCACTCCAAACTGCAACCCTTACTAGTTGAACATTGCCAGCAGCAACTGGCACGCTACCAGATCCCCACCCGATTTAACTTTGTTGATAGCTTAAGTACGAATGCCACTGGCAAATTGAGTAGAAAGGAGCCTCATGGCTAAGTTAGTGATTGTTACCGGCGCCAGCCGAGGTCTGGGGTTAGCTATTTGCCGTCAACTACTTGCTGCAGGTTATGAAGTGCTTGCACTTGCCCGTACCTTGTCGAACGAATTGCAGCAATTGCAGCTGCATAACGATAAAAGACTATATTTTACTGCTGTAGATCTGGCCGACCTGGAACAGCTGCCAACCCTTTGCGGCGCGCTGGTAAAACAATACGGTCGTCCTTATGCGCTGATTAATAATGCAGCAGTCGGTTATGACGGTGTGCTGGCAACCATGCACAACAGTGAAATCTCCAGTCTGCTGAATATTAATGTGCAGGCCCCAATTCTGCTCAGCAAATACCTGTTAAGGCCAATGCTGCTAAATCAGAGCGGACGTATCATTAATATTTCATCTATTATCGCCCGAACTGGTTTTAATGGATTAAGTGTGTACGCCGCCAGCAAAGCCGCACTGGAAGGTTTCAGCAAATCGCTGGCGCGAGAAGTTGGCAAAGCAGGTATTACCGTGAATTGCGTTGCACCCGGCTATATGCAAACTGACATGACCAATAGCCTGCAAGGCGATAAGCTGGAAAGCGTCAAACGCCGCAGCCCGCTGGGCAGGCTGGCTACTACGGATGATGCTGCGGCTGCAGTCTTGTATTTGCTTAACGAGCAGGCTGCTGCTATCACAGGTACTGTGATTACAGTGGATGCTGGTAGTACGGCCTGAGTACTAAATAAGTATAAAGATAGATTTCAACGCGGACCTTAATCTTTGTCAACACGATATGGCTTATTTACAGTGCCAATAAAGCCTGAAAAAGGCTTCAAAATCCAAAAGGAGCAACGATGGACAAAATATATATCTACGGCACCGGCAGTGGTGCTCGCAAATATTACAACAACAACCATCAATATGAGGTCCTAGGTTTTGTTGACTCAAATGCAAGAGTTAATAGCGACCCCTTTTGCAATTTGCCGGTAATTGCTCCAACAGAATTAGTGAAGAGCGAATATGACTATGTCGTCTTAGCAAACGAGTACGCAGCTACATTTTATGTGTTACGAGATTTATCCATTCCTTTACAAAAAATTAAGTTTATTTATCACAAATCCTTACTGGAAGTGATGAGCAAAGAATCTCAACTCTACTTTGGGCAATATGAAAATCCAGAGCTACCGCTTGCAGCCTACTATTCTCTGGCAATGTCGTATCAGGATGCGGCTAACCAAGAGGCCATATATAGCTCTGAATATGATTATGTTCGGTTCAAATTACTTGAGCTACTGACAGAACAAATCCAGCAGCAAAATATCAGCGGCAACCTGGCTGAAGTAGGAGTATTCAGAGGTAACTTTGCCAGAGTTATCAACACGCTGTTTGCCAACAGAACTTTATACCTGTTCGATACTTTTGCCGGTTTTGATCCCACAGAAAGGGAAACCGATATTCAAAACGGCTATTCCGCCCCTGAATTTTTTACTCGTAATAATAATTTTGTCGATACTAGTGTTGAACTGGTTATGCAACGAATGCCACATCCTGAACGTTGCATCCCAAAGGTAGGCTTCTTCCCTGAATCCCTCGACGGCTTAGAAGACAACTTGCACTGGTGTCGATAGACGTAGATTTATACACGCCAATGTTAAATGCAATTGAGTACTTTTACCCCCGACTGACAGCCGGCGGCTATTTGATGTTACATGATTATAATCATGCTGACTTTCGAGGAGTAAAACAGGCTGTCGCCGACTATGAAGCAAAGCATGGCAAACTGGCAAAAGTACCGGTACCGGATCAAGGTGGCACAATTGTGATTACTAAGGTCGGTTAAAACTCAGCTTCCGTCAGTAAAAAATAGGCTGATAACTTTACTTTAAAAAAGGATTGCACTTCAGATGAATACAACGAGCTCTGGCAGCCATAAAAAACCAACAACACGGAAAACTTTACCGACTCAGACTTCGTAAACGGGTCGTTGGCAGCACCGCTTTGGGAAATAATGATAACAACCTGATGCATGCTTGGCATTAACCTGCGTTCATCTTAAGCGTAATAACAATCACACCTTGCGGTATGGTTGTTATTACGCTTACTGTTGTTCCACTGTTTTGCTTGCAACAGGCCTGATATGAGCTTACTGGGATGCGGTCTTCTCCAATTTTTGATTGCTTGCAATTCAATCATGGTACATCGATGCCGAGGTGGGAGGAGACCATCACATCAGGTTAAATTAGCTTGAAAAAACTCAATTGACTCTAGAGCCTACGTAAAAAACCATGAGGAGCTACTGTGACTTGTAATTTTTTATCTATAGATAAATCAACCTCAAATTCAGGATGCTGTTTCAAATAACTCCAAACTGCGGTTTTGGGACTGTTACCGGGTTTCCATGGCCTGTTATTGAACATCTCTGCAGGCATATCTTCAATCACAGTGTCATACACTATGCAATAGCTACCGGTGCTGACCAAAGGCGCGTAGGCTGCAAGTTCAGCAAGTACGTGCTCATGAGTATGATTTGAATCAAGGCAAACCAAAATTTTGTTGTAGCCTTTAGCCGCTTTTTTTACTGCATCAATCAGTTGAGGGTCGATACTCGAGCCCTGAAACATTTCAATTTTATGCGCCAGAGGATGCGCTTCTATTGCAGCTCGGTTGTGGGCTCGAATATCGATGTCAATGCCAATGACTTTGCGACCTTTAGCCTTGGGGTCTAATACAGTGCCATTGTTCACCGCATCGACATAATCAAGAAGAGCGAGTTGTGACGCGCTTAAAATCAGCGACCCCCCGTGTGCTATTCCAGTTTCAATAATAAGATCTGGCTTTATTTGCCAGACTAATTCGGCAAACGCCACCATATCCTGAGGATACTGGATAATAGGTCGTCCACAGGCTGTAAAGTGGTAAGAGTATTCGTACGAATTAGCTCGTAAAAACCACTGCTGTGCTAACTGTTGCAGTTCTTCGTCTTGACTGGATTTCTCAATAAATTCTTGATTACGTTGTTGAAACTCTTTTACCGGATTAGAACTATGCATAAAACCCTCTTATAATTTTCGTATGACTTTGGCCGGATTACCATAAGCAAGGCTGTAAGCCGGAACATTATTCAACACCACAGATCCAGCACCAATCAAAGCACCTTCCCCAATCTGAACTCTGGGTGCGATACAGGCGCCCGTAAACACAGTCGCATTATTTGCAATAACAACTTCTCCGGCGAGCGTGACTCCGGGAGCCAGATGGACACCATCACCAATACGACACTCGTGATCAACATTCACCCTGTGATTAATAATAGTCTGACGGCCAATACTGGCCCCCACAGCTATATGACTTAATGCCAGTATCTGGCTGCCACTCGCAATACTGACGTCAGCAGCAATAACGGCTGTAGGGTGAATTAAAGTGTGAGCCGTTAAACCCAATTGTTCTAGTTGCGACGCTATATATAACCTGTCAGCGCCCCGTTGCCCTCCAATGGCAATAAGAAAATCTGGTTTCGGTGAGCTTTGATGTTGGCTTAACCACAGATCCAGCTGAACAAGGGAGTGCATCAGAGGAACCGCCAGAAAAGGACTGCGACAGTCAGGATCCCTGTCAACAAGGGCAACGACTGTCTGGTTATACAAATCCAGACAGTCTTTCAACACCCGGGCATGACCACGAGCTCCCCATATCAACAAAGGCTTGGTTATGTCAGGTGTTTGCATCAAGTAAACCTCTGACCACAGCAATAACCCTGTCCATGTCATCCTCAGTCATATCGACATAACTGGGTAAATTAATGGCACGTTGGCAAATATCATAACTGTGCACGTGTTCAGGTTGAGCTATGAACATAGGCAGACTACTTAAAGGCCAAAAAAATACCCGAGCGTCAATCTGCTCTTTTGCAAAAGCTTCTGATAAGTGCTGTCGGGTGATGCCACTTTTTTTAGAGAAGACCAGAGTGGGCATCCAGGCTGAGTTCAAACAGTATTTTGGTTCAGGATTGATACAAATATTCGTATCATAAGCAAAAGCCTGACGGTAATAGGCATAAATATGGCGCTTTCGCTCGACCAGATACTCAATTCGCTCCAATTGAGCACAACCCAGTGCAGCCTGAATATTGGACATTTTGTATTTAAAACCCAACTCATCCGGCCAAAATTGTTTAGTCTGTTCTGCTTTACGGCCATGATTACTTAAAGTCAGAACTTTTTGATACAAAGCTTTATCATTGGTGGAAAAAATACCGCCCTCTCCTGTGGTCATGGTTTTGGTGCCATGAAAAGAGAAGGTAGAAAAGGTGGCCATACTGCCCGCCTTATAGCCTTTGTATTCGGATCCCAAGGCTTCAGCAGCATCTTCAATTAAAGCGAGCTTATGTTTTTCTGCCAGCTGTTTCAGTCCATCCATATCACACAAATTACCGTATAAATGCACAGCGATGATAGCTTTAGTTTTTGCCGTAATTGCACGTTCTGCCTGCTGCACACTGATGCACCAACTAGTAGGGTCTATATCAACCAATACGGGCGTTGCACCAAGATGAATGACAGGCGCAACACTGGCAATCCAGTTAGTATCAGCCAGAATCACTTCATCGCCCGGACCTATACCCAAACCCGCCAGGCCCATATGCAGAGCACCAGTGCAGCTTGAGGTCGCGATAGAATGTTTTACTCCCAGATATTCTGAGAAATTGCGCTCGAGTTTATGGATATAGTCATAACATTTGTCCCCCCAGCCGTGAGTGACTGCGTCTGTCACATAAGCAATTTCCAGCTTACTGATGGAGGGTTTGGTATATACAATTTTGTTCTTCATACGATCAATAACTCGGGAATAAGAGTGACAAACTGACAATATTCAGGCAATTGTCCAGCCAATTGCTTCTGTATTTCATCACGGATGTTCCATGGCAATATGAGTAAATAATCGGGTTTATAGTTTATTAATTGCTCTGGAGACAGAATCGGAATATGGCTGCCCGGAAGGTACTTACCTTGCTTCGATTTAGCTGCGTCTAACACCACTGGCAAATCGTCAATCTGAACTCCGCTGTAATTTAACAAAGTGTTGCCTTTGGCTGCGGCACCATAAGCGACCACCTGTTTATTCTGTTTTTTCGCTTGTTGTAAAAACAGCTTCAGACTTTGCGCTATCTGATCAACCTTAGATTGAAAGTGCTGATAGACAAGAGCATCAGTTAAACCAAATTCAGCCTCGTAGTGCAACATGTCTTGCACACTTTGGTGTGAGGTTATGCCACTATTATTTGCACAAACCCAGACCCTCAGGCTCCCCCCATGAGTGGCTAACGTCTCGACTTTCCAGATTCTCAAACCGGCCTGCTGTGTTATCGATAACACACTGTGCAATGACAAGTAGGAATAATGCTCGTGATAAATGGTATCAAACTGATGGTATTGCAGCAGATTCAGCAGGTGAGGAAACTCAAAACTACAGACCCCTTCTGCAGCAAGCAAATTTGAAATCCCTGCGACAAAATCATTAATATCAGGTACATGGGCCAACACATTGTTCGCAATAATTAGATCTGCAGCTCGGTAATGTTGTTTTAATTGCTGCGCCAGGCTGACACCAAAAAAGTCGGATACAACGTCGATACCCAAAGCGCGGGCAGCTTGCGCTGTAGCTAGCGTAGGCTCCACTCCCAAACAAGGAATACCAGCGGAAACAAAGTTGCGCAGTAAATAGCCGTCATTTGAAGCGATTTCAACGACGAAGCTGTCAGAGTTGAGTTGCCTGTGCTGTATCACCTCTTGCGTATAAGATTTAGCATGTTCAAGCCAACTGGTTGAAGTAGAAGAGAAGTAGGCATAATCTTCCGTAAACAGCTCGTCAGCTCTGGTAAAATCCTCCGTTTGCACTAACCAGCAATGCTGACAGACCCACACCTTCAAAGGATAGGAAACTTCATCAGCAAATTGCTGTACTGAATTCAGATAAGCATTCGAGGGAGGCATAGAACCAAGGTCAACCAGTGGTATGGTTAAGTTCTGCTGACAATGCCGGCACTTCATAAAATTAATCCCTCAAACTTATCGGTCAGTAAATCGAATTCAAGATCACGACTGGATATACGGCTTACAGCTAAAGGCCAGCTGATATTAACTCTGGGGTCATCAGCCCGACACCCCCCATCATAACCATTCTGATACTCTGCACTGTGCAGATAAAGTAGCTGACTATTGTCCTGCAGAGCCTGAAAACCATGGCCACAACCGGCTGGGATCAGAATCATCTGATCGTGATGTTCATCAAGTTCAAACAGCTGATGTTGTAAAAATGTGGCAGACCCTTTGCGTAAATCCAACACTGCATCACATACAGCGCCACGAATGCAGCGAACTAACTTAAACTCACGTAGCGGTGGATACAAAAAATGCATACCGCGTACAGTGCCACGACTCAAATTCACAGAGTGATTTATTTGTTGAATTCTTTGCCCCTTCATCAAGGGTTCCAGCTCGTTCTGGCAAAACCAACGGCTGAAATAACCACGTTCATCCGAATAACGCTCCGACTTTATCAGCATCACGCCGGGCAGTTGAGTAGAGCAAACGCTTAACTTAGCGCCCATGGCAGCCCCTTTTCGCGGGCACATTGCTGATAATGCTCTAACTGATACTGTGATAATACACTTCCCGTCTGATAGTAATTTTGATACCAAAGTGCGGTTTGCAGAGCTGTCTGCTGAAAATCCCATACAGGAGCCCAGTCTAAATCTTCTTGCGCCAAAGTACTGTTGATCATTAAGAGGTTAGTCTCTTTTAAAGGAACGTCAGTACCTTGCAACCAACTAAGCTCCGGCCAGTACTGCTGCATCGTCTGTAAAACCTGGCGCACGCTAAAAATAGCATCGGATGCCGGACCAAAATTCCATGCTTTAGCACACAGGGAGTCACCCGTTAATAACTTAGCAGCCAGACAAAGATAACCGGACAACGAATCCAACACATGCTGCCAGGGACGCACGGCATCCGGATAACGAATAGTAAGGGGTGTACCTGAGACGGATGCCCGGATAATATCTGGTATCAATCGGTCTTCAGACCAATCACCACCGCCTATCACATTACCTGCCCTTGCTGTCGCCACCAAAACGCCTTGCTGTGAAAAATAACTCTGACGGTAACTTTGTACTAAAATTTCGCAAGCCGCTTTAGAGGCGCTGTATGGATCATAGCCACCCAACGCATCTTGCTCAGAATATCCATCACTTTGTTCTTTGTTTAAATACACTTTATCTGTGGTGACCACCACAATAGCTTTGACTGAGCTGCTATATCGGCAGGATTCCAGTAAATTTAAGGTGCCGTCAAGATTGGTTTGCCAGGTTTCTAAGGGCTGCAGATAGGATTTACGAACCAAAGCCTGAGCAGCTAAATGTAACACTAAATCCGGTTGAATATCAGTAATAGCCTGATGCACTGCAACCTGATCTCTGATATCTAGCATCCGCTCTTTATGACAAAGCGCCAGCAATTCTATATGCGAAGGCGTCGTCTCTACCTGCAACGAAAGACCATAGACCTCTGCACCTAGTTGTTTCAGCCATAATGCCAGCCAGCTGCCTTTAAAGCCTGAATGTCCGGTTAGTAAGACCTTTTTCCCGCGAAACTGATCAGAAAACATTGTTATTCCCATTGTTTCCAAGGCGCCTGACCACTCGCCCATAATGCCTCAAGCTGATTCTTATCCCTCAGGGTATCCATAGCCTGCCAAAACCCTTTGTGTTGATGTGCATTCAGCTGACCTTCGCGAACCAGCTTTAACAAAGGTTCACCTTCAAAACTATCCTGATCGGAGTACAAATAGTCAAACACCTGCGGCTCCAGTACAAAAAATCCGCCATTGATCCAGGCTCCATCTCCGGCGGGTTTCTCCTGAAAGCTTTGCACTGCAGAGCCTTTGATATCTAAAGCTCCGTAGCGTCCGGGGGGCTGAATAGCTGTCACTGTTGCAATTTTACCCGAGGCTCTATGTGCCTCTATGGTTTGGCGGATGTTAAGATCAGAGACACCATCCCCGTATGTGAAGCAAAAAGATTCATTGCCAACATAATCCTTAACCCGCCTCAAACGACCTCCAGTCATACTGCTCTCACCAGTATCTACGAGTGTTACGCGCCAAGGCTCTACGTGTTTCTCATGCACTTCCATGGTATTTGCTGCCATATCAAAAGTGACATCGGACATATGCAAGAAGTAGTTCGCGAAATACTCTTTGATAATGTATCCCTTATAACCTAAACAAATCACAAAATCGTTGATACCATGTGCAGAATAGATTTTCATGATGTGCCATAAAATAGGCTTACCACCAATTTCAATCATGGGTTTGGGTCGTAAATGCGACTCTTCGCTGATTCTAGTTCCTAAGCCCCCAGCCAGTATTACTGCTTTCATCTCTGGCCTCCGTTTTTGCCTAATTCGAGCAATGTGGATGAATGAACATTATAAAAGTAGAGATATTCTAAAGCCTGAAAAAGCTCCATTGAGTTAATGCTAACAGGCTTCCTTGGAGGTGCAAAGCCCTCCCTCCAGTGAATGTCAGCGAGGCTCTCGGCAGTTGTACCGGGACTAAAATAATTTACTTTTTTTAGTCCCGAGTGATATATCTCATTTTTTGAAGGACTCACGCTAACTTTAAGATTGTGCCCTAACTCCTCTAAACGCACTCTGCTTAAAGACCTCAAAAACGGTCTTAATAAGATTTGGAATTCGTCATTTGTTTCATCTTCCCACTCTTTAATATGCTCAAGATCGAATTGAGCCCAAAATGCCAATGAACCTTTATCTAGCTTTATATTTTTGAGCGGGCCATAACAAGTTAGGCTACGAATGAGCTCATAATCAGCAGAAACAATTACCTGATGTCCAATCCAAAAACCAGGAATAGGTAATTGCAATCTAAATTTTTCAATATCTAACCCAAAGCTCTCTATGAATTGTCGCGTCGCTACTACTGAGCGCTTTGTTGCTTCTCCGTTCGATGTACCAGCCATATTAACAACTAACATAAGACTCTGATTCATATCAACACATACTTTGCTTTCATTAAGAATAGCAATCATAGAGGTAAAATCAGGGCTTAGTGGATGAAAAATCCTTCCGTAGTTATTCTTAATCCTCGCCAGAACATTTCGATGAATTGCACCAGAATATATTTTTCCGTAGCTGTCTTTTTGTTTATTGTAACGGCAAAATAAAGGAAAATCGAAACAGACTCTTCGTTTCAGCTCACTAACAGGATCGTAGTTTATAGGATTACCGGGCTTGATTAATGGATGATAATCACCATATAAATTTAAACCGTCAATAAAACTAACATCGAATATTTCGTATTGCCAGGTCAACACATCTGGCTGGGAGCTAATAATCTCCTGTGACATTAGCTCCAAAGCATCAGGCCGCAGCATGAACTTCTCACTGAATATTGTTACATACTCTCCCGTCGCACCTTCCAGAGCAAAATCCCAATGGCTGCACATATCCATCGGCTTTAATGTCCTTTTATAATTAAATCTTTTATCAACTAGAAATCGACTAACTTCATGTAAGCACGGATTATTCAGTGCGTTATCTGACACTATGACTTCAAAATCGGTAAAAGTTTGTGCAACTAAGGATTCAAGTACACGACGGACCAAATCAGGCCTGTCCCTCGTGGGTAAAACAATACTGAACAAAGGTTTCGAGCTCATCTAGCTTCTCCTGAAAATCTTATAAGGCTATTGTCGATGAACTCGTTTAATTCTGATATGAGTTGTTCTGAAGAAAAGCGGCTGGTAACGTCCTCAGCAACGGACGCCCTACACTCTATTAACCTAGGATAGGTTAATAAATCAGCAATAGCTTGAAACAACGCTTCATCTGAGTTTTCAACCAATCCATGTCTGCGATCTAGCAATACTTCGGCGCTACCTGCGGTCTGAGTCGCTACCACTGCTTTCCCCAAAAAACATGCCTCAATCATAGTTAGTCCAAATGATTCAGCGTAAGAGGCAGAAACACAGATATCTGCTCTATTCATCCATGCATATGGATTATCTTGGAATCCCAGCATCAAGGTTGAATCTTCAATTTTTAGTCTCTTAATTTCTGTCTTTAACTTCTCAGACAATACCCCATCCCCAACAATCCACAACTTATGCTCAAGCCCGCGAGCCAACAAACGAGCATGAATGGCCAGCATTCGTTCAAATCCTTTTATCGGATGAAGACGCCCAACGAGCAAAATAATAGGGACTGTTATTAAACTTACATCCAGCGGTATAGGTTTTTCAGCTAAAGTCTTTATGTGCTGACTGTCGACTATGTTATATATCACCGGGTTCATACTCGCAGCTGGCATATCAAAAAATCTTGAAAAAGATTCCCGCACATTTTTTGAAACAAAAACTATCTGCCGAAAGCTGTTAAAACAAACTCGCTCCTCTGTTGAATCAAAATATGGGTGAGTCCAATGATCTGATTCAAAATCCGTGTGGATCCAAGCAACTGCACCTTTTTTCGGATGTCCTGCCAAGATCCGAACGGACAACCCCTCTATAAAAGAAATCTCTAAGTCGAAGCGTCTGCGGATTAACGTATCGTAGAGCCTAGGTGATGGCTCTGAGGAAAGATACAACATAGCCTCTATTCGTTCGCTCTCTTGATCAAAAAGTCCCAAAACCTTTACCCAAGAAGGTATACGTGAGAGAAGTTCACCATGAGGAAACAGCACAACAAGAACGACTTCGTAGCGATTTTCATCCAGAACACTTAACAGAGATAACAGCGCTTGCTCAACTCCGCCACAAACCATAGAATTTATAACAAACAGCAACCTAGCTCTCTTAACAGGTGAATCAATAGCTGCCCATTTCTGCTCTATCTTTGCTTTGAAGCTTGTTGTGTCAAATCGTTCGAGTCCTAAGGCCGGATAAATCTGATTAAACAATACGATCTTGCTCTGAGGTACTCCCCGAGAAAGAAAAATATTAGCTATCTCCTTAGAAAACATACTCGTGATCAAAATAAAATCCCAGCCATCAAGCTGCATTTGCTCACAACTATTTATTTGTAAGCTGTTGTATATACTTCCTTGCTTACTGGGATCGTTGTCACACAAAGCAACAACTTTATAATCTCTAAATAGAGTAGCTTCAAGACAACGAAATACTCCGCCTAAGCCTACGATCGCAACTCTACAACCAGCGTCCAACATCATATAGTGCCTAAGCCTCTATCTTCATAGGTGACAAACCTAAATAAGAAATAACGACGGGTTCATACATAGAATATTTATGCTGGATTTCAGAGATAATCTCATTTGCAAATACTTTAGATGCGACCGCAAACACTCTCTCTCCACGACTGAAAGCTTCGGCAAGTGTAACAACGGGCAAACCGTCCAGTTCAAAACTACCTGCTGCAGCCCGACGGTCAATAACTACACTCACAGTGATTCCCTGCTCTCTTAATAACTGCAAGACTTGTGCCCCTAACTCCCCTGCACCATAAACTGCTGTGTGTATGATATTACTATGCTGCAGATTTGCTAATAATAACGGAGCAACAATGTCGTCACCTGCACTCATGCCAAGCTCGCCCAAGAGTCCTGTGCTCCCTGGGAATGCCTGAGCTATAGCTCCTTCATTCCAAAAACCACGAAGAGAAGAAGCTAATCGCCCTAAGTTGACATCTGCAAAGGCTTCATCAGCCCTTGAGTAATGTTGCTTAAATGCCTTCACAACATCTTCACCAATCAGTTTCCTTGTTATACCTGAAGATAAAGGTACTTGAAGTTGCCCCAAGCAAATAGCCTCTGAAGATAGTGGATAACGGACAAGCCGATAGAGTATAGAGGCGACAGCTTTTCGAGATGAAAAATCAATGAGTGGAACAATACCGCTCTTCATGGCCAAGGCTACAAACGAATGTACACCACGTCGAAAATCATTGAGCAAAGTGGCGTGAGACGTTGTCATTGTATGATTTGGTACTAACTCAGGATAGATTACGCCTCCGTCTGCATGGTAAGCACGGGTTGAGCACAGAGAACCATTCAGCAAAATCTCTGAGAGTTCGGGAGCTTTGCTCAAAGCGATTGCGCGTTCATCTATAGGCATAAAGACTTCTAAATGATGCTGCAAAGAGAAAGCCTCTGATTTAGCACTGGCGTAAGTCATGAAGAACCGAGGCTGTTCGAGTGGCATTAATCGAGCCAAATTAGTAAACATACTGGCACCACAACCCCAATCCCACAATGCGACTCCAGATCTATTTTCTAAACCTAAATCAATAAGATAGCTGATTAATAGCTGACGCTGCGATTGCAAATACTCTCTAATTACATCTTTTTTATCTGCCACTGTAGTCAAGAGCTCATCCCACAACTGAGTCCCGACCAGATCTGAAAGGCAAGTCGCCGCCATCGATTGCCAGTTATCTGGTAATTCAAGCCCAACATCTTCAATGCATTCAAAAAGAGTGTAACCTCTTCGTTGACTTAGTTGATGCAATACCTCAGGAGTGACCTCAAGGAGCGCAGGTAACAAGCTTGAGCGACGCGAAATATAAACAGTTTTAACGTCAAACCCAGGGCAATTCATTGATGCCAAAAGCGAAGAGATAACTTCCCCCTCCCGAAGAAGACAAAATAGAGTATCAATACCCAACGCCTTACAACGGATTTGCAACCAATGAACAAGATGAAACAAGAATGGCCCGTAAACTAAAGCACTCACATTGGCTGCAAAACTTTCATCGGGATAATGCCAGAGCCAGCGTCGTCTAAGTGCATCGACTCCATAAGGAATGCTACCTAAACGATGCTCATAGTTTGTCAACAAGAGAAAGTATTCTGGAGGTGTCACAACCAGATGATGAATGCCTGCAGCTTGCGCCATCTGGCCATCTGTTATTGCATTATCTCCAATGTGAAGTATGTCTGCAGCTCTGACACCAGACTTATTTATCAATGTAGCAAACAACCCTCCATCTTGTTTGCTACAGCCAGACTCACCAGAGACCAAAACTAAATCCAGCACGAGTGATGGAAGCTGTGTTTTGATAAACGATACGATAAGGTCCGAATCAAGATACATATCAGATACAAGAGCAACTTTTTTACCTTCAGTAAAAGCCTCTTCAAGCCAGCAAATCGCAACAGGATTTATGGTCCAGCCAGCCAACTCTAATTCTGCTTCCAGCACACAGAGTTTTGCTCCCGCAATAGAGGGCCAATTGCTATATATTTCCGCCAGTGTAACTTCTCTATGACCACTTTCCGCAAAACGGGCACGGCGAGCACTATCTTCAGCTTTTCGACGAAGCTTAACAAAACCCTGATTATCGTCTTGTTGCCAAAACCCCAGCTGAGCAGCTTCATCAGCAAGATGCAGGAAAAAATCGTCAGGGGTTCCAGACTTGCGAAAAACTAAAGTATCAAAGACATCAAAGCTTACCAACTTAATATCGTCTTTCAGGCCCTCAGGCCAAGGCAGATGAGGCAAAGTCATGACTAAAAATCCTTCCTCAAAACTGACTCTTGCAAATAGAGGAATCGTTCAAGTGCATTATCCACCGCGTCATCCATATCAAAATAACGATATTCAGCTAACCTGCCAAGCGCGAGAATTTGTGGGAACTGATGTAACTGCTCCACACATTGTTGATATTGCTGCTGAGCAAACTCGGTAAAAATCGGATAATAAGGTTCCAGCCCCTGCTCTGGTTTATAGTCACAAGGATACTCATAGGTGATGCTGGTTCCTGTGTGATGCTGCCCCGTAAGGTGCTTAAATTCTGTAATGCGGGTATAAGCATGTTCGTTCGGATAATTGACTGTGGTTACAGGCTGGAACCATTCCTGCTTCAGATGTTTGTGTTCGAAACGTAAAGAGCGGTAAGGTAATAAAACTGAGCTATCAGGCAACAGCTGATCAATCATCCCACAATATATCAGTGGACCTTCAAATGGCTGCTCATCAAGTAATATTTGTCGGGTGCTCCAGTCCAATTGAACTCTTGTATGCATAGGAGATGACAGTTGTAAATCTATACCCGGGTGCGAGAGCATTTTGCTAATCATGGCGCTATAACCATGTAAAGGCACTGCCTGCCAGGGGTCAGTAAAATAACGATCGTCTTCACTAACCACAACAGGCACTCTGGCCGTTACATCAGGGGAAATAGCTTCAGGCCCGACACCCCATTGTTTGCTGGTGTAATTGACAAAAGCACGCTGATAAATAAACTCAGCCAACTGTAACAACAAGGGTTCTTGCTCTTGTCTGAGCTGTAAAATAGGTACTCTGGCACCTTCGCCAAAACGTTGTTTGAGCGCTTGAATCATGCCTTCAGCCACAGGGGCAGCAAAACTTTTACGGATACTGGTCAGATTAAAAGGAATAGGAAGTAGTTGGCCATCAATCTGGCTAAGCACTCGATGTTCATAAGTCCGCCATTCGGTAAACTGCGACAAATAGTCCCAAACCCGCTGTTTATCTGTATGAAACAAATGAGGCCCATATTTGTGGATCATTACGCCATCTTCATCCAAATGGTCATAACAATTTCCGCCGAGATGCTCACGTTGCTCTAACACTAATACTTTCCAACCGAGCTTACTGGCCATTTGTTCAGCCATTACCGCTCCTGAGATACCAGCACCAATAACAATTGCCTGGTAACTCATACAACCCAACCTAATTGCTGTTTTACTAAATCAGGCTGATCCCGGTGTTCAAACACCAATTGATGACGGTGGTCAAAATAAAGCTCACTGGTCGCAGATTGCTCTATCATTTGCCTGAACAATTCTGTTTCGTTTAATCGCAGAAAATACAGAGCTGCTGAAAAATATACATGGTTCACACCATATTCGATAATATCGGCAGCTACACCAAATTGTTGACCTAAACGACAGGCTGAAGCCAACTCTTCAGTAACCTTTAATCGACGTTGATGATTCTGTTGTGTCTGTGCACCAAAACTGTTGCTATGAATGCGGTAACGCCCCAACACTGCGTCCAGTCTATCTATAGTCCCCCCTAATAAACCAACATTCATAATATGCCATGGGAAATCACAAATAATCTTGCAGTCATGCTGTAACGCTTGTGTCAAAGAAGCATGGCGCCGGAACATCACGCTGCTGGCCTGTAGGAAAACTGTATAACGGATCAAATGAGTAATATCAGCTTGCTGAGGAATATAGTGATAGTTGTAGTAATCTCTGGAGTACCACTTCAAACGCTCACCTGTTGCACTATCGAACATATCTGACTCATGATAAACCATGCTGCAACCTGGGTGTTGTTCCAGATAATCGACCTGCTGCTGTAACTTTCCTGGTAAGGCGATATCATCGCCATCCACATACGCAATATACTGCCCCTTAGCTGTTTCTAGCAGTCGGCGCATAGTGCCTATTAATCCTAGATTTACGTCATTGCGCAGTACAATCAGGTTACTGAAGGCTGATTGCAGATAACTGATTATATCGTAGGTATTATCTGGTGAAGCATCGTCACAAACCACGACTTCAAAATCAAAAGTTGTCTGCTGAGCAAGAAGACTCAATAAACATTCATGGATGTAAGGTGCCAGTTTATATGCCGGAACGATCACAGATAATTTCATAAAGTATTCCTAAGTCTGAAGAAAGCCGGCGACTAATTCTGTACAGGTTCGTCTATGCGCCAGTTTTGTCTTGCTATTACTTTCCTTGCGCCGGCATAAACAAAGATGCCGCAGTATCTTGCACGCATGATCAAATCCCGTGCAGCACTAATTAAACTATTTATTTCATTATGTTTAATTTCAATTTGCTAGCTTAGGTGGAGTAAACAAATCACTGACATCAACCCTATCCAAAGCTAAAGGCTCCGATAAATACAACTCCATCCCTTGCTGTAAATATTGCCGCCATAGTGCCAAAATCTGATTAAATGTTTCCAATGCGTCTTCGTTTTCAGCACTGATACTGGCTGCCGTTTTGGTTAAAACTGCAGCGATAAAGTTAGCACTGCCATGAAACAGGCAAAATGTAATGTCTTTGTCTGTAACAGCTCTTGAACGCATAAAGTTCCATTGTTCACTGATCAGAGCGCGTGCAGACGTTATATCGGTGGCATCTTCAGCAAATAAATCCAGCCATTGTTCCATAGATGCTTTGTACAACTCAGGAGACAGTTGCCCATAAATTTTGTCCGCTAAATCAGGTAAAGCGGGATAAAATGCTTCTTCAAGCAACAGCTTCAACTGATCATCTTTATCATGAGCGGAAATTTGTTCTAACAAAATATTGTCAGGTCGTAGTGCAGTAGCACCTTTGATTTTTACACCGTCACTACAGTTATAAATCTCAATTACTCTGCCAGCTTTAGCAATGGCTTGTTCTATTAATTTACGCGATACATCAAATTCAGGCTTGGTATACAGTTGCGGCCTGAAATTACCTGCAACAGGAATGCCACCGCCATGCTGAGCCTGATAGTTATAGACCGCAGAGCCGTCAACTTTAAAGTAGGCTGAATGTTGTGAATGGTGACGGTTAATGTCAACAAAACCAAGATCAACACCGAACAGATAAAAGCATTTCCAGCCCAGTTTAATACCAAAGTTCACCACCAAATTAGTGACTGTAGGATAGGCATAGGCCAGAGACGCGATCTGGTAACCATGTTTTTTCAGGCCATTATTGAAAATATAACTAGAGGCTTCACCATCCTTGAAACACAGATAGGTTGCTTTAAACAAGGCACTGGTATCAGGATGAATACCATTAACACTCAGCAAATTGATCTGACTAAGATAGTCCATATCGTTGATCTGAGTGATCCAATCGTAGGTTGCTCTGTTCTGCTCAATTTCAGCATGAAAATCGGGGCGAATACCGTTTTTGTACAGAGACTTCAAAGTTGTCCCACAGCTGATAATAATAACCTGGTCACGATATTCTTTAAGGTAATCAAAACAATCATCCAGACTTGGGCCATTACCGACAATAAACACAGGCAAATTCAGCGCCTTGTGATGACTATATTCATTGTTTGCTTGCTTCAGGAAGCGTTGACCTGACGAAAGACTGTGGTAGGTGTGTGCGATACCGTAGCGGGCATGGTCATAGTATTCACCCATAGCCAGTACTACTTTCAGTTCGGCACGTAAATCTGCTATCGCTTTTTGCATGCCTACATTGTAATAGCTGCTCAACATATAAGTGTCAGCTATCGCATAAGCACCAACCTGATAAAACTGCGACATCAAATCATAAAAATAGTGACTACCGTCGCCCCCCAGATTCAGGTAGATGCGCCCACCGTTATCATCTGCTTTCTGGATAATACCAGCCCAATCCGACACCCAAAGACTGGCAGCAAAAAAGTCCAGATTAGGTTCACAGACAAACAGATTTTTAATTTGACGCTGCTGAGTCAAGAGTTCAATGTGTTTGCCTAAGCCCACGCCAAAAACAATCAGAGTTTCGACCTGCTCAGGAAATTTACCCTGTTGGGTGAGTATTTTTGCAATAAGCGGCTGCAGCTCGGCTATTTTTGAGAAATGCAGATAATTCCTGAATTTATGGCTGGTTCCCTGACTGAGCACCACATCGTCTTTAAAAGGATGCTCAATAAAGTAGTTTACTAATTGCTCAGATTCGTCTGGCAAATCTTGATGAAACAAAGCATTACGTTTTTGATGGTAAAGATTGGGTAAGCCATTATTGTCTTGAACCAATTGCCAGGCTCTGGTTTTATGCTCGAGCATCGCCTTATGCACTTTGGGGTAAAACTTTTCTAAAGCCGCCATATTGGCATTATACAAAGCCTGTGCTTGCTCATTGTTATAACTAACAGGCTGATAATCACCGAGCAAATTACCGGCACGCTCTGATACATAGTCGCCGTAGTCTTTGTATCCCGTAAATTGACGCGTAGCCTGGGTTAATGCACTTTTATTACCTGAATGCTGCAATAGATACTGAATCACCTCGTCCATCATCGGATGAAACTGGTGGCGGTAAATAAACACCTGATTAATGTTCTGATCAAACTCCAGTAACTCAGCTAACTCAGCCGGAACGGCAGTCGCATCAGAGCCCATTTGCAGGAAAATGCGGGTTCCCATACTTTGAGCTGTTTCCAGCAATTGCAGCCAGTTATTGGCCTGCACAGAACACAGCAGAATATCTACATTAGGCTCATAGACCACCAGATATCGTATCCTGCAGTTCATCAGCAGTTCATTCAGGTGATACCCAAGCCCCAACCCAAAGACCAATAGCGCATCCACCTGCTGCGGCAACGCCTGATGCCGCCAGCAGCGGTCATCTTGTGGCTCTTTTAAATTGAAATAGGCTGCATGACTATAGTAGTCCTGCACTTCGGCCATGACTTCTTGCTGGGCAAGACTCTGATAGAACACTCGGCCGGTGGCAAAATCAACAATATTAAGTTCAGCATCTTTGGTACAAAACAAAGAGTATTGCTGTATTTCATGGTCGTTGATGAGATTGACTAAACTTGGAATATGTAGCCTGAAAGCGTCAATGTTTTGGCGGATATTATGGGCTATGGTGGCAGAGACTTTCTTTTCCAGAGCTGCTTGCTGGTCAGCATTATCGAGGATTTGGTAATTGATATATTTCAGCATAAAGGTCTGGCACCTGCTTAATTGTTGTCTCCGTAGCTTTGATGTGCCTTTTTACCTTTGCGTAATTGCAACATCCTGACAGCTACCGTACTTCGTTCGGAAGTGACTCGTTCAGTGATAAGACTAACCCACTGCAAGTTATCTGCCAATATACTTTGTAGATCAGATGTTTGTGGTAACGTTTCGCAGAGTTTTCGAAGTAGCTGATCGAACTCTTGCCAATAGAGTGAAAATTCTTCTGTGGGGTATTCTTCCTGCGCCAGCAAATCGAGTATTTGCTGGCGTTTGGTTTGCAGCTCTGTCACGGAATCGCTCATCAAGCTGACGCCAAAGCATTCTGACTCTGACGCTCGGCAAGCAACTGAAAGCCTTTTTGCCTGTCATCAACCGGAATAGCATCCCAGCCTGACTTGATTTTTAGCATAATCTCAATCACATCATCTACTTTAGCAGGACTACTTTCACGACTAGCTTGCATCAGATGATTGACCATAAAATCATACAGAGACCATAAATTCTGTGAAACATCACCACCAACATCCATATCAAGTGAGTGCTGTAATGCAGAAATAATACTCATTGCTTTTGATACAGTACGGGATTTTTCCGCAAAATCTTTCCGTTCCATCGCCCCTTTAGCTTTTGCCATATTTTCAAGCGACCCCTGCATCAGTAACTGAATGACTCGATGCGGATCTGCGACAGCTAAATCATCTTTGATGCCTACCGATTTGTAGGCCTTAATACCGTAACTCATGGCAAGCTCCTGTTAACTACCATACCGTGGCAGGTTTGCCAGCTGTTGCACCAGATAACTGGATGTGCTTTGTAATTGACCCAAAGTGGAATCCAAAGCTCCGTAACGCTGACGCAAGGTTTCTTCGTAGCTCACTATATATCGTTCAAAGGCCTCACGATCTTTAGTATTTTTTTTCAGTTGGTCCTTTAAGGAGGTTTCTTTGTTCACTAATAAACCATCACGGTCCGTAAACTGGGAAATCACTTTGTCCAAAGACTGGGTAATACCCCCTGAAGCACCAAATAAGTCGGCAATCTTATCGTAATTATTTTCCAGCGCATTATCAAAACGTTCACGGCCAGAGTCTGCGCCATATAAACTGGTGCTGGATATCTCCATTTTACCCTGGTCATTAAAAGTGATACCCAAGGCATATAAGTTGTTCAGCTCATCACCACCTGAAGAAAAAGCGCTGCCTAAAGTTCGGGTAACCTGACTCATAATACTGCGAACCATAGGATCACTGCTTAAAGCTCCGCCTTCAGCAACTACTGTTTTACCATCATCCCCTATGGTGCGGTTTTTAGTTAAGCTGTTCACTTCAGTCAACAAACCGTTGTAGGCGTCCATAAAGGCTTTAATTTTAGTTTCAGCCGCTTTTTTATCTGTTTCTATAGACAAAGTGGCATTGTTATCGTCAGGCGTCACTGCAAGCACTGTCAGCTCAGTATCCTGAATCGCATTAGTAAAAGTATTGTTTTTACTGAATACGCTGATGCCGTCAATCACCACTTCGGCGTTGGCAGCTGCAATAGCCTCACCCAATCCACCCGAACCATCAGTATCGTTGCCAAAAGCTCTGGTCGAAATGCTGTTAAGGTCGGCGTTGTCGTTAGTAATCTTTAAACCATTATCCAAACCGGTAATTGAAGATGTCAGCACTAATTTAGTGCCTATGCCATCACCGGCATTAATGATATTGGCACTGACACCAAAATTGCCATCGGCATTGTTCACAGCCTTGCGAAATTGATCCAGTGTCATACCAGCGGTCACGTTTACATCAAAATTTTTACCATCAGCGCTAAAAGTTAATTTACCTGCTGTGGTACTGACCACTGCAGATGCACTGGTGTAGGCGCTATTGGCGCTTTCAATCCGGCTGCCTGTAGCCAGCGCTTTGACTTTAATATCAAAGTTACCTGGCGCAGCTGTACTGCTGGATGTAGCTTCCAGATAAGTTTTAGTATCTGTAGGTTGTTTAATGCTGGTCGTTCTGGCTCTGAGTTTATCGTCACCCAAAGCAGTTATCGTATCTTTAAATTTTGTTAAAGCGGATTTTAATTTACCAAAACCAGAAAGCGATGAATCCAGCTCCTTTTTCGTAGTGTCCAGACGACTGACTTTACTGTTTCGCTCCACTGTCACTAACTGTGAAACCAAACTTTCAAGATCTAGCCCTGATGCTGCACCTAATGACCGGATAGCCATGATTCATCCTCTCTTTATATCGTTTTGTCGATCATCAAACCTGTCGAAGCTCCCAGATCTTCCTGTAATCTTTTGATTGCTTTGGCCATAGTCAGTACTTCTTCAGACGGGATCTGACGAATGACTTCTTTGGTTTCAAAATCAACCACTTTCACTACTGGTTTTCCAGATTCTTCATCAACAGAAAAATTTAAAGTACGTCCCTGAGAATTAACAAACTGGTTAATATTCTCAACGGCTTCACCTAATTCATCCGCTGTAATAACTGGCTCTGCTTGCGCAGGCTCAGCCTTTACCTTGGACTCAGGAGCGGCAGTCTCTGGAGCACTTTTCATTTTGTTCAGCTCAACTGCATCACTAGCAGCAGCTTTGGGGGCTGTTGGCTGATAACCAAAATTACCCGTAATTACTGAACTCATTTGCATCTACCTCTGTATCGGCAAGCAAGGCGAAAACTTGAATAAGTAGTCGCCTCCCTTACGTTTTACCTAAAAGGCCAGTATTAACCTAATAAAGATAGTGCAGTTTGAGGCCTGGTGTTAGCCTGCGACAGGATAGTAGTACTCGCCTGCTGCAATATCTGTGCCCGGGTTAATTCAGCAGTTTCTTTCGCAAAATCTGTATCACGGATCTGGCTGCGGGCAGAAGATACGTTTTCAACGATGTTGCTTAAGTTACGGATAGTAGACTGGAAGCGGTTTTGCAGCGCACCCAAATCTGCCCGTGCTGAGTCGATAGTTTTGATCGCGCTGTCAATACTTGCCAATGCAGCTGATGCACCACCAACACTTGAAACTGACAGTGCAGCTAAACCTAAACCTGAAGCACCGTAACCACCGTCTGGTGCATTAGAAGACAGGTTTATACTGATCGTTTGGCCAGCGTTTGCACCCACCAGGAATTTGGCAGAGAAGTTACCTTTCAGTAAGTCAATGCTACCAAACTGTGTATTTTGAGCAATACGGCTGATTTCAGTTTTTAAAGCTGAAACTTCTTTTTGTAATGCAACACGGTCAGAAGAACTGTTGATACCGTTCTGTGATTGTACCGCTAATACACGAATACGTTGTAATGAAGTTGTAATTTCATCCATCGCACCTTCAGCTACCTGAGCGACTGAAATACCGTCGTTTGCGTTACTGATAGCCTGGTTTAAACCATTGATCTGGCTGGTTAAACGGTTGCTGATTTGTAAACCAGCAGCATCATCAGCAGCGCTGTTGATACGAAAACCTGAAGATAAACGTTTGAATGATGTATCCAATGAATTGCCAGATGATAACAACTGACGTTGTGCGTTCAACGCGGATACGTTGGTGTTTACTGCTAAAGCCATAAGTCACTCCTTAAAGTTGCGATGGGTCTGCAAACCCTGGCACAACCTTTATTGTTAAGCGGAACCCCGCAATTCTCGCCAAACTGCAATTTGGCTTAACTAGCTATCGGCAAGCAACTTCAGGACTTTAATAAAAAAAGGCAATTTTTTTCCACGGAGCGGCAAATAAATTCAGTTTCCCTTACTTTTCATAAAGTTATCTCTGAAATTATTTTTCAAATAAATAAAAAATTCCTGCATTTTTCGCATTTTTTAATTAAGCACAAAAAAAACGGACCCTTGTAGGGTCCGTTTTTTTCTCACCATGTCATCAAAGCCGGTTTTAAATTAACCTAACAGTGACAAGGCTGCCTGTGGACGCTGATTCGCCTGAGACAGGATAGTAGTACTGGCCTGTTGCAGGATCTGCGAACGAGTCAACTCTGCGGTTTCTTTTGCAAAATCAGTATCTCTGATCCGGCTACGCGCTGATGACACGTTCTCCACAATATTACTCAGGTTACGAATGGTAGATTGGAACCGGTTTTGTAAAGCACCCAGATCCGCTCTTGTGCTATCGATAGTTTTGATTGCACTATCGATGCTGGCTAATGCAGCTGAAGCACCACCTACGCTGGATATCGACAATGTGTTGATATTCAGACCAGAGGCTCCAAAACCCCCACCAGTGCGTGATAAATTCACGCTGATATTTTGTCCGGCATTAGCTCCCACCAGGAACTTGGCGGAGAAATTACCATCCAGCAGCTTAATGCCACCGAACTGAGTTGTTGTTGCAATACGGCTGATTTCCGTTTTCAGCGCTGATACTTCTTTTTGTAATGCAACACGGTCTGCCGAACTATTGATACCATTTTGCGATTGTACCGCCAGTACCCGGATACGCTGCAGAGAGTTGGTAATCTCATCCATCGCGCCTTCGGCCGTTTGTGCCAGAGAAATGCCGTCGTTCGCATTGCTTATGGCCTGGTTCAAGCCGTTGATTTGGCTTGATAAACGGTTACTGATCTGTAAACCCGCCGCATCATCAGCTGCGCTGTTGATACGAAAACCTGATGATAAACGTTTAAATGATGTATCCAGTGAACCGCCAGAATTAATTAACTGACGTTGAGCGTTCAAAGCTGATACGTTGGTATTGACATATAATGACATGGTGTCATCCTCCGGTTAGTAAATAAGTAGCCATAAAGCCTTTCCTTTTTTCCTTTGGCAGGAGCTCCTCACTATAGGTGCGTCAGAGCAGTGCCATAAAGTTGGTCGTACGGATCCGGCGCCCAATGCCTTCCAGATCCAGTGCTGTTCGTGTTGTATCCTGGTAGTTTGTGCTTCTATCGCTTCAACTACCTTGGGTCTATTCAGTCGCTGAACTTAAACGTTCTGCTTTGTCCGTTACCCTTGTAACAATGACAATGCCGACTGAGGTCTCTGATTTGCCTGCGATAAGATGGTGGTGCTGGCCTGCTGCAATATCTGCGAGCGTGTCAGTTCAGCCGTTTCTTTCGCAAAATCTGTATCTTTAATCCGGCTGCGTGCAGCCGAGATATTTTCCACAATGTTCGACAAGTTGCGGATCGTGGACTGGAAGCGGTTTTGAATCGCACCCAGGTCGGCTCGCTTGGAGTCGATCACGTTAATTGCACTGTCGATTTGTGCCAGAGCTCTGGAGGCACCAGCTAAACTGCTGATACTTAAGCCCGCTATTCCTAGCCCAGATGCCCCGAAACCACCACCTGTCCTTGAGATATTCACACTGATGGTCTGGCCCGCATTAGCCCCCACCAGGAAAGTCGATGAATACATGCCGTCTAACAATTTCACACCACCAAACTGGGTGGTTGTGGCGATACGACTGATTTCAGTCTTTAACGCCGATACTTCTTTTTGCAGCGCTACGCGATCAGCTGAACTGTTAATGCCGTTCTGCGATTGCACAGATAAAACCCTGATGCGCTGCAACGCATTGGTAATCTCATCCATGGCCCCTTCTGCCACCTGGGATAATGAAATGCCGTCATTGGCGTTTCGTATCGCCTGATCCAGGCCCTGTATTTGGGCGGTCAGGCGGTTACTGATCTGCAAACCAGCTGCATCGTCTGCTGCGCTATTAATGCGAAAACCAGACGAAAGTCGTTGAAACGATGTATCAAGGGTTTTACCCGAGTTTATAAGTTGCCTCTGCGCATTCAGCGCCGAGACATTGGTATTTACAAATAACGCCATATCATTTCTCCTGAGCGTTTATTGAATAAAAAGTGGATACGTCATTTTATATTTAATCTAACCCACTCAAATACTGTATCGGCAAACAATATTATTTCTTTAGCCATTTTTAGCAATTTAATAAAATAAACATTCCACTATTAGATACAAATAAAAAAGGCCATACGGTAAAGCCGTATGACCAAAGAGCATAAAGCTCAGGAGTCGTACTAAAGATCGATTCAATATGTAGTAGTTATTGTTGAATAATTAACCTTGTAACAAAGACAGTGCAGACTGTGGTCTTTGATTCGCCTGGGACAGAATAGTAGTACTGGCCTGTTGCAAAATCTGCGCACGAGTTAAATCAGCTGTTTCTTTTGCGAAGTCGGTATCTTTGATCCGGCTTCGTGCTGCCGAAATATTTTCAACAATGTTTGATAAGTTACGAATGGTTGACTGGAAGCGGTTTTGAATCGCACCTAAGTCTGCCCGCTTAGAGTCAATCACGTTAATCGCACTATCGATACTTGCCAGAGCTCTGGATGCACCAGCTAAGCTACTGATACTTAAGCCTGCAATACCTAAACCTGATGAACCAAAACCACCTCCAGTTCTGGATATGTTCACACTAATGGTCTGGCCCGCGTTAGCTCCTACCAGGAAAGTGGAAGAGTACAAACCATCCAGTAACTTCACACCACCAAACTGCGTTGTTGCGGCAATCCGGCTGATTTCTGCTTTTAACGCAGATACTTCTTTTTGTAACGCAATGCGGTCACTGGAACTGTTGATACCATTTTGTGACTGTACTGCAAGTACACGAATTCGTTGTAAGGCGTTGGTGATTTCATCCATCGCGCCTTCAGCAACCTGAGACAATGAAATACCATCGTTTGCATTTCTTATTGCTTGATCCAAACCATTCACCTGGCTGGTCAAACGGTTACTGATTTGTAAGCCTGCAGCATCATCTGCAGCACTATTGATACGGAAACCTGAAGATAAACGTTGAAACGCTGTATCTAATGATTTGCCTGAATTGATTAGTTGCCTTTGGGCATTTAACGCCGAAACGTTAGTATTAACAAATAAAGCCATGATATATCTCCTGAGTTTTTTATGTTTGCAGAGTAATTATTTTGTTGTTCCCTGCTTAATTACTGTATCGACGTCAGGAGGTTTTTCTTGAGGATTTTCTTTAACTTTATTGAATAAATTTAAAGACTTAGGATATTTTATTGCGGGTATTTTTGCAGCTAACTATAGTATCGGCACGCCACTTCAGAACTTTAATTCAAATGCTGGTTTTAAAGCAAAATAGGCGAAAAAGTTGGGGAAATGGACGTTTGAGGGCTTATGGAACAGAGCAATGAGGCAGAGCTACACCAGGCGGCTTGCTCTGCGGCCCTTAATGTTGAAGCTGATAGATGTAACTGTCGTAATCAAGCAGTAGTTGCTGAACTATAGCGAAGGAGTCTGTGGCTTTTGCTGCAGCATCCAGACAAGTCTGAGTGTGATCAGCTGCAAATTCTGCATCAGTCAGATAACGCTGAATAAACTCCAGCCGCTCCTGATCCGATGAAAACACAAAGTCATCCCCAATATACTGATACACGTCACCATAGGCTTCAGTTAATACCGGGATCCCTAAACTTAAAGCTTCAATGGCAGAAGTACCACCGCCCTGGCGTCTGGGGTTAAGCATAAAGTGGCAATTGGCGATGAGGTCTATGGCATTGCTGACTCTGCCACTGAAATAACTGCAGGACTCTAACTCAGCCGGAAATCCTTCAATCGCATCAGGCCCGATAATGACAAAAGCCGACTGCGGAAGCTGCCTTTTAATCATCAACAAAGTGTTGATGAAATCGGAGCGTATTTCGTGTTCAAGCCGGTAGCCGACAATGGCAAATTTCAGTACTTTGTCTGTCACTTTGCTGCTTTTTACACAGTCAAACTTACGTAATCTGAACGGCAAGCGACTGGTCAGTACCGGATGAGATAAAGACAGTGCATCAAGCCGTAACTGATCTTTTTCTGTTAGTTCGCGATGCAACACAGGCGCCGCATACAAAGGCGTAACTAAAGAAGTAACACAAGGCACGTTCAACACTGGTCGGCTTTGAGCAATAAACTCCAATACAGGATTTAAACCACCCACACCAATAATAAAGCGTGGATTGAGTTGGTTAATCACATTGACTAAATCAATCAGATGCTCCGTATCGTCCATTGGTGTTATTTGCATAAAATCAAAGTATTGATCCCAGCATTTAACCACAGCACCACCCGCATTAGGTTGCTGTTTGCCTGCGTCCAAATCAAACAAGGTATCGCCTTGAAAGTATTCGTTACGCACTGTGCCAAAAAATATCGGTGCAGGCATCGGATACACATAATGGCCAGACTTGGCAACGCTGGTACAACAAATCACCACTGGGTGTTTACCCATAGCTTTTAGAGCACTGGCGTAATTTAAAATGGTCAGAGTAGGCCCGTGCTGAACTGTGACAAACTGATTGGTCAGTAGTAACACAACGTCTTCGTTGCCGCAGCCGATCAAAGGGCTTACATGGCAAAACTCTGCACTTTGCTGGCAAAACTTATTAATCATCAACTGATAGAGCGACGCGTAATCAAAAGCGAAAGACTGGCCGACAAAATTAGCCCGCATCAGTTGGCTATACAGCATGTTCTGCTGTAGAAAAGGCAGAGTACTAAAAAGGTTCAGTAGTTTTTGTCCATCCACACTTTGATCACCAAGCAGCAATAATCGTAATTTGCGCCATAAAGTAACAGGCACAGAATCAGGGCTGAAGTTCTTTAAAAGGCTGAGTTGGATTTCTGGGTCAAGAGTAGAAAAGCTGACTGTGTCCCAGTGATGAAATTCATTCACTGGCCAGTCATTCGATTGTAAATACAGTTGATCAAAACGAGAGAGTTCTTGCAAAGACATAACTGGCTTCCTGCCGGAGAAAAAAGTTTAAGAAAAGTGCTTAGTTTATATAGTCAAATAAACTCAGGCCAGTCACTCTGCCAAAGGTAGCCTGTACCGCTTGCAATGCAGTTTCCTGTTTTACCAGTTCAGTAATGCCTGTACTGTAATCCAGTTCCACTACGTCGGCTTTGTGAGATTTAGTGGCAATGAGTACATCTTCATTACTGCCAAAAATGCTGTCAATCACATTTAAGCGACCACCAATAGAAGACACGGCAGAATCGACTTTTGTTGAAGCATTGTCAATTTCAACTGTGGCATCCAGAATACGCTCGTTCAGCACATCCCCGCTGTCGCCTGCTTCAATGCCATTAATTAAGTCGGTTAAAGAATTCAGAATATTGGTTTTTTCTGGCGGTTGCAGGCTGAAATCCACAGTACCACCTGGTGCTGCACCAGTGACATCAACCGACAAACCATTGTAGTTAATTGGCTCTCCAGGCGTGTAAGTGCCTGTGACTGCTGGTACTTGAGAGGCACCATTGCGCTGAATTTCATAATTGGATGGCGCAGAAAATACCACTGAGTAGTCATTGTTACCCGGCGTTAAACCGTCATAATTTTGCTTGTAAAAATTATCGAACACGCTCTGGTTGGCCACTGTCACTTTAGCTGCTGTCACAGGAGCGCCAACAGTTGCATTGCTGGTCTGAAAACGCTTGTCCACACTGTCAAAAATACTGCGGCCGCTGTCATTGGCAGCAATCGAAATAGACAAAGACAGCTGAATAGATTTTTGACCTTCGTCACCATTAAACTCATAGTCTCCGGTGGCGCTGTTCAGGCTGTATGGCTGGGTTTGATCCTGAAAACCAGAAAACAAATAACCACCCAGTTCATCCCGACGATTCATCAAATCAAATAATTCATCACGAATATTGCCTAACTGATCACCTATAGCTTTGCGATCGTTCTCATCGTAGGTGCCATTGCCTAACGACAAGGTTAAAACCCGGGCTCTGTCCATCGCATCCCGAACACTGCTAAGCACAGTTTCCTGGAGTTCAAGGCTGTTACGTGCTGCAGTGTTGTTATTCTGATACTGATTGGTTTGCTGAATATTGGCTTCCAGACCAATAGCACGGGCGGCGCCGGATGGATCATCAGCAGCAGTCAGAATTTTGGTCTGCTTGTTCAGCATTAAGCTTGCAGTTTGTAATTTGTCCTGTGTACTTAAAATTGAATCCAGGCTCTGGCTGTATTTCATGTTAAACGTAGTACGCATTATTACCTCGCCGCCTGCAACAGCGTGTCAAAAATTGTTTGTGACGTCGACAATATTTTAGCCGCCGCTGCGTAAGTTTGCTGAAACCGCACTAAGTCCGCCGCTTCTTCATCCAGACTGACACCAGATAATGATTCATGCCATGCTGTCGTTTGTTCTAACAAGGATTTAGACGATGCAGCGGCAACACGAGCCTGACTGGTTTGAGTACCAACAGAGCCAACTAACTCCGAATAAGCCTGGTTAAAAGTTTGATACTTATCTGCATTGACTGTGGTGGCTGCGTTGATGCGAACCATATCGGAATTTTGCAGATCACCCAGCAACAAGCCGTTTCTGTTGTCTTCAAAACCACCAGCGTTGTAAGCAATACTGAATGTATCGCCCACTTGCGGCACACCTTTAACAGAAAAATCAAAACCAGCATCAGCAAAGTTAACCGAACCGCCTAACAAGTTCTGATAATCAGTGCCGGCGAAGGTAATAGTCTCACTGACAACAGGAGCGCCTGAGTCTTCGATCAGAAACTGATTATTGCCCAAATAAGTAATAGAAATGGGGCCATCGGTAAAGTTAGCTGGCTGCGATAATCTGTTGCCTGTCTGGCCTACGCTGGTGATAGATAGTTTATCTATTTCAGCATTGCCCAGATTTGTCAGTGTTTTTTCACTTTTAAGTGGAGATGCCAAAGCTATAGCCTCAGGACGATTTGTCGCCAGACTAATATTCTGTGCCGCCACACTTAAAGGCTTTAAATCAAACTGGTCACCCGCGGCAAAAGCCGGAGCACCATTGGTTAAAGTAATATTTAAACCAAAAAAATCGTTGGTATCGTCTGATGTTACAGTGACAGGAAAAGTCACACCGGTCCGGCTGATAGCAGTACCTGGTATCACATTGCCTGACGCGTCCATAGCTTCGACAGTAAAAGCATCAGGAGCGGTAAAGGTGATACGCAGGTCATTAGCCGGAATATTTTTGCCTTGCCCTGCTGCCACAGAGGCAGTAATGGCCCCACTGCCAGTGTTACCGGCGTAAGGCAAAGCAGTAAAATTTGGTAAGGTGAATAAATCACCGCCCAAATTACCATCGGCATTCATGCCCAAACGGTTTTGGGTGTTAAAGGCATCGGTGAAGGCTAATGCCAGTTGCCCCAACTCCCGCTGAGCTGGATCCAGCACTTTAGTCCGAAACTCAAGAGATGCGCCTATCTTGCCTCCTAAATCTGTTTCGGAGACATTAATGATCACATTCTGATTAGTACCAGCTTTAAGCTGTAAAGTTTTTCGATTTGGATCCGGGTTACCCGCCACGCTGAATAAATTAAACTTGCCGTTTCCGAGTACAAGAGACTGCCCACTGCCCAGAAAAACCTGTTTATCACCGTTTTCAGCATCCAGCACATTAATATCAACCAGAACAGATAACTCTTTAATGGCCTGGTCTCTTTTATCGAGCAAGTCCAACGGCGGTGGCTTGGCCGGATTATTACCGTAAGCAAAAATCTCTTGATTTAAACGAGCAATCACACCAATTTGCTCATTTGCATCTGCAGCATCAGTTTCCAGTTGCTGAGTGAGGTACTTGTTTTGCGCTGTCATTTGGCTAGACAGCGTGTTGAATCTGTTCAACAAAGTTTGCGCGTTCCCCATCACTAACTGACGGGAAGCTGCATTGGTTGGATCATTAATCGCCGTTTGTAACTGACTAAAAAAAGATGACATACCTGTCGAAATACTGTTGGACTGATCGGACATCAAAGTATCAACACGGCTCGCTTCGGATAAGTACTGGTTGGCATAACCAACGGAAGAGGTATCACGCCACATTTGCTTTTGGGCAAACTCATTGACCAGACGTTCTGTGGTGCCACGCCCTACTCCAAGCCCCAGTATATTCGACTCAAACTCTGTACGTTGTCTGCTGTAGCCCGGAGTGTTCAGATTGGCGATGTTATTACTTGTAGTCGAAAGCAAAGCAGTACTGGCCAGTATGGCTGAGGTTCCAATCCGAAGTAAGTTATCTGACATCTGAGTCTCCGCTGATGCCTGTGCATCGTTGCTTTATTAACCGGCATGGCTGGTTAAACATCTGGTTTTATTCTCTACTCGTTGTTTGCAAGCAGGTTTCGTGCCTGTTTGAAAGTTTCACTGTTAAATACTGAAAGAATTTTCTGAGCGTAATTTGGATCTGTAGCATAACCAGCTGCCTGCAGCTGTTGAAAATAAGCTTTGGGGTTATCCGCCATAGCAACAGCCTGCTGATAGCGAGGGTTGGATTTTATAAAGTCGACATAATCTCCCAGGCTTTGCTCTGGCGATTCATAAGCACGGAATTTAGCTTTCTCTTTTTGTGCCACACCCTGACGATACTCCAGGGTATCCACCACAGCAACGTCACCTTGCCAGCTGTTATGCGCTTTGATGCCAAAAAAGTTGAAGCTGTTATTGCCTTCAGCCGTTTTAAAGGTACGTTGCCCCCAGCCGGTTTCTAACGCGGCCTGAGCTAACAACGCTAATGGCTCTAAACCTAGCTTCTGTGCAGCTTGTTTAGCTGCTGGCATTAGTTTCTTTATAAAGTCGCCAGGGCTTTCAAAAGTCCAGTCGTCATTGTCGGGTTCAGAAATCAGCGTTTCAGTGGTCACAACTGGGGGTGCAGGTGCGGCTGCTGCAGGTTGTGCTATATCAGCTGATTTTTTCACCTGAGCAACAACAGCTGCCGCATCAGTTTTTGCAGCTACACTGCTCGTTAATTCACGCACCGGAGCGGCTTCAGTCGGTACCTTCAGCATAGAAGCTGGCGTGGTCTTGCCTTTTGTTGGCCGTAATTGCTGTACCAGTAAATCGGCTAAGCCTAAACTGCCTTTTTCTGACAGATCCGTTGCCAACTGTTTGTCATACATGTCTTTATAAAACTTGGTTGCACTAGAGTTGAGCGCACCGTCATCTTCGAATACTTCATTGGCTTTGCGCATGCTGCTCAGCAACATGCCCATAAAAATAGATTCGAACTGTTTAGCCGCTTGTTTCAGCGCTTTATCATCATCTCCACCGGAGTTATGCTTCAGCTGCTGTAAGCTGGTTAAATCATGATAGTTAACTTTGTGCTCAACTTTACTCATTTAGATCACCACAAGCTCACCATGAATGGCGCCCGCTTCTTTTAAGGCTTCTAAAATGGCCATCAAGTCACCTGGCGCTGCGCCTACGGCGTTGATGGTGCTGACTAAGTCATCCAGTGTAGTGCCGGGGTCGAACTTAAACATACGCGATCGATCCGGCCTTACATCAATAATAGTATTTTGTTCAACCGCAGTATCCCCACCAGCCAAAGCGTTGGGTTGCACTACAACAGGATTCTCGGCAATGGTCACAGTTAAGCCACCATGAGTGACAGCTGCAGGAAAAAGCCGTACATCTTTACCTATGACTATAGTGCCGGTTCTGGAGTTGATAATGATTTTTGCCGACTGACTGGCAGGCTCCAGAGTTAAATTTTCCAGAGTCGATAAATAAGACACCCGCTGATCCATATCCCGTGGCGCTCTGACCTGCACTGAAGACGCATCAAGCGACAATGCGGTGCCCGGACCAATAAAGTTATTAATGGTTTCCGCCAGAGTTTTGGCAGTCGTAAAATCTGATCGGTTTAAATTAAAGGTAATAAAGTCACCATCAGCAAAAGGCGACGGCACTTCACGTTCAACAGTCGCGCCATTTGGAATGCGGCCTACAGTGGGGGTATTGACCATCACTCGTGAACCATCCGCACCTTCAGCGCCCAGACCACTGACAATTAACGAACCCTGGGCTACCGCATAAACATTGCCATCCAGACCTTTAAGGAAAGTTTGCAATAAGGTACCGCCACGTAAGCCTTTGGCACTGCCCATAGAAGATACAGTGATATCAATGGTCTGGCCCGGCTTACTGAACGCAGGTAACTCGGCATGTACTGCCACAGCGGCCACGTTTTTGATCTGAGACTTCATCCCAGCCGGCATATTGATACCAAAGTTACTTAGCATGGTTCTGAAACTTTGCTCGGTAAAAGGACTCTGCTCACCAGTGCCTGGCAAACCTACCACCAGACCATAACCCACCAATTGGTTACTGCGCACCCCTTGTACACTGGTTAAATCTTTAATGCGGGCTGCTGAAGCCGGGAAAGACAAAGCTCCGGACAACACGACCAACAAAAGGCTTTGGATTAGTTTCATCATTTCACCTGTATTAAAACGGCCACAACACACCATTAAAGAACCGGGTTAACCAACCCGGGCCCTGGCCACCATGAGTTGCCCCTGTGCCACTGTATTCAATGCGGGCGTTAGCAATTTTGGTAGATTGAACAGTATTTCGCGAATCTATATCCTCAGCACGAATAACACCTGTTAAACGAATAAACTCTTTACCCGTATTCAGGGTCAGCCACTTTTCGCCACGGATCACCAGATTACCGTTCGCCATCACTCGCAATACGTTTACCGAAATATCACCAACCAGGCTATTGCTTTGGTCTGCTTTGGAGTCCCCTTTAAAGTCTGAGGCGGAATTAGCACCAAACTGCAGGGTATTGCCAAGTGCACTGACCTCACGGCCACCTAACCCAATCATAGGATCAAAACTGGCAGAGCTGTCTTTACCAAACTCTGTTTTAGCCGTTTTAGAGGCCTGAGTATTTTCTTTCAGTACCACAGTAATAATGTCACCAGGGCGACGGGCTTTGTTGTCTGAGTACAAGCCATTAGACAACCCCTGCGCAAACAATGAACCATTGTTTGACAGCGGAACCGCTTCTGGCTCTGGTGGTAGAGGCGCAAAATTCGGGTCATCCGGCATAGGTTCATTGAAGCTGCCAGCACAGCCAATACAAAGTTGCAGTGTCAGTACTAACAAAATTAACTTGTTCATCCACCTACTCCTACAGCTGCTGGATCATGGTACCCAGCATCTGATCAACAGTTGAAATTACTTTGGAATTCATTTCATAAACCCGCTGACTTTCAATCAGGCTGACCAGCTCTTCCGTCACATTGACGTTTGAGGTTTCCAAAGCGCCCTGCACTAAAATACCGCGGCCTTCCAAACCCGGAATACCTTGCACCGGATCGCCACTGGCAGCTGTTGCAGTAAATAAGTTTTGTCCAACAGGTTCTAAACCTGCCGGGTTAACAAAGTTAGTGACTGTTAACTGACCCAAAACAGCCTGATCAACCTGACCCGGTAAACGCACTGAGACTTCACCATCCTGAGAAATAGTGATGCTTTGTGCATCTTCAGGGATCACTATGTTTGGCTGAATTTGGTAACCCGCGCCTGAAGTGACTAAGTTGCCTTCACTGTCTGTCGTGAACTGACCATTGCGGCTATAAGAAATAGTGCCGTCCGGCATCAGTACTTCAAAAAAACCATGGCCCTGGATCATCACATCCAGACTGCCTTCAGTGGTGATCATATTGCCTTGAGTAAAGCTTTTTTGAGTCGCCACCACTTTGGTACCAGCACCTAACATCAGGCCGTTAGGCAACTCTGAGTTCTGTGAAGAGCGACCGCCTGGCTGATTAATGTTCTGATACAACAAATCTTCAAATACAGCACGGCTCTTTTTAAAGCCAATAGTGCTGGCGTTGGCCAGGTTGTTTGAAATCACCGAAATGTCACGCTGCTTCGCGTCCAAACCGGTTTTACTGATCCATAAAGCTGGATGCATGCTAACCTCCCAGGCTTACGCCTACATAACTCTCATAATTTGGTTGTGTTGCCGATCAATATCTTCGGCCGTTTTCATCATTTTGACCTGTACTTCAAACTGACGTTGTAAACTAATCATCTGGGTCATTTCGCTAACTGCATTGACGTTACTGCCTTCCACTGCCCCGCTCATCACTCTGACCGTTGCATCTAATTCTGCGATTTCACCATCTTTACGCCGGAACAAACCGTCTGTGCCTTTTTCTATATCCTGAAATTCAGGCTTAACCAGCTTAAGCCGTGCCACTTCCTGCATCGCATTGGCTGGCGCGCCTTCTGGTCTGATACTGATGGTACCGTCATCGCCAATTTCCATTTTGCTGATGGGTAGAGGGATCTGAATAGGACCATCTTCACCTATCACGCTTAAGCCCGAAGCAGTTTGTAGCATACCTGTAGGGCTAAGCTGCATATTGCCTGTTCTGGTATAGGCCTCATTGCCCTCTGCATCCTGAACAGACAACCAGCCCTTGCCCTGCACTGCGATGTCCAGGTCGCGCTCGGTGATAATAAAAGCGCCGTCGTCAAAATTTTGACCAGGTCGTTCTGTCAGCGAAAAGACCCTGGTGGGTAAACCTTCACCAAAAGCCTGCATTGCCCTGGCCTGCTCCAAATCAGCTTTGAAGCCCGTCGTAGTGCTGTTTGCAAGGTTGTTCGCCTTGATGCTGATGCCATTCATATTCTCTTTGGCACCGCTCATTGCGATATAAAGTAAATGGTCCATAGTCCGGCCTCCATTTGAGATAAGTTAAGTAAAGCAAGACTGATGCCAAGAAGAAAACACTCTGTGGTCTGGCAGAAGGGAATAAATTTATATGATTGTATTTAATAGAAAAATTAAGATAGTCGTCGTTTTTAATTTTGCACTGTCAACACCGACCTGGCTAGTTATCTGGCGCCACAAACTTGAATATGTTGGTAACGGAAAACGCCGTAGTGGCTGTAGTAAAGTTATAATTTGTGACTTCGATTTGTACACGAACCTTAGAAGTGACCAGCAAAGGCTGCTTAAAAACATGACTTTGGCGTTCGCCACAGTTATAGGTTCCGATAAATACGTCAGACGGACTGTACAATCGAAATACACAATCAACAGATAAGGCCTTGATCGGGTTAAAGCCAACCATAACCAGCATATCCAGTTGTTCTGGCTTAGCTATGTTCAGGGTACGGCTTTGAGAGGCGCCGGCTTTAAGCACAAAATCAGTGGTGATCAGCACGTCCTGTTCTGCGCCACTACAGCAGAATGTCGCGAACATGCCAAACGTCAGAAGGGTTTTGAATTTCATCGTCACCTCGGTAGTTGCCAACTAAAAGCTACGAACAGAGATCTGCCTGAGTTTTCCAACAGAGCACATAAACCCCAGCAACAAAAAAGCCCAAAGTGAAACACTTTGGGCTTTTCCAAATCGTTTATTATCGGATCTGCAACACTGTATTTTGTAAGGTACTGTTCACTTCAAGTGCCCTTGAGTTGGCCTGGAAGTTACGCTGAGCGGCTATTAAATCCACCAGTTCGTTGGTCAGGTTAACATTCGAGCTTTCCAGAGCTGAGGAGTTAATAGCACCAAAAGTACCGGAGTTGGCCTCACCTGCTAAAGCTTCACCCGACATTAAACTTTGACGCCATGAGGTGTTGCCAGCCTGGGTTAAACCTTGTGGGTTAGCAAACTTCACCATGGCTACCTGAGCTAAATAGGTTTGATCGCCGTTGGAGTAAGACGCCATCACTTTGCCTGTCGCATCAATATCTACGCTGGTTAAACGACCCACTGTAGTACCGTCACCATCCAGACTACCCAGCTCAAATTTAGAGGAGTACTGAGTTGGATTTTTAGTGCCAGCCGGATCGGTAAAGTTGATTGAAACATCAGTGGTAAACTGAGCACCGTTCGCCAATAAACCGTCCAAGGTCGCTTTAGGCATCACCAAAGATGGCATAGGCGTAGTGGTTGGATTACCGTTTAAATCAAAATCCAGTACAGGTGTAGCCGCAGGCAAGGTAAAAGGAGTTCCCGTATTGTCATCTAATACCGCATAAACTTCCCAGTCATTGTCTGTAACCGGATCAGTACGACGGAAATACATAGATAAAATATGAGGTTCACCCAAACTGTCATACACAGTGGTCGAAGTCTGGTTGTTATAGGTTGCCGAGTTAGTGGCATCAAAGGCCGGAAGCGGCACTGCTTTAGGCTGCTGACGTGAATCCAGGTTCATGGTCAAAAATACGTTTTGTGTTGCACGTGGTGCACCAGCTGTATTTGGGATCTGAATAGGTGAAGTGGTACTTAAACTGACCGAAGTTGTTTCACCCGTGGCAGGGTTCACTGGGAAACCTTGCAAAAAGCCGCCGTTGTTATCAGAGATAAAGTTATTTTTATCCAGTTTAAAAGCACCGGCTCTGGTATAGGAATAGTCACGGTTACCAATTTCAGGAGCTATCGCAAAAAAGCCATCACCGGTAATAGCTAAATCCAGTGAGTTATTGGTAAATTTTAACGAGCCCTGAGAAAACTGCTGCGCCACTTTAGAAGTGGTGACACCATCACCTACTTTAGTTTTGTTTGAGCTGAATACCGAAGCTGCATACACATCCGCAAACTCAGCACGGGATTCTTTAAAACCTGTGGTATTGACGTTCGCTATATTGTTCGCTGTGGTATCAATGTCTTTTTGAGCAGCAGCCAGGCCACTTAACGCTATATTAAAACTCATAGTTCACCTCAAATCTTTGATTAGGTTGCAATTTCTTCAATATCAGATAATTTTTTCTGGCCTTGGCCATACACATTTAATAACAGGCCCTGAGTGGTGCCATTGCCTAAAGTTATACTGGTGACCGGAGCATACACAGAGGTGACTATGGCTTCATTTTTACCTGCGATAGAGCCCTCCACAGAGATGGTGTACACACCTTTCGGCGCGAGTTCCATGACCGGGTTGCCATCTTTATCCACTTTAGGAGTACCATCTTCATTCAAAGCCTGAGTATCTGTGGTTCCATCCCAAGGAAGCTGTAAACGGCCTGCGGCGGCATCCTCGATAGTCACTGAGCGGACGACAACACCATCTGCATTTTTAATCTGCACTTTGATGTTAGTTGCATCTTCAGGGAAATTTGCACTGGCAACCACGGCATTTTCGCCATCAAAGACCATATCGTCTGACTTCACCAATACATACTGCCCCACCAGAGAAGAAGCCTGTAGCGCCTGACTGGAATTCATGGTGGTAGCAAAATCTTTGAAGTTAGTATTCAGCTGTGAAATACCATCAGCCATAGTGAACTGCGTCATCTGGGCTATCATCTGATCATTTTCAACAGGCTTGGTTGGATCCTGATAGGCCAGTTGCTGTGTTAAAAGTGCAAAGAAGTCAGATTGGGTTAAAGCACCATTGCCTTCCGATTCCGGTGTTGTGGGTTTCTCCCCCCAATACATACCATCTAAAGCACTTTTATCATTGGTTACATTACTCATGCCTTACCCCTTAGCGTTGGCCCATCATCAGCGTCCGGCTCACCATTTGTTTGGCGGCATCAGCCACCTGTACATTGGTTTCATAGGAGCGTGATGCTGAAATCATGTTGGCCATTTCTTCCATAATGTTCACGTTAGGCTTGTAGATGTAGCCTTTTTCGTCAGACAACGGATGATGAGGTGCATACTCCACATTCAGCGGCGCGTCGGACTCGACTATACCCAAAACCTGAACTTTGGCGCTTTCCTGACCTTGCTGAGCCTGTTCCAGCGCTGTGGCAAAAACAGGGTGGCGGGCACGGTAGGTTTGATCAATGCTGCTGCTGATGCTGTTCGCATTAGCCATATTGCTGGCGGTAGTATTTAACCGTACTTGCTGGGCAGACATTCCACTACCAGCGATATCAAAAACGTTATAAAGGCTCATTATTGTGATGCTCCGGTAATGGCTTTTTTCAATCCACTGATACGACTATTCAGGAAGTTCAGTGTCGTCTGATATTCCATGTTGTTGCGCGTAAAAGCATTTCGCTCTTCGTGAATGTCAACAGTGTTGCCATCCCCGGTATCAGGCTGATTAGGAGTACGGTACTGAGACTCGGCATGGCGGGCTGTAGAGATTTCAAAGTGCCTTGGATCTGTGCGGCCAAGCGAACCAGACTGGCGCGACTGAGCACCGGCCAAAGCGGTTTGAAAATCCATGTCTTTTGCCTTGTAACCCGGAGTATCGGCATTTGCGATATTTTCGGCCAAGACTTGAGAACGTTTGTCGCGGATCAGTAGTGCTTCTGGGTGAAGCCCAAATGCGTTATCGAAGCTGATTGCCATTATTGCCATCCTGTTTTTCAGAGATGGCAAATACTAAGCAAAACTCAGGCCAGATTTTTTGTCAGACTTTTTTGCGATACACAATGCCTGGATTACAACGCACCATATCAAAGTCGTTGTTCAGGCTGGAGAGGGATTCAGAAGCACCAAGAAACAAGTAACCACGCGGGTTTAACGCCTGTGAGAACTGTTTAATAATTTTCATTTTTACTTCAGGAGAAAAATAGATCAGTACATTACGACAGAAAATAATGTCGAACTTACCCAGCAGCGTATAACTGTCCAGTAAGTTTAAATGACGGAATGAAACGTTTTTACGTACGGCATCTTTTAGCCGCATCATGCCGTTGCCAGAATCGTCAAAAAATTTACTCCTGCGCTCCGGCGACAAACCGCGGGACAACGCCAGACCGTCATATTCAGCGCGCTGGCAATGCTCCAACATCGCATTAGAAATGTCAGTCCCTAGAATATGCAAGCCCATAGGAAAGGCTGAAGGCCGGCCCTGTATGAACTCCATGCCAGTCATTGCGATTGAATAAGGTTCCTGACCAGAGGAACTGGCCGCCGACCAAATCTTGACGGTTTTATGATCTTTTTCAAATTCAGGCAGGATTTGATTTTTCAGCAGCTCATAAGGATAACTATCACGAAACCACAAGGTTTCGTTGGTGGTCATAGCGTCAATCACAGCGGAACGCAATTGCCGCTCAAAAGGGCTGAGCGTTTTATTCAACAGTTCAGACAGCGACGACAAACCAAAACGCTGCATCAAAGGCGCAAGACGACTTTTGACCAGATATTGTTTGTTGTCACCCAACACAATACCGCACTGTTGTTCGAGGAAATCCCGAAACAGACGATATTCACTTTCCTGCAGCTCTTTGTTTGCCACTAACATAAAACCTCTAATCAGTATGCAACCATTTCCGCACGGATTCGGCTAATTCATCGGGATTAAATTTCGCAATAAAATCATCTGCGCCCACTTTCTGTACCATTTGCTGATTAAAAACACCGCTGAGCGATGTATGCAAAATCACATGCAATGGTTTAAGCCTCGGATCCAGGCGAATTTCTGCCGTCAGGGTATAGCCGTCCATTTCTGGCATTTCTATATCAGAAATCAACAGCCCCACTTTATCAGTGACCGAATTTTGACAGGCCGCTGCGGTCTCTTGTAAATAAGTTAAAGCTTCACGGCCATTATTGACCAGGTGCATCTGCACCCCTAAACCTTCTAAAGCGCGTTTCACCTGATTCCGGGCTACTGCTGAGTCATCGGCAATCAGAATGAGTCTGTCACCCAAATCTTCACTAATAGTCGAAGTAACGACATTGCTGCTGATCATTGTGGGTGACGGTGAAATTTCTTCGAGAATTTTTTCAACATCAATAATTTCAACCAGCTCTTTATCAATTTCAGTGATTGCGGTCAGGTAGCTCTGTTTACCACCAGTACCTTTTGGCGGTGGCATAATTGCAGACCAATTGATATTGATGATTCGTTCAACAGACTGGACTAAGAACCCCTGCACAGAACGGTTGTATTCAGCGATGATAATAAAACAGTCTTTGGTATTTTCTATAGCACGACCACCTGTGGCTAAACTCAAGTCAATGACAGAAATCGTCTGACCACGGATATGGGCAATACCTCTGACGTATTTATTACGTTTTGGAATAGCGGTTAAAGGAGGACACTGCAGTACTTCACGTACTTTAAACACATTAATACCAAAACGCTGGCGACCATTCAGGCGAAATAACAAAAGTTCCAGTCTGTTCTGACCCACCAATTGAGTGCGCTGATTGACTGAATCCAGAATACCCGCCATAGAAGACTCCCCTGCCTGAAAGAATTAGTGCCCCCTAAGAGATCGGGAACGATTCTTGCTTAGGTCACGCTAGGATGAAAAATGACTGAAAATTGACATACTTAAGTATGTTATAACCCTTTGCCGATAAAGCATAGCTGAAACCATATGAAAATGTACGATAATTTTTTGAGATACCCCCTGCTTTGCGCTTTGTCCGCAGCAGTGTTTTGTGCGGCATTTTCGCTACAGGCGGCAAGTTTCAGCCCTCAACAATTAACAGCGGCAGCAAAGGATTGGCTGAAGCAGCAGAAGGAAATTCCACAAGGTGCTCAAAGTCAGATCTCAACTCTGGACTCACGTCTGGGGCATAAAACCTGTGATCAGCCTTTGCAGTTTAGTTTTGCAGGTCCGGTCGGCAATCAGGCGACAGTACAAATTCGCTGTCAAAGCCCGCAAACATGGCAATTATTTGTCGCAGTTCGGTTTAGCCAGCAAACAGAAGCTGTACTGAGTTTACGAAATATAGCTTTAGGTTCTTTAATCACTGCCGATATGTTAACGCTTGGACAAGCAGATCTGAGGTTGGCCCGGGGTTCTTTAATTAAAAACCCGGCTTCAGTACTGGGAGCTAGAGTGAAAAGAAGCCTGTCAGCAGGACAAGTTGTGACATTGCAGGATCTTTGTCTTGTATGTAAAGGCGATATAGTTACAATTAGTGGATTGAATAACGGTCTTGAAGTCAGGGCTGTAGGAATAGCTCAGATGGATGGCATTCTTGGTGACCAGATCCAGGTGACCAACAGACAGTCCAACAGAACGATAGTCGCAGAAGTAGTTGCAGTGAAAAAAGTTGCAATAAAATTTTAAATTCTTACTAAAGTTCTGTCGACCGCTGCCGTTATACAAAGTAAGGGATCCGAAACCGGATAGAGAGGGTAGAAAAATGGCGATCAATGTAAACACAGGCCTGCCAGTCACTCAACAAGTGAAAGCAGATAAAGCCGAACAACAAAACGTTCAAAAACAGCAGGTTGTGCAACAACAGGCCGTTCAGCAGCAAGCCACTACAGGCACAGCTGCACAAAAACAGGATTCAGTGTCGCTGACGTCTCAGGCGCAGCAATTCAGCAAAGCTCAGGAAAAAGCGAAAGCCAGCTCAGGTATTGATCAAGAGAAAGTTGATAAGATCAAACAAGAGATTTCTGAAGGCAAATACAAAGTGAATGTAGAACAACTGGCGCGTCGTATCGTCCAGTTTGAAGGCGAGTTTTTCAATAAAAAATGAGTACCGCCAACTCCTCTATTCTCACCCTGCTAAATGAGCAAGAGCAGCACCTGGACGTGCTGCTCTTGTTGCTTCAGAAGGAGCTGGACGCCATCCGGACCCGCGATGTTGAAGCACTCAAAAGTAATACCGAAGAAAAAATCCAACTCCTTGAACTGGTTCAGGCTGCGGATCAGCAATTAGCAGTAGTACCCGAACTGGCTGAAGCGAAAGAACAAAGCTGGTTTCAAGAGCATTTACAGCGTCTTGAAGAAAAGCTGGCTCAGTGTAAATTCCAAAATCAAGTCAACAGCCAAAGCGTGGAACAAAGCCAGTTAGTGATTGAACGCTTTAAAACCGAGTTGTTACAAAGCCGTGGCCGTGCAGGGTTAACCTACACCAATAAAGGCAAAGCGGCTCAGGTAGATAAAGGGCCAGGCATTAAAGCCTAGAGGCTCCGTTACCCGACAAAAAAACCGTCATCTGACGGTTTTTTTGATCTGCAAGCAGCACCAGCTATTAATAGTACTTCACATTTTTTATGCGCCGAGCTGGTTGGCTGTTTAAATACAGGTCATACACCTGTTTAAAATCCAGTTCCAGCTCTGTGGCGTATACATCCCCCACCGGATAAGTTTTCACTACCCGGGCACCACGAATAATGCCACTGACAGAAGAGCTCAACTGATCGTTGCCTACCATCATTTGCTGCATATTGGCTCGGGCGTCAATTCTTTGGCCATAGACCTGCTCTGCCAGCTCACGATAAGCCTCCAGCTTAGAGGCTTTCATCGCCATCAACATTCGTTCCTGCTCAGTGGCTCCAGGTTGTTGACTTAATGGCGCATAACCCACAGCTTTCAGTACCGGAAAACGTTCTGGTTCAACAGTTTCCCATTCTACATGCCGATCTGCTACCAAACTGCAGCCCGGTAATAAGGTCAGTAACAATGCGCTGATTGTCAGTTTGTTCATCATGGTGTGCCTCTGCCCACTTTCGCTTAATTTCATCGAGATAAAGAATGCACAATCCATGCCTTTTCTATAAATTAAGTTTTATTGGTAGAAACACGAATTCAGGCATAGCTTTTGCTTCGTACTCACTTAATTACTTTATTGAGGATTTGTCATGCGTCTATCTGCGCTCAGCTTATCAATGCTGGCATTGCCACTGCTTTGTGGCAATGCCATGGCTGATTGGTACGAGGCAACAGGTCAGGCCGTGTTGCGCTCTGGTGATACTAAAGCAGCAAGAACAGCTGCGACCGAAGATGCGGTGCGTAAAGCCTTACTCTATTCAGGGGCCTCTATCCGCACAGTGCAACAAGTGACTGACGGCTTATTGACTCAGGAGTCTATGGTTTTACAAACTCAGGGCGAAGTCCAGCATGTACAAATAGTCTCAGAGACTGAAGAATATGGCTATATCAATGTCACTATCCGTGCTGACATTTATCCTGATCAAAATCAGTGTGCCAATCTGCAACTGAAAAAAGAGCTGCTGATCAGCCCCTTTATCATTGAAAACCGTGAACAGGCCATTGCAGGGCAATTGTATGAGCTGGATCAAGCCAGTACCAGTTTGTTTATTCAGAAACTGGAAGAGTCCTCAGGTTCAAGCCTGATCAAACTGCTGCCTCAATCTATCCGGCAAAAAGAACTGAGTTATGCCGACCGCAGCGCATTACAACGCAATTATGGCGGCCGCTATTTACTCAAAGCCAGTTTGGGAGATGTCTCTTTAGGAGAGCGTGTTGGCAACAACTGGACCTTTTGGTCCGATCCAGACCGTGAACGTTTTTATCAGCTGCAGCTGGAGTTATCTGATATTCAGGAACAAAAAGTATTGTTGAACCAGAAATATCAAACCTCTGCCGTATGGGGTTTTCGTGACACTACAGTCATCAGTCCAAAAACCCAGCGCTTCTGGCAAACAGACTATGGCAGGTCCATCGAACGGGTATTAAACGCAGCAGCTCAGGATGTAGAAGAAGCGTTACGCTGTGAAACCATACTGGCTGATATCACTCTGGTGGATCAGCACAAAGTGCTGTTGAACCTTGGCAGCAAACAAGGGTTAAAAATTGGCGACGAACTTACTATTCTGCATCGTCGCCAGCACAAAGACAGTTTAGGTCAATTGCAGGATCAACTGACCATCAGTGAACTGAAAGTGAAAGTGACTGAACTGACCCACCAGAACGCCTGGGCACAGAGTGTGAATATGGATTTATTAGCTAATGTTCAGGTTGGCGATGCAGCAACTTTGGTTCAAGAGCAAAGGTAAGCCAGCGCTTCTGGATCAGAGCACCCTGCTTTTGTCATAACGAAGTTCAGCAAGATGACAGATTTGTTCAATAAAGAACCTGTTGAATTGACTGGAGTTCACAGCGCTCAATGGATGTGGTAGCTTAGCCCTCCTGTTCGCTCCATAGTTAAATGGATATAACGGCCCCCTCCTAAGGGGCAGTTACAGGTTCGATTCCTGTTGGGGCGGCCATCTTTTCTGAGTGCTGTTTTGCGGCACAAGCTCACTGACCCTCTTTACAAGTATCAGGCTTACAGCTGTTGTAACACCAGAGCCGGAATTAACGTACTTGCTGAGCTGATCACAACATTATTCCTGGTAGAAACCACTCTGCTGGTGATTTGCAAACCACGACGTGTCGGAGTCATAGTACCTATCAGGACATAATCAATGCCCTGAGGACTCCTGAGTTTTGATATGGTGCGGGATAAAGATAAATCGCCTGTTGGACCTACGGTAATATTTTTCGTCAGTTTGTATTCAATCACTGCAGCACCATAACCAGGCAATACGGTACTCAACTCTTCAGCAAGCTGGTTGCCTATTGTGCTGGTGTGTTCAAGCTGCGAATCAAACAAAACAAAACTCGCTACCCCTACTTTGGCACCCTGTAACTGTTGATTTCCGGCCAGTTTAAAGGCCAGTTGCGCCACATAGTCACTCAATGATTTGCGGCTTTGAAGGAACTGAGGAGCCGAGTTATACAACTGCGGATCTGCAGCAGCCACAGCTAATTCAGAAGGTAAAGTTCTGCGACTGAATTGTTTTACCCTCAACCCCGGAATAGGCTGACCATTGTTCACTGCAGCACTGTCTAACTGGGACTCCTGTGTCATTCCCATGGCAGGCTCAGCCTCCTGAAAAGGTTGAGTCAGGCCAAACCATTCAGTATCTCTGTTATACGTCGTTGCACTTTGTGTGTTGGAGCTTTCGGATGAAGAGTCAGAGTCACATTTACAAAGTTCAGTGGATGAGCTGACCACTACGGAGTTTTCAGTGAAACCTTCGTCAGCCATCTGCTGGCTATCAGCTGTAGCAGACGAACTGGTGGTCACTTCTGTATTGCCAGTGTTTGAAGCAGCGCAACCGGATAGACTCAACACAGCTGCTATTAACAGTGCTTTGGCTGATACCGAGGACGTAGTTGAATTCAATGAGTTCATAAAGTTATCCAGTTTCAACCTGTTAAGGTGTTCCAGCCGCTTTTAACTGCAACAAAGGTGCACTATGGGTTGCCTTTAACGCCTGCACCACATTTTGTGGAATAAAGGCCTGGGCCGATGCCAGCACTTTTTTATCGTTTACATTGACCATTCTTGCATTAACAATAACTCCACCCTGATGGCGAACTAAAGTTCCGCCCAACACAACACTGATGGGGAACTGCTGAGTCAGCTCGAGGAAATCGCGGCTAAAGGTAAAATCACCAGTGGGAGTCACTCGAATATAATCCGTGGTTTTAAAATCTGTTACCGCTATACCAAACTGAGTAGCTTCATGCATAAAAGCCTCTGAGAGTTGATTACCCAACAAATCACCTTGCTGGTAATCCCCATCCAGATAAACAAAACTGGTCACCCCTACACTAAAAGTGGTACTTAACACTTCCAGATTGGCCGCTAAATCATGCATCAGACTTTGCACATAGTGATTGACCGTAATGGCAGGTTCAGGCTTATAGCTATGTAACTTCATTCCTGCCATTCGGGCGTTTTGTACTGTGGCGCTATCGTATTGATTAACATAAAGCTCGTCCGAATTAGAACGCTCTGCAGGTTGATCCTTTTTATAGGTCACACGGCCTTGTTGCAGCTCAACCTTGTTGGCTGGCAAAGCAGGCCTGCCTTTAGAGTCAGTATCAATCAAAGGCGTACAACCGGAAACAGAGGCAACAGCAATGATGCTGCACAAAACAAAAAGCTGGTTATAGGTAGTCATCGATTAAGACTCCGAATTGCGATACAACTTATTATGGCGCAACTGCAACTGTTCGTTTGGCCATAACACATCTACAGGAATAACACTGGAAGCCGCAGCTAACACTTGCTGGCTTTTCAGGTCGATTAATTTGGCATTGACCGTGATATAGACTTCGCCTTCGGTCAGGGTTCCGGTGATCACATAACGCGCCTGTTGATTTTGAGCCAACAGACTTAAATCGCGTCCTAATGAATTTTCATAGCCTGTATGCACTAACACCGCGTCATTTAAACGTATTTCACTCACCTGATACCCCAGTTGAGTGGCGACAGTCTGCATACTTTCCTGCAACTGCAGGGAGGCATTGTAGCTGGAGTTGCGGCTGGTATCAGGAGCCATCAATTGCACGTCAGCAAAAGTAGTGACGGCTATAGCACCGGATTCCAGAGGCTGCAATTTGTGAAACAACTGATCAGCCAGCCGCTCGGTATAAAACAATAAGGGAGGATGCTGCGCTGCTTTTGAGAGTTCCACAGGATCGGCAAGATCTTGCCCTTGCGGCAAAGAACTGCAGCTGCATAACAGCAGTACTGTAATGACTGACCCGAATATTCGCACTGTAGCCCCCGGTGTTGGTGTTGCTTGCTGATCACTGTCAGATACACAGCAAAATTAATGCCATGAAGTTTTTGACGGTTTTTGCAATCCCGGAATTCGCCAGACTCGATGCAGTGGAGCATATGGACGGGAGGGGGCAAGCCCCTCCCCTACAGGTTTATATCGCTATGGGGGCTTTGATGGCAGGATGCGCCAAATAATTGACCAGCTCAAAGTCGTCGATACTAAAACCAAAGATATCTTTGATAGCCGGATTTAATTTCATTTGAGGTAAAGGATGAGGTGTACGGCTTAGCTGCTCGTTCACCTGCTCCATATGATTGCTATACAAATGGGCGTCGCCAAAGGTATGCACAAAATCGCCTGGAGTTAAATCACAAACCTGGGCCACCATCATGGTCAACAAGGCATAACTTGCGATATTAAAAGGCACACCCAAAAATATATCAGCGCTGCGCTGGTATAACTGACAAGACAATTTGCCGTCATGCACATAAAACTGAAATAAAGTATGGCAAGGCGGTAACGCCTGTTTCCCCATAGCCGCATTGTCTTTTGGACTGAATTTGGTATCAGGCAATACCGCAGGATTCCAGCCGCTGACGATTAAACGCCGTGAATCCGGATTAGTTTTAATGTCATGGATAAGTTGACTGATTTGGTCGATAGTACGGCCATCCGGTGTTTGCCAGCTACGCCACTGGGCGCCATAGACTGGGCCTAAATCGCCCTGCTCTGTGGCCCACTCATCCCAAATCGACACTTTATTGTCTTTCAGATACTGAATATTGGTGTCGCCTTTAAGAAACCACAACAGCTCATGAATAATGGAGCGCAGGTGGCACTTTTTCGTCGTCACCAGTGGAAAACCCTGACTTAAATCAAAACGCATCTGATAACCAAACACGCTGATGGTGCCTGTGCCAGTGCGGTCAGATTTTTTATGACCATGTTCCAGCACATGGCGCATTAAGTCTAAATACTGCTTCATGCCTTGCTCTCTTTCTTTACTGCTTTTTTTGCACTGCTTTTACTTTCAGCTTCAGAGCCGGTTTCACGAGAGTAGCCCCAGATAATCAGGCCAAGACCGGCCACTATCATTGGAATACAAAGCCACTGGCCCATCGACATACCCATCGACAATAAACCTAAATGCGCGTCCGGTTCCCGGAAGAATTCAATAATAAAACGAGCCGTACCGTAGCCCAGCAGGAATAAACCAGCGACATTACCTGCAGGTGGATTTTTGCGTTTGTACCATTGCAGCAAAATAAACAGAATGATGCCTTCAGCCACCATTTCATAAAGCTGGGACGGATGACGTGGCAACATACCGGAGTTTGGAAATAACACAGCCCAAGGCACGTCAGTAGTACGGCCCCATAATTCGCCGTTGATAAAGTTACCTAAACGGCCAAAGGCCAAACCTAAAGGCAGCAGCGGCACCACAAAATCGCCAAGCTCAAGATACTTTTTGTTGTTGCGCCAGGCGAACCAGGCCATAGCCGCCATCACACCTAACACACCACCATGGAAGGACATGCCGCCTTCCCAGGTGCGGAATAAATACAGCGGGTCGGCCATTAAGTTACTGAAACCGTAGAACAGCACATAGCCAAAACGGCCACCGACTATCACACCTAAGAAACCGAAAAACATTAAATCGCTGACCTGATCACGAGTCCAGCCAGAACCTGGTTTATCGGCCTGACGATTGGCCAGCCAGTTGGCCAGTAAAAAAGCGATCACATACATCAGGCCATACCAACGCACAGCCACAGGCCCAATGCTGAAAATCACTGGGTCAATTTGCGGGAATAAAAAATAAGAGTCCACTATAAAAAATCCTGTTCTAAGCAATAAATCTGCATGGCGCAGTCACGCAAACACACATTCATCTAAGGTCAAACATTGTAACAGCCCTTGGTGCTGTTAAGCACGTAATTGGTTCAATAGCTGTTTTTGATCGAGGAAACGTTGTACTTGCAGACGAACTTGTTTTGGCGACTGACAGGCCAGAATTTCCGGCAGCAGCAATTGCAGTTCAGACATATTGACTCTGCGCAGCAACCATTTGATTTTTGCCAGATTACTGCTGTTCATACTGAACTTGTCATAGCCCATAGCGGCTAAAATCAGCACACCGGCAGGCTCACCCGCCAGCTCGCCACAAATGCTCATCGGCAGTTGTAAACCCTGAGCCTGCAATGACATCTGGTGCAAAGCACGCAATACCGCAGGATGCATCGCATCATACAAACCAGCCACTCGTGGGTTGTTGCGATCGACAGCCAATAAATACTGGGTTAAATCGTTGGTACCCACTGAGCAGAAATCAATTTTCCGCGCCAGTTCAGGCAACTGATACATGATGGACGGTACTTCAATCATCACGCCGACTTTGGCTTTAGGCAGCTGCACTTCAGTGCCAGCTAATTCATCAGTCAGTTCAAAAGTGGCTTGTTTGATTAAGCGCAGCGACTCATCCACTTCGGCTAAATCCGAAATCATTGGCAGCAAAATATGCAAATTGCCCTGACCAATGTTGGCCTTCAGCATAGCGCGGATCTGCACCAGAAAAATTTCCGGATGATCCAGAGTTAAACGAATACCACGCCAGCCTAAAAAGGGGTTTTCTTCAATAATGCTGAAATAAGGCAGCGCTTTATCACCGCCCACATCCAGAGTTCGCATCACTACTGCTTTGGTTGGATGTGATGCTAATACTTTTTTATACAACTCTATCTGCTCCGCTTCAGTCGGGAAACGGTTGCGCATAATAAAAGGGAATTCTGTACGGTATAAACCTATACCATCTGTGTAAGATGGCTGAGTACTTTCCAGTTCAATAGCAAGACCAGCATTGACCATTAAGCTAAAAGGCGCACCACAAGCGCTCTGAGCGTTTAAATGCATCTCGGATTGATAACGGGCGCTCAACTGAGCATCTTCGCTGATCAAGGCCTGATATTCAGCCACTATAGCTTCAGCGGGAGCCACTAAAATTTGACCACGGTAGCCGTCAACAATCAGACGTTTACTTTGCCAGTGAAACAACGGCAGCTCGTCCAGCCCCATCACAGCAGGAATGCCTAAAGCACGCGCCATAATAGCGGCGTGTGAGTTGACTGAGCCTTTCAGCGAAACAATAGCCACCAGTTGAGCGCGTGGAATTTCAGCCAACATAGTGGCAGTGACGTTATCAGCCACCAGTACTACTTTTTCCGGCAATTTATGATGGCGCTGCTCAGTGTCGAGCAAATGATTCAGTACCCTTTGGCCTAAATCACGGATATCTGTGCCGCGCTCTCTCAGATAAGGGTCGTCCATATCGTCAAACTGGCGGGCAAACTTTTCGACCACACGTTTCAATGCACTTTTAGCACACCAACCTTCGTGAATTTGTTTTTCAATTTCATTGCCAAGGCTGGCGGCGTCTAATAACTGATGGTACACATCAAAAATAGCCAAAGCGTCTGGCGGTAAATGCCCGGCCATACGTTCAGCTAAACGATTAAATTCGGCTTTGGTAATTTTGACTGCTTTGTAAAAACGCGACAGTTCCTTTTCCGGATCGTCGACTTTTTTCAGCGATATCGCATCAAAGTCACTGGACGGTTCCAGTACAAAACCTTCACCTATGGCGATACCAGGAGCGCCGGGTAAACCCTGCAACTGGCCTGTACTGTTATGTTGTTTTGAATTCTGGCTGGCTGCCTGACGCATTTCTGCATTCACCAGCACAGAGGCAAGCTGCACGCCTAAAGTCACTAAAAAGGATTCTTCGTCTTCACTGAAGACCCGTGATTCGCCCTGCTGTATGGTTAATACACCCAGAACTTTACGGTGATGAATAATAGGGCAGCCTAAAAAGGCCGAAAATCGGTCTTCACTGACTTCAGGGGTAACTTTAAAACGAGGGTGTAAATGAGCTTGGGCTAAATTGATTGGCTCTTCACGCTGACCGACCCAGCCAATTAAGCCTTCAGAAAAGCCAATAGAAATTTGGCCAACGGCTTCAGGATTTAAGCCGTCTGTGGCCATCAACATAAAATGTTGCTGCTCATAGTCGGCTAAATAAACAGAGCAACACTCTGTTTTCAGTGCATTTTTTACGTTCGAGACTAAGCCAGCCAATGCGTTATTCAGTACCGGCTCTTGCGCCACATCCTGCACTATGCGCCTTAACTGGCTCAGCATTCCTAACCCCTTCTGATTAACTTCTCATTTTTTCCATCTCTACGAAGATACGGCAATGCAATAGGGGCAAACTCTTTCATCACCTTACGGTACACTTCCCGCTTAAAGGCGACGACCTGACGCACCGGATACCAATAACTGACCCAACGCCAGTCATCGAACTCCGGATGCGAAGTTTTTAACAGATTTACGTCTTCATCCTTACAGGTCAGGCGCAACAAAAACCATTTTTGCTTTTGCCCTATACACACCGGATTACTGTCCCGTCGAATTAAACGCTTAGGTAATTTGTACCTTAGCCAGTGTTTGGTTACAGCAATAATTTCTACATCTTCAGGCTGTAAACCAACTTCTTCGTTTAACTCGCGGTACATGGCCTGCTCTGGGGTTTCCCCGTCATCAATGCCGCCCTGTGGGTACTGCCAGGAATGTTGACCGTATCTCCTTGCCCAAAACACCTGTCCCTGGTGGTTGTATATTACAATGCCGACGTTGGCTCTAAAGCCTTCAGCGTCGATCACAAAAACCTCTAGCTTGGTTACAGCTGTTGTTTCATCGATTCTTTCATAAAGTCACGACTTCGGCAAATTGTATTTTCTACAGAGTTATCCACAATTTAACTGATTAATTAGCACGCACTGTGAACTTCTACACAGGCTCTGTTCATAAAGCTGTGCATAAGGGTGTTTTTGTTCTTGAATAACTTTGAATCGCTGGAATAACACTCAACCAATACATAGAAAATAATCATAAAAAACATTGGGTTATAGTGAAAAGATTGCTATTTGAGCAGTGTTACAACTGTGCATAACTTGCTTTGTTTACTTTTTGAACAGCAAAATATGCCAAAAAATGTTAATGTTTTGAAAGACCTGAATCACTGCTGCTTTTATGACGCTTTTATGAGCCAGCCTCCCAAAAATACAGAAGAATTACTAGAACGTTGTTATCTGATTGCAGGCCTGACTTTAGGCCAGTTGGCAGAGCACTATCAGCTTCAACTGCCTGCCAATCTGCAACGGGAAAAAGGTAGTGTAGGCCAATTGCTGGAACTGGTATTAGGTGCCAGCAGTGGTAGCAAAGCCGAACCTGATTTTCCTCATCTAGGCGTAGAACTGAAAACCTTACCTGTGGACCGCTTTGGTAAACCTCTGGAAAGTACTTATGTTTGTGTGGCGCCTTTAACTGATGTGACGGGGTTACACTGGCAGGAATCCTGGGTGTGTCGCAAGCTCAGCAAAGTGTTGTTTGTGCCCATACTGGCTGAACGTTCTATTCCTTTGGCTGAACGTCAGATAGGCACAGCTTTTTTATGGAGTCCGGATGCTGAACAGCAGGCCTTGTTGCAACAGGATTGGGAAGAGTTGATGGAGCTGATTGTGTTAGGTGGCATCGATCAGATTAAAGGCGCGCATGGCAAAGTACTGCAATTAAGACCCAAAGCAGCCAATAGCAAAGCCTTAACTTCTGCTATTGGTGCTGAAGGCCAACCTATTCAAACCCTGCCTAGAGGCTTTTATTTAAAGGCCAGCTTTACTGCTTCATTACTGGCCCGCCAGTTTGGTGTTTAACTCTGGTATTTACTGAGTAGTTGTTGATAATCGCCACTGTCTTTTAGCTGCTGTAGCGCCTGGTTAAAGGAGCTGACCAGTTCTGGTTTTACTGTGGATTTGCTGAACATCACATAAATCGGACTTTCAGGCAGTTTCACAGGGTGGGGCTGAACTTGTTGCTCTAACCCTTTACGCCGGATAATAGCAGCACCAACAAAACTATCTTCCAGCACAGCATCCACCTGATCATCCAACAGCACAGCGATATTTTGCTCGCTCATCGAAGACTCCACAAACTGTGGACGCATATGTTCGTCGCTATACAAGGCGCTGATTTGTTCACCGTAGTAATAATCGCTGATCAGCCCCACCTTGTGTTTCGCCGCTACCATTTCTGCTACAGATTGAAAATTGTATTTGTCTGCATCGTTCTTACGCACAAACAACTGAAACTGCTCAGCACGGTAGGGTTCAGAAAATAGCGCAAACTCTTCACGGGCAACTGTTTTGGATGCGCCCAACAGCACATCCAACTGCCCTTGTCTGAACTGCCCTAGCAACTCCTGCCAGGTGCCATGTTGCAGCACCAAGGTACAGTTCATACGGCCGGCAACGGCTTGTACTATTTCAATATCCAAACCACTGGCTTGTTGTTCCAATCCGACATATTGGTAGGGTTCCCAGGATTCAAAACCTAGTTTCAGCTGGCAAGGTGCGGCTTTGGGTTCAGAGGGAGTTTCTGCCACTTTAGTGACGGCATCAGCAGGAGTAACAACAGAGGTTTGAGTTTCAGCAGGTTTACAACCAAACAACAGCAGACAAACTACAGCGCTGCATAGAAAGTGTTGAACGTTCATAAGCGGCCTCTTTATTTTTTAGTGTCTATCCGCTTTGAGCTTAGTGCATCTAGGCAATTTTTCCTCTTACATCAGATACTTTTTGTAACCATAAGTAAACAAAAGCCACCCGAAGGTGGCTCCAATTTATTCATACAAAAGGCCAGCTAGTCTCAGACAAAGCGGCAGCGGAATTGACGCCCTTTGATTTTGCCTTCGCTTAAGCGTTTTAGTGCAGCATTTGCCACGTCGTTGCGAACAGCGACAAAACTAACCATAGGCAGCACGTTTATTTTACCTAGTTGGTCAAAGGACAAACCCAGTTCACCTGTTAAGGCGCCTACTATATCGCCTGGGCGAACTTTGTCTTTTTTGCCGCCATCGATCATCACAGTACGCATAGGCGCGCGCGCTGGCACGCCGTCTTTAGCAGGATAAGCAGTTAACTCGGCCCACTGTGCTGTTAAACCCAGTTGATCTTCCAGTGCGGCCAAACGGCCCATTTGCGAAGGAGTCACCAGTGTTAAAGCCAGACCTTCGCTACCTGCCCGGCCAGTACGCCCTACCCTGTGCACATGCACTTCTGGGTCGTTGGATAAATCGTAATTAATAACCAAAGGTAAAGCACTGATATCCAAGCCACGGGCTGCGACATCAGTTGCCACCATAATCAGGCAACTTTGGTTGGTAAACTGCATCAGCACACGTTCGCGGTCACGCTGCTCTAAGTCACCATGCAACGACATCACGCTGTAACCGGCATCTGCGAGTTCATCACAAATATCCTGAGTGTCTTTGCGCATATTGGAGAAAATCAGTGTGGGCTTGGCGCCATGCCAGGACAATAGTTGCTTTAAAGCTGCAATTTTGTCGTTGGCGTCTACTTCGATAAACTTCTGCTCTATTTCAGTTTGTTCAGCATCTTCCACAAACACCTGCACAGCATCAGCTTTTAAGTGACGTTTTAAATCGTTCACTTTGTCCGGGTACGTGGCTGAAAACAACAAGGTTTGGCGATCAGCAGGCAAAGCTTTCAGAATAACGCCAATATCATCAGCGAAGCCCATGTCCAGCATACGGTCAGCTTCATCCAGTACCAGGGTTTCGACATCAGACAAGTTCAGCAGGTTGCGGTCTATCATCTCGAGGATACGACCCGGTGTGCCGACAATAATATGGGCGCCATGTTCTAACGAGCCAATTTGTGGACCAACAGAAACGCCACCTACCAGCGTCAACACTTTGATATTGTGCTGACTGCGGGCTAAACGACGGATTTCCTGTGCGACCTGCTCAGCCAGTTCACGGGTAGGACAAAGCACCAGCGATTGAATACGGAAACGTTTGACCGCCAGTTTATGCAACAAGGTCAGGGCAAAAGCCACTGTTTTGCCACTGCCGGTACGGGCTTTGGCCAGAATGTCTTTGCCTTCCAACAGTGCAGGCAAAGCCTGTTGCTGAATAGGTGTCATCTGGCTGTAGCCAAGACTCTCAAGGCTTTGTAATAAATGTTCTGCTAACGGCAGACTGGTAAAAGTGGCGTTGCTCAAAAAATGGGTACTCTCTATTGACACAGAAACTGGCACGGGAAAAAGGGCGCGCACTATAACAGAAGCACGAACCCCGAGCGAGTATAAATTTTAAGCACTTTTCACTAGGGTAAGCATTAGGCGAATACCGTGACCGTCTGGCGGCTGATGGCAGCTAATTGGCCATCAGGTTGCCATAACTTTGCTTCGATATGATGATAGCCATCAGCGCCATGTTCAATGCTGGCCAGATATGACCACCAGTCAGTCGTCAGAGCTTTAGTTTCTGCGTCCTGATGCGGCTGGATAAACTCGATAGTCCAGGTTAACGAACTGGCAGGAGCCGGTTGATTCAGTAAAGTTAAACTAACCGGAGGCCAGGCGTCGACCAAGGCCAATAACTCCAGCACACCGACAGCTGTGCTTTGTCCTTCAGCAAAACGTATTAAACCGCCAAGCTCCGTGCCGCTTCCACCGGAGAATGGCATAGCACCGCGAGTGATATGGTAATCAAAATGCAGGGTAAATTCCGGTGCAGGCCCTTGTTTTGGCAACACCATAGCCTTTGTATTAAATTCTGGCGCTGCGTCTGCTTTAATCTGATAAGCCGATGGACGTTCAACTCCAAAGCTGGCCAGCAGCACTAGAGCCACTTGTCCTTGCTGGGTAATTTCCACCATAGCCTGAATGACCGACTTGCCCTGACGCAAAATGCGCCGCGATACAGTGGCTGGCCCTGCATTGAGCGGTGCGACAAAAGACACAGACACTGAGCGCAGCGGAATTTGTGCCGGTAGCTCTGTGATTAAATGCGCTAAAGCTAAAGCTGACGCCATGCCACCAAACACAGCCCTGCCCTGGCCCCACTGCTCTGGCACTTCAATCTGTAACTCATCCGCCTGTCCGGTTTTAAACTGCTGCATTACATCGGCAAATAACATGGCTATGTCCTTTTTTATGCTGTGGTGACTTTTCCGCCAGGAAAAGAATATCTGATAATCCGGGCAACTACCGTAGCGTACTGGCGCAAAAAACTGCCGCTGTTATAAGCAATGCCGTATTTTTTCGCAATAGCCTGTACTTGGGGTGCGACCGTCAGATAATGCAAAGCTGGCATATCCGGAAACAAATGATGTTCAATCTGGCAACTTAAATGGCCAGTTAAAATATGAAACCAACGAGGTCCGGTAAAGTTGGATGAACCCAGAATTTGCCGATAATACCAATGTCCACGGCTTTCACCTTCGCATTGCTCTTGGGTAAAAGTGTGAACATCAGCGGTAAAATGACCACAAAAAATCACAGTAGAGGTCCATAAATTACGGATAATATTCGCCAGCAAATTACCAGCTAACACCCATAACCACATAGGCCCGGCAATCAAAGGAAAAAACACATAATCTTTAAACAACTGCCGTGCGCCTTTGCCAAAAAAAGCTTTTTTCAAATCGGTATGGCTGACACTGTTGATGCGATCGGGTTTCTTTTTACCAAAAAACACCCGCTCCCCCGCCAGCTCGTGGTAAGACACGCCCCATTGAAACAAGGTGCTTAACAGCAGATAAGTGACAAACTGCCATAAATTACGCAGCCGCCAGCGGAAATCATTACTCAGCCGCAATAAGCCATAACCAAAGTCGCGGTCTTTGCCGATGATGTTGGTGTAGGTGTGATGCTCAAAGTTATGAGTGCGTTTCCAGGAACCAGCGTCACAGGCGATATCCCATTCAAAACGCTGTGAATGCAGCACAGGGTCATTCATCCAGTCGTATTGTCCATGCAAGACGTTATGACCTATTTCCATATTGTCGAGAATTTTTGCCAGCGCCAAAAGCGCAACACCTAAAACCCACAACCAGGGCGTGATAAAACCCAGCACCATAAATATACGACCTGAAATGGCGCTTAAGCGCTGCGTCATTAACATACGGCGAATATAACGCGCTTCTTTATCACCCAGCTGACTCATCACACCAGCTTTGACCTGATCCAGCTCAGCAGCCAATTCCGACAATTGTTGTTCTGTAAGTTTCATCATGGTCCTATAACTCTATTTGCAGGTTGCTGTGCGCAGCGCTGATACACAACTGAATTTGTTCAGGACCGTCGCCTGAGATTTGTCCGGTGCGTAAATTCAGCACCTGGCCTGATTTTTTCTGACACACACACTGATAACACACGCCTATCCGGCAACCAAAACGTGGGTTGAGTCCTCGATGCTCTGCGGCCTGTAATAACGTCACTCCTGCAGCGGCTTCCACTGTTGTTACCTTACCCTGCTGCATGAACAAGGCTTGTTTTAGGGGTCCTTCTGCTGCAGTCAGGGCCAAGCCAAACAGTTCGGCATGAATGGCAGTCGATGGCACTCCTTGTTGTATCAAATCCTCCTTGTACTGACGGCTCATCGCCGCTGGGCCACATAGATAGTAAAGAGCGTTGTTCAGCGAAAAGCCGGCTTTCGCTTTTAATTGCTGCACTAAGTTCAAGCGACCGCAAGTTTCAGTTTCAATCAGTTGCAATTCAAATAAAGGTTGTTTTGCCGCCAGTAATTTTAGTTCAGCCAAAAAGGCGGCCTGGGCTGCATTTTTGACGCAATAAAACAGCACAACAGGCGAAGTCCAGCAGCGTAAACTGCTTAACATGGACCAGAGTGGTGTAATGCCAGAACCTGCAGCCACCATCACTATGCTCTGTTCAAGCGCAGCATCAGATTTAGGTTCAAGTACAAAATCTCCCATCGCATCACTGATGCTCAAATGGGTTAATTCAGCAATGCCAGCAGCCAAAGCTTTAGTAAACTCGCCTTGAGATTGAATACGGCAACTGATGCGGATTTGTTTTTGCCGCGCAAATACAACAGAGGACGAGCTGATACTAAAACTGCGGCTGATGTAACGGCCTTGATGCAGCATAGTGACCAAAAGATGCTGACCTGCGGTAAAACCAGCCCAGGACGAAGCAGGCTCTAACCAGACACTCAACATCTGATCGGTTTCCCAGCAAAAATCAACAATGCGGGCACTGTGATAATCCGGATGCAGCGCAGGCTTATGCCAGTTCAACAAAGGATGCAGGTAATAACCCAGCTTAGGTTGATTCGCCAGCATTAAACTAAATTGGCGATAGAGGCTCTGGCCACATAAAGAGATCGTTTTGTTCACACTGGTCCTTCCACTTGATTTCAGCGCACAGTTGTACACTAAAAATAAGTGAAACTCCACTTCAAAGATCTGAAAACACATTAAAAACAATTCAAGATAATGAATTAAAACAAATTTATAAATTAAAGAAATGAACAAAAAAAACAGATTTGAGTGAACACCTGTAATCCTTACTGATTTAAAAATGAAAATGGAGGGAGGCTTGAACACAAGCCGTCTGTCTTCAGACAAAACGGCTGTTACAGCAATGCCAGAATGGAATATGAAAACTCAGACTTTTAGTGCGGCCAGTTACTACCAGCATCGCAGTTTTCAACCCAAAGCACATTGTTACGGGAATCGTTATTGATATAGACCTGATTCACAGCAGACTTCGGATAAACCAGCCCATCCCCACAATCTGCACTTTGGCCTGGCCCCACCACAATTTTACTGCCGATTTTTAAGGTACAACTGCTCATTTGGTTGAGTACACTCCAGTTGGGACAAATAGCATTGGCTTCTCTGTATTGGTCCGTTGGGCCTTGTGGCAAACTAAAAGACCACCAGCGGCCATATAAAGTATAGCTTTTAGCCTGATCCCAAACCCGATACACAGTGACAGGAGCTGTAGCTACAAACACCTGGCCCATACAAAGCTGACCTTTGTCTGGCTGGCCTAAAGCGGATTGCAACAGCTCCGGATCTGAGGTTGCCTCTAAGCCAACAGCAGGTGCCTGAATACTTCCTACACAGTCTGTTGCCTGCTCAGTAGTGCGGGCTGTGGTCACTGTTTGTGTTGGTTCTGGCGGTGTAGAGGAAGGTAAAGTGCTGCAACCTGCCAGCAATGAGGCAGCCAGCAGTATCCATAACTGTGGTGAATAAAAATGCATGGGGCAAACTCCTTGTTTTTGTGAATTCTGAGTAGCACGCCTGAATGGCCGTACACCAATCAGGCACAAGGAGCTTAGCCCAAAAAATGCGATTATCACCAGAACTATTTTGGGGACAGGTAAATAATCTAAAAATTTACAGCGTTTTTTCCATAAAAACGCTCAGAGGATCCAACTGATAAGAGGCAAAAGGCGCTCTGTACTGGTAGCCAAGCTTTTCATACAAGCCCAAAGCTTCGGGTTGAGAAATACCGGTTTCAAGCCGTGCCAACGGGATCTTTTGCTCAAGAAGATAAGTTTCCAGCGCCTGCATCAGCTGTTTTGACACGCCACGGCCTCTGAAAGCGTCCAGCACATACACCCGCTTAATTTCGCCATAAAGGCCATCATCGGACATTATTTTAACAGCGCCACAGCCTGCTAATTCGTCATCCAGATAAGCACCTAAAAACAATACATTAGGCAAAGCCAGCGCATCCGGGCTTTCCATATGATTACTTTCAGCAGGGTATAAAGACGCCATATAAGCGTCAGATAAAGCCAATAAATGTGCAGCTGGGGCAGAGAAGGCATCAAGAGGTTTAATAAGCATCATAAAATTCTATTGAAGGTATTGGGTATAAATAACGGGATCAGAGTCAGCAACTCTGATCCCATCACTTTAACTTAATACAGCCAAAGCGGCTTCATACGAAGGTTCATCAGCAATTTCAGCCACTTGTTCTTTGTATAACACAGTGCCATCAGTGCCAATAACCACTACAGCACGGGACAGTAAACCGGTCAGAGGGCCAGTAGAAAATTCCACGCCATAATCTTTGCCAAATGAACTGCGGAAACTTGAACCGTTTTTCACTTGCTCTAAACCTTCAGCGCCACAAAAACGCGCCTGAGCAAAAGGTAAATCAGCAGAAACACAGACGACTGCAGTGTTGCTTAAACCGGATAAAGCTTTATTAAAAGTGCGGACAGAGGTCGCACAAGTTGGGGTATCCACACTTGGGAAAATATTCAGTACCACACGCTGACCAGCAAAATCTGCCAGTTTCAAATCGGCTAAACCTGCACCAGTTAAAGTGAAATCAGGGGCTTTGCTACCCACTGCCGGCAAATCGCCTATAGTCTGAATTGGATTACCTTTTAACGTTACTGTGGCCATAAATCGGCTCCTTGAGGTTAATAATTTAAGGGGTATAGGATGCGCCAAAACCTTTTTTCGGTTTCTTTGGTTTCTCCTGAGCGGTAATAGCCAGTTGATAATTCATCATCTGGCCATCTTTAATTTGTACTTGCTGAGTCACCCAATCGGCATTTTGCCATGGATGCCAGAGTTTTAACTGATAATTACCATCTGGCACAGCGGTAAAGTTCGCCACTCCTTTGCCATCTGTTACCTGTAAAAACTGACTGTCGCCGACATAAATATAAGCCTGCATATAGTCATGAATATTACAACCCAAAGCAATAATTCCCGCCTGATCAAATACCACAGGGGCCTCTGGTTTGTTGGCATAGAGTTTTAACTCAAACACCTTGGCTGGTGAAAACGAATACACATGATGGCGGGTTTTATCCAAATTAGGAAAATCAACAGAGGTGCCTGTCTGATAAGCCGAAACAAAAGGGATAAAAGTCAGGTCCTGTTGCTTCACTTCAGCTTTTTTTTGCGCAAACTGAAGGTTAGCCGGATCCAGCAGCTCAACGACAGCATCTTCCAGCGGCTGGCCTTGCTGATCGGTCACAGTAATTTGAACTGCGGCCACAGCTCCCAGGCCATAACACAACAATAGACAAGCAGAAAATAAACGGGCTAAAGTAGTCATTCACTAATTCTCCGGGGGCCAGAGCAGACAAAAGTCTGGTTAAACTAAAGCAGTTTTGGCTTCTTGTCATCCTATGACAGCGAAAGCGGCTGAAACTTTGTCGCCTCGGCTATTTTTATGCCTTGCTGCGAACTGCTATTCTCAAGGCTGAATACCAAATAAGGAACACAGGATGTCCACTGCTCGTTTTGCTCACTTGTGTATCTCTCTGATCCCTGCATTATTTTTGTGTAGTGCAGCAACGGCTTCTGAACAGCTGAGCCTGCAGGGCCGTGGCGAATTTTACCTGAATAAGCAAAATGATACAGCCCATTATTTAGCTCCATGGTGGCAACAAGGTACGGGCCAGTTTGGCAGTCATACCGAAGCAGGTGTTGGCCCCCAGTATCTGGTGGCCCATCTTGAAACCGACTCCGACTTTTCAGCCACAGTGCATGCCCAGTGGCACAGAGCCCCCGAAGCTGGCTTTGGTATCACTGAAGCCTGGATCAACTGGAATCCTTTACCTGTTTCCGGCTACAGAGTGCGTGGCAGAGCCGGTATTTTTTATCCGGCTATGTCGCTTGAAAACACCGACTTAGCCTGGACTTCGCCTTATACAAATTCGTTTTCTGCCATTAACAGCTGGATAGCGGAAGAAATTAAAACCAGAGCTGTTGAGTTATCTGTCAGCAGGCCTGGGCGTTTTTTTAAATCCGAGCACAGTGTTCAGTGGGTGGGAGCTTTGTTTCAGGGCAACGATCCGGCGGGTTCCATTTTAACCTGGCGTGGTTTTGCCTTGCATAACCTGCAAACCAGTATTGGTGAGCGGGTGCATTTTGCCAATTACCCCAGCATAGCTGCAGGCGGAGAAATTGAACTACAACCGGCTTGGGTGGAACCGAACCGAGAGCTGGATCATAAAACCGGCTACTACACAGGGGTTCACTGGCTGCATAAAGATCAGACCGAAATGCGGCTGTATTGGTATGACAACAGAGGTGAGCCTACGACCTTTAAAGATGGGCAATATGCCTGGGATACCCGTTTCCTAAGCCTGGCTTTACAACATCAACTGACAGCAGAGTGGCGCTTGCTGGCTCAGGTTCTGAAAGGCGACACAGCTATGGGCGAACAAGTCGTAGTTGCAGATTATCAAAGTAGTTACCTGATGCTGAATTATCAGTGGGAGCAACATAGCATCAGCGCCCGCTACGATCATTTTGAAGTGACAGATAAAGATCTAACCCTGACCGATGATAATAACGGCAAAGGCCACAGCTGGACTTTTAACTGGACTTACCAGTGGGCAGCGCATCTAAATCTTGCGCTGGAACACAGCAGCTTACAGAGTTTTCAACCAAACAGAACCCAATGGGATGGCTGGCAGGCGCATGCAAAACAGCGATCTAGCAGCCTGATTTTGGGTTATCGCTGGTAACGGCACACGCCTTAACCCAGCAGCATCCAAAGAGCAACACCAAACATTAAACTGGCGGCGATACGGTTAAGCAACTGCACTTTGTTTTGTTGCTGGAAAAATGCGCCCAGAGCTTTGCCACCACTTGCGTACAGCAGCATAGACAGAAACTCCATTAAAATAATAAGAAAAACCAACACCAGCAGCTGTGGCCAAAACGCCAGTTGGCTATCGATAAAAGGCGGCAACAAGGCCATATGAAAAGCCCAGCCTTTGGGGTTAGACACAGCGGTAACAAAACCCTGACTAAATAAAGTGCGTCGTGGTAATAATTCCCGACGAACACCAGATTGTGGAATAGCTAACTTTCCCTTGGCCCACCACATTTGCCAGCCGATATAAGCCAAAAATAACGCACCAGCAATTTTAAACCACTGAAAAACAGTCGGAAATTGCAGCATCATAGCGGCAACGCCACACACAGCCAAAATGGCAACTAAAGCCACACCTAACATCTCGCCCCACATCATCCATAAAGTGCGGCGCACGCCCTGCGTCATTCCAAGCGTCATAGCCAGAGTCATACACATACCAGGTGTAACAGAAACGAATAAAAAAGTTGGAATAAAAGCCCCCATCAAGGCCAGATTAACCATAACTACCTCATCAGCTGAAGATGGCTATTCTGGCGCTGAACACTGGAGTCAGCAAGTCGCGCCGACTGGCTTTTTACTGCTCTGGTCGCTCACGCACAAAAACTGCAAAACGAGGTGTGCCTTTATGCGTCAAACCATGGTACTGAAAAGTAACCAGACGCCCTATTTGTGGCGGATTTTTTCGCTCTTCCACACTAAAACCTGAACCTAACTTAAAACGCCGTCCATCCGGTAATTCCACCAATAAAGCGCCCAGCATGCCACTGAACTGACCTTTGCCCGGCAAATGCGCTACTACTCTGGCTTCTGCATCTTCCGCCAGTTTTAATTTTTGCAAATGACTGACCCGCCCGCTTTGATAAAGCGCATCAGCGCGATGCAGCATCAATCCTTCGCCGCCTGCAGCTACCACCTGCTGCAACCACTCATTCAGTTCAGCCTTGGTTTGCAATTGTTTCTGCTCCAGCAACTGCACAAAAGCGTTCTCTGGTAATCGCTGCCGTAAAAACTGCAAACGCTCTGTAAAAGTGCCCTGCTGTGTTGGCGCATCAAACACCATCAGCCGGATATCCTGCCAATCTGTGTTACCAGAGCCTTGCTGCAAGGCTTGCATCACCAGTTGGAACCTGCCCCTGCCCGCCCATAACTCCGCATCCAACGCAAAATCAGGCAATTGTTTTAATAAATGATCCGGTAGCTTTATCCACTGGCCACTGCGACTGCGCAGTTGTTTGCCGTCCCAAAAGGCTCTGACACCATCGAGTTTTTCACTGATCCAAAAAGCAGAGACGGCTTGGTGCTGCTGATAAGACTGAGCCAGTTGTAACTGGGGTAAGCTGCTTAAAGCAAAAGCCGGTGCTGATGAGAGCATGGCCGTACAACACAGCGATAAATACAAAATTCGCATTTGTCTATCCTCTTTGTTGTGTTCCTTTTTTAAGTGTAGCCCTGCTTTATTTGAAAATAAAATGTTAATTAAAATGCACTTCTTTAGTGCCATCTTGTGCACTAAGGGAACATCAAGCTGTTGTTTTTTATGACAAACCTGGCCTAGAAACAATAAATTCACTAATAAAATCAAGTAATTGACATCTGGTTGTCATGCATAGGTATAGATACTGCTTCTGTTCTATGGCTCGTTTGTCTATTTGTTTTGGAGTCTGTTATGGTTCAGCTTTATTTACGCCAACACCCGCAACGCGATTTGCTGGAACAAGAATTACAGCAACGCTTTTTTCCAGCTCTGGACTCTCCCTGTCAGCTTTGTCAGTTTGTGCTGACACTGTCGAGCACTTCACGCAGTGCTGAATATCAGGCCATGCAACAACTGGCTCAGCAACATGGCAAAGATCTGCAGCCTCATGAACAAGACTGCAACCTGCAGCTTGGCAGCAGTTGGCTGCGTTGGGAGCGGCACAACGAATTTTCTACTTACACTTTTATCCGGCCCGGTGCTGCATCCAGTCTGTTCTGTGATCCAGAGGATTTAGTGCCTGATCCACACTGGTTCGCCAGCTTACCAGGCCAGTTATTCCGGGTGGTGCAGCTGAGCATAGTGCAACCCGATCAACTGGTAGCAAAAGACCCGGCAGAGCTTTTTGTCAGTGAACACCTGATCAGCAGCATGGTGTTTAACGGCAAAGCGCGGATCTGGACGGATTTTCGTAAACACAATGAAGGTGCTGGCCGTATGCTGGTGCTGGACCAAGGTTTAAGCCGCAGCGCTTTGGGCGCTTTGGTTCAGCAGCTGTTTGATTTGGGCAACTACCGTAAGCTGGCCCTGCTGGCCTGGCCTTATTGCAAACTGGCTTTGCATCAATTGCCACAACAGGAGCAGCAACTGGCGGTCATCACCTCACGTATTGAGCAAAAACAAGGTAATGATGAGCAACTGCTGGACGAACTGATCCAACTAGCGGCTCAGACGGAACATCAGATCTCGGAAAACAGCAGCAGATTGCAGGCCAGTCATGCCTACTACCAACTGACGTTAGACAGATTAAAAAGTCTGGAAGAAGAACCCGTAGAAGGGCTGATGTCGTTGCAACATTTTACAGAACGGCGGTTAACTCCGGCCTGGCGTACCGCTCAATCTGTATTAAAGCGCCAGCAACAATTGGCGGAACGTTTGGGCCGTTCTACCGAGTTACTGCGCACTCAAATCAATTTAAAGCTGGCATGGCAAAATCAGACGCTGTTGTCCTCTATGGATAAAAGAGCTCATTTGCAGCTGAAATTACAAAGTGCGGTCGAACGTTTGTCTGTGGTAGCCATCAGCTACTATTCGCTGCAACTGTTAACCAAAGCTCAGCAGGCTATAGTGCACTGGGTGCCACAGTGGCCAGCCAAAACTATTGAATCCATCAGTATTCCAGTGGTGGTTTCTATGGTGCTTTGGTATTTTTGGCATTTGCGGAAAAAACTGGCGCAACATTAGAGCGATAAAAAGACAAATCACTTTGCTGTAAAATCTTCTATAGTTTGAAGCAGATATATACCCAAGTGACTTCAAAATGCAGAGTCCAGTGGAAGATAAATGGAGATTTCATGGCCAAAGCGTTTTTGCCGGTCTGCCTCTGGAGCAGTTTAGCATTCAGCTTTTCATTACCGGCGGAGCAAAACTGGTTTCCGGTTGAAGTACAAGCCGACGGCAAAACACTGGAGTACCAACCATTAGAAAAAATCAGTAAAGCATGGCGGCTCTGTGCTTTATTGCCTCATGGCAAAGATCATTACTGGTGGGGTGTGTCCTGGGGCTTAGCGGAAGAAGCTAAACGTCAGGGGGTACAGCTTGGAATTTATGAAGCCGGAGGTTATGAGAACCTGCCGCGCCAACGTCAGCAATTGCTGGATTGCGTCAGTAATAAAGCAGATGCGCTGATTATTGGCGCTATTTCAAGCGAAGGTTTAAACGATTTAATAGCACAGTTAAAAGATACAGGCATTCCCGTTATTGATTTAATTAACGGCATTAATAGTGACGCCATAACAGCCAGTTCGTCTGTATCTTTTGCTGATATGGCGACTAAAAGCATGCTCTACATACTCGAGCACAGCCAACAACGGAGCATTAACTTAGCCTGGTTTCCCGGACCAGTTGTGGCGGCTTGGGTGCAAGATGCGGAGCGGGCTTTAAAGCAACAACTCCAAGGTTCAACGGTTCGCTTACTGCATGGAGGTTATGGTGCAACCGACAATTTTTCGCAAGCCACTTTAGTGCGGCAGTTATTCAGTCGGGAACAACCTGACTATGTGCTGGCAAACGCTGTCGCAGCTAGTGTTGCTCAGAACTTTCTCTCGGCGGAAAACCTGACAAAGGTTGCGGTCATGGCCTATTACGCTAACCCTGATGTCGTCAGGCTGATCCAGGAAGGCCAACTACTGGCAGCAGCAACAGATTCACCTGTGATCCAGGCCCGTATCAGTATTGATTTGGCATTACGTGTTCTGGAAAAACAAAAATACGCCAGACAAGTCAGCCCACAAATACGAATTTTGGACCAGAACAGTATTCAACAACTGCCATTGCAGCAGATCATAGCGCCAAAACAACAATGGATGATCCGCCAGCCTCTAGCCGAGCAAAACCCTTAGTCTTTTCAGCATCAAAGTTTAGGCCCAAAACATAAATCCCCTGCATCACCCAAGCCCGGTACTATATAAGCCTGCTCATTCAGTTGCTGATCCAAAGCCCCTAACCATAAATAACTATTTTCAGGTAAATGTTGGCGCAAGGCTGCGACACCTTCAGGTGCAGCGATGGCAGCGGCTACATGCACAGAACGAGGAGTCGCCTGACTTGCAATCAACTGCCAGACTTTAAGCAAAGAGCCGCCTGTAGCCAGCATAGGGTCAATCAAAATTAAATCACGGCCTGTTAAATCCGGTAAAGCAGCATAATTCATCCGGATTTCAAGCTGTTCCGCACTTTCACCTTCAACACGATAAGCGCCAATAAAACCGCTGTCGGCGTCGTCAAAAGCATTGGCAAAACCCTGATAAAATGCCAGGCCTGCTCTTAGCACAGTCACTAACACAGGAGGTTGCTGTGGCACTGGGATCTCGGTTTTCCCCAGTACGGTGTGCACTTCAACCTTCTGTACCGGCAGAGTTTTTGCCAATTCTGCTGCCAATAAAAAACCTAAACGCTCTAAGTTAAATTTAAATCGCAGCCGGTCTTTTTGAATACCAGGATCACGCAGTTGTAACAAGATAGGGTGCACTAAACCCGGAGATAAATTCAGCTGAAATAGGTTCATAAAAAAGCTCAGTCACTTGGTATGACTCGAAGGGTATAGTTTTTTTCCGTCAGGACGCAACCTGTTCTGAACAGATGACCTTGATTTTATCCACAGCGGCGCCATAACAGCAGTATCAGGGCTTATTTGGAGCAGGTATTGTGCCTTTATTGTTGTTAACTTTGGTGACCTTAGTGGTGTTGGCTGCGGTGTTTTTACCTCCTGCCTGGCGGCACTATCGCCGGAAAAAAATTCAGCAGCAGCCTTTTCCCGCTGCCTGGCGTCACATTCTTAAGCAGCGTATGCCCTACTTCCGCGCTTTACCTGCCGATTTGCAACTGCAACTGAAAAAGCTGATTCAGGTTTTTGTGGCCGAAAAACAATTTGTCGGCTGTGCAGGTTTAACTGTCACTGACGAAATGAAAGTCACTATAGCGGCTCAGGCTTGTTTGTTGCTGCTGAATAAACCTGCTCATTATTATCCAAAATTGCAGCAAATCCTGATTTACCCGGCCGCTTTTGTGGTGCCTGCCCAGCAGTCAGATGCTGCAGGGGTGGTAAGTGAAAGTGCACAGGTACGTTTGGGTGAATCCTGGCAAACCGGCCAGATTGTATTGTCATGGGTCGATACTTTGCACTCTGCCGCCATCTGCAACGATGGCCATAATCTGGTGATCCATGAATTTGCTCATCAGCTCGATCAACTCAAAGGCCAGGCTACAGGGGCACCTTTGCTCAGAAGCAGAGAAGCGTATCAAGAATGGTCACAGGTGTTATCCCGTGAGTTTGAGCAGTTGCAGCGCCAGTTGGCTCAGGGTTTACCTACCTTGTTTGACTCTTATGCTGCCACTAATCCAGCCGAGTTTTTTGCGGTCATTTCAGAAGTGTTTTTTGAACAACCTGATTTATTCGCCGCTCAGCATCCGGCTTTGTATCAGCAATTAAAATCTTTTTATGCGCTGGATCCATTGGGCTGGGTGCACACTCACCCTGTAAATCAGCATTAACCACAGAAAAAAGTCGACCCTAGAAGGGCATTGCGCAATAATAACCGCCATTTTTTTAGCAAGCAGCGGATACACAGACAATGCAAATCACCAAAGATACAGTGGTTCAGTTTCATTACACCTTATCAGACGACACTGGCGTATTAGAAAACTCCAGAAGTCAGGACCCGGTTTTATACCTGCAAGGTCATGGCAACCTGATTGAAGGTCTGGAAAAATCAATGGAAGGTCATCAGGCCGGTGATAAATTTACCGTCACTTTAGCCCCAGCCGACGCTTATGGCGAGATCGCTGCCGACTCCATTCAAAGCGTTCAGGTGAAACACCTGATGGGCGCAAAAAAATGGAAACCGGGCATGGTGGCCGTGGTCAATACAGAACAAGGTCAACGTCAAGTTACTGTAGTCAAAGTGGGCATGTTTAAAGCTGAAGTGGATACCAACCACCCATTAGCAGGCAAAACCTTAAGTTTTGATATTGATGTGATTGATGTGCGTGCCGCATCTGCAGAAGAAATCGAACATGGTCATGCCCATGGCGTAGGTGGTCATCACCATCACTAAGTCGCAGTCAGGCTTTTATTTCAGCCGGACTTTTTGGTTCAGCAGCTCTGTTGCAGTTGCTGAACTGAATTAACCCTTGTCCTTGGCCTGCGCTTTCGTTAGATTAATAGGATGTTAAAGAAAAGCTTGAGGCGTTATGCTGATGCGATATGTTGTAGCTCTTGTGGTACTGCTGTTTAGCAACTACAGTCTGGGCGAAGCATCAAAACCAATGCTGAACTGGGCAATTAATACAGGTCCTCCTTTTCATATAGTCGGCGGCACCTTTAACCAGCAAGGCCTGTGCGACCAGTTACTCTCCAGTATTCAAACTCATCTGCCTAACATCAGCCATCAGAATTTATTGATGCCGCAAACCCGTATCCATCAAGCATTAAATAACAGAGAAACCTTATGTTTCCCTTGCATGATCCACAGAGCCCAGCCGACTAAAACAGCGGTGTTCAGCACCCCCACTCATTGGTACAGACCTCAGGGCGTGATTACCCGTCAGGCGCTAGCCGATCATTTAACTGAACAGTTTGGCACGCCCCTGGTATTGACCAGACTACTCCAAGCTAAAATCTTTAAACTTGGACTGGCCGCAGGTCGCAGATATGGGGATATAGAACCTTTACTGGAGCCTCATCGTAAAAGTGAGTTAATACGCTCTGGGGATGATGGTCCTGTTGCCTTACTGAAAATGATCCAAAGTGGCCGTATTGATTACACTCTGGACTACGACATTATTCTGACTTACCTGAACAAAACAGCGCCGGAGCAAGCCAAAGGTTTGGTTTATGTGCCGATTGCAGAGTTATCTGCGCCTATTGCCGGAGCCGTGGGTTGCAGCAATAGCGATTGGGGCAAACAACAAATTGAACTCATTAACACTGTGATACCCAAAGTTCAGGCCGATCCGGCGTTTCGGCGCAGTCTTGAATTGTGGTTTGATGGCAAGGTTTTATCATCACCGTCGGAGCTAAAAATCAAGCAAGAGCAGTAATTGGAGATAAATCAGTATGTTTGATCGGCAAACTTCAGCAAAATTCAGCTGCAAAGCCTGCTTATACCAGTTAAAATCGATCGAAATGGCAGATGCCTGAACTCATGGATAAGAACTTGTCATCCCCACCAGATTTTAATCAAATGCAATTTGATAACTACCGCGACGAAAGACCGTCAGAGCAAGCTGCACCTATGGTTCAGCAGCGGCGTCGTCGCAGCCTGATCCCCTGGTTATTTATTTTATTGCTGCTTTCTGGCGCGGCGCTGGTCCTCTACGAGTTGTCCACAGCCCATTATCAATCCACAGAAATCAGTGCTTATGCGAAAAAGCTGACCTATAAGCTGCAATCAGGCCCAACAGAACAAGTGTCTTACCCTATAGCCGGGCCTTTTGACCAACGTTTAGGTTATTCCAAATTACCCAAATTTATTCCAGCTTTAACCCAGCGCAATTTTGTGGTTGAGCAACAAGCTGCGTTTTCGCCTGAAATGCTGTTTTACACTCAGTTAGGTTTTTTTCCGCCTTACCGTGAAAAAGCTCAGGGCGGACTATTAATTGGCGACTGCCGTAACGAAGAGTTGTTTTCTTTTTCTCATCCACAAAGAGTGTATAAACACCCGGCTGAGGTTCCTGCGGTAGTGCGTGACAGTCTGCTGTTTATAGAAAACCGTAAGTTATTAACCTCTCCTGCCCGCGCTAACCCTGCTGTCGACTGGCCACGTTTTATGATGGCTGCTGTGTCTCAGGTGACTAAAGTGTTAAATTTAGAAGGGCAATCAGCGGGCGGTAGTACTCTTGCAACCCAGATTGAAAAGTACCGCCACTCGCCACAAGGCTTAACCCAGGGCTTTACCGACAAGTTTTTGCAGATGGTGTCAGGCTCAGTGCGGGCTTATCGTTATGGTGCAGACACTTCGTTAACCCGGCATGAAGTGGTATTGGATTATTTAAACTCTGTACCTCTGTCCTCAGCTCCGGGTTTTGGTGAAGTGCATGGTGTGGGTGATGCGTTATGGGCCTGGTTTGGTACCGACTTTAGCCGTTTTAATCAGGTATTAAATGCTGAAGCTACAGAACAAAATAAAAGCTTAAGAGGCTTGGCTTTACGCCAGGTATTGGCGCTAATGATAGCCCAGCGTCGCCCCTCTTATTATTTATTGCAAGGTCATGATGATTTAGAGCAACTGACCAACAGCCATTTACGAGTGCTGGCCAATGCGAAAGTGATAGATAAAGATCTGGCCGATTCAGCCATGTCACAGCGTTTATTGTTTAAAGGTGGCAAAGGCCCTGGTATTAAACAAGATGCGCAAACGCTCAAAGGCATTAACGTCGCTCGTGGTCGGTTGGGTACTCTGCTGAATCAACAGCTTTATGATTTAGACCGGCTGGATTTAACGGCCGAAGTGTCCTTGCATCATGAACTGCAACAAAAAGTCAGTCATTACCTCAATAGCCTGGCCTCCCCTGTGGTCGCGGAAAAAGTCGGCTTGTTGGGTGAAAAATTATTAAGTGCCAGCAATACCGACAAAGTCACTTACAGTTTTACTTTGTTTGAAAAAACGCCTGGCGGTAACAGAGTGCGGGTGCAAACCGACAATACCGACCAGCCTTTTGATTTAAACGAAGGTAGTAAACTTGAGTTAGGTTCTACCGCGAAGTTACGGGTTCTGACCACTTATCTGGAAATAGTAGCCGAGCTGCATGACTCTTTTATTGATGAGCTGCCGGAAAACCTGTTAAACCTTGAAATAGCGCCAAACGATCATTTAACGCGCTGGGCTGCCACTTATATGGCGCACACAGCTGATCGTGATTTATCAAAAATGCTGGATGCAGCTTTACAACGCACTTATTCAGCCTCTCCTGCCGAACGTTTTTTTACTGGCGGTGGTTTGCAGGTGTTTAACAACTTCCAGAAAAAAGAAGACAGCAGAGTTCCTACTGTACTGGAGTCATTAAAAGAATCCATCAACCTGCCTTTTGTTCGTATTATGCGCGACATCGTATCCTACAGCAGCAGTTACCAGACCGCAGGCAGTACCTCGTTGTTACTGAAAAACGACAAAGACCCACGTCGTGAAGAATATTTACGCCGTTTTGCCGATAAAGAAGGCAGCTCGTTCCTGCAAAGGTTCTGGCGTAAGTACCAGAAAAAAACCGAAGAAGATCGCTTAAATACCTTTTTCGAAGGTTTAAAGCAAACACCGGATCGTTTAGCTGCAGTGCACCGTTACTTATTACCTGAGTCGGACTTTGCCAAATTCAGTGCCTTTTTGCAGCAACGTTTGCCTGAAGAAAACCTGACGGTCAAAGACATTGATGAACTGTATAACAAATACGGCCCGGGCAAATTCAGTCTGATGGATCAGGGCTATATAGCTCGTGTCCACCCGCTGGAATTATGGCTGCTAAGTTTTATGCAACAAAACCCGCAGGCCACTTTTACTGAAGCTGTGAATGCTTCGGCAGAGCAACGTCAGCAGGTGTACCGCTGGTTGTTCAGAACCTCTAACCGCAGCGCAAGGGATACCCGTATTCGCATTATGTTGGAAGTAGAGGCCTTTTTGGATATCCACCAGCGCTGGAAAAAACTGGGTTATGCTTTTGATCACCTGGTGCCATCACTGGGCACGGCTTTAGGCAGCTCAGGCGACAGGCCTGCATCATTGGCAGAGCTGATAGGTATTATTCAGAATGACGGCATGTTACTGCCGACTGTCAGGGTGGATCAGCTGCATTTCGCCGCCAATACACCTTATGAAGTCAAACTCAAGTATCAACCGAATGAAGCACAGCGCGTGATGAAACCAGAAGTAGCCAGAGCCCTGCGTTTTGCCTTGTCACAAGTAGCAGATGGCGGTACTGCCCGTCGCTTACAGGGATCATTCACTAAAGCTGATGGTTCGCCTTTAGTCATAGGTGGTAAAACAGGTACGGGTGATAACAAAATGGCAACCCAGGTGATCCGTGGCCGCACTGTGCAATCGACCACCATCAACCGCACTGCAACTTTTGTGTTTTACTTGGGAGAGAATCACTTCGGTACTCTAACCGCTTTTGTACCGGGTAAAGGCGCTGAAGATTTCAGTTTCACTTCTGCCCTGCCGCTGCAAGTTCTTAAAGGCATGGCGCCTATACTAAACCCTTATATCCAGCAAGGTCAGCTTTGCCGTTAATAAAGGGTCAGAGCTTTGGATCTGACCCTACAATCTGAGAGTAAGCCGATACCAGCGTCCTATAGCTCAGGTTATGACGACAACTCCGGTTTGTTTTTATCTTGTGAGTTAAAAACCAATATGCAGCTCAGAGTCAAAGACTCTGAGCCCGCCAAATGCCTTTAGGGAAATGTTCTTCTAGAAAACCTGCCAGCTCGGGTTGTGGTATAGGTCTGGCAATCAAATAGCCCTGCGCTATATCACAGCCCTGCTGACGCAATAGCTCCAGTTGCTCACGTGTCTCCACCCCTTCAGCAACGACCTGAAGTTGCAGCTTTTGCACCATGGCAATAGTAGAAGCAATGATTTGAAAATCAGCGGCGTTGTCCAGCATTCCTGACAAAAAGCTCTTATCAATTTTGATGCAGTCCATCGGCATTTTTTTCAGATAACTTAAGGACGAATAGCCGGTACCAAAATCGTCGATGGCAAAATGAATACCCATGGCTTTAATCTGCGACATGATGTTGAGCATAGTGTCTATGCTCTGCACCAAAGTACGCTCTGTCAGTTCCAGTTCAAAATAAGAGCCTTGCAGCTCGTATTTATCCAGTAGTCGTTTCAGTGTTGGGATTAATTCAGGGTCAACAAACTGTTCAGCCGACAAGTTAATGGCAATACGGAAATGATGCCAGCCACTGTGCAATAAACTCAGGCATTGCTGCATACATTGTTCGATGATCCAATAGCCCAGCGGCACTATTTGTCTGGATTGCTCCAGCACCGGGATAAACTCATCCGGCGGCACCATACCTCTGCTGGGGTGACGCCAGCGGATCAGGGCTTCAAAACCATACAAAGCCCCAGTGGCTATCGTCATTTGGGGCTGAAAACTGAGACTGAACTGGTTCAGTAACAACGCCTCTTTTAAATCCTGTTCCAGCAACACGCGCTGCTGCACCCGCTGATACATATCCAGGTTATAGGCCTGAGCGCCATTGCCACCATTCACTTTGACTTCATGCATAGCTAAATCGGCCTGACGAATTAAATCATCCGCATCTGTCGGCGTGGCCATACTTATGGTTAAACCTATGCTAACCGTCATGACAAAATTTTGCTGATCAATAGTCAAAGGCTGCTGAATACGTTGCAATACCTGACTGGCTAAACGAAAAGGCGCATCCGCATCTGCCTGTTGTGGCAATACAAAAACAAACTCATCGCCACCAAAACGACATAGCAAATCGTTGACACCACAACAATCTTTTAACCGCAGCGCAACCAGTTTCAGTAACTTATCTCCCTGCGCATGGCCCAGGCTGTCGTTGATACGTTTGAAGTCATCCAAATCAACAAAAAGCACAGCCAGAAATTTGTTCTCCGTGCTTTGGCTGCTCAACATACGTTCCAGTTGATACTGCAACATATTCCGGTTCGGCAATGTAGTCAGTAAGTCGTACATCGCCACTTTTTCCAGCTCATTGGTATGCTGTTCTACTTTATGGTTCAGTTGCTCCAGTTCAATACTTAACTCATCAGCAGCCTGACGTAATAAATCCACTTCATCCGGCCAGATGCTGGCATCAAACTGGCTTTGCTGACGAAAACCTGCATATTGTTTTTGTGATAGTAAAGGTAAAGCCTGACTGAGCTTTTTTAACCTCAAACTGATGCGGCGCATGATTAAATAGACCAGCAGCACCATACCGCCAAATAAAAATACGGAGGTAATGAGCAATTGACGACGATAGCCATTATTAGTAGCGACAAAATCACTGATATTGTCCACTACAGTCAGGTACACGCCCTGGCTTTGCATTTCAAAAGCGGAGATCAGGTACTGCTGGCCATTGTGATGCAATTCCAGCCCTTCACTTAAAGCCAAATCCGCTTCAAGATCTGAGACTTTTTGCAACAGTGCTTTGATTAACCCTGGGTTAGAGCTGGAGATCAGTTCGCGGTTGATTTTCCCTGTTGCGGATTTACTGGCACGGATCAAGGCCACATCAGAATTTAAGCTTTGATGCAACGCCGATAAAATATCAACCAGCGTTGTGGTCACTGTCATCACGGCCACTTCACCTGAGGCGTTCAGCACAGGCAAACTCAGCTGTTTGACACAAGACTGTACACATAAATTAATAGTCGATGGGCTTTGTTGTTTCAGCACCTTTTGCACTAAAGTGGGAGAAAAATAAGGGGTTTGCTGACCACTATTAAACAGCAGTTGCATATCGCTGTTGTGCAACCAAATTTGTTCAATATTCAGATGCAGTTGCATATTGGCGCTTTGTTCAGCCAGGTGCTGAATAAAAACTGAAAAATCAGGATGCTGGCTTAACTGCACCAGATCGGAAAAGCTTTCCAACCAGACCCGCAGCTGTTGCTCGATGATGGTATTTTGTTGCAGATACTGCTGTCGTGCCGATTCACGTTTGACCTGCTGCTGCTGATCAAACTCCTCGCTCATTCGCATCAAACCCAAACTGGTTTGCAGCACCGTCATACAAAGCAAAGCGCTGATGGTCGCCAGCAGAATTTTCCAGGGTAAACTAAATACAAAAGGCCGCATGCTATTTAAAACCAATACATCAGTTGCATAGCCCACATTTGCCAGTATTCAGATTTATTATGCTGCAAGTCCGGCATCACAGGGTACGCTAAACGTGCCGTGCCCTTCACCCAGTGGTGCTCCATGGTTAAGCGCAGATTGTCTGTAAAATCATAAGTTAAACCTAAAGTGACATCATCCTGATAACCAAAATAGGCAGGCACCATACCGCCTGTGCTTTGTGAAAACTTAACCCCACTGCGATCATCTTTGTCCAAATCAAAGATATCCACACTCAACAGTGCCCAGGTGCGTGGCATCAGGTTATAGCGCCCCTGCACATACCAGCCCTGACTAAAACTGTTGCGTTTAAAACCCGGTACATAAAAATCACTGATATCCAGCCGCTCCTGCACCCATTCACTGCTCAGCTCCCAGTACTCAGCTGCGTAACGGCCATTTAGCATCACCCTTTGCACTGTCATGGCACCATCGCTGTATAAATCCAGTTCGGCTTTTTTGTAGCTAAAATCTGAGTCGAGCAATGAAACACCCCACTGCCAGGCGGAGTGATCAGGTCGCCAAAACAGACTGGCCTGATGCACATAGTCCTGATCTGCATTGCCCTGGGCTTGTGTACTTAGCAGGATTTGGCTTTGCTCTTTACTTAAGTTGGTTGCACCCCAGCTCCAGTTCAGTTCAATTTCACCTATGCTGGTGTTGCGGGTAGCTTTTAGCGCCAAACCATCGCTGCCCACAGCAATATCGCGAAAAGAATCAAAATAGACAGATTGTGGCAGTACTATGGCATTGCGGGTAAAAGGCACATCGCGGGTGGCAGAATAAAGCCAATGTTGATTTTTAAAGCGACCAATAAACAAATTCAGTCGCCAGTCAAAATCGCTGTATAAAGTCCAGTCCAAAAATAAGTAATCCAGCCGGGTTCCTTTGGTATAGCGGCGGCCACCATCCAGATACACCACCTGTCCAGCCAGACGCAGCTTCTCTGACAAAGCCCAGGACATATTGACTCCAACATCGGTCAACTCCGCGGAAATACTGTCATCCAGATTAACGAAGTTAGTCTCAGGTGCCTGAATAAGGCCCTGTGAAATAAAACCATGCCATTGCAGTTCATCTGCCTGCAACTGCCATGAGCAGCTCAGCAGTAGTATAAGACACAGCTTACTGCGTAACATGAATGACTTTAAGCGTGGATAGTTCATCTGAATTCTCAATATAACCTATAGCCCCTTCGGTATTTGCTACCATTTCGCGCATTTGTTGCTCTGAAGTCAGCACCACAGGCGCTGCACCTAAACCCGAATAGGTAATTTTCTGCCAAATCCTGTCCAACTGATAAGGAAACATCTGCAGTTTCTCTTTGGCAAAACGCTGATGTATCGGATTTTTTGCTGACAACACAAAGACCCGGATCGCTTTGCCATCGGGCCAGTTTTGTTGCCGCATAGAATAGATGGCACGCAACTGAGTGACTGTCAGTTGGTCCATAGGCACGGCAGGATGCGTTACGACTTCAGTAGCTAAAGCAGAACATGCCCAAAGCACAAAGCCAGCAACGGCGAACTTGATATTCACGTCTTTGTGATTCCTCACTATATACCCGGATAGGTGCACTATCTTTGGATACACGTATTAAATGGCGGCAAGGGAGTTTGTGAAAAGTGTCGCCATGAAGCCTGGATTGTCCGCGCTCAGTATAGTAGCAGTAGTTGAAATTGTATTGTAGTGAAGAAAAAAAAGTAGTGTTTTCAGTGAAATGAGAATAACTCAGGCTCTATATGTCTCAACAAATGGTGAACAGTAAACGACGAAACAAGAGTTGATAACACTGAATAAACAGAGATTAAAAAAGGGCCCGCTGAGGGCCCTAAAATCACCAGGAACAGTGATGCATGCAACAAGTTTAAGCCCGTTCAGCATGCTGTATGCGCTTTACAAAAATGTGACAGCAGAGCGAAGCTTTGATGAAAACAAAAGATAAATCATGGTTTTACCATGGCCTGCTGAATTTGGTATTTAGCCAATAACAGTTGCCACTCCTGATCGGCAGGCATTTGTTGGATCACTTGCTGTAAAAACTGATGCAGCTGCGGATCGGTTTTACTGAGCATAAAGCGACGTTGGATCACGTCATGAGGTGTTTTGGCGACATAAAAATGTCTGGCCTGTTCACCGTGACTGAATTTATAAGACAAAGTGGAAGAACTGATGATGGTAAAGTCGCCACGCCCCAACCTCAGCATATCCAGCACATAATCTTCCTGTAAGGTATCGACCCGCTGCAAGATGCCAGAGGCAACCACCTCATCTATGCCTTTGTATGTATAGCCTTGTGAGCCAATAAAGGTTTTTCCTGTTAAATCAGTCAGGTCCTGATCCCGCACTGGTTTTCTCGCATCAGATACAAACATATCCTTGTCATGCAAAAAAGCAGCGGTAAACAGCATTTTTTCTGCCAGAGGCTTAAACCAGGTGGGTTGAACCCCTAGGACGACATCGACAAAAGGTTCTGCCAATAAGGCATCCAGTCGCTTTCTTGGCATTAACTCGGTTTTAAACTGGTACTTGTCTGTTTTGTGGTTTAAGTACGAGGCCAAATCAAAATACAAGCCACGCTCTTCTCCCCAATCAATCACATAAGGGGCTTTCAGATGATAAGTCAGCAATAACACCTGTTGTTTTGGCGCTGCATACCCATTCGCTGTAAAACTAAAACTCAGTAAAAAAATACAAAATCTAAACCACATAACCATAGATCCAAAACATCACTGGTGTGAGAGTAGATAAGTTTTACGTACTGAGCCAGTTTCAACAGCACTGGCAGTGTTCAATTTTTTTGCACTACAGAGGTGAAAAGCAACGGAAACGAAACATAACCACAGCTTTGAGCCAAACTGTGGTTATGTAGCACCTGTGAGATAGGAACTATTTAATAGTGAGTAACTGGACTAAAGCAACCCCAACAGCGGTAGCTGATTGTGGATTCTGCCCCGTCACCAGACGCTGATCCACCACCACTTTACTTTGCCAATTGGCTGCTGCACTGTAGCTGGAACCGCGTTTGATCAGTTCATCTTGCAAAGAGAATGGGACAACCTTGGTCAGTTTTACCTGCTCTTCTTCACTGTTGCTAAAACCTGTCACTGCTTTCCCTGAAATCAGATAGCTGCCATCAGCCAGTTTGATATTCAGTAAAGCAGCAGGACCATGACAAACTGCTGCCACTATGCCATTGTTCTGATAGAGATCTGCAGCAAATTGTTGTAACGCTTTATCCTGCGGGAAATCCCACATGGTGCCGTGACCACCGGCAAAAAGCACAGCGTTGTAATCTGAGGCTTTTAAAGCGTCCAGCTTCAAGGTCTGCTGTAATTTATTGCTGTGGGCACTGTCAGCCATAAACCATTGATTGACCTTATCAGCCTCTGCCAGACTGCGTTCGTCCACCGGCGCTTTACCACCAGCAATGCTGGCAATATCGACTTCAATACCAGCATTGACCAGTTCTTGGTAGGGATGCGTGACTTCACCTAACCAATAGCCGGTTTTTTCACTGGTGTTGCCCATTTGGCTGTGACTGGTGACTACGATCAGTACTTTAGCTGCTGCCATGGCGAAGCTGCTGTTTAACATCAGAGCTGCTGCCAGTCCAAGTTGTATCAGACCTGTTGATAATTTCATTTGTTTACCTTTGTGCTGTGGATTTGATGGTGCTTAGTGTGCAGTAAGGCTAAACTTCAAAGAAGTGAATTGATTTAATATCAGCTATCCAAATTATGAATATCAAAAATAAAGATCTGAATTTATTGCTGCTGTTTAAAGTCTTGTACGAGGAGTTGAATGTCAGCGCTGCAGCGACTCGTCTGAATCTGAGTCAGCCCGCACTTAGTCATAAACTGAATAAGCTACGCCATGAGTTTGCCGATCCACTTTTTGTCCGCGCTGCCAGGGGGTTAACTGCAACACCCAAAGCAATCAGTATCTCCACCGAAATATTGCAGCTGGTGTCTTCACTTGAAGGTTTTTATCAGCATCAAAGTGACGTAGATTTTTTAAATCAGGCCGACCGACTGGTGATCTACAGCACAGATTACATAGAAAGCTTATTACTGCCGGACTTGCTGCCACTGTTATCCGAGCAGGCACCACAAGTTCAGTTGGTGATGCGCCATACTCAGGGGGTTTTGCCTAAACAGCAGTTGGAACGTGGCGATTGTGATCTGGCCATTGCTGGCTTTTACCGTGATTTACCAGAGAGTTTTTATCAGCAACAATTGCAGAGCGAAGACTTTGTGGTACTGATGCGTCGTCAACATCCATTGGCCGAGCAGGAGCTGAATCTCGAACTCTATTGCCAAGCCAGGCATATAGTGACCACACTGACGGGCGATCTGGATGGCCTGGTTGATCAGGAATTAGCCAAAGCTGGATTAAAGCGTCAGGTCAGTACCGGAGTTTCAGGTTTTTTATCACCAGCCCATATAGTTCACAAAAATGATGTGCTGCTGACCTGCCTGCAATCAGTGGCGAATATCGCGGTGCAGGCGAACTCAAATTTGCTAATCAAAACCTGTCCTGTGTCATTACCACAAGTGCAGATCAGTCAGGTTTGGCACTCCAGAACTCAGGACGACCCGCTGAGACGCTGGTTACGCCAGCATATTTATCAATTGTTGCTTACAAAGTAAAAAAGCCGGCGAACCGGCTTTTTATGTCTCATTCAGCTTAGAAACTGACTCTTAAGCCTAAAGCTCCTGTACGACCGCTGTTACCACGGGCACCGTCTGAACCACGGTGAGTGATACGTTGCTGGTCAAACAGGTTTTCCACTTTGCCGTACACCTGAGTGAACTCATTAATACGGTAAGTCAAACTCCAGTCGACACTGAACAAAGATTCAGTAGCTAAGAACTCATCATCCACTCCAGCACGTCCACAGGTTGTGGTAGTGCAACTGCCATCGACATAACTGAAAACCATATAAGACTGCCACAGCGTGTCGTATTCAAGCCCAACCTGTACAGAGCCTATATGTTTTGGCGTGTAATCCAGCACATCACCTTTTTCTACACCAGGGGCTGAATCAGAGGCTTGGGTATATTCACCATCCGAGTAAGTATAAGTGGCACGAATTGGCATCACATAAGCACCTTGACGATACAGTTCACTGTAAGCACCAATTTCGACGCCATACACTTCTTTAGAACCTGTTTGTAAAGTGCCATCTACACGACCATCGGGGCAGCTGTTGGCTACAGAACAGTTGCGCAGCGCATTGCTGTAATCACTGTAAAACGACACTATATCCACACCAGTCTGATCACGACGGAAGCGCACACCGGCTTCATAATTATCGCTTTCCTCGCCTTCAGTACCTTGCACAGCCGTGCTACCCGGAGGTGCAAAACCCTGATGCATACCTGCCAGCAGAGTCCACTCGCCACTCAACGCATAATTGATACCTAAACCAGCGGTAGTTTTGGTTAAGTCATTGCTGTTCAGTTCGGTTTGTACGGCATTCAGGTTAGCGCGGCTTTTAATATTTTCATGGCGAACTACAGGTAAAAACAGCCAGTTCTGATAACTGATTTCATCCGCTACCCAATACGCCGTCGCTTTGGCGTCAGATGGCGTAACAGTACCGGCAACTTCCGAATTAAAAATCAGCCCGCCGTTGCGTTGGTCATAAATAACCTGAGCACCGCCTAACGAAAAAGCTTCATCTTCATGGCGACGAACACCAGCTCGCAGATTGTGACTGAGTTCACCGGTCACAAAGCCCTGATCCAGTTCAATTTGCGCACCTTTGGAATCAAAGTTCTGATAGTTCAGGCCATAACGTACGCCATTGGCATGAGTGGTATCAGCAGTGCCATGTAAAATGCCCTGAAGAAGCGCAGCGCCATTGTGTGGGTTGGTTCCGGCCAACTGGTTGTTCACTATCCAGTTTAAACCCGTGTTACCTATGCCCACACCGTTAATCTGGTTTAATCTTTTGTAATTACGGTAGGTCTGATTGCGATACAAAGTGGTGGTTAGATTAGTATCCGCAGCCAGTTCAATCTGGTGCTGTAAGCTGATGCTTTCGCGGCCGCGGCGCATTTGTTCCAGCTCACTTAACCCATAACGGCGATCTGGATTCTCAGCAAAATCAGCATCAGTAACACCCAGATAAGACACGTTATTGATCTCATCAGCATTTAAAAACTTCAGATTTACACTTTGCTTAAAGCGGGCTTCTGCAGCACTTTGCCAGCGTAATTTCGCCAGGTATTCAGTCTGATCCATACCTGCATCACGGGTTGAGCGATCTATCTGATGAAAACCATCATTTTCTTTCTGATAGGTCTCCAGCAGGTAAGCCCACTGCCCTTCTGTTGCACCGTAATTCGCATGAATTTTTTTGCCATCAAAGTTGGCTAATTCTGCATTGAGGAAACCTTTGGCTTCTGTCGGAATTGGAGTTGATACCAGATTCACAGCACCAGTCGCAGTCTGTGGGCCATAAAACATCACTTCAGGGCCTTTTAATACCTCAACCGCACTCATACGACCTACGTTTGGAAAATAGTAAGCAGAGGTGTTGGCGTAAGGAGCCATGGCAGCAGGAATACCATCTTCCATTATTGCAATACGATCGCTACGGCCAGAAGACGAAGCTCGAATACCTATACGCGGAAAAGTACCCTGACCATCTTCTTCACGCACATAGACACCTGGCACAGAACGTAAAATGCTGTGCACATTGGTAAATTCAAATTTTTGCAGCTCTTTTTCGCTGACCACATAGGCAGAGCCTGTGGTTTTGGTTGGATCTTCTTTGTGACCCACTATAGTAATTTTTTCTATTGCGGCTAAGTCTTCAGCTGCGACAGAGGCTGGCAACACAACAAAAGCATGAGCTACAGCCATAGCAACTAAGGCAGGTTTAAATGTCATTCGAACTATCCCCTTGCAATTCTAGTCAATATTTTTCGCCGGATTATATACGATAGTAAATGACAATAGTTCACATTAGTGATCTCTTTTTAATAAAAATTCCATATACTCTGATACAAAGCCTGCAACCTTACGTATAAATTATGAACCCACACTGGAGCCGCCTTATGCGTCCGTTAATTTTCATGTTCAGCCTTTTATTCATCACTTCATGCACTCAAGTTCCCGAAGCTGTGCAACCGGTCAGCCCTTTTGATTTAACTCAATATTTGGGGAAATGGCATGAAATTTCCCGATTGGATCATCGCTTTGAACGTGATTTAACTGAGGTAACAGCCCACTACAGCATCAGACCGGATGGTGGCGTAAAAGTGATCAACAGAGGATTGAACAGCGAAACAAACCAATGGGAAGAAGCGGAAGGCAAAGCTTATTTTGTCGACGCCCAAACCAAGGGGCTCTTAAAAGTGTCCTTTTTCGGTCCATTTTATGGCTCTTACATTGTCGCCAAACTTGAACCAGACTACAGCATGGCGCTGGTTATAGGCCCATCGCTGGACTATGCATGGATCCTAGCCCGAGATCCAAACCCTTCAGCACAACTTTGCCAACGTTATGAAGGCTACGCTCAAGACTTAGGTGTAAAGACCTCGGACTGGATTTCTGTAAGAGCGTGCAAAATCTGAGTCTGAATACATGTCGCTATAAAGCAAAAAGCAGCCGGTTAAAGGCTGCTTTTCTTCAGGTCTGCCGACTATTACTCCACAATAATTTCAAACAAACCACGCATATTAGCTTTGGCTGCATCTGAGCGTAAAACTGACGGATTTGCTTCATACTCCGCAGGATTTCTTTGGCCAAAACCTATAGTTTTAAAGCGATTGGCGTCCACACCTTCAGCTATTAAAAAGGCTTTAATCGACTGTGCCCGACGTTCGCTTAAGGCCTGATTGTATTCAGCTGTACCGCTGGCTGAGGTGTACCCTGCAATACGCACACGCGCCTGAGGATTAGCTTTTAACGTCTGAACATGCTGGCGTAAAATCACTTTGGTTTCGTTATTTAATTCAGCAGTGTCAAAATTAAAATGCACATCTTCCAGCACCAGCACTTCAGGCTGTTTCACCACAGCCTCTGACACTAAGGTAACTGGTGCGCTTTGCACAGGAATCGGTGCTGCTTGCGGTTCTGATTGGGTGGTTGAACCAAAACGGTAGACTAACCCTAGCGAATACAAATCCAGATCGCCTTTGTTACCCACTAAATCGTCCATGCGATAACGTTCGGCTTCCAGTCGCAGTGTCAAAGCGGCTGATAAGTCATATTTCAAACCCAGACCAAACTTATGTTTGGTGTAGCTGTCATCTTGGTTATAAGCTGCAGTGTTAATTAAACCATTGCTGCTATAGCGGGTTTTTGAATCATTTTGAGTCACGCCAATACGGGCTGTTGCCGAAAAGCGCTCTGTCAAAGGCAGTATACCCACCAGATCAAGATTCCAGCCCTTCAGGCCTGTTTCCCCTCTGAAATCAGTGATTGGCGAGGTATTAGCCAGAAAACTAAAATCATTCAGATCAAAATATCCCCCCTCTACGGCCAGATAAGTGCCAAATTGATAACCAACATAGGCTTTGTAACCCTGGTTGCTACTGTCTTCGTCAATCGAACTAACGCCAAAGCCATTGTCTTCCAGACTGGCCTGGATCCTTTCTGCATCAATACTGGCTTTAGACTGACCTATGTTCGCCCCCAGATACCAGCCATTTTGTTTATAGCTGGAGTGTTCTTGTGCCTGAACATTGGCCGACATCATCAGGGGCAAGCTGCTGGCGAAAACCAACATCACTTTTGCACTATTTAACTCTGTTAAGTTTTTCATTTCTTATTCCTTATCTCCGACTGACAAGCCTCTATTGAGGCTTGGTCACAGCATTGGCATCTAAAGTGACTTGCTCAGTCACGGAGAACAAACGACCTGTTACGGCAGTTCCTGTACCCAGATTGATTTGTGGCCAGGCAAATACGTTACCGGCAAAGCTGGTATTGCTGCCAAACACAGTGGCACCACCAGTCCGCCAGAATACATTCTTAGCCTGAGCGCCACCGGTCAGAACAATATTTCCACCCGGAGCTCCGGTCGTGAAGGTACCCGCAATCACAAAGATAAAGACCGAATCCGGATCGCCCTGTGCATCCAGCGTCAGGTTGCCCTGCTGGATGATGACATTACCGGCATTACGGTAAACGCCACGAGTCATCACCAGACCACCCAATTCAGCAGGCAAGGCCTGAGTTGCGGCAGCAGGATTAGGATCAGCGGCTAAAAATGTTGCAGCTACACCTAAATCAGTGCGAACCTGGTTAATAAAGGCCACCATAGATGCATAAGGCACAGGCACTAGATAAGGTGGAGTTGTATCATCAGCGGCATAAGACACACCGTTTGTCAGCTGAGTAAACTGACCTGCGACTGGCCCAGCAGTAAAACCTGCATAAGCTGTGCGGGCTAAATCAAGAATGGCCATATCACCATCAGCGACGGCAGAGCCTGCAGTTGTAGTGATAGCCTGGCTGGCTATCATGACAAAACGTTGCAGTTCACCCATAGCCGGAGCCTGAGGATTATTGGCTAAAGCAGCCGTCACTGTCAGCTCTGCACTGTCTTGTGCAGCCCCCATAGTCGCAGTAATAGTGCTGCTGCCTGCAGCCATTGCTGTTGCCAAACCACTGTTTGGCTGACCACTGGCATTCATCACTGCAACGCCAGTATTGCTGGACGTCCATACCACTGTGCTGGTGATATTGATTCTGCTGCCGTCAGTGTAAACGCCTGTTGCAATGAACTGCTCAGTTTCATTCACTACAGCTGATGCATTCTCTGGAGTCACTTCAAGAGCCGTCAGAGTAGCCGCTGTTACCGTCAGAGTGGTGCTGCCTTCTAACCCGGCAAAACTGGCACGGATCAACGAAGTACCAGCAGACAAACCTGTAGCAAGGCCGCTGTTTGCAGCAAGACTGGCGTTCATACTGGCCACAGCAATAGTGCCTGATGTCCAGTTAGCAACAGGGGTCAGATCCGCAGTACTGCCGTCACTGTAAGTTCCGGTTGCATTAAACTGACGGGTTAAACCATCCACCACACTTGGGTTTAACGGAGTAACACTGATACTGCTTAAGCTTGCATTGGTTACTGTCAGAGTTGCAGCACCAGAGATGCTGCCCAAAGTCGCACTAATTTGTACTACACCTGCAGCCTGACCTGTAGCCAAACCACTGGCTGAGTTACCATTGGCATTCATAGTGGCGGTTTGAGTATTGGCCGAAGCCCAGATCACAGACTGGCTGATATTCAGTGTAGAACCATCAGAATAAATACCTGTGGCCACAAACTGGCGATTCAGACCCATTGCAACAGAGGAAATCACAGGGGTTACACTGATAGAACTTAAAGTTGCAGCAGTCACAGTCAGAGTCGCTTCTGCCGATACAGCCGCCAGTGTAGCGCGAATTTGCACTGTGCCAGCGCTTAGTCCTGCCACTAGCCCACTGTTGCTCTGCATATTGGCATTAGGTAAAGCCACAGCATTATCGGATGAGGTCCAGCTGACCAAAGAGGTCAGATTATCTGAGGAGCCATCTGAGTAAATACCTGTTGCGGTAAACTGTCTGCTCTGACCTGAAACCAGGCTGCTCAGTGCTGGTGTAACCACCAGACCCGTTAATGTCGCGCTGTTGACCGTTAAACTAGCGCTACCTGAGACAGAAGCTAAAGTTGCGGTGATTTGCACTGCGCCTGCAGCCTGACCTGTCGCCAAACCACTATTCACAGCACCATTGGCGTTCATAGTGGCAATTTGCGTATCAGCGGATGCCCAAACCGCTGAGCGGCTGACATCAAAAGAGCTGCCATCTGAATAGTTAGCTGTAGCAATAAACTGACGCGACAAACCCGTTGTTACCGTGGAAATAAGCGGCGTAACCACAATACTGCTCAAGGTCGCATTGCTGACTGTCAGCATGGTTTCAGCCGAAACTGCGCCTAAAGTTGCACTGATTTGAGTAGTACCGGCAGCAAGTCCTGCAGCTAAACCATGATTTGCACCTGCAGCAGAATCAATGGCAGCAATGGCCTGAGCACTGGAAGCCCAACTGACTAAAGCACTGATATCCTGAGACGATCCATCTGAATACACCCCTGTTGCACTGTACTGCCGACTGACACCAACAAATAACTGCGCATTGACCGGAGCCAGCTGTATCGACATCAGTACCGCATCAGTCACAGTCAGACTGGTACTGGCCGATAAATCACCCAGCGTGACACTGATTTGTGTAGTACCAGGCGCAACTGCTGTTGCTAAACCACTTGAGGTGCTTTGATCAGGCATCATCACAGCGATGGAGGTGTCACTGGATAACCAGTTGACTGCTGTACTGATATCTTCAGCGCTGCCGTCAGAATACACCCCTGTTGCAATAAATTGAGTGGTTAAGCCGTCAGCTACTGATGCATCCAGAGGACTGATACTAATGCTGGTTAATACTGCATTGGTGACAGTTAAAAGTGTAGTGGCCGATATGCCGGCAAAAGAGGCAGTAATCACAGATGTACCAGGCTGCAACGCCGAAGCCATGCCCTGGTTATTGATAGAGGCTACAGCTGTTGTGGCTGAACTCCATGCAACCTTAGTGCTGATATCCTGCGAGGTACCGTCAGCGTAGACGCCTAAGGCAATAAATTGCTGATTTAAACCTGCAGCCAGGCTTGGGTTGGCCGGAGATAACAAAATAGATCGAAGCCCATCTATCGGCTCCAGTCCAAGAATTGGGTCTTTTTTATCACCATTACAAGCGGTGATAAATAACAATACAAGCAGGCTAAGCAGCCACCTGTAACAGGCGCTTACCTGCATTTTTTGATTTTTTTCCATGATGTCTATCCCTTCTCTTAGTTGACGCTGACGCGTAAAACACGTTCAGCTGAGAAGCTTTTCTCACGGCAAACTAAGCACGTCTGTGTGCTGTCGCACAGATAGATTTTTATATTTACAGCGGCCTATATCAGTTGCTGACTGGTGTCCAAAACAATGTAAAAAATTACTTAAAAACGGTGATTTTCGGAGTTAATTTGACTTGAAATAAAAGCTATAACCCCCTTGCTTCGGCCTTCCGATCAGTAACTTTTGGCAGGGCTGTAACATATAAAAAGCAGCCAATGTGAGGCTGCTTTTTGATTAGTATGTCTTCACCTTACTCAACAATAATTTCAAACAAACCACGCATATTGGCTTTCGCCGCATCTGAGCGTAAAACTTCTGGATTAGCTTCGTATTCAGCAGGGTTGCGTTGACCAAAACCTATAGTTTTGAATCTGTTGGCATCCACACCTTCAAGGATCAAAAAAGCTTTGATTGACTGGGCACGACGTTCGCTTAAGGCCTGATTGTATTCAGCTGTACCGCTTGCTGAGGTGTACCCTGCAATACGCACACGCGCTTGCGGATTGGCTTTTAAGGTCTGAACATGCTGGCGCAATATCACTCTGGTATTGTCATTTAATTCGGCTGTATCAAAATTAAAATGCACATCTTCCAGCACCAGCACTTCAGGTTCATCAGCAGCAGTTTCTGCGACAGCCACAGGTTCAGCAGCGCGTACAGGTTGTGGCGCAGGAGTGGCAGCATAAGTTGGCTCTGTTTTGCCAAAGCGCAACATTAAACCTAAAGAATACATATCCACGTCACCACTGTGAGCGAGCAAATCGTCTAAGCGATAGCGTTCGGCTTCCAGTCGCACCGACAAAATAGGTGAAATATTGTATTGCAGTCCCAGACCGTATTTGTGTTTTGTATAGCTGCCATCTTCATTGTAGCCGGTGACATCTACCAAGCCATTGCTGCTATAGGTATTTGAAGTTTCGTTTTGAGTCACACCAATACGGGCAAAACCAGAGAAATCTTCGGTAAAAGGCATAATGCCGACTAAATCAAGATTCCAGCCCAATAGCTTGGTTTTACCGCGAAAATCGCTGGTTGGTGTCGTGTTTGCAAGTGCGTGGAAACCACCCACATTAAAGTAACCACCTTCTACAGCCAGATAAGGATTAAACTTATAACCCACAAAAATTTTATAGCCTTCGCTGCGACGGTCTTCCAACACAGAGTTAATATTAAAACCCTGATTTTCTAAATCAGTGCGTATAGTATCCTGCTCGATTCCGGCAATAGATTTACCGATGTTCATACCAGCAGACCAGCCATTTTCTTCAAAATTGCTGTAATCCATTGCTTGAGCTGCTGGGATCGTCAGTACTGACAAAAGGCTTAAAACCAAAGGCTTCAAACGAAAAAATGGGCTTGTTTTTTGAGTTGTTGATAACAAATTCAGAGCAGTACTTTGCTGTCCTATAACTTGCACATTCCTTGTAGCCTGATAGCTGTTCATAGTTTTTATATTCCTGTAGTTAAAGCTGAGGTGTTCATTACATTCAGCTAGACAGGTTTTCTCATAACCAAGAACAAGCGTCTGTGTGCCAGCGTACCGATAGGTAAATAGTGAACAAAAAGCTATGTATTCGGCTATTTAGTATGCAAACAATGATGCAAACAACAGGTGTCACTTAAGGGGATAAAATCAGAAATACCGCAAATAAAGCACAGAGGAATCGAAGAAAACAGGGGGTAAAAAAACAACGAGCCTTAGGCTCGTCGGACAAGACTCGCAATAAAAAGTAAAACTACGGCACCTGCTGTTGCTGTAACAATAGAGCCTAATAAGCCGCTGGCGCTGATCCCCAACATACCAAACAAAGCACCGCCCAACACAGCGCCCACTATACCGACTATGATATTGCCCAGCAGACCAAAGCCACTGCCTTTCATAATAAGACCGCCAAGCCAACCAGCTGTGGCACCTATTGCAAGAAATACTAATAATCCAGTTAAACTCATTGCCATTCCCTCTGCTTGTTTAACGCTTAAAAGCTAAAAAGAGGCCTGCCACAATACTGATAGCACCACCAATATAAAACTGCATCACTTTGTCGGTCTCTGCGCCAGTCACTACTTCAGTCAGCTGCGACTGCACTGAATCTGATAATTGAAAGCCCCAGTAAACCAAACCAAGGCCCAGCACTAACAACACTAAGCCAACCAGTTTTAATAACGAATTTGTTCCATTAGCCATATTTAATCCCTCAACATTTGATAAAAAACCACGGTCCAGACGCTACAAAATCTCATAGATAAGCCCGGTACCAGTACAGTATTAGTCTAGCCAGCCTGAACCTCACCTGAAGTCAGTCGTTACCAGACTAAAACGTCAACGTCCAAAGTAACTGATCTTTCTGAAGAAATTGAGCAAATACCAAGCGCAGAACAGGCTGGCAGCAATGCCCCCGGTTGGGGTTCACTGCTGCCTGGCTTTTAACCACGGGCAACCAGGGTACGCTTGTTATGGGCCATCACCAGGCCTATCAAACCTATGACAGCCACAACCACACCTATAGGTTTGCTGTATTCCACAGGTAAATTCAGACCAATACCAGCAGTCGCTATATAAGCCACTGTCATGCTGGTGCCAATCACGGCCGGAATACTGGCAATCCAGTGCAAAGTACCACGGTCGAATAAGTACTTAGTCGCCAGCCATAACACGCTGGTGGATAACAACATATTGGAAAAGGCGAAATAACGCCAAATCAAGGAGAAATCCAGCATCGTCATAAAGTAAGCAATAGCTAAAATTGGCACTGACAATAACAGCCTGTTACGCAGGCTTTGCGGAATATTAAAAGCATCCACTATGGTTAAACGTAATGAACGGAAGGCGGTATCACCTGAGGTAATTGGGAATACTGCAACTGCCAGAATGGCCATCACACCACCAAAAACGCCCAGATAACCTGTGGCTATATGGTTCACCACTAAGCCAGGTCCGCCCTGAGCTAACATTGCTTTTAGCTCCACATAACCACCCGGAAAAGCGGCAATACCAGCCAAAGCCCAGACACAAGCCACAATACCTTCACACATCATGGCTCCGTAATACACAGGCCGGACGTATTTTTCATTGGTTAAACAACGGGCAATGATAGGTGCCTGAGTGGAATGAAAACCACTGATAGCACCACAGGTAATAGTTAAAAACAGCAGAGGCCAGATCGGCGCGCCATCAGGATTAGGCGTTAAAAAGTCATGTTCATGGTGGCCATCAAAATAAGCAAAAATATCAGCAACCTGCGGCAGGTGAGGAGCATCCAGTAATAAAGCCCCTGCAATCAGGGTGGTCATGACGATCATCAGTACACCAAAAGCCGGGTACAGCTTGGTGATAATTTTGTCGATTGGCAGCAAAGTCGCTAAGAAGTAATAGGCTAAAATAACCAGCACCCAAAAGGTATTACCCGCTAAAAAAGTGCCTTCAAAGTAGGACAAATTACTTAAAAGCCCGGCCGGACTCATAATAAATACCACCCCGACAAAAAACAGCAGCATGGCGGTAAATACCAGCATTACCCCTTTAAAAACCACGTTGTAATAGTGACCTGCTATTTCAGGTAAACTTTTGCCGTCTTCTTTGATACTCATCACACCGGAAAAGTAGTCATGCACTGCGCCACCGATGATATTGCCTATGACAATCCACACCAAAGCCACAGGACCATAAACAGCGCCCAGGATAGGTCCAAAGATCGGGCCAACCCCGGCCACATTTAGAAACTGAATTAAAAAGGCTTTTACCGGACTGATAGCAACATAATCGACGCCTTCGCTAAAACGCTCTTGCGGCGTTACAGCTTCAGGATCTATGCCCGCCTGTTTTTCAACAAAGGGACTATAGAATTTGTAGCCAAGGATAAGTATGGCAATACTGACAAAAAAGATAAGCATAGGGACAGATTCCTTGTATTCAGACAAGCGGGTTGGTAACCGTCATAGCGGCCCGTTTTTATAAACCTTGTAACCATAACATTAGCGCTGTTTTTTGGGCATTAGCCGTTAGTCGATAACTATGGTGTTTTGTTACCGCACCAGATGCCATTTGGTTTGACGCCCGGCCAGATAAATCAACTGCTTGCCATCAAAATACGCACTTTGCTCCAGCTTAATTTGCACATACTGCCCATTCCACTCAGCAACCTGCTGTTTGATATTGCCTTCAATGGCATAAGCTGTATTGGCATACAAAGGCCAGTTGCCACCTTCAGAACTCGGCCCCTGATTGTCCCACATGCCAATAGTTGGTCCGGGCGCATGACCAACAAAACCTAATGGATGAGTATAAGTACTGCTGATGATGCCCTGCTTTTTGCTTTCTTTGATGGTAGCGGCAAGCATTTCGTTGCCAGTGCGGCCTGTTTTAAATTGTTGGGTTAAATTGTCCTGCCATTGATTGCCTGTTGCCAGCGCTTTAACAAGACCTGCAGGTGCAGCCTGTTCATTGGCTTTGAGTACATAAGCCATTTCCTGGGTGTCGGTGCAGAGTTTCAGGTAACAAATGCCCACATCTGTATGCAGCACATCTCCCCTGTGGATCACCCTGTTTTGGCCACAAAAAGGTGATTCCGCTTTACAGTCATCACCCGGACGCTGGCTATTCACATCAGGCATAAACCAGATAGGCAAACCTAAAGCTTCAAAACGCTGGCGAATATACCAGGCCACATCGTCTGTGGTAGTCACACCTGGGGTAATGACCTTGGCACTGAAGGCTTCCGCAATAACGGCACGGGCCAGACTGACAATCTGAGGATAAAGCTCTAATTCAGCGGCTGTGCGCTGCTCCATCCAACGCACCACCAAAGACTCTGCACTAACTAAACGGCTTGCATAGTCTTTTGGTAAAACATCCAGCAACAACTGATGCATGGCTTTGGTTAAACCATCAGCCACTGCCCAATCTGCCGATACGTTGATGCCAATACGTTGTGGCTTGCGTTCTGTAATAACCTGAGCCAATGCCTGCCATTGCTCAGTTAAATCTCCACCCGACCAGGCTGAAGTATAAGGTGCGCCAAACGGATAACGGTTGACAGACAGACGTTCGACCGAACCATCAGCTTTACGATAAAACACCAGCATAGTGGTGCGACGGGCTGCGAAAGTGGGCTGAGGCACTAAAGTGAAATACACCGGATCTTCGCTATATTCCCGGTTGATCACCAGCCACATATCCAATTTAGTTTCTGCCATCAGATTTGGCAGCAATTGCTCCAGACGTTCACTCAGAATACGATTTTCAATACCCACCCGTTCACGCGATGTCAAAACGGCAAAATCATCTGCCGATTGCAACTGTCGGCCTTGGCTAAACTCAGCCGCAAAGGCGTTGGGAATAGTCATCAAAGCGGCTAACATCAAAGCTGTCAGGTTGTTTTTCATGCTTGTTATCCTGTTGCTAACACATTCTGTGTATCAAAAGCCTGTATTCAAAAAGCCTTATGAAAAAATAACTTATAACGAATTGCTCCGTTATATAGCCACAAATGCAGCGGATCACACAGATCATGAGACAAACCGCAGCCCTGCAGTAGCAAGCTGCTTTTTTGATTACAACTTAGTACGTCGAGTCAGAAAGGACCACAGAGCGCAAAGCAAAGGCCGCAGAGTTTTATGCAGCACATAAGACATCAAGACCACCAAGGTGCCTATGAGGGTTGGTATCATAGCGCCAAAGCTGAAGCTCATCGCCAGTACAAAACCCAACAAATATTCAGCACGATACAGCGGAAACAGCAGTGCCAGTAAAGGCAAACTCAGCATCATATAAGGCAGTATTTGATCTTGCCCATGCTGAAAAAGAATCGAGAGTGTGGCACCAAACAGCAAAGCAGCGCTAAATCCGGCAAGTATGCTGACAGGATATGAACTGCCTACTCTTTTGTAGATAAAGCCGGTTAGAAACCAGCTTAGCACTGGCACTAATAAAGCCCCCCACCAGTTTGAAATAGCAGGCAAGTCGTCCCGTTGTAACAGATGATGGCTGACCACACCGCCGTTAAAATGCTCGAAGGTTAACAAAGCCCAGATATACAAACTGGCTACAGCAACCAGTACCAAGCGGTGAAATTTAAAGTGTTGAGCCTGCATGCTTATAGTCCGTAGCAACAGAAGTTAGCTTGCAGTCTGGCTCAATTAAAGATGACAAAGTATATGAAACTGTAAGGAAAAATATCTCAGGTTTTAGTTAATCCCTTTGACAGGCAGAAGCTTCCACACTGACGAAAATTGTCCTTTCTCTGACGGCTACTAAGACTCTCTGTTAAAACCCAGATTACAAGGCTTCATGTTTTCAGCTATGTTTTCAGCTATGTTTTCAGCTATGAATAGTGAACTGATACTTCGCCTGGCCATTTTCGGTTGAGCGAAAAGAACCGGATCCTGTGATTCCGGCCAATTGATCTTTGCCTGAACCTGCCACAATCACAAAATCGCTTGAGGCGACCCCCTGCTTAAAAGTGCCATTGTGTTGTATCACCACAGTACCGGTTTTATCTGCGATAGTTCCGCTTAAGGTCTCCAAACCGTTAAATACAGCTGAGCCTGCCCCCTGATAGCTCATCAGATAATGCACAGAACTTGTACCTTCGATTGCCCCGCTATAGCTTTGCGATACTTTGGCGTAACTTTGTTTAACTCCATCTTCGCCTTCTGAATAAGGCTCTTCGTTCCAGCCGGTAATTTGAAACAAACCTTCCAGTGTGGTCATGATTTACTGCTCCCTTGTGTCGTCATTATTAAGCTTGGTGGTTATCAAGTTATTTATTTTGGCGTATTGCAGCAACATAATAGTTTTGCCGTCTTTAATTTCACCTGTTCCAATCATCGAATAGGCTGAATCAAAATCCAGCTCCAGCACTTCGATATTTTCCTGCTCATGCGCCAAACCTCCGCCTGCTGAAACCTGCATCTCCCCGGCATATTCAGCTGCAAAAAAATGAATGATTTCGGTGACAGAACCTGGCGACATATAAGCTTCAAATAGTTTTTGCACTTGATCTACTTTGTAGCCGGTTTCTTCTTCAGCTTCGCGTTTAATGCAGTCTTCCGGATTGTCCTGCTCCAGCAAACCGGCGCAAGTTTCAATCAGTAAACCATCTGCATTACCATTGATATAAGTCGGCAAACGGAACTGTCGGGTCAGGATCACTGTACCTTTGCTGTTGTTGTACAACAAAATAGTAGCGCCATTACCGCGGTCATAGGCTTCACGGTGCTGCTGTTGCCATTCACCACTATGGCTCTGGTACTCAAAAGAATACTTATTCAGGCTGTACCAGTTATCCGACAACAGCGTTTTCTGAATATTTCTGATTTTATTACTCATTAAAAAAACTCTGCCACTCTATATCCACACATCGTTCTGGGCGGTAAGCACGCTTTGGGTATCACCCGTATTCACCACACCTTTAGGTTCTACCAATAAGATCTGACATTCATCTTTGGCGCTGGGTTTATGCTTTACGCCTTTAGGCACTACAAACATTTCGCCCGCTTGCAAGGTCACTTGGCCATCTTCAAATTCAATATCCAGCACGCCGTTTACCACAATAAACACTTCATCGGTATCAGGGTGATCATGCCAGACAAAGTCTCCCTCAACTTTCACCAGCTTAAACTGGTAATCATTCATCTCTGCAATCACCCGGGGCGACCAGTGGTTGTCGAACTTTGCAAACTTGTCTTTAAAATTAATAGCCTGGTAATTCATTAAAGGTTGTGCTCCGCTTTACTATCAACGCAAATGCTGTTTAAAAAATTCGATAGTACGACTCCACGCCAGCTCTGCAGCGGCTTGGTCATAACGTGGTGTGGTGTCGTTATGAAAACCGTGTTGGGTATCCGGATAGATAAAACTCTGTGCGTTTTTGCCTGCCGCTTTTAACGCCTCGTCGTAGGCTTTGGCACCAGCATTTACCCGCTCGTCGTCACTGGCGTAATGGATTAACAACGGCGCTTTAATAGCAGCCACTTTGTCCAAATCGCCCTGACGGCCATAAAAAGGTACAGCTGCTGCTAAATCCGCTAATTCTGTGGCAAGAAAGTTCGCCATGCCGCCACCATAACAAAAGCCCACAACCCCTACTTTGCCGTTACCTTCGGGCAGCTTTTGTAAAATACGCACGCTTTCAATAAAGTCTTGGCGGGTTTTGTCCTGATCCAAAGTGCCAAACAATTGCCGGGCCTTGTCTTCATCCCCCGGATAACCGCCCAGTGGATACAAGGCATCAGGTGCAAAGGCAATAAAACCGGCCAAAGCCAGACGACGTGTTACATCTTCGATATGAGGATTCAGACCACGGTTTTCATGCACCACCAGCACCAGCGGTAATTTGCCATTTTGCTGTTTAGGCTGCGCCAGATAGCCCCGTAATTCACCATAACCTTTTGGACTTGGATAGGTCAGATATTGCGCATCAACTGCAGGGTCGTCAGGTTGAATTTGCTGCCCCATCGCATAGTTGGGAGTCAATGCCTGCAAAATCGTCACAGCTGTCATGCCTGCCACAGCAAATTTTGCTGCACCTGCTAAAAAGTCACGTCGGCTGATATCGCCATGCACATAACGGTCAAATAAACGCAGGGTTTCAGGATGAAAATCTTTGGCAGTTTTACGTTCAGACATAACAACTCCGCTGTGTTGAAAATACAATGAGCGCTTTTGCGTAACGCTATGTTTTGTGGTTTGTTTACATACTGCACCCGACAGCGCTGCAGGCACAACCTTTAATTTATTCGCATAGCCCCAGCTGAAACAGAAACATAGCAGCACAGATAAAGTTGCAAAGTTAATCGCAAAAAAATGCTGTTTTATCGCCTTTGTAAAAAAAACGATGGTTCAAGCTGACGTGATTTTACTGCGACCAACCACAAAAAAACCTTGGCAGCAGACTGTCGGAAAAAGCAAAAAAATACGTCATAAACATATGATTTAAAATAACTTTTAGTGCTTTACCAAAAAATAACAAATGAAATCGGTTACATTCAACATCTTTTCTTTCATCAGGGACCCTAACCTTTTTCTCTCTTTTTGTTCACACTTCCACTTCAATCCCTTCTCATCACTGAAATAAAAACATCATAGTTGCTCTGTAATCTCGCCCGTCATTGAGCACCGTCTCAGCCCTTTCGGGGGCGGTATGGTGGCAAAAAAACAAAAACATCAGCTAAGGGTTTGGGAATGAAAAATCAGAATCAATACCGTCATCATCTTGTATCAAAACGCACTGCTTTAAGTTTGGCCGTGGGCCAGTTGTTGCTGGGTTCAGCCATCAGTTTGCCTGCGTATGCACAAGACCAGCAGAGTGAGCAAAAAGTTGAAGTTATAGCGGTTAAAGGCACTTACAGCAAAAGTCTGGAGCAAGCCGTTGATATGAAAAAAGAGAACATTGGTTTCTCTGATTCTATCGTAGCCACCGACATTGCTGATTTCCCTGAGCAAAACCTGGCAGAAGCTCTGCAACGTATGCCTGGCGTCACTATTGAGCGGAACAAAGGCTTGGGCAGCAAAGTGAATGTGCGCAGCCTGCCTTCTGAATTTACTCATGTGTCAATCAATAACCTGGCTACAGCCTCAGGCAGTGGTGGTCGTGATGTTGAGTTTGATATTTTTGCCTCTGAAATTATCCAAAGTGTGACGGTACAAAAATCCCCTACTGCAGCAGATGAAGAAGGTGGTATCGCAGGTTCAGTGCAAATTGGCACAGCCAAACCTTTTGATTACAGCTCAGCACAATTTGTGGTGTCTGCTGAAGGCGCTCATAACTCTATTTCAGAAAAAACTGATCCTAAATTCTCTTTCCTTGCCAGCGACACCTTTGGTGACTGGGGCGCGTTAGTATCGTTCTCTAAAGCAGAGCGTAGCAACAGAACAGACTCCAACTCTGGCATCAATTTCCGTCCTATGGGCCGTTTCCTTGAAGCCTCAGCACCACGCTCAACTCAGGCTGCGGCAGTGCTGGAACGTGATGCTGGCGTGATCGTCAGTGATTTCAGAGATAAAGACGAAACCAGCCGTATTATTTTCCAGGATAAGGTAGGCGACCGTGTCTTCCAGAGTGAGCAAGACAAATGGGGCAGCACAGCCGCCATCCAATACAAACCAAGTTCAACCTTCAGTCTGACCTTTGATGCCATGTTAGGTGGCTATGACAATACTGAAGATGAATACGATGCAGCAGCTTACACAGCATCAAGCCGCAGTACGCTGGAAACCATTCATGCCTACGACGATACTACGCTGGCTGACTACGGTATGGTGGTTCTGACTGACGTGTCTTACACTGCCACTCAGCACGAATTTTTAAGCAAAGAACGTATCAACGAAACTGACTTCACTCAGTACAGTGCTACGATGGACTGGCTGGTCAATGGTTGGGATATCAATGCTTTAGTGGGTTACTCAGGCGCTGAGAAAACAGCTGACTACGCCAACCTGAAACATGTGGCTTATGCACCATCGCGCAGCCGCTGGACTGCCAATGGCGGTGAAACCGTCATGAGCGCCAACCCTGCCAGCATCGACATGTACAACGCTGCCGACAAATACCTGTTTGAAGCTTATGAAACCCAACTGGAAGCAGTGCAGGACGACAAATATGCCGCTCAGCTCGACTTCAAAAAAGAACTGGAATTGTCCATGCTGCCTGCGCTGAGCAGTGTGCAGTTTGGTGTGCGTTATACCGATAAATCCAAAGAACGTAACTTTGGTGAGACCAAAATTCAGGGCCCGTCAGCAGGCAACAGTTCTTGGGTAAATACCCGTACATTAGAGGACAGTGAACTGGGTTATGTGACGGATATCGCCTCTGGCGGTGGTTACAAGGCCAAAGATCTGAACTGGATGCAAGTGTCCAACGACTATGCCCGCAGCACGTTCCGTTATGCTGGTTTCTTCACTCCGTTTCAGGATAATCAGTACTACCGTGTGGATGAAGAAGTGACAGCTTTGTATGCCATGACGAACTTTGATTTTGAATTAGGCAGCTTGCCGAGTAAGTTAAACGCTGGTGTACGTGCAGTAGACACTGCAGTGACCTCTTTTGGTTACCACCCGGTTCAAAACGAAGATGGCACTACAGGTTACACTGAAGATCCAGTCTCTGCAGACGGTAGCTACAACGATGTATTACCCAGCTTTAACCTGACAGTTGAAGTGGCAGAAGATGTGATTTGGCGTACAGCTGCATCAGAAACCTTAATGCGCCCTGCCCTGGGTGATATTGCCTATAAACGCACAGTCAGCTGGAATGAGTTCCGCTTTAAAGACGGCAACCCTGGCCTGAAGCCAACCAAGGCCAAACAATGGGAAACCGGTGTTGAATGGTATATGGAAAACGGCGGTATTCTGGCAGCCTCTTACTTCTGGAAAGATATCGAAGGTGTAGTACGTGAAGAGCTGACCGGAGTAGTAGAAGACGTAGAAAAACGTAATGCCGACGGTTCGTTAGACGGTTATTACGATTTTGAAGTGTTCCAGCCAGTCAACGCTGAAGGCTCGTACAAAGTGACAGGCCTGGAGCTGATCGCTCAGTTGCCTTTAACTATGCTGAGCGACTCGCTGGAAGGTTTTGGTATCAACGCCAACTACACTATGCTGGACAACAGTTTAACTGGTGCTTCAGACTTAGATATACCAACGCCGCCAGAAGGTTTAGCGGATAAGACCTACAACTTTACAGCTTATTACGAAAACGACGTCTTTGATGCTCGTGTGTCTTACAACTACAAAGACAAGTACGTAGAGTACATTCACCTGAATATGTACCCAGTGTACCGTGACGCTTATGGCCAAACTGACATTGCTTTAGGTTACCAACTGACAGACAACGTCAAACTGAGCTTAAAAGGCATCAATATCACAGACGAAGAAACCAGCGGTTACACCATGAACCCGGCTTTCCCTGTGATGTATGAGTTCTCAGGCAGAAGAGTAAGTTTAGGTTTGCGTGCCGACTTCTAATACTGTTACTCAGCTTGTTTAAGTGATAAAAAATACCAAGGCCACAGCATTGCTGTGGCTTTTTTATTAGAATTTCAAGGAAAGCACCACTGATGAAAACCCTTTGTTTTGGCTTTGTAGTCGCTTTGTTTGCTTTGCCAGCGCTGGCCACTCCGGCAAGCGCTCCGCAACAAATTGCCTTTTTACCTGATGTGCATTTTCACGATGTGTATGCCAACTTCCCTGACGGTAGTTTTAAAGGCTTGCACAGCCAAACCACAGGCAAAGCAGCCACTATCCGCACTATGGCCGCTCAGCTGCAATCGACCCGGCTTTTTAACGAAAACTACTTTGCGTTGCGTGCAGCTTTAGATGATCTGGTGCGTCGTCATGTCAAACTGGTGGTATTACCGGGTGATTTCAGCGACGACGGCCAGACTGCCCATATACGGGGTTTAAAACAGGTTCTGCAGCATTACAGCAGCACTCATGGCCTGAAGTTTTTACTGACGCTTGGCAATCACGACCCGGTACGGCCTTACGCCCAAAGCGCAGGCAAACCCGACTACTTAGGCACTGACGGCAGGCCTCTGGCTATTTACAGCCCAGGCTCAGAACCTTGTACAGGCAAAGAGAAAAGCGTGGTTTGCACTGAAGAGGTAAAAGAGCTGGGGTATGCCGAGTTGATGACAGAGCTATCGGACTTTGGCTTTTATCCCAAAGCAGATGACCTGTATTGGGAAACACCGTTCAGCAACTACGATCAACGCAATTACAACTACAGCCAAGCTCTGGCTCAATCAGATTTAACCAAACGTCAGTTTGAAATTTGTTTGCAAGGGGCTGGTGGCGCGTTTAAAAAACCAGAGTACAGCCACTGCCAGTTTATTGCTGATGCCAGTTATCTGGTGGAGCCTGTTCAAGGCCTCTGGTTGTTGGCCATAGATGCCAATGTGTACAAACCTAAAGCAAATTATCAGGGCAAAGGCCTGGAAGCTGCTGCTTTTGAAAGCTCAGGCAACGCAGGTTACAACGCTATGTTTGACTACAAGCCTGCAGTGATGCAATGGGTGAAACAGGTGGCAAAACGAGCCAAAGTTCAGGGCAAAACACTCATCACTTTTAGCCATTATCCGATGATTGAGTTTTATCAGGGCCAGACAGAGCAGATAGCTACTTTGTTAGGTGAACAACGTGGTCAGTTATCACGCAGCCCACAGCAGCAAATTAGCCATCAATTAGCCGACCTGGGCGTGCAGCTGCATATTGGCGGTCATATGCATTTAAATAATACCGCTGTGGTGAAATCAGACAGCGGTAATAGCTTGGTCAATATTCAGGCCCCCTCTTTAGCCGCTTATGTGCCAGCCTATAAATTGCTGACGCTGACCAGCAAAGAGCAAATCAAGGTACAAACCATAGTGCTGGAGCAGGTGCCGGGTTTTGATCAGCTGTTTGAGCATTACCAAAAAGAATGGCAGCAGTTAAAGCAAGACAAACAGCCATTATGGGATGCCAGCATTTTGCAGTCGAAAAACTACCGTGACTTTGCCAGTGGCCATTTACGTGAGCTGACCCGCTTACGCTTTTTACCCAAGGACTGGCCGGATGAACTGAGGCAGTTACTGCTGAGTTTAAATGGTGAACAAATGTTAGTGCTCTCACAGCTTGACAGCAGCGTCACACTGAAGGAGTTTTCGCCAGCTATGTTGCAGCAATTGAGCCAAAGCCCGGCATGGCAACAGGCCAGACAAAAAGCCACAACTAAAGCCGCCATAGCGGGTTTAAAGCTGGACGACTTCGCCCACTGGACAGGCTTTGATTTAGTGTTGGATTTTTACCGCTTACAAAATGCCGGTGAATTGGCTCTCCCTGATATTTCTGCGCAGCGCCTGCAGCACTATGGCTTTTTTACCGCGCTGCTGCAGCAAGCAGCTACAAAGCCACAAGCTCAAAACTGGCAAAACTGGACCCTGCCCCAGTACTGCCAAAGCAAATTTTCCGGTTTGTTTCAGATCATCCATGGCTTTTTACAAGGCCAGCCCAATGGTGATTTTATGCTGAATATACAAACAGGCGAATTAACTTCTCTGAGTGTGGCACCTTAGCGCCACACTCAGGTGCCTGAGATCATCGCGGCAATTGTTCCAGATGACTCAGCTGGTCTTTTAACCTTTTGATCTCGCTGCTGGTTTCTTCCAGCTTTTTACGGTATTTCAACACTTTATCCTTTTTGCCATCCTGCTCTGCTTGCTGCAGATCGGCCTGGTACTTCACCAAATCTTTATTCGCATCAGCAAGCTTTTCAGTTAAATCATCTTTTAATTTATTTTCACTGCAGTTGGTTCTGGCGTTATCCAGAGCCATTTGCAAACCGGCAACCTGATCATTGTCACCTGTTTGTTTAGCCAGATTAAGCTGAATTTCCATCTCACAGAACTTCAGTTCACAGCCTTTTAAGCTGCTGCAACTGGCCTGTGATTGAGCAACAACAGGACTAACGGCGATTAGAGCGGCCAGATACAAAGGTACAAAAAGCTGACGTGGAGAAATAGTTGGGTTAAGCGTCATTTCAGTTTCCTTCTTCAAGACGGTTTAGTGCAACAGAATGTCACAGTACCTTTAAAGCTAGCAGTCCATGCTGAACTCAAACTTAAGCTCTGCTATCTGTTTTTCGTCTGTAACTTCTTGCTACAACCCCTGAGCTGAACGTTGAATCGCTGCTTCAATAGCAGCTAAAGCCTGTGGGCTGTTTTTCCAGCAGCTGGTTCTGAGCATAGAGGCCACACGTTCAGCGATTTCGGCAGCGCTGTGGCTGGCCAGTTTTTCAAAAGAATCCAGGCCAATTTGCTCAAAGCGTTGGATCACTGTGGGGCCTACGCCTTTCAACTGCAATAAAGCGGTTTTTTCCTGCTCAGTAAAAGCCACTTGAGCCTCCGTGCTGATGTTTTTTGTTAACTGCGTTATAACATGCAAGGACAACAACTGTGAAATACAACGACGCGAAAACAACCCAAGACAAGCAATGTGCTGCAGTCAGCTGCAGCACATTGAAAAAAATGGATGCTTAGTAGCGGTCTTTAATATCCTGATAAATACTAGGGTAGTTTGCCTGTAACTCTTTGGCTTTGGTGGCGGCTATATCATCCCAGTTAAACCAAGTGTTAGCCCACAAGACATCAGAGCGCGGCACATTGTTGTTCGCTTGCTCCATGATCAGCGCATCATTACGGGTTTTAAAGCTGGCTGAACCAAAGTTCGATTGCTCCAGCGCGATGCGGTATTGCGTATTGCGGTCATGGCGGGTGCGCTCATTCGAGTCCCACACAGCTACAGCACGGTAATGGCTAATAATATTAGGTGCATAAAACTCGCCCCAGTTGCCCAGAAACTCCACATTGGCTTTGTCAGTTGCATTGGCAAAACGAAAGGCATGAGTTCGGATGCCGTGTTTGTGATACACCACCAACGGATGACCATTGTGTTGCTCTAAGGTGCTCATAGCTCGGGTATCAAAGTTACCATGGGCACTGGTGGATACATGGCTGACAAATTCTTGATTATGGCCTTTCAGAGTCCAGACAATCACAGTCTCAACATCATGACGATGACCGCCTAAAAAGGTTAAATGCACCGCCTGATCTTTCTCAAAATACAATTCATAAAAATGTGCACAACGCTCCCAGCCGTCCGTCCCTTGCTGGCATAACTGTCTGTGGATGGTATTGGCCGTATTACCCCAGCCCGCATCACGGCAGCCACCATAATAACTGGACGTTGCAGCTAAACCTGGGTTCTGGCGTAAGGATTCATAACGATGAAATGGCGTGCCCGGATAACAGCCATCCGAATCAAAATCAAAAGTGGGATGAAATTTTCTAACCTGACCTTCGTTATAGGCGGTAATGGCCGTATCCCAGCTTGGAAATTCATCCGCACTGGCAGTATTGAGGTGAAACAAGGCCAAAAAAACTAAACAGCTTTTTACTGTCATTAAGGTTGTTAATTTGAATGTACTGAACACGAGTTGGACCTCCGATTGATGATTGTTGTTTTGTCCCAACTTCGCTTTCCAGATTAAAAGCGAAATTAGAAACAACAGTCTAAGGTCCGGTAAATGACAGCATGAAGTCATCATGAAAATTTAATGCTGTTGTCAGCTATAGCTTAAAAAAAATCCGGCATAGCAGCCGGATCCTGATGGTAAAACTCGGAAAAAATTTTATCTGTTAAAAACTTACGCCATAGTTCGCATCGACCAACTCACTAACCTTTAATTGGTCAACAGAAGGCAGAGCTTTAAACCATGCGGTGATCACAGAGATATCTTCCTGTGTGGCAGAACCATAACGGTGTGCAGACCAGATAAAGGCTTCAAACTGAGTTTTATCGCCACCGCCGGCCATCACCAGATCACGGCTTTCAATCACAGTAATAAATTGGTCCAGCAATTTGCTGAAATCCTGATCAGACTCCAGGCCTAATGAACAGGACAACATAAAACCGTATTCAGTAAATTCGCCCAAATAGAGCTTTTTCTGTAAACGACGGCTTTTAGGTTTAGACATGGGATCTCCTTGGTGCACTGGCCGGAAATTCAGCCAACAGCAGAATAAAAGTGCTATAGGGTCTCGTTATTCCCCCCTGCTTGGCAAGTGTTTTTTAGGATCAAGGCTGTATTTCCGCAAAATCCAGAGCCTGGTTGCTCTGAACTGCTCAAACTGACTTCGCAAAAACACCGAACTGATATATGATGCGCGGCCGAAAAATTGAGCACTAAATCCTCTATGCACTCATCTAATGCTTTGTATACAGACTTGTCCGGTTATTACGACCTGATGTGTGCTGATATCGACTATCAGGCGCAAAGCCAGAGTGCGCGCAGGTTGCATCAGTTTTTTGGTACTGAAGGCAAAACACATCTGGATTTAGCTTGTGGTACAGGGCCACATATCCGTCATTTTCTGGACGCTGGTTACCAAAGCAGCGGCTTGGATTTAAACCAGCCTATGCTGGATAAAGCGCAGCAACGTTGCCCTGAAGCCCGCTTTATACTGCAGAATATGTGTGATTTTCAACTGGAACATCCTGTGGACCTGGTCACCTGTTTTTTATACTCCATCCATTACAGCGCCAGCATAAAAAACCTGAAAGCCTGCATCGCCAGTGTATTTAGTGCGTTAAAACCTGGTGGCGTATTTTGTTTTAATTCAGTGGATAAAGACAAAATCGACAACAGCTCTTACGTACGACACAGCGCGGTTCTTAACAACAGTCATTTTGTATTTGAATCCGGCTGGAATTACAGTGGTACCGGCGAGCAGCAGTCGCTGAACCTGAGCATAGAAAAAACCACGGCTGATTTGAAGCATCTCTGGCAAGACCAGCACCCTATGGTTGCCATCAGTTTTGCTGAACTGGAACAACTGCTTTGCCCTTATTTTGAAGTGCATGTGCTTGAGCATAACTACGAAAAAATCGCAGCTTGGGACAAGCACTCAGGTAATGCGCTTTTTGTTTGTATCAAGCGTTAACAAGCCTTTTAATTCAAGGATAAAAACAACAAAACTAAGGCAACAGCTGCTGGCATAGCCTGAATATAGAAGATTTTCTTACTGACCGTCATAGCGCCATACAAACCAGCTATCAGCACACAAAGCAGAAAAAATACTTTAAATTCCAGCCCTGCATCGCCCTGATGCACTATGCCCTGTAACAAGCCCCAGAATAAACCAGCGGCCAGAAAGCCATTGTATAAGCCCTGATTGGCCGCCAGTACTTTGGTATCAGCCGCTTTTTGTGGCGTCAGGCCAAAAGCTTTCATGCCTTTAGGTTTGTCCCATAAAAACATTTCCAGCACCAGAAAATACAAGTGCAGTAATGCCACCAGAAATATCACCAGGTTTGTGATCAACGCCATCTCTTTTTCCTTATGATCAGCGGAATAAATACCATCTTACCTAAGCAGCTTAGCTGTAAAGCAAGGATTTTTCTGCTGCTGAAGGTTAACTACAAAAGTAAAAACGAAAGGTCAGTTTTATCCAATACAGCAAGGGTGAGAAGGCCCATAGTCGACGCCTGACTGAGTTACTACAGGAGTACCACTATGACCTTATCCCTTATTATGTCTATGGCGTTGTTTGCCTTTGCTGCTTCATTTTCACCTGGCCCAGTTAATCTGGTATCGGTGAGTCATGGTGCTCGTTATGGAGTGGCGAAAGGCCTGAGTTTTATCACAGGTGCAACCCTGGGTTTTATCCTGTTGTTTTTAACTATTGGCTTTGGTTTACATCATGTGCTGGCTGCATTGCCTTTACTTACACTGCTTCTGCAGTGGCTGGGGATCGCTTTTTTGCTCTATCTTAGCTACCAGTTATTCTGTGACAGCGGAGAGCTGACTAATAACCCGGAAGCTAAAGCGCCTGATTTTATCACCGGTGCTTTAATGCAATGGCTGAATCCCAAAGCCTGGCTGGCATCTTTGTCCGGTATTGCCGCTTATATTCCAGAAGCAAGTACTGAACAACTACTGCTGTTTGCCGGTCTTTATTTGCCTATTTGCTGGCTATCGCTGGGGGCATGGCTTTGGGCTGGTATTGTGCTGCGTCAGTATTTACAGAGCCCACGACGCATGCGACTACTGAATAAATCTCTGGCGTTGTTACTTGCAGCGAGCTGCATCTTGATCTTGCTCTGACACAGAACGGCGGTACTGATCCGGTGTCGCCGCTACTCTTTGTTTAAATACCCGCTGAAAGTGGGATTGATCACTAAAACCTGTAGTCAGAGCTACTGCAGAAATGGCCTCACCTTGTTTTAACGCCTGCTGCCCCAATTGCACCCGGCGGTTTAACCGGTAAGCATGAGGCGTCATATGAAAAAGACGCTTAAATGAGCGAACCAGATAACCTGAACTGTAACCAAATTCTGCACTGATGCTGTCGATAGCTCTGTCTTCATTGCAGTGTTCATTCAGATAAGCGGCCACCTGATACAAAGGGTTAGTTGGCAACAGATCATCTGTTGCCAGGTTGTGTTTATCCAGTTGTAAAAACAATTCGATCAGATAGGTCTTTAACCTCTGCTCTTTCTCATCAACCTTGTGCCGGGGTGACATCAAATACCCGGCCATGCCAACAAAACCGTCAAACAACGAGGTTTCACGGAGCGTATCACTTTGAGTGTCACACCAAAGATCCTGGGCTCTGACGCCTGTCTGCAGTAAAAGATCAGCTAACCAGTCTTTGTCCAAATGCATCATGTAATAAGCCCAGGGCGAGCCCTGGCGAGGGTTGCAGGCATGCACCTGATCCGGGTTCATCACCACCAAAGCACCCTGCTCCACATAATGCAGCTTGTCAGCACAAAGAAACTCACTTTGTCCAGCCAGAATAGCCCCCACAGACCACTGCTGATGTGAATGCGGTGCATAAGTGACTTTGCGCCCATCCACTACCAAACGTAACTCCACATAAGGTAAGCTGCTGTGACGCCAGAATAATGGGTAAGTTGAGGGAGTCATTTATCTGTCCGCCTGTCCTTTTTGCATTGGCTAATCTGAGGAACCAGGCTCTGGTCTGATACCTGACAGCAAGTGCTGATAAACTCCGGATTTTTTAAGCTGCTTTATACCAGCATCCAAAGCTTTAGCCCTTTTGATACTCTGGGGATTATCTTTGCTAAAAGCCAGATAAATTTCGCTGCTGTAGTTCAGCTGACCACGTTGAATATTCTGCGCTTTAATGCCTTCGTGTTGCAGGTAATAACGCAATACATCATCAAAAAATATCGCCAGATCCAGCTTATTGCTATTTAACAAACCAATAAGCTGAGCATGAGTTGACACCTGAACCAGCTTAAACCTGTGTTTATGCTGCTCAAATAAATCACCGTATTCATAACTCAAAATAACACCTACTACAGCTCCATCCGGAATTTGCGCTACCGAAGCATAAGGTTTTGACCGGAGGTAATAATAGAATGAAGAATCGGCACTAAATAATGGTGTTTTATGCAGGGTAAATTCCTGTTCTGTGTTTTGCTGACGCGTAACATTCCAACACGCATCTGTTTTGCCCTGGCGGGTGAAATACAAAGCCCGGGCATAAGGCACAACGACAGTGGTGATTTGATAACCCTGAGTGGCAAAAGCTGCTTTGACCAGCTGCTCGGACAAACCTTGCCCCTTGTGATCAGAAAATGGCGGCCAGTTATCCTCAGCCGCAATGTGAATAAGCATGGCAGAGTCTGTGGGGGCGACATCATCCTGACTTACCGCTGATACAGGCCATATCAATAGCCAGAGATACAGATACAATCGCAAATGACAAACTCAGTTTAACCTTGATGCTCTAAAGATAAACCAGATCAAAACAAGCCACCAGTTGCAGGCTTAATCTAAAACAACAGGACTTCCATTAGTGCCTTCTGTTGTAAAAAATTTAAACAAAATAAAGGGAATATCACCTGTGCTACACTGAATCGCGAACAGGGTATTGCATCGCATGATCACCAGAACCAAGCTATCGAATACTCAACTGTCAGCACTTATCAAGGATATCTATGCAATTCATCAAACGCGCCGCCATCAAATATAAAAACCTGCTGCTGTTTATTGTTGTTGCCGGTATTTTAGCCGGATGTGCAACCCAGCCCATGGCAGGCCAAAGCGAATCAGACCCTATGAGTTTTGTCATGGGACTTATCCACGGCTTCTGTATAGTTTTCAGCTTAATCGGCAGCTATTTTACCGACGTTCGTATCTATGCTTTTCCCAATTCAGGAGGCTGGTACGATATTGGTTTTGTCATAGGTGCCGCCATGTTTTTAGGGGGCGGTGGAGCCAGCGCCAGATAGTTTGTTCTCAAAGCACAGCATTCAACCAAAGGATAGATAAACAAAACCTGGTCTGCAGTGGTGTTGTGCCTTTCATTTTGTTCTAAAACGACTTTCAGCTTTAAAAACCAAACTGGCTGCCTATTTGTCGCTTCGCCAAGTGGGTTAAACCTATTCAGTTGCAGCCTGTTCCGTAGCTTGCCATAGTGTTTTCAGGTATACACAAAATAAAAACTAAGGAAACCTATGCGTATTCTGCCTTTGTTCTGCACAGCCTTGTTACTTACTCTTGCAGCTCAGCCCACTGTAGCCGCTCCCGCTGCACCTGAACGAACCCCTTCAGCACCAGAACGGGACAGAGGCGAAGGCCCTTACAAACGGCTGATTTTGCGTGGCGGTACTTATATCAGCGGTGAAGGTGCGCCTCCTGTTGGGCCTGTGGATATAGTGATTGAAAACGATCGCATCACTGAAATCAAAGCTGTAGGGAATCCGGGTGTGCCTGTATTGCCGGAAGGACGGCCAAAAGCTCAGGCTGGGGATCAGGAAATGGATGTCAGTGGCATGTATATTCTGCCGGGTTTTGTCGATATGCATGGTCATATAGGCGGGTCGGCTAACGGCACACCAGCTGAATATGTGTTTAAACTCTGGCTGGCACACGGCATTACCACAGTGCGTGAACCTGGCAGTTTTAACGGTGTCGACTGGACTATGCGCCATGTCAAAGCCGCAGAAAAAAACACTATAGTGGCTCCGCGTATTGTGCCTTATATCGGCTTTGGTCAAGGCTTGAGCAAACCCGTATTCAGCCCGGAACAAGCAAGGGATTGGGTGCGGGATATTAAAAAATCCGGAGCTTCCGGCATTAAGTTTTTTGGCGCTACCCCGACTATTATCTCAGCCGCTTTGGATGAAGCCAAAAAACAAAAACTCGGCACTATGATGCACCACGCTCAGCTCAACGTGATGGGTACCAATGCACTGGACAGCGCACGTATGGGCTTAACTTCTATGGAACATTGGTATGGTTTGCCAGAAGCTTTATTTACAGGACAAGTGATCCAAAATTACCCGGCCAACTACAACTATCAGAATGAGCAGGACAGATTCGCCAGCGCAGGCCAGTTGTGGAAACAAGCAGCAGCACCGGGTTCAGAAAAATGGAATGCGGTGCGGGATGAACTGATCAAACTGGACTTTACCATCAACCCTACCCTGACTATTTACGAGGCCACCCGCGATGCCAGCGCCCAGCGCAACGCCGAATGGCATCAGGACTACACCCTGCCCACTTTAACTGACTTTTTTAAACCAAACCGTTATGCCCATGGATCGTTTTGGTTTGACTGGACCACGGATCAGGAAATTACCTGGCGCGAAAATTACCGCATCTGGTTTCAGTTTTTAAATGACTACAAAAACCATGGCGGACGTGTGACAGCAGGTTCAGACGCTGGTTATATCTATAAAATTTATGGTTTTGCTTATATTCAGGAACTTGAGTTGCTGCGTGAAGCAGGCTTTAACCCGTTGGAAGTGATACAAGTCGCTACCTTAAATGGTGCTCAGGCTTTAGGTATGGAGAAAGACATTGGCAGCTTAGTACCAGGCAAAAAAGCCGATATGCTGATAGTGGCAGAAAACCCGCTGGCGAATTTTAAAGTGCTGTATGGCACAGGCCATTACCGTTTAAATGCCAACAATGAGCCAGAGCGTAGCAAAGGTGTACGTTACACCATCAAAGACGGTGTAGTGTACGACGCGCAGCAGTTGCTGAAGGATGTGCGTGATCTGGTTCAAAGCGAAAAAGACGTGCACAAAGCAAAAAAATAACAGCTGTAGGGGCGGCGGCTTCTCCCCGCCCGTTCATCCGACTAAATCAAGCAAAGTTTATCCCGCCCTATTCTCCGGGCTGTTGCATTAATCAGTGCATCAGCTAAACAAATAGGTCTATACTCCAGCAGCTATTTAGTTTTAGGGAAGCCAGACGCAGATGGCCCTCTGTCCGCCGTCCACTTGTGACAGCAAGCGCGGTCCATGATCGTCACTCACAACGGAGATTTGTATGTCTGACTTCAACCATCCCCATGAAGACTTTACTTCTTTACGCCAGCAAGCAAACGAAAGAATTAAAAATGGCACAGCCCAATTCAGTGACGCAGTGGCTGCCAGTGCTGAAGCACTTTCTGTGCTGTATCAACTAAGTAATTCACCAGATACCGCAGTAGACAGCCTTAAATTACTGCACGAGTTGCAAACCTATCAGGTTGAGCTGGATATGCAGCTTGAACAACTACAGGCCAATGAACTGGAATCTGGTCATGAGCTAAGCTGCTACCGGATGTTTTTCGAGATGGCACCTGTAGGTTGTATGCTGCTCAGAACGGACGGTGTTATTATGGATTGTAACCTTGCCGCAGCACGCTTGTTTGGTACTGTTACAGAACAACTTCTTGGCCAGCCGGTAGATTCTTTATTAAACGCTGAAAGCAAAGCTCAATTACGGGCTGCTTTGGCCAGACTGAAAAGTGGTGATACCAGCCTGAACAAAATCCTGACGACAAGTCCAGCTCAGCAGGGTCCACAGAGTCTGGAACTAAACATCAGTCTGTCACCGGACCGTCGCGCCATTATGATGATGGTGTGCGATGATGAGCCGAAGCTGCCCAGCTAACGTATTGATTTATATGGCTGAGCTTTAATGCCCACTGGCAAAAGTGGGCCATCTTCTTTTCTGTAATGAGCACTATCTGATTGAGTTCGCACACTATTTCACAGACCTCAGAAACCAAAGCAATACGTATCGTTGGCATAGGCGCATCGGCCGGGGGTCTGGAAGCGCTGAATCAGTTTCTGGCACAAACGCCAGCTGATACAGGTTTGGCCTGGATTGTAGTCCAGCATTTGGATCCAACCAAAAAAGCACTGTTGTCTGAGTTATTGCAGCGGGTCACCACTATGCCGGTACAGCAAGCCAGTCAGGGTATGCAAGTACAAGCCAATCATCTGTATGTGATCCCCCCAAACACCGAGCTGACGGTCGTCAATGGCAGCTTGCACTTAGCTAAACCCGGAGAAGTGCGGGGTTTACGTTTACCTGTTGATATTTTGTTTTCTTCTTTAGCAAGTGCGCTTGGCGAAAACGCTATAGCAGTAGTGCTGTCTGGTATGGGTTCAGATGGCACAACCGGCACTCAGGCCATCAAAGCTGTGGGGGGGTTATCTGCAGTACAAAAGCCGGATTCCGCCCAATTTGATTCGATGCCCAACAGTGTGATTAATGCAGGTTTTGCCGACATCATTGATACCCCAGCCGAACTGCCTGGTCGTATTCTGGCGGTATTAGCTCACAAGCCAGAAGTGCATCCGCAGCAGAAAAACCCTTTAGAAATTGCAGATTTGCCCTCAGATTATTTACAACAGATTGTGGTGCAGTTGCAGCGTCATAGCCGCCATGATTTTTCCTCTTATAAAACCAGTACTTTACTGCGCCGTATTGAACGACGTATGGCGATCCACGCTTTGGCGTCTTTGTCAGACTACGCGGCTTTTCTGCACGATAATTCGCAGGAACTGGATTTACTATTTAAAGAACTGCTGATTGGTGTCACTCAATTTTTTCGCGAGCCAGCCGTTTGGCAGCATTTATCTGATGTGGTCTTGCCTGAATTACTGCACCACCGCATGGAAACCAAAGCGATACGGGCCTGGTGTATTGGCTGCTCTACCGGGGAAGAAGCCTGCTCGCTTGCAATCACCTTTTGCGAACTGTTAGAAAAGCACAGCGAGTTTAAAGGCTACAGCCTGCAAATATTCGCCTCCGATCTCAGTCCTGATGCCATTGCTAGTGCACGCCGTGGTCAATATCCGCTGTCAATAGCTGAGCATGTATCAACCGAACGGCTGGAGCGTTTTTTTATTCGCCATGACAGCTGCTATCAAATCAAACAAGCAGTTCGTGATTTAATTTTATATGCGCAACATGATGTTATTCTTGACGCGCCTTTTACCCGGCTGGATTTAATTGTCTGTCGCAACCTGTTGATTTATTTTGATACCACACTGCAACGGCGTTTGTTGCCACTGTTTCATTACAGCCTGCGTGATCAAGGTATTTTGCTGCTCGGCAGTTCAGAAACCACAGGCCGTTTTCATGATTTATTTACCCCAGTGCAGGCCAAGTTAAGACTGTACCAGCGCCAGCCACGCCTAGCCCAGGCCGGTTCTAAGCTGCCAGTCCAATCTTTTCCTCCGCTGTCGACCCTTGCTAAGGAGCATCCAGTGCCCACTGATAAACCTGCTGTGCCAAAAACTAATAACCTGCAAAACGCAGCCGATCAATTGTTGTTGCAGGTTTATTCACCAGCCGCCGTGGTGCTGAACAGCGGTGGCGATATTGTTTATATCAGTGGCAGGACAGGCAAATACCTCGAACCCGCAGCTGGTAAAGCCAACTGGAATTTCCACGCTATGGCGCGGGAAGGATTAAGAGCTCCGCTTGCCACCGCATTAAAACAAGCCTCTCAACATAGTGCGCCCTTGCAGCTACGTGGCCTAACGGTATCAGTGCAAGACACAACACAACGGGTGGATGTGACAGTGCAGGCGCTGCGTGAACCTTCGGCTTTGCAGGGCATGACGATGATTGTGTTCCGTGATGTGGCAGGTGAAGTCACAGACTCACAAGAACCAGCATCAAGCGTCGATTTTTCCTTAGCTGCAGTGCAGCAACAATACCTGGATGAAATTCAGCTGCTGCGTGAAGAAACTCAGGCCTCAAAAGAAGAGCTGCAATCCAGTAATGAAGAGCTTCAGTCGACCAATGAAGAACTGCAATCCACCAACGAAGAGTTAACCACCTCGAAAGAAGAAATGCAATCGATGAATGAAGAGCTGCAAACCATTAACACTGAATTGCAAACTAAACTGGATGATTTAGCTCTGGCGCAAAGCGATTTGCAAAATACCTTAAACAGCATAGAAATAGCGGTGTTGTTTTTAGATCAGCAACTTAATGTAAGACGTTACACAGACAGAGCCGCCAAAATTATTAACCTGCGTGAAAGTGATTTGGGCAGGCCATTGACCGATCTGACCAGCAGCTTGCTGTATCCAAGCCTGCATCAGGACGCCCAGGACACCTTACGCACCCTGGTATTTTCTGAAAAACAAATTCCAACCAGTGATGAGCGCTGGTTTACCGTACGCATTATGCCGTATCGTCGGCTGGACAATGTGATAGACGGGGTCGTTATTACCCTGGTGGATATCAGCACTACTAAAAAACTCGAAGCTGCTTTGCGCGAGCAATCGACTCCTACTCCAGTTGGCCCCTGACAGGGCCTTTTAGTGCAACTTATTTAAGGCTGATACCCGGAACTTCAGTGACGGTTTTTGCACCAGAGCGCTCAATAATTTTGACCAGTACAGACTGAATCGTCTCATCCTGGCGCACATCGTCTGTCGCAGAGAATTTTTGCTGCTGCGCTGCAGCCCCTTCTTCCAATACAAAGGTCACCACCACTTCGGTGGCCTTCTCCGCAGTTTCGCCAAAATAAGCCAGCGAAACACTTGGATAACCTTCAAAGCCTTTGGTCAGTTGCTTTGACAGGCGTTTTTTCGCTTTATCTAAATTCATACAATTTTTTCATCTGTGGGATAGTCAGCAAGACTATACAGCGCCAAAGCCTGCGCCGCAGTTATTTCTGTTCGCTCAGCCCTGATCAGTGCCGCAGTTCCAGCACAACTCAAACGAAGCGGCATTTTCTTCGGCGCATTGACTACAGACCCAGTCTTCGGCGTCACTATCTAGCTTCAGGTTCTGTACTATTCGGCTGGCTAAGGCAAAATCGTTTTCATCCACCAACCATAACTCCAGCCAGCTATCAAAAGCAGAGACTTCACCTATTACACTGACTGCATGTTCGTTTTTGACAAAAACTTCAAAACCACGGCGCTGCAGAATATTTTTGATATTACTGACAATAAGCCGGTTTTCATGGGTGTAGATCATTTTCAAGCTGGTTTTACTCCTAAGGTCCACCAGGTGCAACTCCATAAACTCTGGACCTGGCCGGACCAAGTTTCAAGATACAGCAAAGCATTTAGTTTTGGTGCAAAGAAAAATGAAGGGACATCACCTCAACTCAAAAAGCCACTGTTTAACGATCAAACAGTGGCTTTATACAAAATACAAATGCGGCGGTTAACCAAACCAGATCATCTTACATGCCAGTGCAACCACAGACAGAACCAGCGCTCGCATTGGCGTTTGTCCGGTTGCCGTTCCATTTCAGGTAGCTGGCCGTACTTTGACAGCCCCCTTTTTCGCCGCCACAAATACCAGCTTCAGCCGCCCAAATTACATTGCACAGCCTGGCTACTGAGCTTTATTCCAATTCGGTGTTTGCTGCTGCTTTAAATGACGTAGGAAAAAGTCGAATTGACGACGCTGCACATAACGAATGGGGCCAATAGAGCGCCCTACCGCATGCTCGCCTCCCGGCACCAGCAACAAATCAAAGTCTTTATCGGCTTTAATCAGGGCATTCACCAGTTGCATAGTAGATGCAGGGTCAACATTACTGTCCTGTTCACCGTTGATAATCAGCAGCTTTCCCTGCAACAGCTTTGCATGTTCAGTCACAGATGAGGCAGCATAATGAGGCCCAACCGGATAGCCCATCCACTGCTCGTTCCAGCTGATTTTGTCCATACGATTATCGTAACACCCTGCGTACGCCACACCCACAGTGTAAAAATCAGGCTGAAACAGTAATGCGGCGACCGTACTCTGCCCCCCTGCTGAAGCCCCGTAAATACCTACACCCGACGCTATGTTGTACCAGGGAAATTGTTTAGCTGCGGCTTTGTGCCACAACACTCTGTCCGGAAAGCCTGAATCAGCCAGATTTTTCCAGGCCACATCATGAAAAGCTTTAGAGCGGTTTTTGGTGCCCATACCGTCAATTTGTACTACCACAAAGCCAAGATCAGCCAAGGCCTGCATGCCTATCACTTTATCGCCGCCGGAATGAAAACCGAAAGGCCAGAAGCTTTTTGGCACAAAGCTGTCGTGTGGTCCGGCATAGATGTTCTCAATCACAGGGTAACTTTGATCCGGCTTAAAGTGTTGTGGCCTGACTATTAATCCCCAAATATCTGTGCTGCCGTCACGGCCTTTGGCGACAAAAGGTTGCGGCGCTTTAAAACCCGCTTTGGTTAAACGACTGATATCGGCTTTGGCCAAAATACGGACTAAACTGCCATCGCTGCTGCGGCGAAGTTCAGCCACATTAGGTAAATCCACCCGTGAATATAAATCGATGTAGTACTGCCGGTCGGCTGAAAAACTCACCTGATGGGTAGCATTGGCTGTAGTTAATGCTGTCAGGCCGCTGCCATCGAAATTAATACGGTAATAATGGGTAAAATACGGGTCTTGCTGCGAGTCCATGCCACTGGCAGCGAACCATAACTGCTGCTTTTCTTCATCCAGATGCAGCACTTCACGTACCCGCCAGTTGCCTTTAGTGATCTGATTTTTCAGCTGACCATTCTTGTCATACCGATACAAATGCGCCCAACCATCCCGCTCCGACAACCAGACAAAATCGTTGTCAGCCCACTGCAACTGCTGATAAAAAGCGCCCCATTGGTCAATAAAGCTATCGCTGCGCTCTGTCAGCAAGGCCCGTGGCTGCGCCGTTTTTGCATCCACTGCAATAATACGCACCAACTGATGACCCCGTTCGGTATAACGAAAAGTAAAACTGCTGCTGTCAGCCAGCCACTGCACTTTATCCAGCGTATAAGGCTGACTAAACAGCTGATTATTGATCAGTTGCGCCTTGCCGGAATTCAGTTGCACCAACACAGGTTGGTCGATATCCACAGCATCACCAGGTTTAGGGTAAAGCTGGCTCAGCGTTTTAGGCTCAAGCTGATCCTCAGGCGACGACAAGACACGATTGACCATTCGTGCTGTGCCGGGTTTGACCTTCATCACCAGTAAAGCTGAACTGTCGGGCGCCCACTGAATAGATTGCGCGTCATAAAACTGCTCAGCTGTACCATCCTGACTTTGGTATTTAATGCTGCCATCTTTGGCTTTAATCAACAGATTATGCCCAAGAGTCTGCGCCTGGTAAGCACCATCAGGTGAACTTCGTTCTGGGTTATCGGCTTTAATCCGTAGGTCTCTGACCACACCAAAAGCCTTAGGCTGGCCTTTACGCTCCAGGGTTTTACAAAGCTTTCCGTCCAACTGACATTGCCAGCTTTTGCTGTCGTAATAAAACTGGATCTGCTGGCCATCCTGGCTGTAACTGAAACTATCAAAAGGCAGCTGCAAGGCACTGAACGACTGACCCGAGGCCTGGCTTAACGCTTTGCTGAGTAATTGATGATCAAAGGCAGGTTCTGGTTTTGCACTTTCCACACTGTCGCGGAAAAATAAAAAGCCACCTTCTACACTCAGCTTGTAATGAAACTGATGCCCCTCTGCCGCCCATTTTGGCTCAACTAGCACATCGCGGGTCAGGTTCATCCAGTTATCCCGCAACGACAAAGACTGCTCCATCTGACCTGTATCAACCGCAGCCTGAGCAGAGATACAACAGAACAAAGCAAAAGCAGCGCAGTAAGCTGTTAATTTCATAACCATTGATACCAGTAGCAAAGGAAAAAACCAAGCTATAGAAAAAAGCGGCGAAACAAAAGGCAGCAAAAACCAATTCACGTTTAAAGCACGGCAAGGTCAGTTGGAATGCGGTGGGTAGAGCAAGCCCCGTTCTTAAGTATGGTGTTGTTGGATCAAAACAAGGATCTCAATACTCTCGTCTGATGACCATACAAATCCTTCCATAACTCCTTTTCTTTGCTTTCGGCTCCTTGGCTTTAGTTGCACTAAAAATGGCAATCAGTAGCCGCTTCGGTGAAAGGGCCTTTGAACTGGACAACAAAACAGTGCCAAAAACCCGGGGCGCAGCTCATTGGTATCTCACTCTGCCCATGCATACACTCTATTACGACCAGAAACTTTAGCCTGCATCATGGCTTGATCGGCTTTGTGCAGTAAGTTTTCCAGCATAATTTGTGGTTCACATTCAGTTGTCAGTTCAGCGAAGTTGGCACAGGCAATACCAAAACTGGCGGTGCAACTGATTTCACCGCCTTCAATCACTATTTTGTGTTGCTCAAAGCCGACACGCAGGCGCTCTGCCAATTGCAAGGCCTGCTCTTCGTTTGTCTCAGGTAACACTATTGCAAACTCTTCTCCGCCAACCCGGGCCAAAATGTCAGAAGCCCGTACTATGCGCAGGGCCAAGGCAGAAAGGCTAACCAATACAGCATCACCTGCGGCGTGGTTCCACTGATCGTTGACCTGCTTAAAATGGTCTAAATCAAACATCACCACCGCACAATCTTGCCCGCCACGATGCGCCTGAAGAAGCACTTGTCGGCTCAGGTTAAAAAAGGCTCTTCTGTTATACAGCTGAGTCAGTTCGTCCGTATTGGCTTGTCGTTCAGCCAATGCTTTGGCATCCGCCAACTGCTGTTCCATATGCTTGCGATCAGTAATATCTGTGGCTATTTCAATACGCACCAAACGACCATCTACCCAAGAAATGGCCTGATCGCGACACTGGTACCAGCGACCATTTAAGGTGTTCTGAAACTCCCAGACATGAACGCCGGATGGCTTTCCGTCAGCATCAAGTAACTTGTGGTTAGTGCAAAAATGACAAGGCGAGTCCTGCCCAGCCTGCAGTACCTGATAACACTTCTTGTCTGCGACAGGCCCCCACTCCGCAACCCCATAATCATTGATATACAACAGATCATAAGTATGCAAATCAGACACATACACCAGCGCATCCAGACTATTCAAAATGGTTTTAATGGCCTGATAGCTATAGTTTTCGTCTATCAAAGCAACAGAGTTTATTTGCCTTTCTGAAACAGCAGTATCAGCAGAAATAGAGTTCATGGTAAATCAACCAACTGATAAAAATGAAACAACTGAACATTACCATAAATGAATATAGTAGTGCTAATTTCAGCGTGCTAAGCCTGCCTTCTGCTCAGCCTGTTAATTGATAGAAATTCTTGTCATCAGACGCATTAAAGGATAGAACAGTAAATAAACATCAAGGAGTTAGTTATGGCTTACCGCTTTTTTTCTGCAGTGTTACTGCTGTCGTTATCGATATTTTTTAGCCCTTTACAAGCAGCAGAAACAACCGCCCAAACCCAAAGCATAAAAAGTGGCGCTGTCGCCTCCCCTGATCAATACGGTGCTTTGGTGGCTGAGCAAATACTGCGAAAAGGCGGTAATGCGGTAGATGCGGCCATAGCCACAGCTTTTACTCTGGCCGTAACTTACCCCGAAGCCGGTAACATAGGCGGTGGTGGTTTTATGCTGGTCTGGTTTGACGGAAAACCTTATTTCCTCGATTATCGCGAAACAGCACCAGCAGCAGCTCATAGGGATATGTATTTAAATGCCGACAAGCAGGTGATTGAAAACTTAAGCTTAATAGGCCATAAGGCCAGCGGTGTGCCAGGCACTGTGATGGGATTATGGCTGGCGCATAAAAAGTTTGGCTCCCTGCCATGGCAAGACTTAGTAGCTCCGGCTATTCACTACGCCAGTACGGGTTTTACTGTGGCGGAAAACCAGTATCAATACCGCGCCGATTTATTACAGCAATTGGACGGCAAAACCAACTTCGCGCAGTATTTTGCTGCAATGAAAGCAGGCGAAAACTTCAAACAACCTGAACTGGCTGAAACCTTAAAACGCATCGCAGTACAAGGCCCTGACGATTTTTACAAAGGCAAAACTGCAGAGCTGTTAGTAGCAGAAATGCAACGTGGCAAAGGCTTAATCACTATGGAGGATTTAGCCGCTTACCGCGCCGGCTGGCGCGAGGCTTTAGTGACTCCATGGCGCGACAAACAACTCATTAGTGCGCCGCCACCAAGTTCAGGCGGCATAGCGCTGGCACAATTATTAGGTTTAAAACAGCGCCGTAGCAGCGATTTTACCAACGTACAACACAACAGCAGCCAGTATGTGCACTTAATAGCAGAGCTGGAAAAACGGGTTTATGCTGACCGGGCAGAATATTTGGGTGATCCGGCTTTTGTCACAGTGCCGCAGCAGCAATTGCTCGACAGCAAGTACCTCGATAAACGTGCTAAAGAAATCAATCCTTTAGCTATCTCAGAAACTAAAGCTATCAAGCCAGGCCTTGAGGGCTATCACACCACTCACTTCTCTATTTTGGATAAGCACGGCAATGCGGTATCAAACACCTATACGCTGAATCTGGATTTTGGCAGTGGCGTAGTAGTGCAAGGCGCAGGCTTTTTATTGAATAACGAAATGGATGATTTCTCTTCCAAACCTGGTGTACCCAACGTTTTTGGGGTAGTCGGCAACGATGCCAATGCAATAGCCCCCGGCAAACGTATGCTGTCGTCCATGACGCCCAGTATTTTGGTGCAGGACAACAAAGTGCAGTTGGTGGTTGGCACTCCGGGTGGTTCGACTATCATCACCTCTATTTTTCAGGTGATTACCAACCTGTTCGACTTTGATATGCCACTACAAAACGCCGTCGCGGCACCGCGTTTCCATCACCAGTTATTGCCCAAAGATCAAATCACCATGGAGCCTTACGCCCCACTGGCAGTTGAAGTACAACAAGAGCTGACGAAAAAAGGCTACAGACTACATACCCAAGGCTGGAATTTAGGTGATGTACAAGCGATACAGGTCTCAGCAGAACAAGTAAAAGCCGCAGCAGATCCACGTTCACGGGGTGTGGCGAAGGTCATTGAATATTAAGTTGAGTAGTATTGAGTAGTAGAGTGGGATTTAACATTCTCGGGGCGGGATAAAGCCGCCCCTGAAGTTTGATTCAGCCTATCATCTTTAACAAAACCACCACCACGCCATACACAGCCACACCTATGCAGACAGGCCAGCCTAAAGATCGGGTGCGCCGCCAGACCAGAATAGTGCAAAGTCCTCCCAGCAGAGTTGCTAGCCAGGAGCTCATGCCCGGATGCGCAGGAACCAGCGACACACCAAACATAGCGGCTATCATGGTTGGCGCCAGCACTGTCAGCCAGACTGGCATAGCTTCTGTGGTATTGCTGAGACTGCGACGCACCAAATGCCGCCGCATCCAGATCAAAGGTAAAGCCCGCAGTAAAAAGGTACCCACAGCGCAGGCCAGCATTAATAACCAAAGCGAGTTATCCATGGATTTTTCCCTCTGCTTTTAGTTTGGCCTGCACCAGATAAAACAGCGACACACCACATAATGCCGCCAGTGGAATAGCGGAATTGGTCATGCCCATCAGCTTCAGCACCAGGGCTGCCACTATGGTGACGATCATGGTTAAGGTCCACTGCACAGAGGTAAAACGCGGTGCCAATAACACTAAAAATAGCGCCGGCAACGCAAAGGGCATCACTTCGCCCAATAAAGGCCAGCGACTGGTAATTTCCGCCCCTGCGATAGCACCCACTGCTGTGCCAATAATCCAGCTTCCCCATGCAATTAAAGCAGCACTGATGTACCAGCCCATTCGATCTTTTTCTTCTAGTTGCGGCAGTCTTGTATGAGCCAAAGCAAAAATCTGATCGGTTAAACCATGCATCAGCACTGGCCACCAGCGGCTGTTTGATAAATAAGGCGCAATATTAGGCCCGTACACAAGATGCCGGGCATTGATCAGCAAGGTCATTACCAGCACCAGCCACAGCGGCGCGCCAGAAGCGACCATAGCGATAAACAAAAACTGCGAGGCACCAGCATAGATCAGAGCTGAAATAAGCACAGTTTCCAGCGCACTGAAACCCGATTGCACTGCAATCAAACCAAAAGAAATGGCCACCGGAATATAACCACCCAGTAGCGGCAACGCATCGCGGGCACCTTGTTGCCAGGCTGAGCTTTTTGACAGGTCAACTGAACTCATACCCCCTCCCCACTTTGCTGATACACAATGGTCAAAAGCGCTGTCGCCCAGCTTTCGCCAGTGCGATACAAATGCGGCTCGTCAGCAGAAAAGCTATGGCTTTGTCCTGCAGTTAAAGTTTTGCTATCGCCTTCAATACCCACTTCAAGCTGACCGCTGATCAAAGTAATAGACTCCACAGTGCCTGCGGCATGAGCCTCCGCTTTACGTTCTGTAAAAGGCGCACAAGACATCCAGTAGGCATCGACAGGAGGATTGTCTTTGCCCTGATCAATCAGCCGCACCTGAACTCCACTCTCCCCTACTAAAGCGCTGACAGGCGCTATCAAATTGCCAAAAGGCACCTGCAGCTGCAAAGACAAGCGCCAGATGGTATCCAGCGTTGGATTGCCATTGCCCTGCTCCAGCCTGGACAGATTAGACTTCGCAATACCGGCATCAGCCGCCAGCTGCGACAAAGACAAACCGCGGGCAAGGCGCAAACTTTGAATATGGCGCCCCAGCGTATCAAGAGTAGGTTTATCCATCACAGTTCCAAATCGTTCTTTATATGGAACGTTCTATATAAAGAACACGTTCTTGTCAATGGCTTATCAATGGATTGCCGATAAGCCTGGTTAGTTCGGGTTATCACCTGAAGTAAAACACAGCGCCTGAACCCAACTTTTTACTACAACTTTTTACTCCAAAAAGATGCGTCCAATCAGCGACATAATCAGCCAGAAAAAGTGGCAAAACAGTGGGCTTCGTCTACAGTGTATCGGTTTGGCAAAGCACTCATATTACCCTGATATGTAGTGGCGCATTGAGCCCGGCAAAACCACTTACCAAGGACATGTTATGAAACTATCTTTTTTGTCTTGTCTGTTATTTTCCGCTGTTGTCTGTAGTGATCTTCACTCTGCTGAAGCGTCACATCATGCCGTCAGCGATGAAGTGATCGCGCAGCAGAATGCCAAACTGGCAGCTGCGACCAAAGGCAAAGGTTATGGCCCGCAATCCCCGCGCGATATCGATGTCAAAACCGGCAGTGATCGGCGCATATTTGCACTGGCACCGTCGTACGAGCGTATGAACCTGTGCAATATTCATATGCACGTCAGTGCCGAACACAAAGGTGGCGAGTTCACTACTTATGCCGGTAATGGCGATGGCAAAGGCATGGGCTCGGGTTATAAATACAATGGCAAACTCAGCAAAGCAGAGTTAACTCCAGTCAAAGAGCCTATCTGTGCTGGTGAGCATGGCAGCTTGCATTCAGGCGACACCATTGAAGTGCATTATGTGCATACCAGCGCCATGGCCACGCCGGGAGCTACCTTAAACTCCTGTATGAGCGAAGCTATTAAAAACCCGGAACTGCGGGTGGAAGCTCAGGTATTTGTGCTGGTGAACGACAGCAAAGCGCTGGATTTCACCAAACTGGCGGCAGTTGGCATGGACGACGACTACCATCAGGCGTTGAATATTCCAGATGATACAGGCGATCCAGTGGAGTATGCAGGCTCAACCACAGGCCCGGATTACAATGAAGTAGCTTCGCCTTTTCAGGTCACCTGGGGCGTTCGTCCTAAAGTGGCCAAGGTGAATATTGCCACAGTGGGCGCCTGGTGTAAGGCCAACCCATTTAAAGAATCCGAAGCTCACGCAGTACGTAATCTGGTGACCAACCCGGATTTATTATCAAAAATTGATGACTAATCACTGATCCACGCTGTGGCCAGATCCGCTCCGGTCACAGCTTTATCTGTCGTTTTCCCCTAAAGCTCTTTTTACTTCTAACAGTTATCAAAGGTAATGATCCAGCGCCAGGTAACTGCGCTGGGCAATCTTTTCAAGTGAAAAGTCCTGTTGCCTTACATCAAATTGCCACAACATCAGCGCACTGAGTAATTCGGTTTTTCTATCTGCATGCCGGGTTAATAAACAATCCCCCTCAATGACGGTTTGTGCGCCATACAACTCGGCCTCAAATAATACGGTGGAATTGATGCCATGCACCTTGGTCGCCCCTTTGATCAAGGCTCGGGAACAGTCTACAGACCAGTAACTACGACAGGATCTCAGCTGATAGTTGGTGCTATCACGCGGATGTCGCTTAAAGACTAAGGTCTCATCAGGGTAAAGTGATTCGATGTGGTCGATAAACTCTTGCATGCCATTCACAAAACGTGAATTTAATTGAACATTTGAATCCTGAGCAAGCTGCAAGGGCACAAAAATATAGTCTTGCTGGCCAGAATAGGTAGCGACATCCTGAAAAAACACAGCACGTTTGTGCTGCAAAATCGGAGTGACATCTTTTGGCAACCAGTTCAGATCATTGGCTGCTAGGCTGGAATCGACGTTAATACCCTGTCTGTCGAAGTAAATGTGCTGAGTTTGCGGGAAAAAGCCGCATTCAACAAAACTGAACTTAAGGCCATGACTGCGCAAAAACTGTTTTAATGGATCAAATGCAGGCACAGAGCCACTCCACAACAGAGTACCCAAACTTCGTTGAAAAAACTCAACAGGCAACGACTGCAACGGGTGTCGGTACACCAGACTGATACCGTATTTTTGAAACCAGTCTGCAAGAGCACAGAGCCAAATCGGTACTTGCTCCACAGGATTAAGCGTAAAAAGAACCACATAAGGTTGTTCTGGCTGAGTTTGATAAAAAGCACTATTACACGGAGAAATACTCGCCGACACCGTACTTTCATCGATAGACATTGCGTTAGATTGAACCATCTTGCACGACATACCTTTGCTTCATTATTTTCAAAAATACATCCCCTGGCGTCTGTTCAAGGTTCAAAAGTAAGCCACTACTTTGATTGAACGCTCTGTATGGCAGTAGCTATGGCGAGCCATAAATATGTCCAACAACAGAACAAAAACCAGGGGCATAAACCAACTATATTTTGTTTACGCTGTTTCTGTGACATTGAACCAATCGAGCGGAAAAAATAACTGAAAAACCAGCGCTAAAGGGGTCGCTGTAGTGCAAAGTCAACTGCGGGTTCAGTTGGTTTTGATGGTTTTGACGGTAACTAAAGGTTGGCACGTCAGAGGGTTCGCAAATCAGGTCAATAGATGACTTAATCTCATCAAAAAGTGAGGCGAATAGCAGAGTTATTCGCCTCACCTACAAAATTAAACTGCTTTCACCGCATTAAAAAAGCAATGACAGCTATGACTACTACCGGCGATAAAAGATCATGCCACCGTGATGTAAGGTGTTTTCATCCACAAAGACACCGTCTGCGGTAAAGCCTGTGTCATCCCAATAATCAATCTGATTACCTTTGACTTCGTAGCGCCCCTGATAAGCACTTTCTTTGTTTCCACGGGCCTCGTCGTAGCGGCCACTAGCCAGCAGTTCCTGACGGATCCGGCCATCGGCTGTGACCCACATACCGACATAAGGGGGTTGTGCCTTCATTGGTTTATCTCCTTCTGTAGCAACAGTTTTTGCAAGCGGAATGCGATTAATTACATCGTCGTATTGAGTTAAATCGAGAAAAGCTATCACTTCAGTGGCACGCAGATCCTGCATCCGGAAAATCCAGACAAAGCTGTTGTTATAGGGCTTACCGTCCACGGCAACAGCTGATCCATCCCAATACACAACCACATCATTGCCATCAGCCCAAATGTCGTTCACTTTTGGTTTGACGAAGGAAGAAAGACGGTCGGCGAATGGCGCAACGGCCTGCTCAATAAACACAGCGCGGCCTTTGTAAGTGCCTGCTGCTGGGCTGGTGCCTTTAATAGTCCACACCACATCCTCTGACAGCACATCCTGAAAAAATGTACTGCCACCAGCGACCCACTTCGCAAATGCCTGACTAATAAAGGCTTTGTTTTTCTCTGCAGCGGCCTTATCCGAACTGGCCTGTGCAAAAAAACTGCTCATCATGGCTAAAACCAATAGCATGCTGCTAAACAAGCGGCTTGGTACTGTCATAGTGATTTCTCCTGTTGCTAGTTAGTGCTACAGACCAGCTGTTGCCTGGTCTTTTTTGTTCAGCACTACTCTGGCTCAGGCAGAATCAATGGCGATAGAAAGATCCTCCAGAATTCTTGCATTATTGTCCGGTGGATAGCAGCTATAACCGCACTCCAACCCCAACATGAAGATCCTTCATACAGCAGATGAAATAAAACCATTTTTCTTCATCCAGCCATCCGCGTATAACAGACACATAGATTTTAGACGTCCAGACTTCTTAATGAGCGTTTAAGCCGCATAGCAGCGAATGAGAGAGCAGATAGCATGAACAACTTCAAATTCAGCATCAAAAGCATTGGTTTTGATGAAAATTATCAGCCGGCAGACAACACCCGTATCACCACCAACTTTGCCAATTTAGCTCGTGGTGAGCGCCGTCAGCAGAATCTTCGCAACACCTTAGCCATGATCAACAACCGTTTTAATAGCCTGGTGTTTTGGGATAACCCAAACTCAGATCGTTATTCGGTGCAGTTGGATATTATTTCTGTAGCTATCCAGATAGAAGACACCAGCGAGAGCAATGACCATAACTTCCCGGCCATTGAAGTATTAAAGACCACTATTATCGACAGCAAAACCAACCAGCGCATTGAAGGCATTGTTGGCAATAACTTTTCCTCTTATGTGCGGGATTATGATTTCAGCCTGGTGCTGCCGGAACATAACAAAAACCAGCCTAGCTTCAGCATTCCGGACCAGTTTGGTGATCTGCATGGCAAACTCTTCCAATACTTTGTGAATTCAGAAGCTTACCAGCAACACTTTCACAAACCACCGGTGATCTGCCTGAGTGTGTCAGACAACAAAACCTATCAGCGCACAGACAATCAGCATCCAGTGTTAGGGGTTGAATACCAGCCAAATGAAACCTCATTAACAGAGCAATACTTCAAAAAAATGGGCTTAGAAGTTCGCTACTTTATGCCTGCTGGCAGTACCGCACCTTTGGCGTTTTACTTCTTTGGCGATTTGCTGAATGACTACAGCAATCTGGAGCTGGCAAGCACCATCAGTACCATGGAAACCTTTCAGCGCATTTACCGGCCTGAAATTTACAATGCCCATGCCGCGGCCGGAGAGCGTTATCAGCCGAATTTAAAAAACCGCGATCACGCATTAACAGACATTGTATACGACAGAGAAGAGCGCAGCCGATTAGCGGTAGAACAAGGCAAGTTTGCGCACGAGCACTTTATCAAGCCGCACCAGGCGCTGTTAAGCCGTGTGCTGGAACAAAGCACTGCTGGCAAAACAGCACAACAATAGTAAACCCGGCAATGAATTCAATTGAACCAAAGAGCGACCTATTAATGAATAAATTACTTCCAACATCAACGGCCGGCAGCTTACCTAAACCTTCATGGCTGGCCCAACCTGAAACCTTATGGTCGCCGTGGAAATTGCAGGATCAGGAATTAACAGACGGCAAACAGGACGCTTTGCGTTTGTCGCTGCATGAACAAGAGCTGGCAGGCATTGATATCGTCAGTGACGGCGAACAATCGCGCCAACACTTTGTCACCACCTTCATTGAGCATCTGGACGGCGTGGATTTTCAAAAACGCGAAACAGTGCGTATCCGCAACCGTTACGATGCCAGTGTGCCTACAGTAGTTGGCCCGGTCAGTCGGCAAAAACCAGTCTTTGTGGAGGACGCCAAATTTTTACGCCAGCAAACCAATCAACGCATTAAATGGGCGCTGCCAGGCCCTATGACCATGATTGATACGCTGTACGACGCACATTACAAAAGTCGCGAAAAGCTGGCCTTTGAGTTTGCCAAAATTCTGAATCAGGAAGCCAAAGAGCTGGTTGAGGCCGGAGTCGACATTATCCAGTTTGATGAGCCAGCTTTTAATGTGTTTTTTGACGAAGTAAACGACTGGGGTATTGCCGCTTTAGAACAAGCCGCCGACGGCCTGAAACAGCTGCAATGCGAAACCGCTGTGCATATTTGTTACGGCTATGGCATTAAAGCCAATACCGACTGGAAACAAACGCTGGGCAGCGAGTGGCGCCAGTACGAAGCTGTGTTTCCTAAGCTGCAAAAATCCAGCATCGACATTATTTCGCTGGAATGCCATAACTCCCGTGTTCCAATGGAGCTGCTGGAACTTATTCGCGGCAAAAAAGTAATGGTCGGTGCTATAGATGTCGCTAACCACAACATCGAAACGCCGGAAGAAGTCGCTGCGACTTTGCGCCAGGCCCTGCCGTTTGTCGACGCGCACCACCTCTACCCTTGTACCAACTGCGGCATGGCCCCGTTACCGCGCCATATTGCACGGGGCAAACTGAATGCGTTAACAGCTGGTGCTGAGATAGTGCGTCGGGAGCTGGCGGCAAGGTAATAATTGGTTGAATACGACATTGCGGGGTGACCTTTTGGTTGCCCTTGCTTTGCGCTAAATGGGGTATGACTTTTACTCTGAGCATCCAGCTCAGAGTGCATTCTTGTCGACCTCAGTCTCAGGCTGCCCCATTTTCACAACCTCAATCCGCAATTTTATATCTGGTACTGCGCCCACCCGCTTCTGTGCGCACCAGGCAGCCCTGCTCTACCAGTTGCACCAGGTGACGGGTGGCTGTGGCGCGGCTTACTTTAGCTACTTTTTCGTATTGGCTGCCGCTGATGCCATCGGCAAAATCGCCGTCCAACAAGCGGTTCAGTACTTTGATTTGTTCTTTATTCAAACGGCTATGATCGGCATTTTGCCAGAATCGGGTTTTCGCTAAATTCTGTTCTATATCCTGTAACACCTGCTCTATCGCCGATTTGAGTGCATCAAAAAACCACAATAGCCAAGGCGTGATATCCAGATCACCACGCTGAGTTTGTTCCAGAATGTCGTAGTAACTGCGGCGGCGCTGCAGTATGGCGACCGACATCGCATAAAAACGGATTGACTGCGCTTCGGCTTGTGCCAGCGCCAAATCGGTAAGCAAACGCGCTATGCGGCCATTGCCATCTTCCAGCGGATGCAAAGTAATAAACCATAGATGCGTGATAGCAGCGCGCAGCAAAGGATCTAAAGCGCTGTCCTGACGCGACGTATTAAACCAGTTGATAAAGGCAGTAAGCTCTTGATCCAGTATGGCTTTAGGCGGCGCTTCAAAATGCACTTTAGGTTTATCCAGACGGCCTGATACCACTTGCATAGTTTCCTCGCCGCGCCAAGAGCCACCAGCGATGGACTTCAACAAACTGGCTCCGGGAGGAAATAACCAGGCATGCCATTGCAACAGTCTGGCCTCTGTTAATGGCTTATCCTGCAGGGCATTTTCATCCATGATGGCGTCCATCAGCATATTCGCCAACCCATCGGTTTTAGCGCTGGTGGCAGCAGGTTCGGCTTCATGCAAACCTAACTTACGCGCCAGTGAAGAGCGCACCGAACTATGATTCAGTTGTTCACCTTCAATGGCGCTGGAATTCAGGATATTCGCAAGCAAAGTGTCTAGCGTTGCCTGCTGGCATTGGCTTTCGCCCTGCCCGCCAATTCTGCCCAACAATAAGCCCTGCAAAAAATGCACTTCACGCAACAGCGGGTTGAGTTGATCCTGATCGTAACGAAAAGCAGGCCAGTCAGATTGTTGCCAAATCCACATCAGCAGACTCCATGAGGCAAATAGATGGCTTAATCTAATCAAAAAATGAGGCGAATAGCAAAGTTATTTGCCTCATTGGGTTGGGATTAGTAAATACTCATAAGATTTTGGGATTTCTGCTAGTGAGAATAAGCAGCTCACTGTGATAAATGCTTTTATTTTGTGGGTTTAGTAGAACCAGCCAAACGGTTGGTAACAGATCACGCTTTTAAGTTCAACATTTTGCCTTAACCAACAAATAATCAAACAAACCTAATGCTCAGTCATAAACGTCAGCCCTATTAGCCCTATAGCCACATCCCGAACTCTTTTTCATAGCAATCTGACTGAAGCTTAGGCGGTTAATAAATAAGCAACCGCCCCCAAGAAAATGAAAATTTGTTTCCAATAACACGCCATCATCGCTAGAGTGTGAAACCAGTAATCAGGAACAACGAAGCATTTCAGTTTATTCTTGGTAACTCAATGATTTACCGCGTTTAATTTCAATTATGACTTACATAGCAGCATTTAAGATCTGCGGTGCAAAAGGAATCAATTGCATGATGTTATAAAAGATAGGCATTGTATTGTTCTCGGCGATCCTGGCTGGATGTGCTTCAACCCCACTTCCCTATACAGAACTGTCTGAAGGCGCAAAATTGCTAATAGACACAAGAATACAATCCGAATATGAAATAAAAGAAATACTTAAAGCTGTTCAAGCCAATAAAGAAAAGGCCGAATACCAGAAAGAAAGTGTACTGCCAGCTAATGCGGCTATAGATGTTGTTTTTGGTAGTGGGCTGGTAAGTTCTGCTGCGGTCTTGTCTGATACTGGTATGTGGGTATCTCCAAGTCATTTTATGGATTGGTCACAGTTAGGATTGGCTACTCTCAGCTTTTTAATATCAACTGACATGAAACGGCATCCGCTTACTTATACATATTTTTTCAACGTTGACCCGAATTGTGACGAACTGGAATGTACAGAAAATGCAATAGCTGCCTTTTTCCAGGACATGTCAGATGAATACATAAAAAGTGCATTCAACAAAGGTCATAACGGCGCACCTATTGAAAAAGTCGAAATAGCCAAATCAAATTTTGCGATAAATAGAGTGACGCTTTTTTATAACTATGCCGAACCAGCAGGAGAGCGAGATTTAGACTGGCGAGTTATGTCTGTTGCCCGTTTAGATGAAGTCAATGAAGATAAATTTATCTGGGGCAATGAAGAGCCACGTGGCATGCCAGACGACATAGGTTTTCTTGATTTACCCTATATTGATGAATCCAATATGCTGATTGAGGTATCGAAAAGACACCCGACTATTCTGATTTATCGGGGTATTGCCGATCATTTTGCTAAAGAAGGCAAACCTTGTTACGGAGGCTTCTTCATAAAACAAGGCAAGCCTATAGTGGTAGACGAATTGAATTGCGTAAAATATGTGGAGTAACCATCTGAGCTAGCACATCTCAAGGCTGATCCAGAGAAGGCTCAGCCTTTATTTCTAAGCGTTCAAATCCAAACTGACACATATGCACTGTTACTCTAGGCAACCTCATACGTTCTGTCTGAGACATTAAAAACTCACGCCAGAAAGGCCAGACATGATGATGTACATTCTTCTTGGCAAACTCAGCAATAGCGTCGTTAGAAATCAATTTTTTCATGGAATACTCAGCGGCAAAAGTGGCTTCTATACAAGCTTTTTGCACTGGTTCCTGCCCTTCGGCTTCCTCAACCCATCTGAAACCATAACCACACTCAACCCGCACAAAATGCTCGCCATTTTGTAATTCAATAGCAGATACCGCGGGCAAAGCAGAGCGTGTTTGAGTATGAAACTGATCAAAGTTTTCATACTTAGCAGGTGAATCAGCGGCAACGCTACTTTGAGCATGCGTGAGATAAACATCATTGATACTTAAGTTATGAATAGCTTCTTGCAGCAAGGAGTTCATAGCTTCACCGCCAACTTTCATTAGCAACCAAAGTAAGCAGCGGCACCAGAGGCTTCACTTGTGCACCAACAGAAGCTTTAACTTGATGCTGTTCCACTTTGTTTGAATGCCATGCGGTAGCTTCTGCTTTCGGGGTCAACCCAACCTGTTCAGCCAGAATATGAAAAGCATCCACCGAACTGGCTGAAAGCCGTATCAATTTATCCATGGCCTCAGATTGGGTTACATCATCGGCTTCATACTTCGCAAAAGCGACCGGGCCGCCACCAAAGACTCTGGCAGCCTGCGCTTGAGTAATACCAAGTTGCTCGCGAATTGCTTTTACCTCTGCACCCGTTAAAAAACCGTCTACTTGTTTTTTAAAAGCAACCATAGCGCGCTTGTTGTCACGCAACTGAGCAGCGTCTGCCTGCTCTGAACCACAGTGATCACACACAGAAAAATGGCTAACGATAGCTGCAGTTTGCCCTTTATAGTCAACAAGCAAAGAGCCACGCTGATGTGCTAAATATCCTTCGCCACATAAAGGGCAAAGATCTTTACCTTGCATACAACTCTCCTTTTTAGCTATCTGATGGGTGACTTGATACCACTAAAATCACCTGCCCTGTTTTATTGATCGCAAATTTTAAATAAAACTCTGTATCCTGATGCTTATAGGTGTTTTCATTAAAACGCCTTTCCATCACAGTGTAAGCATCACATGCTGCCCAAGCACCGTTAGGCTTTTGCCGACACCATTCAGAACCTTTATATCGGCCCTTGCTCAAAGCAAGTTTAAGTAAATCAACCAAAGAATCGCTATCTAATGACCACTTTTGCAGATCATCAATGCAACCTTTAGTCCAGGCTTGAACAAATTCTGGCTTTAACAAAGGCAAAACATCGGCAACAGGATACAAAGGCCCGCCCACAATTTTTTGTCTTGTTGTCGCATTTGGATTAAGACCGTCCTGATAGCGGCTGAGGATAATACTACTTACCATTATGGTAAGTCCAAGCATTTAGTCAACATCACTACAAAAAAGTTCATGCCTTGCTCCCTGCCTGCTCTTTCCTTTCGCCGCTTCGTTTGTAGGTTTTTACTGAAGAACCTAAGTTATAGCTGATGTTCCCGTTACCAGCATCAACCCCGACTGCAGCCACAGCACAACCCAGAATATTTTCCTTACCCGCCCGCTCTAAAACTTAATCTCCGGCACCAACTCAAGTTCTTCAAGCCGTATCGCCATGGCTTCTCTGGATACCTTAAACATCTCAGCCAGCGACAATACATGCTGGCCTGAAATACTGCTCAGTTCAGCCAAGGCGCGCGACAAACCTCTTTGGCTCGACAAGGTTTTCGCTAGTTTGCGATCACCTGAACGGTTCAGCAGATAAGCCAAAGCTTCAGGTTGCATTACTTCTTCAGGGAAACGTTCAGCAAAGCGGCTTCGAACCAGCTTTTCCGGCATTAAAAACAGCACCGCAAACTTATCGGCTTCTTTTTCTATATGATCACGCAGGCCTGCATTGCTGCCATCCAAAGGTTTATCTCTGTGCAAGCCGCTTTGCTGATGCATCACAGCGTGGCCCATTTCATGTGCAGCGGTAAAGTTCATCACTTCGGGCCGCATGGTTCTGGATAACTCCACTCGTTTGGAGGTTTTATCTATGGTGCCAGCCACATCTATACCGGGCTCAATCTCGCCGAGGGTGTGACGTTCATACACCTGATAACCCAGTAAATACAAAGCTACTTTAGGATTGAGCATTTCTACAGGGTCCGACGGAATACCCTGTGGCCATAACAAATGCTTTTGTTGCCAAATAGCCTGCTTCAGTTGTTCCACTAAAGCCTCAATTTCAGCCACTTTAATAACACCATTGCCCGCTTTGGTGAGCTGGCTAAAGGTCAAAATAGGCGGTAAAGGTAAGGCAACAGGGCCGTTGTCATCATCCAAATTATGGTAGGCGGCATAAGGGTTCTGACTGCCCTGCAGGTAGAAGTTCGAAGCGGTCAAGTCAGGGGTTTGCGCTGCTGAAACTTGTGCCAGCGCAGTTGAAATGCTTTCAGTAAGTGGAAGTTGTGGCCAGACTTCGTCTGAGTTATCGCCATTGTTGAGCGATAAATAAGGATCCTGAAGCCCGTTATCCACATAAACAGGCAGCAAAGCACTAAAGCCACCGTCCTCATCCATATGAGCATAAGGGTTATTCATTCGTAGCCTGTCGGCTTTGATCTGATCTTTTGATGCAAGCATAACTGTTACCTTTGGTACAAAAAACAATCAGTTAAGCTTAGTAGGGTTTTGGGGAAATGCTGACTTAGGCTCTGATTTGGGCTAAAAATGGACGTCAACCTATCAGCAGCGTAAGTTTGATAAGTACGGCATCAAAAGGTTATGCTCCAAAACGAAGAAACTGAGCGCTTCGCATGACTAGAACTAATCTCTGTGCACCTAGTTCCTATAAGTGATTGAAACTTCAAAAGAAGTCGAGTATTGTTTCGTAAATTAAGTTTGCGAAAACGCTGCGAACAGCGTTTTATTTTGATTCGATCCGCTGATTAAACATTAGACCAACAAAAAAAAGGAAATATTGTGGCATTTAATCTAACGAGAATGACAATTTATGCCTTAGTTGCGGCTGTGGAAGAAGACTTACGCTCATTAGTAAAGGATCATATTTCTGATGAAACTACTATCGATTCTGATTTGATTGAGAAAGCAAAGACTAGAATTCAAAGAGATATTGGAGAGCTGTTCAGTGATGTAGAACTTAATGATCTGATTGACTATTTTGATCTTGGAGACACATATCAGACTATAAATACACATCGTAGTAATTTTCCTGCACACATATCAGGTTTAATAAAAAAACTAACTCAAAAATTTGAAATCATTGTATCTATTAGAAATAGAGTTATGCACATACGGCCATTGAATTTTGATGATTTGCCTATGGTAAGTGAGTTTTGTCAAGAAATAATAAACTTCGACCGTTCTATCAAGTGGAATAACATACAAGATACGATAAATAAACTAAATGAAGACCCTAGCTTTGTACTTTCTTTAGACATTATTAATTTTGATGACGACAAAGCTATAAATCATAATTTGCCAATGCCAGATTTCGATGAAACAGGACTAATTGGTCGTGATAAAGAAGTTGAGAAAGTTAAACAACTTTGCTTAGGTGGGTTTCCGGTAATATCAATAGTCGGTGAAGGCGGTGTTGGCAAATCTGCTCTAGCTTTAAAAGTCGCTTATGAACTGATAGATGATAATTCAATATTTGATGCTGTTGTATGGGTAACATCGAAAACTACGCAGATAACTCTTAATGAGATAAAGGAAATAAAGGGTGCAATTGATAGCTCTCTTGGCGTAATTCAGGAAATTGGTAAAAATGTTGTTGGTGACGATTATAACAATAATAATTTAGACGAAATTATTGAATATTTGGCAACATTCAAGATAGCTTTATTCATAGATAATCTTGAAACGATATTAGATGATAATATTAGACAGTTCGTTGGAGCTCTTCCGCAAGGTAGTAAAATTATAATTACATCTAGAATTGGCCTAGGTGCTTATGAATATCCTATCAAGCTTCAAGGAATTGAAGAGTCATATGCTTCACAACTTTTAAGAACAGTTGCAAAAATCAGAGGTGTAGATGCCTTATCAAAATTAAGTGAAAACATACTTCGTAGTTATGCCAACAGGATGCATCGAAATCCAAGCTATATAAAATGGTTCGTTAGTTCAGTTCAAACTGGTTTGAATCCCGAGACAGTTCTTCAAAATTCGGATGAGTTTTTAGATTTCTGTATGTCTAATGTATATCAATATCTCTCTCATAATGCGCAACGAATGACAAAATCGATGTTATGTGCACAAGGGCTGCGAGATATGCCAGAGTTAACATATTTAAATGACTTCGAAGCTATTCAGACACAGAAAGCAATTCAGGAATTGATGACAACGAATATGCTCTCTCAGTCATCTATTACGAAAGGGGCTAGTGTAAAAACAACATATCAATTATCAGAGCTTGCTCGCGCATACCTAGGAAAACATCACAGACCATCACAAGCTTTCCAGAAAGAGATAAGAGACAAAAGAAATAAACTAAATTCAATGTTTGAAGATCAGATGAGTCGGAGAAAAGGGAATAAATATTCACCTGAAAATATAAACTTTAGAGACAAATCTGACAGGGTAATTGCAAGAAAGCTATATGATGCAAAAAATCATATATTAAATTCTGAGCATGACATTGCATTTGAAATACTGCAGGATGCACAGCGTCTAGCACCTGATTACTTTGAAGTTGCTCGATTTATGGCTTATTTTCACCAAAAAAGTGGCAACTACTCAGATGCTAGAGAGCAATATGAACTTGCCATCGTTCTCTCTCCAAAATCTTCTCAGTTACATTATTGGTTTGGAAAATTTTTATTACAAGACGAAGAGAATGTGGATGAAGCTGTTGAGCAATTTAGAATCGCACATGAATTAGACAGTCAATCGATAGAAGTTTCACTTGCTTTGGCTAGAGGATATCTATTCCAACATGAGTTTAACGAAACCCAGAAGATCCTAGATGTGCTGTCAGATACTATTAGTGGTGCCGATACTCACCTTGAAAAAATGTATTTTGATACAGAAATTCAAGTCTTATATAGGAGATCTGATGATTTATGTAAATCAGGAGATTATGAAAATTCAATCATATATATGGAAAAGATGAGACATAAGTTCGATGAATTACATGAAAAATACAAAGATAAACATATACGTCAAAAACTAAGAAAATGTAATTATACTCTAAGTAAGATAGAAAAATCTGGGGACGCAAGTTTAAGTGCTCGAGCCAGAATAGTACTAAACTGGGTTGAATCAGAAAGTGCAAGTCCACACAGTACTTTAGCCGAATAATCAACTCATCAGATAACAAAAAAGCGAACCTTTGAAAGGTTCGCTTTTTTGGTTTGAGTGCCAAATATAATTAAAGTAGTTTTGACCCACCCTGCAGTCAATAACTATATACCACCTGCAATCAGCTAAACCCGACCGTAGTTGGCAAACTGGGGTCAGAGCCAAACCGCTGCGCGGTGTTGGATCTGACCCCTTTCAATTACCGATAATCTTCCGGGCTTGGGCAAGCACACATCAGGTTGCGGTCGCCGTATACGTCGTCGATACGGGTGACTGTTGGCCAGAATTTGTTTTCTGCCACGTACTGTGCAGGGAATGCAGCGTACTGACGCTCGTATGGGCGGTCCCAGCTTGGGTCGAAAATATCTTCCATGGTGTGAGGTGCGAAGTGCAGTGGGTTGTTGTCTGCAGTCCACTCCCCTGCTTCTACCTTAGCAATTTCATTGCGGATAGAAGTCATGGCGGTGATAAATTTGTCCAGTTCCACTTTGCTTTCAGACTCAGTAGGCTCGATCATCAGCGTGCCGGCTACCGGGAATGACATAGTTGGGGCGTGGAAGCCGTAGTCCATTAAACGTTTGGCGATGTCCATTTCGGTGACGCCGGTTTTCTCTTTTAATGGACGCATGTCGATAATACATTCGTGCGCTACGCGGCCGTTGGTACCGACGTACAACACAGGGAACAGGTCGCCCAGTTTTTTCGCCATGTAGTTAGCGCTTAAAATCGCCATTTCAGTGGCTTGACGTAAACCGTCGCCGCCCATCATTTTGATGTACATCCAGCTGATTGGCAGAATACCTGCGCTACCAAATGGTGCTGCAGATACTGCGCCGTTGTTTGCGCCAGTGCCTTCAATTTTAACGACAGCGTGGTTTGGCATAAACGGAGCCAATTGTTTCTTCACACCAATAGGACCCATACCTGGGCCGCCACCGCCGTGAGGAATACAGAAGGTTTTGTGCAGGTTTAAATGCGATACGTCAGCGCCGATAAAGCCAGGAGAAGTAATACCTACCTGAGCGTTCATGTTGGCGCCGTCCATATACACCTGGCCACCGTGCGCGTGAACTATGTCACACAGCTCGCGGATAGACTCTTCAAACACACCGTGTGTGGAAGGGTAAGTCACCATAATGGCAGCTAACTTGTCTGATACGGCTTCGGCTTTGGCTTTTAAATCGGCCATGTCGATGTTGCCACTCTTATCGCAATCAACCAGTACTACTTCAAAGCAAGCCATAGCTGCTGTTGCAGGGTTAGTACCGTGTGCAGACACAGGAATTAAACAGACGTTACGGTGTGAATCGCCGCGGCTTTCGTGGTATTTACGAATAGCGATCATACCAGCGTATTCGCCTTGTGCGCCTGAGTTTGGTTGCATAGACACAGCGTCGTAGCCAGTGATGTCGACTAACCAGTTGGCCAGCTCGCCAATCATGTCGTAGTAACCTTCAGCCTGGTCGCGTGGCACGAACGGGTGCAAGGACCCGAATTCTGGCCAGGTGACCGGGATCATTTCGGCTGTAGCGTTTAACTTCATGGTGCACGAACCTAAAGAGATCATTGAGTGGTTCAGTGCTAAGTCTTTGTTTTCCAGCTTTTTGATATAACGCAGCATTTCAGTTTCGCTGTGGTACTGGTTAAATACCGGGTGCGTTAAGTACTTAGAAGTACGAACCAGGTCAGCAGGAATAGAGTTTGAGCCTTTAGCTACGATGTCAGCATCTAACTTAGTGACATCTAAGCCATGACCAGCGCCTAGAACTATATCAAACAGCTGAGCGATATCAGAAGCGCTCGTCATTTCGTTAAAGCTTACGCTTAAGCTATCGGCGATATCAGTACGTAAGTTCACTTCAGCGGCGATAGCGCGGGCTACAACAGCAGCACGGTCAGCCACTTTAAAGGTCACAGTATCAAACCAGCTGTTGTGTACTAAAGACACGCCTTTGGCTTGTAAGCCAGCTGCAAATACGTCGGCAGAACGGTGAATACGCTGCGCGATGTTTTTCAGGCCTTCAGGACCGTGGTACACAGCGAAGAAAGACGCCATGTTCGCCAGTAACACCTGTGCAGTACAGATGTTGGAGTTGGCTTTTTCACGACGGATATGCTGTTCACGGGTTTGCATTGCCATACGCAGCGCCTGATTACCACGACGGTCTTTCGACACACCTATGATACGGCCTGGCATAGAACGTTTGTAATCGTCACGGGTAGCGAAGAATGCTGAGTGTGGGCCACCAAAAGCCATAGGCACACCAAAACGCTGGGCAGAACCTAAAACTACGTCTGCGCCTAATTCGCCCGGAGATTTTAATAACAATAAGCTCATCATGTCAGAAGCTACTGCTACGACGGCTTTTTTCGCTTGTAAGGCAGCGATTAAAGCACTGTCGTCACGCACTTCACCAGTCGTTGAAGGGTACTGTAATAAAGCACCAAAGACGTCGTGGTTTACTGCGTCAGTGGCTTTGCCAATGATCACGTCAAAACCAAACATTTCCGCACGGGTACGCACTACGTCAATAGTTTGTGGGTGCACGTCGTCAGCGATGAAGTAAGTGTTAGCTTTGCTTTTTGCGACACGTTTGGCCAGCGCCATAGCTTCAGCAGCTGCAGTGGCTTCGTCCAGTAATGAAGCAGATGCCAGCTCCATACCTGTTAAATCTAAAGAAATTTGTTGGAAGTTCAGCAGAGCTTCTAAACGGCCCTGAGCAATTTCCGGCTGGTATGGGGTGTACGCAGTGTACCAGCCCGGGTTTTCTAACACGTTACGTAAAATTACGTTGGGTGTCAGTGTTGGGTGGTAGCCCATACCAATGTAGCTTTTGAACATTTTGTTTTTGTTCGCAGCAGCTTTTAAGTACGCCAGAGCGTCCGCTTCAGTTGTGGATTCACCAGTTGCCAATGGCTTTGGCAGGCGAATGGAAGCAGGCACAGTTTGTGCGATCAGCTCTTCCATGCTGCTTACGCCTAATTCAGCCAGCATAGCTGCTGTTTCGTTAGCGTCCGGGCCTATATGGCGTTGAATAAATTCCTGATGGTTCGCAAGTTGCGACAGGGTTTTCACAGCTGAAGTGGTCATGCCTTGAAGTTCCTAAATGGTCTTAACAATATGCTGGATGTTTACGAACAGTGTCGGGTTTTGGCCCACCTGTTTGTAAAATCCCTGTTGGGGTTGCGGGCGGGGTAAACCCCGCCCCTACAAAACCCGTTTATTTATTCGTTCTAACCCAACCTTTTACGGTTGGACCGCCTATGTCTGTGTTTCGACATCTGCGGTTTTGTTGGGGTTGTTACGGGCGGGGTAAACCCCGCCCCTACAAAACCCGTTTATTTACTCGTTCTAACCCAACCTTTTGCGATTGGACCGCCTACGTCTATCTATCGACATCTGCGTTTTGTTGGGTCTGTTGCGGGCGGGGGTAAACCCCGCCCCTACAATGCCCGTTTATATCAGCGCGTTATCAGATATCCGTAGGGGCGAGGCTTGTCCTCGCCCGTCTATTCGGTTTAATCCGATGCTCGGGCGGGGGTAAACCCTGCCCCTACAATTTCTGCCTAACGTTTATCTACAAATTAAAAGCCCTGTGCAAACAGGGCTTTTATATTTATTTTTCAATCGACTTATTCTGAGTCAACAACGCTCTGGTAACCAGCGGCGTCTAATAAGCCTGCCAGTTCAGATTCGTCAGAAATCTTGATTTTGAACATCCAGCCGTCACCGTATGGTGCGCTGTTAACCAGCTCTGGAGAATCGTTTAATGCATCGTTTACTGCAACGATTTCGCCAGATACCGGAGCGTAGATGTCTGATGCTGCTTTTACAGACTCAGCTACAGCTACGTCGTCGCCCTGAGCAACTACATCACCAACGTCTGGTAATTCAACAAATACCATGTCACCTAACAGGTCCTGAGCGTGCTCAGAGATACCTACGGTGAAAACGCCATTGCCTTCGTCACGAACCCATTCGTGTGACGGAGCGTACTTTAATTCGTTAGGGATGTTGCTCATTTTAAATTCCTTAAATCAGACCTTGGTGGCTTTTAGTTATCTGTTTAAACATCTGCTAGTTAGACCGCAGCCAGTCTACTGACTGGTTCTGGCAAACAACATAGCGAAGCTATGCTTTTGCCGCAAGCTTAAGGCAGCTCACCTTATCTGTTTATTTCTTAGACAAAAACGTTTCAGATAAAGCAAGCCACTGTATTTATTAAATTACTTTTTTACCCATACGAACAAAGTTAGGCTTCACTACTTTTACCTGAACCAGCTTGCCACGGATATCCACTTCGGCTGTGTCGCCAGTTGACGCTGGTACACGGGCCATAGCGATACTGAAACCTAAAGTAGGTGAGAAAGTACCAGAGGTGATTTCGCCTTCGCCGCCTTCAGTTACAACTTTCTGGCCGTGACGTAATACGCCTTTTTGTTCCATCACTAAACCTACCAGCTTCATAGTGCCGGCAGCTTTTTGTTGTTCCAGTGCAGCACGGCCAATAAAGTTACGGTCGCTTGGTTCCCACGCTATAGTCCAGCCCATGTTGGCTGCCAGCGGAGATACGGTTTCGTCCATATCCTGGCCATACAGGTTCATACCTGCTTCTAAACGTAAGGTGTCACGAGCGCCTAAACCAGCAGGTTTTACACCAGCATCCAGCAGTTTTTGCCAGAAGTCAGCGGCTTCTTCGTTTGGTAAAGAGATTTCGTAACCGTCTTCGCCTGTGTAGCCAGTCGTAGCAATAAACAGAGAACCCGCCTGAACACCAAAAAATGGCTTCATACCAGCAACAGCAGCTTTTTGCTCTTCAGTTAATAAGGTGGCTACTTTGGCTTTAGCTTGTGGGCCTTGCACTGCAATCATGGCGAACTCTGGACGTTCGGTTACAGTGACATTAAATTCGGCTGCTTGTTTGTTGATCCAGGCCAGATCGTTTTCACGGGTGGCTGAGTTCACTACTAAGCGGAAGAAGTCTTCGGCAAGGAAATACACGATCAAATCGTCAATCACGCCACCAGCTTCGTTTAACATGCCGCTGTATAAGGCTTTGCCTGACACAGTCAGTTTGTTTACGTCGTTGGCGAGTAAATAACGCAGGAAATTACGGGTGTTTGGCCCTTGCAGGTCAACGATAGTCATGTGAGAGACGTCGAACATACCAGCGTCCTGGCGGACATTGTGGTGCTCTTCAATTTGTGAACCGTAGTTCAGCGGCATATCCCAGCCGTGAAAGTCCACCATCTTTGCGCCACATTCTACATGCTTGGCGAATAATACTGTTTTTTGGGCCATCTGTTTTTCCCCAGTTTTTTACCGTCGTATTTGAAGCTACAGCTTTGTTGACTGCACCATCTCGCCCCAGTTACATAGGTGACTATGCTCCTGGGGTCTCACGGCTTGTCGCCTCGCCGTAACTTCAAACTACTTAGGTAATTATGCTGCCGAAGCAGTCAATAAATTCTGGCCTGCGCTGCTGGAGCTTTTCAGGCCGCGTGAACAACAGGAACTTGTCATCAGTCAGTCACAGAAATCTGCTTATAACCATATGACACTTTTAAGATGAACCGGATTATAACCGATGGGGCCAGAGGCCAACAGCCCCTTTTGGATTAGATTTAATAATGCGAATAGCAGGGCTATAGCAACTAACCCTGCCATTTTAGGCCTTTTAACAGCCTATTACTTGGCTGTAGGCCTTGCTACTGCTGGCAAGTCACCAGAATCGCCTAAAGCCGCAGCCATTATTTTTTGTTTTACGAAAGGCAATTTGTCGGTAAGCTTCATTCCTAGCCCACGCACTAATTTCAGCACTGGGTTTTGCCGGCCAAAACCTTGTTTAAAGGCTTCCATAGCGGCGATCAGGGTTTGTGCTTCAGCTTTGCGCCAGCGTTCGTAACTTCTCAGCATACGTTCTTCATTAATTGGCTTTTGCGCACTGATTTGCTGACTTATTAGTTCTGCTAATGCGGCAACGTCCATTAAACCCAGGTTCATGCCCTGCCCCGCCAATGGGTGAATCGTATGGGCAGCGTCGGCCACCAGCACAGTTTTATTCAGCACCCATTCGCTGGCATAACGCATTTTCAGCGGGTAGCTGTTAAGTAGTGACTCAAGCTGCAACAGGCCTAATACCGAATTGCTGGCTGCCGTTAAGGCTTTATTAAATTGCTCGGCTGGCATGGCTTGTAATTCAGCGGCTTGCTCCGGGCTGGTACTCCAGACAATAGAAACCAGATTCGGGTCAGCCAATGGCAATAACGCCAGCGGGCCTGTCGGTAAAAACACCTGACGAGCACAGCGTTGATGAGGTTCAGTAGTGCGGATTTGCGCTACCAAGGCCTGATGCTGATAATCCCAAAAAGCGATAGGCATTTGTAATTGCTGACGGACAAAAGAGTTAGCGCCATCAGCTGCCACCAGCAGTTTGCATAGGATCGGGCTTTGGTCGTGCAGCGTCAGCAGGTTTTGCTGTTCGCTATTGCTGATATTTAGAATGCTGCTTTGAAACAGGCAACTGACATTGGTTTTGCTTTTCAGTTTGCTGTAAAGCACGGCACGCAGCTCTTCGTTATCCACTATCCAGCCAAGCTCGTCACAACCTTGTTCCAGCGCAGAAAACTCAATACGGCCAAAACTGTCAGCTTCCCATACTTTCATATCGGTGTAAGGCGCAGCTGATGTTAAATCCTGCCAAACGCCAAGCTGGCTCAATAGTCGTTTTGATGCCTGATTCAGCGCGCTAACCCGTTTTAAGCTGGGTGCTATAAGCTCTGGCGCCGGTTCTTTATCCAGTACTGCAATTTTAAGCGGTGAGTCGGCAAGTAAAAGGGCAAGCGTTAAACCTGCACTGCCTGCGCCGACTATAGAAACATCATATTCCTGCATAATTCTCTCTGTTAAGCGCGAGTCAAAAGCGCCTTTAACTGGCGAATAGAATTCAGACCCATGGCCTGGTTAGCCACGGCTTGTTTTAAATCAGGACAAAGGTTTAACGCGAATAAGCCTGTATTACGGCCAAGCGCCATCAGGCGGGATGAATTAGAAAATAGCCGCACTAAGGAATCGGTATACAAAATCACTTGCTGCATATCTGGCAAACGCGCCTGTTGATAGGCTTTGGTTAATGCATAGCAGCCCCAGTCTGTATAAGTATCTGCCTGATGTTTTTGCAGCAACAAACTTAAGCTAAAAATATCGCGCACTGCCAGATTAAAACCCTGACCTGCTATAGGGTGCAGGTTATGCAAACTATTGCCGAGTAATACAGTGCGATGACGCGCCGCTTCAGTGGCCCGCTTTAAACTTAAGGGGTACACCACACGCTGGCCGACAGTTTTAAATACCCCAGCCCTGTGCCCTGCAGCTTGTTGCAATGCTGCTAAAAACTCATGGTCCGGTTGGTTTAAATGATGCTCTGCCTGTTCAGGGTTTAAAGTCCAGACCAGCGAATAACGCTGCCGGGTTAAAGGCAATAAAGCCAGAGGCCCTGTTGGCGTAAAACGCTCAAAAGCTTTGTGTTGATGCGAGTCGCTTAAACCAATATTGGCAATCAGCGCATGCTGCTGATAATCCTCAGATTTCAGCTCAAAACCCGCTAAGCTTCGGCTGGGCGATAAACCCCCTTCAGCTATAACCAGTAACTTGCTTTGCAGTTGTGCACCACTTCGCAGGCTAATGTGCTGCAGCTCTGCTGTTGGGTTTAACGCGCTAATCGCATCGTTATAAAACCAGCTTAAACGGCCTTGTGCTGTAAAGATTTTAAGTTTTTGCCACAAGACTTCGCCTATGGCTTCGACTTCAATCACCTGACCTAAAGCAGATAACTGATGATCGGCCGCATTTAAATAGGTTTTACCAAAATGACCACGGTCGGAAATATGGATATGTTTAATAGCACAGCCGCTTTGGTGCAGAGCCTGCCACAAGCCCCATTGCTGCAGCAGCTCTACACTGCCATGGGCCAGCGCTATGCTGCGGCTATCAAAGCTGGCTTTAGAGGGTTGCTCGTCAGTACCAAGTTCTGAACTTTGCTCCACAATAGCCAGCTTTAATGCAGGGTTTTGACTCAGCAGCACATAAGCCAGCATAGATCCGGCCATACCACCGCCGGCAATCACCAGATCCAGCGGATCTGTAGTTGTCTGAGCTGAGCTTCTATCCTGCTGCATAAAACTATCCTGTTTTTAAATGGATGACTGCGCCATTAAAGCTTCGATTTCTGCGATTTCTTTAGGCACTAACTCTGTTAAGTTGTCGTGACCTTCAGCTGTGACCAGCAAATCATCTTCAATCCGTACCGCCAGGCCCCACCACTTAGCATCGCACGGCGAGCCTGTTGGAATATATAAACCCGGTTCTATGGTTAAAATCATGCCTGGTGCAAAAGGCCGCTCTTCACCAGCAACTTTGTAAGCACCAACATCATGCACATCCAGTCCTAACCAGTGGCCTAAACCATGGATAAAATAAGCTTTGCAGGCATTGTCTTTTAACAGCTGTTCCAGCTCGCCTTGTAAAATGCCTAACTCCAGTAAACCTTTGGTCAGCTCTAAACAAGCAGCGTCGAGCGCGTCTTTAAACTTATTGCCAGGTTTCACCTGAGCACAAGCGGCGTACTGAGCATTTAACACCACCTGATACACAGCGGCCTGCTCTGGGCTGAATTTGCCACTGGCCGGGAAAGTACGGGTAATATCCGCCGTATAACCCTGATACTCAGCTCCAGCGTCAATCAGCACCAAATCACCGTCTTTGAGCTGACTGCTGTTGTCGGTGTAATGCAAAATACAGCCATTTTCACCAGCTCCTACTATGCAGTTGTAGCCCGGAAAACGGGCACCATGCATAGCAAACTCATGCAAAATATGAGCTTCCAGCTGATATTCCCACACGCCTGCTTTGGCTGCTTGCATCGCTCTTTCATGCGCTTTAGCACTGATATAACCGGCCTGGCGCATCAAGTGAATTTCGTCTTCATCTTTAAACAAACGCATTTCAGCAGTCACAGGCCTTAAATCCTGTTGCACTGTAGGTGCTACGTAACCACGCTTTGGATAAAGTCGTAAGGTGGCTAAAGTGGCTGCTACTTTGGCGTCGAACCCGTCATAAGTGCCCTGCGCATAAAACAGTGTAGTTTTTTGATTCAGCGCTTTTAGAAGCTCGTTATCCAGCTCTGCAATAGGCAACGCATCTAAACCCAACACAGCCTTGGCTTGCTCTGGCCCTAACCTGCGGCCTTGCCAGATTTCAGCCAGTTGGTCCTTAGGGCGGCACAGCAACAGACTAGCAGTGTTGCCAGAATTATCTTTGCTTAAGATCAAAAGCGCGTCAGGTTCATTAAAACCAGTCAGATAAAAGAAGTCGCTGTCCTGACGAAAAGGGTATTCAGTGTCGCGGCTACGGGTTAATTCCACAGCTGCTGGCACTAAAACCACACTGTTGTTTGGCACTGATGTAAGCAAGCGCTCACGTCTGTTGGAATAAATGTTCACTGTCATTTGCTCAAGGCTCTTAATGCAAGGTCTTATTCTGAACTTCGTTTTTGCTGAATTTAAGCCCTACTTCGTTAAAACAGGTCAGCACTAACATCCGAATATGCTCCAATACTAGAAAGTACGACTCTTCGTTACTTTCTGCGCTGTTGTCATCTATGGCAAATACGTCGATTTTAGTTATTTCGGTCAGCTCTTCTATCGCATCTTTTACATCTGCCGAACAAAGAGATAAATCATTCTGCTGTATGGCAAAACCTACTAAAAAAGACTGAGTCCATTCGACCATAGCTTCAAGCCGCTCCGGCAAAGAGTCGTCGTCACTTGGCAGCAATAAAGCAAAGGAATAGTCGGTATGTGCCAAAGATTCGGACGTTTGCATAATTAAATCCGAAATATCTGCTTTAACAGGGGCAGATAAGGCTTGTCCGTCATTTAAGAAGTCGTGCAGAACTGGTAAAATCTTCGCCGGTTCTGCGCTCACACCGGCACTAAGTAACCCTGCGATCAAGCCATGTACTTCGGCGGCCGACGCCATCAGGTAAGATTGATCCAGCAAACTGGTCCAGTGATCGTAAGATTTAAAACTTTCTGTCGTCATAATTTTTCGGCCCAAGCGACTTTTCAAGGCAGCTATCCTACCATTTGCTGGTTCTACCCGCCAACAGATGGACGCCCCAATCGCAGGCCCTAAGGGAACTATCATGCATTTACGTAAATTTCGACCTGTTGACCCACCTCCAGCTGAAGCTGTAGTGAAAAAACCTGTAGCAAAACCTGCTGCCAGCACAAAACCTAAGCAATTAACTATCTCGGTTTTAGGCCGGGTTTTAAAAGTGTCCTGCCCTTTGGGTGAAGAACAACGGCTGCAAAATGCCATTGATGAATTGGAACAACGGGTTGCCAGTACAAAATTTAAACCAGGTGTGCACATGAACGAGGATGTTTTGCTGATGATTGCGCTAAATTTGTGCAATGAGCTCGTCGAAGTGAAAAAGAAGGCGGAATAATCAAAAAGCTGGTGTTATACTTACCACGTTCTCTGAGTTGTCAGTGATTAGGTAGATGTCCCTGAGCCGATAATTGTTTTACTTTAGGGGCTCCTTATTGTTGCTTTTGTGCAGGCTCGGCTCGTACCGAGAAGCCTACGGTGACAAACTGACTCCCGCCTTGAACCTTAGGTTCAAGGGCTGATACTTGACACGGCAATTCGGAGACAATTTTATCCTTCGTACTTGAAGCTGTAGCTTTGTCATTTTTTCTCAATTCCCACGCATTGATTTAAACACCCGACGGACGAGGCAAGCCTTGCCCCTACAAATACTCATCACGCTGCAAATCAAATTCCTTGCCCAACTTTAGATTCGTTCTGAATATAAATTGTAGGCACGGGTCTTGTACCCGCCCGTTTCAAATTCAAAACCTTTGCAGCTAACCCTTTCTGTTTTATAGTCCGGTTTATCTTTGATCTTCAGGTTCAGTATTTTGACTTCACGCCAACAGCTTCGCAGCCATATTCGCAGTTTGCGCCGTTCCTTGTCTGCAGCACAGCAGCATCAAGCCAGTCTGGGTTTAATGCAGCAACTACTGCCTCGCTCTGAAGTACAACAAGCTCAGCACATCGCTTTATACCTGACCAATGACGGTGAGCTGGATACGACCCCTTTGATTCAGGCCTTATGGCAACAAGGCAAAAGCTTATACCTGCCGTTATTGCATCCTGTCGTACCTGGTTATCTGGTGTTTCAGCTTTATACCCCGGACACTTTATTAAAACCCAATCAGTTTGGTATTGGCGAACCAGAGCTGAACTGCAGCTTGTTATGCCCTGTCAGCCAATTGGATCTGATTTTTACGCCTTTAGTCGCTTTTGACTCTCAAGGCCAACGTTTGGGTATGGGTGGCGGCTTTTATGACAGAACATTAAGTCAGATTAGTGCGAGTACAAAGAAACCACTGGTTATTGGCTTAGCCCATGAGTGCCAGCAAGTTGAAGCTGTACCCACAGAAGCCTGGGATATTCCGCTTCCTTTCATATCCACTCCTTCCAAATTTTTGTGCTTTTAGTGAACAATAAGTAAATTCTAAAATTCTTTAAGTTCTTTTTTCTTTTGCCCCTTTTGCCGGATCCCCCTTTTCGGCTACTATCCATCTGTATGGCTAAACGTGGCTCAAAAACTTTCCGGTAGACCTATGACTCAAGATCAGATGAAAAAAAATGCCGCCTGGGCAGCATTGGATTATGTAGCGCCTCAAACTATTGTTGGCGTGGGTACTGGCTCCACCGTCAATCACTTTATTGACGCGCTGGCCACTATCAAAGATCAGATCAAAGGTGCAGTGTCCAGTTCAGTGCAATCCACTGAAAAAATGCGTGCTTTAGGCATTACTGTGCTGGACTTAAACGACGTGGAAAGTTTTGGTGTGTACGTAGATGGTGCCGACGAAATTAACCCGAAAAACCATATGATTAAAGGCGGTGGCGCCGCACTGACCCGCGAAAAAATTGTCGCCGCTGTGGCCGAAAAATTTGTCTGTATTGTCGATCAAACCAAACAAGTGAACGTGCTAGGCAAATTTCCTTTACCTGTTGAAGTCATTCCAATGGCACGTGCTTATGTGACTCGTGAGCTGGAAAAATTAGGTGGTCGTCCGGTCTGGCGTGAAAATGTAGTGACCGACAACGGCAATATTATTTTAGACGTGCATGGCCTGAAAATTTCAGAGCCAGAAGAATTAGAACAACAAATAAACAACCTGGTCGGCGTAGTCACCAACGGTATTTTTGCCCGTCGCGCGGCGGATATCGTTCTCGTAGGAACAGCGCAAGGCACCCTGGTTTTAAACTGAAATCCAGTGATTGAATTTAAATTGCAACAAGTTAAAGAGAAGTAAAATGGAAAAATTTTCGCTGCCCAAAGACAAGATCAAGATCCTGTTACTGGAAGGTTTGCACCAAAGTGCGGTGCAAAGTTTTAAGAATCAGGGTTACAGCAACATTGAGTATCTGAAAACCTCTTTGGATGAAGCTGAACTGATTGAGAAAATCCGTGACGTGCATTTTATTGGTATTCGCTCACGCACTCAGTTGACCGAAAAAGTGCTGGACGCTGCCACTAAACTGGCCGCTGTTGGCTGCTTCTGTATAGGTACCAATCAGGTCGATTTAGATGCTGCCTTGATGCGTGGTATTCCGGTATTCAACGCACCGTTTTCCAATACCCGCTCTGTAGCTGAACTGGTATTAGGTCAAATCATTATGCTGCTGCGTGGTATTCCAGAGCGTAATGCGGCGGCCCACCGTGGTGTCTGGCAAAAAACTGCAACTCAGTCTTTTGAAGCCCGTGGTAAAACCTTAGGCATTATAGGTTACGGCCATATTGGTACTCAGCTGAGTATCATGGCGGAAAACATCGGTATGCGTGTGCAGTTTTATGATATCGAAGACAAGCTGGTGTTAGGTAATGCTACTCAAGTCGATTTTGGCACTTTGCTGAAAACTTCAGACGTGGTGACTTTGCATGTGCCTGAAACAGCTCAGACTAAAAATATGATTGGCGAAGCTGAACTGGATTTGATGAAACCAGGCAGCATTCTGATCAACGCTTCACGCGGCACTGTGGTCGATATCGACGCTTTAGCCAGAGTAATGCAGGCGAAGAAATTGGCCGGCGCTGCTATTGACGTATTCCCTGTAGAACCGACGAGCAATGATGAAGAGTTTATCAGCCCGCTGCGCGAATTCGACAATGTGATCCTGACCCCACATATTGGTGGTTCTACTCAGGAAGCACAGGAGAATATAGGTTTTGAAGTAGCAGGCAAGATGGTGAAATACAGCGACAACGGTTCAACCTTGTCAGCGGTGAATTTCCCTGAAGTATCGCTGCCAGAGCACAGAGGCCGTTCACGTTTACTGCATATCCACAAAAACCAACCTGGTATGCTGACCAAAATCAACGAAGCCTTTGCTAAACACGGCATCAACATTTCAGGTCAGTATCTGCAAACCAATGCAGAAATTGGTTATGTAGTCATAGACATAGACTCACTGGACCACGAACTGGCCCTGAACGAGTTAAAGTCGATTCCAGGAACGCTGCGCGCCCGGGTATTGCATTAATATCTGAACTCGACTGTATCAAGGGGCAGAATTTAAACTCTGCCCCTTTTTCTTTAGAACGAATACACCACTGAAGCGGCTGTTTCTGAGTCTGTGCTTTTCTTATCCACACCTACATCCGAATCGTATTTGATGTTCAGGCTTAAACGCAAAGCCAGCTGATTATTGATTTGAGCTGTCACTGCACTGCGGCTGGTATAACTGGTGTTATGACCATCTAACGAAATCGCATATTCCAGTGTTTGTTTAAACTTACTGGTGTCAGAGAAGTGATACTCAAAGTTACCTGCGGCATACCAAATCATACCCGAGTTACTTTCTCCTTCTGACGGTCTGTCATACGCCATACCTGGACCAGTTTCGAAGTCTAAGTAGTTCTGACCCTCTTCGTATAAACGGTTGGCATAACCAACTGCAACTGATGATTGTTCGCGGAAAGCACCAAAACGGTCATTCAAATAAGCACCACGACCAAACAAACTGCTGTCTGAGCGGAAAAATTTATAATTACTTTGTGCTGTTAAACCAACACGCTGACCTGTGGTGTTGTCTTCTTTTTCACCTGTAGCGCTGTTGGTTTGGGTATTTCGCTGCAACAGGGTCTGTATATAGTATTTGTTACGGAAATCCTCTAACTCGTGCTGCAATTCGGCATTGGTACGTACTGCAGTGGCTTCGGTGTTACCACGGCTTAATACCACACCCACTTCGATATCACCGCCCCAAGGCGGAATAGTGCTTTCTTCTTCACCATGTGTCTTCTTAAATTCCTGTGCCTGAACAGAGACTGCTGAACACAACAGTACTGCTGACAATGCGACTACTAAACGCATGTTGTATAACCCTTCTAAAAAAATTAACGCTTATTCTGTCAGTGGCAGATGAGCACTAACTGAATATCACTTTTACGGTATTTGATTTTGACGTGAGACGGGCGACCCTAAAGGTCGCCCCTACAGATTTATTCGCCAGCTCTGTTACTGATGTACTCCAAAGCCATGCTGATGCGTTTTAACACCCGATCTTTGCCAATCAGTGCCAGTGTTGCATCCAGAGCTGGTGAATTACCACCGCCTGTTACAGCCACGCGTAAAGGCATACCTACTTTGCCCATACCTAAGCCTAAGCTTTCAGCGGCATCGTTAATGGCTTTGTGTAAAGCTTCCACCGACCAATCCTGAAGTTCTTCCAGCTTGGTTTGAACAGCAACCAGCGGTTCTGCAGCTACAGGGCGTAAATGTTTTTTCGCGGCGTTTTCTTCAAACTCGCTGAAGTCTTCGTAGAAATAACGGCTGACTTCGACCAGCTCTTTTAAAGTTTTCACCCGCTCGGCTTGCACTTTCACCAGTTCAGCTAAGGCTGGGCCAGCGCTGATATCCAGTTTCTGCTCGGCCACATGCCAGGCTAAATGCGTGGCGACATAGTCTGGAGCCAGAGTTTTCATATAGTGCTGGTTTAACCAAATCAGTTTGTCGGTGTTAAAAGCTGAAGGTGCACGGTTACAGTCGCTTAAGTCAAACAGCTGCACCAGCTCTTCTTTGCTGAAAATTTCCTGATCGCCATGCGACCAACCTAAACGTACCAAATAGTTGATCAGCGCTTCTGGCAGGAAACCGTTATCACGGTATTGCATGACACCTACAGCACCATGACGTTTGGATAAACGCTTGCCATCGTCACCTAAAATCATCGGCACGTGAGCGTATTTCGGCAGTTCAGCGCCTAAAGCGGCCAGAATATTCATCTGACGTGGCGTGTTGTTGACATGGTCATCACCACGAATGACGTGAGTAATACCCATTTTCCAATCATCAACCACTACCGTCAGGTTATAGGTTGGAGTGCCGTCACTGCGGGCAATGATTAAATCGTCCAGCTCAGCATTGGCAATTTCAATGCGGCCTTTGATTAAATCGTCAATCACCACTACGCCATCCAGCGGGTTTTTAAAACGAATGGTATAAGGCTTGTCGGTTGGGTGGTCAGTACGGTCACGCCACATGCCGTTGTATTTTGGTTTTTCGCCAGCAGCCATTTGCGCTTCACGCATTGCATCCACTTCTTCAACAGTACAGAAGCACTTGTAAGCTTTGCCTTCTGCTAATAGCTGAGCAACTACTTCTTTATATAAATCAAAACGTTTAGTTTGGTAATAAGGGCCGTCGTCATAATCCAGACCTAACCATTCCATACCTTCTAAAATGGCATCCACTGATTCCTGCGACGAACGCTCTAAATCGGTGTCTTCAATACGAAGGATAAAAGTACCGCCTGTTTTGCGGGCATGCAGCCAGCTGTATAACGCTGTACGAGCGCCACCAACGTGCAGATAACCTGTAGGGCTTGGCGCGAAACGAGTAACTATAGACATAATGAATCCACTGAAGGCCAAAAAATTGGGCGCTATTGTACCAATGCGAAGCTGTGATTGCACGGCCGAAGCTGCGATGCAGGAAAAGATTTAACTGACTACTTTTACAGCATACAGTTCACAAAGCTAAAAATATTATTGACACAAAAACCGAGCCCCCTATAATGACCGCCGACCACACGATGGATGCTTAGCTCAGCCGGGAGAGCATCGCCCTTACAAGGCGGGGGTCACTGGTTCGATCCCAGTAGCATCCACCATCATTTTAGATGAATCGTTGTAGTCATATTGTTATGCCCAGGATGCTTAGCTCAGCTGGGAGAGCATCGCCCTTACAAGGCGAGGGTCACTGGTTCGATCCCAGTAGCATCCACCATCTTTTTAAAGAGCGCATCGCCGCACTTTACAAAGAACAGGCTGTCACTGGAGTAAACCCAGTAGCATCCACCATTTTTTTAGATGCACAGATGTAACAATAAATAGTCCCAGGACGCTTAGCTCAGCTGGGAGAGCATCGCCCTTACAAGGCGGGGGTCACTGGTTCGAACCCAGTAGCGTCCACCAAAATTTTTTGTACTAGATTCCCAGGATGCTTAGCTCAGCTGGGAGAGCATCGCCCTTACAAGGCGAGGGTCACTGGTTCGATCCCAGTAGCATCCACCAATCCTTTGATAGAAAAACATCGCTCTCTTTACACAACCCAAGACTCGCTAATTGGGTCCCAGTAGCATCCACCATTCCCCATCCCCTGTTAAAGAAAAGTATCGCCACCCTTCACAAAAGAATAGGCTCGATGGTTCGATCCCAGTAGCATTCACCATTCCTCTTTCGAAAAACATCGCTCTCTTTATAAAACCCAAGACTCGCTAATTTAATCCCAGTAGCACCCACCATCCCTTTTAAAGAAAAACATCGTTCTCTTTATAAAACCCAAGACTCGCTAATTGGATCCCAGTAGCATCCACCATTCCCCATCCCCTGTTAAAGAAAAGCATCGCCACTCTTCACAAAAGAATAGGCTCGATGGTTCGATCCCAGTAGCACCCTAACCTACTGTTTTTCATCGTATCTAATATTGTATTTTTACCATTTTTTCACTTATCAATAATTTTCCTAAATCAGAAAATTCTTACTTCTTGAATTCATTTAAAAATTTTGCAGCTTTTTATCAATTAAATGGCTATATTTGATAGAAATGATAATAGGTATCTGATTCATTTATGGCAGTAAAACTTAATAAGGACATCCAGATACTGGTTGTAGATGAACAACCTTTAACTCAGAATTATCTGCGTTATGCGCTAGAAACTCTGGGCTACACCAGTTTCCACTACGCTGAAAACTCCGCTATAGCTTTAACTCAATGCCGTGACAAAGCTTTTGATTTGATCATTTGCTCTTTTAATTTGAATGGCAAAGATGGCTATCAGCTGTATCAGGAGCTGAAAGCGCGTAATTTATTCCGTCATTGCACAGGTTTTATTTTTATCAGCGCTGAGACAGATCCTAGCCTGGTGCACAGCGTTTTAGAATTACAGCCTGACGAATTTATGGTGAAACCCTACGCCATTAAAGACTTAAAATCCCGAATTGACCGCACAGTGCAGCGTAAGAACTTGTTCCGCCCCTTGTATAGTCTGATGGATCAGAAAAAAACTGATCCGGCTCTGAAGCAACTGGATGAATGGCTGAAGCAGGGTTATCAGCCCAAGTACAACAGCATGCTACTGAAAATTAAGGGCGAGATACTACAGCAAGCCGGTCGCTGGACCGAAGCAGAACAGTTTTATAGCAGCCTTATCCATCACGAAAATCTGCACTGGGTTAAACTTGGGCTGGCACGCTGTTTAATTCAGCGTGAACGTTACCCTGAGGCCATCTCGCTGCTGCAACCTCTGTTGCATAAAGCAGACATGAAACTGGCGGCTTTGGATTTACTGGCAGATATTCATCTGCGCCAGCAACTATATAAAAAAGCCCAGTCTGAACTGTTACAAGCGGCTGATATGGCGCCACGCAACTTAATGCGCCAGCAAAAGCTGTTGCACCTGTCACGCTTAACCCATGACTATGAACATCAGTTTAAAGCGGCTAAAGACTTGCTGCGTTTTGCCCGTTTCTCTGTTTATGAGCAGCCTGATTTGTATTTAAATCTGGCTCGCGCTTCTATTGATTACGCCTTAAGTGTGGACGAAGAGGAGCAAACTAATCGCTTATCTAAAGTTGCCAATGACACTTTAAGCAATATGCGCCAAGTGTTTCCGGATCAGCGCAAAGAAGAGCAGCAAGTAGTGGTGCAGGCGAGGATTTATTATCTAAAAGATCAGATAGAAAAAGCGAAGCAGCTGTTGCTGGCACTGGAGAAAAAACCTGTAACACAAGGTGCTGAAGATATTCTGGACAAAGCCAAAGCTCTGCATGAAGTAGGTTTATTAAGCAGTTCCCGCGAGTTACTTAAACAACTGACCCAAGATGCCAATCAGTTAAAAAATGCAGACCCTGTGTTTATCACTTATCTGCAACAAGAGCAGCAAGAACGCGAAAGCTTGCCTATGGGACCAAGGGAGTTTAACAACAACGCAGTATTGCTTTACGAAAGAGGCCAGTTGCATCAGGCGCTGAGCGCTTTTATTCAGGCTTTCAACATTATGCCCGGTAACGTGGGTATTGCGCTGAATTTGCTGCAGTCATTGCGGTCCACAGAAAACATTGATCCCTCCATTCAAACCGAACAACTGCGTTTGCAATGTGAAGTGATATTGTCGAGAGCCAAGCTGAATGAGGAGCAGGAAAAACGCTGGCAGCAGTTGCAAAGCCAGCAGAAAATAGCGATTTAAGGCTAGGCTAAGGCCATTCAGTCACCACCTGTTTCATCACAGGGTTCTTCAGCAGCCACCATAAGCTAAGCACCAGCAACACAGGTGATATCAGTAACCAGGGTGCTTTGAGCATCACATAGTTGGGTAAGTGAGTCAGGCTGTGCACCAGATCTGTAGCAACAACTGCCAGCATAATCCAACGGCTTTGGCGCCATAATTTAAACCAGCCTTGATGCCCCTTATCCTTGCGCTGACTTAATGCAGCCACAACCAGCAACAAGGGTGCACAAATCAGACAAGCAGTTAAGAAATCGCTGCTTTTCGGATAGACGGCGGCCATTAACTTGTCACCGCCTTCTGGCATAGTCAGCACTAAAATCCACAGCAGATAAGGCCTTAACACCAGCAACAACACCGCATAAAAACGCATGGGGATGCGGGTCAGGCCATACTTATCCAGCAGAGGATAAAATTCAGACATATCAGTTCAATCCATGCTGTGAAAACAGATCCAACATCTGTTGCTCTGTCCAGACAGGTACCGACAGTTCAGTGGCTTTAGCCAGCTTAGAGCCCGCGTTATCGCCCGCTATGACAGCATAAGTTTTAGCGGAAACAGAGCCAGATACTTTAGCCCCTAAACGCTGCAGTTTTTCTTTGGCATCGTCGCGGCCCATGCTGGTTAAGGTGCCTGTTAAAACTACTGTTAATCCCGCTAGCGGTTGTTCGCCTTGTTGTTGTTTCTCAATCACAGGCCAATGAATACCTGCATCAATTAACTGCTGGATCACTGCAGCATTATGCTCTTCCGCCATAAAATGCTGAATATTCCCTGCAACCACAGCACCCACATCCTGTACTTCTAACAGCTGCTCGACACTTGCTTGCTGCACTGCGTCCAAAGCGGCAAAATGGCTGGCCAAATTAAGGGCTGTGGCTTCGCCTACTTCGCGAATACCCAAAGAGTAAATAAAACGTGGCAAAGTGGTTTGTTTAGAATCCTCTATGGACTTCAACAGTTTAAGCGCCAGCTTTTCGCCCATCCGCTCCAGGCCCACCAAAGCTGGCATATCCAGCCGGAAAATATCAGCCGGAGTTTTTACCAGTTGCTGATCCACCAACTGTTCAATGATCTTGTCGCCTAAACCTTCAATATCCATGGCTTTGCGTGAAACGAAATGCTTCAACGCTTCTTTGCGCTGTGCAGCACAAAACAAGCCGCCTGTGCAACGCGCTACCGCTTCGCCTTCAACTCGCTCTACACTGGACTGGCAAACAGGACAAAGGCTTGGAAACAGGATGTCACGCGCATTTTCAGGGCGTTGTTCCAACACTACCGAAACAATTTGTGGGATCACGTCCCCTGCCCTGCGCACTATGACGGTATCGCCTACTTTGACGCCCAAACGGTTAATTTCATCCTGGTTGTGCAAAGTCGCATTACTGACAGTGACGCCGCCCACTATGACAGGCTCTAATCGCGCAACAGGCGTAATAGAGCCGGTGCGACCGACCTGGAATTCAACGTCCAGTAAAGTGGTGGTTTTTTCCTGAGCCGGAAATTTAAAGGCAATAGCCCAGCGTGGTGCCCGGGCGACAAAACCCAATGCCTGTTGCTGCGCTAGATCATCCACCTTCAGCACCACACCATCTATTTCGTAAGGTAAAACAGCGCGTTTAGTCAGAATGTTTTGCTGGTACTCCAAAGCAGCCTGCAAGCCGGTGACATGGCGTATTTCCGGGCAAACAGGTAAACCCCAGCCTTTGAGTTGCTGCAAACGCGCATAATGGCTTTTGCCGTTTAGCAACTGAGCAGGGTCTTCCACAGCACCTACCGCATAGGCATAAAACATCAAAGGCCGGGTAGCTGTGATCTTCGGATCCAGCTGCCGTAAACTACCAGCTGCTGCATTACGAGGGTTGGCAAAGACTTTATCTCCAGCAGCGCGGGCTTTATCGTTCATCGCCTCAAAACCTGCCAGGGGCATAAAAACTTCACCACGCACTTCCAACACAGCCGGTACTTCGCCTTGTAACTTCAGTGGCACGGCACGGATGGTTTTGACGTTGGCAGTAATATCTTCACCGGTAAAACCATCACCGCGGGTAGCAGCTTGTACCAACAGGCCTTGTTCATAACGAATACTGACGGCTAAACCATCCAGCTTAGGTTCGGCACAAAATTCAAAGTCTTTGCTTGCATCAATACGGTCTGCCATACGTTTGTAAAAAGCGGCAAAGTCTTCGGCATCAAAAGCGTTATCCAAGGACAACATAGCCACCTGATGGCTGATTTGACCAAATTTGCTTAAAGGTGCAGCCCCAACTCGTTGAGTCGGTGAATCTGCGGTCACCAGCTCCGGATGCTGTTGCTCTATCTGCTGTAGCTCTTGGAACAACTGGTCGTAGTCGGCATCCGGAATACTTGGGTTGTCCAGCACGTAATACTGGTGATTATGGTAAGCCAGTTGGTCTTTGAGCTGCTGCAGGCGTTGTTGCATAGTTTGGTTCATTTGGTTTACCCGGACACTTAAAGTCTAAAATCTTAAATTCTGAATTGTTAAATTCTAAAATGTTAAATTCTAAAATAACTAGGCCCCGATGACGGGGCCTGTTTAACAGCTGTAATGCATTAACCGTGGATCAGGCGCTGACGCTGGAACTCACGGATTTTTTCCACATAATGTCGTACTGTTTGTACTGTCAGCACTGAGCGTTGACCATCCAGTACCTGACCACCGAATTCATCGGCCAGTTTTTTCGCTGCACTGTGCATCAGGTTGAAGTTTTGTAAAGCTTCGCCAGGCCCTGGCAAGGTCATAAACAAACTTAAACCACGGGTATTCATTTTTTCCATCTCTTCTAAATCGAAGGTACCCGGATTAAACATATTGGCCAGTGAAAACAACACTTCGCCTGAACCTGCATTGTCCTGGAAACGGTGGAAAATATTCATTTCGCCGTACTTAAAGCCTAACATCAGCAAAGACGGCAATAACAGAGAACCGTTAATTTCCTCGCCTTCTGGCAGCAATACGTACAGGATCAGCACTTCGTTTGCTGGCGCCTGTGCGCTTTGATCTTTTTCTGCTTCATAGGCTGCTTGTTGCTCTTCGGCAACAGCTTCAGCATAAGGCTCGTCTGTAGCAGAAAAACTGCCCATATCTAAAGAGGGTTCATTTAATTCCGGCTCACGACGCACTTTTACGGGTTCACGTAATTTGTTGGCTTTTGGTGGCACTGTTGGCGCAGGTTTTGGTTGCGGCTTTTCGCCAGGTTGTAATACACGCTTACGACCAATACCCAACTCATCAAACCCATCGCCTTTAGGGCCGGAGTTTGCAGCAGCGTCTACTTCGTATTTGCTGTTGTCCTTGTTATTTTTCCGGACTGTCCACCAGCCATGTAAAGCTAAAGCGCTGATACCCAACACACCCAAAACAATCAAGACTAAACGTAATTCCTCAGCCATCTCTTTTACCTTTTAGTTTTTAGGCTTGTGCCATTTTCACGGCATCTTCCACATCTACAGCCACAACTCTGGACACACCGGGCTCCTGCATGGTCACCCCCATTAATTGTGCCGCCATTTCCATGGCAATTTTATTGTGACTGATATAAATAAATTGCACAGTTTCAGACATTTCCCGTACCAGATTACAAAATCTGCCGACGTTTGCATCATCCAAAGGTGCATCAACTTCATCCAACATGCAAAAAGGTGCTGGATTTAATCGAAAAATCGAAAACACCAATGATAAAGCGGTTAGCGCTTTTTCACCACCCGAGAGTAAGTGAATTGTACTGTTTTTTTTGCCTGGCGGTCTCGCCATGATAGTTACACCTGTTTCTAACAGATCTTCGTCGGTTAAATCAAGATAGGCACTACCTCCACCAAAGACTTTTGGAAACAAAGTTTGCAAGCCGTCATTGACCTGCTCAAAGGTTTCTTTAAATTTCTGCCGGGTTTCCCGGTCAATTTTACGAATAGCAGTTTCGAGAGTTTCTAATGCTGAGACTAAATCCTGATGCTGCGCGTCCAGATACTGTTTACGCTCGTCCTGCTGTTCAAATTCTTCAATAGCCGCCAGGTTAATAGGGCCTAGACGTGAGACTGAATCCTGTGTTTTTTCCAGCTGTTGTTGCCATTCCTGCTCATTCGCTTCAGGCGGCAGAGTTTCACTCAGTTCTTTAAAGTTCACCTGTAGCTCTGTCAGCTGCTCCAGCATATTGTTAGCACGTACACGATAACCTTCGGCGCTTAACTGTAAATCAGCTAATTCTTTCTGCTTTTGCGTTAATAAATGCGCCACACCTTGATGACCTTGTTCGGCTTGGCGCAGCTTTTCTTCTAACAAATGCAAAGCTTCGGCTTTTTGCTGCACTAAAAGTTCAACTTCAGCGCGTTGTTCCAGTAACAACTGTAAAGTTTCGTGTTGTTCGCCATCGGGTTCTGACACTTCAGCCAGTTGATCCTGGACCAATAGATGGCGTTGCTGCAGTTGCTGTTGTTGCTGTTGGCTGCGCTGTAAATTCTGCTGACTGAAAGTGATTTGCTTACTTAAGCTTTGTTGTTCCAGTTGCAATTGCTGCAGTTGTTGGCGAATTAAATCCTGTTGTTGTTTCAGTTGCTGATGCTGTTGCTGGCTCTGGCTGTGTTGTTGCTGCAACTGCCCTTCTTTGGCTTTTTGCGTCTGATACTGCTCATCCAGCGCTTCGGATTGTTGCTCCAGTTCTTCGAGTTGCAGACTTAACAACTCAAAATCCTGCTGCTGTGTTGTCAGCTCAGTGGATGCCTGTAAACGTCTTTGCTGCTGTAATTGCTGCTGTTGTTGCAGCAATAAAAGGTCAGTGCTGATTTTTTGCAGTAAATCTTTAGCTTGTTGCAACTGTTGAATGCTTTGCTGCCATTGCTGTTTACTCTCTGAAAGCTCAGCATCAGATTGCAGTGCCTGTTGCTGCTCTGCCAAAAGTTGCTGTTCAAGCTGCTGGATTTGTTCAGCCAGTTCCAGCAATTGCTGTTGCCGTGTTAAGTAGTTATCTGAAGCCGCCTGCCCGGGCACGAGCTGCCAATTGCTGCCAAACCAAATGCCTTCAGGACAAATCACCGACTGCTGCGGCTCTAATTGCTGTTGTTTTGCTTTGGCTTGCTCTGCGTTGTCGGCCAGTACAACAGTATGGAATGAGTCCGGGTAGAGGCCAGAACGTATCACTGTTGCTAAAGTACCGGCTTTGGCATCAAGCTGACTTGGTGAGATATAACTTTGCTCAGTTCCCTGTTTAGCGCCCTGCTCTGCTGTCGCATGTTGAAGCTCACCCAGCACCAGACCGACAGCCTTTGCCCATTTGGGTTCAATCTGGAGCTGCTTTAACAGTTGTTGTTGCTGCTGATTGACCTGCAACTGAATTTGGTTGAGCTTCTCTTGCTGAGTCTTCAACTGCTTCAACTCGCTTTGTTGCACCAACTGCTGTTGTTTGCGTTCTTGCACATTGTGCTGCAAAGCCTGATAGCGCTGTTCAGCATCAGAGCTTTGCTGCTGCAGTAGCTCAAGTTGCTGCTGTGCCTGCTGCTGCTTTGCCACTAATGGCTCTGCAGCTTTCGAGTCGGCCGCTGCATCCAGTTGACCCAGTTCCTGTTGGAGCTGGCTGATACGGTTGAGTAATTGCTGTTGCTGTTGCTGGCTGTGTTCGGTTTTTAGCTTGTTTTGTTGCTGCTGTTGCTGCAGTGCAAAAAACTGTTGCTGCCATTGCTGTAACTGATGCTGAGCGCTGGCTAACTGTTCCTGCGCTTGCTCGGCTTGTTCGGTCAGAGTTTCAAACTGCTCTTGTTTCAGTTCGCTATCCGGAGCTGCATTTTCAAGCTGAAACTCGAGTTCAGCCAGTTGCTCCTGCTGCTGCGCCATATAAGAGTCGGCTTCCTGCAAGGTCAGCTGTAATGAACGCAACTCATCAGTCAGGCTTTGACGGCGCTGACGTTGGTGCAATTGTTGCTGTTCTAAGCGGGTGATCTGATTACCGACCTGATAATACTGCTGCTGCACTTGCTGCTGTTCAGTACGTAAATCCTGTTGCTGCTCTTTCAGTTGCAGCACCAGCAACTGATCACCGGATTGAGCAGCCTGAAACTGTTCTATTTCTGTCAGCTTGTGCTGAATGTCCAGCTCGGTTTTTTGCAACAGGCCATGAAAGTGTAACCATTTCACACAGGCCAATTCTGCTTTGAGCTTGCGCTCCTGTGCTTTGAGTTCTTTAAAACGTGCCGCAGCTGCAGCCTGACGTTTTAACTTATCGAGGTTTTTACCCAGCTCTTCCCGCACGTCAGATAAACGGTCCAGGTTTTCGCGGGTATGTTTAATGCGGTTTTCGGTTTCGCGCCGGCGTTCTTTGTATTTGGAAATGCCAGCCGCTTCTTCGATAAAAATACGTAAGTCAGCTGGCTTGGATTCTATCAGCCGTGAAATCATACCTTGTTCAATAATGGCGTAACTGCGTGGGCCTAAACCAGTGCCAAGGAAAATATCTGTGATATCACGGCGGCGGCATTTAGTGCCATTCAGGAAATAATTCGACTGGCCATCCCGCGTCACTAAACGTTTGATAGATATTTCACTACGATCGGCCAGCGTACCTTGCAAACGGCCTTGGGTGTTTTCAAACATCAGTTCAACAGAAGCTTGAGACACGGGTTTACGTTGCGTGGAGCCGTTAAAAATAACGTCTGTCATGGCATCACCACGCAGGTTTTTCGCTGAGCTTTCACCCAGCACCCAGCGCACGGCGTCAATTACATTAGATTTACCGCAGCCGTTTGGTCCCACTACAGCAGTCATCTGAGCAGGAAAAGCCACCTGAGTGGGATCAACGAAGGATTTAAAACCCGCTAATTTAATTTGCTTAAGACGCATCTGTCCCTGAACAATAAGGCCGAGGTTTTGTTAACAAAAGTGAATGTAACAGAACTGCAGTGCTGCTGTCACGGCCGCTTTGTGTCAGGACACTGAAAAAGTTGCTTACGGATTTCTTCTTGCGACTCAGATACATGGCCTATATGCTCGGCTCATTCGTGCTAAAGGAGCTGGATCTATGCATTATCTGATGAAGGGCCTTAGTTTAATCAGGGTCAAAGGCTTAAAACGTTATGTGGTGGTGCCACTGTGCATCAACCTGGTGCTGTTTGCGCTGGCTTTCGGCTATTTATTCAGTCAGTTAGGTGGTTGGGTTGATCAGGTGGTGGCCACCTTGCCAGACTGGTTGGGCTTTGTTGGCTTTTTAGTCTGGCCTTTGGCGCTGTTTTCTATTGTGATGGGTTTAGCTTTAACTTTTACTATGGTAGCTAACTTTATCGCTGCACCTTTTAATGCTTTGCTGGCAGAAAAAACAGAACTGCATTTAACAGGTCAGCCATTGCCCGATCAGGGCCTTGCCGCTTTTTTAAAAGATGTCCCCCGTATGCTGGGGCGTGAATGGCAGAAGTTTGTCTATTGCCTGCCCCGCGCTATTGGTTTTTTACTGCTGTTTTTTATCCTGCCGGGCATAGGTCAGTTGTTATGGTTTTTATTTTGCAGCTGGATGCTGGCGATTCAGTACTGTGACTATCCTTTTGATAACCATAAAGTACCTTTTACCACCATGAGAAAGGCGTTAAAACTGCAGTGGAAGCATAGCTATGCTTTTGGTATCAGTGTCTATGTGCTGAGCTTAGTGCCGCTGATTAACTTACTCATTATGCCGGTGGCGGTCTGTGGTGCAACGGCTATGTGGGTGGATAAGTTCAGAGAAGCCTTGCGTTTACCAGACTAAACCCTACGTACTCTAATTACTTTGGGTTTAAGCAAAACCAGATATGACAAAGGGCCGAAAAGGCCCTTTTGTTTAATCCGTCACTTAACGATGATCTGGGTGTCTACGCCGCCATCTGTTTACCATTTTGTTTTTATCCGCTCTGAACTGATGCTGCACTATCACAGGGCGAGAGACGATCAGGTTATTCGGATAAACAATCTGCTCGTTGTTTTTGGTCAGCAGCACTGTGCTGAACAAATTGATTTCCACTACCTTGCCTTCGACATGGTTTGCGCCATCAATAATTTTGACTTCCGCACCGGGCGCAAAGTTACGCTGGCCCAGCATAATAAAAAAGGCGGTGATGTTGCTTAGCAATGACCAGGCGGCAAACAAAGCCACACCTATCACCGCAATCATTGAGGAGGCAAGAACCAGCAAACCCTTGATGTCGATCCCCCAGACCACACTCAGAATAACAACAAGCAGTAAAAACAGCAGAATATGAAACACCACCAGAGCACGGCGGTTCATTTCATCTTTTAATACGCTGGCAGCAATAGTACGGTATAAAAACGGCGCTATTCTGCGACTTAAAACGATGTAAATCAGGATGATGACAGCACTGATCACCATCTGCACTATAGCCGGACTAAAGCTGGCCATTAACTGTCTTAACTGATGCAAAATCTGCATGGCTTCTTGCACAATCACCACCCTCAATCAAAAAACGTTATTTTTCTTTGTACAACTGAACTTAGACTGAAAATGTTTAATCCAGATCGTTAATAGCCCAAGTCACAATATGGTCTTCAAACTTTTCCATATCGACCTCGTCTTCTGAAATGGTTTTATTACGCACAGACATTTGTTTTTTATGCATCAGACTTTTTTTGCCATTGTTCAGCAGCGGATGCCAGGACGGTAAACCACGACCTTCATGCAAACGGCGGTAGCTGCAGCTGTTTGGCATAAAAAAGATGTCTTTTAAATTGTCTTGTGTCAGCTTCACACAATCCGGCACCAGGACTGTACGTTGTTCATACACAGTACAAGCACATTTGTGACTATCCAGATAACGACAAGCGATATTGGTAAAATGAATTTGCTCGTCTGGCTTGATGTAATCTGTTGGGCCTTCAGCCTCTTCGTCTTCATCATCAATAAATTTGTTCAGACAACATTTGGCACAGCCGTCACAGACAGCTTCCCATTCTTCTATTGTCATTTGTTCCAGGCTTTTGGTTTCCCAGAATTTTGCTGTTAACACTTCAACCTCTCTGTCAGCGTACTGACGTCTTAATATGTAGCTTGTTAGCCAGAGTTAATTCTAACTGATCGCCGCTATAAAGTGGCCCTACACCTGCTGGTGTGCCGGTGAGCACCAGATCGCCTGGTAACAAGGTAAAAAACTGCGACATCTCACTGATGATTTGAGTCACAGAACGGATCATCATTCGGGTATCGCCTTGCTGACGCAGTTCACCATTCACCGTCAGGCTAAACTCTAACTGTTGCACATCACCCAGTTCGTCCGCAGCAATAAAACCAGAGACAGGGCAAGCACCATCAAAACCTTTGGCAATTTCCCAGGGCCGTCCCAACTCTTTTAATTTCTTTTGCTGGTCCCGAAGCGTTAAATCCAGCGCCAGACCATAACCCCACACCGCATCCAGCACTTGTTCCGGAGTCACTTTGGTTAAAGGTGCTTTAATCAGCACCGCCAGTTCAGTTTCATTATGCACTGCACCTAACTGGTCTGGGATCAGAAAAGGCTGATTGATATCAACAAGGGCCGTGTTGGGTTTGATAAAAAACAGTGCTTCTGCTGCTGTTTTGCTGTTCATCTCAGCAATATGGTCCTGATAATTCTGACCTATGCAAAGCACTTTGCCTGCAGGCAGGTGAATAGCCTGTCCATGAACATCGTTATGCTGATAACTCATGTTTAATCCTCAGCCACTATTAAATCAGCCAGATAACCTACGCTGGTGACAAAATAATAAGAGCGGTTCCAGTGCATCAGCGTCTGGTAGTTGCTGTACGCCAGATACACCCGGCCTTGTTCGTCATCCGGCATCACCAAAGCAGCTTTGATATCTCGCTTGGGCAGAGCTTTGCCTTCAGTGGTGCGAACGCCCAAGGTTTGCCATGCCGCTAAAGAACGTTCAGATTTAGCCCACCACTGCAGCCACTGAGTTCTGTCTTTGCTGCCTTTTGGGATCACGTAAGAGAAATCAAAGTTTTTTGGTACTTTTACTTCCCTGCCCCAGGTTTGGCTATTGTCCCAACCCCGGGTTTTTAAATAATTAGCAATAGAGGCAAAAGCGTCAGAGCGGCTTTGCCAGATATTGATATGACCATCGCCGTCACCATCCTGAGCGTAGGACATAAAAGCACTTGGCATAAACTGGCTTTGACCCATAGCACCGGCCCATGAGCCTTTCATGTCCGCTAATTTGACATGACCTTGCTGCAAAATATCCAGCGCCAGAAAAAACTCGGATTTAAAAAAAGTTTCACGGCGGCCGTCATACGCCATGGTAGCTAAAGCCGAAGGCACTGAATAGTTGCCCATAAACTTACCAAAGCTGCTTTCCAGGCCCCACAAGGCCACGATAAAACGGGGTTGTACCCCATATTTCTGACCTATAGCTTCCAGCTCTTTCTGATGTTCTTTGTAGTACTTACGCGCCAAATCTATACGCATTTTGCTGACACGTTTAGGCAAATAGGTATCTAACGTCTCGGTGAATTCAGGCTGTTTTTTATCAGCGACCACAGCAGACTGGTAATGCTTCAGGCTGGCAAACACTTCATCAACTAAAGCTTTGGAATAGCCCTTTTGTAAGGCTTCCTGTTTTAAAGACGCTACATAGTTTTCAAAACTGCCTCTAGTGACTGCGGCCTGAGCAGGCTCAGCTGTTGCTACCGCACTGGCGGCTTTGGCTTGGGGCTCTGCTGGTGCTTTAGTTTGTGCTGTGGCGGCAGCTTGTGTCTTTGCGACTTCAGCTGCAGTCTGAGCTTTACCAGAGACAGTAGCGGTACAAGCCAATAATAGGCTGCTGGCAACGATAACTGTGATTTGAGTGAACTTCATGTACTACTCCTTGTTTTGCTGGCTCTCTTTATGCGCTTTGAGTAAATCTTCAGGCGGCGGAGGTAACTGCAAATAAAAGCCCTGCTCTGTCAGCTGTTGTCTGACCTTGTCGATATCGGCATGGGCTAATTTGCTTTTGGTCGCCAGATTAATCAGCGTGACCAGCATAGGTTTACCAAAGGTTTTAAGTAAGGCTTCAGGTACAGCGCTAAAATCGTCGCGGCGCAATACATACAAATAGGTTTGGTCCAGTTTAGGACTTTTATAAACAACACATAACATAGGACAAAAACTACTCTTACTAACTTGCCTAACAGGGGCGCAAACTATAACATGAAGCACCAGCCTTGCGTACCAAGCGAATAAAGGCTGACACGAATTTTTGCCGTCATTAAACAAATAATAAAGTGCGCATTTTGAGCTATGTCTGATCATTCCTTTGAATTAAAAGGCAGTTTGTTTCCACTGTCTGTGTTGTATTGTCAGGACCTGTCTGCTGCTGCCGTAAAAACTCAGCTGCAACAAAAACTGGCGCAAGCTCCTGCTTTTTTTTACCGCGCACCTGTGGTGATTAATGTCGAGTCTGTTACTCAAGCTCCTGATTTTGCAGCCATTGCTGAAGTTTTTAAAGAACTTGAGCTGGTATTAGTGGGTGTATGTGGTGCTTCAGCTGAATTGAAAAAAGTGGCTCAGGCCGCAGGTTTAGCTGCACTTCAACTAAGTAAAAGCAAAACGCCGGCTAAAGAAACCAAAGAAATTGAAGCCAAAACTGAAGCAGCAGCTGTAGCTCCTGTGATGGAAACCAAAGTGGTGGAGCAAAATATTCGCTCTGGCCAGCAAATTTATGCCAAAGGTGCAGATTTAGTGATCCGTGGTACTGTAGGTGCCGGCGCTGAAGTCATTGCTGATGGAAATATACATATTTACGGTACGCTGCGTGGCAAAGCCATAGCAGGAGCTGCCGGAGATAATCAAAAACGCGTGTTTTGTCACAAGCTGGAAGCTGAACTGATCTCCATAGCCGGAAGTTACTGGTTAAGTGACAGTCTGCAAGGCGAATATTGGGGTAAGTCGGCTTGCATTGGGTTGCAGGACGATAAGTTGGTTTTAGCAGATTTGCTTTAAGGATATTTTGCGATGGCAAAAATCATTGTTGTTACATCAGGTAAAGGTGGCGTAGGCAAAACTACGTCAAGCGCGGCTATTGGTACAGGCATCGCCATGCGCGGTTTCAAAACCGTTATTATCGATTTCGATATAGGTTTAAGAAACCTGGACTTAATCATGGGTTGCGAGCGTCGTGTTGTATACGACTTCGTCAACGTGATTAATGGTGAAGCGAATTTAAAACAGGCGATGATCAAAGATAAACGTATCGATACCCTGTTTATTCTGCCTGCTTCACAAACCCGTGATAAAGATGCGCTGAGTAAAGAAGGTGTAGAACGCATTCTGAACGAGCTGGCGCAGGAATTTGATTACATCATCTGTGACTCGCCTGCTGGTATTGAATCAGGCGCTATGATGGCGTTGTATTTTGCCGACGAAGCTGTGGTTGTGACTAACCCTGAAGTATCTTCAGTGCGTGACTCAGACCGTATTTTAGGAATGCTCAGCAGCAAATCTCGCCGTGCAGAACAAGGTTTACCAGGTATTAAAGAACACTTGTTGTTAACCCGTTACAACCCAGAGCGTGTTATTAAAGGTGAAATGCTCAGTGTTGAAGACGTGGGTGAGATTCTGGCGATTAAACTGCTGGGTGTGATCCCTGAGTCTCAGGCGGTTTTAAACGCGTCCAACTCTGGTACTCCGGTGATTCTGGACGAAGACAGTGATGCTGGCCAGGCCTATTTAGATACGGTCGCCCGCTTGCTCGGCGAAGAAGTGCCTTTCCGTTTCCTGAACGTGGAGAAAAAAGGCTTGCTGAAACGTATATTTGGAGGCTAAGCGAATGTCGTTATTGGATTATTTCCGTTCAACGAAAAAAAATACCGCTTCAACTGCCAAAGAGCGGTTACAGATCATCGTTGCGCATGAACGCAACCGCCGCAACAGTCCGGATTATTTACCACAACTGGAGCGAGATATTTTGGCGGTGATCCGCAAGTATGTGGATATAGCTGACGATCAGGTATCGGTATCGCTGGAGAAAAGCTCAGATCAACTGTCTGTGCTGGAATTAAACGTTACCTTCCCTGACGATAAAAAGTAACAAATAAAAGAGGCAGAGTCTGTGACTCTGCCTCTTTTTTGCCACTCTTAGTTAGCAAAGTCATCCATCAGGATCAAACCCAGATCCGTTGTTAAGCCCTCACCATCGCGAGCTACTGCCGTATAAATACTATTGGCGTCTAATGTGACTGCTACTGGGCCTATGGCTGCTGTCTTGCTGCCTGTAGGTGTCACAGTGACAAAATAATCCCCTGCTGGTACCTGAACATAGCCAGAATCCGCTTTGAAAGGCACGTTACTCAGCGCAGCTGTGGCCGCAGAAATGTCTGAGTTCGCCGTCAGATAAACATCCACTGGACCTGCCAGGCTTGAACCATGGATCACGCGGATTTGCGCTGCTGTGGCAATGCGACGCGGATGGTCCATTACAACCAAAGGTTCAATGCTTTCTTCTGTCAAAGAGCCCACTGCGTGCACTGTGTAATAAGCACCGCTTTCTAATTCTAAATCGGCGTCAATCACCACTACAGAATTGTCAGCGTCAGCAGCAACTTTCACGTTGTAAGTATCAGGGGCCAGTTCGGCATAACCGGTAAAGTCAGGGAAAGCCAGTGCATTAATAGCTTCGGCATCGTTCACTAAGATGTCCACAGCGGGTGCATCGGACACATCGTGCACTACGCGCACAGCAGAGACTGAACCTGTGTCTAACAACTCAAGGCTTGTATTGCCACCCTGAACTAAAGCTAATAAAGATACAGGTGAAGGTCCGGCAAAACGGCTGTCCAAAGCAGCAACAGTTAAGTCGCTTCCTGAAGCTAAAGCCACAGTGCCAGAATCAAACACCACTGTAGTTAAGTTACCTGCCGGGGTAATTCGAACTCTGTAATCCCCGGCTGGCACAGTCACATCACCTGTTGCATCGCTGAACTCTAAGGTTGCAGCGACAGTGCCAGCAGATAACGTATCAGCAGGCGCTGTTAAATGCACATCGACTGTGGGCGCAGACGCCGCAGCATGCACGACGCGCAGACGCACGTTGCCGCTACTCACTGCAGTTTGTGGGAAATTAACCACCAGAGGTTCAATGCTGCCATCTGCAGCTTTCCCTGTGGCAAAAACAACATAGTCTGTGGCATCTGCCAAAGCCAAAGTAGTTGCAGGGATAACCCGGGCCAACTCGCCGCCTGGGAGTTTTGCATCAACTGCTAACGTAAAATCTCCTGGGCTTGCAACAAGAGGTTCAGCAACTGCGCCGAAGGCCAGATTTTGTATAACAACCCCGTTGGTGCGACTGACAGCGACATCAGGTGCGTCTGATACTGCATGCACCACTTTCACTGACAAGCTCACTGGTTTTTCCGGAGGTACAGGTAAATCATTGTCGGAACTATTACAACCGATCAATAAAAAGGCTGCACCCATTGCGAGCGACTTTATTTTCCATTGCATCATTTTATAACCCTTTGATTGTTGATGTAGCTCAAGAGTTACGGGATTGTTTTTTTTTTAGATCAATGCAGATTTTTGAAAAAAAAAGCATGGTTTAGCCGAAAAAATCTACTAAACCATCCTGTGAAGAGGGCTGTATTACGTATGATCAGTGAATTCAGATCAGTGACTGAATGTGCGCGGGAACAGGTAAGTGTTTTATTAAGATCTCACGACGCCAGCCACGCAAAAATTCCGGAACAGGCAGTTGAGCTCTGTCTTCGTCACTGACCCGCCAGCACCAGTTAAAGTACTCGGTACTCTGCCGCCGCACAGCGATAAATTCTGCCGGAATATCGGACACTTTAGCCGCCGCTTTAATTGCATCTGTAATGCGCTGCAGCTCTTCTTTAAAACCAGCGAACACATCAGTGTGATAAAAAGGCTGTGGGCATTGTTCCAGCGGTAAAGCTTTGGCTTGTTCAATAAGAGCTAACACTGTTTTACCATGGCGGCGAACTTCACGACCTGGTAACTCAGGAATATTAAACATCGACTCCAGACTGCCAGGGCGGCGTTTGGCAATATCCAGTAAATGATGATCTTTAAAAATAAAACCCAGAGCCATATCGTGCTGCTGTGCATAATCCTGTCGCCAGATCACTAACTCTCGCAAAATGGCCAGCTCACGTGGCGTCAGCAAATTGCTGTTTTTCAGATCCAGATGGCGAAATGACAAAGGCAAACCAAAAGAGCGTCGCACTATTAAATGTTCACCTTCAGCAAGCAGCAGCTCGTATTGCTCTTTTGCGACCAGTTCAGCTTTCAGCGCCTGATACACGTCCAGCAAATGCTCTACATCTTTAGCAGCGTAGTCCAGCTGCAAAGCCGATAAAGGCCGGGCTATCCAATCGGTGCGGGATTCACTTTTATCCAGCTCCACAGCACAAACTCTTTGCACCAGCTTGGCATAGCCCTGACTACCACCCCAACCTGCCAGCTCGGCCGCCAGTTGAGTATCAATCAGAGGCAATATCGGCAATAAATTTTTAGTAGCTAAGGCTTCTAAATCTTCATTGCAGGAATGCACAACCTTACAAACCGACGGATTAGCAAACAGCTGTTGCAAGGAGCTCCAGTCATCAATAGCTAAAGGATCAACTAACACCAGTTGTTTGCCATCAAACAGCTGAATTAAACCAAGCTTGGGGTATAAGGTGGTTTGGCGGACAAATTCAGTATCCACAGCTAACACCTCAGCACTGGCGGCTTGCGCACAAAAAGCAGCTAAAGCAGATGAAGTGGTAATAAGCTGATACGTCATTTGATATCCTTGATTTTCTTTATTTCTGTCTCTGACTTTTAAGCATAAAAAAACCGGCCTGCGCCGGTTTTTTCTGGATCAACCTTTCAGCTCTCGCCTTAAGATTTTACCCACATTGGTTTTTGGCAATTCAGTGCGGAATTCTACCAGCTTCGGCACTTTATAGCCCGTCAAACGTTCCTTACAGTGTTGAATTAATTCAGCATCTGTCAGGCTCTGGTCTTTTTTCACCACAAAAATCTTCACGGCTTCACCAGTAGCTTCGTTTGGCACACCTACAGCGGCGACTTCCAGCACTTTTTCGTTCATCGCGACTACTTCTTCAATTTCATTCGGATAAACGTTAAAACCAGAGACTAAAATCATGTCTTTTTTACGGTCAACTATGTAGAAGAAACCATCGTCATCCATACGAGCTATATCGCCTGTAGCCAACCAGCCATCTTCGTTCAGTACTTTTGCCGTTTCTTCTGGTCTGTCGTAGTAGCCTTTCATCACTTGTGGACCTTTGACCCACATTTCACCGGCTTCGCCAGCAGCCACTTCAACACCATCATCGTTTACCAGCTTGATATCAGTCGAAGGCGCTGGAAAACCAATGCTGCCATTATACGCAGGCAGATTGTAAGGGCTGACTGTGACCAAAGGCGCACATTCAGTTAAACCATAACCTTCCACCAAACGTGTATGAGTGACTTTCTGCCAACGTTCTGCAACAGGACGCTGAACGGCCATACCGCCACCTAAAGCCAGTTTCAGTCTGCTGAAATCCAACTGGGCAAAACCAGGGGTATTCAGTAAACCATTAAACAGCGTATTGACGCCTGTTAAAGCGGTAAAAGGATAGGTCGCCAGCTCTTTGACAAAATTGGGCATGTCTCTTGGATTGGTGATCAGAAGGTTAGTGCCACCATATTTCATAAACATCAGGAAATTAGCGGTTAAAGCGAAGATATGGTACAGCGGCAAAGCTGTAACAATAAACTCCTGGCCTTTAGTTAACACAGGACCAATACAACCATCGGCCTGCTCCAGGTTCGCAACCATATTACGATGAGTCAGCATCGCACCTTTGGAAACACCTGTAGTACCGCCTGTGTATTGCAGGAAAGCTAAATCATCTCCAACAACCACTGGTTTTTTATAAGCTGCTTCATCGCCAGCAGCAATCACTTGTTTGTAACTTATATACTTTTGCAGGTTGTGGGCTGGGATCAGCTTTTTCACATGCTTGACCACCAGATTGACAATAGTGCCTTTCACCAGACCTAACATATCGCCCATGTGCGTCAGGATCACATGATCCAACTTCACTTTGTCTTGTACATCAGACAAGGTATGGGCAAAGTTTTCGACAATCACTATAGCTTTAGCTTTAGAATCAAGCAGTTGATGCTGCAGTTCACGTGGTGTATACAGTGGGTTAACGTTCACCACCACACAACCAGCACGCAAAATACCTAAAATACAAACAGGGTATTGCAGCAAGTTTGGCATCATCACAGCGACGGCGTCACCTTGTTTCAAACCTAACTGTTGTTGCAAATAAGCAGCAAACTTTAAACTCAGCTTATCCAGCTCTGCATAAGTAATGCTTTTGCCCATATTGATAAAGGCGGTTCTGTCGGCGTAGTCTCTGATGCTTTCATCAAAGACTTCCAGTAATGATGCGTAATGGTCGGCATTGATATCAACCGGAACGCCTTCAGGGTAATTTTTTGACCAGACTCGATCCACTGTCCTCTCCTCGTGGTATTTATTATTTTTTAGTTATAGTAGTTATAGTTAGTGCTTCGGCCCTTTGCACAGACATAATTTAATTCTGGCACAAAGGACACTGAGTTTTTACTCTAATACGGCATCATCCCACAATTGTTCAGATTTAACAATTGTCTGCAGAACGGCAGTTCTGGCATTGACTATAACAGCATAAAAAATCGTCAGGAACGATTTTTAACAGCTTTAGCTGGCCCGTAAGGCTGCTCTGCGGGATTGCAGAGCATAAAAAATCGTCAGGAACGATTTTTAACAGCTTTAGCTGGCCCGCAAGGGTGCTCTGCAGGATTGCAGAGCATAAAAAATCGTCAGGAACGATTTTTAACAGCTTTAGCTGGCCCGCAAGGGTGCTCTGCAGGATTGCAGAGCATAAAAAACAATCAGGACAGTAAAAATTGACGAATTGCGTCCGCTGTTATTTTTGGTTGCATCATATGACAATGATGACCCCCCTGGATCTCAACCAACTCTAGCTGCCTATAGTGAGCCTGATACTCCTGCTTTGCCTTTTGCATCATTTCCAGACCATCTTTGGCCAGAACAGCCAGTACAGGGCATTGAATATCGTTCAGCAGTTGCATCGCCTGGCTTTGTATTAAACGATAAGCGGAAGATTCGCGTAATCTCATATCGGCAGACCAGGTCAGCCCTCCTGTGCAGGCTTCTGTACCTCGCTTAGCAAGAACTAATGCACAATTGATATCAAAATCACTTTGGTTTTGTCTGGCCAAAGCGGCGCTTTGCAAGTCGCTGTAGACAGGTTTTTGTTTATTTGGGCTTTGCCATCTGTGACTGATTGCAGTTCGCACTTGTTGTGTCGTATTGCAGGCCTCGCCAGTCACCAGGCCGATACTGTCAATCAGCACCAGCTTTCGTACCATCTGAGGCATGACAGCTGCAAGTACTGAACCTATCATACCGCCCATCGAATGGCCGATAATATCCACCTGCTGCCAGCCTTGAGTTTTAATCAAGGTAGCGACATCGTAGATCCAGTCTAAAAAATGATAATGAGCATCAGAGCTGCGGTGCTGTGACTGACCATGACCAGGCAAATCTATAGCCACCAAATTCAGTTCGGGCAAATAGACAGCAAGAGGTAAAAAACTGTCGGCATTATCCAGCCAACCATGCAAACACAAAGTAACTCGTGCTGATGCCGGGCCTTGCTGCCAGCCAGCCAACGACAAGGCAGGCAAGGAAAACACCAACGCCGACATTATTCGCTGCTGGCCTTAACAAACTTTAAGGTCATGCGATCACTTTCGCCTATAGCCAGGTATTTCTCGCGATCCACTGTGCCCATAGCTAGAGTGGGAGGTAAAGCGTACACACCTTTAGGATAATCTTTGGTGTCTTTTGAGTTGGCATTAATTTCTGATTTAGCCAGCAGTTTAAAACCAGCATGTTCTGCTACCGCAATTACATAAGACTCATCCAGATAACCTTCCACAGCAGAGCTGGAAATTTCAGATACCCGACTTGCTCTGTGCTCAACTATGCCAAATACACCACCGGGTTTAAGTACATCAAACACGGAACGAAATACATCCAGCAAATAACCTTGTTCATTCCAGATATGAGCATTGCGGAAACTCAGCACCATATCGTATTGCTGGGTTAAGCCCAGAAACATATAACCTGGCGGATCAAATTCAGTTTGTTCAACTGAGCCATAATGCTCTTTGTGTTTCAGAATGCGCTGAGTCAGTTTTTCACTAATGCGACTCCAGAATATTTTTCTGTCATCCTGCATAGTGCCATCATCCACACGGAAGTTGGCGATAGTTAGTTTGCCCTGGTCTTTTAAATAGGGAGCGAGAATATCGGTATACCAACCGCGGGCGGGCCAAATCTCCAGTACAGACATACTAGGCTTGATGCCAAAAAAGGTTAACGTCTCTACCGGATGACGATGTGTGTTCCTGGCTTTATCTTCCTCGCTACGAAATGAATGCTCAGCTAAAGCAGTTAAATCAGGAGCGGAAGGAGTTTCGGCTACAGCGGCTGCGCTACAAAGCGCAGCTCCGAGCAGTACTAGATTAAGGTTGCACTTTATTCTGTTTATTATTGTCAACATGAACTGGGCCTTGTGTTGTCGATTGTTGTTTTGTGGTCGTGCGGATACGTATGCCCGGGCCATAGCCCCAGTAGTAAGGATGTGGACGCATCATAGGCCAGGTCTCAATGACTTCAACCCGATCCTGCAGTTTTGGCCACAGATACACAGTTGCATCTTTAATCACAGGATAACGGTATTCATATTCATCCACTTTGCCTATCTCTGAACGAGTCAATTCACCCAGTACTGTGACTGACTTTCCAGGCTGATACACCATAGGGTCTAAAAAGCCTTTGATATAAGCAACAAAACGGCCTTTCGTTTGGTCAGAAACATGAGGACGTCCGTTGGTACCTGAGGGGAAATAAACTACTTCCAGCCGGGTTTGGTTTGTTTTATTACTGACTTCAGCAATAACTCCACTCCATCGCGCCGTACCAAAATCAATATTTTGTTGGGCAGCATTCTCATAGCTGGTGAGCGCCACATTATCGGCTATACGTACTTGTTCAGGATAACTGGCACAACCTGCCAGAATCATCAGACTCAAAGCAATAACAGCAAACTTCTTACTCATGACTTCTTAACCTCGTTAACTTTACAGCCTGTTAGATAAGGTGGACTGACTTTAGTTCCATCATTACTCTAAGCCATGCGTGATCTGCTCTGCAACACTTATATAAGAAGTTCATCCAGAAGGCATTTCAGTCCTGCTTTTACCTCTGTTGGTCGCGTTTTTTGCATTTACAGTTTTGTCATAAATTAGTCACTGACGTAAGATACCCTTACCTATTGACTCTGGTAACACCAGATTTCCAGCTATCTACAGAGCCTTTTATGTTAAAAAAACTTAGTTTAATCAGTATTGCTTGCCTTAGTTGTGTGTCAGCAGGTGCAATTGCCGCACCAAAAAACATTATCTATATGATAGGTGACGGTATGGGCCCGGCTTATTTAGCTGCTTACCGTTATTACATGGATAACCCAGACACTAAAGCAGTGGAATCCACCGTTTTTGATGAATTGTGGATCGGTAATGCCAGTACATACCCTGATGATGACACAGTAGTGACAGACTCAGCTGCAGCAGCAACAGCACTATCCAGTACGCACAAAACCTACAACGGCGCTATAGCTGTAGATCACGATCACAAGTCGTTAACCACTATGATGGAAATTGCCAAAGCCAAAGGTATGCAAACTGGTGTGGTGGTGACAGCCCAGATTAATCACGCCACCCCTGCCGGTTTTTTGGCGCATGATAAAAGCCGCCAGAATTATGATCAGATAGCAGACGATTATATCGACAATAAAGTAGATGGTCGTATTGTGGCGGACTTAATGCTCGGCGGCGGTACCAGCTATTTCATTCGTAAAGACCGTAATCTGGTGGAAGAATTTAAACAAGCAGGTTACCAGTACACTGACAGCTGGACAGGGTTAAAAACTTTAAACAAGCTTCCTGCTTTGGGTTTGTTTGCCCCTAAAGGTTTTGTCAGTGCTTTAGATAATCCAGAACCTCTGCCATTAAAACAAATGACAGAAAAAGCGCTGGAGCTATTGTCCCCTGCTGAAAAAGGTTTTGTGGTAATGATTGAAGGCAGTCAAATTGACTGGTGTGGTCATGCCAATGATATCGCCTGTGCTATGGCTGAAATGCACGACTTTGCCGAAGCTATTAAAGTGGCCAAAGCTTATGTTGATGCCCACCCTGATACTTTATTGGTGATCACAGCTGATCATGAAACCGGTGGTTTGTCTTTAGGTGCCAACGGCAACTACAGCTGGAAACGGGATGTGGTTCAAAAGGTAAAACACACAGGTGACTATATAGCAGGCCAATTGCTGGCACTAAAAGATGACAAAGTATTGTATCAGGCCTGGTTAGGTTTAACCGGTCTGGAACTGAATGCTGATGAGCAACAACTGTTGAGCAAAGCTCGTGCTGAAGGGCAGAAAGCCTTAGCTGTTGCCGTAAAACAGCGTATAGACCACTATTCTTCAACGGGCTGGACCAGCAGCGGCCATACAGCAGCCGATGTGCCTGTACTGGCTTATGGTGCTGATAAACAGCAGTTTGCCGGTTTTCAGGACAATACGGACATCGCCGCTAAATTAATCAAGTTTATTCAGCAAAAATAGTATTTTCCAACAGCGCAGCTAAAGCCTAAGGCGCGCTAAAGTTCAAATAAAAACCCCACTGCATGCAGTGGGGTTTTTATTTTGTCAGGGAAACAGAGTTGATACTTTAGCTCTGCTCCCTTCACATTTCTTCAGATTACATGAACTTGTAGTCCAGACCTAAATAGAAAGTGCGACCATAAACGTCAGTATAACGAGGGTCGAAACCCACCTGGTGACCAGCACCACCTGAACGTAATGATAATGGAGGAGCGCGATCTGCCAGGTTATTGATACCGAAAGTTACACCTAAAGCGTCCATAGCCTGGTACTTCGTCTGGTAGTTAACGGTGGCATACGAAGGAACACTCAGTTGCATGTCCACACCAACACCATTCACAGAGCCTAAACGCACATAGCGGCTAGCTGCAGATTGCGCTTGATCTTCATAACCACTACGGTAATTCAGAGTTGCACTGTGAGCGAAATCACCATGAGTTAAGGTATTGATGAATTTAGCTACAGTTCTGAATACAACTGCGTTGTCATCACCAAAACGACCTAAGCTGCTGATCCAGTCATTAGTAGTACCAGGACGAGTGTATTCGCTGTCCAGCACATAAGTACCAGCTAAGGTAGTGCTTAAACGACCAAAAGATAAGTCATTGCCTATTGTTAAATCCCAGTCGATACCAGAATTTTTAGACTGACCTACGTTCACGCTTGCAAATACAATAGCCAGTTCTTCCTGACCAGTGGCTTTGTTTGTTTTAGTAGTAAACAAATCACGGTAACGTACTGGATCTGCAACGATCTGAGACTCAGTGACTGAAGTCACCAGGTTAGTCAGTTCAATGTTCCAGTAATCCATGCTGAAACTGAAGTTATTGTCAGGAGCATAGACAAAACCTAGAGTATACTGCTTCGACTCTTCTGGTTTTAAATTCGGGTTACCCTGACTGAAGGCTTCAAACTGCTGTGGAGAAACGCTACATACTGCGGCCAGTGGATCTGTAGTACCAGTGAATGGACACAGGTAAGCACCGCTTGTTACACCAAATTCAACTTTAGGCTGACCTAAAGCTAACATAGATGGAGCTTTGAAACCTGTACCTGTTGAAGCACGCAGTAACAAGTCTTCAGTTGCGTTGTAACGCAATGCCAGCTTGTACGTCGTGTCATTCATTGAATCGTTTACTTTGTAGCTGCCAGGACCGGCAACACCGTCTTCGTTGTAAACGAAATCAGAGGTCACTTCACCGATGTTGTCATAACGCACAGCACCTGTCAGTTCCAGATCTTCAAGTACCGGAACTATCACCTCAACAAAACCACCGTAGTTATCACGGCTTAAATCATACTCAGAGCCAATGTTTGCGCCTAACAACAGATCCTGTTTGTTCGCATCAGCCAGAGAGCTTACGTAGTTTGTGTTACGGAATTCAACACCAGTACCAATGTACACATCACCTGCTGGTAATTCATAAACTGGAGTTGAGGCTTTCAGATCAAAGCCTTTTACTTCAGTAGTGTCGTTGCTCCAGTTACCGAAGTACTGAGAATCCTGCAGCGCCTGCAGGCCCGCTGCACTGATTTTATCCGGAGTTTCAAATACGTTCACCAGACCAGAACTTACGGCATCCATGAACTTGTCATAGATTGGGTAGCCACCAGCGATGTTCTCGTCAGTGTCATTTTTTGAATACGTAAAAGCAGCTGAGTAGTCGATGGTATCAATCACACCTTCAACACCGCTGACGATATGAGTTGATTTAGTGTTCCACTCAGTAGCACGGCCACCCAGTGGTAATGCACGCCATTGCGCCTGTACTGAAGTGACTGAACCAACATGAGCTGGGTCAACATAAGGCATCACATATTGCTGAGCTAAAGCTGAGTTCGCATCTAATGCGAAGAAACCTGTAGCATTTGGTGCGATACGAGTGGTCTGAGAGAAATCAGAATACATCACATCTGCAAAAAACTTTGTATCATCGTTAATTGCAATATCGGTGCCCAGCATCAGTGAATCACGTTTACTTTCTGGCAGAATTTCTACTGTAGTTGTGTAGTCATACTGACATAAACCTGAAGACTCAAAGTTATCCGGTGCACAAGCGCCATTTTGTTTTGCGTACGGGTTAAATGCTGCAGAGTTTACTGATTTACCATCAGCATCTGTGTATACATAACGGGCATTTGCAGGGATAGCGTTTGGCGAACCTGCAACATAGTAATAATCTTTGTTGTTTACGCTGAATGGGATAATGCCTGATTTAGCAAAATCACGGTCAGTCGCTTTCAGCTGTTCCTGAGAATCGCGGCTGTAAGATAACAGTACGTTGTAACCGTCAGTATCAAAGTTACCTAAACCACCAGTGATTGAGAAATTGTCGCTGGTGCCATTTTTCTCTTCTGGCTTGCTGTAACGGGCAGTAACATTCACACCCTGAGCATCGTCTTTCGTAATAAAGTTTACAACACCTGCTATAGCGTCTGAACCGTACAAAGCAGATGCGCCGTCTGTCAGTACTTCAACACGCTCAATAGCAGCTAAAGGAATAGAGTTCAGATCGATAGTCGAGCCTGAGCCACGTGGTGCCATTCTGCGGCCGTTGATCAAAACAAGAGTGTACTCAGCACCTAAACCACGTAACGAAGCGGTTTTCATACCACCACCGCCACCACCAACAGAATCACCGTCAGAAGTGAAACCTTGCATAGACGGAATAGACTGGATTAAGTCACCTGCTGTTGCTAAACCTGAACGGTCAATAGCGGCACGGTCAATAGTCTGAACCGGTAAAGCACCTTCAAAATCGGTACGTTTGATACTTGAACCTGTAACCTGAATACGTTCAACACTATCAGTTTCCTGAGCATGTACCGAACCAGAAAAAGTGACGCCTGACACAGCACCAAAAGCTACTGCTAAACTAACTGCTTTTGACAACTTACTACTTACAAACATTTTGTCTCCCTGGGTCACTAAGTAGTGACTCTGTTTTTACGGCAATCAACATTGGCGTTGATTGAAGCTACAACACACCTGATTTTGGGGTTATCCCAAAACGGCGGCGGATGATAAAGGTTATATTTTGTCGGGGTCAACAGCTTTTGCCGCACAAAAGCACAGGTTAAAGGGCATCTGCCGCAAAAAACACAGGTGTTAAATTTATGATAAAAATCAACAAGATGAAAATTTGTATACAAAATAAACAAGTCAATTTAATAAGTGAGGACTAAAAAAAGCAGACAAAGAAACCTAGCGGGTTGTTTCACAAAGATAATTTAAATAAAAAAACATTTATGCTCTTCAGCCCACTGCTGAATAAACAAACAAAATCAGTACTCGAGGAGTTTTAAGGAAAAACTTTAAGTAAATAAAATGAAAAACAACATCAGCTAAATTAGCTGATTAAGAAAACGGGGCTCCGGCAAATTTTGCTCAAGACATACTTACAATTCAGCCGTTGAGCTACAGAAGCACTGATCCGCTATTATTCCTAAAGCTGCAGCAACTGCTTTCTAAGTTTGGGAGCTGATGTTTTCTCGGACAACCAGATATCCAGAAAAGCCGGGCCAAAAGCAGGATCACTGATATCTCCAAGCAGTTCGTCATTAAAGTAAAACTGCACTTTACCATCAGCCGCTAATACACAACTTAATTCGTCGCCTTTTTTAACATCGGTCCAAAGTTTATCTAACTGTGTCGCCCAGTCTTTGTGATGTGCAGAAAGCTTGCCTTGCAGATGTTTCCATTGGTCGACCGTAGCTTCAATAAAATCTTCTTTACTGATGTTACGCTGGTAGGTGAGTTTCAACACCACAGGCGAACTCTGCTGATAATCGTTCCAACTGCCATCTGCCGTGTATAACTTTGCCTGGTACAAATCCCAGAACAGATAGCTAAACTGCCCCTGCCCCACAAGTTTGACGTTATCCGGCATTGCCTGTGCTGCCAGGCTACATAGAATAGTCGCTATAACCAGTATTTTACGCATAAAATCTTCTGCTCCATCCGGACAACACACCATAACAAGCCCAACACAAAACCAGCGCTATGTAAGCCTCTGTTGTATTACTAATTTGCATCTGACCACTTAATGCAGCTCCCCCAAGATAAGCCATTGGACCAGACACAGCTGCAATAAGTGCCGCTAACCAGTAATTTTGCAAAAAAACCGAAAACACCTGCACCACCACCAGACTAAACACCAGCCACAAGACTAACATCCAGAGCGGTAACCAGACAGAACCGGTAAAACTTAATACACCGCTGTATTGCAACAGAGAATCCAAAGCTATACCCACTGCGGCCAGTACCAACCAGGCCAGACGCTCGGATGGGCTGCTGCGCCACAAGGACCAGAGCAAAAATAACAACACAGGAATAACAAGCAGGTTCTGCCATAACACCAGCGCAAACCAGCTTAATTTAAAGCCTATTAAAACCGGCCAGTTCATTGCTGTCATGGTTGGCGCATCCCTGCTGCTACTTTACAGCGCAACGAATAAGGCAGCAGATTCAGTAAATGCAGGCTAAATACCAGACGTTTAGGAAAACGAATACGCAGTTGCTGTGCATCAAGCCCCTTGCGAATACGGCCTGCTGCATCTGATACCTGAAGCAAAAAAGGCATTTTGAAGTCATTTTTTTGGGTTAAAGGTGTATCAACAAAACCAGGTTCAATCAGACAAACCCGCACAGCAGAGTCCGTTAAATCCACCCTTAAACTGTCAGCAAAATAACTTAGCGCAGCTTTACTGGCGCCATAAGCCTCTGCTTTGGTAAATGGAAATAAATGCGCCAAACTACTGACCACAGCCAAAGTACCCTCTGTTGATTGTTGCAATAAGGGCAATAGTAATTTGACAGCCGCCACCTGGGCCTGGAAATTCAATGCAAGAGTTCGGTCGAAAATATCCAGAGGAAGATTGGTCGCATCGACGTAATCGCAGCTGCCTGCATTGAGGATGACCAGATCCAAAGCAGGGATCTGTTGGCTTAGCTGATCTACAGCGGCCGAAAACAATTGCGTGTCGGTTAAGTCTAAAGGTAGAGCGTGAATGCTTTTGTGTTTTTGATGCAACTCATTCAGTGCATTCACTGAACGGGCCACAGCAATCACTTGCCAGCCAGCGTCAGCATATTGGATGGCCAGCTCGCGACCCAAGCCCGAACTAGCACCTGTAATTAAACAATAACGAGGCATATATACAAACTCCTGAATTGGATGGTTTTGTATACGTTCAGAGCAGTGTTTTGGATCCTTTAGTGCGACACTGCAAGCTTCGGCGGCTCGGCCAGCACAACTTTACGGCTCAGGTTACGGATCAGCAGATAAAAGCCGGTAGACAACACTAGAGTGAACACAGAAGCCCAGATCAGCTTATTCACCGAAGGGTTATAACAGAGGAAATACAATAACTGAGCAATATTCAGCACAGCTATGGCATACAACATAATTTCTTTATTAATACGATGCAGCACATAAGCTCCCAAAGGAGCCATCAGCAATACCACAGGGTAAGCACATAACCAGGTTTGCACCTGATAGCCAGTTAAGCCCTGATCAACAAAATGGCGGTAGGCATAACCAAGCACACTGATAGCAGCCATCAGCATAATACTCATATGAGTCGCTACTTTTTCCTGCATCCGAAAACGGGTCACCAGCAGGGTATATAAAATAATGTCTGCACCTGTACCAAATAAACTGGCGCACATGCCACCAGCCAGCAACATCAGCAGCAACAAGACAAAATCCATAGGTTTATTCAGATCTAAAGTGGCTTTGCTGCCCCTGTGTTTGCCAAAGCTGTAAACCACAGCAAAACTGGTGATCAGACTTAAAAACAGCGCCTGCATTATGTACACAGGCAGTTGTTGCAGCAGTTGCATGCCAAGCACAAAACCAACAAAAGCTACGGGGATAAACATCAGCAAAGGTTTATAGGTTTTAAGCGAGTTGGCCTTGTGACTTAAGATAAAAATACTGGCACTGGTCATGCCAATACTTTGGATCATTAAACTAAAGTCCCGCGCCATAGTGCGGTCTATATTGAGAAAAATATTCAGCACAGGAAAAGCAACGGCTCCGCCGCCTTCTGGCGTCACGCCTGCGACAAAAGCACCGGCCACCATAATGGCTGGGTAATACCAATGTTCTATTAAAAAGCTCAGTTGGTTAAACTGACTAAAAAGCACAAGCCAAACCACCAAAGCGGCAATAAACCACAGCCGGAACACCTTGCTTTCAAACATCACTGACATCCATTTTTCTTATTAGAAAGACAGCATAAATCACAATGAAAACACTTTCATTGGTTTTGTTATTATGAATTTTGAAGTGATTGTTTTGGAGCGGAATTTTGCTTTAAGCGTACAAATCCAGGCTAAACATTTGCTGAATTTTTTCGCGCTTGTCCTGATTGGCTAACATTTCGTAGGCATCTAAAGCTTGTTGATTGCGCTGTTTTGGCTGGTCGTAGGTGGTGCGCTTTTGCGCTTCCTGCTGATCCAGCATAGACAAAGCTTCAGCGTCAGCACGCACACCGGAACCCGATGGCACCAGTGTAGTTTTGCTTTGCTGTTCAGCCTCAACGGCTTTGGTTTTATTGCCCTGAAATACCAGCCCAACACTAGGGCTTTGGGGTACATCACGACTGACGGCTATTGTCATAACTGCTCAAAGTTCGCCTTGCTTTAGTGCCAGTATAACTTAGCAAAAAATTTCGCCAAGTCGCTTTTATTAATATTAATACACTACCATTTTAATGCGGTAGGGGCTGGGCTTGCCCCCGCCGGTCTTGAATTCAAAGTCAATATCGCCGGGTTTACCTCCCGGGCAACTTCTGCCAGGTAACCTCATCGCGCACATAAGTCGGTTCTGCCAGTTCGGCGGCAATAAATTGCCCTTGCCGGAACGGAATTGCCGCCAGACTCAACATATCCTGCGCTGAAGGGTACAGAATAACAGGGCTATGATGAACTTGCGCAAGGTCCTCTGATCCGCTGTTGCCAGTTTTATGCCAGTCTTCCAGCTGCTGTGGATAGGTTTGCCAGCCCGTCCCTACAGCGCAAATATGGCCTTTTAATACGGGTGCAGGTAAAGCCGTCGGCTTAGCCGCTATTTCAGTGCTTAATGCCTGCATTAAACACTGGTCATCCAACTGAAAACTGGCCAAGTAGACTTCATTCATTCGTGCATCTATGGCAGATACCACCTGATGAGCCTGATGTAATCTATGCGCGGCTTGTGCCATGGCGGCCAAAGTTGATACACCATAAACTGGCAGTTCAGCGCCAAAAGCCAAGCCCTGACAAACCCCTACACCAATACGCACACCGGTAAAACTACCAGGGCCTTTGCCAAATACCAGACCATCCAGTTGCTGCAAAGTTAAGCCAGCTTCAGACAACAGCTGCTGCACCATAGGCAAAATACGTTTGCTGTGTTGCTGCGGGCAGACTTCATCTAAAGTCAGAATGTTGCCATCGACAGTTAAAGCCACTGAACACGCTTCGGTTGAGGTATCTAATGCCAGTAATTTCAACAGGCTACTCCTTTCTACAATTCGGGTTGTTTTACTTATATTACTTGGGTAAATCTTCTAAAAATTTTACTGCAGCCTGCAAATCGCGGCTTCGGCGCATAGGGGGTAAGCTTTTTAAAAATACAGAGCCATAAGGCCGGGTCACTAATCTGTTGTCACAAATCACCAACACGCCACGGTCTGACACGTCGCGAATTAAACGGCCAACGCCCTGCTTTAAAGTGATCACAGCTTGTGGCAATTGCACTAAAGCAAAAGGGTCCAAGCCCTTCATCTGACAATCTTCGTTACGCGCCTGCAATAAAGGATCGTCAGGCGATGCAAAAGGCAATTTGTCGATGATGACACAACTTAAGGTATCACCCCGCACATCCACGCCTTCCCAGAAACTGCCTGTTCCAAGCAGCACCGCATGTTTGGTTTCAACAAACTGTTCCAGCAATAAACGTTTACTGGTTGTGCCCTGCACCAGCACAGGCAAAGACAAATGCTGCGGCAGCTCGTTCGCCATCCATTGCAGCATTCTGTGGCTGGTGAACAGAAAAAAACATCGGCCCTGATTGGCTTCAATTAAAGGCACCGCCAATTTTAGCAGCGCTTTGCCCATACGGGCATCATTAGGTTCAGGTAAATAACGCGGCACCAGCAACATGGCTTGTTGTTCGTAATCAAAGGGGCTGTCGAGCAACAAAGTGTCCGCCTGCTGCAAGCCCATTTGTTCGATATAGTGGGCAAAGCCCTGATCCACCGACAAAGTGGCTGAGGTAAAAATCCAGCTGCGTTTTTCAGCAAAGACCAGCTCGCGGAATTTATCGGCAATACTTAAAGGCGTTAAATGCAGACTGATATGTTGTCTGGTGGTTTCATACCAAAAACTGACGCCGGTTTTGCTGACATCCTGCAGTTTCTCCAGCTGAGTTTTAGCTAAAGCCAGCCGCTCAAAACAATGATCAACCACTTCGTTCCGACCTAAACTGCCTTTGAGCACCTGATACAACATGCCCATGGCTTCAGACACCCGGGTGAGTGCCAGTTGAACATCAGGTCTTTTACTGCTGTCACGCCAGTTGCCCCGTTCAGGTTCATCGGACCACAGCAGGCGCCAGTCCCGCACTAAAGTCGCCAGCTTATCTGCGGTTTTACTTAACTGCGGATGGTCCCTAAGCTCCGTTTTACAAATCAGCTCCAGCTCTTTACAGAGCTCCAGTAAAGTACGGCTGGATAAGGTCTCACCAAAATACTCACTGGCAATATCCGGAATTTGGTGCGCTTCATCAAAAATCACCACATCCATATTCGGTAGCAACTCACCAAAACCAGTGTCTTTCAGTGCCATATCGGCAAAAAACAAATGGTGGTTCACTACTACTAAATCGGCCTGCATCGCCTTTTTACGTGCTCTTAACAAATAGCAGTCTTCATAGGATGGGCAGTCTTTGCCGAGGCAGTTGTCGGTGGTACTGGTCACAAGCGGTAAAGCTTTGGAGTCTTCGGCTATATACGTCAGCTCGCCTATATCACCGCTTTGGGTTTCATTGGACCATTTTTTGATCAGGCTTAAGTCATTGATCACAGCCGCATCTGCCGTAGGCACGTGCTGATAATGCTGATCTAAGCGGAATAAACACAAATAGTTGGAGCGACCTTTTAATAAAGAGGTATCTACCGGCAAAGCCAAAGCTTTGAGTACTGTAGGTAAATCGCGAAAATACAGCTGTTCCTGCAGGTTTTTAGTCCCAGTGGATAAAATAACTTTTTTACCCGATAACAAAGCGGGTACTAAATAAGCGTAAGTTTTGCCCGTACCAGTGCCTGCTTCCACCAATAAAGCGTTGCCGTTTTCAATGGATTTAGTAACAGAAGCCGCCATCAGCTTTTGTGGTTCCCGGGCTTTAAAACCGTCAATAGCTTTGGATAAAGCTCCTTGTTCGGCAAAAGCCTGCTGCACTTGTTTTAGCATAAGCAAAAAGACAAGACAGAGATGGAGGATGAAACAGCAGACAACAGCATAAACAAGGCCCGGCAAGAATTTGCGCTATTATGCCTTGGCTAGACAAAAATATCTAAGTGTCCTTCATCATCCACATGCTGCTCTTCTTCAGGTGTGGTTTCAGGTGCAGGCGGATAGTCGTCAGAGCGGCGTCTGTCCTGACGTTTTTTTTGCTGATCTTTCAGTAAAATCAGGAAACGTTTTTCCTCTTTTTCATAAGCGCTGATTTTGGCATCTTTAAACACAGGCGCGATCATAGGTCCAGCTTGTCCGGGTGGCGTGCCTGGTGGTCGGTATAAATAGGGAAATAAAACGTCCATAAACTCCTCCTCTGCTGTGTTATCGGCAGTGATGCAAATAACTTTATCTATACAACCTGATTAATTTTCACTCCACTTGTTAGAGTCTATTTTTTATAACTTATTCATTCTTTATCGTGAAAAACTGTACAAAAATAAAAATAAACAATATAAAACAATTAGATAATCAAAAATCAGCTTCAAAACAAAATACAGCTGAAACAAAAAATTCTGTTGCCTGAATGACAAAAAGCCGTTAGCTTGTATACACCTTAACGAGGAGTAACTTTCCATGACTATCAACATCCACTGGCATCATCACCATCATTTATCCGACTAGCCGGTCCGTGTTGACATTGGAGGCTAGATCATAACTAGCCTACGGTGGAAAAGTGCAAACCAATTCCAACTGAACCCCGGGGCTAAAATCCCGGGGTTTTTGTTTTACGATTTTATAAGGTACTAAACAATATGACAGTCACTACCAACAGATTACGTATCGCCATTCAGAAGTCAGGCCGCCTGTCGCAAGACTCTCAGGCACTTTTAACCAGTTGTGGTTTAAAAATCAACTTGCGTGAACAGCGCCTGATCGCCCATGTCGAAAATATGGATATCGACTTACTGCGGGTGCGCGATGACGATATTCCGGGTTTAGTGATGGATGGCGTCTGTGACTTAGGTTTTGTTGGCGAAAACGTGCTGGAAGAAGTATCACTGCAGCGCCAAATGGACAACGAAACTTACGATTACACTGTGTTGGCCCGTCTGGACTTTGGTGGCTGCCGCTTATCTATCGCTGTGCCGCAGGAAGAAGACTATAAATCCATCAAAGATTTAGAAGGCCGCACTATTGCCACCACTTACCCACGTTTACTTAATCGCTATTTAAAACAAAACGGCGTCAATTGCCGTATCGTCAATTTAAAAGGCTCGGTTGAAGTGGCGCCGCGGGCAGGTTTAGCCGACGCCATTTGTGATTTAGTCTCCACAGGCGCTACCTTAGAAGCCAATGGTTTAAAAGAAGTGGAAGTGATTTACCGCTCTAAAGCAGTACTGATCCAGCGCCGTGATTTAGCTGATGAGAAACAACTGAAACTGATTAAAAAACTGATGCCACGTATTCAAGGCGTGATGCAGGCTAATGAAAGTAAATACATTATGTTGCACGCGCCACGCGCTCGTTTGCAAGAAGTGATAGCTCTGCTGCCAGGTGCCGAAAACCCAACCTTATTGCCATTAGCCGGCAATGACGATTTAGTGGCTTTGCATGTGGTCAGCAGCGAAACTTTGTTCTGGGAAACCATGGAGCAACTCAAAGGCTTAGGTGCCAGCTCTATTCTCGTATTACCCATTGAAAAGATGATGGAGTAAAACATGCAGTTTCAGATCAGCAACTGGCAACAACTGGATAAAACTGCGCAGCAGGCTTTATTAGAGCGCCCGCTGCAGCAGGAATCGGACAGCTTAAAGCAAACGGTGCGGGACATTATCCGCGCAGTGCGAAGCGAAGGTGATACAGCTTTGCTGCGTTTTAGCCGCGAATTCGACAAGTTGCAAAGCAACCCTTTGCGCTTGGCTGATGAGCTGCAACAAGGCTTAATCGCCTCTTTATCCGATGAGCTAAAAACCGCTATTCAGATTGCGTACCGTAATATCCGCACCTTTCACGCAGCTCAGTTGCCACAAAATATTCGCATTGAAACTCAACCGGGTGTGGTCTGTGAACTGAATTACAGCGCTTTGGATCAGGTGGGTTTGTATGTACCCGGTGGTAGCGCCCCTTTGCCTTCGACTGTATTGATGTTAGGTGTGCCAGCTCAACTGGCCGGTTGTCGCCGCGTGGTGTTAGTCACGCCTCCTGGTCAGCCTGAAGCGGGCGATATTGCCGCTGAGATTGTGTATGCAGCATCACTCTGTGGCATTACCGAGATTTATACTTTAGGTGGTGCTCAGGCTGTTGCTGCTTTGGCCTATGGCACTGAAACTATTGGCAAAGTGGATAAGATTTTTGGCCCTGGCAATAGATTTGTCACTGAAGCCAAACAGCAAGTCAGCCAGGATGCCCGTGGCGCTGCTATTGATATGCCTGCCGGCCCTTCTGAAGTGCTGGTGATTGCCGATGACAACGCCAATCCGGTCTTTGTGGCGGCAGATTTATTATCCCAAGCCGAACACGGTCCGGACTCACAAGTGGTGTTGGTCAGCCCTTCTGAAGCTTTGCTGGTCAATACCATCAGTGAGTTAAAACGTCAGACGGCTTTATTACCACGCGCTGAAATTGCTAAAAAAGCTCTGAGCAACAGCAGACTGATTTTAACGCCGGATTTAGCGACAGCGGCTTTGGTCAGTAATCAATACGCACCTGAACACTTAATTATTCAGACAGCTGATGATCAAGCTTTGCTTGGCAAACTGACCAATGCTGCCAGTATTTTTGTTGGCCCTTACACGCCTGAATCAGCAGGTGATTATGCCAGCGGTACAAACCACGTATTGCCGACTTATGGCTATAGCCGTAACCACAGCAGTTTAAGTCTGGCCGACTTTTATCGTCGTTACACAGTGCAAAGCTTAACAGCAGCTGGCATGCGCGATTTAGGCCCTACTATTGTTAAACTGGCCAAAGCCGAAGGATTGGATGCGCACGCCAATGCCGTCTCCTTTCGGTTAGCAGAGTTAGAGCTTTCAGCAAAAATTTCAGAGGAAAATAGTCAATGAGCCGTATCAGTTCTTTAGCCCGGCAAAAAGTGCAACAACTGGTGCCTTATGCATCAGCCCGCTTAAGCATGAGTGGCGGCTCGGTGTGGCTGAATGCCAACGAAAACTCTATGGCAACAGACTATACATTGTCAGGCCAATACAACAGATACCCGGATTGTCAGCCAAAGGACTTGATCAGCGCTTATGCATCTTATGCTGGCGTAGAAACCAATCAGGTACTGACCAGCCGTGGTGCTGATGAAGGCATTGAGCTGTTAATTCGTAGCTTCTGTGAACCAGGCCAGGATGCCATCAGCATTTGCCCGCCCACTTATGGCATGTACAAAATCAGCGCCGAAAGTCAGCTGGTGGATGTCAATATAGTGCCTTTAACCAAAGATTTAACTTTGGATCTGCCAACTTTATTTGCGCAAAAAGCCAATGTAAAACTAGTGTTTATTTGTAGCCCAAATAACCCAACAGGTGATTTAATACCTCGCCAGCAAATTGTCGAGGTGCTGGAGTTTTATAAAGATAAAGCTTTAGTGGTAGTCGATGAAGCTTATATTGAGTTCGCGCCAGAAGCTTCGGTGGCCGGTTTATTAAACCAATACAGCAACTTAGTGGTGCTGCGTACTTTATCCAAAGCTTTTGCTTTGGCAGGTCTGCGTTGTGGTTTTACTTTGGCAGAGCCTTCAGTCATTGCCGCTTTGCGTCAGATGATTGCGCCCTACCCTGTGCCAGCTCCTGTGGCTGAAATTGCAGTGCAGGCGTTATCAGCGCAAGGCCAACAAAAAATGCGCGCCACTGTTGAGCAAATCAATAGCTTACGTGATAGCTTCAGCGCTTTTGCCACCACTCTGAGTTATGTCAGCCGTGTTTATCCATCCAAGGCCAACTATGTGCTATTGGCCGTGCCTGATGCTGCTGCACTGGTTAGTTTTATTGCAGAGCAAGGTGTGCTTATTCGTAATCAATCCAGCCAATTAGGTTTAGGTCAGGTGGTGCGGGTAACCATAGGAAATGCCGCTGAAATGGCGCAGTTACAACAGATTATGTCGTCTTATTCTTCTTTACAAAAACAGGAGTCTTTATGAGTGCCAAAGCTATTTTATTTATCGACCGTGACGGCACTATGGTGGAAGAGCCTCCTGTAGATAAACAACTGGATTCACTGGAAAAACTGGCGTACGAGCCATATCTGGTGCCTTCATTATTAAAGCTGCAGGCCGCTGGTTATTCGCTGGTGATGGTGACTAATCAGGACGGTCTGGGCACCAGCAGTTTCCCGCGTGATACCTTTGATGCACCGCAGGAAAAAATGATGCAGTTGCTGAATTCGCAGGGCATTCGTTTTGACGATATTCTGATTTGCCCACACTTTGATAAAGACAACTGCAGCTGCCGTAAGCCGAAGCTGGGGTTAGTCAAAGACTATCTGCAGCAAGGTAAAGTGGATTTCACCAACTCTTTTGTCATTGGTGACCGTTTAACCGACGTGCAACTGGCCGAAAATATGGGCCTGCCTTCGTTCCGTTACGACCGCGACACTTTAGGCTGGAAAGAAATCACCAAACAGCTGTTAAGCAAAGGCCGTAAAGGCAGCGTCAATCGCGTTACCCGCGAAACCGATATTCAGGTGAACGTCGATTTAGATCAGCAAGGCGGCAACGTCATTGAAACTGGCGTTGGCTTTTTTGACCATATGCTGGATCAAATTGCCACTCACGGTGGTTTTAGCCTGCAGTTAAAAGTACAAGGTGACTTGCACATTGACGATCACCACAGCGTGGAAGATACAGCGTTGGCTTTAGGTCAGGCGTTAAAACAAGCACTTGGCAATAAAAAAGGCATTACCCGCTTTGGTTTTGTGCTGCCTATGGATGAATGCCGCGCTGAATGTGTGCTGGATTTATCCGGCCGTCCGCTGCTGAAGTTTAATGCAGATTTAGGTCAGGGTGCTGTTGGCACCATGAACCTGGAGATGGTACACCACTTCTTCCGTTCTTTAAGTGATGCCATGCTGATGACACTGCACTTATCCGTCAGCCCTGGCAATAAACACCATATGGTCGAAGGTTTATTTAAAGCCTTTGGCCGGGCACTTGGTCAGGCTATTAAAGTGTCGGGTGAAGCTCTGCCAAGTAGTAAAGGAGTGCTTTAATGTCGCTCGTGATTGTAGATACCGGCTGCGCCAATATCAGCTCTGTGTACTGTGCCTTCCAGCGTTTAGGTGTGGATGCCAAAGTCAGCCGTGATTTAACAGTGATAAAAAACGCCAGCCGTTTATTAGTGCCAGGTGTGGGCGCCGCCCGTCAGGCGATGGCGAATTTACGTGAACGCGATTTAATAGCCACCTTACAGCAGGCAGAGCAGCCACTACTTGGCATTTGCTTAGGTATGCAGCTGTTGACCGATCGCAGCGAAGAAGGTGATGTCGACTGTTTAGGCTTAATTCCAGGTCAGGTTAAACGGATGCAAGTCGGTGATTTACGTTTGCCTCATATGGGCTGGAACACTTTGCAGGTAGAAGATAGTGCGCAAAATCACCCACTGCTTAAAGGCATAGGCGAAAAAGACTATGTGTATTTTGTCCATAGTTTTGCGGTAGCGCCATCCGATACCACTCTAGCCCGCTGCAATTACGGCAGTGATTTTGCTGCTGTGATTGGCAAAGGCAATAAGCTTGGCGCGCAATTTCACCCTGAACGTTCAGGTGCTGTAGGCGCACGTTTATTACAGAATTTTCTGGCTTTTAATGGTTAATTTTTCTCATCCGGCCTTGCCGTTACAGGATTGAACGTGATTATTCCAGCTATAGATTTAATACAAGGTAAAACAGTGCGGCTCTATCAGGGCAGCTACGATAAAACCACTGAATATCAACAAACTCCACTGCAGCTGCGCGACTTATACGCTGAAGCTGGCGCAGGTATTTTGCATTTGGTGGATTTAACAGGGGCAAAAAACGCTGCGGATCGCCAGCTTGAGCTGTTAACGACCTTAATGAAAAATTCGCCTCTGCCAGTACAAGTAGGTGGTGGTGTGCGCAGTGCAGCAGATGTAGAACAGTTATTAGCAGCTGGCGCCAGCCGTGTAGTCGTAGGCAGTGTGGCTATTCGTGAGCCAGAAACAGTGCAAGGCTGGTTAAGAACTTATGGCGGCGACAAGATAGTTCTGGCGCTTGATGTGGCTATTAATGCCAAAGGCGACAAAACTCTGCCAAGCCACGGCTGGATTGAAGAATCAACTATTACCCTTGAGCAGGTGCTGGATGGCTTTATTGCCGCTGGTGCTAAGCATGTACTTTGCACCGACATCAGTAAAGACGGCACCTTGCAAGGCCCTAATGTCGCCTTGTATGCCGAGCTTGTGCAGAAGTACCCACAAATTCAGTGGCAAGCCTCAGGTGGTGTGGGCTCTTTAGCTGATATCAAAGCCTTAAAGCCTACTGGCGTAGCAGGAGTCATTTTAGGCCGGGCCTTGCTGGAAGGTAAGTTCACCGCAGAGGAGGCAATCCAATGCTGGCAAGACGCATAATTCCTTGTTTAGACGTGCGCGATGGCAAAGTGGTCAAGGGCGTGCAGTTTCGTAACCACGAAATCATTGGCGATATAGTGCCGCTGGCAAAAGCTTATGCCGAACAAGGCGCAGACGAGCTGGTGTTTTACGATATCACCGCCTCCAGCGATGGCCGTGTGGTGGATAAAAGCTGGGTGCGCCGCATTGCAGAGGTGATAGATATTCCGTTTTGTGTGGCTGGTGGTATTAAATCTGTCGCTGACGCAGGCTTAATACTGGAAATGGGTGCAGATAAAATCTCTGTCAATAGCCCTGCCCTGGCAAGGCCAGAACTGATCAGTGAGCTTGAACACAGCTTTGGTCAGCAATGTGTGGTCATCGGCATCGACAGCTTTTTTGATAAAGAGTCAGGCCAATATCAGGTCTATCAGTTCACAGGTGATGAAAGCCGCACCCAAAAAACCCGTTGGCAAACGCTTGACTGGTTAAAGCGGGTGCAGGAGCTGGGTGCTGGTGAAATAGTACTGAACTGTATGAATCAGGATGGCGTGCGTCAGGGTTATGATTTAACTCAGCTGCAACTAATGCGAAACGCCTGCAAAGTGCCGCTGATTGCCAGTGGTGGCGCAGGGGCTATGCAGCATTTTGCTGATGTGTTTGAACAAGCCGATGTAGACGGCGCTTTAGCCGCTTCGGTGTTCCACAAAGGCATTATTCCAATCCCAGAGCTAAAAGCATTTTTATTAGAACGTAAGCTGGAGATCAGGCCATGAAACTGAATTTAACCAACCTGGACCAGCTGGATTTCAGCAAAGGCGATGGCTTGTTGCCGGTCATAGTGCAACACGCTCGCTCAGGTAAAGTGCTGATGCAAGGTTTTGCCAATAAAGAAGCACTGCAAAAAAGCCTGGAAAGCGGCGATGTGACTTTTTTTAGCCGCAGTAAAAACCGCTTATGGACCAAAGGCGAAAGCTCAGGCCATACGCTGAAATTACAAAGCATGGCAGCGGACTGCGACCAGGACAGCATTCTGGCTTTGGTATTGCCGATAGGTCCGACTTGTCATGTTGGCACCGAAAGTTGCTGGCACGAAAGCGATGCCAATCAGCCCGACTTAGCCTTTTTGGATCAATTAGAACAAGTGATCCACAGCAGATACGGCGCTGACCCAAGCAGCAGCTACACCGCCTCTTTATTTGCCAAAGGCGTCAAACGTATAGCGCAAAAGGTCGGTGAAGAAGGGGTAGAAACTGCCCTGGCCGCTACTGTAGGCGATAGAGAAGAGCTGAAAAACGAAGCTGCAGATTTGATCTATCACTTGCTGGTCTTACTAAAAAGTCAGGACCTGGCGCTGCATGATGTGCTTGAGGTATTGCGGCAGCGGCATCAGAAAAAAAACTGAGCCTCTTTCCCCCTTCGATATCTTCCTCTGATCAGGTTGTCGGAATTAATGATTCCCGCAACCTGCCCGCATTGCAGCAAAAGTACAGTCCTTCGAGCCACAACACTTTTTTGTAAATCATTAGGTCATGGCTTTTATCCACTTTAAAACTCAGGCAGCATAAGAACGATGTGAACGACAGGTGATGTAAATCAGGAGCTGCAACCATGAAATATAAAATTAAACAAAAAATATTCAGCCTGACCGACAGCTTTATTATTGAAGATGAAAATGGCAACGAAGCCTTTAGCGTCAAAGGCAAGTTTTTCAGTATTTCCAGCAGCCAGACCCTATTTGACAGCCGTGGTGTTGAGCTTTTAAAAATAAAACGTAAATACCTGACCATTATGCCGGCCTGTAGGCTGCTTTGTGCTGATGGCAGTGAGTGGCTTATTCGCAAAAGATTCTGGCCCTTCTGGACCAGCCGTTTTACTGTGACAGGCCCGGCAGGTGAGCTGGAAATGCAGGGTAATCTATGGCAACACGAGTACAAAATAAGTCAAAACGGCAAAACACTGGCAGAAGTGTCAAAGTCCTGGTTTAGCTGGTCAGATACTTATGGTGTGGATATTTTTGATCCTAAACTGACAGCTCAATTGCTTGCGGCAGTGATAGTGATAGACCGCATGCAGCATTCAGGCACTAATTCAGTGGTGGACGATTAACGGCCTCTGTTATTTGTTGAGACGAAAAAAGAGGCGCCAAGGCGCCTCTGCTTTTTAAAGGGGCAGATAGGTATTAAGAAATTCATCAATCACTTCAAAGGTCTTTTGGCGATGAGGCAAGTAATCTAAATGATGAGAGCCATCCTCAAGTTCAATGTATTGATAAACTTTACCCGATTTTTTTAGTGCTTCAACCATTTCACGACTTTGCTTTACAGGTACAGATAAATCCTCATCGCCATGGATCAATAAGACTGGAACTTTTATTTGGTTAACCAAATAGAGTGGCGAGCTTTTCTCTAATTGTTTGTTATCAGTGCCTATTTGTTTTCGCACAACTTGATAGTTTACAAAATGGCGATAGCTACCGCGTAATTCTTCCAGATCTGAAATACCAGCAAAGCTGATAGCACACTGATATAAGTCCGGTGTTTTGGCGACGCCCAATAAAGCCGCATAACCGCCATAACTGGCCCCCATAATACAAATCTTTTTAGGATCCGCCAGTTGCTGCTGAACCAGATAATTTACACCATCGGTAATATCATCCTGCATTGCCATTCCATATTGCCCCATAGCCTGGATCATAAAATCACGCCCATAGCCACTGGAACCACGGAAATTAGGCTGAAATACCAGATAGCCTTTATTGACCAGATAAGCAGAAAACCGATCAAAACTATTGGAGTCCTGACTCATAGGGCCACCATGAGGTAAAACTACCATGGGTAAGGGTCCTGATTTACCTTTGGGTGTTGAAATATACCCTTCGATAGCTAAACCATCCCGACTTTTATACTCAACTCTAGACTTGGCCACTAAAATGGTGTCGTCTAAACCGGGCAATATACTCACTAAAGGCACTAAGGTCTTTTCGTCCCTGTCACCATAATAATAAGTACCAGGTTCAGTGACACTGGACGAGTACACTATATAACGCCTTGCGTTGTCGCTAAAACTGACCACATAGTTGTGACTATCGGGTAATGTTCTGTCTAACCCGGCCTGAAACGCTTTAAATTCAGGATCCCAAAACATGCTTCTTGAAGCGTCAGAATTAAAATAAATCCCTACTACATCCTGCTTTGCCCTAGAGTATATTAACGAGCCCGAAACATCATACTTTTCGTCACTGAGTACCAGCTCTTTTGGAAAATCAGCTTTTGATAAATCTACTTTATATAAAGCTGTACGTCCCTGATGATCAGCAGCGACATACAAATCTTTTGCTTCTTTACCAAATCCCAACACCGCCATACCTGGTTCATCCAATACGGTATTTTTCCAGGCCGTAAGCCACTGCTCTTTGCCCGGAGGTTTAATGCGGATGGAATGTTCTGCGTTGCCAGCCTTGAACCCAAAACCAACACGGACTTCGCCCTGACGGTCAACCAGCCAATTGCGTACTGAACGTTGCGCCTGTTGTAATAACCTCATTTCGCCAGTTTGAACATGTACCTGATAGACAGAGTCATGTCCCTGTAAATCCCGATCAATACTGAGTAAGAAGTGATTATCATCCGGGTATCGAAGCTTGATGACATTATCCTGAAACTGGCTGGTGAATCTGGCATCCCGTCTGTCTTTAGCCATTTGCACCAGTTCAGCGCCCTCTTTTGCTTCCAGTGAATACAAACGGGTCTCGTTTGTTCTTATGCCGCCAGCTCTTACAGCCGTAAAACGAAGACTGACCAGTAAATGCGAATTATTAGCCCATTCTACCCACGCATATCTGAACTTGATATTGTCAGTTTTGCTTAGCAATATAGATTTATCTGTATTCAAATCAATTATTTGAACAAAGGTTTCCTGCCCCACATTTCGCAGAGCAACTAATTTACTGCCATCAGGTGACAAACTTAACTTTTGCAATAAAGGGCTTTGATAAAATGTTTCAAGTGTTGGCTTGGTCTCTGACTCAGCAAAAGCCTTTGGTATAAAGAAAAACAAAGCAGGAACTAAATAAACCATAAAGCGGGTGCAGAAAGCTGACATGCTTAATCCTTTTAGCTAATGAGATCCGATTAAAAAACAGTCTGATTCTATTAGGAATTTGTGAAATTAAGCAACAAAAAATGCCCAAAAATTGGGAAAACACGCCTTGTGCTGAACAACATCTGCACTTGCTGCCAGCTGTCTAAGCTTTCATCAAAAACTTTATAACTGACAAACCGCAATGCGGTTTGTCAGAGTATCAAAGTGGCAAATACTTGTTTAAAAAGGCATCTATAGCTTCAAAGGTTTGCTTGCGATGCGGCAAATAATCCAGGTGATGGGTGCCGTCCTCAATTTCAATATAGGTGAATACCTTATTTTCATCAGCCAGTTCATTCGCCATCATACGGCTCTGTTTTACCGGCACACTGCGATCTTCAGTGCCATGTAACAACAGGACCGGTACTTTGATTTTTTCGACCATATTCAACGGAGAATTCTGTTCCAGCAAGTCGTTATCTTTACCCATCTGTTTTTTCGCCAGATTGTAACTGGTGTAGTTGCGGTAACTGTTACGTTGTTCACGTAAATCCGAAACACCGGCAAAACTGATAGAGCATTGATACAGATCAGGAGTACGGGCAGCGCCTAGCAATGCAGCATAGCCACCATAACTGGCACCCATAATACAAATACGTTTTGGGTCTGCAATCTTCTGTTCAATCAGATACGCAGTGCCATCTGTTATATCATCCTGCATTGCCATACCATACTGACCCACAGCCTGAGTCAGAAACTGATGGCCATAGCCAGTTGAACCACGGAAGTTTGGTTGAAATACTATGTAGCCTTTATTCGCCAGGTAGGCTGAGAAGGTATCAAAGCTATTGGAGTCCTGAGAAAAAGGCCCTCCATGCGGCAATACCACCATAGCGCCAGGCCCTGTTTTGCCTTTGGGTCGTGACACATAACCTTCAATCGTCAGGCCATCCCGAGCTTTGTAAGTAATTTTTTCTTTATGAACTAAATTTTCTTCGTTCAGTCCAGGGAAGGTTTCAGCCAAATGCATTAAAGATTTTTCATCCCTGTTACCAAGTAAGTAAACGCCGGGATTGGTGGCATTGGTGGCATAGACCAAATAGGTTCTGTCATCTGAACTTAAATTAGAAATGTAGTTTACTGTGTCAGGCAGCACTTTATCTAAACCGGCCTGAAAAGCTTTAAACTCCTCATCCCAGAATAAACTGCGGGAAGACTCATCACTGAAATAAATACCTACAGGTTCATCGCGCGCAGCCGAATAAATCAATGAGCCTTCGATATCATACACAGGATGGCTTAAGATCAACTGGCGAGGTAAGTCGGCTTGGCTTAAATCCACTTTAAACACGGCTAAGCGGCCTTCATGATTGGCTGATATATAAAGATCTTTTGGATCTTTACCAAAACCAAGAATGGAAATAGCTTGCTCAGAAAACGCTGGCCAGCGCCAGGCTTCAATCCACTCTGTCTGACCAGGGCGTAATACACGTACAGAGGATTCCGTCGTTTTCTGGTCATAGTCAGTACTGGCTCTGACTTGCCCTTGTCTGTCGACCAACCATGAAGCAACATTGGACCTGTGCCTCTGGATCAGTGTAGTTTTCCCCGTTTTTACGTTAACCTGAAACAGGCTGTCATGTCCCGGCATTTCCCGGTCTATGCCAAGTAAAAAATGATCGTCATCCGGGAAGCGCAACTTAACTACATCGTCCTGAAACTGGCTCTGATGCTCACCGTCCCTTGCAGCTCTCACCATAGGAACTAACTGAGCTCCCTCCTTGGCTTCAATAGAGAACAAACGGGTTTCAGTGGTTTTAGTCCCCAAGCCCCGAACGTCGCCATATCGAAAGCTGGCCAGCAAATGCGTATCGTTAGCCCAACGCACCCAGGCAAATTTAAACTTTTTATTATCTGTTCTTCCAAGATAGACCGACTCGCCCGAGGTTAGATCTATCAGTTGAATGAGAGTGTCTTCTTTAATGTTTTTCAGCGCGACCAAACGTTTTCCATTTGGCGATAAGCGGAGTTGTTCAATGCGCTCGCCCTGATAAAACATCTCAAGTGGCAAAACGCTTGTCTTGGTGTCTTCAGTCGCGACAGATAAAAAAGGTAAAACTGCACATGCCAGCAATAAACCGGAAAGAAAGTTATTCATACAGAATCCATTCCATTACAAAAAAATGACGTAAGAATGCAATGTAACGAATTACAAAGCTTGTGGCAATCCAGACAGAAAAATTTGGGTGGCGACCTCACCAGCCGACATCCCGGCACATACGTTATTCGCTTTGGCTGCTTCCTTCCGGATCTGACCAGGTGAACGAATTAGTATTGCGGGAGGACCGATGAGGCCACCATTGAAGGTACCAGTCAAACTGGTGCGCGCATTATGCTGAAAAGCTTTTCTCTGTGCAAGAACTTAAGCGTTTTCCGGGTACTTTGCAGCCATTTGCTGAAAAAACATCCGCATTTGCTGTAGATCGTCGTCGAAATTTTCGCCAGCAGTAAAGCATGGACCAAACACCAGTTGTTTGTGCTGGTAATCCAGCCCTATCAAACACACAGGCACATTGGCTTGCTTGGCGATAAACCAGAACCCAGAGCGCCACTGCTCCACCTTTTTACGGCTGCCTTCGGGTGATAAACCTAATAACAGCGAATCACTTTGTTCAAACTCTGCCACCACTTGCCCTACCACGCCATGCGGGTGGCTGCGGTCAACAGGGATACCGCCTAACGACATCAACAGCCTTTTCACAGGCCAAACAAAGATGCTGTGTTTGCCTAAAAATCGGATTTTAAGATCCAGCGCAAGAGCTGCGGCTATACCGACAAAAAAATCCTGATTGGAGGTATGAGGGGCAACGGCTATCACCATCTTTTTGTGGGCAGGCACTTCCCCCTGAATATTCCAGCCGCCCAGCAGTTTCAGCAACCAGAGGCCAAGTTTCTGACCCAGGTTGCTGTAACGACGTGGCAAAGTAGCCGGAATCGCAGGTAAAGTGGGCATTAAGGCTGAGCTAATACCAACTGATGAGCTTCCAATACCCGTTTTAAGCGTTTTTGATTATCAGGCCCTAAGCGGATCATTTGACGTTGTGCCAAAGGTAAAGCTTCGATTTCAGGATCGGCATAAGTGTAATAAACGTTTGGCCGAGCCAGTGTCATAGGAGGAGCCACTTCTGGTGTGGCTAACAACACTTTGATTGCATCCTGTAAACGCACGCGGAACTGCGCATCCGTGTAACCTAACTCTGCATAAGCTTCTTGCATCAGCGGATAGTAGTATTCAAATAAACGTTTTACTTCAGTCACAGATACACTTTCCAGCAACTGCAAATAAGGCTCATAACGCTCAAAGTTGGCCGGGTCTAGCTGCACTGCACCTTCTTCTGCCGGTAAAGTGGCAAACTTGACAGCTATAGGCTGAAACAATGGCTGACCTTTTGGCAAAGTTCCTTGCGCTATATTGTCTACATTCACCACAAAACGGCGGATCATATCTTCAGTAACAAAAAGTGACGCCAGACCAGCTTTCCAGCGCAACCCTAACAAACCGGTTTTCACTTCTGCATCAGAACTATCCAGGCTTGGTAACTTTACGCTAGGTTCAACAGCTACTGCATCGTCCAGTGGAGTTTCCTGCAAAGGAGTTTCATCCTGAGCTTGCACTGTTAGGCTGTCTACAGGTTCCTGATCCGCTGTTAATACATCAGCAGGAGCTGGTTGTTGTAATGTTGGTACTGGAGTAGGTTCTGGTTCCGGAACTACAGTATTATCTGATCGGAAGAAAAACCAGACGATGGCAATCAGGGTCACAGCCACTACAGCTAAACCTATATAATATTGTTGCTGGCCTGTGCCAGGAGCCTTCTCGGTCATTTCTGTTTTTTCCTTTCACTAATTCGGATAACTGATATTTAAGCTGTTGAAAAACTGGCTATAGCGTTGCATTTATTTTGCTTTTCAGCAATATATAAACAGAGAGTCTCTAAAGAGTTAAGAAGTTTCAGTGACTGATAGTAAAAAAGGTGAAAACACCAATAAAAAAGTTGCATTGCTGCTAACAGGGGGTGGCGCCAGAGCCGCCTACCAGGTTGGTGTGCTAAAAGCTTTAGCTTTGCACTACCCACGCAACAGTAAAATTCCTTTTGAAATTATTTGTGGTACTTCAGCGGGCGCCATCAATGCCACTGGTATTGCCTGCTATGCTTCCTGCTTTCATTTAGGCGTAAAAAAAATCGAATGGGTCTGGCGCAATTTCCATACCCATCACGTGTATTATTCAGATTATCTGCGGTTAGGCTGGCATTTACTGCGAGGTTTTTTAGGTGCATTTCAGGCCGACTACGCCAATAAAAGGCCGGTCAGCTTGCTGGACAATAAACCTTTGCGCTTGCTGCTGCATAATATTTTGGATTTACAGCGTATAGACCGCAATATTCAGGGAGGCTATTTATCCAGTGTCTCTGTAACCGCCTCCAGTTATAACACTGGCGATTCCATCACCTTTTTCCAGGGTAATGATGCCAAAGAATGGCGCAGAGCAAAACGTTGTGGTCAAAGAACCTTATTGGGCATTCAGCATTTATTGGCTTCAGCTTCTATACCGCTGGTATTCCCCTCAGTGCGTATTCACCAGCATTATTATGGCGATGGTTCTGTCAATCAGTTATCACCGCTCAGCGCGCCTATTCATTTAGGTGCGGATAAAATACTGATCATCGGCTTAGAACAACCTCGCTCTCATGATTTAAGCAATGCGATGCCGCACCATCCGGGTTTAGCCACTGTGGCTGGTCACTTGCTCGATACCATCTTTTCGGACACTTTAAATGCCGACTTAGAGCGAATGACCAGGATCAATAAAACCATTGATACGCTAAACGCACATAATATTCCTACCGATCTGAAAAAGGTCGACAGCTTTTTAATCAACCCCAGCGTGAATTTTAATGAAATTGCCAGCCAGCACTTTTTACAATTACCAATGGCGGTTCGCAGCTTATTACGTTTAACAGGTATTACACAGCATTCCGAATCCAGCTTAACCAGCTACCTGCTGTTTGAAAAATCCTACACCAAGCGTTTGATAGACATTGGCTATCAGGATGCAATGCAACAAATGCCTGAACTGTTGGATTTTCTCACTACAAAGTGAAGGGCAATTTTTAGCCAGCTATTGCCGTCAAAAAAGTGTCAGTGCAAACTGCATAATTGAAAAAATCAATAAGATCATCTACTTATTAAACTGGCACAATACCTGCAAATTCCAGTCATCTTAGATCTTGTCTGGAGTATCGGCAGTGGAATTATTTGGCTTACAAGATATGACATTAAGTGGAACCAGTTATGCTGGCATCACCAGTCAGCCACACTGGTCTGGTTTGTCTGCAGATCCGGCGACTCTGCCTGAACAGTTACAAACCAGCCTGGATCTTGCTGATCAGCTACAAATTTATTCAATGGCCGCAGGCAAAGTATTGCCTCTGCGTTCCATTCAGTTACAAACCGCAGTAGGTAAATACCTGGCTCCGGGCTCAGAAGACGGCAATTTTGAGCACCGCAGTGTATTAATGCTGAACGAGCAATGCCTGGCCGAGTTAAGTTATCAGTCCGATCAGGCTTTTACTCCGTTAATTCAGCATCAGCTGTGGCAACTGGAACGGCAATGGCTCTATCCGCTACGTAATACCTTAGTGGTGGTTCGTTTGCAGCAATTGGCGCTAAAAGACAGTCTGACTGACTTGGGTAACAGACGTAATTTTGACGACCAGTTTGAACGAACTGTGCAGCTGGCTAACAGACGCCAGGAGGCTTGCGCTTTAATTTTGCTGGATTTGGATAACTTTAAACAAACCAACGATAATTTTGGCCATCCTGCCGGTGATGATGTGCTGATTGCAGTGGCTGACGCTATGCGTCAAACCTTAAGAGCCAGTGATTGTTTGTACCGTTTCGGCGGAGATGAATTTGCTGTATTGCTGACGGCAGAAGATGCCTTAGCAGCTGAGCTGGTCGCTCATCGTCTGGTGAAAGCTATTAATCAGCATCATATTTGTAACCAGTTTGCTGTGACCGCAAGCGCTGGCTTGGCGCATCTGGCTCCGGATCAGAAAACCACTTTGTTATTCAGCCGTGCTGATGAAGCTTTGTCACAAGCCAAACAAGCAGGTAAAAACGCGGTAAAAGTCGCCTTGCTGAATCAGGCCTAGCCTAAGCAGGCACAGATTTTAGTCGTCGTACATTGGGGCTAAAGGACGGAAGATCCAAAAGCCCTTTTTTTTTGCCAGCAATTTCAGTTTAACCTTTGCGCCAGTCGATATAGGTATTGGCTTGATCTTCAGCTGCGTTTGACGCCAACCCCAGCACAGCCACTACCTGATTATTTTGCACCAGCACAGGCAATTGCAAACGTTGCCATGGCGGTATAGCCCATAACTTCAGCCATTGTTTCAGCGCTTTGTTTTGTCGCTCACCTGCTGGTTTAAAAGGCAAACTAAACAAGCCGAAGACCAGATACAAAGGATCGTCAGTTAAGAACAAGGCGGTGCCCTTGCCTTCACTGTTAAGGAGAAACTGGCCTACAACAGTGTTAAGCTGTTGCCCGGGCTTTAATTCGAGCAAAACCCCAGCCTGCGGAGCCTCTGTAACTTCTGTGATATATGCCTTATCGGCAAAACGACGGATTCGATAAGCATCCAGCTCCAGTAATGGCTGAGCATCGGCTTTAGCTCCAATCAGCTCGGTAAAAAATCGCTCCAGCCAGTCGGTTGATGGATTAAGCCCTGTTAAGGCCAGCCAGCGTCGCACCAGCAGCTTTTGTGTGGTTAAGTCTTGCGCTATTAGCAGTTTTAAATCTAATTCAGCACCGTGCATTACAGTGGGTAATAGCTGTTCAAGCTGTGTTTCAACAAACTGCTGTTGCTGCTGGATATGAGAGACAGAACGCAACGCATTTTGCCGGAAAGCGGGCCAGCGTTGCTGCAATAAAGGCATCACCTGAAGCCGTAAAAAGTTACGGTCAAACCGGCTGTCGGCATTACTTTCGTCTTCAATCCACTCTAGTTGCTGTTCTTTGGCAAAAGTTTCCAATTGTTCACGGCTAAAATCCAGTAAAGGCCGCAGCAACCAACCCGCAGCAAAAGACTGCAAAGCGGCAATACCTGATAAACCGGCCGGACCTGCACCACGCTTTAGCGCCAGCAACAAAGTTTCCAATTGATCATCGGCATGATGAGCCGTTAACAAAGCAGTTTGGGGAGTTGTAACAAAAGCAGCTAAAGCCGAATAACGTGCAGTTCGGGCCTGAGCTTCAATATTGGCGGTAGGGTTTAGCTGTACTTTTTGCACTTCAAAAGGAATGCTTCGCTTAAGGCACTGCTGCAGACAAAAATCAGCCCACTGATCAGCATTGGCACTTAAACCATGATGGATATAAACGGCCTTGAGTGTGATGTCTGTGTCCAAAACCAGTTGATGACATAACTGCAGCAACACCATAGAATCCAGCCCACCAGATAACCCCAACACCAGTTGGTTTAAACCAAGCTGTTGGATATGCTGACGCAGTGAGACTGTAAACTCTGAACTCATGAAAACAAGACCCTAATAAAAAACCGCCTTGCGGCGGCTTGTAGGGGCGGGGTTTATCCCCGCCCGTTACCCAATATGCACGCTGATTTTATACAGCTTTACACAGGACTTGTCTGTTAGCAGTAACCAAAAGACATTAAACGTTTATAGCGTCTGTCCAGCAAGTCTTCAATACTTAACTTTTCCAGCTTGGTTAAGTCACGTAACAAGGCTTGCTTTAAGCTTTGTGCCATTTGCTCGTGATTACGGTGTGCGCCGCCTAAAGGCTCGCTGACGATTTCGTCAATCAGGTTCAGCTCTTTTAAACGTGGTGCCGTAATGCCCATGGCATCAGCTGCGATAGGGGCTTTATCAGCACTTTTCCACAAAATAGAAGCACAACCTTCAGGCGAAATCACCGAATAGGTGCTGTATTGCAGCATGTTGACCTGATCGCCGACGCCTATGGCTAAAGCACCACCAGAACCACCCTCGCCTATCACAGTACAAAGCACCGGCACTTTCAGGCCAGCCATGACTTTCAGGTTACGGGCAATGGCTTCACTTTGACCACGCTCTTCAGCGCCAACACCTGGGTATGCACCAGGGGTGTCGATAAAAGTGATGATTGGCAAATTAAAACGTTCTGCCATTTCCATCATACGTAAGGCTTTACGGTAGCCTTCAGGTTTTGGCATACCAAAGTTGCGTTTGATTTTCTCTGAAGTGTCACGGCCTTTTTGATGACCAATCACCATCACGGTTTTGTCACCTAAACGGGCTGTACCGCAGACAATAGCCGGATCGTTGGCAAAAGTACGATCACCGGCAAACTCGTCAAAGTCAGTGAAAATATGTTTGATGTAATCCAGCGTGTAAGGACGCAGCGGATGACGGGCTAACTGAGCAACCTGCCAGGCACCTAATTCTGAGAAGATCTTTTTTGTCAGAGTTAAGCTTTTTTCCTTCAGCTTGTTTACTTCTTCTTCAAGGCCGAGATCAAACTCGCCATTGCGGCTTACTTTGCGAAGTTCTTCTATTTTGGCTTCAAGTTCCGCAATCGGTTGCTCAAACTCTAAATAATTCAGCATCATCGACTGTCACTACCTAATTAATGAAAATCCAGTTGTATTGTTGCTAATTGTCGCAGTTGATGCAACAAAGCGTCAGTAGGGGTTACCCACCATTCGGTGCCCAATGCCACAGTGATTTGACCTTCGTCACGCTGGTACACCAGCTTCACCGGCACTGTGCCTAATTTAAATTCGTGCATAGCTTGCTGCAGTTTTTGCAGATAATCCAGCCCCATTTGCTGCTGATGTACAGTTAAGGTCAAGGATTTTAAGCATTTTTCCCGTGCAGCTATGATGTCCACCACCTCGCGGCCGGACATTGTAAGGCCACCACTGAAATCATCAAAGCTGACCTGTCCCGACACCACCAATATTTTGTCTTTTTGCAGCAAATGCTCGAAGTTTTCGAACTGTTCGGGGAAAAAACGTACATCTAAGCGGGCAGATTTGTCATCCAAAGTGACAATAGCCCAACGTCTGCCCTTTTTATTGATCATAGTGCGCACAGACAAGACTAAACCTGCGGCATGCACTACCTGATCACGACGGCCCGGCTGCATATCGACTAAACGGCCCGAACTGTAATGCGGTAACTCCACCAGATATCTGTTGATAGGGTGACCTGTCAGGTATAAACCTAAGGTTTCGCGTTCGCCTTCCAACCAGACTTCATCCGGCCAAATTGGCACTTGTTTAAAGGCACTGGCTGCATGTTCTGGCTCAGGCGCCATTAAACCAAATAAATCAGACTGGCCCATAGCTTCGGCTTTGGCCTGCTGCTCTGCACCTTTCATCGCTTCTTCTAAAGTTGCCATCATAGCAGCACGGTGCGGGCCCAACTGGTCCATAGCACCGGATAAAATCAGCTTTTCAATCACGCGGCGGTTCAGCTGTTTTAAATCAACTTTATTACAGAAGTCGAACAAATCCGTGAAGCTTCCGTGTTTAGCCCGCGCCGCTAAAATAGCTTCAACCGGACCTTCACCCACACCTTTAATAGCGCCTATACCATAAACAATATGGCCCTGACGGTTTACCGTAAATTTATATTCACCAGAATTGACATCAGGCGGGATCAATTTGAGCTTCATATGCTCACATTCATCCACCAGAATGACGATTTTGTCGGTGTTATCCATATCGGCAGACATTACAGCCGCCATAAACTCAGCCGGATAATGCGCCTTCATCCACAAGGTTTGGTACGACACCAGCGCATAAGCGGCGGAGTGAGATTTGTTAAAACCGTAACCTGCGAACTTCTCTACCAAGTCGAAGATTTTCATCGACAGTTCGGCATCGACGCCATTTGCCACTGCACCATCACGGAAGGTGTCGCGCTGTTTGGCCATCTCTTCCGGTTTCTTTTTGCCCATAGCACGGCGTAATAAGTCAGCGCCGCCCAGTGAATAACCAGACAACACCTGTGCTATCTGCATTACCTGTTCCTGGTACAGGATAATACCGTAGGTAGGCTCCAGAATAGGAATTAACGAGTCATGTTGCCAGGTCGAATCCGGATAAGAGATTTCTTCACGCCCCCTTTTACGGTCGATAAAGTTATCTACCATGCCTGACTGCAGTGGACCAGGACGGAACAGCGCCACAAGGGCTATCATATCTTCGAAACAGTCGGGTTGCAGACGGCGTATTAAGTCTTTCATACCGCGGGATTCAAGCTGGAATACCGCTGTGGTATCTGCTTTCATCAGCACGTCAAAACTTTTTCGGTCGGTCAGTGGAATAGTATTGATATCCACCAGCGGCTTGCCTTCACGGGTCAGCCGCTCGTTGGTCATATTCACAGCCCACTGCAATATGGTCAGTGTGCGTAAACCGAGGAAGTCGAACTTGACCAGACCTGCGTATTCCACGTCATTTTTATCAAACTGAGTGACGGGGTTATTGCCCTCTTCGTCACAATACACAGGTGCAAAGTCGGTAATTTTAGTCGGCGCTATCACTACACCACCGGCGTGTTTACCGGCGTTTCGGGTTACACCTTCCAGCTGACGCGCCATATCAATCAAGTCTTTTACTTCCTGATCGGCGGCGTATAATTCAGGTAAACGTGGCTCTTCTTTAAAAGCTTGCTCAAGCGTCATACCTGGAGTGGGCGGGATAAGCTTAGAGATACGGTCAACAAAACCATAAGGATGGCCCAATACCCGGCCTACGTCGCGGATAACGGCTTTAGCCGCCATAGTACCGAAGGTAATAATTTGCGATACGGCTTCGCGGCCATACATGTCGGAAACGTGTTCTATTACCTCGTCGCGTCTGTCCATACAGAAGTCGACGTCAAAATCAGGCATAGAAACCCGCTCAGGGTTTAAGAACCGCTCGAACAGTAAGTCAAATTCCAAGGGGTCAAGGTCGGTAATACTCAGGGCATAAGCCACTAAAGAACCGGCACCAGAACCCCGGCCAGGGCCTACCGGAATATCGTTGTCTTTACTCCACTGGATAAATTCCATCACGACCAGGAAGTAACCAGGGAATCCCATCTGGTTGATGACGCCAAGCTCAATGTCTAAACGTTCGTCGTATTCAACCCGTTTTACTTTACGTACTTCCGGATCCGGGAATAACTGCAGCAAGCGTTTTTCCAGGCCTTCTTTGGATTTTAAGACTAAGAAGTCAGCGTCGGATAAACCACCAGTCGGGAAAGCCGGCAGGAAGTATTCACCTAATCGTATGGTGACATTACAGCGTTTGGCGATTTCAACAGAGTTTTGTAGCGCTTCCGGAATATCGGAGAACAGCTCCAGCATTTCTTCTGCAGATCGCAGATACTGCTGCTCGCTGTAGTTTTTTGGCCGTCTTTTATCTTCTAAGGTGTAACCATCATGAATGGCAACCCGGATTTCATGCGCAGGAAAATCGTCCGGGCTTAACATCACCACTTCATTGGTGGCAACCACAGGCAATTGTTCACGTTCTGCCAGCTCTACTGCAGCCTGAATATAAGTTTCTTCGTCAGGACGGCCAGTACGGGTCAGTTCAATAAAAAACCGATTTGGGAAATGTTCACGATAAAACTGCACTAACGCCAAAGCGCTGGGCGCATTGCCTTTAATTAAGGCTTTGCCTAAAGGGCCGTCTTTCGCGCCTGATAAGACAATCAGGCCTTCTTTGTATTCCACCAGCCAGTCATGATCAATCTGGGGCTTGTGATGCACATGGCCACGTAAATAGGCCTTGGACAGCAACATCGTCAGGTTCTGGTAACCGGCATTGTCGGCCGCCAAAATCAATAAACGACAGGCATCGCCCGGAAACAGCGGATGCTGCACCCACAAATCGGCCCCTACTATCGGCTTAATACCGGCTTCATGTGCTGTACTGTAAAAACGCACCAGACCACACATATTCATCTGGTCTGTTAAAGCAAGCGCGGGCATATTCAGCTCTTTCGCCGCTTTGACTATAGGCTTTATTTTTTTGATGCCATCGATCATCGAAAAATCGCTGTGCACCCTTAAATGAATAAAACCCGGATCAGCCATGAGCTGCCCCTACAACAGATTCCAACACATCCCGGACAGGTTTAAAGCTACGTCTGTGCTCGTTGATCACACCAAAAGTTTTAATAGCAGCTAAGTGTTCTGCCGTTGGATAGCCTTTATGACCTGCAAAACCATACGCAGGATAAGCGATATCCAACTGCTGCATTTCTTCATCCCGAGCCACTTTGGCAAGAATAGAAGCAGCACTGATTTCCGGCACTAAGGCATCCCCCTTGACCACAGCACTGGCCTGAACACCTATATCTTTAGGCACACGGTTGCCATCTATCAAGGCCCATTCCGGCTTAATATGAAGGCCCTGCACAGCACGGGTCATCGCCAGCATAGTAGCGTGCAAAATATTTAAACTGTCAATTTCATGCACTTCAGCGCGGCCTAAGCTCCAGCTTAAGGCTTTAGCTTTAATTTCTTCAGCAAGCTGCAGACGCTTTTTTTCTGACAGTTTCTTTGAATCGTTTAAGCCAACAATAGGGTTGTTTGGGTCAAGAATTACAGCAGCTGTGACCACAGCGCCAACCAGCGGACCACGCCCTACTTCGTCAACGCCACAAATCAACTGCACTTGTGGTCTTTGATAAGTTTCGGCATTCAAAGCTTTAGCACTACTCATACGGATGCATCCATCACCTTTGCTATAGCTGCAGCAGCTTGCTCGCTGGCATTACAGCGGATCAGTTGATGCAGCTCTGTAAAAGAGCCCACGCATGCTTGCTGCGCTTTTTGATCTTGTAATAAAGGCGCCATAGCTTTGACTAAATTCTCGACTGTGACCTGTTCTTGCAATAGCTCTGTCACTAGCGCTTTATCAGCTAATAAATTCGGCAGGCTGAAAAACTTCAGTTTCACTAACCATTTGGCTATCTGATGCGTCAGCCAGTTCATCTTATAGCCCACCACCATGGCAGTTTTGGCCAGCATAGCTTCTAAGGTGGCAGTACCTGAGGCAATAAACACAGCATCAGCCGCTGTTAAGGTAGTGCGGGCTTTGCCGATTTCCAGTTGCACCACTAAATCCGGTGCAACCTGCTGTTTAATCTGGCGAAACAACTCTGCTTTTTGCTCTGTCACCATATTGCAAATCAGCTGTAAATCAGGCTGCTGACGTTGTAGTTCCTGTGCTGCAAGCAGATAATCTGCAGCTAATAATTTGATTTCGTTGGTTCTGCTACCCGGCATGATCGCCAGCACTGGTGCTTCTGGGTTTAAACCCAATTCAGTTTTAGCAGCGGCTTTATCAGGCTGTAGTGGCATTTGGTCCGCCAGCGTATGACCGACAAAGCTACAAGGCACATCAAACTTGTCGTAAAAGGCTTTTTCAAAAGGCAACAACGCCAGCACCATGTTGGTGGCTTTGGCTATTTTAAAAATACGTTTTTGTCGCCAGGCCCAGACGGAAGGGCTGACATAATGCACGGTTTTAATACCTGCGGCTTTGAGTTTGAGCTCCACCGGAATATTAAAGTCCGGCGCGTCTATACCTATAAACACATCTGGCTTTATAGCAGTAAGATTCGCTAGCAGCTCTTTGCGAACCTGCAGCAAGCGTGGCAAGCGGCCTAACACTTCCACTATGCCCATCACCGCCAGCTCTTCCATATCAAACAAAGCGCTAAAGCCTTCGGCTTTCATGCGCTCGCCGCCTATGCCATAAAATTCAGCCTGCGGGTATAACAGCTTTAAAGCGCGGATTAAATCAGCACCTAAAATATCGCCGGAATGTTCTCCGGCGACTAAGGCGATTTTTACTATGTTATTGTTACTTGAGTCGTTTTTCATTAATTTTCGTTATTATTTTAAATTCATGTACTCAGCTATGTACTAAGAAAGAAGAATCACTGAAGTTCGGGGGTGATATTACCCTGCTTTGTACTTTCGATAAACGGAAAAGTGCATCCTATAAGCAGTGCAATAAGAAAAATTCGTGATGTAAAATTCTATCTACTAAAATTTGTGTCCGCTAACTGAACAATCGACAGCCAAACAGCCAACATGTTGGAAATTGAAAAGGTGCTGGTCAGATGCGGGATAACCACTTTTGAGGAAGAGTTCATAGGTCAGTCGGTGTTGCCAGGCGGCCAAATATTAGATCAGCGCTTGCTGCCAGAAATTGACGAAGTACAGCGCACTGGCAAGATGCCTCCGCTGTTGCCACACCTTGGAGGCTGAACATGCAATTAATCAGATTACCGGAAGTACTACAGATGGTATCAGTTGGCAAAACCACCTGGTATTCGATGGTGAAAGATAACAAAGCGCCGGCACCGAAAAAACTTGGGCCGCGATCTGTAGCTTGGAACAAGCAGGAAATTGAGAACTGGATAAACAACTTATCTAGCAACTCAGAAGCTTCATCCTTAAATCAAATAATCCATTTACAACATACGTTCATCGACAGCTTCATTACTGCTGAGTATCGTGGCGAAGCGGGCTACTGCATTGAGGTAAAATTTAAATCGTTGAGCCAAATGCAAGGTGCACACAACGCTTTGCTTAGGTTGCTGCAATCAACCCCACCAGAAACGGCAAAAGCAGAATGACTTAATAAATACTTCTGCTGCTTAGGCTCAGGTGGTCTGAACTTACTTGAATGCTTCTGAGCTGTGCAAAGTACACAAAATACGCCCGATATTTAGGTCGATCTCTGCAGGCCTGTTTATTTCTATATTCGTCAGTAAAGCAAACAAGTAGTCGATCGAATCTTTGTCATCCCAATTGAAATAATCACTATTCGTAATGAACTCATATGCTGTCCCTTCGAATTGGGGTATGTTTCTTTTGGGGTCTTTTTTATCGACAAATGAAACCTTAATAACAGCGTTCGGAAGAATTGATGATGCCTTGAAACCATCTATTTCCGAAAAATGGTTAGTTCTATATAGCACATTAAACTTTGATGATTTCATGAGGAAATCGAATACTTTGCCCCGAGATAAAGCCAAGTGTGAATCCTGATTTCTCTCAAAATCGGCTTTGAAAGAGTTAATTTTATTCTGCCAATCAGTTGCCTCCTTCACAAGAGAGGTAACTTCAGCGTAAAGTTCCAGCAACTTAATTTCTTGAAGTTTTATTGCATAGATAGAGTCAAAACCGTCTTTTTGTTTTTTAGTGAATACAATGCACCATTTTAGAAAAAAATAGCGACCTCCAGATAAAACAGAAGAAAAAGAACTAAAAAACAATGTAATTATTATGCTGGAGAACAAAGGCCACCAAAAGCTATCGGCCCAAACACTATAACAAGAGCTGTCAAATAGAAAACCGGAAAAATCCCAGTTGGCCAACTGGTAGTGCTTGTTACTGTCATTACTCATAAACAGATAGAACAGAAAATCCCGGTTTATAACAGACCAGGAAAACAAGAAAGATATTAGAAACGGGGACTCTATGCGCTCTTTTAAATAGGTTAGGATACTGTCTACAGCTCCATCCTGTTCTGTGACGACTACTTGCTTAGGTTCATTATTCGCCATGCCTGGCTCCTTTGTGGTTTTCCCCAAAATAGCAGATAGCCCTAAGACAAGACAACCTTGCAAATCAATGTTAAATCCATCTAACTCGACTCAGACATGCGGTTTATTTTATCTGCTCTTGATTCGCAATCCTCACACCTTTCACAGCCTTTTGGGTACCGAATTACGACTTTCACAGGTCGTCCCGTCGTATGAATAGGGTTAACTTTTCCCCAAAAACGTTTATGAGACAGACTGACATTTGGTTTAAGCAGCTCGATCATATGTTCCAGCATTTTTCTTTTTTCTTCGGGGACAAGCGGGCCAAACTCAATTGAAGTCACCTTAATTGGTATGTACATGTTATTTTTTAACACTACACGACATTCTCTCTCGTATCTCCATGGAGACAGCTTATAACTCAATAGGCGCTGAAGCTTACCGCTATCAATCGGCCCGCCGTCCCAAGTGGGCGCATTTTTATATTTAACCAAACTAAATTCGACATCTTCAGGAATTTGAAAACCAATTCGGCAACCTCTCCCACCATCTGCGTAGTGTGCCCAGAGGAGCTCGTTGTCTTTCTCAGTAGTGAAACTTGCTATCCTGACGTCATTTATTGCCGACTCCCACTCATCAAACATTGACCGAGGTACAGTCGGGTCAGCCTTGATGATCCCCTCCATGGGATCATTCAACTCAGAGAGAGTTGCTGCATACATACGCTCGCGAACTAGCATATCAAACAGGTGTTCGAAATTATCTAGCGCTTTGAACTTGTAGAAAACCATATCTGATTCAATTTTCTCTCTGCGCAATTTGAACTCCTATATCTGATTGCAGCGGCTCAATATATGATAATTTGACTTAAAATTGCGATGTGGAGTCGTGATTTGTGGGCTCGAAGAATAATGCATGAATTAGAAAGTGGACAGACATTAGGCCAGCGCCTGCTCCCAAAAATTGACAAAGCACAGCGAACCGACAAGATGCCGCCCCTACTGCCACATATTGGGGATTAAATATACTGAACTAAACGCCTTAAACCTGTCTAAAACTCTGTGGATAATTTATGGAATCGAGGTTACTCACAAACTTATCCACAGAACAATACTCAAACATCAATCGCTGTGAATATTTATTTAGTAACTTGACTTTTATTCACTTTATTTTGAATTTTTATACAAATAGGCTTGCAATAGTCCAACGTTCAGATCTATTGTCTGTTCAAGCGATGAAAGTTATCAGTTTAGTGATTGTAGAAACGATCGATAAATGTATAATACGCGCGCTTTGTGTCTAAGTGATTAGCACGTAGTTAAATCGAAGGAGAGCAACATGAAAAACATCGTATGTTTAGAGCAAGACTGGGGTTTAGATCCTGAAATTCGTATGATATAAAATCATGTTTTAAAGAATTAGAGAGGGTAACCCCTCTTTTTTTTTGGGTTGAATATGGATTTTCTAATAAAAGTACAAGATTTTCTAGCTTTGTCACCTCAAGTTCTAGCTGCACTAATAGCATCACTGGTTGCTATTTGGGGTATCCTTAGCCAAAGGCAGTTATCAAGACAAAAGAACTCCCTCGACTTCGAAAGCTCCTACAAACGGAATAAAGAAATCTCGGAAGCTAATAATCAAGTTATTGAGCTCATACAGCATTTACGGAAGCTAAGAAAAGAGACGAATCAAGAGACTGCAGATAGAGAACTTAAGCGCATCCTTACCGATGACATTCCATCTGGTTGTAATGAAACTGATCGAAATTACTTTTTAGAAAAAAGACAAGCTGTCACCACAGTAATAAATGAGTGGGAACGAGCGTCTAATGCGGTATTCAGTAATCTTTATGATGAAGACTATCTCTATCGAGCACACGCCACCTCTATCATTCAGATTTATACATATCTCAGGTTATACATTGATTTAAGACAAGAAGTTGTACCTCGATACTATATAAACTTCTCTAGATTAGCTCTGCGCTGGAGCCGCCGCAGATGTATTGAAGATGAAACAGACAAATGCGCTAAGAAGCTCAAAACAGTCCTAAAAAGTGTTAATGGTGCAGGAGTGCAATTTAAAGAGCATAAAGTTGTTGAAACTCATGATGGAGCACTTGAAATAATACAAAAAGCGGAGCATGACATATGGTTAATCATAAATAAACCAAGCATGTACAAGAAGCTCCTCAAATGGTTTAAGTTAATAAACCATTAGCTGGTAATTAACTTACTTTCATTGACCAAGTCTTATATGCAGCAGCTTGCTCCTCTTAATCACTATTTTTGTTATACGTCAGCCAAACACCTAGCAGCTTTGGGAATACTCGAAGCTCAAATTGGTGCTTCATTTTGGCGTGCCCTTTTTGCGGAACGCGTGTTACTTTTCATAACACTAAACAAGAGTATTTGCTTCGGCGATGGACTGCTGCTGAAGCTAGAAGGTGGCGAGTGAATCATTCCCTAACTGAATTTCAGTTCTGTACGTTAACCTCTGACTGCGAGCATGTATCAAGGTCAATTCTGAATAGTGCCTAATCTAACTGCTACTAGTTAGATTAGGCTGTTAAGCGAAAACGCAGCTCGAATGT
>NZ_JAJOYU010000010.1 GCF_021290985.1 Rheinheimera soli
GCCAGAAGGCCCAGTCGAAAGACTGGGCCTTTTTGCTTATTTGCGTTGCCACAGGCGGTCGCCAGGGTGAAACAGGGAAAACGGGACGCAAACAGTTTTGCGTCACGCCTGTTTCACGCCTTGAGCTCTGCGAAAGGCCGGACAAGACAGTCTGCTGTCGCCTGACCGCCCGGAATAATGTAGTTCACCGCCCCGAATTCAGGACAAATCCGCTGTTAAATGGCCGGACAAGACGGTCTGCTGTCGCCTGACCGCCCGAAATAATGTAGTTCACCGCCCCCAAATTCAGAACCGTTCCGCTTGAATTCCGAACATATTTAGCTCAACTCTCACACAAAAACCAAACCACAGCAGCCCACAAAGAACGCCCCCTGCAGTTAATTCCACCAATCCCCACCCCCAAAATACCCCCATTAGCCGCATCCCTCTGGCAATAGTCATCAAACCCAACTTAGTATCTGCTCAACCCATAATCAGAATAACGAGGTCCAGGTGCATTTATTTATTAAAACTGCGGTATTTGCGGCGATTTCAGGTATAAGTTTGAGCTCAATCGCAGCACAGCAACCGCTGCAATATGAAGATGTATTCCAGTTAGAGTTTGTGTCAGACCCTCAGATCAGCAGCGATGGCGATCAGGTCGTATTTGTGCGTAATCGTTTTGATCAGGTGCTTGATAAACGTCTTGGATCTTTATGGCTCAGTGATACGAAAACCGGTCAGTTGCGGCCTTTAGTGTCAGAACAAGCAGATATCAGCTCGCCTTTATGGTCAGAAGATGGCAAAAAACTGGCTTTTATTTCATCGGCTTCGGGTAAACAACAGATCCATATTCGCTGGATGGACAATGGTCAAAGTGGCCAAATCAGCCATTTACCAGCAACTCCTTCAGGTTTGAGCTGGTCACCAGACGGTAAGTGGCTGGCTTTTTCGATGTTTACGCCGAAAAAAGCAGTTAATCCGGTCACTTTGCCGGGTAAGCCTGAACAAAACGACTGGGCTAAAGCGCCTGTTTATATAGACACTATGCAATACAGAGCCGATGGCCGAGGCTACTTAGCTGCAGGCTATCGGCATATTTATTTGATGGCTGCTGATGGTGGTACTCCCATACAGCTCACCAGCGGTGATTTTGATCATGGCGGGGACATCAGTTGGCAAAAAGACAGTAAAGCGTTTTACTTCTCTGCCAATCGTCAATCTGACAAAAGAGCTCAGGCGCAAAATAGTGAAGTGTACAAGTTAACTATCGCTGATAAAAACCTGACCCAAGTCACTGACCGTTTTGGGCCAGATCACTCGCCCGCTTTATCTTCTGACGGCAAATGGCTGGCTTATCTGGGCTATGACGATAAAAAGCTGGCCCATCAGGCCAATCAGCTTTATGTCAAAAACCTGCAATCTGGCGAGATTAAAGCTCTTACTGCAGATTTAGACCGGGCCATTGATGGCTTTAGTTGGGACGGCGACAGTGATGCGCTTTATATTCAATATGACGATCAGGCGCAGGGCAAAATTGCCTTACAACCTCTGAGCGGAAAACGTAAAGTTCTGGTCGACCAGGTTGGTGGCGGCTCTTACAGTCGTCCTTATACTGGCGGTAGTTTTAGCGTGTCTGATGATGGCGACATTGCTTATACCCAAATGTCGACTCAGGCGCCAGCTGAACTCAGCTTATGGCAGAGTGGCAAAAAGAAACAGCTGACCGAACTGAATAAAGATTTGCAGCTATCACGTGATATAGGTGAAGTAGAAGAGTTTTGGGTGACTTCTTCTGTTGATCAGCGCAAGTTACACAGCTGGCTGATTTTGCCGCCTAACTTCGATAAAACCAAAAAATACCCACTCATACTGGAAATCCACGGTGGCCCACATACCGCTTATGGTCCTGTATTTGCGATGGAATTGCAGCTAATGGCTGCTCAGGGTTATGTAGTGTTGTATACCAACCCTCGTGGTAGCACTAGCTATGGTATGGAATTCGCCAACTTGATCCACCATAAATTCCCAAGTGAAGACTACAATGATTTGATGGATGTGGTGGACGCTACAGTGGCTAAAGGTTTTATCAATCCTGAACAACTCTTTGTGACTGGCGGCAGTGGCGGCGGTTTATTAACTAGCTGGATAGTAGGTCATACCGACAGATTTAAAGCTGCGGTAGCGGTAAACCCTGTGATTAACTGGTTTAGTTTTGTATTGAATGCCGATATGTACAACTACTTCAGCCAGTACTGGTTTCCTGGCATGCCATGGGAGAAACCAGAGCATTACCTGAAACATTCACCCATCAGTTATGTGGGCAATGTCAAAACTCCAACCATGCTGATGACGGGCGAAGCAGATCACCGCACCCCTATTTCTGAAACTGAACAGTTTTATCAGGCGCTGCAATTAAGGGGTATAGAAACCGCTATGGTAAGGATCCCAGGTGCTTCGCATGGCATTCATATCAGACCCAGTAATATGATGGCAAAGCCTGCTTATATCACCTACTGGTTTAACAAATATAAAAAGTAGAGTTTTGTAGCTGTAATTAAAAAGGGCCATTTTTAATAAAGCGGCCCTTTTGTTTTTTTAGGGTATTACTCAGATATAAGCAAAAGCGTCAGCAAACATTCGTTCGCGTTTGGCACCTTGTTCTAGGAAAGCGTCCCGTACTACACCCACCATAGGGAAAGGGCCGGCGATATAAATATCGTATGCATCCAGCGAAACAAAATCATCCAGCACCGCCTGATGCACTAAACCAGAACGGCCTTGCCAGTTATCTGTTGGGCTTTGGACTACTGGCATCAACTTATAATCATGGTAAGTGGCTGCCCATTGCTGCAATTCTGGCATATGGTACAAAGCTTCCTCGTGACGTACCCCCCAATATAAAAACACTGGTCTTTTCACACCTGCAGCTGCTATCGCCTGCGCAATGCTGTAGATATAAGAAAAGCCTGTGCCGCCAGCCAGCAATAAAATAGGGTTATGACTGTCTTCACGCCAGAATGCCTGACCTAAACCCACTTCTACAGTCACTTCATCGTTGCTTTGCAGATGTGATAACGCCTGACCTGAATATTGATCCGCAACTGCACCGCCAATATGTAGTTCCAGTTGATCCTGTACTGGAATAGAAGCAACAGAAAAAGGCCGCTTGTCTTGATCTGTTAAGCACAGCTGCAAATATTGGCCAGGTTTAAATTCAACCTTCTGTTGTGGCGTCAGCAGTATCTGGTGCACTCCTGAAGTTAAGGGTTGAATTTTGTCGACGGTACAAATCACTTTGGTCATGAATAATCCTGCGGCTTAGCCACGAATAAAAGGGTGGTGTAAGGTCAGATCTGACTCGGCATAAGCCAGACAACAATAGGTAAATTTTTGCTCTTTATCCATATCAGACAAAGGTTCGGGTGGCAGATAAGACACAGAGCCGGAGCGCAGGCGACAAACACAAGAGGTACAAACCCCCTGTTTGCAACGAAACGGAAAGTCGATGCCATGGCGTAATGCCGCATCGAGAATAGTTTCGTTGCTGTCTACCTGAAAACTCAGGCCACTTGGTTGTATTGTCACCTGATGGCTCATTTTTGGCCTGGCACTTTTAGCGCAGCAACTGCTTGTTCTGCAGGCATTATGCCCAGTTCAGCCCAGATATCATCTACTTTGGCTTTGACTGCCGGATCCATCACTATAGGTTCACCCCATTCGCGGGTTGTTTCGCCAGGCCATTTATTGGTGGCGTCTAAGCCCATTTTGGAGCCTAAACCCGATACCGGCGAAGCAAAGTCAAGATAATCGATTGGCGTGTTTTCTATTAAGGTCGTATCACGCGCTGGATCCATGCGCGTGGTGATAGCCCAAATCACATCCTGCCAGTCGCGCGCATTGATATCGTCGTCACAGACAATGACAAATTTGGTGTACATAAACTGGCGTAGGAAAGACCAGACGCCCATCATCACGCGTTTAGCATGACCAGGGTACTGTTTCTTCATGGTCACTACAGCCATACGGTAGGAACAACCTTCTGGCGGCAGATAAAAGTCGACAATTTCCGGAAATTGTTTTTGCAAAATAGGCACAAAAACTTCGTTCAGCGCCACACCTAAAATCGCAGGCTCATCTGGTGGACGGCCTGTGTAAGTGCTGTGGTAAATCGGATTTTCTCTGTGGGTGATATGAGTCACGGTAAACACAGGAAAGGAATCTACTTCGTTGTAATAGCCGGTGTGATCGCCATAAGGACCTTCAGGCGCCATTTCACCCGGCTCAATATAGCCTTCCAGCACATATTCAGCAGTGGCTGGTACTTGTAAATCATTGCTGATACAACGGGTTACTTCAGTATTATCGCCACGCAATAAGCCAGCAAAGGCATATTCAGATAAGGTATCAGGCACAGGAGTGACAGCGCCTAAAATGGTGGCCGGGTCGGCACCTAAAGCAACAGCGACCGGAAAACGCTGACCTGGATTAGCTTTTTGCCATTCTAAAAAGTCTAAAGCGCCACCACGATGCGATAACCAGCGCATAATGACTTTGTTTTTCCCCAGCACTTGCTGGCGGTAAATACCTAAATTCTGCCGCTCTTTATGTGGGCCTTTAGTGACTGTTAAACCCCAGGTGATCAAAGGTGCTGCATCGCCGGGCCAGCAGGTCATCACCGGAATTTTGGTTAAATCTACCTGATCGCCAGAAAGCACTACTTGCTGGCAAGGAGCTCGTTTTACTTCTTTGGCAGGCATATTCAGTACTTGTTTGAAAATAGAAAACTTGCTGAAGGCGTCTTTCAAACCTTTTGGTGGTTCTGGTTCTTTCAAAAAGGCCAGCAACTTTCCAACTTCACGTAAAGCAGCGACATCGGTCTGGCCCATACCTAAAGCAACACGCTCTGGTGTACCAAATAAATTAGCCAGCACCGGAACATCAAAACCTTTTGGGTTTTCAAATAACAAAGCAGGGCCACGGGCACGTAAGGTGCGGTCAGCGATTTCGGTCATTTCCAGATAAGGATCGATTTCCATCGAAATTCGTTTGAGCAATCCACGTTGCTCCAGCTGACTGATAAAGTCACGCAGGTCTTTGTATTTCATAAGGCTCTGGCTCTGCTTAGTGTGGGGCTATTATACATGGCTGGTATAGGCAAACCAGCCTGTGCTGCTTTGTGGTTATGACCAATACGAAGCAAAGGGCAGATAAGACCAATCTACTGTCGTCACGTGTCATCTTCATCTGGACGCAGTTAACTTGCGTTTCGACTGCTTCGTCATCTAATGTGGTATATAAAAGCTCATGATGGAGTCAGTTTTATGGATTTTCCTGAACAAATTAAACAACAAAGCTGCATGGATTGTTTAAGTGGCCAGTCACTTGGTTTTGAAATCCGTATGGCATTTCAGCCTATTATCGACTGGTCAATGCAAGACATTATCGGCTATGAAGCGCTAGTCCGCGGCCCTGAAGGCCAGGGCGCTGGCTGGGTGTTTGAGCAAATTAACGACAGCAACAAATACTATTTTGACCAGGCCTGCCGAGTCAAAGCGATAGAAACTGCAGCTAAACTAGGTTTGAAAAAGCTGTTAAGTATCAACTTTTTACCAAATGCCGTTTATAACCCCGAAACCTGCATCCGCGCCACTATTGAAGCGGGTGATCTGTTTGGTTTTGATATCACTCAAATTATGTTTGAAGTGACAGAAGGTGAGCAGATTATCGATCAAGGCAAGCTGAAACGTATTTTCGAAAGTTATGCCAAGCGGGGTTTTATCACAGCAATAGATGATTTTGGCTCAGGCTATGCTGGCTTAGCTTGGTTAACCTCGCTGCGGCCCGCTGTATTGAAGTTGGATATGGGCTTAATACGGGATATTGATCAGGACACAGTCAAACAAGCTGTGCTGAAAGGCATTTTAACCGTCTGCTGTGAACTCGGTACCAAAGTGCTGGCCGAAGGCGTTGAGAGTAAAGCCGAACTGGATTATCTGGTCGGTGCCGGTATCAATTGGTATCAGGGCTATTACTTTGCTAAACCTCAACTAGAAAAGCTGTTAACTCATTCAGAAATCAACGGCTGGCGCTAAGCTGAAAAAAACTGTAGATTATCAGACATCTGGATGTCTAAGGTGTTCTTCATGAAAAAAGCGACTCAACTGATCCATGCTGGTCGTGGCAAGGAATGGACAGGATCTGCCGTTAACCCGCCTGTGGTGCGAGCCTCGACTATTGTTTTTGATACGATGGCAGAGCTGAAACATGCCACAGCACATCGTGGTGACAGGGTGCCTTATTATGGCCGTCGTGGCACCGCCACTCATTTCGCACTGCAGGATGCTATTTGCGATCTGGAGGGCTCAGCTGGTTGTGCTTTATACCCTTGTGGTGCAGCTGCTATTAACGCCGCTTTATTGTGTTTCTTAAAGCAGGGGGATCATCTCTTAATGGTCGACACCGCCTATGAACCGACCCGCGCTATTTGCGACAAGTTACTGGCAGGTTTAGGCATAGAAACTACCTATTACGACCCTTTGATTGGTGCTGGTATCAGCGCCTTAGTGAAACCCAATACCAAAGTTATTTTTCTGGAATCTCCAGGTTCTCTGACTATGGAACTACAGGATATTCCTGCCATAAGCACTGTAGCGAAAGCGCATCACATAGTGTTGATGCTGGACAATACCTGGGGTACACCTTTGTTATTGGATGCCTATGGTCTGGGTGTAGATGTCTGTATTCAATCAGCTACTAAATACATAGTGGGGCACTCAGATGCCATGCTGGGTATTGCCACGGCCAATGAACAGCATTGGCCTCAACTGCGTGAACATAGCTACCTGATGGGATATTGTGCCTCAGCCGATGATGCCTATCTAGCCAGCCGTGGTTTACGGACCTTAAAAGTGCGTTTAGCTCAGCATGAAGCTAATGCATTGAAAATCGCGAAATGGTTACAACAAAGACCAGAAGTGGAAACTGTGCGTCATCCTGCTTTATCTGAAAACCCTGGGTACGCTATTTTCCAACGTGATTTTTCCGGTAGCAATGGCTTGTTTTCTTTTGTGTTAAAACAAGGGGATGCCAAAGCTATTGCGGCTTTTATTGAAGGTATGGAACATTTTAAAATGGGTTTTTCCTGGGGCGGTTACGAGAGCCTGATTATTCCAAACTTAAATATTCAGAAACTCAGAACAGCCAGCAGTTGGCCTTACAGCGGGCCTTTAATTCGTTTGCATATTGGCTTGGAAGATACGGAAGATTTAATTGCCGACTTAGCTGCTGCCTTTGAGCGTTTTAATAGCGTGATTTAAGCAGCTGCTTTGATAGACAAAAGGCGCTGTTTTTGCAGCGCCTGCTATTGAATGGTTTTACTGGCGTAAAAAAGACTCGATGCTTTCGCCTGTTACTTTGCCAATTTGACTGAACAGATACCAAATGGCGACCATCAACATAATGGTGCAAGGCAAGGCGATCACAGGAAAACTAAGAGCAGTCATTTTTGCCAGCTCTTCGTTAAATGCCGCTGTACCGGGTGCACTAACCAGCAAGTATTTGGCCAAACCATAGTTCAGAATCGACGACACCACAAAAGAGCCTGCCACCAGATAAGCACAGTTCTGTAATTTAGCGGCGAAAAGTTGTTCCGCATTGTTTGCTTTTAAACTGGCTTCCAGCTTGGTTAAATCCATTAGTTCGTCATTTAACAGGATCTTTTGTACCAACGGGTATTTACTGCGTTGACTGATTAAAACAGCCAAAGCAATTAAACCTGGTACAGCAGCTTCTTTTATCGCTATGTAGGCTGGATCCAGCTGCAATAAGCTGATGCCGCCTGTCAGCAATACACTAACTACACCCAATACGGATAAGAAGTTCACCTTTTTGCTTTGCTGTAATTCCCACAAACCAAAACCCAAGGGGAAAGCCAAAGCGACCACTAAAGCCCAAACAGGCCCGAGCTGATGTTCTTCACTGAGTTTACTTAAAATCAGCGTAGGGATAACGATGTTAAAAAGCAGGTTTACTAAAAACCCGGATGACTTTTTCTTTTCTGTCTGACTCATAAATGCTACCGATGCTGCCTGTTTTACTATAACCGCTGCTTACTGTAGCCCGAGTATATCTGATTTAACCGCTGTTACGCAGTATCACGCTGAACAGCGCTGCAGGCTCGATGGAAAGGCTGGCGCAGCAGACTAGATTAGCAAAAGCTCTAAACTACTGATTTGCTGAACATTGTAAAAACTTAGCAAGAACTCTGGCACTAAAACGAACTATTCTCAATGGCATCTTATTGATTTTATTGGTTTTTTCTTGAGTTTGTCAGCATTTGGACTACAATAAGCACAGTTTTTGAATTTGCAGGTACCAGTTATGAAAGGCCAACCTTTAGTGCTCGCTAAACTTAATGAGGTGCTGACCTCTGAGTTAACGTCCATTAACCAGTATTTTTTACATGCCCGTATTTATAAAAACTGGGGTTTGGCTCAGTTGAATTCGGTTTGTTATAAAAAATCGATCAAAGACATGAAACAGGCTGACGAGCTGATTGAGCGTATTTTGTTCCTGGAAGGCCTGCCTAACCTGCAAGCTTTAGGCAAATTACGTATAGGTGAAGACACCGAAGAAATGCTGCAGTGTGATCTGGATTTCCAGTACGACCAGCTGCCTTTATTACGTGACGCTATCAAACTGTGCGAACAGCATCAGGATTACATCAGCCGTGAATTGCTGCAGGAAATTCTGGAGCACGAAGAAGAGCATGTGGACTGGATAGACACTCAACAGCAACAAATTACGCTGGTAGGTCTGGAAAATTATCTGCAAAGCCAAATGGGTTCAGGAGACTAAGAATGAAAGGTAATACACAGGTTATTGCAGCCTTAAACGAGCTGCTGTCGAATGAACTCAGCGCCATGGATCAGTATTTTATTCATTCCCGTATGTATCACGATTGGGGATTACACAAATTATTTGAGCGCATCGATCACGAAGTCACGGATGAAAAAGCTCATGCTGCTGCGCTGATTGAACGTATTTTATTTTTAGAAGGTACACCGGATTTATCCAAACGTGATCCTTTGCAGGTAGGTACTGATGTACCTTCTATGTTGCAGAATGACTTAAATGTTGAGTATTCGGTAGGTGCTTTGCTGAAGAAAACCATAGCTTTATGTGAATCTGTGCAGGACTACGTGACCCGCGATTTGCTGATGACCTTGCTGGACGACACAGAAAACGATCACGCCCATTGGCTGGAACAACAGCTGCGCCTGATCAAGCTGATTGGTTTGCCAAACTATATTCAGTCGCAAATCTAAGGCTGTTGTCTGTCTGCCAAAAAGCACCTTCGGGTGCTTTTTCGGTTTAAAGCTGCCTGAAGCTGGAGCGGGTGGCGGGAATCGAACCCGTGTCTAAAGCTTGGGAAGCTTTCATTCTGCCATTGAACTACACCCGCATGCGGCTTAAAGTACAAAGCCCTGTAGATACTGTCAACAAAGCTTGAAGGATACCGCGTGACTCCAGAACAAATTCAACAATCTGCGGCCTGGCTGGCAGATTATCGCCGTCGTGGTGAAGCCGCGCCTTTATTGCCGGCAGAGCTGCGTCCTACGTCATTGGCTGAAGCTTTTGCTATCCAGCAGTGGCTGTTTATTGAGTTGGACTTGCCAGTTGTCGGTTGGAAAGCCGGTCTGCCCGGGCCTGATAAATGGGTGTTGGCACCTATAGCTAGTGTGCAGCAAGGTGAACTTTGCCTGTTTGAGCAAAAGTCAGAGCAGTACAGTATTGAGCCTGAACTGGCATTTTTGCTGTCGACCGATTTACCTGCCCGTCATGAACCTTATAGCGAAGCTGAGATCAAAGCAGCCATTGCTGCCACTCATTTGGCGCTTGAGCTGATTATCCGGCCTTACAAAGCCGATGCTGACGCAGAGTTTTTTGACCAACTGGCGGCTGGTTTATTTAATCAGGGTTTATATATAGGCCCTGCTTTAGCTGAAGAATCTTTATCAGAAAAGTTTGAGCTGGTGCTGGAGTATTCAGGCCAGCAACAGAAGTTTGATGCTCAGCATCCAAATCTGGACCCGCTATTGCCTTTGTATTGGCTGGTGAATCATTTAAGTCAGCAAGGTATTGGTTTAAAACAAGGTCAATGGGTGATCACTGGCTCTTATGCTGGTGTACTGACTATTCCTGCTGAGCAACCTATTACTTTAACCTTTATGGGTTATCCTGCTTTATCCTTCAGAACCTGATTGCAGGTTTGTTAGCACAAAGAGAATGTATTGATGTTTCCTATTAAAGATCCGGTGCTGGTTTTTGCTTTGGTGGCGGCGTTGATGTTGCTGGCGCCTATTGTGATGGCGCGTTACCGTTTACCCGGCATGATTGGTTTATTGTTTGCTGGTGCTGTGCTTGGCCCTAACGCCCTGAATGTGTTGGCCCGAGATCAGTCTTTTGTACTTTTTGGCACTGTGGGTTTGTTGTACATCATGTTTACCGCCGCACTTGAAATTGATATGGCGAAGTTAAAAAAGTACAAAACTCATAGCATAGTCTTTGGTTTATTAACTTTTGCTATTCCGCAAAGTGTAGGGACAGGAGTCGGACTGTTGTTTGGCTTCGACTGGCCAGCCGCTATTTTGCTCGGCAGTATGTTTGCTTCTCATACTTTGTTGGCTTATCCCATTGCTAGTCGGCTTGGCGTATCAAGAAATCAGGCGGTAACAGCTGCTGTCGGCGGTACTATTTTAACCGATACCTTAGCTTTGCTGGTGCTGGCCGTAATAGCCGGCATGACCAGAGGCGAAATGAACGACATTTTTTGGTACAAACTTGGTGTGTCGTTGTCTTTGTATGTCGCGCTAATACTTTTTGGTTTGCCATGGCTCGCTCGTTGGTTTTTCCGCAATGTGGGCGGCGATGGGGTCGCTGAGTTTGTGTTTGTATTGGCGATGGTGTTCTTGTGTGCCAGCTTGTCTCATCTTGCCGGAGCTGAGCCTATAGTAGGTGCTTTTTTAGCTGGCTTGGCTTTAAACCGTTTAATTCCTCACAACGGCACCCTGATGAACCGTATTCAGTTCACTGGTGAAGCTATTTTTATTCCTTTTTTCCTGCTTTCTGTGGGGATGCTGCTGGACTTAAGTGTATTTTTTGGCGGAGTTAGAGCCTGGCTTATTGCCTTTGCCATGGTCATCACTGTTATTTCCACTAAATGGCTGGCGGCGCAGGCCACCCGATTATTTTTAGGTTACAGCAACGATCAGGCAAAAGTCGTGTTTGGTTTAAGCGTCGCTCAGGCGGCTGCTACTCTGGCTGCAACTATAGTGGGCCACGAAATCGGCTTGTTTGATGAGACTGTAGTCAATGGCGCTATTCTGATGATTCTGGTGACTTGTTTCTTGGCACCACTGATGGTGGACCGTTACGGCAGAAAAATGGCTATTGCCAATCAGCAGGATGATGGAGATACCGACATACGGCAACAACGTATCATAGTTGCGTTAGCGGATCAGGCTCAGAGCGGGGAGTTGTTAGAGCTGGCTCGCCTGTTGCGTGATCCACAGCATGCGCAACCTGTTTATCCTCTGACTGTAGTACCTGATACGGACAGCACCAAAGATAGGGTTAAGCTGGCAACTGCAATAGTGGATCAGGCGGTTAAGTCTCTTGCTGAATCCGAGGTGCCCGCTATGCCTGTCACGCGTCTGGATTTAAATATCACGGATGGCATTATGCGTTCCCGCAAGGAGCTGAATGGTTCAGAGTTGATTGTTGGCTGGAGTGAACACACTACTGCTCCAGAGTATTTGTTTGGTTCTATGCTGGAAAAATTACTTGCTGACCGCCACTACACTTTATTAGTCAGCCGAACCCGACATCCATGGCAAACCTGTAATCGTTTATTCTGGTGTTTACCCAATCATGCAGAGTCTGAGCATGGATTTATTGAAGCTGTAGCTTTGGTGCGTCGTCTTTGTCAGCAATTAGGCGTTAGCCTTAGTCTGGTGATACAAAATGTACAACAGGAAAAAATAGCGAAAAAACTGAAACAGCTCAAAGTGACAGATGAAGTCAGTTATCTGGTTGTGCCTGCAGAGCAAAGCTTGCTTTCAGTACTACAGGAGCATGGCGCATCTGATCAACTGATTGTCAGCTATGGCGTCAGGCAAGGGGGGCTGGCATGGCATTCGTCATTACAAGAGCTGCCTGCCAACATAGCGGCTGAGTTTCCTAACGCAAATTTACTGGTGATTTATCCGGCTGAACCAGAAGAGGCGCACGAATAAAAAAGCGCTGGCGCTGGTGATCACCAGTGCCAGCGGCCACTTTGCATCAGGCCATAAATCAAGCCAAATAAACCAGCGCTAAAACCTGCAGTCATGCCCAGCACACACCAAAGTGCATTTTTTCGTTTTACTCTGGCATGCTCTGCGGCATCCGGGTATTGCCGTTGCAGACGAGGGCTGATGATTTGCTGCAATTGTAGCTGGCTATAGATCAGTCCGGCTATCATCAGCACAAAAGCGGAGACTGGAGCCCAGGCGCCGCTGGTCAGTTCGTAAGCTGCTGTTAATAGCAGTCCTGATAACAACACCCAAACAATGGTTTTGTTACGTAAGGCTCTTAATGCAGCTTTTTCATCCTCACTATCGGCTTTTTTTAGTACGGCTCGCATGCCGAAGACCACTCCAGCCACAGCAGCCAAAGCTCCTATCATGGCACCACCCAGCAGCACTGCAATTTTGGCCAGCCAGCCACTTTGTTGTGCTGCAACAGAAACTGAAGTCGCAGCAGCGACAGGAGGTGCAGCGCTGGTCAGTGCTGCTGCTATCACAGCACTGAAACCTAAACCTGGTGCTGTGCTTAGTACCAGTTGACCGTAACGCGCCAGTAAGCTGTCTTTTAATTGCTCACGCACTCTGGATAGTTTTTTCCGCACGTTGGCGTCACTTAACCCCAATAAATCCGCCACTTGCTGGCTGGATTGCTCCTCCCGGTAATAAAGTAAAACGATTTCCCGGCTGTCTTCCGGTAACTGGCTGATAAAGTCCTGCATAATAATTTGCTGCTGCTCACGCTCAAGCAGCTCTTGCATTGAAGCCGCCGGGTCGGCGAAGTTTTCCAACAGGCTTTCCGCTTCTTCACCCAGCACTTTTTGTTTTACTTTGTTATCCCGCAGGTAGTTGTAACTGCGGTGCCTGGTCATTTGGCGGACCCAGGGTAAAAAGCTGGCTGGTTCGCGCAAGCTGCCTAACTGGTGCCAGATATAAATAAACACCTCTTGTGCTACTTCTTCGCTGGTATCTAAATCTTTCACTATCGCCAAAGCTATGCCGGTGACCGTATGGCGGCACTGGCTGATCAGGCGTTCAAAGGCGTAGCGATCGCCCGCTGTGGCTGCAATCACGTCAGGTAATAATTTCTGTTCCACTGTAGTTAACATTTTTTATTATTCCTTTATAAAATCAGTGATATGCGCCAACAGCCACTCCGGCTGATCCCACATAATAAAATGCCGCGCCTGCCAATTAAAGTCCAGCTTCGCCTGTGCAATAGTGTTAATTTGTTGTTGATATAAAGCCTGAACCGCAGGGCGCATAGCGTCCGAAGGCAAAGCACCACCAGCTCCTAACAGCAATACAGGTTGTTGAATTTTATGCACTTCGCTGCGCAAGTCTGTAGTGAGTAGTTCAGCTATGACAGCCCCTACTGTGGCTGGATCGGACTGCCCCGCCATTTCTGTGATTATTGCGGCATGTTCTGCACTGCTGACCTGAACAGCTATGCCTTGTTTGGTGCTTTCTGCCAACTGGTCCGTCGTCATTTGCTGATAATACTGCTGCATCATCTTAGCCTGTGGCAACATTTGCGCCACTGTGGTGTTGCTGTCGCGGCTAAAAACCGGAGCCAGATAAGGCAAGCCATCCACTGCTATAATTTTTCCGGTCAGTTGCGGGTAAGAGCTGGCCAGCTGAAAGGCCAAAAACGCTCCCATGCTATGGCCAATCAATACAGGTTTCTGTAACTGATGCTGCTGAATATAAGCGGCCAGTTCCTGAGTGACTTGCGTTAGTTTCAGTGGGCTGGTCAAAGCCTTGGTCCCGGCAAAACCTGCGATGTTGATTTGATGTAACTGGTGATCCGCTTTTAGCTCTGTAACCAGTTGCTGCCATACCCGCTGATCAGACATCAGGCCAGGGATCAAAATAATAGCCTTGCCCTGGCCTTCCACCTGCACCTGAAAGCTTGGCTCAGGCATTTCATCAGCTTTAAGGCTTTGACTTGTGACTATAAATGCTGTGGAACACAGCAGAATAAGCAGGTACTTTTTAAACATAAAGGTCACTCCTGAAGGTTGGTGAAGCTGCGCATTTCTGCAGCACTTCTACCAAGTACCTTGGGCTTTGTAGTTTGTGACAGAGTTCTGCATAAATATTTCAGACTTCTAAACTTCTGGCTTTCTATTTTGTTGGTCGTTTTGTAATCTGTCAGGCTTGAGCACCAAACAAATACCCGTTAGGGTGGATCAGAAAGCTGTAAAGAGAACGATAGCTACAAAGATAACGATAGAAAAAGTGCAGAACAAACTGCAGGCAGTGCAACGAGGAGAGTGGGTGATGTCGCAATATGCTGCCTTGAGGGCAAATGTCGGATTGTTGGGCACCCAGTTGGGTGACACCATACGCAATCAATTAGGTGATGCAGTTTTAGAACGTATTGAACAAATTCGTGCTTTAGCCAAAGAAGCAAGGCAGGGCACAGAGCTGCAGGATCAGCAATTAAAACAAGTGCTGGCCAGTTTAACGGATCAGGAAATTCTGCCAGTGGCCCGTGCTTTTGCGCAGTTTTTAAATCTGGCCAACTTAGCAGAGCAGCACCATACCATTAGTAAAGCAGGCCGTGCTTCTATTGAAAAACCAGAACCAGTAGCCGAATTACTGCAACTGTTGCAGGATAAAGAGATCAGTAAAAACCGGATTGAACAGGCCGTTGCTGACCTGTCGATTGAGCTGGTGCTGACTGCACATCCAACAGAAGTCACCCGCCGTACTCTTATTCATAAACTAACGGAAATTGCGGCCTGCTTAGCGGAGCTGGAGCAGGATTTATTACCTTTACAGCAGCAAAAAACAGAAAACCGTCTGTATCAGCTGATCACGCAGGCCTGGCATACCAATGAAATTCGAGAACAGCGACCCACACCTGTAGATGAAGCAAAATCCGGTTTTGCCGTGATTGAAACTTCACTTTGGGACGCGGTGCCAGAATTTATTCGTGAACTTGATACGGCACTGATCCCAGTGCTGGGGCATGGCCTGGCTTTAGATGCCACACCTATTCGTTTTTCATCCTGGATGGGAGGCGACAGAGACGGGAATCCTTTTGTGACCGCCAAAGTCACGCGTCAGGTGCTGTTATTAAGCCGTTGGAAAGCGGCCGATTTATTCAGCCGTGATCTGGATGTATTGGCCAACGAGCTGTCTATGGATCAGGTCAATGATGCTTTGCGTGCTGTAGTTGGGGACGCATCAGAGCCTTATCGTAAGTTACTGAAAGACTTCCGCCATAAGTTGTTGCACACCAGAGACTGGCTGACCGAAGCCTTAAAGCACGACAGGTTACAACGCCCTGACGATCTGATTTGGCACAATGAGCAACTGCTGGAACCTTTGCTGCTGTGTTATCAGTCCTTACTCGATTGCAAAATGCAGGTGGTGGCAGAAGGTTTACTGAAAGACACCATCCGCCGCGCTTATGCCTTTGGTTTAACCTTGCTGAAGCTGGATGTGCGGCAGGAATCGGGCCGTCACACTGCAGTGTTCAGCGAGTTTACCCGTTATCTGGGTATTGGTGATTATGCTGACTGGGATGAACCTGCCCGCCAGGCCTTTTTACTGAACGAGCTGAGCAGTAAGCGGCCATTGTTCCCACGTAATTGGCAACCCAGCCCTGACGTCAAAGAAGTGCTGGATACTTGCGACATAGTGGCTCGTCATGGCGCTGAAGCTTTATCCACTTATGTGATTTCAATGGCGGGTAAACCCTCAGATGTGTTGGCTGTGCAGTTATTGCTGAAAGACGCTGGTATTAGCTTCCCTATGCCTGTCGCGCCTTTGTTTGAAACCCTGGCCGATTTAACCAACGCACCAGAATGTATCAGTAAGCTGTTGGCCATTGACTGGTACAGAGGTTATATCAATGGCCGGCAGGAAGTCATGATCGGTTATTCGGACTCAGCCAAAGATGCCGGCGCTTTTGCAGCCGCATGGGCACAGTACAGTGCGCAGGAAGCTTTAGTGGCTATTTGCCAGCAAGCCAAAGTGCAACTGACGCTATTCCACGGTCGTGGCGGTACTATAGGCCGTGGTGGTGGTCCTGCTCATGCCGCTATTTTATCTCAGCCGCCGGGATCACTCGCTGGTGGTTTGCGGGTGACAGAGCAAGGCGAGATGATCCGCTTTAAATTTGGTTTAACTGGCTTAGCAAAGCGTAGTCTGGCTTTGTATGCCAGTGCTGTACTGGAAGGGGTGTTATTGCCACCACCAGTGCCGGAGCAAAGCTGGCGTGAGCTGATGCAACAACTGGCAACAGTCTCCTGTGAAGCTTACCGTGCCGTCGTGCGGCATCACCCGGATTTTGTGCCTTATTTCCGCGCTGCTACGCCAGAGCTGGAGTTAGGGCAGCTACCGCTGGGCAGCCGTCCGCCAAAACGTAATCCAAATGGTGGTGTCGAGAGTTTACGTGCTATTCCATGGATTTTTGCCTGGTCGCAAAACCGGTTGATGTTACCAGCCTGGTTAGGGGCTGGCAGCGCTTTGGCTGTTGTTGTGGAACAGGGCAAAACAGAACTGCTGGCGCAAATGCGGGCGAAGTGGCCGTTTTTCGCGACCCGCTTGTCGATGCTGGAAATGGTGTATTTAAAAGCCGATGCTGAAATAGCCGCCTACTACGATGAAAAACTGGTGCCAGAAGCTTTGCTGCCTTTAGGTCAGCAATTACGTGATCAACTGGCCGCAGATACAGCCTTGCTGTTGAAGTTGATTCAAAGCGATACGCTGATGGCGAAAGAGGCCTGGATCCGTGAATCCATTATGCTACGAAATACCTATGTCGACCCGCTGCATATTTTGCAGGTGGAGTTGTTAAATCGGGTCAGGCATGAGCCTGAAACGGTTAACGACAGCATTAAGCGGGCTTTGATGGTGACTATCGCTGGTATTGCAGCCGGGATGCGTAACTCGGGTTAAGAGGCTGTTTTCAAATGCGTCGCAACAACGTTCCTGACAGTTGCGACATACCGTACATCCTGTACATAAAAAAGGGCATACAGTGTATGCCCTTTTTTTGTCTAACACTAAAACTTAGAAAAAGCTTTTCTTAAACTCAACACCAATAATACGAGGTTCGTTCACAAAGCCAGTCAGGTTAGCAAAGTCGATTGCGCCTTTCAGGTTGTCTTCGTCCGTAATATTACGGCCAAATAAAGCTACTTCGTAGTCGTTATCAAAGTTCAGATAACCAATACGTAAACCTGCTTCAAAGTTGCCGTTGGTGTTGTATTCCATAGATTCGTACAGGAACAGATTTGTTTTACCCTGACGTGCTACATCGCCATAAAAATAAATCTCACCTGTGCTGACCGGAATATCATAACGGGCATTGGCCGTTAGAATGGTTTCAGGAGCTTGTGGGAACGGGTTGCCGTCAATAAAGACTAGACCAGCACCGTTGGATGGGTTTGTCGGTGTACACATGTCTGAACCACAAGGAGCAACCAGTAAGTTTTGATCCTTCAGTTCAGTTTTGTTGTAGCTGAAGCCACCACCAAACACCAGGCTTTTGGTAGCCCGCCATTCAGCATCCACTTCAAAACCATAACCCACACCTTTATCAGCATTGATTAACTGGTTACCCTGAGTGGCACCACCAATAGCGGATAACTGAATATCGTCAATGGTGTAATAAAACAAAGCACCGTTCAGACGCAATGAATCATCCAGTAAATCAGATTTGGTACCCACTTCAACAGAGGTGATGGTTTCAGATTCAGCCACTGAGGGTGGTGCTTCAAACGCAACATCACGACCTTGAATAGACTGAGCACGGAAACCACTGGCCAGACGGCCATACAGACTGGTTTTGTCTGTTAAACGGTAGTTACTGCTTAACTCCCAGCTGACCTGACCGTCATCCACTTTGATTGGGTCGTAGTCCTGAATACTGGCAAGAGGGTTACCATCTGGGCCAGGGACATTTAGTGCTATTCCGTTAATGTTTTGCTGACCTACGGAAAAAGTTTTTTCGTCATGGGTATAACGAATACCACCTGTGATATCCCAACGGTCGCTTAAATTGTAAGTGGTCTGGCCGAATACAGCCCAGCTTTCGTTGCCGTGGTAAACCGTAGTGGCACCGAAGAAACCATCAACACTGGTGACGCCAAAAGAAGAGTCAAAGTAAAATGCTCCGACTTGCCATTCTAAAGCTTCATTGGTATCGCTTGCTAAGCGGAACTCTTGAGTAAACTGTTCTAAATCATTTAATTGATCTTCAGTCACTGCAAAATTTGGGTCGGATGGTCCAGGGCCTGCTTCGTTACCACCGTCTATGTCACCTTTACCATTACCATCAGCATTTTCCTGAGCAGTAATAGAAGTGAAAGTCATACCGTCCAGTTCAAATTCCAGTGTTAAGGAAGCGCCGAAATTATCGTATTTCTGGAAGTTACCATCACCTGCATCGTAATAAACAGTATCGCGGTCGTAGTTCTCATTCAGCTCGTTACTACCAGGAGTCAAAACGTTACGACGGAACAAAGAAGATGTACCATCCAGTTTGCGACCATGTACGTTTAATAAAGCTGAGAAATCGTCAGTGTCGTATAAAAACTGCAGACGACCTGCTTTTTCGTCATGACCACCGGTAAAATCTTTTTCACCGGTAAAACCGTTGTCGACATAGTCGTCACGGTTTTGGTTCATCAAGGAAATACGGGCTGATAATTCGTCAGTTAAACCACCACCAACAGCACCTTCCACGTTCACAGTGCCGAAGCTGCCTACCGTTGCTTTGGTATAAGCTTCAAAGTCCTGAGTTGGTTTTACAGAGGTAAATTTCACTATACCTGCTGTGGTGTTGCGGCCGAATAAAGTACCTTGTGGACCACGGATCACTTCAGCCTGTGCTACGTCAAATAGCGGGAAGCTTTTAAGGATCACGTTTTCCATCACCACGTCATCCATAATCACAGAAACTGGCTGAGAAGCGGCCAGGTCAAAATCTGTGTTTCCTAAACCACGAATATAAAAACGTGGTGCCGCACGGCCGTTTGATGATTCAGCGTATAAACCTGGAATTTTTCCAGATAAAGCCTGGATATCCTCGCCACCTGCAAACAAAGCGTCGAATTTTTCACCGCTTAAAGTTGCAATAGAGATAGGAACTTCCTGGGTGCTTTGCACGCGTTTTTGCGCAGTCACCATAATGCGTTCCAACTTTGTCTCTTCAGCAGCCTGATCTTTGTCACTTTCCTGCGCGAATAAAGCAGGAGAAAGACCCATGGCTGCAGCGAGCAGACTGGCCTGAATACTCAATGCCAGAACAGACTTTTTGCATGTTTTCATCAATGTGTTACCTTATTTTTAGGCTGTTATAGATACTCTGGTGCGTCCTGCTGGTCTGTTATCAAAGCGAACCCTACAAACTCTGGAGTGACCACAGTGTTTGCCCTGATAACCTGCGGCTACTATAGCATTTTGCCGCTATTTTTGCCGATCTGGCGGAGAAAATAGCCAAAAAACCTCAGGTTGGCAGGTGGTTAATTGCGCAATATCTATTTAAGCAAAATCAGGTTTACATGGTGCTAACTTGTTTCTGTTTTGTCTTTAATCTGCACAAGTGCGGTATAAATGGAGCAACGGCCCTGATGGGAAGAGTAGTAGCTGATCAGCAAGCTGTTTTGCTGCAATACCATACCGGCATAACTGCAATCTCCGCCTGAAGGTAAAGCCAGTATCTCGGTCAGCTTGCCGCTGTGTTGATCTAATGAAACCAGGCTGGTGCGTACTTTTTGATCATAAAGCCGCACTACCGCCAGCAGCTGTCCTGATGGCGTAAATATAGCCTGTGGGCCTCCAATACGGCAGCCAATATCCAGCCAGTTCCAGTGATGATAGGGAGCATGAGCGTAACCTAGCTGGCCATGGTCTGGATCTTTGCGCAATAAACACCAGGCTCTGTCCTTGTGATCAAACAACAAGGCGGCTTCATTGGCATAGCCTTCCGAATAGATTCTGGGGGCTGCAACGTCAAACTGGCCTGCATCCTCTTGTTGATACAAACGAATATGCCGATCGGCACCACATTTATAGGCAATTGCATACGCCTGATCGCGTAGCCAGCTTAAACGCCATAACCAATAGTCAGTTTCACCTACAGCCTGAGGTGCAGACCAGGTTTTACCATCAGTTGACGACCAAAGATAAGATTGATAGGCCTGCTTTGTTTTGTCATGAAAAGCTGCAGCAGCCAACAATTGTAGTTTTCCGTCTGGCGTTACACTTAGTTTGCCATCTCTTAAATCGGCATCAGGGTTGTGTAGTACAGCCACAGTACGCCATTTTTTGCCTTGCACTGAACTCATGATCCGCAGCACACCATCTTTGGAGTGGTGTGTGGATGCCTGACGGAACACCAGATAATAGCGCTGGCTGAAGTAACATAAGTCTGTAAAAGCATTATGTTTTCCTGCTTTCCATGCGCGCTGAACCCAGATCAGTTCTATGGCGGTTCTGCTTGGTTCTGTAGTGTGACTGGACATAGAGTTGTGCCAATTTGTGTTTTTGTTGTTAATTATTTGTGTGTTTTTATGCTTGAACTACACTTGGTCTTACTTTAGTAACAGCTTTTTTAATTGTGTCGGGTCTATGCCTGTCGGCACAAAGTGAAAAGTCTTTTTGCAGTGTACAAAACTGCACGGAGTTTCACTATGACGACAGAACAGAGTTTATTTAGATCCAAAGCTCTGCAGGCACAACAGCAACGCCTGGAAGGGCAGGTGAGTATTGTTCAGCCCGTCAGCAGCTCGGTGTTGTGTTTTTGTTTAGTTTTTATCCTGTTCAGTTTATTGCTGCTGTTGCACCAGGCAAGCTTTTCCCGCAAAGAAACCGTGGTGGGTTATCTGAAACCGTCCAGCGGTGTGGTTCGTATTCAGAGTCAGCGTTCAGCTGTACTGAAACAACTTTATATTCAGGACGGCACTTTAGTGCAGGCGGGTCAAAAACTGGCTTTGCTGAGTACAGACGAATATCTGGCTGCCGGAGAAAGTCTGACCGAACACCTGCAAAGCAGCCTTGCACTTCAGTTGGCATTAAATGCGCAGAAGCGGCTTGAACTGATTCAAAGTTTTGACCAGCAGCGTCAACAATTGGCAGCGCAAATCAGTAATGTCAAACGGCAGCTGGCAGAAAACCAACGCCAGCAGCAATTGCTGTCTCAGCGCATTGATTTACAGACTCAACGTTTACTATCCCAGCAGGACCTTGCGCTCAAAGGCCATCTGCCAAAGCTACAACTGGAGCAACAGCAGGATCAGCACTTGATGTTGCAGCAACAATTGGCTGAGGTTCAAACTTTGGCTCAATCCATTCTTCAGCAACAGATCCAGTGGGAAAATCAACTTCAGGCTTTGCCTGTTGATCAGCAGCGTCAGCTTCAGCAATTACAAGCTGAGCGGTTGAGTTTGGAGCAGCAGACAACTGAATTGCTGGCTCGCAAAGAAGTGGTATTAACAGCTCCGGTTGCGGGCAGAGTGACAAATTTAGTGGTGAGCGCAGGCCAGTATCTGCAAGGCAGTCAAGTGTTAATGCAAGTGCTGCCGGAATCGGGTTTTTTATACGCTCAATTATTAGTTCCAACCCGGGCTTTTGGTTTTATTCAACCCGGCCAGACCACCTGGTTGCGTTTTGATGCTTTTCCTTACCAGCGTTTTGGTTTGTATCAGGGGGAAATCAGCCAGCTTTCAAAAGCCGTGCTGATGGCACAAGACCCCGATAGTCCGGTGCAAATCCAGGAGCCGGTTTATCAGGTGCAGGTGCGGCTGAATCAACAATTTATTGAAGCTTATGGCGAACAAATGCCGTTGCAGGCCGGCATGTTGTTAAGTGCTGACATAGTACTGGAACAGCGTTCGGTGTTGAGCTGGTTGCTGGAACCTTTGTTCAGCTTAAAAGGGCGTTTTCAAATTTAAACCAGAGTTTGTAGGGAGCTTATGATGGAGAAGCGGATGATAAAAAACAGACCTGTACTGACGAATACTCAAGGCCTTTGTTAGAGCATTCAGATGCAGATCATCTATCAATCTGAGGCGGCCGAGTGTGGATTGGCCTGTCTGGCTATGGTGGCTGGTGCTTATGGCTATAAAACCGATATGGCCAGTTTGCGTCAACGTTATCCTTTGTCGCTTAAAGGCTTAACTTTGCAGCATCTGATGCAGTTGGCTGACAATCTGGGACTGGCGGGGCGGGCTTTACGACTGGAGCCTGAAGAGCTGGCTCAGTTGAAGTTGCCCTGCATTTTGCATTGGCAGATGAGCCACTTTGTCGTGCTGGTGAAAGTGAAAGGGCAAAAAATTCAGATCCATGACCCTGCTTGTGGTAAACGTGAGTTGTGCTTTGCTGATGTCGATCAGTGCTTTACCGGTATTGCTCTTGAGCTGAGTCCGACCACTGAGTTTAAAAAACAAGATCAACGGCAAAAGTTAAGTGTGCGGCAGTTTTGGTCTTCGGCTTCAGGGTTGTGGTCGGCATTATTCAGAATACTGTTGATGTCGCTGGTGCTACAGTTTTTCTTACTGGTGGCCCCTTATTACCTGCAACTGGTTGTGGATGAAGTGCTGGTAAGCCGGGATTTGGATTTATTGCATGTGCTGGCGATAGGATTTGCCTTGTTGCTGCTGTTGCAAATTCTGACCAATATTCTGCGTAGCTGGCTGGTGCTGCATTTAGGGTCGGTATTAAATCTGCAACTGGCCACGAATTTATTCCGACATTTACTGCATTTGCCAATGAGCTTTTTTGAGAAACGCCATATGGGCGATATTGTGTCGCGTTTTGGTTCTTTGCAGCAGTTGCGGGAATTGCTGACGACTAGCCTGATTGAGGCGCTGATTGATGGCCTTATGGCTTGTACTGTGCTGGTTTTGCTATTTGTTTATCATCCGGTGTTGGCCGCCGTGGTGCTGGTGGCTGTGCTGCTTTATGCGTTGTTGAGGTTTGTTTTTTATTCGCCACTGAAACAATGTACTGAACAAAGCATAGTGACTCAGGCGAAAGAACAGTCCGGCTTTATGGAGAGTGTCCGCGCCATACAGTGTTTGCAGTTGTTCTCCAAACAAAGCCAAAGGCTAAGCTTGTGGCAAAATCAGTACTCGGATGCTGTGGATCAGCAATTCCGGCTGGGGCGCTGGCACTTATCATTGCATGCTGTGCATCAATTGTTATTTGGTATTGAGCATATAGTAGTGATTTATCTGGCAGCCCTTGCAGTGATCGACAATGCTTTTAGTGTCGGAATGTTGTTTGCATTTGCCAGTTACAAAAGCCAGTTTACCCAAAGAGCTGCTGCTTTTATTGACCACTGGGTCGAATTCCGCATGCTTGAGCTACACCTGCAACGTCTGGCGGATATTGCGCTGACAGACACCGAGAACTTAGGAGAGAGCCAGCCTTATTTACAGTTGCAAGGTCATATTGAATTACGCGACCTGAGTTTTCAGCAGGCGGCGCAGGACCCCTGGCTGTTTCATCAACTGAGTTTTCAGTTATCTCCGGGCGAAAGCGTTGCCATTGTCGGGCCGTCCGGCTGCGGCAAAACCAGTCTGTTAAAAGTTATTCTGGGGTTGGCCGTTGCACAGCAAGGCAAAGTGCTGGTGGACGGTATGGAACTAAGCAGCTTTGGTTTGCAGCATTACCGCAGCCAGATTGCCGCAGTGATGCAAAATGATCAGTTGTTATCAGGTTCTGTGATGGACAATATCAGCTTTTTCAGCCCTAAACCTGATGTGCAGTATCTGATGCATTGCGCAGAACTAGCGGCTATCCATCAGGATATTATTGCCATGCCTATGGGTTACAACACTTTGATTGGTGATATGGGATCGGCCTTATCCGGTGGGCAAAAACAACGTTTACTGATCGCCAGAGCCTTGTACCACAAGCCCAGAGTATTGCTGCTGGATGAAGCAACCAGTCATTTGGATCTTGCGTTAGAGGCGAGGGTTAATCAGGCCATTCGGCAGTTGCAGGTTGCGCGCATTATAGTTGCACACAGGCCCGACAGCATTTTAACTGCAGATCGCATTTTGTTGCTGCAGCAAGGTCAACTGACGGATATCACAAGAGAATTCCGTCAATTGCATAACTCACCTCAGCCACTAAGTCATGCTCCGGTGCTTTAGATTTTGGGTTGCCAGAGTTCAAATCTGTTGCCTTCAGGATCCATAGCCCAGCCAAATTTGCCATAGTCGCCGTCTTCTATTTGTTCATCGACCCATACATTGGCCGCCTTGAGTTGCGTTAACATCGCCTCTAAATCCGTCACCCTGTAATTGATCATACTTTGCTGGTTCACTGAACCAAAGTAAGCAGTGTCTGCAGCAAAAGTTGACCAGACGGTTTCATCAGCAGCTTTTGCGATAAAACTGCCATAAGGTGCATCAGGGCAAAGCGGAATACCTAAATGCTGCCGATACCAAAGTGCCAGTGCCTGCGGGTCTTTGGCCCGGATAAAGACTCCTCCTATACCTGTTACTTTTTGCATAGATCACCTCGGTTATTGAGCAATGGTGGATAATAAATCTTGTAACGTCATTTGCTGGCGCTCCGTAATCAACTTCTGACCCAAAACCAGTATCTGCTGCTGAGCTTGTTGTTTAAACGCTTCGTTTTTGAGTTGTCTTAATTCTTCTGCAGGTGCCCAGCCGATAGTGCGGCGTATTAGCTCACAGCCTGCATAACCTAAAGTGTCCTGCCACAATTGCTGCAAATACCATTGTTGGTAAGACGCATTCTGAAAGCTCTGATCTGTGGTTTGTTTTTGCATCAGGGTGCTGAATACTGCGGAGAACTCTTGCCAGAATAACTCGATCTGACTTAACAAATAATGGCGTAAGGTAGCTTCTCTGGCAGGCTGCTGAGTCAGTAAGTTTAAAATCAGACTGGCCAAAAAAGTTCCGGTATCAAAACCTATGGGGCCGTAGCAGCCAAATTCGGCACCTATTATTTTATGCTGCTGATGATTCACTAACACATTGCCACAATGTAAATCACCATGTAGCAAGGCCTGAGGTTTTGCCAGATAACCAGCTTTCAACTGAGCCACTTCTGCCTGCAGAGTTTCGTTGAACCATAACTCCTGCATTTGTGGTCGTTGTGCAAAACTCAGGCTGTTACGTTCGTGGTTACAGTAGGGGTCAGTAAAGACCAAATCTTCAATCACTAAACAGAGTTCCGGATTGCTAAATTGCAGTTGCCGGGCTTTTTTCACTGGGCCTGTTAAGACAAAGTCGCTGCTGTAAAAACAGGTATTGGCCAGATAACGCCCCAGATGCATGCCTGTGTCCTGTGGTAACACTCCGGTCGCTATGGTTGTGCGTAAACTAATGCAATCTGATAAGTCTTCCAGCAATAAAGCGAAAAGCTGTGCATCATAAAACAAGACTTCGACCAGATAATCCGGGCAGATTTTGGCATGGTGTTTTAAGACATCAGCTTCAATTTGTGCTCTGTTTAAGCTGACAGGCCAGTGCTGAGTGAAAGCTGAAGGCGCAGGCAAGGCTTGTTTCACAATAAGGCTGGTGCCTCTGTTGTTTTTTACTCTGAACACCTGATTCATACCATCGTTTTTCAGCAGCTCAGTGGTTAATTGGCTGTGGTCGCCAAATAAATCGCTGTGCTTGTCGGCAAATAACGCAGCTTCTTTGGGGGTTAAAGCTTGATAAGGCATCAGATAATAAATCCATAAAAAAGCAAAAGGCCATCATCGCAAACCCTATCGGGCCGCACAATGGCCTATTGAAACTACTAAGCGGCAGTTTAGGTTAACGGGTCTTAAGGTTGTACCGCAATGAAGCGAGCCATAGCTGCTGTACGTGCTTTATAAAACGCCAAACCTGAGTCATTCAGACTGTAGTTGTCGATCCCCTGAATGATGCTAAGGAATTGATCTTCTACAGAACCATTCAGGCAAGCTTTTTGGGTAGTGGCCATAGGTTTAAAACTTAAGCGTAGGCCCTCGGCCTCATAAGCACCGGTAAATTGGTTGCAGCCGGCAAAACCACTGACTCTGTTATCAGCCCCAAACTCCAGATAAGGGGTCATGTCAGGCTCTGTTGCTGGTAAAGCTTGCCCCATTAACTCAGTGAGCTTCCAGCGAACTCCTGTCAGTTTGAGGTCTGCTTGCTGAGCTTGTTTTGTCAGTTTGTAGTGGTCTGCTAAATCACCAGTGATCAGCTGCCCGGACATATCCAGTTGGAACAGTTGGTTTTCCCCCACTTTGTACCAAGCCGGAGCATCTTGCTGACTCAGCAGTTGGATAGCCGAACCCTTAGCATCCCATTCAAATTTGCCCTGTTGTTGGATAGCTCCACCTTCTTTGCCCAGATAAGTGGTGCTAAGCAGGTAACTATTGTCCATATTCAGTGTTAACAGGGTATCTATACCTTCACAGTCTGCACAAGGCAGCAGTCCTCGGTAAGTCCCGGCCCAATCCAGAGAGTTTTGGCTGTTGTGTTGGTCAACCACAGTTTCAGCCTTTGCCGTTTCCGTGGCTATTGTTGCGGATGGTTCCGTTGGCGCCGGTCCGCAAGCTGCCAAAACTAACCAGGCGGTCAGACATAAGATCAGGGGTTTAGACATAAAAATCTCCTTGTTAATACAGAGCATTGAATTTTGCTGCAGTTTACAGGCGCGGGGCTTTACCAGAACTGAATTGATCGGAAAAAAACGACCTCAACCTATATTCACAACCGCTGGTCACAGCACGCTAGTGCGCATTTTTGCCACAGTTACACTTCCATGGAATAGCAATAGTGCCCATCAAGAGTAGAGCAACAGAATGAACTTAACCCGAGCCAGTTTAAAAAATCCTGCTGCTGTTGTAGTGGTCAGCTTGATTATGGTGTTATTTGGTTTGCTTGCAGTGGCGAAGTTGCCTATTCAGCTTTTACCTTCCATCGAACAACCGCAAATTTTTATTCAGAATGGCTGGCGCGCTGCTGCTCCTGAAGAAATGGAATCCACTATCATTGAACCGCAAGAAGCTGCGCTGCGCAATGTACCGGGCGTGATAGAAAGCAGCAGCTTTATTGGTGCCGGTTTTGGCTTTATTACGCTGACCTTTGACGTTGGCCAGGATATGCAGCAGGCCATGCTGAACGTGATCAATGCGTTAAATCAGGCTCCTCCGCGTCCAAGGGAAGCCGCTGAACCAGTGGTTTCGCTAAACAGTGGTGCAGGTCCTGTCGCCAGTTTATTGATCCGCAAGTTAGATGAAAACGCTGACGCTGACTTTACGGCCTTGCAGCCCGTGATTGATGATGTGGTGTACCCACGATTAAAAGCTATAGCTGGTATCTCTCAAGTCGAATTGTCCAGCCGCCGCGCCAAAGAGCTGCATATCGTATTTGACCCTTATCGCCTGGCTGCTTTGGGTTTGTCTGTTGATCAATTAAGTTCACGTATTGGCCGTGCCAGTAATGTGTCAGGTGGTTTTGCCGAAGTAGGGCGACGTGAATTCACTGTACGTTTTGTCGGTCAGTACGATCCTGCTCAGTACGAGCAAATGGTAGTGGCTTATCAGAATGACAGGCCTGTGTATTTGCATGAAGTCGCACAAGTAAAAATTGATTACGCTGAGCGGACAGGCTTTACCAAACGTAACGGTTACCCGGCGTTTTACATCAGCTTGCAGCGCGCCGCTGGCTCCAACACTGTCGAAATTCTTGACGCACTGAATCAGGAAATTGCCGATTTAAATCAAAATGAGCTGCAGAACAAAGGCATTGAAATAGTACTGAGTTATGACGCTTCGGTGCATATCAAAAGAGCGATAGAGCTGGTCAATGGCAATCTGGTGCTGGGCATAGCGCTGGCTTTGGTGATTTTGTATCTGTTTCTGCGAGGCTGGCAAGCAACCTTACTGATTGGTTTAACTATTCCTGTCTCTCTGATGATATCTATCATGGTGCTGGATTTATTTGGCCGCTCACTGAATGTAGTCTCTTTGGCGGGTTTGGCTTTTGCGGTAGGTATGGTGCTGGATGCGGCTATCATAGTGCAGGAAAATATCATGCGTCTGTTTCAGCAGGGCATGGCACTGGAACAGGCGGTAAAAAAGGGTACTGCTCAGGTGAGTGCGGCACTTTGGGCTTCAACGGCAACCACAGTTGCTATTTTTGTGCCTGTATTATTTATGCAGGGTGTTGAAGGCCAACTGTTTTATGATTTGTCTTTAACTTTGGCTGTCGCGGTCACGGCATCTTTGCTGGTGGCTTTAACTCTGTTACCTGTCGCTTCATTATTCTGGTTAAAACCAGAGGCCAGTTCAGTTTCTTTAGCTTTCTTCTGGCAAACACTTGCCAGCAGAGTCTGTCGTTTGACTCAAAACAACAAATTGGCTTTAGGCTGGGTGACCCTGTTTGTGCCAGGTTCTATGTTATTGATTACATTGTTACTGCCCAAAGCCGATTTCCTGCCACAGGCTTCTATTGATACTGTGTTTTCAGGTTTTTCACTACCTCCTGGTGCGAATATACAGATACTGGAGCAGGAGATTGGTAATTTGCTGGTCACTCGTTTACGGCCTTATTATCAGGATAAAAAATACCCGGCGATCAAAGGGTATAACCTGTCGATCAACAGGGGCTTTAACTCACTCTTTATCTACGCTGAGGACCCGGACAGCATCGACGATATGATCAAATTATTGCGGGAAGAGATTCTGGTGGGCTTACCTGACACCAAGACCTTTAGTGTGCAAGGCTCATTATTTAACTTCGGTTTTGGCAGTGGCCGCGAATTAAACTTAGATTTCCAGGGCCCTGATGTGCCGCAGCTTATGCAGCAGGCGGCTGACGCCATGCCAAAAATTGAAACCTTATTGCCAGGTGCTACAGTGCGACCCGTGCCTGATTTAGCCTTGGCTCAGCCTGAGCTCCGTTTAACTCCGGATGAAAACCGTATCGCTCAGAGTGGAGTGGATCGTTTCACTGTTGCGAATATGGTGCGTGCAGTCACAGATGGTATTTACATAGGTGAATACTTTGATGGTAACGAGCGGATGGATATTATCCTCAAAGGTCAGGGCTGGCAAACGCCAGAGCAGTTAACTGCAACACCTTTGTATACCCCAGGTGCTGGTGGTCAGACATTGGGCCAGCTCAGTGAGCTGAATTACACCACTGGCCCTACATCTTTGCAGCGGGTTAACGGCCTGCGCACCATCAGCCTGCAGGTGACACCTCCCGCCACTATGCCACTGGATGAGGCAATGCAAATTTTACAACGAGAGCTAATGACCCCATTGCGAGATGAAATGCCGGAACAAATTTCAGTGCAGTTCCGAGGTAATGCCGACCGTTTGTCTCATGCCATGACAGAGATGGGAGAAAACTTTGCTGTGGCAGTATTTATTCTGTTTTTGTTGATGGCTGCGTTATTCCGTTCTGCCAAAGACAGTTTACTGGTGGTACTGACCATGCCGATGGCCATTTTGGGTGGTGTGGTGGCATTGCGAGTGCTGAATCTGCTGACTTTTCAGTCGCTGGACTTACTGACCATGATAGGTTTCGTCATTTTGCTTGGGCTGGTGGTTAATAACGCCATTTTGTTAGTGGATCAGTGCCGGCAGCAGCAGCGGGAAGGTGCAGATTTAGACGCTGCTTTGTTCAAGGCCATTCTGACCAGATCCAGACCGATTTTTATGAGCACCCTGACCAGCATTTTTGGCATGTTGCCGTTGGTGCTGGTACCCGGCATTGGTTCCGAAATTTACCGGGGTTTAGCTGCCGTGATAGTCGGCGGCATGACCTTTAGTATGCTGTTTAGTCTGGTATTGATCCCAGCTTTATTGCGTGTGACTTCTGCCCGTCAGACAAAACGGGCTACTCTTCCTTTGGAGATTTCTGATGCAACTTCATAAATGGGTCGCTACCGCGGCTTTGTTCTGTAGCCCTTACCTTATCGCACAAACGTCACCAGAGAAGGTGGTCAGTGTGGCACAAGTACAGCAGCAGGTGATGTTGCCACATACCATGGTGACGGCTCAGGTGCAAAGCCGTTATCAGGCTGATGTGACAGCTGGTGTAGAAGGGCGTTTATTATGGTTGGCGGAACCTGGCAGCCAGATTAAACAAGATCAAGTAATAGCCCGTTTGGATACCACGCCGCTGCAGCTACGGGTTGATGAAATGCATGCCCGAATCAGCAGGGCGGATATTCAATGGCGGCGTTTGCAAAAAGATACTGCCCGACTGTTAGAGCTGAGTAAAAACAACAGTGTGGCTTTAACTCAGCTGGATCAAATCAGTGCTGATCGCGATAGCGCTGAAGCTGAACTTAAATTACTGCGGGCTCAACTGGCGCAGTTGCAGGATCAGATCGACCGCAGCTCAGTCAAAGCACCTTTTGCCGGTGTAGTGGCGCAACGTTTTCATCAGCATGGTGAAGATATCAGCAGAACAGATGCTTTGGTGCGGCTGGTGAATTTGAGTGATTTGGAAGTGGTGGTGTTTGCACCGCTGAAATATGCCGCTTTCTTGCAGCAAAATCAGTTGCTGCAGGTATTTCATAGCGGAGGTGAAAGCCAGTTGCCTGTACGGAATCTGATCCCTGTGTCTGATATGCGCTCACAAACCTTTGAAGCCCGAATTAAGGTGCCAGAGCAGCTGTTGGCGAACTTTCAGGTTGGCCAGTTGGTGTCTGTTGCTGTGCCTACTGCAATAGCCCGCCAGCAGTTGTTGGTGCCACGGGACGCTGTGGTGGTGAAAAGCGAAGGTCAGTTTGTGTTTGTGGTGGATGGCGAACAAAAAGCACAACAAAAGACTGTGCAATTAGGACAGGGCATGGGCAAGTTAATAGCTGTAGATGCAGAACTGTCGGCTGGTGAGCACATCGTGGTCCGAGGTGGTGACACCTTAACCCAGGGCGATAAAGTTAAGGTGCTGACCGATCTGGAATTTCCGGTAAAAACCTAAGGCTATTTGCCGGATGCCGGAGCTTGCCATGCCGCAGTGCCCCAAAGTGGCACACTGGTCAGCGAATGTTTGTAGCTGCCGGTCGTTTCTTTGGTGGAGTACGACAAGTACAACAAAGTCTGACTGCTGCTATCCAGAATACGACGAATTTTTAAGTGCTTAAATAAAATGCTTTTGGACGTGCTGAAAATCACTTCGCCGTTTTTAGAACGATCGATGTCTTTTAGCATAGCTGTGGTGATTTCACCGGTTTGACGACAGGCTATCGACATGTCGGACGGGTCGGCAAAATCCAGATTGGCTTCAACATGGCTGATATGACAAGTGACACCAGGAATTTTCGGGTCGTCGAAAGTCTGAATTTTAATGTCTTTGGTGGTGAATAAACCTAAGCTGACATCCGCTACTTCTTTATCAGAGCAGGCAGCAAGCCCAAGCACTGTAAACACCAAAAGCCATTTTTTCATAGTTCAGTCATCCTTTTAATGTATGAATACCCAAAGCTTACATAGACCCACAAGAAAAACGGAGTCTTACGACTCCGTTGATTCTGATTAATGTCCGGCGTGGCCGTCTAAACCATGCACATGGCCATGGGCCAATTCTTCTTCGGTTGCGTCGCGGACTAAAATCACTTCCACATCAAAAGTCAGGTCAATGCCTGACAGTGGGTGATTACCGTCTACGACCACTTCGTCTTCTGTCACGTCTAACACAATGACAGATTGCTCACGGCCGTCCGGGCCTGCAGCGCGAAAACGCATGCCAACCTGTACATCCATGCCTTCGAATAAATTACGTGGCACCGCCTGAGTTAATTCATCATGGCGATCACCATAGGCTTCTGCTGCTGGTACTTCAGCTTTGAATTTGTCGCCCACAGTTTTACCTAATAAAGCTTGCTCTAAACCGTGAATTAAAGCGCCTGTACCAAAAATAAATACCAGCGGTTCTCCGCCAGCCGAACTATCTAATTCGTTGCCTGCTTTGTCAGCCACAGTGTAATGAATGGCGACTACTTTTTCTGCTTGTATGCTCATGCAAACCTCAGTTACGCGAGTGAATAGGGCAAAGGTGATAACACTAAAACCGATGCATCCGGAGTTGCTAATCGCAGTGGATCAGCTGGGTTAATATCGTTCGGTAACACCGCCAACACCCAAAGTTGCCCCTGAATATTCACCGCATTAATGACCTGGCCAACCCGACGCCAGTTTTCCGACCATTGTACTTCAATATCTGTGCCGCTGGCCGGAGTTTCCTCACTTTGACTGGTAAGGATATAAGCAGCTCTTTTATTTTTACCCAGATATTTCATTCGGGCCACAGTTTCCTGGCCTATGTAACAACCTTTAGTAAAACTAATGGCGTCGATACTTTGTAAATTCAGCATCTGTGGCACGTATTCGCCAATCACCGCCTGCTCTAAATAGGAAAAACCTTGTTGGATATGCTGGGCTAACCACAAGGTTGGAGCAGCCAAACGGGCAGATTGTTCCGCTAATAATTGTCTGGCGTGGACAAAATCCAGCACTAACAGGTAATGCTCGTCCGCCAAACGCATTAGTTTACCACCAGCAACTGAACTTAACTGACCCGCAGCAGCAGGTTGGGCGTAACCCAGTTTTTCCAGTAAAGCGGCGGTACCTGAGCCGCTAATGCCTAAAATAGCCAGACTGTCATGGCCCGCTTCAAAACTGACTTTAGAAAACACACCAAACTTTTTCAGTTGGGTGGCTGAAGCCTGTAATTCGTCACGAAAGCCGATGTACCATAGATTTTCGTCATTGGCACATAAATGAAATTGGCCCCACATTTTGCCTTTGGCATCACAATGAGCGCCACGCAGAAAGTTGTCAGCATTTAGCGTATTCAGATCTGCAGTCACTTGTCCTTGCAGGTATTTACGGCTATCTGGTCCGGCAATAATCAGACTTTCAAAGCCCGGCAACGGACTGATAAAGGCACCTTGCACTGACGTAGATAAAGAAGCGAGTTGATCGGCACTGATCCAGGATGCTTGCATAAGGGTAAGTCTCTTAGAATACTAAGGTGATCATTGGGGGATTTGGCTAAAAGCTCAACCCCTGTAAGGTTTTTTTGTTAGAATCCGGTCAATACCAACAAAAGGAAAGCTGTAGATGAAAGAATTAATGGGTAAACCCCGCCTGCGTTGGGCCTGCCGTCGTGGCATGCTGGAATTGGACGTTTTGCTGGCTCCTTTTGTTGAAGAAGGGTACGACGCTTTAACAGAAGCACAAAAATATACTTTTGAAGCCTTGTTAGCTTGTGATGACCCGGATTTGTTCGCCTGGTTTATGGGCCATGGCAAATCCACCGATCCAGAGCTGCAGGCTATGGTGAATATCATTGTTAACAGAGTACGGGTATAACCTTAGCTTCGTGCCATCCCGCATGCGCCGGATTCTATATCTGGCGCAATGCTTATTAATCCTGCTTATTTTCCTGCTACAACCTTTTTATGCCCTCTGGTGGCTGCTGCTTTGGCCCTGGCTGTTTTTTTGCTTTTATCAACTGTTAGGGCAATGGCAACAACCCATCAAAGCGCGACTGTTGTTTTTAACTGAAAAAGGCGAGCTGAAATGGTGGCAGGATGAACTGCCAGCAGGGCAGTTGTCGGCAGAGTCTTTGGTGTCGCAACTGGGCATTTGGTTGCGCTGGCGTGATACAGAGCAACAAGCCCAACAGTTATGGCTGTACAGAGATAATTTATCTGAAGAGCATTTTCGCAGTCTGGCGAGGGTATGCCAGACCGTAAAATGGCAGCAGCAAGCCGGCTCAGTGAACCGGCGTTAAGGTTTCAAAATGGTTGGCGTGGGTTCTGCTAATTGATCCGGGTAGTCCAGATTGTAATGCAGGCCACGGCTTTCTTTGCGCTCCATAGCGCTGCGGATAATCAGCTCTGCTACCATGGTTAAATTACGCAACTCCAGCAAATTATTGCTAACGCGGAAGTTGCGGTAATAATCCTGAATTTCACGTTGCAATAGCTCTACTCTGTGCAAGGCGCGTTCTAAGCGTTTTTCAGTGCGAACTATGCCAACATAATCCCACATAAAAAGCCGCAATTCGTGCCAGTTGTGAGTAATCACTACCTCTTCATCCGAATCTATAACGCGGCTTTCATCCCAGCAAGGCAGTTCAGTGACTAAGCGGGCTGACTCGAGCTGCTGCTTAATATGCCGTGCTGCAGATTGAGCAAAAACCACGCACTCCAATAAGGAGTTACTGGCCATACGGTTAGCGCCATGTAACCCTGTATAGGCCACTTCACCAATAGCATACAGATTAGAAATATCAGTCTGGCCATTCAGATTCGTCATCACACCACCGCAGGTGTAATGCGCTGCTGGTACCACAGGAATGGGTTGTTTGGTAATGTCGATACCTACACTTAAACACTTGGCATAAATGGTGGGGAAGTGTTCAATAATAAAGTCTTTCGGCTTGTGGCTGATATCCAGATAAACACAATGAGCGCCGAGCTTTTTCATTTCATAGTCGATAGCGCGGGCTACGATGTCGCGCGGTGCTAATTCGGCGCGTTCGTCGAAATCCGGCATAAAACGGCTGCCGTCAGGCCGTCTTAAATACGCACCTTCACCACGCATGGCTTCAGTGATCAGATAATTCTGTGCTTCAGGGTGATACAAGCTGGTCGGGTGGAATTGATTAAATTCCATATTGGCTACGCTGCAACCGGCACGCCAGGCCATAGCTATGCCATCGCCGCTGGCGACATCAGGATTACTGGTGTAAAGATAAACCTTACTGGCTCCGCCTGTGGCAAGCGCAATACATTTAGCGCCAATCACTTCTACATGTTCTTCTTCACGGTTCCAGACATAAGCGCCATGGCATTTTTGTTCTGCTAAGCCCAACTTGCTGGAGGTGATTAAATCAATCGCATTGTAGTTTTCCAGCAATTGAATATTCGGATGGCCTTTGACTTGCTCAACCAAGGTTATTTGTACAGCCCGGCCTGTGGCATCTGCTGCGTGCAAAATACGTCTGTGGCTATGACCGCCTTCGCGGGTCAGGTGGTATTTCAGCACACCATCTTCGTCTTTGTATTGATCAAAAGGCACGCCCTGACCAATTAACCATTCCATGGCTTCTTTGGCATGCTCAGCAGTAAACTGCACTGCGGCAGCTTCACATAAGCCGGCGCCAGCTATTAAGGTGTCATCCACATGGGAGGCGATACTGTCGTTTTCATCAAATACGGCAGCTATGCCACCTTGAGCATATAAGGTAGAGCCTTCACGCAAAGGGCCTTTACTCAGCACTATCACTTTGGCAGTGTCGGCCAGATGCAAAGCCAGCGATAAACCCGCAGCACCGCTGCCGATAATTAATACGTCACAAAGATGTTTTTTTTGTTGTTGCATGCGATACACTTATTCAGTCAAAAACACATAAATGTCTGTAATTTGGGTCTTTATACGCTACTTTCCGGCGGCTGGCCGTATCAGAAACGGCAAATTGTAACTTTTTTTACTTATTCCAAGAACTATTCATATAGCTTCCAGTCATAAGGGTACGCTTGACGAGCGCCAGTTGCAAAAAGAAAGTAGTATTTAGCATTAGGGGAAAGGCTCGGATGAGCGAGCAAGAATTGGATTGGCAGATTGTCCAGCGGGTACAACAAGGGGATAAAGCAGCCTTTAATGTGTTGGTAAAAAAATACCAGCATCGGATTGCGAACTTAATCTCACGTTATGTCTCTAATCATGGCGATGTGGCGGATGTAGCTCAGGAAGCCTTTATTAAAGCTTACCGTGCTATTCCCGGCTTTCGTGGTGAGAGTGCATTTTACACTTGGTTGTACCGGATAGCTGTGAACAGCGCTAAAAATTACCTGGTAGCGACAGGACGCAAGCCACCATCTACAGACGTAGATGCGGATGATGCCGAGTTTTATGACGGTAGCGATGCGTTAAAAGAGCAGGATTCTCCGGAAAAACTTTTGTTATCCGATGAAATCCGTAATGTTGTGTTCGATACCATTGAAAAGTTGCCAGACGAATTACGCACAGCTATTACGTTGCGTGAATTGGATGGCTTAAGTTACGAAGAGATTGCGGAAGTGATGGGCTGCCCAATAGGAACAGTCAGAAGTCGAATTTTCCGTGCACGTGAAGCTATTGATGCGCAGTTAAAACCGCTCATTAGTTGAACCTCTACTAAACAGGAATCGGTATGTCGTCAGAAAAATCAGATTGGCTCTCGGCTGCTAGTGATAACCAGGCAATCAGTCCGGAACAATTAGACAGATTACTGCAAGACGCTGAATTACAGCAGAGCTTTGCGCGTTATCATTTGATTGGTGCTGCCATTCGTAATGAATTGCCAGCTCAACTGGATATGCAGTTTGCAGATAACTTTGCCAGCCTGTTGGATCAAGAGCCTGCTTATCAGTTAGAAAGCAGCCCACTAGTACAGGGACAACAAACAGCTGTGTCGTTCTGGAAAAAACTGGGTGAAGCCGCCAATACGGGTTGGTTTAAAACTGGTTTTCAAGGCACTGTAGCCGCCAGCGTGGCATTAGTTGCTGTGCTAGGTGTTCAACAGTTCCAGGGGGCAGGCCAGGATGCAGATCTGAATTCACCTTTACCTGTGTTACAAACTCAGCCTGTTGCTGGTTTTGCCACACCTGTTAGTTTGAGTCAGACGTCAGTAAATTCCCGTTTTGAACAGGAACAACGTCAGGCTATGCTGGAACAGCAACAACGTTTGCAGCAACTGCTGCAGGCACATCGTCAGCAAATCAGAGTAATGGACACTGCACAGCAGAACACTCCAGAAACTCCAGCTGAGAAACCAAGACAAGAGCAATAAATATGGGTTGGAAAGGCTTAAGCAGTGCCTTGATCATCTTGTGTTACTCCAGCCTGAGCTTCGCCGAAGTCTCGGGATGGGAGTGGTTTGAGCGAAGTCAGAGTTCGGTTCGTCAATTTAATTTTGAAGCTTCCTTTGTTGTCATCAAACCCAATCAGGTAGACAGCTACCGTTGGGTGCATGGCGTACACAATGATTCAGAGATAGAGCAACTGATGCCACTGGAACAAAGTGGCGTTGAAATTTTGCGTCGTGGTGAGATGGTGTATTACATTGCACCTGAAAAAGCGCCTCTGGCAACCAGCAGCAGTACTATCAAAGAACTTCCTGCTCTGTTGTATCGTGATATCGAATCCATCAAAACCTTATACGATGCAGTGCCTGGCGGTGCGACTCAATTATCGGGTCGTTCTGCTCAGTTATTGCGTTTAACGCCTTTGCAAAGTGGCAGGCCGGGCTATTGGTTGTGGTTAGACAGTCAGACAGGTTTTCCGCTGAAAATAGACACTTTAACTGTTCAGAATGAAGTGCTGGAGCGGTGGGTGGTTACCCATATTTTGCCCCACGCCACTTTGCCTGAAATACTGAATGTGGCTGCCAATGCGGAATTACCAGCTGTTGCTGAAACAATACCCAACGTAGCTTTGCCGCAAAGCCCGCTGGAATTGTCCTGGTTACCTGATGGTTATCAGGAAGTTTCTGTCACGGCAGCTATGGTGCCGCAACAGGTTCTGGAGCAATGGTTGTTATATGACGGCTTACATCAGGTGTCTGTATTTGTGCAGCCCAGTGCAAGTTTGCCTGCTCAGGCTTTCCGCGATGGAGCGACCACTATATTTGTCATGCCAAAAAACCAGTTTGATGTCACTGTGATAGGCCCTGTGTCTATTGAGACGGCCCGACAAATCGCCGAATCGGTGCGTTAAATGCTGGAAGAAATTGCTACTGTGATGAAAAGCCAGAGCGATGGTGTCTGGCTGAAAACTCAAAGTATCAGTAGCTGCAATGCCTGTCAGTCTAATAACGACTGTGGTACTGGTGTGGTAGCTAAAGCTTTAACCCCACGTGAAAATCTGTTTTTTGTCAAAAGTCAGTTGCAGTTACTGGAAGGGCAAAAAGTCAAAATAGCTGTCAGCGAACAACATCTGTTGTCTGCTGCGGCTTTGCTGTATTTATTCCCCTTGTTTTGTCTGATTGCAGTGGCTGCTTTATTAAGTCGGCTGCAATTGGCAGAGACTGTCATAGTGCTGGGTTCTTTATCTGCATTAGCTGCTGGTTTTGCTGTGGCGCGCTTCATCAGTGGTCCATCGGCACAGCAAGAGCAAATAGAGATCCTTGCGGTATTGCCGGAACTGGCGGTACAACATATCCGTATCACAGATTAATACTCCGCTGAAATCCGCTGTAACATCTGAACACATAGCAACCAATGCCGAGATCGAGTACAATTCGCGGCAAATTTATCTGAATCAACTTTGGTGTTCGCCCGGTTTGTGACCATAAGGGTCAGAGTGGGGCCACCTGATAGCAGCTTTAGCGGAAAAAATGCCAAAAATTACTCATATTCGTAACTTTTCAGTCATAGCCCACATAGACCACGGCAAATCGACGCTGTCGGATCGTCTGATCCAGTTTTGTGGTGGTTTAACCGATCGTGAAATGCAGGCGCAGGTTTTAGATTCAATGGATCTGGAACGTGAGCGTGGTATCACCATTAAAGCGCAAAGCGTAACTTTGCATTACAAAGCCAAAGACGGCGAAACTTATCAGCTGAACTTTATCGACACGCCAGGCCACGTTGACTTTACTTATGAAGTCAGCCGTTCTTTAGCAGCCTGTGAAGGTGCTTTATTGGTGGTTGATGCGGGCCAGGGTGTTGAAGCTCAAACCGTAGCCAACTGCTACACAGCCTTGGAAATGAACCTCGAAGTCTTACCAATTCTGAATAAAATCGACTTACCTCAAGCCGATCCAGATCGCGTTGCCGAAGAAATTGAAGACATTATCGGTATCGAAGCCATAGGCGCTGTGCAGTGTTCTGCCAAAACCGGTTTAGGTATCGAAGATGTGCTGGAGACTATAGTCGCCAATATTCCATGCCCTGAAGGTAATCCGGATGGCCCAACTCAGGCTTTGATCATCGATTCTTGGTTTGACCCTTACCAGGGCGTCGTGTCACTGGTGCGTGTAAAACATGGTAAAATTCAGTTAAAAGACAAAATCAAAGTCATGTCGACTGGCATGGTCTACGAAGTGGACAAAGTGGGTGTATTTACCCCTAAAGCCAACAACACAGGTATCTTAAATACAGGTGAAGTAGGTTTTGTTATCTGTGGTATTAAAGAAATTAAAGGCGCGCCGGTGGGCGATACTTTAACTTTATCGAAAAACTCAGCCACTGAGCCTTTACCTGGTTTTAAACGTATTAAGCCACAGGTGTATGCAGGTGTATTCCCTGTGTCTTCAGACGATTACGAAGATTTCCGTGATGCATTGGAAAAACTCAGCTTAAACGACTCTTCCCTGTTTTATGAACCAGAAAGCTCCAGCGCTTTAGGTTTTGGTTTCCGTATTGGTTTCCTTGGTATGTTACACATGGAAATTATTCAGGAACGTTTAGAGCGTGAATACGATCTGGACTTAATCACCACAGCACCTACCGTAGTGTATGAAGTGGTCACCAAAGCTGGCGAAACAGTGATGGTTGATAACCCAAGCGCACTGCCGCCTGTGGGCAATATCGATGAAATCCGTGAGCCAATAGTTGAAGCTCATATTCTGGTCCCACAAGAATACTTAGGTAACGTCATTAACCTTTGTATTGAAAAACGTGGTGTGCAGATGAATATGACCTACCACGGTCGTCAGGTCGCCGTAGTGTACGAACTGCCAATGGCTGAAGTGGTGATGGATTTCTTTGACCGCTTAAAGTCCACCAGCCGCGGTTATGCGTCGCTGGATTATGCTTTTAAACGTTTCCAGACCTCTGAGATGTCACGGGTTGATATTCTGATCAACGGTGAGCGTGTTGATGCTTTGGCTATTATCAGCCATAAAGACTTTGCTCAGGGCCGTGGTCGTGAGTTGGCTGAAAAACTGAAAGAGCTGATCCCGCGTCAGATGTTTGATATCGCTATTCAGGCGGCTATAGGTGCACACGTGATTGCCCGTACTACGGTAAAACAATTACGTAAAAACGTATTAGCTAAATGTTATGGCGGCGATATCAGCCGGAAGAAAAAGCTGTTGCAGAAACAGAAAGACGGTAAAAAACGTATGAAGCAGGTAGGTAATGTGGAAGTTCCACAGGAAGCCTTCCTTGCCATTCTGAAAGTCGGTAAATAACAACAAGGGTAGTTATGGCAGGTTATTTTGCAATTTTCCTCGTAGTATTGACCTTAGTCAGTGGTTTGATCTGGCTGATTGATATACTGGTATTTGCGCCAAAACGTAAAGTTAAAGTTGCAACCGCTCAGGCGGCTGCAGCGGGTGGTCTGCCATTAAGCGCTATTGAAGAGCTGGAAAAACCTTCTTATCTGGCAGAAACTGCCAAAGAAATTTTCCCGCTGATTTTAGCTATTACCATTATCCGTTCGTTTTTATACGAGCCGTTTCAGATCCCATCAGGCTCGATGATGCCCACCTTATTGGTCGGCGACTTTATTCTGGTGGAAAAGTACTCCTACGACGTGAAGGATCCAGTGTGGCGTAAGCCGCTGATCACCACAGGCCGGCCAGAACGGGGTGATGTGATTGTATTTAAATACCCGGAACAACCTACTATTGATTTTATCAAGCGTACTGTGGGTTTACCTGGTGATCGCATTATCTACAAAAACAAGCAGCTGTTTATCCAGCCTGCTTGTGCTGCAGCCGACAAAAGTACCTGCCCTGGTTTAGAAGCAGTGCCTTTGACTTTGCAAGCTGAAGGCGAGTTTATGGATGGCGAATTGCCAACCAAACGCTACTCCGAGCAATTTGGCGAGCATAAACACGACATACTGCAGCATCCGTTTAAAGCAGAAGATTTAATGCAGTACTACAAACAGCCAGGGACTGCCATCGAAGAGTTTATTGTGCCTGAAGGTCACTATTTTGCGATGGGCGATAACCGCGATAACAGCCGTGACAGCCGTGCCTGGGGTTTTGTGCCTGAAGAAAATCTGGTGGGTAAAGCGGTATTTATCTGGATGAGTTTTGAATTTAGTGAAGACCCGGATAACTGGTTGCCTTCATGGGTGCCGGTTGGCGTGCGTTTTGAACGTTTAGGCAAAATTAATTAATGCAAAAACCTGTTAGCGGCCTGATGAAAAAGCTGGGTTACCAGTTTCAACAGGTCGCGTTACTCGAACAAGCCCTGACTCACCGTAGTTGTAAAGGTGAGCACAACGAGCGGCTGGAATTTTTAGGCGACGCCATATTAAGTATGGTGATTGCCGAAGCCCTGTATATCCATTTTCCGAAAGCCCGCGAAGGCGACTTAACCCGCATGCGTTCGTCTTTAGTGAAAGGCGTTACGCTAGCTGAAATTGCCAAAGAACTGGAGCTGGCCGAATTCCTGCGCTTAGGCCCTGGTGAAATGAAAAGCGGTGGCTTACGCCGTGAATCCATTCAGGCTGATGCCGTCGAAGCCATTTTAGGTGCTATCTTTTTAGATGCTGGCATTGAAGCCTGTAAAGAGCGGATATTAAGTTGGTATGGCAGCCGTTTAACTGTGATTCAGCCAGGCGTGCATAAAGACAGTAAAACCCAGTTGCAGGAATACCTGCAAGGGCGTCGTTTGCCTTTACCTTTGTATGAAGTGATAGATACGCAAGGCGACGATCACGATCAAATATTTACCGTGCGTTGTACTGTGCAGGGCAGAGCGCCTGTTACCGCGTCTGGCAATTCCAGACGTAAAGCTGAACAGGATTCAGCGCGGATTTTGTTGGAACAAGTAAAAAATGACCTCTGAGACTTTTGCCGGATTGGTTGCCATAGTTGGCCGTCCAAACGTGGGTAAATCCACTTTATTAAACCAGCTGGTGGGTCAGAAGGTCAGTATTACGTCACGTAAACCACAGACCACCCGCCACCGTATTGTTGGTATAGACACACAGGATAATTACCAGACTGTGTATGTCGACACGCCAGGTTTACATATCGAAGAAAAACGCGCCATTAACCGTCTGATGAATAAAGCGGCTGCCAGTACCATACTGGATGTAGAGCTGATTATTTTTGTGGTGGAAGGCACTCGCTGGACGGACGACGATCAGATGGTATTAAACCGTTTGATCGCGGCAAAAAAACCAGTGCTGTTGGTGGTGAATAAAGTCGATTTGTACAAAGACAAAGAAGACTTGCTGCCGCATTTACAATGGCTTGGCAGTCAGCTCGATTTTCAGCAAATCATCCCTTTGTCCGCGGAAAAAGGCACCAATGTACAGTCGTTACGCGAGCTGGTACAAAAACAATTACCGCCTTGTGAATTTTTCTTCCCTGAAGAATATGTCACTGACCGCAGCAGCCGCTTTATGGCCTCGGAAATAGTGCGCGAAAAGCTGATGCGTTTCCTTGGCGACGAATTGCCTTATGCAGTGACAGTTGAAATTGAACGCTTTAAATGGGAAGAAAAACATTACCATATCGCCGCTTTAGTGCTGGTTGAACGTGACACACAAAAGCAGATGGTGATAGGTAAAAAAGGCGAACGGATAAAAACCATAGCCACTGAAGCCCGTAAAGATATGGAAACCTTGTTTGAACAGCCGGTATTTTTACAGGTATGGGTGAAAGTGAAATCAGGTTGGGCTGATGACGAGCGTGCATTACGCAGCTTAGGTTACGGCGAAGACTAAAATGGACAATCGCAGCTGGCCAGCTTTTATTCTGCACAGCCGCGCTTTTAAGGAACAGCAGTTGTTATTGCAGCTGCTGGTGCCTGAACTGGGCCGGGTCAGTGCTGTGATCCGCAAATCCAGCAGTAAAAAACAACAACGTTTGTCATTGCAGCCTTTTCAGTTGTTACAACTGGAACTGCTGGGTCGTTCTGAATTAAAAACTGTCAGTAAAGCTGAAGAAGCAGGCCCAGCCTTTTTGCTGCAAGGTGAAAAGCTGTTTGGTGCCATGTATTTAAACGAGCTGATTTGCCGCTTATGGCCGGAAAATGTAGGTTCCGACGCTTTATTTGAGTTGTACCAGCAGACCTTGCAGCAACTGTTAACTAACGATCTGGAGCCTTGTCTACGTCAGTTTGAGTTTTCATTATTGACTGAATTAGGTCAGCCAGTGGACTGGGATTACGATTCTCAGGGCGAAGCTATACAGGACGGCGCTTTGTATCAGTGGTGGCCGGAGCAAGGCTGGCAAATTTCAGGTAAAGGCTGGAAAGGCGAAAATCTGAAAGCTATAGGCCAGCAGCAATGGCAGCAAGACGACGTATTAAAAACCGCCAAGCAGTTAAGCCGCTTATTGTTAGCCCCTTTGCTTGGCAGTAAACCTTTAACCAGCAGAGCATTATTTCAACCTGTCAGGAACTAGCTATGAGCGCCATTTATTTAGGTATCAATATCGATCACGTCGCCACTTTACGTCAGGCCCGTGGTACTTATTACCCTGAACCTGTGCATGCTGCCTTATTGGCTGAGCAATTTGGCGCTGATGGTATCACTGTGCATTTACGTGAAGACCGCCGCCATATTCAGGACCGCGATTTATTTGTATTGCGCCAAACCATCGCTACTCGTCTGAATTTTGAGATGGCTGTGACTGAAGAAATGTTAGGTATTGCCGCTCAGTTAAAACCTGAATTCTGCTGTTTAGTGCCGGAAAAACGCCAGGAACTGACCACAGAAGGTGGTTTGGAAGTAGCAGGCCAGTTCGATAAAATTCAGGAAGCAGTATTACGCCTGCAGCAGGACAATATTTTAGTCTCGTTGTTTATCGACGCCGATGAAAAACAAATAGCAGCAGCGGCTAAAGCTGGCGCGCCTTATATTGAAATTCACACAGGCCAATACGCTGAAGCGACGGATCCGAAAAAACAAAAAGCGGAACTTGAGCGCATTACCGAAGCCGCGGCTTATGCTGCCTCTTTAGGTTTAACAGTCAATGCTGGTCATGGCCTGCATTACCATAATGTGCAGCCTATAGCCGCCATTCCTCAAATGTACGAGCTGAATATTGGTCATGCTATTGTTGCCCGCGCCATTTTCTCTGGCTTAGGCCCAGCTGTGGCTGAAATGAAACGCCTGATGGTGGAGGCGCGCCGTTAATGGCCATTGTTGGTTTAGGCACCGACATCATCGAAATAGCGCGTATAGAGCAAAGCCTGACGCGCTCACCCCGTTTAATACAAAGGGTCCTCACTGAATCTGAGCAGCAAATCTTAGCTGCTCATGGCCAGCCAGCCCGTTATTTCGCCAAACGTTTTGCCGCCAAAGAAGCAGCTGCTAAAGCGCTTGGTACCGGCATAGGCCGTGGTATCTCCTTTCAACATTTTATAGTCAGCAACGACCCTTCAGGTCGCCCTCAACTTGAACTCACAGGCCCGGCCAAAGAGCTGGCCGATTCAATGCAAGTGCGTTCAGTCTGGCTCTCCATCAGCGACGAGCAGGCTTATGCCTGTGCTACTGTTATTTTAGAATCCTAAGCTCTGCGGGCGGGGATAAACTCGTGCGACATTGAATTGTAATTTGAGACGGGCGGGGATAAACCCGCGCCCCTACCAATTTCCTGCCTAATTAGGGTATAAGTACTTCACTTACGGCAGGAGTTGAAGTAAATGCAAAAAGGCAGTTTAGTTTGTGTAGGTACAGGTATGACTTTGGGTTCTCATATCAGTCCTTTATCCCGCAGTTATATAGAACAAGCTGATGTTGTTTTTGTATTGGTGGCTGATGGTACTACTGAGCTGTGGATCCAGGGCATGAATGCTGATGTACGAAGCCTGCAGCCTTATTACTCTGAAGGCCAATCCCGCATGATCACCTACAAACAAATGGTGGCTGCTATGCTGGCGGAAGTACATGCTGGCAAAAAAGTCTGTGGGGCTTTTTATGGTCACCCAGGAGTGTTTGCCTGGGTGCCACATCAGGCTATTAAAGAAGCTATAGCTGAAGGCTATCGGGCTCATATGGAGCCAGGCATTTCAGCCGAAGACTGTTTATATGCAGATTTGGGTTTAGACCCTGGCACTTATGGCTGCCAGCATTACGAAGCCAGCAATCTGATGTTTTACCAGCGAACGATCGATACCGCTGCCTATTTAATTTTATGGCAACCAGGGGTGGCAGGTGATAAGTCGTTGGCTAAATTCACGACCGGCAGCGCCTATCGTGATGTGTTAGTAGAACTGCTAAGCCAATGGTACCCGCTGGATCATCAGGTGATTTTATACGAAGCCGTCACTTTACCTATTCAACAACCCCGTATCGAGCGTATCCCTTTGTCTGACTTACCCAAAGCCCAGATGGATTTAAAAACTACCTTAGTTATACCTCCGGCTACTGTAGCCAAAGCCAATCAGGTTATTCTGGATAAGTTAAAAGCTGTGGTGGCGCAAGAAGGCCTGGTATGACAGCGGACTGGGCTAAAGCTGCTGTTGCAGATAACTTTGTGATCCAAACACCGCGCTTATTGATCCGGCCTTTTATGCCACAAGACCAGCAGCTGTATCTGGATTTATACACCAGCGCTGAAGTGATGGCCTTTATTGGTCCACCCCTTGATACAGAAAAAGCCAAAAATAGCTTTCAGATTGCGTTGCGCCTCAATACTAAAATGCCTTTTAAGCGATTATTTCTGGCGATATGCCGTGATGGCCACCCTATAGGTTTATGTGCGGTCAATCAGTGGCAATCAGAGACGGCCACTGCTGAAGTGGGCTTGATGTTATTACCTGACTGGCAAGGTCTGGGGTATGGCACTGAGGCTAAACTAGCGTTCAGTCAACGAGTGCTCCAAGTGTTCACTGGCGTGAAGGTATGGACTCAGACTAATCCGGACAACAAGGCTGCAGTCCGCTCGAACATTGCTGCTGGCTATAGTGCTGATCCCGCTCAGTATGGCAGGTACTGGTATACACCAGACTGAGTCAAAGTATCTTTATAGCTATTTTCAGCAGGATGACCTGCTTTCCTTGTGCTTTTAATTTTATCGTTTTACAGTGGATTCGGTTGTTGAGCCTGTCTGCGACATATTGCAGATCTTTCTCGTAAAGTCAGGGAGTTACTATGTCAGTTGTTATTCAGTTATTAGAAAAAATGGGTCAAAGCTCAGAGTTACGTTACGCTGATGCAGAGCAATTAGCAGAGTTAATGGCGGACACCGATCCTATGCTTGTAGCAGCTGTAATCAGTGGAGACCAGCAAGCCTTAGAGCAAATGTTAGGAGCCCGTACTAATGTTGTTTGTGGTGTGCATCCAGCAGATCAACCAGATGGTGATGAACCGGCAGAGCCGGAGCAAGAACCAGAAACAGAGAAAATCAGCTTTCTGAAAGTTGGATAAATGTTGTTTTTAACAATCAACCCCAGGTTTATCAGAGGTGTGCGGCTTTTTCTGCTGCCGCTTCTGTTTGCTTGTTTTTCTACACCTGTCCTCGCCACAGTGTGGCTTGATAAACTGTTGTATTTAGACAGAATTAAAAGCAGTGATTTTCAAGAGTTTTCCGTAAAGCTGAATGAGCTGAAGGCTGACGAAAATCAACTGTCAGGCTTTGAACAAGAGTATTTAACGCTGCTGAAAGCATACAGTGCAGTGTATGAGGGCAATACTCAGCAAGCTCTGAGCATTTTGATGCCACTGATTGAACAGGCAGATGCTGTTATTTCGTTCAGAGCAAAAGCTCTGGCCATCAATAGTTTGGTGTTGGTGCGCCGCTATCTTGATGCCTTTGTGTACCTTGAACAACTCATCATCCAACTGGATATGGTCTCTCAGCCGGAAGCCCGTGAGCAGGGGATGAGGGTGATCGCTCTGATGTACAACCTGATAGGCAAACATGATTTGTCATTAAGTTATATCGATCAGCTAATTAATGAAAAGCCCAGTTCAAATGCGGTATGCGCCGCGCATCAATTGAGAGCTGAAGCGCTGTATCTGTCTGGCCGTACAGATGATTTTCAGTTGAAATCTGCTGAAGGTCTGACCTACTGCACAGAACACAATGAACCTTTATGGGCAAACATCATCGTGGCCCTTATCGCTAGACACAAGATAGACCTGAACGATTATCAAGGTGCGATCAGCTTGCTGCTGTCTCATAATAATCAGGTTGAATCTACCCGCTATTATTCATTGATACTTAAATTTGATAGTGTCCTTGCGCAAGCCTACTACGGTCTTGGTCAGGTTGATTTAGCAAAAGAACATGCGATAAAAGTTACTGATGCTTTAAAACAAGACAGATCCAGCTTAGTCGCGGCGGAAACATTTGCGGTATTGCATCAAATTGCTAAAACCGAAAAAAACTACCAACAAGCTCTAGAGTACAATGAGCAATATATGGCAGCTTTTACCGCTTATATGGATGATAAGTCAGCACAACAAATGGCTTATCACACAGCCCACTCAGAAATTCTGGCGCAAAATCAAAAAATTGCTTTGCTGGATAAAGACAATCAGTTGCTGCAGTACGAACAAACTGCACTTAAACATCAGGCTACCTTTAACAAACTGTTGATTGTTGCTTTAGTGCTGCTGGTACTGGGTCTTGCCTTTATGGCTTACCGCAGTTTTGTTGCCCGTCAGCGCTTTAAAGCTTTGGCTGAATACGATGATTTAACGGCAATCAGCAACAGGTATCACTTTTCTGCTTCGGCCAAAGAAGCTCTAGCTTTATGCGAAAAAGGTCAGTTACCCGCCGCCCTTATTGTGTTTGATTTGGACCATTTTAAGCAAATAAACGACCAGTATGGTCATGCCGCTGGTGATTGGGCTTTACGTCAGACAGTGGACACCTGTCGCAACTTTATGCGCAATAACGATGTGTTTGGTCGTATTGGCGGGGAAGAATTTGCCATTTTATTACCGGGCTGCCAAAGCGATAAAGCGCACTTGCTGGCCGATATTTGCCGGGATGCGATCAGCAATATAGATACCGCCGTTTCGGGTTATGAGTTTAAGTTAAGCGCCAGTTTTGGTGTCACTTCAGCGCAAATATCTGGTTATCATTTTACCAAGCTGATTGAAGATGCCGACACCGCCATGTATCAGGCAAAACAGCAAGGGCGTAACAAAGTCCAGTTCTTCCAAGGTTAATATTATCAATACCTTAGTTGGTAACTTTTTTCTGCCCTATTGAATCTTTGAGTTGCTCCGATGTCAGAAACCTCAGCCTGACATCGGAGTGCTGTTGTGAAGATATGGATATTTTCTATTGTAGTTCATGCTTTATTGCTGTGGGCGCTCTCCTTTGTGGTGATCCCAACGCCTGAAAAGCCCTCAGCTTCAACTGTTATTCAAAGTTACAGTTACACTGCAATTCGGGCGAAACCAGCGCCAGCCATTGTTGCAGCTGAACAGCAAGTGATCATTAAAAACAAAACACCACAATCTGTGCTTTCAGCTAAAAAAAATACGGCCGTTAGCAAGGCCAAAACTTCTGAAACCACAGCCGTGACTCCGGCTGCTGAACTAAAATCAGCCCTTGAAGCCACAGCCAATGCAGAAATGCGTGAGGAAAAACCAACCGAAGCGGCTGGCCCTATGTCGCTGGCAGATCGCGCACTTGCTTCTGTGACGGCTAAAGCCTCAGAGCCAATGACAGAGTGGAACCAACAACGTGAAGTGGTGGTCAGATCCATCAATCCGGTCGATACTGATCTGGCGCCTGATATGTTTAAACCAGTAAAAGCCTTTACCGACGGCAGTTCGTTGATTAATGCGCATGGGGTGTGTTGGAGAGTGCCGCCTCCTGATGCAGGTAAAAATGCACTATGGTTATTTGCAGGCACATCCTGCAATGACGATACCACGGTGGATCAAATCAAGGATATTTTGCAGAAACGTCGCACTTACGCTAATGATTAGCCTGATACTTTTGTTGGTGCTGGCTCAGTGACCAACGGCGGCCAGTTTTTGGCGTCCTGCAATAAGGATTGGACCCTGTCCTGTAGTTCAAATAACTCAGGTTCCAGTTGTTCAGCTTGTTTACCTTTTTTCAGTTCTGTTTCAATCAGTTCTGTCAGTTGTTTGATGACTGGCAAACCTGTGTAGCAGCTGGCTCCATGCAGTTTATGAATATGCTGCAGCAATTGCTCTGCATCCTGTTGTTGCATCGCCTGTTGAATCAAAGCCAGGCTTTCAGGTAAAGACTGCACCAGCATCCATAACATTTCTTTGGCTAAGTCCAGTTTGCCGCCCGCTCTTTGCAAAGCCAGAGTCCAGTCCAGCTGTTTGCTTTGTGGCAACTGAGTTTCACTGACAGAAGCTGCCAACGCTTGTTGGAAATCAGGGCAACACTCACGCAAGGTGTAATGCAGTAATTTTTCATCCAGGGGTTTGGTTAAAAATTCACAAAAACCTAAAGCTAAAAGCCTCTCTCTTTCGCCCTCTAAGGCATGAGCAGTCACAGCAATAATAGGGGTGGCTTCATTCAGCGAACTTTGCTGAATACGCTGACAAGCCTGAATGCCGTCCATCACCGGCATATTAATATCCATAAAAATCAGATCGTAGTGCTGCTGGTTGGCCTTTTGCCAAGCCTCAGCGCCATTACGGGCTGAATCGACCTGCTCGACCATTTCAGACAGCAGGGTATTAATCAGTTTTAAGTTGGCTTCGTTATCATCCACTGACAGCACCCGTAAGCGGGCTTTGGGTTTGTCCTGTAACGGGTTTTGCTCTGGGAAATCTAAATAAGGCTGAGCCAGCGTCATCGCTAGTTTGCGGTAATGTGCTGGCTTGGATAACACAGCTTTGGCGCCTGAGGCTTGTAATACTTCACGTAAATTCGGCGACAAGGTATTAACCAGCAAATACAGCTGTTCGCTGTGTAGCTGTAACTGCTGCAGCAATTCAATCACCTGATTCACCTGATTCAGTGAAATAGAGCGGCCAATCAGCGCCATATCAATTTGCGGCTGTAAAGCCAAAGTCTGGCTCAACTGGCTCATATTGCTGCAACTGATGATATTGAGTCCCCAATGATCCAGCTGAGCCAACATGGCTTCACGGGAATACTGCTGAGGCTCAAAATACAACACAGTTTTTTGCTTCAGCTCTGCCAAAGGCAAAGGTTCAGCTATGGATAGGTGATGACGTTTGCACAGCAACGTAAACCAGAAGGTCGAACCTTCGCCTGCTTTGCTGTCGAAGCCAATTTTACCGCCCATAGCTGTGACTAAACGCTGCGAAATCACTAAGCCTAAGCCTGTGCCACCATAACGACGGCCTATGCTGTTGTCGGCCTGAGTGAAACCGCCAAACAAACTTTTTTGCTGCTCTTCATGAATACCTATACCTGTGTCCTGCACTGAAAAGCGCAGTTGCCATTGTTCATCCGGCATAGGGCGACAGCTAACGCGGATCACTACACTGCCTTGTTCGGTGAATTTAATCGCATTGCCGGCAATATTGGTCAGAATTTGATTAATCCGCATGGGGTCGGCTATTAAATCATCGGGGCAGCTGTTCTCAACCAGCAAGACCAGTTCCAGCTGTTTATCAAAGGCATTCGAGGCCAGTAACTCCACCGAATCATTTAATAAATCGCGTAATGAAAAAGGCTCGGGGTTAATCGGCATTCTGCCTTCTTCCAGTTTGGCGTAATCCAACACGTCATTGACCAGGCTTAACAAACTGTTGGCAGATTTTTGAATAGTGGCCAGATAATCCTGCTGGTTGTGCGTCAGGTTGGTTTTCAGCAACTGACGGGCAAAGCCAATAACAGCATTCAGTGGTGTGCGTAATTCATGACTCATTTTGGCAAGGAAGTCAGATTTGCTGCGGTTATCTTCCATGGCTTTTTTACGGGACAGGTCCAGCTCGATATTTTGCATCTCCAGCTGTTCCATACTTTGTTGTAAGTCGCTGGTCGCCTGTTCAATGCTTTGCTGCATTTCTTCGTCATGGGTTTTCAGCGCCGTTGCCAGTGCATTAATGCCAGAGCGCAATTGCTCCAGTTCGCCTAAAAACGGCTGCTGTAACTGGCTTTGATACTGACCTTCGCGCAGTTGGTCTATCACATCCCCCATTTGTTGCAGAGGACGACTAACACGTTTAATCAGGCGCAAACTGAAATACACACAAGCGGCAAGCCCTGCCAAAATAATCAGCAAGCTGCTGAGCAAAGAGGTTTGCTGCGCCAGCATCACTTTGTCTTTAGCGACCTGCACTGAGATGTAACCTAGCGGCTGGTCGGCCGGATCTGTGCTGAAATCAGCTTGTTCCGGCAAAATAGGCGTGCGGATCACCAGCCAGTTGCCAAGGTCGGTGATGGTGCTTTGCTGCGGAATAGCACTGTCTGGCTCGTACTTCAGCATGGCAAAGTCTTTATGATAATTAGTGGTGACAAAGAGCTCGTGGTCGGCATTAAAAATGGCGATACTTTTCACCAGCGCTGAGTTTTTTCTGTGGCTGACATCCAGCAAACGTTTGACGTCTTGCCTGCTGTTATGTAATAAGGCATGTTCACTGGCTATAGCTAAAGGCACAGCAATGTTTTCAGCCTGATCTTCCAGATACTGGGCTAAATCATGATGGCGGGCATAGCTAAAATAACCCCCAAGGCATAAACTGACCAGCAAGGTCGGCACTAGGGTGGTCAATAAGACCCAATCTCTTAAACCAATTTTCGTCATCTGTAGCGCTGCTTGATAGAATAGTCCGGAGCGAATTTATAATGACACAAGGCTTACCAAAAGCCCACCACAGGTACTAAGTCCAGATGGTCAAAATTTATCAGGCTGCCAAAGGCACCAGAGATAAACCTCAACAGTTAAAACAAATCGAAGTGCAGATCGAGCGTCTGGATCACGAAGCTCAGGGCATAGGCTTTGAGCAAAAGCGTATCGTATTCGTCAGTGGTGCTTTGCCTGGTGAACGGGTAAAAGTGCAGTTGACCGAACAAAAAGATAAATCGGCCAAAGGTAAAGTAGTCAAAGTGCTGCAAGCCTCACCATTGCGCCAAGCTCCGTTATGTAAGCATTTTGCCGAGTGCGGTGGTTGTCAACTGCAGTATCTGTCGGCAGAAGATCAGTTGGAATTAAAACAGCAGGGCGTGGATCAACTGATCCGCCATCAAACCGGTTTAACCAGTTTACCCTGGCAGTCCCCGCTGAAAAGCGAAGGCCAGGGTTATAGACGTAAAGCCCGCATTGGCGTTTGGTTTGATAAAAAAACGCAGCAATTTACAGTGGGTTTTCGTAAAGCCAACGACAAAGTTATTACCACAATTGAACACTGTATGGTGCTCAGTCCGGCTTTAACTTCTGTGTTTAGCGTATTACAACAACAGCTGCCAAAACTGCAACAAGGCTCTGCTATTACTCATGTTGAAGCGCTGGATGCTGATGGTCAGGTGTATTTAATAGTGCGGCATATCCGGCCTTTACCAGAATCCGATCAACAAGCACTGATCCAGACCTGGCCCGGCGCCCTATGGATAGGCGAAGCAGAGCCTGAACTTTATCAGCATTGGCAAGTCGGAACTGCAGAACCTTGTTATGAGTTGCCAGCACTGGGTTTAAAGCTGAAGTTTTCTGCCGCTGATTTTATTCAGGTAAATCAGAGCATTAATCAGCAAATGGTGCAGCAGGCACTGGATTGGCTCAATCTTCAACCTGACGATCAAGTGTTAGAGCTGTACTCTGGTATAGGTAACTTCAGTCTGGCTTTAGCGCAGCGCGCCAAATGGGTGCATGCTTTAGAAGGCGTCACCACTATGGTGCAGCGGGCGGAAAGTAATGCAGGACTAAATGGCCTGACCAATCTGAGTTTTAGTCAGGCTGATTTGCATTTGCCCTGGCCCAAAGCCGACTGGAATAAGCCGAAGTACCAAAAAGTACTGCTCGATCCAGCCCGTGCTGGTGCTGTGGGGGCAGTGGAGCAAATAGCGGCTTTAAGTCCGGCACAGATATTGTACGTGTCCTGCAATCCGATCACTTTTGCCCGGGATGCAAAAGTTTTACTGGCTTGTGGTTATCAGCTGGATAAAATCAGTGCGATGGACATGTTTCCACAAACCAGCCATCTGGAGTTGATGGCTTTGTTTTACAGGAGAAAGTAGCGAATGGTAACGGTAAGGCAATCACATAGCGCCGAATACCACCCAGGCGGCACTCAGAGCTGGTTAAGTGCTTTAGGTTTACCTGAAGCAAAAATTAATGCACTGCTGGATGTCGAACTCTGGTTACATCAACAGAATTTAACTGATCAAGAGCCCGAAGTTCAGACGGGCTGGGAAATGGTCGAAATTCTGGCTGATTTGCGTATGGACAAAGATGCCTTAACCGCTGCCTTATTGTTTCCTTTGGTCGAAGCCAAACTTATTGATCTGGAGCAGGTGGAAACCCAGTTTTGTTCCGCCGTGTTGACCATGCTAAACGCAGTGCGCCAGATGGAAGCCATTCGTTCTATTCCAGTCGGCCCAAATCAAAGCAGCAATCCACAACAAGCCGACAACCTGCGCCGTATGTTATTGGCCATGGTGGAAGATGTGCGAGCAGTGGTGTTAAAGCTGGCCGCACAAATTTGTTACTTGCGCTCTGTTAAAAACGCCGACGAAGAAACCCGGGTACTGGCTGCCAAAGAAACTAACGCTATTTTTGGCCCGCTGGCCAACCGCTTAGGCATAGGCCAAATTAAATGGGAGCTGGAAGATTTAGCTTTCCGTTACCTGCACCCGCAAACCTACAAACAAATTGCCAGTTTGCTGGAAGAAAAACGCTTAGACCGCGAACAATATATGCAGGATTTTGTCGGCTCAGTGCGGCAAAAAATGCAGGACGCTGCTATTTCGGTTGAAGTGTACGGCAGGCCTAAACATATTTTTAGCATCTGGAAAAAGATGCAGAAAAAGCAGCTGGCTTTTGATCAGCTGTACGATATTCGCGCCGTGCGTATAGTCACCACTAAAGTGCAGGACTGCTACGCCGCTTTGGGTATAGTGCATACGTCCTGGCGTCATCTGCCAAAAGAATTCGACGACTACATAGCCACACCTAAACAAAATGGTTACCAGTCTATTCATACCGTGGTGCTTGGCCCTGCCGGTCGCCCTGTGGAGATTCAAATTCGTACCCATCAGATGCATGACGATGCCGAACTGGGTGTAGCGGCGCACTGGCGCTATAAAGAAGGCGCTGGTCATGCAGCTCGCGAAGGCCAACTGGATGAGAAAATCAGCTGGTTACGCAAACTGCTGGCCTGGCAGGAAGAGCTGGTCGATGGCTCGGATTTAGCCGAAGAGTTAAAAAACCAGGTCACAGAAGACAGGGTTTATGTGTTTACACCTAAAGGCGATATTGTTGACTTACCTGTAGGCTCAACGCCGCTGGATTTTGCCTATTATGTGCACTCCAATGTGGGCCACCGTTGCATAGGCGCGAAAATTTCCGGTCGTATAGTGCCTTTTACCTATCAGCTGAAAACCGGCGATCAAATTGAAATTTTAACAGGCCGCGAACCTAACCCAAGCCGCGACTGGTTAAACCCAAACTCAGGCTATTTAAAATCCAGTCGTGCCCGTTCCAAAGTGCAGTATTGGTTCCGTCTGCAGGACAGAGATAAAAACATAGCAGCAGGGAAAGAGCTGCTGGACACCGAATTAAGCCGGTTGAATTTGAGTATCGACAATATTCCTAAAGTGCTGGCGCGTTTTAACGTTAACAGCATGGAAGAGATACTGGCTGGTATTGGTGGCGGTGAAATTAAAGTCACCCAGGTTGTGCATTATGTGCAAAGTCAGTCGGGCAAAATTCAACAGCCTGAAATCGACCCGCGCCTGATTAGCAAACCTATGTCGGCTCAGCCAAAAAGCCATGTGGTGGTGCAGGGCGTTGGTAACTTATTAACCCATATGGCCGGTTGTTGTCAGCCGCTGCCTGGTGATGCGATAGTTGGTTATATCACTCAGGGCCGCGGTATAGCTGTGCACCGCGATGACTGTGACCAGTTTAAAACTTTGCAGGAAGCGCATCGTGAACGGGTGGTTGAAGCCACCTGGGGCGATAAATACGCCTCAGGTTATGAAGTGACTATTCGTATAGTGGCGCATGACCGTAATGGTTTGTTACGGGATATCACCAGCATTCTGGCCAATGAAAAAGCCAACGTGCTGCGGATGAGCAGTAACTCAGATATCTCCCAGCAAACGGCCACTATCATTATGACGATGGAGCTGTATAACCTGGATTCACTGAACAAACTGCTGACCAAAGTTAGCCAGATTGATGATGTGATCGAAGCCAAACGTTTTCATTAATTGGTGAATTGAATAACCAACAGCACCGGAGTTTTAGCTCCGGTTGCTTCTTCTGCAGGATCTACCGTGTCACAACCACTTCAACAACTATTGGCCATTATGGCCAGACTGCGGGACCCACAAAACGGCTGCCCGTGGGATAAAGAACAAACTTACCAGACCATAGTGCCTTATACGCTGGAAGAAGCCTATGAAGTGGCCGACGCTATAGCTCGTGAAGACTATGCCGAGTTAAAAGATGAGCTGGGTGACTTATTGTTTCAGGTGGTGTTTTACGCCCAGATCGCCAAAGAAGAAGGCCGTTTTGAGTTTGACGACTGCGCTGCCGCAATTAATGACAAGCTGATCCGCCGCCATCCTCATGTCTTTGCTGATATGAATTTGGACAGCAGCAAAGCTGTGCTGCAAAACTGGGAAGCGATAAAAACCACAGAACGCACTGCTTCTGGCAAAACATCAGTGTTGGATAATATTCCGCTGGCTATGCCGGCATTAAGCCGTGCTTACAAACTGCAAAAACGTTGTGCGCAGGTCGGCTTTGACTGGCCTGATGTACAAGGGGCCTGGGATAAAGTGCAGGAAGAAATTCAGGAAGTGGCTGAATTACCTGCAGGTGCTGCCGAACTGGAAGAAGAGTTAGGGGACTTAATGTTTGCGCTGGTCAATGTAGTGCGTAAACAAGGTTTTGATCCGGAAAAAGTGATGCGTCAGGCCAATCAAAAGTTTGAGCGGCGTTTTCGTCAGGTAGAGCAGGCGCTGGTAGAACAAGGTTCGAGCCCGGCACAGAGTGATTTGGCGGAAATGGATGGGTTGTGGGAGATGGTGAAGCGGCAGGAAAAGCAGGGCAATACATAAACTGTAGGTTGTACTCGACGCGAAGCGGCAGTACAACAATGAATTCAATGAAGTCTGATTATTTGTTTTAAAGCTTTCGCCTTTGGCGAGATACTTTCTTTTGCTTCGCCAAAAGAAAGCGGCGCAAAGCAAGAAAGTGCAGGAAGCACTTTCTAACAGCCGAAGGCTGGCCCGTAGGGTGAATTACATGGATGTAATTCATAAAAGGCGACCCCAGGTCGCAGCGACAACGCTTGCGTTGAACAGCTTTAGCTGGCCCCGAAGGGGTACGAACGAAGTGAGTATAAAGCAGCACCCAATGGGGGATTGGTGCCGGTAGTTGGAATTGATTTTTCCGGTGATAGACAGTAAAGAGCAAAAAGCCATAATGACGCACACTGCAGACCTGAACCTGAAGTACTTAGATGAAATGGAGCTGTTGTGGTTAGAGGTAAAAAACTGGAAAAACAAGGAAAAATAAAAATTTAACGATTAAAAATTGATCAAAACTTGACGCTTTTTTAATTTGTTCAATACTCTGGTCTGGAATAATTAAAATACAAAGCCAGATCAATGACTAAGATATCTCCCATTCTTCTTTCCGGTTTCTGCCTGTTTTTTATAGCGTCTTGCGCAGAACCTTACAGTCCCACTGTTAAAGCCCCCGAACTGACGGTAGTGAACTCCACAGGCGAAACCATAGACCGTATTGTCGAACGTTCCTGCGATGCCAATGACGACAGCAACGACAGAATATTGGCGCGAGAGCTGAAAACCGGCCGCAGTTTGGTGATCCCCTTGGCTGTGACGTGCAGTAATCTGGAAGCTTTTAATAAAGAAGGCAGGGTGGTTGGCCGCCAGGCCGAAGTGTCGACCCCGCCGGATCTGTATTGGCAAATCTATTGAGGCTTTCTGTAGAGCAACATCCATTAAAAGAAAAAGGAATAAAGGTATGAAGAATCTGTTGAAACTTATTTGCCTGAGCGGCTTTGCGGTATTGATGACGGGTTGTAGCTCTTATAGCTATTATCAGGTGGAATCGAACTTTAAAATGAGTGCAGCGGCCGAAAGAGTGCCCGCTACTATTACCAAAGGCCAGGGTTTTGAAGCCAACTTCCCGCGTATTGCTACTATTGCTGTAAAAGCACCGGACTTTTGTGTCAGTGAATCTCAGTCACAACGCACAGGTACAGCCCGGGCTGAAACCAACGTCATGCAAACCACTTGTGGTGTCGAAATGGCACAAATTGAAAGCTCGTTAGCCAAAGCTGGTTTTGGTGTGATCAGCTGGAAAGTGCTGCAAAACGAAATGACAGTCTCTACCTCCCATCTGGATGCGGCAAAAAAACTCAGAGCCGACGCCATGTTCCAGATTAACTCACTGGAGCGTGGTGTAACTCAGGCAGGCCAGGATGCCCGTTGGGACAGACGCTTTTACAACACATCTGATGGAGGTAAAGTTCCAACTGCAGTCGACAGTTATATGGCCAATTTACTCGACACCTACGCCAAACAAAACGAACAAGCCATGATTGCAGGTATCGAGGTTTTAAGCGCCAGCATTAATGCCAGCGTCACCCTGGTGGAAAATGGCCGCGCCATCTGGTTTTATGAGTGGAATAACGTGCAATCACAGGAAGATGCCGATCAGATAGTCGCCAACACTTATGTCTATTGTATTGACGGCTACTGCCAGCCTTATGTGCCAAGAGACTATGTGGCCTATAACGATCAATTGGTACAAGGCACCAGTGATGCCGTGTCGATTGGCGCCAAAGCAGCAGACCGCCGCCGTGCAGTGCACGATAAGCTGATGAAGCAAGTAGTGACAGATATGGTGGGGCGTTTTGCTTTGTAGTTTTGTTATTGCTTACCGCTGGATCAAATAAGGCCGCTTTTTTAGCGGCTTTGTTTTTGGCAAAGATTGCTTTGAACAGTTGTAGGTTGTACTCGACGCGAAGCGGCAGTACAACAATGAGGCTGTCGGCAGTAAATACATTAAGGCTATGAACTCAAAGCATTTCGCCGCTGGCGAGATACTTTCTTTTGCTTTGCCAAAAGACAAGTATCCAAAGCTAGAAAGTGCAGGAAGCACTTTCTAACAGCCGAAGGCTGGCCCGCAGGGGGAATTACAGGGAGGTAATTCATAAAAGGCGACCCTAGGTCGCAGCGACAACGCTTGCGTTGAACAGCTGTAGGTTGTACTCGACGCACAGCGGCAGTACAACAATGAAGCTCGCATTAATGACTAATGTAGAATTTTGAACTCAAAGCGTTTCGCCGCTGGCGAGATACTTTGCTTTTGCTTCGCCAAAAGAAAGTATCCAAAGAAAAGGCGACCCCAGGTCGCAGCGAAAGCCCGGCCCAAAATCGTGCGTCCAAGGCTGCTGGGTAACTCGCTCGTCGCTACCGCTCCTCACTCAGACACTCCCAGCCTTAAAACCTTGGCCACCCAATTTTGTCCGGCTCGCGCCCCAATGGGGATTTGGTGCCAGTAGTTGGTATAGTAGACGCTAATTAGCCGCAAAGAGCGAAAAACGGACATCTGATTATCCATAAAATGGTAAATCACCTATAGACGAACTGAGGTAATGAACTGCTGTTTGTTTGGTGGTATTTTACCTGTAATAGGATATTCATTTGAGTGTTAGTGAAATGAAAAACGTTGTTATTGATGAAAAAATTACAAAGTTTAGAAATTTAGTAAATTCTAATTCAAACTTCGTTTTCAACACTTATAGAGATAAGAATGGCAAAAACCATTGGAATCTTATTTGCTCCTGCATGGATTGGCTTACTGTCTCGATCAGGTACTTAATGAATGCACCTGATCTAGACAAGAACATTGATGTTCGTGTGATGCAGATGTTCTCGCTCATATCTTCCATTGACCTTGTATCTGAGTCAATAACTCAGCTGCATCGTGTCTTTATAAATCCAAGTACAATTCCATTTGCAGGCGAGAAAAAGTGCTTCGGTAATCGCACCTTCGTTAATGAGGATGATAACAGCTACTTCAAGACTATAAGAGCTTCGTTTGGTGCTCATCCTGTTAATCTGAATCAATCCAATTCCAAGCGTTTCGCAAGTTGGCCGTTCGACAGTCATATGAAGAGTGGGGAACTGACTGTTCATTTATACAGCAATGAAGTCGGTGAGGAAGATTTAGTTATGAACCTTAACTCGAACGAATTAATTGCATTTCTTAATATTAGATACAATTACCTCGATGTAATTTCGGACAAAATCAAAAGCATTTACACAGATTTCCAAGACAACCTTTCAAAACAGCGGATTCAGACTAGCACCGAACCTATTGAACAGTTGCATATTCTACGAGCGGAGTCAGAAAAGAGGTTAGATAACGATTACTACAATAGTGAGATTAACGATCTTATTATGATTTTTGAAGCGGAAATACCTCAACCTGAACTTGTGCCATTAGCTGATAAATACAAGAGATCTCTCGAGCCACTTATTGAAGAGATCAGAACCAATCTGCAAGCAATGAATATTATAGATCTGGAGAACTCCCCATCACTATCAAATAGGTCCGAACTGAGTCGTAAACTAAGCTATGAGATAGGGAAATTTTACACTTGGATTCACGGTGATGAATACGACCCACTTATTCACTACTACTTAGAAAGATTTAACAATGAGACAAATTTTAAATTCAACTTTAATATTAATGATTCATGTAACTTACTGTTTCTCAAGTTGATGCTCATGTTACATGCGTAGTCGTAGTAGCTGAAAACGCAAGCGCAGCGAAGGGTTTTCTGGACAGGAGCCTACATTGACGTATTTACGGCGTATCTGCGTTGTAGTTGACCGCGCCGTTTGAGCCGAAGCTAGGTGTTCATTGCTACTAACTACACCAAAGCCTGCCCGCCTTAACAACTTATTCACCAAACTAAACCAATACTCTGTGGTCTGCGTATACTATGGACTATTGATAACAAGCGGCGAGAGCTTTTATGTTAACTGAATCTGCTTTAGTGGTGCGCAGCGCTCTGGAAGCTGCCGGGCTGGAAACGCCTATGCTGGATAATGGTCTGTCGAATGACCAGAAAAAACAGCGTTTAACTGAATTAATGACTCAAGTGGTGCATACCCTTGGGCTGGATTTAACAGACGATAGTCTGGCGGAAACTCCTGCCCGTATTGCCAAAATGTATGTGGATGAAGTGTTTTCTGGTTTGGATTACAGCACTTTTCCGAAGATTTCGATGATCGACAATAAGATGCGTGCTGAAGAAATGGTCAAGGTGCAAAACATTAGTTTTACCAGCACCTGCGAGCATCATTTTGTCACTATAGATGGCACCGCTACTGTGGCTTATATACCGGGCCAGAAGATTATTGGTTTGTCGAAGTTGAACCGTATAGTGCGGTTTTTTGCGCAGCGGCCGCAGGTGCAGGAGCGCTTAACTCAGCAAATTCAGGTGTCGTTACAAGCTTTGTTGGGCGTAAAAGATGTAGCTGTCAGTATTGATGCTGTGCATTATTGTGTGAAATCCCGTGGTGTGATGGACACCAGTTCCAGCACTAAGACTATGGCTTTAGGTGGTGCTTTTAAATCGGACCCGGCAACTCGGTCTGAGTTTTTATCGAAGTTTTAAACTGGTTCAGAAGCTTCCATGCTGGCACACTGGCAGGCTCTATTCTTACCTGAGACGATACTATGCTGGCCGGTATTCATCATGTGGCGCTGATTTGCAGTGATTATCAGCGCTCAAAACATTTTTACACTGAAATTCTGGGTTTAAAAGTTCTGGCTGAACATTACAGGGCTGAACGCTTGTCTTACAAACTGGACTTGCAGCTGCCGGATGGTACTCAACTGGAGTTGTTTTCTTTTCCAAATCCACCGCCCAGGCCCAGCACCCCTGAAGCTCAGGGCTTACGCCATTTAGCTTTTCAGGTGCTGGATGTCGCTCAAGTGGTGACGCATTTAGAGCAACATGGCATTGCAGTAGAGCCGGTGCGGATAGACCCGTACACAGAGCGGGCTTATACCTTTTTTAAAGACCCTGACGGTTTGCCGCTGGAACTTTACCAGATACTGCCAGCTGAATTGCTGCGTTAAAATCAAAGGCTGCTTGCAGCTTTAAATTGCACCGAATGATCAGTATCAGATACTGCCAGCTGAGTTACGACGTTAAAATCAAAAGCAGGTGCAGCTTTAGGTTGCACTGCCAGATAATCAAAGCCCAGAGCAGCCGCTATAGTGGCCGCCATTTGGCCTTGTTGCCAGCTTTGTGCTGTACGGATTAAACCTGCAGCCGGAATAGCTGGCCCTATAGCTGCCAGCCACACCTGTTCTGAACCAGCAATTTGTGGCACCGGCCCTTTGTAACCTGGTACAGCTGCGCCCTTTCCATGGGAGCGCCATTGGGCTGCTTCGCCACGGCCGTGATCAGTACTGATCAGTAAAGTAGTTTGGTCACGGTAATAAGGGTCGTTTTGTAGTTCCTGCCATAAGTCGGCAATAAACTGATCGCTGCGGTGAATAGCAGCCAGATACTGATCGTATTGGCCTAAATGGGCAAAATCGTCGGCTTCGCCTAAAGCTATATACAGCAATTTCGGTTTATGTAAGCGCATATGCTCCAGCGCAAATTCCTGAGTAAAAACATCCAGCCGCACAGTGGCAAAAGGGCTGGGTGTTTTCGCTTGCAACTGGTTCAAATAGTGTTGTTTTTCACTCAATTTACCTTGTTCCGGCATAAAACCGGCATTTACCGTCAGGCCTGATCGCTCTGTATTCAAAATATAAGGGAATAACTCCCAGGAGCCAAAAGCTGCCACTTTATGCTGCAGCTGGGGTTGTTGATTTAACCATTCCAATACTGTGACATTGGGGTTGGCAATTTTGTTGTTGCTGCGAATAGCGGGGTCGGCAAAACCGGCCAGTAATTCCTGATAACCAGGATAAGAAATTTGATACGAGTTACTGACATTCATACTTGAACCCTGACTGCGGTCGCCCAGGGTTATGCCTTGCTGGTTCACGGTTTGATGCAAAAATGGCATTAAAAGCTCAGGTTTGCCTGGTATAAACTGACGGATAAGCTCCGGCGTTTTTACCCACTCTGGTTGCTGATACAGTGTTGGGTCCGCTCCGGCAAAGACTTCCTGCCAGCGCACACCATCTATGCTCACCAGTACTACTTTAGGTTCTGCTTTTACACTAAGCGGCAAAACAACCAACAGCCCTATAAGCCAGTTCAACTTCATCAGAAAGCCCCAACAGCAGTGGATTGGGGCCGATACTGCCAGTTGAACATGACAACAAAGCTTAAAACTGATGGCAATTCGGTGACATGATGGTTGGCGACGTTAAAAAAGCTTGCGCTGGCTGTGATCTGCGCTGAAGATAGCCATCTATAAAAATAGCCGTCTGGAAGTGTATCAGATGGCAAAAAATCCAGATCCCAAGGTGCGTGTGTATGTCCGATTTTAGTTTTCAGCAGGCCTTTGAATGGCTGAGCTCTGCCATAGCCTCACTAGTGTTTTATGCCATTCCTGTTAATGGTGCTGCTTTGCCTGTCACTGTGCTCTGGCTGGTGCTGGGCGCTGTGGTTTTTACCTGTTATTTAGGTTTTATCAATATCCGTGGTTTTCGCCATGCCATTCGTGTGTTGCGGGGCGATTACGCCGATAAAACCGCCAAAGGTGATATTACTCAGTTTCAGGCGTTGTCAGCGGCTTTATCCGGCACAGTGGGCACAGGCAATATTGCTGGTGTGGCTGTGGCCATTGCTTTGGGTGGGCCAGGCGCTACCTTCTGGATGATAGTGGCTGGCTTTTTGGGCATGACCACCAAGTTTGTTGAATGCACGCTGGCGGTAAAATACCGGGTGTATAACGCCGATGGTTCGACGTCTGGTGGCCCTATGTATTACATCAAAGCAGCTTTGGATAAATATGGCCTGCCACGGCTGGGTAGTTTTTTAGCTGCTTTTTTTGCTATTGCCTGTGTGTTTGGCTCTGCTGGTTTTGTGCATGTGAATCAGGGTTTTTCTCAGGTCAAGCTGGTGACAGGTTTCGATAATGCCTGGGTGTTTGGCCTGGTGTATTCGTTTTTAGTGGGGCTGGTGATAGTGGGTGGTATTAAAAGTATTGCTCGTGTCACCAGTAAATTAGTGCCTTTGATGTGCGCCATTTATTTGTCGGCTGCTTTTGTCTTTTTGGTTATTCACTTTGATGCTATTCCGGCTGCAATCTGGACTATTTTGCACAGCGCTTTTGCACCAGAAGCTGCTTATGGTGGTGTGATTGGTGTGATTATTCAGGGCTTTCGCCGCGCTGCTTATTCCAATGAAGCTGGTATAGGTTCATCTCCTATAGCGCATTCGGCGGCTCGCACTAAAGATCCGGTGTCTGAAGGTTTTGTTGGTTTGCTGGAACCTTTTATCGACACAGTGGTGATTTGTACTATTTCTGCTCTGGTGATAGTGGTAAGCGGTGTGTATTTGCAGCCAGGTTTAGATGGGGTGCAAATGACCTCTGCAGCTTTTGGCTCTGTGTTTGACTGGTTCCCGCTGGTGCTGATGGTGGCGCTATTGTTATTTGGCTATTCGACTGTAGTGAGCTGGTCTTTTTATGGCTTAAAGTCCTGGACTTACCTCTTTGGTCACAGCGATTTTACTCAGCGTAGTTTTAAAGTGTTGTTTTGTTCAGTAGTGGCTATTGGCGCTGTGCCTAATATGCTGGCCGTGTTTGATTTTATCGACTCGATGATCTTTTTAATGGCGGTGCCGAATATTCTGGCCTTGTATTTATTACTGCCGGAAGTGAAGCAGGATTTAAAAGCCTACCTTTTAAAACATAAGGGCTAAAACTCAAAGGCCAAAGAATACGCTGCATACCCTAAATCATTGGGGTTGCAGTGAGGCGACAAGGGAGTGAGACCCCAGGAACATAGACCTCTATGTGACTGGGGCGAAGGAGCGCAGTCAACAAAACTGCAGCTTCAAGGATGACAGGTATTACTTAGCCAGGTAAGCGTAGGCCGTGATAAAAGCCGTCTCCTGAAAACCTTTTAAACCAGTTTCTTTAAATACGATAGGTACAGGGTGACGCGCCAGCTGCTCTTTGATAAAAGAGCTGGTCAGAATTTCGGTTTTAACATCAGGTAATAATTGCAGCGCTGCTTCCATCTTAAAACCAACGGCACCACCAGCAAATTTGCCCTTTTGCGGCCGTTCACGGATCACAAAAGTGTCGATTTTGTAGTCTTCTGCCAGTTTGGCAAACACAAACTGAAATTTTTTCATTTGTTCGCTGTCCTGATCTTTTAACAGCGGCAAACGCACAGTGCGGCAATCCGGAATATCAAACAGGCCGCTATCTATAGCCAATAAACACAAAATGGCTTCACTGCCTTTCATTTCAACACCACAAACGCGCATAGGAATTTCTCTGACTAACTCAAGTTGGGGATATTATGACAGCTTAATAAGGAAAAACTATAGCCAAATGTTTGTCGTTCAAACCAATGCCAATTGGAGGGGCATGGGCTTATCTCGCCTGTGTGGTTGCTGTAGGGGCGCGGGCTTGTCCCCGCCCGTATGAATATACCCTAAGTAATTGCTGTCAGAGCGAGGCGGCTAGGGATTGAGACCCGGGGAGCATAGTCCACTATGCGACTTGGGCGAAAGCACGCAGTCAACTGTAGGGGCTTGTCCCCGCCCGCCTGGCGTTCAAACCAATGTTCGGGGGGGAAATAAAAAAGCAGACAAACCTGACAGGGGGCGGTTTGCCTGCTCACAGTGATTTCAGACAGCAACTGCAATTCAGGCCGGGGAGCCACGTGAATTGCAATCACAGTCTTTTACTGTTGAAAATCTTCGTTTTCGATATCCCACTGGCTAACCGAAAGCTGACGGTAAAAAGACCAGTGCTGTAATAACCAATTTAACCAATGCTCATAAACGTCGTGATCTTGCGGTATGTGGAATGACATAACAGTCTCCTTCTAAACTTGGGCGCTTAAATAAATAGCGCCCAGTCTAGTGTCTCAAGATGACAATACCTTTTCAGTCTGTCACTTTTAAGGTTGACGCTGTGTACACAGGGCTGACAGCCTTAATTTTTTCATTTAAAAGCGCCAGGTTGTGCTCGTTGATCTCGCTCTGCTCCAGTGTGGTGGCCTGTTGAAAATCAGCTAAAGCTGCAACAGGATCTTGACCCATCAAACGGGCCACACCACGGTTAGTGTGAGCAAAAGAGCGCATTTCGCGTTTGTAACTGCTGTCTGAACCTTCGGCGCGACGGGCGGCATAAATGGCTGAACTGCATGCCTGCTCTGCCTGTTTAAACTCCGCCATATGAGTGTATGCAACACATAAGCTCATATGTTTGCTGAACGCATCAGCCTGCTTGTCTGTAGCTGTCGCTTCTGCAACGCCTTCCTGGTACAGACCAGCTTTAATTTTGCTAACACCCGGTGTATCTTCAATTAACACCATTTTGAAACCGCCGGTCGTTGCTGTGGCGACAAAAGAACTTGAGGCCAACAGCATCACTGCTACTTTTTTGCCAAAGCTAAAGGATGTCGCTTTCATAATTTACTCTCCAGTACTCATCAGTAATTTCATTTCAAAGTGCAGGTTATTCACTGCACTGTGCTTACTTTAGAAAGTTACTGACGAACTGACAAAGGATATAAATCCACCTGACAGGTGAGAAAAATTCATCTGTAGTGCGACAAAAAATGTAACCTGAAGTTGATATGCAGTGTTTCTGTGGGAGTTTTGCGATACAGAGGTTGGGTTTGGAGTCAGCTGTTACCTACATCCCTGTAGCTAACAACACCTATAAAAAACAAGGCCGCACTCAAAGAAACATAGGGTTAAAATGTGCGCTGAAAACTTTGTAAAATCCAATCCACCAATAACTGAATTTGCGGTTTATTTGGGTCTGTTTCGTGTTGCACCAGATAATACTTGTCGCGACTTTCCAGTTCTTCACTGAACAGACGTTTTAAGCTGCCACTGGCAAACCAGGAGTGACTGATAGGCCAGGGCACCAAGGCTATGCCTAATCCCTGCTGAGCTGCCCGGGCTACACTGAACATACTGTCGAGCTGGATCACTTGTTTTGGAGTAAAGACTTCCATTTCCAGCTGTTCTGCCCATTGATGCCAGGACCAGGGTCTGGCCTGGTGCACCAGACAAGGCACTTTGGTTAAAGCCTCAAAACCCAGGCCACTAAGTTGTTGATATAACGCCGGGTTACAGGCAGGAACATAGCTTATCGGAAATAACTCATAAGCTATTTTGTCTGTGGGTTTACTGCTGGCCAATAAAATTTGCAGATCGGTATGTTTAGCCGGATCCTGCCGCGATTTGATGGTTTCAACTTTCAGGTTGATATCCGGATGTTGTTCTGACCAACCTACTAAACGCGGTACAAAAAGCTCACTGGCAAAAAACTCTGGCATCGAAATACTGATTTCAGTCGGGTTTTTCTGCTGGCTAAAAGTACGTAAAGTTTGTTCCAGCTCCCGCATCAAAGGCAACAGGGCCTGATAAAAGGCTTTGCCTTGAGCGGTCAGCTCTACTGACCGGGTTTGGCGCAAGAACAAATCCAGCCCAAGCTCAGATTCCAGTTGTTTAATTTGATGGCTGACAGCTGAAGGAGTCAGATACAACTGGCGAGCGGTTTCTTTAAAACTTAAACAGTCGGCGGCGACACAAAAACAGCGCAGACCGCGCATCGAGCTATGGATGGCCATAGATATTCACAATTGTTACCAAAGACGCAGAACTTAAGCAAAAATGGAACCATAAGTTCACACCTTTGATTATCAAAGAGTTTTTTATCAGGCCGCACAAAGGTTGAACCTACTTGCGTCAGTGATGCACCAAAATGAGGCGTCACTGCCTGTAAAAGTCTGTCAGACAAGCAGCGCTCAGAACCCTTAGTTAAATTGATTGGCCGCTTTAATGCGTTCCAATTCGCAGGCAATTAAAAATTGCCATGTCTCCAGATGCCGCTTAGCGCTGTCAATGCTGTCTCCCCAAACATAAAGGCCATGGCCACGGATCAAAAAGGCATAAGCTAAGGTGTCGCGCTCAAAGCGTTGGTGCAATTCCTGCAGAGTAAGCTCGGTACTTTGTGGATCCAAAATAGCCAGAGGACAACAGCTGCGCTGTGCTGCAGTGGCTGCAACTTGCTGTTGTAATTCGTACCCTACAAACAGATGTTGGTCGGCTTTGATTAAGCGGGAAAACACCGTCGCTTGCAGATCATGAGTTTGCAGCACTACTTTATGTTGAGGCTTTAACTGATACAAAAACTGATGAATAGCTGTTGCGGTATCCCTTTCGTTTGGGTTTGCCCAATCGTACGACACTAAATCTGCCGGGCTTAACTCGCTTTTATCTTTGTCTGATGCGGTGAAAAGCGCGCTATGCTCAGAGGTGCGGACAGAAAAAAGTCCGCTGCCTGACGGCAACCATTGGCGTTGTGTTATCCAGCGGCCTAAAGTACAAAGCTGGATTGCGTAAGGGTTTAATTGATGTGTTTGCAGAGATTGATTCATCTTGATGTTTAGACGTCTACACATAAAACTGTCTGGATGATAGCATTCGTTCCATTGTCAGGCCAGTCAGTTTTGTACTGTTTTTGTGCTGTTTTGAGATTAACTTATGAAGTTACAAAGTAAATTACCCGCCTTAGGTACCACTATTTTCAGCCAAATGTCGCAGCTGGCAGCTGAGCATCAGGCTATTAATTTATCTCAGGGCTTTCCTGATTTTCCATCCAACCCGCGACTGATCGAATTATTGACGGCATCAGCCCAGGCTGGCCTGAATCAGTATGCGCCCATGCCCGGTGTGCTGGCATTACGGCAACAAATTTCAACGCTGGTGCAGAATTGTTATCAACGTAAGGTGTGCCCAGAACAGCAGATCACGGTCACCAGTGGTGCTACTGAAGCTTTATTTGTGGCTATTCAGGCCTTGGTTCGTGCCGGTGATGAAGTGATCGTCTTTGATCCTGCGTATGACAGTTATCAACCTGCTGTGGAGCTGGCGGGCGGTTTTACTGTGCATGTGCCTTTGTTACCGCCTTTGTATCAGGTGGACTGGGCGCAACTGGAAAAACAAATCAGCAAAAAAACGCGGCTCATTATTGTCAACAGCCCGCATAACCCAACAGGGGCGGTATTTAGTCATCAGGACTGGCTGTCGCTGCAAGCGCTGGTGTTAAAGCACCGTTTGTATTGCATCAGCGACGAAGTGTATGAGCATTTAGTTTTTGATGGCACACCGCAATTAAGCGCCAATCAGTACCCTGAACTGGCCGATCGCACAGTGGTTGTGTCGTCTTTTGGTAAAACCTTTCATGTCACCGGCTGGAAGCTGGGGTATGCCGTAGCTCCGGTGGAGCTGACGGCTGAATTTCGTAAAATTCATCAGTATGTCACTTTCTCCAGTTTTACTCCGGCTCAGCATGCGATAGCCCACTTACTGGCCGAACAGCCAAAAGAGGTAAAAGGGCTGGCCGCTTTTTATCAGCAAAAACGTGATCAGTTCCGGCTGGGCTTAGCGGATTCGGCCTGGAGTTTATTGCCTTGTCGTGGCAGTTATTTTCAACTGGCCGATTACAGTGCATTCAGTGATTTGGACGATGTGGCTTTTTGTCAGTGGTTAACCCGTGAGCACAAAGTGGCTGCTATTCCGTTGTCGGTGTTTTACCGACAGCCGCCCAGTCAGCGTATCATTCGTTTTTGTTTTGCCAAAGAGCCTCAGACTTTAACTGAAGCGACGGAGATTTTATGTCAGTTATCCGTGTTGCGTTAATCCAGTCCGAACTGGCCTGGCAGAACAGCGCCGCGAACCACAGATATTTTGAACAGCAGATAAAACAGCATAAGGACGTGCAGCTTTTTATCTTGCCTGAGATGTTTAATTCAGGTTTTAGCATGGATTCAACTGTTATTGCTGAAACTATGGAAGGGCTTACAGTACAATGGATGCAGCAGCAAGCTAAGTTATCAGCAGCTGCGATTTGTGGTTCTGTCGCTATTTCGGCCCAAGGCAAGATTTTTAACAGATTATTGTTTGTTACCCCTGACGGTGGAGTGCAGTTTTATGACAAACGCCATTTGTTTCGAATGGGAGGCGAGCAGCAACATTATCAGGCGGGTACAGAGCGGGTTATCGTCTCTTACCTTGGCTTTCGGTTTTGTTTGCAGGTTTGTTACGACTTACGTTTTCCGGTTTTTGCCCGCAATCAGCAGGATTACGATGTGCTGATTTATGTGGCGAACTGGCCAGAGCCACGACGTCAGGTTTGGCGCACTTTGTTGCAGGCTCGCGCTATTGAAAATCAGGCTTATGTGCTGGGTTGTAATCGCATAGGGTCGGATGACAACGGCTTAAGTTATAGCGGTGACAGCATGGTGGTGGATTATTTAGGTCAAATTCAGGCTGAACTTCCTGCCAGGCAAAGTGGTGTGGTGCTGGCAGAGCTGGATCTGGCTGCTTTACAACAATTTAAACAGAAATTTCCAGCTTATCTGGACGCAGACCCTTTTGTATTCACGCCTTCATTTTAGGGAGAACCCATGTATCAGCGGCAAGTGACGGTACTGGTGTATTTAAGTTTTATGTTATTGGGTTTACTCAGTATTTTATGGGGCATTTTGTTGCCCGATATGATGAAGCAACTGCAGATGTCGCCCGCTGCCAGTGGGTTGTTTTTTGCCTGTTTGTCGATGGGTTCTATTACCGGTGCCTTTTTAGGCGGCAAATATGTGCAGAAATTTGAATTTGTGCCCTTGTTTGCCGTGTTATTACTGACGCTGGTGGTACTGATTATTGGTGCGTCTCTGGTGCAGTTCTGGCCTTTGCTATTGGTTTTTGTGTTTGCTTTGGGTTTAACCTGTTCTGGCCTCTTTACTATAGGTCATACCCTGATCGCCCGACTTTATGTGGCAAAACGCGCCCGTATGATGGGTTTTATGGATTTTATGTTCAGCTTAGGTACTTTAGCTGCGCCTTTGTATGTAGTGGTGTTGTATTGGGGTATTGAAGACTGGCGCTGGCCGCTGCGTTTATTAGCTGTGATGCTGGCTGGTACAGCGGCTTATGCCTGGTATCTGGGCCGTACCCATCAAAGTCCTGCTCATATGACGTACACCAAAGGCAGTTTGTCTTACCGTCAGGTGATGAAAAAGCCGGTATTTTTTGCTTTGGCTTTAATGATGTTCGGTTACGGTGCAGTGGAGTGGGGCCATGGCAATTGGTTTGTCACTTACGCCAGCCAGGGCTTAGCTTTGAGTACTGAGCAGTCGCGCTTAATTTTTGCCTTTTTTACCGGTGGTATGGTGCTGAGCCGGCTAAGTTTTTCATTATTTTTACGCTGGTTTAGCAGCGCGCAGTTGCTGATGATGCTGGTGATCTGTGCTTTTTGTGGTGCTGTTTTAGTAAAAATCACCGCTGTACCCGCTTTATTGCAATTAGGTAACTTTGCTTTAGGTTTTGGTTTAGGCGCAATATTCCCGCTGATGTTAACGGCAGCTATGGATCTGGACAGTGACAATGGCCCGGTGTTGTCTGGTCTTGCCAACATTGGCGGTGCCATTGGTTATCAGGCTGCAGCTTTGGGCACAGGTTTGGCTGCACAACAAGTGGGTATAGCCACAGCCTATTGGCTGATCCCTATATTGGCGGTATGGCTTCTGGGGACTGTCAGTTATTTCAGCTATTTGTTGCATAAAAAACACTCAAAACCAGTGCAAATTTAACTTTTTCGCTGCATTTGTTGGTTTTGTAGTCAACCAGCTCTTGATTCTGAACGGCTTTAGGCGCATAACCTAAGGCCGTATGACCTGCAAAAATTTAAACTATGACTACACGTATTCAATGGGCTGAATTAGCCCTCGCTGCCAAAGCAGCATCCGAACAGTCCTATGCGCCTTACAGCAAATTTCCGGTAGGTGTCGCAGTACAAGCCAGCAGTGGCAAAATCTATTCTGGTTGTAATGTTGAAAACGCGTCTTATGGCGGCACTATTTGCGCCGAGCGTAATGCTATAGCCGCAGCTGTAGTGGCCGGTGAGCGTCAGTTTGTCGGCCTGATGGTCTACACCCCGCAAGATCAACTCACCCCGCCTTGTGGCATTTGTCGTCAGGTGATTGCTGAATTCTTTACGCCGGACAGTCCGGTACGCAGCTGCAATCATTTAGAACAACAGCAGGAATGGACGCTGGAACAATTATTACCCAGCGCTTTTACCCCGTTGTTTCTGGCCAATAGCAAAAAAATCTGACTCTGGAGTGCATAGTGTTATTACCTCAGGAAATTATTAAACAAAAACGTAATGGCGGCGCTTTGACAGAAGCTGCTATACAGCAATTTGTCCGTGGCTTAACGGACCAGAGCTTCAGTGAAGGCCAGACCGCAGCATTGGCTATGGCGATTTATCTGAACGGCATGAGTACAGCTGAAACTGTGGCTTTAACCCGTGCTATGCAGCATTCAGGTGCCGTGATGAACTGGACAGATATGCTGGATGGCCCAGTGGTGGATAAACACAGTACAGGCGGAGTGGGTGATAAAGTCAGCTTAATGCTGGCGCCTATGATCGCGGCCTGTGGCGCTTATGTGCCTATGATTGCAGGTCGTGGATTAGGCCACACAGGTGGCACTATCGACAAACTGGAAGCTATTCCAGGTTATCAGTGTCAGCAACCGCTGGATAAAATTCAGCAACTGGTGAAACAACAAGGTTGTGTCATCGTCTCGCAAAGTGGCGAACTGGCGCCGGCTGACCGCCGTCTGTATTTAATCCGTGATGTCACTGCCACAGTCGAATCTATTCCTTTGATCACCGCCTCTATTTTGTCTAAAAAGCTGGCTGCTGGGCTGCAGGCTTTGACGATGGATGTGAAGATTGGCTCTGGCGCCATTATGAAAAATGTTGCCGATGCTTCAGCTTTAGCTAAAAGTATTGTCAACACAGCCAAAGGCGCTGGCGTGCCAACTCAGGCTTTATTAACAGATATGAACCAGACCTTGGGTGCTACCGCTGGTAATGCGCTGGAAATACTGGAAACGCTGGATTATTTGACCGGCAAATACCGCGAATCTCGTTTGCATCAGGTGACCTTAGAACTGGGTGCCAGCATGTTGCAATTAGGTGGCTTGTTTAAAGATAAAGCCAGCGCTATAGCTGCGTTGGAGCAAAGTTTAACTTCAGGTAAAGCCGCGGAGATTTTCAGTAAAATGGTGGCGGCTCAGGGCGGACCAGCAGACTTGCTGGAAAAACCTGAGCTGTATCTGGCAAAAGCCAAAGTAGTGTTAGATATCACAGCACCTGTTGCCGGTTATCTGAACAAAGCCGATACCACTGCTATTGGTATGGCTGTGGTGCGTTTAGGTGGTGGCCGTGCTCACCCGGATCAAGTGATCAATATGGCGGTGGGCTTCAGCGATGTGAAAGCCTTGGGCGCACAAGTGGCAGCAGGCGACCTGTTAGCCCGGGTGCATGCCGATACAACGGAAGCCGCAGAACATGCCAAAGCAGAGTATCTGGCAGCTTTAACTATTGGGACAACAGCGGCCACTATTGATCCAATTATTCACTTAGTGATTGATTAATCGTCAGAAAAATTGTTGAAAAGAGCCACTTGATGTGGCTTTTTTGCTATTTAATCTGAGCCCGGGTTCAGGTTTTCAGCTTGCGACGAACGACCTTGTTGCTGATAAAGGCATTTGCTACTGTACTGGCTTCTTTGCAGGGAGGCTCGATGAAGAAGTTAAGTGGTTGTATAGTATTGATGTTATGGGCTTTTTCCGCCTCTGCTCAACCTTTGATGGTTTGGTACACCAGCCATTGGCCGCCTTATCGTATCAGTGAAGGGCCATACGCCGGACAAGGCTCTTTTGATTTGATGCTGAGTCAGTTGATTGACGCTTTGCCGCAGTATCAACATCAGATCAATCAAATCCATCTTGCCCGAATAGTCAAAGTGTCGGCCACCACCAGCGAAAATCACTGTACCTTTGGCTTGCGGTATACACCTGAGCGGGATCAGCGTACTTACTTTTCTCAGCCTGCTGCTATGTTACCTAATCTGGCGATCAATGCTCTGCACGATCACAACACACTTAAAAGGCGGTACCCAGCGCAGGCGGTGCGGATGGAAACATTGACGAAGGATCCGGATTTGCTGGGCCTGATCGAAAATGACAGAGCTTACCCTGAGGTGATAGCAGCACAGATTAATAAAAAAGGTAGCAACCTGGGCAGCAGTTCTATGATCACATTGAATCCCGCCCAGTTGCTGGCTGCAAAACGCGTAGATTATGTAGTGGATTACCCTAATCGTTTACGGTATTTCAGCATCGAAGCAGGGCAGGATCTTAAACTGGAGTTCAGGCCCATAGCAGAGATCCCTAGCTTTTCTTACACCTATGTCAGTTGTTCAAAATCGGAAGCAGGTAAAGGCTGGATTGCAGATATAGATGCTGCTCTTACTAGATTAAAGCAAAAGAGCGAGTATAAAAACGCCATGTATCGCTGGTTTTCAGAGCAGGAACAGCAACTGCTGGAACCGCATTATGCCGGATTTCAGCAAGCCCGGTTTTTTGTACCAGAGCAGGCTGAAACCCGTTTGAGTGGTATGTAGTGTGGCTGTAGTAAGTTTTAGTGCAGCTTTAACCGTGGCCTGATGATTTTGTTAATTTTACCTATCACCGAAATCACCAGTGTGCGGAACCAGCCGTGTAAAGCCACCTGGTGCATACGATACAGCGATATATAAGCCATACGGGCAATACGGCCTTCTATCATCATAGCTCCGCCGACCAGATTGCCCATCAGATTACCTACAGTGCCAAAACGACTGAGTGAAATCAGTGAACCATGATCCTTGTACTTGTAAGCCACCTGAGCTTTGCCTGCCATAACTGCGGTCAGGTTTTTAGCGACATGACTTGCCATCTGATGGGCTGACTGAGCTCGTGGTGGCACCCATTTGTTATCCGGCAGCGGACAGCCGGCACAGTCACCAATCACATAAATCTGGCTGTCGACACTGCTTTGCAAGGTAGGTAATACCATCAACTGATTAATACGGTTGGTTTCTAAACCATCTAAGTCTTTTAAGAAATCCGGCGCTTTAATACCTGCAGCCCAGACCATCAGTTCAGCCTGTAAATGTTCATCACCCAGTTGCAGGCCATATTCATCTGCTGCTGTGACTTTGGTACTGACCCGCACATCTACACCTAGTTTCAGTAGCTCTTTGTGTGCTGCTGCGGCAATACGTTCCGGCAGGGCCGGCAGAATACGAGGACCAGCTTCAATTACTGATATTTTTAAGCGGTCACGTTTCATATCGTTAAAGCCGTACAAATTTAACTCTGCTGCGGCATGGTGCAGTTCAGCTGCCAGTTCAACACCAGTTGCTCCTGCGCCAACTATGGCGATGTTCAGGTTTTCTTTAGGGTGCAAAGGTGAGTTCAGCTTTAAATAAGCTTCAAGTAAACGGCGATGAAAGCGGTTGGCCTGTGAAGGGCTGTCGAGGAAAATACAATGTTCTTGCACGCCCGGGGTATTGAAGTGATTCGACACACTGCCTATAGCAAGCACCAGGTAATCATAATGAATACGGCGCTCTTCCAACACTACTTCGCCACTTTCATCCAGCACAGGCGCCAAGGTGACTTGTCGTTCTGTTCTGTTTAGTCCGGTAAAAGTACCAAGCTGAAACTCAAAGCCATGGGCTCTGGCATGGGCACGATAAGTGACCTGATCAATATCAACATCTAGCGTGCCTGTCGCCACTTCGTGCAACAAAGGTTTCCAGATATGAGTCGAGTTTCTGTCGATGAGGGTAATAGCCGCTTTGCCCTTACGGCCAAATTTATTACCAAGGCGGGTTGCCAGTTCCAGTCCACCAGCACCACCACCAATGACTACGATCTGCGGGGTTGTCATCTATTTTTTCTCACATAAAAAAAACCGGCAACGAGGCCGGTTTTTGGGGTTAACTATTTTTTTGCCGTTTCATCGACTCAAAAAACTCGTCGTTGGTTTTGGTCATCGACAGTTTATCGATCAGGAATTCCATGCAATCTGTTTCATCCATTGGATGCAGAATTTTGCGCAGGATCCACATTTTTTGCAGCTCTTCCGGCGATGCCAGCAGTTCTTCACGGCGGGTACCAGAGCGATTAAATTCAATAGCAGGGAAAATACGACGTTCAGCAATTTTACGAGACAGGTGTAATTCCATATTACCTGTACCCTTAAATTCTTCGTAAATCACTTCGTCCATCTTCGAGCCAGTGTCGACTAAAGCAGTAGCGATAATAGTTAAGCTGCCACCTTCTTCCACATTACGGGCTGCACCAAAAAAGCGTTTTGGTTTGTGTAAAGCGTTGGCATCGACACCACCTGTTAATACCTTGCCTGAGCTTGGGATCACAGTGTTGTAAGCACGGGCTAAACGAGTGATAGAGTCGAGTAAAATGATTACATCTTTTTTGTGTTCAACTAAACGTTTGGCTTTTTCGATGACCATTTCGGCAACCTGAACGTGACGGCTGGCTGGTTCGTCGAAGGTAGAAGCAACCACTTCACCTTTAACCAGACGCTGCATCTCGGTGACTTCTTCCGGACGTTCGTCAATCAGTAATACCATCAACACACATTCAGGGTGGTTGGCCGCAATAGACTGAGCAATGTTTTGCAGAAGAATAGTTTTACCGGCTTTTGGCGGTGCCACAATCAAACCACGCTGACCACGGCCAATAGGGGAGGCCAGGTCTAACACACGGGCTGTGATGTCTTCTTTACTGCCGTTACCACGTTCCATCCGTAAACGGGAATTCGCGTGCAGCGGCGTTAAGTTTTCAAACAGGATCTTGTTACGTGCTTGCTCTGGGCGACCGAAGTTCACTTCGTTCACTTTTAGCAAAGCAAAATAACGTTCGCCTTCTTTTGGCGGGCGAATTAAGCCAGAAATGGTGTCACCAGTACGCAGGTTAAAGCGTCGGATTTGGCTTGGTGAGACGTAAATGTCGTCCGGGCCAGCCAAATAGGAGCTGTCAGAAGAACGTAGGAAACCGAAGCCATCGGTTAGGATTTCAACAACGCCGTCACCAAAAATCTCTTCGCCATTTTTGGCGTGGGATTTCAGGATAGCGAAAATAATGTCTTGCTTACGTAAGCGGGCCATGTTTTCCAGGCCCATAGACTCGGCTAAATCAACCAGCTCGTTAATCGGCTTCAGTTTTAGTTCGGTTAAATGCATATGATGGGTTCTTGTTGGTCAAACAGAATTAAATTGCTTGCCGCTGATTAAAAGGAAGTAGGCTTAGGTTTAGTCAACGGAAAAGCGTGGTTACAGGGATTTGTTGCTGCGTTACACATTAGCAGGATAATTTTCAGTCGTCCAGCCGTAAAAAACAAAAAGGCGTATAAAAAATACGCCTTTTTGTTACGAGCTTAGATATTGCTGTCTAAAAACTCTTTTAACTGAGTTTTGGACAAAGCACCTACTTTCGTCGCTGCAACCTGACCGTTTTTAAACAACAGTAAAGTTGGGATACCACGAATACCAAATTTTGGTGGTGTGCCAGGGTTGTGGTCAATATTGACCTTAGCCACTGTTACTTTACCTGCGTATTCTTGTGCTACTTCGTTGAGGATAGGTGCAATCATTTTGCACGGACCACACCACTCAGCCCAAAAATCGACCAGAACAGGGGCAGCAGCTTTTAACACGTCGGCTTCGAAGCTGTCGTCTGACACCTGCAGAATATGTTCACTCATTTCATTCTCCAATTGCTTTGGGCGTAACTATAAAAAAGTATTGTCAATTTTATCCGGACTGTTTCTTATTGCAAGCGTAACGGTTATGCTAAGCGCGTATGAATAAAACACACTTAACTCAGCATAAATTTGCCGATTTCGCATTGGCTCCACAGGTTCTTGCCGCTTTGGCCGCGCAAGGTTATGACCATTGTACTCCAATCCAGGCTCAATGTTTGCCTCTTGCGTTAGCAGGCAAAGATATTGCGGGCCAGGCTCAAACCGGTACTGGTAAAACGCTCGCCTTTCTGACGGCAACTTTCCATCATTTGTTAACCCACGAGCCTAAAGCCAAAGGTCAACCTCGTGCCATCATCATGGCTCCTACGCGCGAACTGGCGGTTCAGATCCATCATGACGCTCAGGCGCTTGCAAAAACATCCGGCTTGAAGCTTGCTTTGATTTATGGGGGCGAGGGTTATGATTCTCAACGCCAATTGTTGGAACAAGGCGCAGATATTTTAATTGGTACTACAGGTCGCCTGATCGATTACTTAAAACAAGGCCTGTACGACTTGTCGCAAATTCAGGTGGTGGTGCTGGATGAAGCCGATCGTATGTTCGATTTGGGCTTTATTAAAGACATCCGTTTTATGTTCCGTCGTATGCCGCCTGTGACTGAACGTTTGAGCTTGTTGTTCTCTGCCACTTTGTCTTACAAGGTGCAGGAACTTGCATTTGAGCAGATGAACCAGCCCGTGCATATTCACGTGGCACCTGAACAAATGACCGGCTCACGTATTTCTGAAGAATTATTTTATCCGTCAGACGAGCACAAAATGAAGTTGTTGCTGACGCTGATGGAAGAAGAATGGCCGGATAAAGCCATTGTTTTTGCTAATACCAAACATTGCTGTGAAGATATTCACGCCTGGTTGGAAGCCGATGGTCACCGTGTTGGTTTACTGACAGGTGATGTGATCCAGAAAAAACGTTTACGTATTCTGGAGGATTTCACCAGCGGTAAACTGGATATTCTGGTTGCAACAGACGTTGCCGCCCGTGGTTTACATATTCCTATGGTCAGTCATGTATTTAACTACGACTTACCAGACGATTGTGAAGACTATGTGCACCGTATTGGTCGTACTGGTCGAGCTGGTGAAAGTGGTAAAGCCATTAGTTTTGCCTGTGAGCGTTATGCACTGAATCTGACGGCTATCGAAGACTACATCCGTCATATGATCCCAGTGACTCAATACGATACCTCTGCCTTGCTGGAAGATTTGACCGTGCCAAAACCACGGGTCAGACGTCGTCCAGGTCAAGCTCGCAGTGGTGGACGACCAAATCAGAATGGGCCAAGAAACCCACGTAGCCGCCCGCGCTAAGTCCATGGACGGCGCAGGAAAACCGACACAGCATAATGATATTTATGCTGTGATCGATCTCGGCTCCAATAGCTTTCATATGTTGATGGTGAAAGTGGTTGGTGGCAGCGTCCAGGTGATAGGCCGAGTCAAGCGCAAAGTGCGTTTGGCCGCAGGTTTAAACGACAGTTTAGTGCTCAGTAAACAAGCCATGACCCGCGGCTGGGAATGCCTGGCTTTGTTTGCTGAACGTCTGCAAGATATTCCTTCTGCAAATATCCGTATTGTTGGTACAGCCACACTTCGATTAGCCCGTAACGTCAAAACCTTTTTGGTTGAAGCTGAAGCTATTTTGGGTCAGCCTATTCAGGTGATTTCCGGCGAAGAAGAAGCCCGCATTATTTATCTGGGCGTAGCTCATACCTCCAATTGTGACTCCAACCGTTTGGTGATCGACATAGGCGGCGCTTCGACTGAAATCGTCGTAGGGCAGGGCTTTCAGCCGATTTTATTGTCCAGTCTGAATATGGGCTGTGTGACTTTTCTTGAGCGTTATTTTGAAAATAACGAATTAAGCGAAGCCAACTTTAATGCGGCTATTACAGCTGCAGAGCGCGAAATCCGCACTATCAGTGATCAGTATCTGCAACAGGGCTGGCAAAATGCTGTAGGTGCGTCCGGCACTGTGCAAGCGATGCAGGAAATTTTAGTAGGTCAGGGCAAAGATGAAGTCATCACCTTGCCACGACTGGAAGCTATTATGCAGCAGGCTTTGGCTTGTGGGCATATGGACCAGCTGAATTTACCCGGCTTAGCTCAGGAGCGTAAGCAGGTATTCCCTTCTGGTTTAGCGATTTTAATAGCCCTGTTCCGGGTGCTGAATATCAGCGGTATGACTTTATCCGGCGGCGCGTTGCGCGAAGGCGTGTTGTATAGCATGTTGCCGCAGCTGCAGCATCAGGATGTACGAGCCCGCACTATGCAAAGCATGATGGTGCGTTATTACATTGACCAGCAACATGCAGAGCGGGTGGCTGATATGGCCGCTACATTGGCCGACCAGCTGCATCAGCAATGGAATTTAGCTAGTTTTGAAGGTCTAGCTATGTTGCGCTCTGGTGCTTTGCTGCACGAGCTGGGCTTGTTAATTGAATACAAAAACCATCATCACCATGGCGCTTATATTATCAGCCATGCTGAACTGCCAGGTTTTACCCGCGCTCAGCAACAGTTGCTGATGGCGCTGGTGTATAACCACAGAGCAGATATTCACAAAGAAATTCTGTCGAAACAAACCATGACATCAGTGTTGCTCGCAGTTCGGTTAACCCGTTTATTGCGCTTGTCGGTGATTTTGTCGATGCGGCGTAGGCATGAAGTTTTACCTGAAGTACAAATCACAGCACAAGCTGAAGCTTTGACTTTAACTTTGCCGGAAGGCTGGTTGGATCATCATCCATTGATGCGGGCTGAGTTGGAACAGGAAGTGTTGTATCAGCAGCAAGCCGGCTGGCAGCTGGCTATAGAATAAAAAAGGCCAGAGTTTTTGCTCTGGCCTTGTTGTTTTATCGCTGCAACCAAATAGCCGCTTTTTTCGCAAAGTACGTCAGAATGCCATCAGCGCCCGCACGTTTAAAGGCCAGTAATGACTCCATTACTATCGCTTCTTCTGCCAGCCAGCCATTTTGAATAGCGGCCATATGCATAGCGTATTCACCGCTGACCTGATAAGCAAAAGTGGGCACGCCAAATTCGTCTTTGACGCGGCGCACTATATCCAGGTAAGGCATGCCTGGTTTCACCATCACCATATCAGCGCCTTCTTCCAAATCCAAAGCCACTTCACGCAGGGCTTCGTTGCTGTTGGCTGGATCCATCTGATAAGACTTTTTATTACCGCCTTTTAAGTTACCTGCAGAACCTACTGCATCACGAAACGGACCATAATAAGCCGAAGCGTATTTGGCTGAGTAGGCCATAATTTTGGTATTTACAAAACCTTCGGCTTCCAGTGCAGAGCGGATAGCGCCAATACGGCCGTCCATCATGTCAGAGGGTGCCACTATGTCTGCACCAGCTTCTGCATGAGACAGCGCCTGCTTCACCAGAATATCGGTAGTGATGTCATTGAGTACATAACCTTCGTCATCAATAATGCCGTCCTGGCCATGAGTGGTGAAAGGGTCTAAGGCAACATCGGTAATTACACCCAGTTGTGGCACATGCTGTTTTAACATCCGTACTGCACGTTGAGCTAAAGCATCTGGGTTATAAGCCTCTTCCGCCAGCAGTGATTTTTTCTCTGCAGCTGTGACAGGAAATATGGCAATGGCAGGAATGCCTAAAGCGGCCAGCTCTTTCGCTTCTTCCATCAACAAATCCAAAGATAAGCGCTCAATACCGGGCATGGACGGAATAACCTGACGCTGATTTTCGCCTTCGACAATAAACATTGGATAAATTAAGTCATCTACCGTCAGATGATTTTCTGCCATGAGGCGACGGCTGAAGTCAGACTGCCGCATGCGCCTTAAGCGGCTGGCGGGAAAGTATTCGTTAAACTGACTCATCTGTAGTCTCCTGTTCTGTGATCACTGAGTGAGACAAGGCTGAACATATTACCCTGTTTCGACCTTCATTTTTCGCCTGATACAGAGCTGTGTCTGCGGCCTGAATATAATCGGCACTGACGCTGTGAATTTCGGCTACTGCTGCGTAACAGCCGATACTGACACTGATAGACAGCTCCAGCTCTTCATGTTGAATGCGATGGTTAGCCAGACAAAGTCGTACTTGTTCAGCCAATACCATGGCACCTTCTTTATCCGTGTTCGGTAAAATGATGGCAAATTCTTCACCGCCATAACGGCACAAATGATCGGTGCTGCGTTTGAGTTCCTGCTGCAGGCATTTGGCCACTTCTTTAATCACCAAATCACCCACCAGATGGCCATGGTTGTCATTGAAGGCTTTAAAGTGATCAATATCGATCATCAACAGACCCAAAGTGCTGCGCTCGCGACGGCTGCGTTTAATTTCAGCACTGAGCTTCTGATCAAAAAAGGCTCTGTTGCGCACCCCGGTTAAGGCATCACGGGTACTTTGTTGCTCCAGCTGTTTATTTTTGTCAGCCAGCTCAGTCAGGGTAATTTGTAGTTCGAGGGTGCGTTGCTGAATACTGTCTTCCAGTTGATCGGCTACATTCAGCTGCCACTTTTTTTGCTGCAGGTAAAACAGAAGCCATGCGAGTAAAGCCGTCAGCACTGCACCGCAGGTGAAGCCGATCAGTAACTGCTGCCAGTTCAGCTGTAGCCATTGCATCATAGTGAGTACTCGTCTGCTGTGATTTGAAACAGTTCCAGGCTATTTTTCCTGCTGTTTAAGGCGATCTCATCAAGGTTGTGACCTGTCAGTTTGGCGAACTGTGCAGCGATTTGAGGTAAATATACAGGCTCATTTCGGCTGGATTTAGGTTTAGGTGCCATGGTTTTAGGCAACAAAAAAGGCGCGTCGGTTTCCAGTATCAGCCTGTCCAGTGGCAAAAAGCGGATAGCGTCCATTAAGTTCTGCCCACGTTTTTCGTCACATAACCAGCCGGTAATACCAATATAAAGCCCCAGGTCCAGATAGGCCTTTAATTCGGATCTATCGCCAGTAAAGCAGTGTGCTATACCGGTGAGCCCTGAGTGTTTTTTTAACAAACTGATTTGAGTAGAGAAAGCATCACGTTCATGCAGGTAAACCGGCTTTTGCTGTTGTATTGCTAAAGCCAGTTGTATGTCAAAAACCTGAATTTGCTGCTCTGGTGCGGAGAAATTGCGATTAAAATCTAAGCCGCATTCACCTACTGCAACTACCGCAGGTTGGCGCAGCAGCAGTTGCAGTTCCTCAACCCAGCCTTCAGTCACTGAAGAGGCTTGGTGCGGGTGCACACCAGCAGTGCAATAGACTGTTGTTGCAGTTTGACAGTAGCCGCTGTTTTGATAACTTTCAGCGAGATCGCTGCTAATTAATAACAACTCGCGAATATGGTTTTGCTGTGCTCGTTGAACGACGGCGTCACGATCCTGCGCGAAACGTTCGCTGAATAAATTGACACCTGCATCAAACCAGCGTGGCATTTTTATTGTTCCCGAACCACTCTGACTTTACGGTTTGAGCCCGCTTTGTTCAGATAAAAAGCGCCCAGGATGCCGCGTTCAACCTGATAGGCACTGCCTGTTTCGATGAAGAATTCTTCTTTTGTTGTCTGACGCCACACCTGACCATTGGTAAAAGTAAACACCATGAATCCAAGTTTGTTCTGCCCTGCACTTTGTAACTCAAGCGACACATTATCAATAGCTTCTATTTTCCGTGCTTGTTCTTTGTGCTCGAGACCAAATTCAGCAACAGGGTTTGAACTTGCTGCTTCAGTCGTGGCAACGACAGTATTCGTAGTGGCCGCGGCGACTGTTGTATAAGAGGAGGCTGAACCTGCTTTTCCTATCTTGTCGTAACAAATCAGTCGCTGCAAATCGTTGGTTACAGAACGGCATTGCTGCAGTTGTTCTGTTACATCTGCCGCATGTAGGCTTGATGCGAATAGTGCTAATACTGTGATGATACCTTTCATTATAATGTCCCGAAAAATTTATGTTGGATCAGAGGATTCGGAAGTTTCAGCCGGCACATAAAAACGGCTGAGCCATATTCCGAGCTCGTACAATAAACACATAGGCACTGCCAGCAGGATCTGCGAAAGCACGTCAGGTGGTGTCAGCAACATACCTATGATAAAAGCAAACACGACAAAATAGGGTCGTTTTTCTGTTAATTGTTGGCGGGTGACTGCACCTGTCCATACTAATAACAACACAGCGACCGGAATTTCAAAAGATAAACCAAAAGCAAAAAAAAGTTTTAAAACAAAATCCAGATAACTGCTGATATCTGTGGCTATGGTCACTCCTTCAGGGGCCACACTAGTGAAGAAACCAAAGACGATAGGAAAGACGATGTAGTACGCAAAGGCAATACCACAATAAAACAGTACTGTGCTGGAAATAATCAGCGGCGCGACCAGATGCTTTTCTTTTTTGTATAAAGCCGGGGCCACAAACAACCAGATTTGCCACAACATATAAGGCACAGTCAGACAAAGCGCGACGATAAAGGTTAATTTAAAAGGGGCAAAAAATGGCGCTGCTACATCTGTTGCTATCATAGACGCGCCAGCGGGTAATACCGCCATCAGCGGTGAGGCCATTAAATGGTAAATATCAGCGGCAAAATAAGCCAGGCAAATAAAGACCAGCAGCACTGCCATCACTGTGTTTAACAGCCGACGTCGCAATTCAATCAGGTGCCCTAACAGGCTGTTAGGATTTGTGGTTTTTGTCATCTGCTACTACTGGATCCGGTGTAACGGAAGGAAGGGGAGTCTCAGCGGCCACGGACTGTGCTTGTGGTTGTGCTGTGGTGTTCGCTTTAGGGTAAGGATTTGTTACATCTGCCGCTGCCTGACGCAACTCAGCCATAGCCTGCATCTCTTCAGTGGTCAGGTTTAACAGGCCCTTTTCTTCAGCTTGTTTTAACTTGTCGTGTAACTCTTGTACCCGCAGTTCATCGTTTAATTCAGCCTGCATTTGCTGACCAAATTGTTTCACACTGCGAACAAAACCACTGACGCTGCGAATAGCGCCCGGCAATCGCTCCGGGCCTAACACCAGCAGAGCTACCACAGCGATGACCACTAATTCCCAAAAACTCATTTAGCGTTGTTCAGGTGTTTTTGTGGATTCAGCGCTGGCTGGCGCTTGTTCATTCACTTCAGCTTTTATTTGCGGCTGAGGTTGCTGAGGCTGTTGGGGTTGAACAGCAGGAACTACAGGTTCCACCGTATCTTCCGGATCCTTGACTGAATTACGGAAACCTTTAATTGCAGAGCCCAGGTCTGAACCTATGCCACGCAAACGTTTAGTGCCAAACAGCAGGACAATAATCACCAGGATGATCAATAACTGCCAAATACTAATGCCGCCAAAACCCATGTTATTCTCCTTCGGTTTTCAAACTGCTTAAACGAACCTGCTGGCTCGTCAGTTAATTTTCAGGGCAAAGCCCAGTGCTACCAGGGCAAGTCCCGCCGCTGTTATAGACCAGCCAGATGTCAGTAATAAGACAGCTGCTAATAAACTGCAACCTGCCAGCACCGCATTGGCCAGTTTTTTCGTCTGGTTTTGCTGCTGCAGCTGTACCAGCTGCAATTGGGCTAACAAATTGGCCTGTTGTCGAGGGCCTTGTTGCAAATAATGGTGCAACAATCCCGGCATTTCAGGCATTTTCTCCGCCCAAAAAGGTAAATTTGCTTTAATTTCGCGCCATAAGGCTGCTGGTCCCATTTGCTGTTGGACCCAGTTTTCCAGAAAAGGTTTGGCGGTTTGCCATAAATCCAATTGCGGGTACAACTGACGCCCTAAACCCTCAATATACAGCAGGGTTTTTTGCAACAATACCAGTTGCGGCTGAACCTGCATATTAAAACGACGGGCTGTGTTAAACAGATTAAACAACACCTGACCAAAAGAGATATCCTGCAGCGGTTTCTGGAAAATAGGCTCACAGACAGTGCGTATCGCACTTTCAAATTCTTCGACGCTGGTGTCCGCCGGCACCCAGCCTGAATCCACGTGCAGCTGGGCCACTTTTAAGTAATCGCGGTTAAAAAAGGCGACAAAGTTTTCAGCCAGATAACGTTTATCTTCTTTGTTTAAAGTGCCCACTATGCCGCAATCTATCCCTATATATTTAGGGTTTTCCGGTGTTTCAAAAGACACAAAAATATTGCCTGGGTGCATATCGGCATGGAAAAAACTGTCGCGAAATACCTGAGTGAAAAATACTTCTACGCCACGTTTCGCTAATAATTCCAGATTAGTACCCTGAGCGCGCAACGCGGCTAAATCTGATACGGGTATACCGTAAATCCGCTCCATCACCATCACACTGGGTCTGCTGTGGTCGGCATACACATAAGGCACATAAAGTGAGTCTGAACCTTCAAAATTACGTTTTAGCTGAATGGCATTTGCCGCTTCGCGTTGTAAATCCAGTTCATCCAGAATGGTTTTGCGATACTCTGCTACCACTTCTTTGGTGCGTAATCTCTTACCGTCTGGCAGGTAACGGGCCACTAACGCAGCCAAAGCATCCATCAGTTCCAGATCGGCTAGAATTTGTTGCCTGATGTCCGGGCGTATCACTTTAATCACTACGTCGGCCAAACTGCCATCTGCTTGTTTCAGCTGTGCAGTATGCACCTGAGCAATAGAAGCTGATGCCAATGGGTTTTCATCAAACTGTTCAAATAAGTCGTCAATCTGTTGTAATTCCAGCTGCTTAATAATCAGCTGTCTGGCCTGATCGCCAGGAAAAGCTTCTACTTTGTCTTGTAATTTGGCTAACTCGTCGACCCATTGCTCAGGAAATAAATCACGGCGGGTGGACAACATCTGGCCAAACTTAACCCATACCGGCCCCAGTTGCTGCAAAGCTAAACGTAAACGTTCACCTTCGGTTTTGTTGGGGTGCTTGTTTTTCAGCCAAAAAGCAGAACTACGGGCGGCCCGGAAATACCAGGGTTGCCATTGCTCTGGGATCAGTTGATCCAGTCCGTACTGCAGCAGGGTTTTTAAAATGTGGTAAAAACGGCGCAGACCCAAAATTACTCCTGCCTGAAGGCGTTGTGGCGACTTAATTGATCCAACCTGGCTTGCAGTTGACTGACATCACGACTGAACTGATTCATTTCAGCTTGGGTTGGGCTTAGTGCCAGTTCGTCCTGGGCCAGCTCAACACTAGCTTGTTCCAGTTGCTGTAATTGTGTCTGGATATAAAGCTGCAGTTGCTTAATAGCAGTGGCGACTTTATGCGCCAAAGCATCACCCAGCCAACCTGAGAGATGTTGCTCCCAGTCCGGGTTTAGTTGCTGTAACAGAGTACTGAATTGCTGGGCGACTTGCAGATCGCCTTCAATCTGAAGTTTGTCCTGTTTAATTAAACGGGTGAGTTGACTCGGGTCATTCAGTTTTTGCAGGGTCGCCAGATCGGTGGCAATGACACAATCGACTTTCTCATTATGCTGATTCAGCAATAAAGTGTCCGCTGTGGCAGACAACACAAAACGCCACGGCAATTCCTGCAACTGCAAAGCCAGCTGTTTACCCTGCACTTTTTGCAATAAAACAGGGGATGCCGGATCCATAGCCACAACCTTGTGCAGCACTTTTTCCAAAGTTGCGCAGATCAGTTGTGGCACTAAACTGAGCATCAGAATTTATAGCCTTTATGCAGTGCAACTATACCACCCGTCAGATTGTGGTAGCTGACATGTTCAAAACCTGCCGTTTCCATCATCTGTTTCAGCGTATCCTGGTCCGGATGCATACGAATCGATTCGGCCAGATACTGGTAACTTTCTTTATCGTTCGCCACTAAGCCGCCAATCGCAGGTAGCAACTTAAAAGAGTACAAATCGTAGACTTTGCTTAGCCACTCGTATTCAGGTTTGGAGAATTCCAGTACCAGTAAACGACCACCAGGTTTGAGCACTCTGTACATAGAACGCAGCGCTGCGTCTTTGTCTGTGACATTACGCAAACCAAAACCTATGCTGATGATATCAAAGCTGTTATCAGCAAAGGGCAAGGCTTCGGCATTGGCTTGTACGTAATCTATATTGTTGACTAAACCTAAGTCGCGCAATTTATCGCGGCCAACATTGAGCATAGATTCGTTAATATCGGCCAGAATGACTTTGCCGGTAGGGCCTACTCTTTTGGAAAATAAGGCAGTGATATCACCAGTGCCACCGGCCAAGTCCAATACCTGATGACCAGGGCGCACGCCACTGCAGTCAATGGTGAATCTTTTCCATAAACGGTGGATGCCCATCGACATCACATCGTTCATCAGGTCATATTTGGCCGCAACAGAATGAAATACATTGGCCACAAGCGAAACTTTTTCAGTCTGCTTTACGGTTTTAAAGCCAAAATGAGTGCTATCAGGTTGCTGGTCAGTCATAAAAAAGCCTTTGGCTGTTCGTAGTGAACTAAAGTGGCGCTAGTGTAAAAGATTCGGCGGCTTACGCCAACTTATCCTGTCGTTTTATGCAGGGCAGAATGTTTTAGATCAACTCAAAAAAACTTTCAGCATAACAATGGCCGTTGAGCATAATTTGCAGGTGATGCTGGCCTGGATAATGTTTGCGGGTGGTTAAATCAATAAAAGACTGGCGGCGTTCAAATCGCAAATTCTGGCCTGACCAAGTTTTATTGCTCAACTGGAACACCTTGTAATTTAACTGGCCGGATTTTTTCCGGTAACCAATTTTGTATTCCAACCTTACCTTTGCTTCAAGCTCAGCAGGACCAGATAAGGTGATAACAAAATGCAAAGGCTGCTGTGACGATACTTTGGCATTGTGCATTTCAAGCTGAACCTGCAACGGCAATTGCTGTAAGCCAAATAAGGTTAAAGCCCCAGGGTGCGCCTGCTTTAATAAACCCCGTAACCCATGTTTAATGATCCAGTCGGTGACAGTGTGCTGACCAAACCAATTTTGTGCTATCTCAACCACCAGATCCGGGTGGTCTTTACTGATGTCATTTAAATGGTTGGCCACACTGCGCTGCACATAAGGTTCAGCATCTGTTTTCAGCTGCTCTAAAATGGGCAATAAAGGGCTTGGATCTTTTTTATAAGCTTTCAGTGCCATACCCCAGGGTAAGCGGGGTCTGGTGCCTTCGCTGGCCAGGCGGCGTAAATGCAGATTATCAGAGCAGGCCCAGCTTTTCATTTGAGCCAGAGTTTGCTCCGGATAACGCTGTAAAAAAGGCCGGATGGCAAATTCGCCAGTGGAGAAACAAGTAAAGTGGGCCAAGGCAGTAAAAGAGGTTTCTGGATGGTCCAGACCAAAGACTTCCACATAATCAGCAAACACAAAACCTGGTACGCCGGAAAAATGGCTGCTGACCGGGATTAATACTGCGATGGCATCGGGGTAGGCTAAGTTCAGGCTCTGGTGTAAAGAGTGGCTGATATGACGCACTCTGGCTTTGAGTTCCAGTTGCTCCCAATCCGGCCCCTGAGTTTGCTGCAAAAAATGAGACTGATCAAAGGCAGGAAAGTGGTGCAAACATAAGCGTGCAAGCTGTTGTAAAAATGCCTGACTAAATAACTCTTTTAGCAAGCTGGCCATATCAGGTGGCCAGCATTAACTCAGTGGCAACCTGATTGCGGCCACGCACTTTGGCTTCCAGCAATACTTTGCTGCTGCGGGATAAAAACTGATGCCAGTTCTCTGCAGAGTTATAGCTGCTGACACCCAGAGAAATAGTGACTTTAGGTAAGGTTGTTTTACTTTTGGCCGAAACAAACCGCAGCTTTTCTACACCCTTGCGCACTTGTTCTGCTATTTCACCTGCGGTACGTAAATCGACATCAGGCAATAAGATCAGAAATTCTTCGCCACCAGAACGCACCGGCAAGCCACTTTCCTGCACATAACTGGCAATTTTGCGGGCTACTTTGCTTAAAATTACATCACCAACACCAAAGCCATAGTCCTGATTAAACTGTGCAAAATGATCTAAATTCACCGCTATAGCGGCAATACGACGATCAGGATTTTCGGTCAGCCACAGATCCAGATGTTCCTGCATTGCCAGTCGGTTGTATAAACCTGTTAATGGGTCCAGTTGGCGTTCTTTTTTCAGATGTTCCAGTTCAGAACGTAATGCATGGCATTGCTCGTTGGAAAAATCGAGCTGGTCTTTGAGTTTCTGCTGGCTTGCTTTGATAGCGTAAGTTGCGCTGATAACTTTGTTCACACTTTCACGGCTGCGGTTGGCATTGTTCGGGTCAAAACCCAACAAGGCCTGGTCCAGCACATCTAAATAATGCTGCACTGCTTCACCGGCTATATCTGTGGTGCCTGACAACTTGCCCAACATAGCGGCGACTTGTTGACTCAGCTCTTCCTGACGCTGATGGTGTGGGCTTAACCATTGGCTGTAAAGTTCAGCCAGAACAAAGTCGTCAAAACTACTCTGAACCGAAAGTTTTTGTTCTATGGCCTGACATAATCCGGCATTTTGACCATTGATATACTCATAGATCACAGTGTAATTGACCGGATGGGCTGCCAAACGATGCCGCTGCAAAAAAGCTGCGGTCAGCGCTGCTTTTTCACTTGCTTGCTCGATTGAGTCCTGATATTTCATGCCAAACACAACTCCACTAAATACTACTGCTAATTTAGCCTTCAAAACGCAATGTTACGCGAAACTTACGTAGAGGCAAACAGACTGATATGGTTAAGCTGACATATCTATTAGAAAAAGTCTTCATCTCTAGCTTTATTAATGACTTATTTTTTGAGTTTTTTTTCTTATCGTCTAAAAAAACGCTGATAGCTGATTAAAAAACAGCTTTTTTAATCCATCAGAGCACTTTATTGCGGCCAGTCTCCAAAAAGCACAGCCCGTTGCACTGGCTGACAAAACTGAACAGAGTAGAATCAAACAAAAAGGTCGGGGAAGATAAAATGCGTCAGAAATTCATGTTTTTTGGTATTGCTTTGTTGGTCACGGGTTGCAGCAGTTCGTCGATGCAACCCACAGATTTTGATCAGTTCGCCAATCAGTTATGGCAAGCCGAAAAAGCCTTAGATAACCGCAGTAAAACCAGTTTGCCTGATATGTCGGCTGAAACTCTGGCAGCAGCCGATCAGCAACGACAACAATGGCTGAAAAAGTTAGAGCAGGTGGATGTTGCCACTTTGACTGAACAGCAACAAATCAATCATGCCATTTTGCACTACAGCCTCAAAGACGCTATTTCAGAGTACAAGTACGGGGCTCACCTTATTCCTTTAACCTCGGAATCAGGTTTTCATAGTAGCCTGGCCTTTATAGTGTCTGGTACCGAATTCAAAACGCTACAGGATTATCAGGATTACCTTACCAAGTTAAAAACCATTCCGCGTTATATGCAACAACAGACCGACTGGATGAAACAAGGTTTAGCGACGGGTATGACTCAGCCTAAAGCTGTACTAGCCGGCTTTGACCAAGGCATTCTGGCTTTTGTCAGCAAAACACCGGAACAGAATGTGTTTTACCGGCCTTTTACTCAAAAGCCTGAATTTGTAGATGCTGACAACTGGACTGCTATGCAATCAGAAGCAAAGCAGATAGTCGAACAGCAACTGAATCCGGCTTACCAGCAGTTTTATCAGTTTATGGTGCAGCACTATTTGCCAGGAGCACGTGACAGCATTGCCGCCAGCGAATGGCCGCAAGGGCGTGACTATTATCAGAACCGACTGGAGCACTACACCACATTAAAACTGACACCAGAACAAGTGCATCAGACAGGACTGGATGAAGTCGCCCGTATCCGTGCAGAAATGCAGGGCATTATTAATCAGGTGGGTTTTAAAGGAAGTTTCGCCGACTTTATTCAGTTTTTACGTACCGACCCTCAGTTTTATGCCAAAACCCCAACAGACTTGTTAAAAGAAGCCGCCTATATTGCAAAAAAAGTAGATGCTGAATCGCCTAAATACTTCAAAACCTTACCCCGCACCCCTTTTGGTGTGGTGTCAGTGCCAGCAGAAATTGCCCCTAAATACACCACAGGCCGCTATGCAGGTACAAACCGTGATGACAGGGCAGGTTTTTATTGGGTGAATACTTATGCGTTAGACCGTCGTCCCTTGTATGAAATGGAAGCTTTAACTTTGCACGAAGCTGTACCTGGTCATCATTTGCAAATTTCTTTAGCCCGTGAACAAGCCTCATTGCCAGAGTATCGCCGTAATTTCTACACCTCAGCTTTTGGCGAGGGTTGGGGGTTGTATTCTGAATACCTGGGTATTGAAATGGGTTTTTATCAGGACCCCTACAGTAACTTTGGCCGTCTGACCTATGAAATGTGGCGTGCTGCCCGTTTAGTGGTGGATACAGGAATGCATACTATGGGCTGGAGTCGTCAGCAGGCTATTGATTTTCTGGCCAGCAATACGGCTTTGTCTATGCACAACGTCACCACAGAAATAGATCGATACATCAGCTGGCCAGCTCAGGCCTTGTCTTACAAGCTGGGTGAACTGACCATCAAAAAGTTACGTAAAGAAGCGGAACAGCAATTAGGTAACAGCTTTGACGTGCGTGAGTTCCACGAAGTTGTACTGCGTAATGGTAGTGTGCCTTTGTCCATTTTAGAGCAACAAGTGGCGAACTATATCCAACAGAAAAAGCAGCCGTAGCGCTTTCTGATCCGGGGGCAGTGTTTTGTAGTTATTCTGTCATAGGATTCCGCCCCCGCCTCTGGTAAAGTGCCGCTGTTTTAGTTGCAGCGCTAGGGAGTGAAATTCAGATGTGGATGTTGTTATTGTTGATCGCGGTTGCGCCTATTGTGTTTTTGGCAATGAAACTGGATCAATTGGGCAAAATGCAAAACAGGTTAAAAGTGCAACTGCATTTTGCTGAGCAACAGTCTGTGCAATTAGAGCATCTGGCATTCTGGCTGGCTGAAGAGCAAAGCCAGCAGCTGTTAGCGAAAGTACACCAGGCTGGCCGAACTCAGACTAAGGTGCCTGTCTGGTACCAGCATACTGAGTTATTGTGTAAAGCTATTCCGGTGTTATGTAAGGAGCAAGCTAATCACAGCACCTTGCCACGTCAGGCCGTCGCCAAATTTCTGAAGCAACAAAATCAGCTGAGTTTTAATGAGATGGAAAACTTTATCCGTCATCATCCGGCGCTGACTGAGTTCTGGCAAAGCAATACGCTGACGTCTTACCTGAAAATGTGTCAGCGTGCTGTGGAGATGCTGCAGGACTATCAGCCTGTGCATTCTGATCGGCTGGCTGGCTAATCTGTTTTATGGCCCGTTCTGAAGAGCCCACTTAATCGCGCAGGAAAACCTCTGGTGCTGTATTAATTTGCCCGTCTTCATCAATAGAGGCCATTTTAAGCCCTGCTTTTAGTACTGCTACTCTTTGTTGTTCCTGCTGCCGCACAAAAGACAACTCATAACCAAAACGCTGTAATTCCGAGACAGAAAACTTCTGTGCCATGCTGAGCATTTCCCAGAAGTAGTTTAAATCCCGTGGTTCACGCCGTCTTTCCTGCTTCATCTACGCTGTCCCCTGATGCTTACTCATTATTAGTATCTGTTGCCACTCTGCAGAACTGACAGGCATCACAGACAATCTGTTGCCCTTTTTAACCAGCGCTAGCTGCTCTAGCTTAGTTGACTGTTTGAGTTTGTCGAGCGACAGAAGTTGGGAGAATTTCTCGACAAATTGCAGATCCACAGCAACCCATGGCGCCTTAGTGCCACTGGATTTTGCATCAAAATAAGGGCTTAGTGAGTTAAATTGGCTTGGGTCGGGGTAACTGCTTTGTACCACTTTCGCCACTCCTGCAATACCAATATCTTTGCAACTGGAATGATAAATAAACACCAGATCCCCGGCTTTCACCTGATCCCGCAAAAAGTTACGGGCCTGATAATTGCGCACACCTTCCCATACAATGGCTTTGTCCGGTGCTTTGGCAAAGTCATCAATACTGCATTCTTCAGGTTCAGTTTTAAATAACCAGTAGTTCATCAGTTTTACCCGGTCCTGTAGTGCAAGGGTGAAGAAAAACTACTTTAGCCTGAATTACCCTGCCTGAACCAGCCAATTTTGCACTCTGCTCTGGCATGCTGCACAATAGAGCTATCACTATTTTTCAGGAGTTGCACATGAGTCAGGTTTTGTCCGACTTATTATCCCTTTTAAAGCTGGAAACCATAGAGCAGGGTTTGTACAGAGGTCAAAGTCAGGATCTGGGTTTTAAAGCTGTGTTTGGTGGTCAGGTGATGGGGCAGGCCTTGTCTGCATCCAAAGAAACAGTAGACGCTGATCGTAAAGTGCATTCGTTCCACTCCTATTTTTTACGTCCAGGTGATGCCAGTAAACCTATAGTCTACGAAGTGGAAAATATCCGTGACGGCAAAAGCTTCAGTACCAGACGGGTCAGCGCTATTCAGTTTGGTAAACCTATTTTTTATATGACGGCGTCTTTTCAGGCTGAAGAACAAGGTTTTGAGCATCAGGAGCTGATGCCCCGAGTGCCTGCGCCTGAAGAGCTGGCGTCTGATTTAGAGTTCTACCGCGAGCACGCCCATTTAATTCCTGAATCATTACGCAGCAAGTTTATTTGCGAAAAACCCATTGAAATGCGGCCTGTGGCTTTTCATAACCCTTTTAATCCGCAGATCAGTCAGGCGAAACGTTATGTCTGGTTTAAAGCCAATGGTGTAATGCCGGATGATTTAAGGGTGCATAAGTATCTGCTGGCTTATGCTTCAGATTTTAACTTCCTGCCGACCGCTTTGCAGCCTCATGGTAAGTCCTTTATGGCGCCTAATATGCAGGTAGCCACTATCGATCACGCCATGTGGTTCCATCACGATTTCCGTTTTGACGACTGGTTATTGTACGCAGTCGATAGCCCAAGTGCCTCAGGTGCCCGTGGTCTGGTGCGTGGTCAGTTTTTTAATAGGGATGGTGTGTTAGTGGCGTCCACTATGCAAGAAGGTGTGATCCGTAGTTACGACAAAGCCCGCTGATTTCTCAGTAGCTGAATAAAAAAACCACCTTCAGGTGGTTTTTTTATCGGTGAAAACGCTATTTTCTTAGACTTTCTTTTTCACTATGCTGAGCACTGTTTGCAGCACGTCCGCTCTTAATAGGCCGTTTACCGTTTGTTGCAAAGGCAACAAAATGGCTGTGGCCTCCAGCTCGTTTTGTTCATTGCTATGACAATAACCGGCTTCGCGCAGTGCATTAATTAAGGTCGCAAACAGCTGCTTATCATGGTATTCAGGCGAGCTGATGCCATGCAAAGTACTTAAGCGTTGTGCCAGTTCATGGCTTTGCTGCTCTAAATCAGCGCGGGTCAAAGGGCTGTGTAATTGCAACAAGTTCAGCACCACCGCATAACGCTGCAGCACGTCCTGGGCATTATGTGCCAGTAACTCCAGCATAAAATGACCCACCTGCTGCACTGGTGCTGCTTGTAAAGACTGGCCTTTAGTGTCCACTAACTGATGCTGCTGCAATTGGTCCAACACCTGTTCTATGTAGGCGTTAAACTGGTCCAGTTGCAAAAATAACTCGTGTTGCAGCAAAGGTTGCAACAACTGACAGATATTGATCAGCTGCACTTTGCTTAATTGTGCATGCTGCAACAAAGCAGTCGCCAGAATGGCAGGCAGCATAAATAAATGGCAAACATTGTTACGGTAGTAACTTAATAAAATCGCATTCTCCGGCGTCAGTTGAATGATCTGACCAAAGCTGTCTTGCGACACTTCCACCTTTTTCAGACGAATTGCATGGTCAATCCACTGGCTGACGGAGCCTTCAGGCAGCGTCACACCACTGTGGTAAGGCGCATAGTGTTGTAAGTTACGGTAAAACTCCAGTTGAGTGGTCAGTTCTTGCCGGGTCAGAGAATGTTGTCGGGTTGCCAGTAAACAAGTGGCAATCAGGTTGATGCTGTTCAGCGCCGCCGCCTGGTTAATTCGCTGCATAATCTGGGTGGCTAGTGTAGCGACAGTTGGATTCAGCCAGGCAGGTTTTTGTGTATCTGCGGTTTCTGCCGCGGCACGCCAGTCAGGCACCTGCTGAGTTAAAAAGCTGTTTAACGAAATAGGCTGGCCAAAGTTAACGTAACCATAGCCATAGTCCCGCAGTTTTCGCACTGCACTGAAGACGCCACCTATAGACTCTTTTTTCTTGCTTGAGCCTTTCAGTTCAGTCAGGTAGGTATTCACTTCCATCACATGCTCGTAGCCCAGATAAACAGGTACCAGGCTGATGGGTCTGTCTATGCCGCGCAGCAAGGCTTGCACTGTCATGGCGAGCATACCGGTTTTGGGTTGCAATAAACGTCCAGTGCGGCTGCGACCGCCTTCGGAGTAATACTTGACCGGATAACCTTTGCTAAACAGCTTGCTTAAGTATTCACGAAAGACAGCAGAGTACAGCTTATCGCCACTGAAACTGCGGCGGATAAAAAAGGCACCGCCACGGCGAAAGAAAGTACCCACAGGCCAGAAATTCAGGTTAATACCAGCAGCTATATGAGGCGGTGCCAGGCCCTGATGATAAATCACATAACTTAACAGCAGATAATCCATATGACTGCGGTGGCAAGGCACATAAACAATTTCATGGCCTTTTTGCACCAGTTCAGTCAGAACCTGGCCATTGCTGATTTTTAAGCCCGAATATAGCTTTTTCCATAACCAGCCGAGGAAGCGATCGCCCACTCTCAGGGTAGACTCGCGGTAGTCTGCTGCTATTTCTTCCAATAGTTTTAGCGCTTCAGTCCGTGCTTCTTTGATGCTGATTTTTTTACTTTTTGCTTCATCTTCAATGGCTTTTTTTAATACATCGGAAGCAAGCAAAGAATTAAATAAAGCCGCTCGGTTTGGCAGTTTTGGGCCTGTAGCTGCAAGACGTTGGCGGTAAAAGTGGAACCGCGCCACTCGTAATAATTTGTGGGCAGTATCTTCGTTGACCGTTGAATTCTCTATGATTTGGCGTACTGAAACCGCTTTGCTGAACCGCACTAAGGTATGGCGGCCTGAGATCAAGACGATAAATAACTTGGCCAGCCAACTCGGAGATTCAGACTCGCCGAGCATGGACTTCACACTGTTTTCTTTGCCTGGAGCCCGGCCCCAAAGTACGGAAACTGGCAGTAGTTGGGCGGAAAAATGCGGATCGTGCAGATGCGCTTGTAGCAAAGCTAAACCCTGTTGCAAGGCGTCAGTTGAAGCACGACTGCCCCAAAGCACACGAGGTTGTTCGAGAAAAATAATACGGGACAGGCTTTGTTTACCAACGAGCACAGGTTCCATAGGATCCGGCAAACCAAGCTTATCGCAGACCCGGGCTATGGTGGCTAAGTCGCTGGCGGAGGCAGTTCTGCTGATGTAGAACACGGGCTGTTTGGGGTCAAGCACCAGATTTTCTGCTACAGGTTCTGGCACTATTTTGCATCTGACCAAAGGTTTGAGTGGCCAGTACAGCACTTTGGCTAACCATGTCATTGGTTTTAACATATCGAATCCGTACTTATAAACAGCGGCTAGAATAGCATGGAAGACCAGACCAGCAAAATTGTGTCTACGACTTGGCAGACTGCAAAAGGCTGTATATACTCACAGTACTCACTGTATAGGTATTCAGCATTATGCGTCCATTAACACCAAGACAAGCCGAAATTCTGCAACTGCTTAAAGATTATCAGGCAGCCTCAGGTATGCCGCCAACCCGTGCTGAAATTGCGACTCAGCTTGGGTTTAAGTCAGCCAATGCAGCTGAAGAGCATTTAAAAGCGCTGGCGAAAAAAGGTTTTATCGAAATGATGCCGGGTACGTCCCGCGGTATTCGTTTGGTTGAAGATGAGGCCGCCAACGATGTTGAAGAAGATGATCCGGGTTTACCGCTGATTGGTAAAGTAGCGGCTGGTCAACCTATTCTGGCGGCAGAGCATATTCAGCAGCGTTATCAGCTCGATGCCAGCTTGTTTAAGCCCAATGCCGACTTTTTATTAAAAGTGCAGGGTATGAGCATGAAAGACATCGGTATTTTGGATGGTGACTTATTGGCTGTGCACAAAACAACGGAAGCTCGTCAGGGGCAAATAGTGGTTGCGCGGGTTGAAGATGAAGTGACGGTCAAACGTTTCCGTCGTGAAGGACAGATGGTTTATCTGCATCCGGAAAACGGTGATTTTGATGTGATTAAAGTGGACTTAAGTCAGCAGCACTTTGCCATTGAAGGCCTTGCCGTTGGTGTGATCCGAACCAGCAGCTGGTAAAAAAATCTACCTTTCTCAATAGTTTGCTAATATGAAAGCACTGGTACGACCATTTGGTTTTATCGGTGCTTTTTCATTTTCTGGGTTTACTTCTGTCAGTTCCTTGACTACTTGTTATATGCAACTGATAACAAAACAAAAAAATCAGTGCACCGATTTATGCAATTTAAGTCGGGACAATAATAATAATGGCAATTGCGGAAAAGACTGCTGTGGGTGTGACTGTCTTTGATCTGCAATTTGCTTTTGTGCAAAGACAGAGGAGAAGTCACGTGGCGAGAACCAGTTATCTGTGTTGGTCGCTGCTAACCTTTTTGCTTGCGTTTTCAACGCAGTCTGCAGAAATGCCTTTGAACATGACTCAAGGGGTTACAGAAATCAGTCAGCAGGTTTATGACCTGCATATGAAGATTTTTTACATTTGCTGTGCAATAGGGATAGCGGTATTTGGGGTGATGTTTTGGTCCATCATTCATCATCGTAAATCAAAGGGCGTTGAACCAGCCCAATTCCATGAGAGCACCAAAGTAGAGTTGCTTTGGACTGCTTTTCCTGTAGTTATTCTGATTATTATGGCAATTCCCGCCACCCAAACTTTGATCGCCATGGAAGACACTTCCGAAGCAGATGTGAGCATATTGATCACAGGTTCGCAGTGGAAGTGGCATTACAAATACATGGACCATAAAGTGGAGTACTTCTCTTTATTGGCCACTCCCCGTCAGCAAATCGACAATAAACTCAGTAAAGGTGAAAACTACTTGTTAGAAGTAGACCGGCCTTTAGTGATACCCACAGGTAAAAAAGTCCGCTTTTTAGTTACTTCAGATGACGTGATCCATTCCTGGTGGGTTCCGGCTTTTGCAGTGAAAAAAGATGCCAACCCTGGCTTTATCAATGAAGCATGGACTCGTGTGGACCATCCGGGCATTTATCGCGGTCAGTGCGCTGAGCTTTGTGGTAAAGACCATGGTTTTATGCCTGTGGTCGTGGTGGCCAAAGAGCCAGCTGATTTTGAGCAGTGGATAGCTCAGGAATCGGCCACTCAGGCGGCCGCCAAAGAAGCAGAATTAAAACTGCTGGCAATGAATATGAGTAAAGACGAGCTGATGGCTTTAGGTGAAAAAACCTATATGGGTTATTGCGCCGCGTGTCACCAGCCAAATGGCATGGGTATTCCAGGTGTTTTCCCTGCGCTTAAAGGCAGCAAAATGGCACTGGAAGATTTACCTGCTCATATCGATATAGTGCTCAATGGCAAAACAGGTACCTCAATGCAGGCTTTTGATAAACAACTGACATTGAGTGAGATTGCGGCTGTGGTGACTTACGAGCGCAACGCCTGGGACAATAATACGGGTGATTTGGTGCAAGCTGCCGACATCGCCAAAGCACAGTCGAAATAGGGGGCGCAGATGAGTACTGTTACTACAGATCCGCATGCTCATGCTGAGCACGAGCATCATGGGCCAGCCAAAGGGTTAAAACGCTGGCTTTACACCACCAATCATAAAGACATAGGTACTTTGTATTTGCTGTTTTCACTGCTGATGTTTTTTATCGGCGGTGCTATGGCGATGGTGATCCGGGCCGAATTGTTTCAGCCAGGACTGCAAATTGTCGAACCAAACTTCTTTAATCAGATGACCACAGTCCATGGTCTGATTATGGTGTTTGGCGCTGTAATGCCGGCCTTTACCGGCCTGGCTAACTGGTTGATCCCTATGATGATAGGGGCTCCGGATATGGCGCTGCCACGGATGAACAACTGGAGTTTCTGGATCCTGCCTTTTGCCTTTAGCATTTTGTTAGCTTCGCTGTTTATGGAAGGTGGTGGCCCTAGCTTTGGCTGGACATTCTACGCACCGCTCTCCACGACTTACAGCAATGACAGCACTGCGCTTTTTGTGTTCTCAGTTCATATTATGGGCATATCGTCCATCATGGGCGCTATTAACGTCATAGTGACTATTATGAACCTGCGTGCACCTGGCATGACGTATATGAAAATGCCATTGTTTGTCTGGACCTGGTTTATCACAGCTTACCTGTTGATTGCCGTTATGCCTGTACTGGCTGGTGTTGTCACTATGGTGCTGACCGATAAGTACTTTGGTACCAGTTTCTTTGATGCAGCTGGCGGCGGCGATCCTGTGTTGTTCCAGCATATTTTCTGGTTTTTTGGTCACCCTGAAGTTTACATTATGATTTTGCCGGCTTTTGGCATTATCTCCAGCATAGTACCGACCTTCTCACGCAAACCGCTGTTTGGTTATGCCTCTATGGTGTACGCAACTTCCAGTATTGCGCTGCTGTCCTTTTTGGTCTGGGCGCACCATATGTTTACCACTGGTATGCCGGTCGCCGCAGAACTATTTTTTATGTACTGCACTATGTTGATAGCGGTGCCGACCGGGGTAAAAGTATTTAACTGGGTGGCGACTATGTGGCGAGGGGCCATGACCTTTGAAGTGCCAATGATGTTTTCTTTGGCCTTTATTGTGCTCTTTACCATAGGCGGCTTCTCGGGCTTGATGCTGGCTATTACACCGGCCGATTTCCAATACCATGATACCTACTTTGTCGTCGCACATTTCCACTATGTGCTGGTGACAGGTGCCATCTTCTCCATTATGGCTGCTGCTTATTACTGGCTGCCAAAGTGGACAGGCCATATGTACGACGAAACCTTAGGCCAGTGGCATTTCTGGTGTTCACTGATTTCGGTCAATGTGCTGTTTTTCCCTATGCATTTTGTCGGCTTAGCTGGTATGCCACGACGGATCCCGGATTACGCTCTGCAATTTGCCGACTTTAATGCCTTGATCAGCATAGGTGGTTTTGCCTTTGGTTTATCCCAGTTGCTGTTTGTCTGGCTGGTGGTGAAATGTATTAAAGGCGGTGAAAAAGCCACAGACCAGGTATGGGAAGGAGCTGAAGGGCTGGAGTGGACTATTGCTTCTCCTGCGCCTTATCACAGCTTTACTACTCCACCTGAAATTAAGTAGGAGGACCTATGGCACTGAAGCATCAACCTGTTGTGATTAAACTTTGCCTGCTGACCGCAGCCATGTTTGGCTTTGGTTATGCCTTGGTGCCTTTGTACGATGTATTTTGTGATTTAACGGGCCTGAACGGTAAAACTTCCACTATGGCAGCCACAGCAGAGGCTGCCATACCAGATAAACAACGTGAAGTGCTGGTCGAGTTTATTGCCCGCCCGAACAACAACATGCCTTGGGTTTTTGAACCTGTGGTACATAAAATCCGGGTTCATCCGGGCGAAATCCATCGTATTGATTATCTGGCTCACAATATTACAGGGCGTTCTATGACAGCGCAGGCTGTGCCTTCGGTATCACCGGGTCAGGCTGCTTTGTATTTTAATAAAATGGAATGTTTCTGTTTTACCCAACAACATCTGACGGCAGGTCAGCAGTTATTGATGCCGTTGCAATTTTATGTCGATCCCGCACTACCGGAACAATTCAGCACCATCACTTTGTCCTACACCTTGTATGAAGTGGATGCTGTAGCCCCGGTCACTGCAGAGACAGCAACAGGGGACAACAATGAGTGACAAATATGAACATTATTATGTGCCAGAGCAAAGCCCCTGGCCGATAGTGGGGGCTGTAGCACTTTTCATGATTGCGTTTGGTGCAGGCAATTATGTCAATGAAGTCACCAAAGACCAGCCGGGTTATGGCGGTTATTTATTGCTGGCTGGCATAGCTACCTTAATTTTTATGTTAGTGGGCTGGTTCCGTAATGTGATTGATGAGTCGATGAACGGCTTATACAGCAAACAAATGGACAGGTCGTTCCGGCAATGTATGAGCTGGTTTATCTTTTCCGAAGTGATGTTTTTTGCTGCCTTTTTTGGCGCTTTGTTTTATGCCCGAATGATTGCTATTCCATGGCTGGATGGCGCAAGCAATAACGCCAGTACAGCTGCAGTATTATGGCCGGCGTTTGAAGCTGCATGGCCTTTACTGAAGACGCCAGGGGGTACTGAAACTCAGGCCATGCCATGGCAGGGTTTACCTTTATACAACACCATTATCTTATTAATTTCTTCCGTCACTTTGCATTTTGCTCATACAGGTTTGGAGCAAAACAAAAGAGGCCAGCTAAAGCTGATGTTAGGACTTACTATCCTGCTTGGTTCAGTATTTTTGTACCTGCAAGGTGTTGAGTATGTGTATGCCTATCAGGAATTAGGTTTAAAGCTGGACTCAGGCATTTATGGCAATACCTTCTTTTTACTGACGGGTTTCCATGGTTTGCATGTCACTTTAGGGGCAGTGTTTTTGCTGGTGATGTTCCTGAGAATTGTGCTGAAGAATCATTTTACGGCGCATAAGCATTTTGCCTTTCAGGCAGCGGCCTGGTACTGGCATTTTGTTGATGTGGTCTGGTTATGTTTGTTTGTGTTTGTTTACGTGCTTTAGGAGCGAAGCGGGTCTGAAAGGACCCGCCTTATTCAATAGGGTCTGTGGTGAGGGGTGATGAAGCCAAACTGTAGGGCCAGGATCACAGCTATTAATACAATGGCTGACCACATGACGCGACGGCCTAAAAATTTCGACATACTGGGCTGATTTTCATCATTTTTCAGCATCAGATATAAAGCACGAAATAAATTAAAAACAATAAAGAGCAGTAGTGCAATGAGTAAAAGTTTAATCCACATAAAACCTCACGACGGCTGGTTATAAGATGCAAGCTCAGCCGTTTGCCCATTTATCCAGACACTGGCTGCTGGCTCTGTGTACTCTGGCTGCTTTTGTCTTATTGATCAAGTTAAGTTACTGGCAGTGGCAACGAGCCGAATATAAACAAGCTCAACTGGATCAACTGCATAGCGCACAGCAGCAAGGCCCGGTTCGTTGGACTGATGTACCAGCAATTCCCGTCGAACAACTGGATGGTCTGGAATTGCAAGGCAAAGCGGTTTGGTTAAAACCAGCAGTCTGGTTGCTGGATAATCAACTGATCCAGGGCAAACCAGGTTATGACGTGGTGATCCCTGTGCTGGTATCGAATCAGGGGCCAGCCTTATTGGTAAATTTAGGCTGGATTGAAGCCCCTATGAGCCGCGATCAGTTGCCTGAATTGGATATTCCTGCCGAATTTGAGATGGCAGGCTTGTTACGCACCGAATTAAAAGGTTTCAGGTTGGGCCTGAATCTGGAAGAAACCGGGCTTTGGCCGCAGCGTATGCAACAAGTTGAACCCGCTGAATTATCAAGAGTATTAGGCCAGGAGCTTTATCCGGCTTTGCTGTATCAATATCAATCCCCTTATTTATATCACTACAAAGCTGTAGTGATGCCACCGGAAAAACACCGTGCTTATGCTCTGCAATGGTTATTACTGGCTGTTGCTGTCGTAGTTGTGGCTTGGTTTATGTCGAAAAAGGAGCTTTAAATGGCCAAGAAGAAGTTTTTAGTGCTGTTTTTGTTGTGTTCTTTATTGCCTTTGGCTTTTGCTCAGGCATTTTTATCTTTGGGCTGGTTTGGCAGCGCCACCACCAACAAAGGCCAGTGGCTGAAGGAAGAAATCATATTGTTACCGGCGGCCAGCGGCGATGTGCACTGGCGACTGGTGTATGTCACCAATGAAGCAGTATGCACAACGCTTTGCCAGAATGCCCATTACGGTATGCAGCAAGTGTATACAGCCCTTGGCCGTAAGCAGCAGCATCTGGATTTATGGCAAACAGGAGGTAACAAACCTCAAGTCTTGCAGTGGCAACCTTTGCCTGCTGGTGTTGATAGCCTGCAGCAACAGCTGGTACTGGTAGACATGCACGGTTTGGCATTAATGACTTATCCGGTGGCGGAAGATAAAACGCAGATGGTGCAAACAGGTAAAGCCATTCTGACCGATTTAAACAAGCTGCTGAAATACGACAGGGGGTTGTAATGAAAACCCTGAAACGTCTTGTCACTGGCTCTATAGTTCTGACCATGCTGGTTATTATCCTTGGTGCTTATACCCGCTTGACCGATGCAGGTTTAGGTTGTCCGGACTGGCCAGGTTGTTACGGCTTCTTAAAGGTGCCACAGCAGGCTCATCATATTGAGCAAGCTCAGGCTTTGTTCCCGGAACGGCCGCTGGAGAGTCATAAAGCCTGGAATGAAATGATCCACCGTTATTTTGCCGGTACTTTGGGCTTACTTATTCTGGCTATTTTCCTGTTCAGCCTGAAACAAAAACGACTGTTGTTGCCGTCCTTATTGTTAGGTCTGGTGATCTTCCAGGCGGCTTTAGGCATGTGGACTGTCACTTTGGCTTTGCATCCTGTGATAGTGATGGGGCATTTATTGGGTGGTTTTACGCTGCTGTCTTTATTGGCTTTGTACTGGTGGCAACTGCAACCAGCTCCTGTCATTGCAGTGAAACAAAGTTTGAAGCTGTTGTTTTGGCCGGTATTGCTGGTGCTGGCAGCACAAATTGCCTTGGGCGGCTGGACTGCAGCCAATTATGCCGCTTTGTCCTGTATTCAGTTACCTGTCTGTGAGCCTGGCTGGACCAATCAGCTTAATTTTGATGAAGCTTTTTCGTTGCACTTGGGCTATGACAACTACGAATACGGCGTGATGAGCCAAAGTGCACGAGCTACAGTGCATGTGATGCACCGCATAGGAGCTGTGATTACTTTAGTGGTAGTGGCTGCCTACGCCATAGCCTTGTTGCGCAGCAGTTCAGGTGTGCTGAAAAAGTTAGCTTTAGCTGTACTGGCACTTTTGGTGCTGCAATTTAGTTTGGGGCTTGCCAATGTAGTACTGCATTTGCCTTTGGGTAATGCGGTGGCACATAACTTTGTGGCGGCCAATTTAGTCATGTGTCTGGTGGTCATTGGGTATCAGCTGCACAGAAACAAGGAGTCTGCTTATGCTTAAAGTTCTGGCGTTACCCCAACACTACAGCCAGCAATGGCGCGATTATTATCAACTGACCAAACCTAAAGTGGTGGCGCTGTTAGTGCTGACAGCCTGGGTGGGTATGATGCTGGCGCAGCCCGGTTTGCCTAAATTAGGCCTGATGATAGCGGCGACTTTAGGCATAGGCTTATTGTCAGCTGCAGCCGCAGCCATGAATCATATAGTGGATCAGCGTATTGATGCGCAAATGGCCCGCACCTACAACAGACCCGTAGCCCGCGGCCGTTTATCGACAACGCAAGCCGTTAAGTTTTCAGTACTGCTGGCTGGTACTGGCTTTCTGCTGTTGTTTATTGCAGTGAATCCACTGACAGCCTGGCTAACCCTCGCCAGTTTGTTTGGTTATGCCGTGGTCTACACCATGTTTTTAAAACGAGCGACGCCGCAGAATATCGTGATTGGCGGTTTAGCTGGTGCTATGCCACCGCTGTTAGGCTGGACAGCTATGACAGCTGAAGTACATGCACACGCCCTGTTATTAGTGATGATTATATTCACCTGGACGCCGCCGCATTTCTGGGCGCTGGCTATTCATCGCCGCGACGACTATGCCAAAGTAAATATGCCAATGTTGCCTGTGACCCACGGCATCGAATTCACCAAAAGTGCCATTTTCCTTTATACCCTGGTGCTGTTCTTGGTGTGCTTATTGCCTTATCTGGTCGGTATGACGGGTGCTGTGTATCTGGTCGGAAGCACAGTGCTGAATTTAGGTTTTATCTGGTACGCCTGGCAACTGAAGTTTAACGCTAAACCTGAAACCGCTATGGCTACTTTTAAATTTTCGATTTGGCATCTGATGGTGTTATTTTTGGTATTGTTGCTGGACCATTATTGGTTTATCTCAGCGCTTTAACAGAAAGAGGATTGTATGCAGAAGTGGTTATGGGGTCTTGTAGCGGTAGTCGCATTGGCGGCTGGTCTGTGGTTATCTGCCAGTTTTAAATCCACTACAGCAGATCCTGTGGCTGCTTTGGTCTACCCAACACCTAGAGCCTTAACTGACTTTAATTTACTGGATGAGCAAAATCAGCCAGTGGGTGTAAAGGATTTGCAGGGGCACTGGACGCTGATTTTTGTCGGCTACACCCATTGCCCTGATATTTGCCCTATGACCATGGCGAAGTTAGCTGGTATGTATCAGGATTTAGTGAAGCTAACACCTGAACCACTGGAAATCTGGTTTGTGTCGGTCGACCCAAAGCGGGACACGCCTGAGCAATTAGCTCAGTACATCAGCTACTTTAACCAGGCGCCTATTAAAGCTAGAACAGCCGACCACAAAGATTTATTCCCTTTTATCCGCCAACTGGGTTTGATGTATGCCATTAATGAGGGTACAGAAGAACGTTATACCGTCGATCACAGTGCCAGCTTAGCACTGCTCAATCCACAAGGCGCAGTAGTCGCTATGTTTAAACCAGAAATGAAACCTGGCGCAGTGCCACTGATTAATAACCAACAATTTTTAGCCGATTATCCTTTGGTGATAGCTGCAGCAACTCGCTAACTTTGATGCAGTGCCCTTTGGGTGACTGCATCTTACGTTTTGTAGGTTGCAATCGCCGCAGGCATTGCAACGCTGTGTAATCGAAGGCATTACAACTATTGTTCTGCAGAACATATCATCACTAATCCAACCTCAGGCTTTACAAGCTATTGCGACAGGCCCTATGGTGGGAGATGTATGCATAACAAGAAGTTATGGGACAAACTCCACCACAGAAGCAGAGCCTTATGAAAAAATTTCTATCCAGCGCCTTAGTCCCACTGCTGATTCTAGCTGTGGCATTTAGCCTTCATGTCAGCGCCGAAGATTTTAGTCAATATGGTCCAAAAGAATTTACCACCCCCAATAAATGGACAGCGATAGTTGCTGCTTATGAGCCGGAAATTAAGGCTATAGATCAGGCCTTTGCCGAGCTTAAAGACGCAAAAATAGAAAAAACACTGACCATCCGCGGCGTAAAGTACCAATTAGGCCATTATAAAGGTGAACCCATTGTCATTTTTACTACGGGTGTCAGCGTGCCAAACGCCGCAATGACAATGCAAATGGCGCTGGACTATTTTCCTATTGAACGGGTCGTGATGATGGGTATTGCTGGTGCTGTGGATCCACAATTCCAGCCGGGCGATATAGCTATTCCTGAACGCTGGTACTTCCACGATGAATCTGTTTATGTGAATCCTGATCCGGCCAAACCCGGCAAATTTATTCTGCCCGATTATTATGAACAGGCATTAGCAAGCTACCGGAAGCGTAAAAAGCAGGACCCGCATTCACCTGCCTACGAAAACTTTGGTTATATCCATCCTGAAGAAATGGCCGTGATTAAACAAGGCTGGGACAGCCCGCAGCAAATGCCTTATTTCACCGCCACAACAGAATTAATCGAGCTGGCCAAAAAAGCGGTTGCTACTATAGATCCAATCAAAATGCCATCTGGTCACCCAATACAAATCAAAGTGGGAGGTAATGGTGTAACAGGCTCGGTATTTTTAGATAACGCGCAGTACCGCCAATGGCTGCAAAAAGTATTTCAGGCAGAAGTCACTGAAATGGAATCGGCTGCTGTGGCTCAGGTCTGTTTTGTGAACGAAGTCGACTGGATAGTGATCCGCTCCGTCAGTGATTTAGCCGGCGGCCAACAAGGTAAAAACGAAGAAAATGTGTTTGATGCCATAGCCTCAGGCACTGGCACTAAATTGCTGCTGGGGTTGTTGGATCAGATAGTGTTGGCAAGGCCCTGATTGGGGATATCGATGTTTAACAACAGCAAAACCTTTTTTATAATAATGTTTGTTGGGGCCTCAATCTGGTGCCTTTACTTAGGCCACATAGCAATAGAGGGTTTAAAGGCTAGTGGATGGCCCAGTGTTGATGGTGTTATTACTTCTGGCAGTGCAAAGCGTGTCGATCACAGCAAAGAGCGGTATATCATTGAAGTTGAGTATAAGTATTCAATTGGGCATAAAAGCTTCACAGGTAATAGATTATCGAACTTAAACTCCTTACTCGACAGCTCAGAAAAAGACATCGCTTTAAAGCGATACTCCGCTGATAGTAGTGTGAAGGTTTATTACGATCCCAATAACCATCAAAACGCTTATTTAGTCACAGGGGTACACTTAGTCACTTATGTTTTATGGTTAGCTTCTTTAGGTATGGCTGTATTTTCAGTGCTTAGTTTGAGAAAACTCCTGAAAACTTAAAGCCTGTGCTTTTAAGTACATCTGTTGTTTTTTCTTTAAACTCAATGAAATTAAATCAATAAATTGTTTTGGGAAAAGGGCAAGATCTGACCCCAGAAGTGGTCTTCTCAAGCGTCGGAGAGTGTTAGCTAAGAATCGGTAGATTGTGGGTCTGCGTAAATTGGCTGGAGTTTATTGTGCTTTTAACAAGGTGTTTTGGGGCACAGGGCAAGACCTGACACCTAGCCCTGACACAGATCCACTGTTTGAGGGATAGATTTATTGGGTGTTTTTATGATCTGTCGCTGTTTTTTTTTCTTTAAACTCACTGAAATTAAATCAATAAATTGTTTTGGGGCAAGGTGTAATACCTGACTCTGAGGGTTCTTGGGATGGGCGCTATGTGTAAACGGGCCGGTACATCATGTTAAAAATGCTCATTAATTGTTTGGTTTTAGTATGTTCACTCAATGCTTGTGCATCAGACCCAATCTTTGGAACGTTGGACAAGTCACAACGTAAACACAATGAAAATCAACGCCAGACCTTGTTGATTATGATGGATTTGGATGAGCTCTATCCAGACTCTCACGTAAGGGCGCTTGCCAAAGCAGCTGGAAAAGGGGATATCCTAAAAGTCCGTCAGTTGGTTGCTAGTGGGGTGAATGTTAATGCTCAGGGACGTTCAAAAGCCACGCCTTTGTATTGGGCTATCCGCAAAAATAACTTGGCTGGCTTTGAGGCTTTGCTAAAGCTTGGAGCCACGCCTAATGTGCGTTTTGATGATTCGGGAACAATGATGCATTGGGCAACTAGGCATCAAGACAGCCGTTTCTTACAGCTGGCATTATCATACGGTGGCGACCCAAATCTGCGAGGCGGGATGTATGACAGCCCAGCAATTTGGGAAACAGTTAAGTCAGAGAATACAAATATCCCGAATAATTATTATCAGTTGATTGCAGCCGGAACAGACCTTGAAATCAAAGATAACATAGGTACAACATTGTTAGGGCATGCGGCGGCTTTAGGTCGATATGATGTAGTTCTGGATTTGTTAAATCGCGGTGCTAATTTTCAAATGGTGAATCGCATGGGTATGGTTTTATTGTTTCATTGTTTGGATCGTGATGAAAAGGTACTTGATAACAAATCTTCTGTTTATCAACAAAAGAAAAAAGTTGAACAATGGCTGCGAGACCGAAATATTGATTACAGTAAAGTTAAGCCAGAACAGATTAAATAGACGGTCTTTTTTGAAATAGTTTCGCTTGAATATGCTTTGAACTACTTAGTCAAAACGACGCTGTTTACCAGTTAATAGGGTTGAGGTGTAGCAAAACCACCAGCGGCCCGGTCACCCTTTTCTGGTTGCGGTGGTCAGGGCAAATCGGTGGGGTGAGCAATCAGTGCTTGAGCCAGTAGTCATATTCTCAAAATGGCAAATTCTTAAGCTTGTGTTACATGCCCTATTTTCGAACCACTACTCCATAACCCAAGGCTGGGAATACCAGTAGAAATAGCCTTTTTTACTTAACGAAGGGGCTGTGCAGTTATAGCGTTTATGGCTGGTTTTTAGCTTTTGACCCGCTTGAGCGCTAAAGGTGTCCGGTTTTAACCAGCTGACTTTAATGGGCTCGCCATTGCTAAAGCAATTCAGCTGGCTGGTTTTAAAATCTGAGCTATCGATTTGCAAAGTCAGAGTGGGTGGGTTTGGGCCTTTGACCGGATCTGCTGCTATATAGCGTTTGACTGGCAAGGCCAGAGTTTTTAACTTAGGTATAAAGTGTTTTAAGGCTGCATACTGGCTGGACGAAGGATAACGCGGCAGGCGGGTCATCAGGCTGTTCAGGCCCACAGCGCCGGATTGCTGGCCTATGCCAATAAAACCCAATTCTTGCACCATCTGCTCCAGCTCAACACTAAAGTCGCCATATGGGTAAGCCAGCCACTTGTGTTTAATGCCCAGCTGTTGTTCTAACTGAGTTTGCGCCAGCAAAATATCGGTTTTCACTCGTTTCAACCAGTCTGCTTTGCTTTCGCCTTTGTTGGGTTTCGCCAGATGTGCATGGTAAGAGCTGTGGTTCGCAATAATAACGCCGTCTTTTTGCAGCTGTTTGACTTGATCCCAACTTAATACCGGCCCTTCTTTGCGGTCTATTAAAGCTGGGCTTAAAAACACCGTATAAGGAAAATCAAACTCCTGCAAAATAGGGTGCGCCTGATGGTAAATATTGTCAAAACCATCGTCAAAAGTGATCACTACGGCATTGTCGTCCGGCTCTTTTCCGTTTTGAAGTTGCTCTAACAAAGTATCGAGCCCAATCACCTGATAGTTGTGGTCTTTCAAATACTGCAAATGAGTGCGGAATTCTTGCGGCGTCACGCTGGTAGAACGGGGAGTCTGAGTGCTGACATGGTGGTACTGTAAAATAACAGCAGCGTAGCTTGAAAAGCTCAGTAAAACCAACAAACAGGCCAGCAATTTCATTTGTGAACTCCTTTTGAATCAATACAATAAAGGCCACATCAAGTGGCCTCTGTATTTCATAAATAGCATAAATCAGTAATAAGAATGCTCACCGCGCTGGTGGTCAGTCACATCACGTACCGCTGTTAATTCACCGGCAAAACGTTGCAGCAGTTCTTTTTCGATGCCTTCTTTTAAGGTTAAATCGACTTGTGAACAGCCATTACAGCCACCGCCAAATTGCAGTACAGCAATACCATCATCGGTCAGTTCGACCACAGAAACACGACCACCATGGTTAGCCAACTGAGGGTTAATTTCTGCATCAATCACGTATTGCACTTTTTCCTTCAGTGAAGCGTCGTCGTTCACCTTACGTACTTTGGCGTTTGGCGCTTTTAATGTCAGCTGAGAACCCATCTGATCGGTGACAAAGTCAATTTCAGCATCCACTAAAAAAGGTTTGCTTTCGGCATCTACTATTGCGATAAAACCTTCAAATGGCAGCTCTAAATCTGTGCTTTCTACCGCATCGGCAGGGCAGTAAGACACGCCACATTCCGCAGAAACAGTGCCCGGGTTGACCACAAATACGCGGATATGAGTACCAGCGGCCTGTTTTTCCAGCAGTTTACGAAAATGGCTCTGCGCCTGTTCTGAAATGGTAATCATGTGGTAGTACCTGACTAAATTACTAGGTTAATGGCTATGATACTCTGACTTCCTGTACCTTGCCAGCCCCGCTTGTCGGGCCTGACTTTTTATTGCTAAGGTAGCGCCCAGAAAGGGAGAAAAACAATGTATAAAATAACAACTATTATCAGTGCTTTATTATTGGGATTGAGTAGCCAGTTCTCAATGGCTGCGCCACAAAGCCCGCAACAATTTTTTGGTTATCCAGTGGGCGAATGGCATTTGCGCCATGATCAAATTCAAATGTATTTCCAGCAACTGGCCACAGCGTCAGATAAAGCCCAACTGGAAGTTATCGGCTATACCCATGAACAGAAACCTGTATTGCAGCTTATTGTTTCTTCTGCTGAAAACTTAAAAAAGTTGGAACAAATCCGCCTACAGCATCTGGCTCAGTTATCTACAGGTACTGAACTGGCAAATGATTTGCCACTGATTGTCTGGCTTGGTTATGGCGTACATGGCAATGAGTCCAGCGGCCCTAATGCTTCAGTGCAGCTTGCCCATCATTTATTGACAAGCACAGATGCCGAAGTACAAGACTGGCTGAAAAATACAGTGATACTAATCCAGCCCAGCTTAAACCCAGATGGATTAGATCGTTTTGCCAATTGGGCCAATATGCACAAAGGCAAAGCGCCTGTAGCCGACCCACAAAGCCGTGAACATATAGAACCCTGGCCGAATGGTCGCCCTAATCATTATTGGTTTGATTTAAACCGGGACTGGTTACCACTGGAACACCCGGAAAGCCAGGCCCGCATCAGCCAGTTTTATAAATGGCGTCCGGCCGTGGTGGGCGATTTTCATGAGATGGGGCCTAACACTACTTTTTTCTTTCAGCCCGGCATTCCGACCCGTACTTACCCTTTAACGCCAAAAGCCAATCAGCAACTGACCGCCAAAATTGCCGATTACCACGCAGCAGCTTTGGATAAAAAAGGCCGTTTGTATTACACCGAAGAAAGTTTTGATGATTTTTATGTAGGTAAGGGCTCTACTTATCCTGACGTAAACGCCAGCGTAGGGATTTTATTTGAACAGGCCAGTAGCCGTGGTCACCTGCAGGACAGTATCAATGGTCCTCTGTCTTTTAGTAAAACCATTGAAAATCAGTACATAGTGTCGTTATCGACCTTGCGCGGTTCGGTAGCGCAAAAAAAAGCACTGCAAAGCTATCAGAAAGCTTTTGTATTAGAGTCAGAGCGTCTGGCTGCCGATGAGTCTGTAGCTGGCTATGTGATTGCTGAGACTGAAGATAAAACCAGATTAGCCAGCTTACTGAACTTGTTAAAACAGCATCAGATCAAAGCCTACCCGATCAATGAACGCTGGCAGCATAAAGGCCAGACCTACCAAAAAGGTCAGGCTTATTATATTCCGCTGCAACAGAGCCAGTATCTGTTATTAAAAGCTGCGTTTAGCACCCAAACTAACTTCCAGGACAATACTTTTTATGACGTTTCAGCCTGGACTTTACCTTATGCTTTTAATATTGAATTCAGTACCGTAGCGCGTAAACCTGCTGGTGTAGCTGAAGCTCCATGGGAGCCTCAATCCGAAACGGCGCTGATGCCATCCGCTGGTGCCTATGCTTACGCTTTTGACTGGAGCGATCAAAAGGCACCTTTGTTAACGCAAACGCTGTTAGAGCAAGGCGTGGTATTACGTGCAGCCAGTAAAGCCTTTTTCGCCAAAACTGCGGATGGTGAGCAGGCTTTTAATGCCGGAGCTATTGTTATTGCTGCGGGTTTGCAACAACACAACAACTGGTTTGAACTACTGGGTAAAGCCCAGCAACAGGTCGGTTTAAGCATCACAGCTTTAACTTCAGGCTTAACCGCTAAGGGTCAGGATTTAGGCAGCAATGGTTTTGTGCCAGTGACTAAGCCGAATGTATTGTTGGTGGCCGGTCCTGATGTGAATTCTACAGAGGCAGGTGAAGTCTGGTTTAACCTTGAAAAGCTGGCGGGCATTTCCCCTAGCCTGATTGAACCTCAGCGTTTAGGCCGGGTCGATTTATCCCGTTACACTCATATCATTTTGCCGGACGGCAGCTACAACAGCCTGCAACAAAAAGAGCAACAACAGCTCAATCAGTGGGCGAAACAAGGTGGTGTGTTGTGGGGCCATAAAGGCGGGGCAGCATTTCTGGTGCGCGCAGGTTTACTCAAAGCAAAAGCCTGGACGCCGGCTGATATGGCGATGCTGATTTCAGATCAACAATTAAGTTATGCCGATAAAGAAAGTCTGGCTGGTCAGCGCCGTATTGCCGGTGCTATTTACCAGACTGAACTGGATTTAAGCCATCCTTTAACTTTTGGTATCAACCGCAAAGACTTAGCTGTGTTTAAAAATGGCACCTTTTTACTGGCCCCCAGTGAAGACCCATTTATCAACGTGGCTTTATATACAGATAAACCTCAACTTGCTGGTTACACAGCGCCTGAATACGTCAATCGTATTGCAGATGGTGCTGCATTAATAGCTCATAACCATGGCAATGGCCGGGTTATTGCCATGACAGATAATCCGGTATTCCGTGGTTATTTTGTCGGCTCCAGCCGTTTATTAGTGAATGCTATGTATTTTGGCAAAATGTTCAGTGCTGAATCGTCCGATGGTGAAGGCGAAGAGGCCGATGAAGAGGAAGCCCACTAAAGTACCCTGGTAATAGCCAGAGTCCAGACACTGACAGTCTGGACTCCTTTGGCTTTTAACAAAGCGCTCAGATAATCCAAAGTGGCTCCTGTGGTGATCACATCGTCCACCAGTACTACGTGACTGGGTAAAATACCTTCCTTCAGTTGAATTTTTCCTTTTAAGTTATCCAGTCGTTGCCTGCGGTTTAATCCTATCTGATGGGGCACTAAATCCGGGCTTTGAAATAAGCTGACACAAGGTTTCTGCCAGGCTTTAGCCAGTTGTAATGCCAATAACTTTGCCTGATTAAAGCCTCGATCCTGCAGCCTGTTTACCGAGATAGGGGTATAGCTGATGCAATCCGGCAATTCCCCGGCCTGCTGTTGATACAGCTGTGCCTGTTGGTAAAACAACTGACATAACAATTCGCCCGCAGCATGCTGTTGCTGAAATTTCCAGCTGCTGATCCAGTGCCTGTAAGGCTGCCTGTACCAGCTCAGGCTATACAGCCTGTCAAACTTCACTCTGGGCAAACCTTTGGCAACATCAGGCAATAACAAAGCATTGTGATCCACCCAGCTTAAATCCAGCTGGGGTAAATGACTGTGGCAATAGTCACAAAGCTGAGTTTGTGGCTGCTGCACCTGCATCTGGCACCATAAGCAACAGTTGGGCGCCAGCAAATGTACCAGCTGCTGCAGCAAAGTCGCTTGCATCCGCATCCCTGCTTTGATAAAAGGCCAGACATAACAATAAGTATGGTCGAGCTGATGACAGAACAAACAAAATTTAACCAAAATCCGCTGGTGTTATTGCATGGCTGGGGTTTAAACCATCAGGTTTGGTCTCAGCTGTTGCAGGCATTGCCAAAAGAACTTGATATTCTGACGCCGGATTTACCAGGCTTTGGTCTGTCACCTTGCCCTGCTTCTTATGATATCGACAGTGTTTTAGCTGTGCTGGCTGAGCAAATTCCGGATCAAAGTGTAGTGATCGGCTGGTCTTTAGGTGGCCTGCTGGCCATAGCTTTAGCCAGCCGATACCCGCATAAAGTGAAAAAGCTGGGGTTAATTGCCAGTTCCCCCTGTTTTATGGCCAAAGATAACTGGCCTGGTATGCAAAGCACTGTGATGCAGCAGTTTGCCGGACAGTTACAGCAGGATCTGGCTTTAACAGTAGAGCGCTTTTTGGCGATTCAGGCGATGGGTAGCAGTACGGCACGTCAGGACATTAAATTGCTAAAACAAGCCGTTTTGAGTTTGCCCCTGCCTTCAGCTTTCGCTTTGCAAGGTGGATTGGAATTATTAGCCACCTTAGATTTGCGGCAGGAATTTGCCGCTTTAACTCAATCGGTTTTTATCCTTTTGGGTCGTTTAGACTCTTTGGTGCCTGTTGCTATAGCACCTTTACTCCAAAGTTTGCGACCTGAACTGCAGATAGAGCTATTACAAAAATCCTCACATGCGCCTTTTATTTCGCATCAGGACGAGTTTATTTCCCTGTTATCCCTACATATAGCGGCATAATTCTTAACTAAATTAGAAAAACCTGCATTTTGGCGGCAAATAATTGCCGCCGAGCTTTCGTTTTGCCGAAAAATGGCTAATAATCACCCAGTTCAATTGGTCAGTTTAATTAGTCAACGAGGTCATGATGGAAATCAGTTCAGCCTTTACGAGCGGTTTTCAGGGCTTTCAGCGTGCATCTGACGCTGTGACTGAAGCAACCGTCAATATAAATCAGCAAGCTGCCCAAAGCAGCAATCAGCGGGCACTGGAAACTCCGGTCGAGCCAACTACTGGCCCATCGATGGAGCAAAGTCTGGTGACTTTAAGTAATGAACAAATTAACGCTGAAGCCAACCTGAAGTCGGTAAAAACTGCCGATGAGATGTTGGGTTCTGTTATTGATTTAAGGGTGTAAAAAGCTTTTATGTTACTCACTTCAAATTATCCAAATGTGCCTTTGCACACTGGTAATCCGGCCATGGATATGGCCCGGCGTGATAATTTGCGCCGTGAAGTGATAGAACCTGTAGCAGCTATGGAACGGTCCGCTGCTGAAAAAGGCCTGATGGCGGATGAAAAAAGCCGCAATGGCAACGCCTCTACTTATGAAGATGTTAAAACTAAAGGTCTGGAATACCGCCAGGCGGTAGTGGAAAAAGAATCCCAGTCTGATTCAGAGCAAGACAAGAAAAACTCTTCCGGTCAGCAGAAAGATGACCCTCAGCAGCAAAAAGAAGAGCAGGCTGAGCAAAAACGTGTTGCTGAGTTAAAAGCCCGTGATCGGGAAGTGAAAATTCATGAACAGGCACATGCTGCTATTGGTGGCCAGTATGCCAGTGCGCCAAGCTACGAATACGAAACCGGTCCTGATGGTCAACAGTATGCAGTGGGTGGTGAAGTTCGTATTGATATTTCAGAAATTCCGAATGACCCCCGCGCTACTATCCAGAAAATGCAGCAAGTCAAAGCTGCAGCTTTGGCTCCAGCTGAACCTTCAGGTGCAGATCGTTCAGTGGCAGCTCAGGCCAGCCGGACTTTAATGGAAGCTCAGGCTGATTTGACCGCAGAGATTGCGGAAATGGTCAGAAGCAGATCAGAGCAGGTATCTCAAAGCTCAGAGGTATCCGACATTGAATGGGAACCTTACGAAGTGTCTGCAAGCAATCAAAATGAATTTACAGCACCTCAATTTGAGTCTTTACAACGTGATCCATTGATGACATTAAGATCGGATGTAATCTCAGGTTTTTATGCCAAAGCAACGACGCCAGCAGAGCGGCCTTTATTGCAAATGGCCTAAAGCGCAGGTTCTGAAAAAATAAATGCCGGGAAATTCCCGGCATTTATTTATCTGGCTAAACTATTACTTTTTAAACTTGGCAAAAGCCTGAGCAAAAGCATCACCCATAGCTGCATTCGGCACTTCAGCTGTTTTAGCAGGCTTAGCAGATTTAGACTGAGATGAGCCTGAAGAACGTGACGAGTCTTTACCCGCACCACCAGCGCCTTTTACTGCAGGTTGTTCATCCATTCGCATGGTCAGGGCAATACGTTTACGGTCCAGTTCTACTTCCAGTACTTTCACTTTGACTATATCGCCTGCTTTGACCACCTGATGTGGGTCTGAAACAAACTTGTCGGTTAAAGATGAAATATGCACTAAGCCATCCTGATGCACACCTATATCCACAAAAGCACCAAAATTAGTGACGTTAGTGACTACACCTTCCAGCAACATGCCTGGTTTTAAGTCGGCCATAGTTTCTACGCCGTCTTTAAACACAGCGGTTTTAAACTCTGGGCGTGGGTCACGGCCCGGTTTATCCAGCTCTTTAATCACGTCTTCTACTGTAGGCAAACCAAAATGTTCGTCAACCAAATCAGCAGGATTCAGGCTTTTTAAGAAAGCGCTGTTGCCCAGTAATTGCTCGATCGGCTGACCAAATTTCGCCAGAATTTTTTCCACTAAAGGATAAGCTTCAGGGTGAACAGAAGACGAATCCAGCGGATCTGAACCTTTGTTAATACGCAGGAAACCTGCGGCCTGTTCGTAGGCTTTAGGGCCTAAACGGGCGACTTTGAGTAAATCTTTACGCTGCTGGAACCGACCATGAGTATCACGGTAGATCACAATGTTTTGCGCCAGAGTTTTGTTTAAACCAGCGACACGGGACAATAGAGGCACTGAGGCCATATTTAAATCCACACCTACGGCGTTTACACAGTCTTCGACTACGGCGTCCAATGACTTGGCTAACAAGCTTTGGTTGACGTCATGTTGATACTGCCCAACACCTATGGCTTTAGGCTCAACTTTCACCAGTTCAGCCAACGGGTCTTGCAAACGACGTCCTATAGACACAGCACCACGTAAGGATACATCCAGATCCGGAAATTCCTGTGATGCGAGCTCAGAGGCCGAGTACACCGAAGCTCCGGCTTCTGACACCATAATTTTGCTGATGTTTTGCTCTGGCAGAAGTTTGATCACATCGGCTGCTAACTTGTCGGTTTCACGCGAAGCAGTACCGTTACCAATAGCAATCAGCTCAATTTTATGTTGCTTGGCTAAAGCGGCTAAAGTGCGGACTGATTTGTCCCAGTGATTTTGTGGCGCATGTGGGAATATAGTGGTTTGATCCACCAGCTTGCCGGTTTCATCAATAGCCGTGACTTTCACGCCAGTACGCAGGCCAGGGTCGAGCGCCAGAGTTGCGCGCATACCGGCAGGGGCGGCCATTAATAAATCTTTTAAGTTACGGGCAAATACCTTAATGGCTTCTTCTTCAGCCTGTTCACGTAATTCGCCTAATAAATCGTTTTCTAAATGCAGGTGTAATTTTACTTTCCAGGTCCACTGCACAGCGGTACGCAGGAAATCATCGGCAGCGCGGCCTTGCTGGCGCACATCAAAATGATTGGCAATCATTTGCTCACAGACAGCATGAGCTGAAGCATCGTCGGCGTCAGGTTGCAATTGCAGGTTTAAAATACCTTCGTTACGGCCACGGAACATAGCCAGAGCGCGGTGTGACGGCACTGTTTTAAAGGATTCTTTGTGCTCAAAATAATCACGGAACTTGGCGCCTTCCTGCTCTTTACCTGCCACCATAGTACTTTTCAGTACAGCGTTCTGGCTTAAATGACGACGTAATTTCGCCAGCAAAGCGGCATCTTCAGCAAAACGTTCCATCAGAATGTATTTCACGCCATCCAGCACAGCTTTGCTGTCGGCAAAACCTGCGTCCGCATTGAAGTAGCTGGCAGCTTGTTGTTCAGGCACTAAAGTTGGGTCATTAAATAAAGCGTCGGCTAAAGGCTCTAAACCTGCTTCAATAGCAATCTGGCCTTTGGTGCGGCGTTTGGCTTTGTAAGGCAAATATAAATCTTCTAAACGGGTTTTGTTGTCCGCTGCCAATAAGTCCTGCTTTAACTCTGGCGTCAGTTTGCCTTGTTCATCTATGGTTTTGATAATGACCTGACGTCTGTCTTCCAGCTCGCGTAAATAAGTTAAACGTACATCCAGGTTACGCAGCTGGGTATCATCCAGGCCACCTGTCACTTCTTTACGATAACGGGCGATAAAAGGCACTGTTGCACCTTCATCCATCAGCTGAATAGCTGCAGCAACCTGCTCCGGGCGTGCGGAAATTTCCAGAGCAATTTGTTTAATGATCATAGACATAACTTAAAGCTTCCTTAGCATCTGGCGACTTTACTCTAAGTAAAAGCCAGACTGGTTCTTATCAACTGCGGCAATTGTCCACTGTTAGGGCTAAAAAATCCAATAGCAAAACGCTGAAGCGTCCGTACTCTGCACCGAGTGGCTAGCTCAACCAGCCCAGCACTTTACGTTTCCACTCTGCATAAGGGGCAAAACGCACAGGCGGCTCAGGCCAGAGTGGCCGTTTTAGTACAGACTTCAAATGACTGAACTGCTCGAAGCCTGCTTTGCCTGAATATTGGCCCATGCCACTCGGACCTACTCCACCAAAGGGAAGTTCAGACACGGCCATAAACATCAGCACATCGTTGATACACTGACTGCCACTGCTGATTTGTTCTACCCACTGCTGTTGCTGTGAGCTGTTATTACTAAACAAATAGGCAGACAGTGGCTTATCGCGTTTTTGCACAAAACGCACTGCAGCGTCAAAGCTATTGATAGAAAGTATCGGCAAAACAGGGCCAAAAATTTCTTCTGTCATCAGGCGGCTCTCGAGCGGTGGCTCCAACACAATGGTAGGACTGAAATACAGCTGTTCTGCATCAGTTACACCACCACAATACACTGCCACACCATCCAGATAACTTTGCACCCGCTGTAAATGACGTTGATTAATGATGCGGCCATAATCCGGGCTCAGTTTCGGATCCGCGCCATACATCTGGTGCAGCTGCGTTTTAATTTCTTCAGCCAGCGCCTGACAGATATCTTTGTGTGCCAGAATATAATCCGGCGCTATACAGGTTTGGCCTGCATTTAGCCACTTGCCCCAGGCAATACGCTGGGCTGTCAGCTTTAAATCTGCACTGCTATCGACATACACCGGGCTTTTTCCACCCAGCTCTAAAGTCACTGGCGTTAAATGTTCAGCGGCGGCGCGTAATACAATTTTGCCAACCTGGCCATTGCCTGTGTACATAATATGATCAAAAGGCAGCTTCAACAGTTCCGTGGTTTCCATCACGCCACCTTCCACTACAACCACAGCTTCTTTATCTAAATACAAAGGCAGCAACCGGGCCATAATGGCTGATGTGGCAGGGGCTAATTCAGAGGGTTTCAGCACAGCGCAATTACCAGCTGATAACACAGCCACTAAAGGGGCTAAGGTCAGTTGCAGCGGATAATTCCAGGCGCTGATAATCAATACTGAACCATAAGGTTCAGGCTGAATAAAAGCCATAGAAGGAAAGGTACGCAATCCTGTGCTGACCCGGCGTGGCTTAGCCCAACTATTCAGTTTTTTCAGGCAATGTTTAATATCGCTGTGCAAATAGTTAATTTCGCTCAACAGCGCTTCAAAAGCCGGTTTGGCTAAATCCTGCTGCAACGCCTGCAATAACTCAGTTTCGTGTGTGGTCAGTAACAACTGCAGCTGTTTTAATTGCTGCTTGCGCCAACTCAGGCTTTTGGTGGCGCCGCTGGAAAAAAACTCTTGTTGTTGACTCAATAACTGTTGATACATAACACACCTTAGCCTTTGGCTTGCGGATACCAGATTTTATTAATCCACCATTCTTTGATGCCAGTGGGAGTGGGCACTTGCACTTCATCATCTATTTGTTTTTTGATCAAAGCACGGGCCATAGGAGCATCTATCGAAATGTAATCATTGCGGCCGTAAATTTCGTCAGGCCCAACAATGCGAAAGGTCAGCTGTTCGCCTTCGCTGTTTTCAATGGCTACCCAGGCACCAAAAAACACACGCCCTTCCTGCTGGGGCGCGTAATCCACTACTTTAATCACTTCAAGACGCTTCCGTAAGTACCTGATCCTTCTATCTATTTCGCGAAGAAGCTGTTTGTTGTATTTGTAGTCCGCGTTCTCGGATCTATCGCCCAGGCTAGCCGCCCATGCCACTTTGGCTGTGGTATCAGGGCGCTTTTCCCGCCATAAATGGTTTAATTCCTGTTGCAAGGCTTCATAACCTTCGCGGGTGACTAACTCTGTTTTACTCATGCTATCCGGTGTTGATTTGAAAAAAGAAAGAACTGCTGTTCTGGTCTGACTTTATAACCATTTAACGCTGAAGTGGAAAGAGAAGGTCATGAATTTCAACAGATAAGTCAGATACTTAAAAACCACTATTTTTCTTTTGCAATAAAACAATAAATAAAAATGCTTAAAAATTAATTGCTTACGTAAATATTTGAAAATAATTCAAAATATTTATTCACTGTCATTTAGATGTAACAAAAATATGTTAGGCGATTTTGGCTGGGCCAACTATAGTGAAAATGTGCTTAATAAAGGAGGCCAACAATGAAAGCAAAATTAACAGGTCTGATAGTCCTTGCTACGGCTCTTGTGATGACAGGGTGCAGCTCAGCGCCAGATTACGCTTATGTGATTGATCAAAAGACCTTAGAGAAACAGGAAAACTCCACGCGACTGAGTGCTCATACCGGTCACGTGGTGTGGATGAATCCGCCGCTGCGTAAAGTAGAGAAGGTGCAACCTGAATAAGTTGCCCAAACAGAAGCAGACAAACTTTGTAACAACTGAACCCGGCGCATGCCCTCCATGCTCCGGGTTTTTCGTTTATAGTGAGCTTCATTTGCGGAGGGATTTGTATGCTCGGACAAGAAACAACAAAAATTTTAGTAGTCGACGATGACATGAGATTACGTTCTTTATTAGAACGTTATCTGGTAGAACAGGGTTATATTGTCCGTACCTCCGCCAACTTCGAGCAAATGCAACGTTTAATGGAACGCGAAAATTTCCATCTGGTGGTGCTGGATCTGATGTTGCCAGGCGAAGATGGGTTGTCCATTTGTCGTAAGCTGCGCCAACAAGAAAATGAAATTCCTATCATTATGCTGACGGCCAAAGGCGATGAAGTCGATCGTATTATTGGTTTGGAAATGGGCGCTGACGATTACCTGCCTAAGCCTTTTAACCCGCGTGAATTATTGGCCCGTATCCGCGCTGTATTACGTCGTAAATCCAAAGAGTTACCTGGTGCGCCTGCAGTTGAGGAAAGCCAGGTGAAGTTTGGACCTTTTGTATTTAACCTCGCGACCCGTGAAATGCGTAAAGGCGACGAGCTGATGCCTTTAACCAGTGGCGAATTTGCAGTACTGAAAGTGCTGGTGACTCATGCCCGTGAACCTTTGTCGCGCGATAAATTAATGAATATGGCCCGGGGCCGTGATTATTCAGCGATGGAGCGCAGTATAGATGTTCAGGTGTCGCGCTTGCGTCGTATGCTGGAAGACGACCCGACTAACCCACGTTATATTCAAACCGTATGGGGTTTGGGTTATGTGTTTGTACCTGATGGTGCAGTCAACTAAATGCGATTGTTTCCGCGCAGCGCTTTTGGTCAGACGGTATTTCTGATTGGTATTTTGTTGTTGATCAATCAGCTGGTGTCGTACTTATCCGTGGTCTATTACGTGATTAAGCCCAGCTATCAACAAATTAACCATCTGATCGCTAAGCAAATCAAAGTGGTCTTTATCGATGTGGAGCATAACGAAGTGCTGCTGTCGGAAGAGCTGACCAAAAGATTCCAGCAAGCCACAGGCATTGAAGTGTATACCGATGCGACAGCACCTTTACATGGCTTAAATGAAGCCAGCTATTACCCGTATTTCTCGTCTGAAATGTCACAAGAGCTGGGTGGACCAGCCGAAGTGCGTATTGCTCAGCAAAGCAGTTATGCCTTTTGGGTGAAACCACCGCAAGCACCACAATATTGGGTGAAAGTACCTTTAAGTGGGCTGGATGAAACTGATTTCTCACCGCTGAAAATTTATGTTCTGGTGATAGGGTTTTTAAGTGTGGCAGGAGGCTGGTTATTTGCACGGCAACTGAACAGGCCTCTGCAAGGCTTGCAACAAGCTGCATTAAAAGTAGGGCGGGGCGAAATGCCTGATCCTCTGCCTGAGCATGGTTCCACTGAAATAGTGGCTGTAACCCGTGCTTTTAACCGTATGGCCAAGGGTATCAGTCAACTGGAGAAAGACCGAGCTTTGTTAATGGCTGGTGTATCGCACGATTTGCGTACTCCTTTGACCCGTATTCGCTTAGCCAGCGAAATGGTCAGTGAACAGGACAGCTGGATCAAAGATGGTATTGTCAGTGATATCGAAGATATGAACGCCATTATCGACCAGTTCATTGACTACATTCGCCATCACAAAGAAGAAGCACTGGATGAAGAAGATTTAAACCTGCTGGTGCAGGAGCAAATCAGTGCCGATCGGCTGCAAAAACGCGAAATTATTGCCAGCCTGAGCGAGTCATTACCGCTGGTGCCGTTGCGCCGCATTGCGATCAAACGAGTACTGAATAACCTGATAGAAAACGCACTGAAGTATTCAGAAGGTGCTATTGAAGTCAGTACAGGTCTGGAACGCGCCAGCCGTAAGGTCTATGTGCAGGTGCGGGATCATGGCCCTGGTATTCCTGAACATGAAATGCAGCGTATGTTTGAGCCTTTTGCTCAGGGTGACACAGCCCGGGGCAGTGGAGGTTCGGGTTTAGGTTTGGCTATTATCAAAAAGATTGTTGATATGCATCATGGGCAAATCAGTATGCATAACCATGCTTATGGCGGATTAGTGGTGACGGTCTATTTGCCAGTGAGCCCAACCAAAGCAGCATAAAAAAGGCTCCAATACGGAGCCTTCTTTCATTAAATCAAAGCATTAAGCTACTTTTGGACCTGCATTGCGGATCGCATCAGATACATCGTATTTCTTAAAGTTGTTGGCAAACTCAGTGGCCAGTTTAGTGGCGTACTCATCATAAGCAGCTTTGTCAGCCCAGGTGTCTCTTGGGTTCAGTAAGTTGCTGTCCACACCTGTTACTTTCAACGGTACATTCAGGTTTAACTCTGGTAAATGTACAGTTTCAGCACTAGCTAATTCGCCAGATACTATAGCGTCGATAATGCCGCGAGTGGTTGGGATATCAAAACGTTTACCCACACCGTGTGGGCCACCTGTCCAGCCTGTGTTGACTAAATACACTTTGCTGCCGAACTCACGTACACGTTTGATCAACAGTTCTGCGTATACACCTGCTGGGCGTGGGAAAAACGGCGCACCAAAACAGGTAGAGAAAGTGGATTCAATAGCAGATGTTGAACCAATCTCGGTTGAACCTACTTTGGCGGTGTAACCACTTAAGAAATGGTAAGCCGCAGCTTCTTCAGACAGGATAGAAACAGGTGGTAAAACACCACTGACATCACAGGTTAAAAACACCACAGCTTTAGGTTCACCAGCACGGTTTTCCAGTACACGCTTTTCCACATGGGCTAACGGATAAGCAGCGCGGCTGTTTTGCGTCAGGCTGGCGTCTTTGTAGTCTGGCGTACGGTTGTCATCCAATACTACGTTTTCCAGAATGGTGCCGAAGCGGATCGCATCCCAAATCACAGGCTCGTTTTTCTTCGACAGGTCGATACATTTGGCGTAGCAACCACCTTCGATATTAAACACTGAGTTAGGTGCCCAACCGTGTTCGTCATCACCAATCAGGAAACGTTTCGGGTCGGCAGACAAAGTCGTTTTACCAGTACCTGACAAACCAAAGAATAAGGTGGTGTCACCTGCTTCACCTACGTTGGCCGAGCAGTGCATTGGCAATACACCTTTGGCTGGCAACAGGAAGTTCTGGACAGAGAACATGGCTTTTTTCATTTCGCCGGCATAACGCATGCCTGCTAATAATACTTTGCGCTCGGCAAAGTTGATCATCACAGTACCGTCACTGTTGGTGCCGTCACGTTCAGGGTTACATTCAAACGAAGGCACGTTCAGGATTTGCCAGGTCTCTTTGCCTGATGTGTTCCACTGAGCCGGAGTGATAAAGAGGTTTTTGGCAAAAATATGCTGCCACGCGGTTTCAGTGGTCACTGTCATCGGAATGTAGTGTTCCGGATCTGCACCTACTTCCAGGTGAGAGACAAAATGTTCTTTGGTCGCAATAAAATCGCTGACACGAGCCCAAAGTGCAGAAAACTTCACCGGATCAAAAGGACGATTGACGTTGCCCCATTGAATATCCTGCTCTGTGCTGGCTTCTTTGACGATAAAACGATCAGTAGGTGAGCGACCAGTTCTGTGACCGGTTTTAACCACCAAAGCGCCGTTATCCGCTAATACACCTTCGTTGCGACGAATAGCGTGTTCAACTAAATCGGCCACTGTTAAATCAATGTGGCGGGTGATTGTAGAGGTCATTGTAGGGTGACTCCTTGAGGTACGTAGGTCAGTAAATTTATGGTTTTTAATAGGGTTCAGCCCGATTGTACTCCATTTGGATGGCCAAAACATCCAGGAAATGCGGGTTTTGTCGGAAATTCGGAGGAAAAATGAAAGCTTACAAGGTGGGTTACATAATTGTTTAGCCCCTTGAGAGAGCAATATCTGCTTACTCTCTCAAGAGGGGCGTGCTTAAAACTTATTCAATAATAAGGACAATTCAGCACTGTCAAATTGATAAGTACTGTTGCAATAGTCACAGCTGATTTCCAGTTTGCCTTCTGCTATATGCTCTTCAATGGCCGTTTTGCCCAAACTGATAATGGCTGATTCACATTTTTCGCGTGAGCAACCACAGACAAAACGTATAGCCTGATGCGGAAATACCTCAACTTCTTCGTCATGGTATAAGCGGTGCAGCATTTGTTCTGTCGGTAAATTCAGTAATTCGTTGGCTGTGATGGTATCGGTCACTATCACTAAATCACTAAAATCCTGCTTGGCTTTTTCCGGATCAACCGGCAACACCTGCAGCAATAAACCAGCGGCGCGGCTTTGATTTTCAGTCAGGTCGGTAAACAAGTACAAACGGGTGGGCAGTTGTTCTGACTGCGCAAAATAAGCTTCTAAGGTATCGGTCAGGCTATCGCCGGTCAGAGGGATAATGCCCTGATAACGTTCGCCTTGCTTAGGCGTAATGGTCACCAGCATATAGCCTTCACCAATCAGATCACGAAAACCTGTGGCACCAATTTCCGCTTGCAGTCGGGCTACACCCCGGAACTCCTGCTCTGCAGTGCCATTGACCGCCGCAAAACGTACAGGGCCATCACCTTGCAACTGCACAGCTATATCGCCGTCCAGCTTTAAAGTGGCCGTAAGTAAACTGGTCGCAACCACCAGTTCGGCCAGCAATTGCTTCACCGGGTAAGGATAATCATGATTTTGCAGCATTTGCTGCAAACTGTCGGAGACATAAGCGATTTCGCCGCGCATATCGCGTTGATTAAATAAAAAACGTACTAAAACATCTTGATTCATAACATTACCTTAAGATTGCTGCGACTTGATCAACAACAACTGACGACGCATTTTTTTGTCAGGTTTGGTTTCAGGGTGAGGCGCAAACAGCAAATTCATTTTGCGCAATTCAGCGCGCTCCAGCTTCAGCTTCTGGCTATCTTCTGTTTCCTGATACAGGGCTTGCGCCAAAGGCGCAGCCAGCCTTTTTTCAGACAAGGCCTGAACTATCACAGTTCTTTCGTCTGTGCCTTGTGTCAGTTTTATGGTGGCACCGACCTCCACTGTCCTGCTGGCTTTACAGCGCTGGCCATTATAATGAACTTTTCCGCCTTCGATCATGTCTTTTGCCAGCGCTCTTGTTTTATAAAAGCGACAAGTCCACAGCCATTTATCTAAACGTAATATAAGTGTGGTAGGCTGGTTTACCGATTTATCCATGCCTGTTCTCCGCTGCTGTTGCGCATTAAGTATAGTCTGAGACCCTTTGAACACAGTGAGGGTTCTGAATTCTGATATGTAGGCTTGTTGAGGACAAAACAACTGGGTAAGATGCAATGAGTTATGTAACAGAATTATTAAAGAATGAACTGGTCTGCTTCCACCCAACCTGCCATTGAATGGCTGAACCGTTTGCCGCAACAGCGCCTGAATTTCTGGTTGTCCTGGATTTTTGTTGTGCTGTTGTGCTGGTTATTGGCAACCTTAAGTTGGCAACTATTACCTGTTCCGCAGGCCCAACCTATTACTGCGGCTGCTTCTGTAACGGGCCAGGCCGCTCCTGATCTGAAAGCCTTGTTAGACGCCAGTATGTTTGGCAAAGCATCAGAGCAAGCAGAAGCAGCTCCTGTTGTTGCGCCAACCACAGCACCTAAAACAACTTTAAATGTCAAACTGACCGGGGTAGTGGCCATTGGTGGCAAACCCGAACAAGGTTCTGCTGTGATAGAAAGTCAGGGTTCAGAGCAAACTTATGGTGTCGATGACAAAATTGAAGGCACCAGTGCCAGTTTAAGTCAGGTCTTTGAAGACAGAGTGCTGTTGAAAGTCTCGTCCCGTTTTGAAACCCTGATGCTGGATGGTATAGAGTTTCAACAAATGGCAGCTGACAATGGTTCACTGCAGGAAGTGGATTATCAGCCACAACCTGAGCCTATGATGGATGGGCCTCAGCCTCCAGCTCTTGAAGAGTTAGCTGATGTGCGTCAGGAAATGATGTCGGAGCCGATGAAGTTTTTTGACTATATTCGTGCTTCGCCGCAATACCGCAACGGCCAGCTCTATGGGTACCGTGTAATGCCGGGTAAAGACCCCGCCTTATTTGAACGCATGGGTTTAAGAGCCAATGATGTGGCTGTTGAAATTAACGGTACTCCGTTAAATGATATGCAGCAGGCCATGATGGTGATGAATGAATTACGTGAAGCGACTCAGGCTTCGATTAAAGTTGAACGTGACGGCCAGACCAGAGACATTGTCTTTAGTCTGTCACAATAATAATTAATTAAGATGGTTAAACTCTAATGAAGTCAGTGACATCTTCTCGTTTGAATATTTCCCGTTGGTTTGGTGTAGGCGCTATCACGCTGCTGAGTTTTTTTGCAACTGCAACTGAATATCAGCCAAACTTTAAAGGCACAGATATCAACGAATTTATTAATATCGTTGGTAAAAATCTGAACAAAACCATCATTGTTGACCCTCAGGTCCGTGGTCGCATTAACGTGCGCAGTTATGAAATGCTGAACGAAAAACAGTATTACCAGTTTTTCTTAAACGTACTGGAAGTCTATGACTTCTCAGTGGTTGAAATGAAAAGTGGCGTGCTGAAAGTGGTTCGGCAAAAAGATGCCAAAACGTCAAACATTCCTGTGGTCAGTGATAATGCCGCTGCTTTGGGCGACGAAATGGTCACCCGCGTGGTGCAGGTGAAAAACGTTTCTGTGCGTGAATTGGCACCTTTGTTACGCCAGTTTGTTGATCAAAGTGGCGGCGGCAGTGTAGTCAACTACGACCCGTCCAACGTTATTATGATGACGGGCCAGGCCGAGACGGTAAATCGTTTAGTCGACATTATTTCCCGCGTCGATAAAGCTGGTGATCAAGATTTAGAAATCATCAAACTCAGTTACGCTTCATCTGCTGAAGTAGTGAGAATTCTGGAAAATATTTATAAAAATCAGGGTAAAGCTGAACAGCCTGAGTTTTTAATTCCAAAAATTGTTGCTGATGAGCGTACCAATAGCGTGATTGTTAGTGGTGAACGTCAGGCGCGTGAACGTGTTGTGGCTTTAGTGCAGCGCTTAGATGCAGAGCTGGAAAATCAGGGTAATACCAGAGTGTATTACCTGAAATACGCCAAAGCTGAAGAATTAGTCAAAGTGCTGCAAGGGGTCAGTGCCACCATAGCGGCTGAAGTTCAGGGTGCAGCCACTCAGGCTCAGGGCGCCCGCTCTGCAGGCAAAGGCCGTGATGTCAGCATTGAAGCTCATGCTGAAAGTAACTCCTTAGTGATTACCGCTCAGCCTGATGTAATGCGTTCACTGGAAGATGTGATTCGTCAGGTGGATATCCGCCGCGCTCAGGTTTTGGTTGAAGCCATTATTGTGGAAGTAGCCGACAATGCTGGTGCGAACTTAGGGGTGCAATGGATTAGTGCGACAGGCGGCATGCAACAGTTTAATAATGGCGTAGTACCAGTCAGTGCTATAGCCGCTGGTGCTGCTGCTGCCAGGCCTGTTCCTGGCACCACAGTGGATACAGATACAGGAACAACTGTAAATCCGGAGATGCCAGGTAACTATGATTTATTGGGCGAAGCCCTAGGCGGCGTCACAGGTATGATGCTGGGTGTGGTGAAAAACGATTGGGGCGCTATTTTGCAGGCCGTTACCACAGACAGTAACTCCAATATTCTGGCCACGCCTTCGCTGACCACACTGGATAATCAGGAATCCTCTTTTATTGTCGGTGAAGAAATTCCTATTAAAACCACCACCAGCCCAGGTTCAGGTGGCACTAACCCTTTTACCACTCTGGATCGTTTGGAAGTGGGTATTAAACTCAAAGTCACGCCTCAGATTAACGAAGGTAACGCAGTTAAACTCACCATAGAGCAGGAAGTCTCAGGCCGTAACGGCGATATTGAAGGCAACCCTATAGTGGCCAAAAGGGAAATTAAAACCACAGTATTGGCAGACAATGGCGCTACGGTGGTGCTTGGCGGTTTAATTGATGAAGATGTGCAGCAAAGTGAGTCTAAAGTACCACTTTTAGGGGATATTCCGGTGTTGGGTGCTTTATTCCGCTCCACATCCTCAACGAAACGTAAACGTAACCTGATGATCTTTATCAGAGCTACCATTATGCGTGACGACGGCCTGCTGAGCGAAGTCAGCCAGCGTAAGTACAACTATGTACGGGCGCAGCAATTGGCTCAGGGCGAAAAAGGCATCAGCCTGATGCCGGGCGCTGAAACACCTGCTATGCCGGAATTTGACGATACATTAATTATTCCACCGACTTTTGATGAGTATCTGCAGAAAAAAGAGGCTCAGGATAAAGAGGTTGTGAAACCTGCAGAGCAGGGAGCTAACTAATGTCTGCTGTTGATCTGAACGAGATGCAGCCAGTGGCGGCCAAAGTGCGTTTGCCTTTTGGTTTTGCCAAACGTTTTGGTGTCTTGTTGCAGGCTCAGCCGGATGGCTGGTTGTTGTATGTCAATCCTCAGACTCCACCGGCCGCCTTGCTGGAAGTGCGGCGTTTATTGTCTGTTTCTTTTAAAGTGCAGAAACTGCAACAAACTGAATTTGATGCGTTATTAGAAGCGTCTTATCAGCGTGATTCGTCTGAAGCTCAGCAAATTATGCAGGACATTGGCAACGAAGTGGATTTAGCTTCTTTAGCTGATGAAATTCCTGAAACTGAAGATTTGTTGGAAAACGAAGACGATGCGCCGATCATCAAACTGATTAACGCCATGCTCGGTGAAGCTATTAAGCTGGGGGCTTCGGATATACACGTTGAAACTTTTGAAAAAAATCTGGTGGTGCGTTTTCGGGTCGATGGCGTATTACGGGAAGTATTAAAACCTAACCGTAAATTATCCAGCTTGCTGGTGTCCCGTATCAAAGTAATGGCCAAGTTGGACATTGCCGAAAAACGCGTACCACAAGATGGCCGTATTAGTTTACGTATTGCTGGTCGGGCTGTGGATGTGCGGGTATCGACTATGCCATCCAGTCATGGTGAGCGAGTTGTTATGCGTTTACTCGACAAAAATAACTCGCATCTGGATTTAAATAAGTTGGGTATGACGCCTGCCGTGCAGAAGATGTTCTCACAACTTATTTTAAAACCTCATGGCATTATTCTGGTTACAGGCCCAACTGGTTCAGGTAAAAGTACCACCTTGTATGCGGGCTTAACGGAGATCAACACCAAAGACCGAAATATTCTGACAGTGGAAGATCCTGTTGAATATGAACTGGAAGGCATAGGTCAGACGCAAGTCAACACCAAGGTCAATATGACCTTTGCCCGTGGCTTACGTGCCATTTTGCGTCAGGATCCTGATGTGGTGATGGTGGGTGAAATCCGAGACTTAGAAACAGCACAAATTGCAGTACAGGCCAGTTTAACAGGCCATTTAGTGCTCAGTACATTGCACACCAATACCGCCTCAGGTGCTATTACCCGTCTGGAAGATATGGGGGTTGAACCCTTTTTATTATCCTCCAGTTTGTTGGGAGTATTAGCTCAGCGTCTGGTCCGTACTTTATGTGTGCACTGTAAACATGCACACGAGCCGGACAAAGAAGAGCGGGCTTTACTTGGAGTTACAAAAAAAGACGGAACATTAATTTATCGTGCTGTAGGTTGTGAGCACTGTAATCAGACAGGGTATCGTGGCCGAACCGGTATTCATGAGTTACTGGTGGTCGATGAACATACCCGCGAGCTCATTCACAATGGCAAAGGTGAGCAGTCGATTGAGAAATACATTCGAACTCAAAGCCCAAGTATCCGCCAGGACGGTTTCAGTAAAGTATTAACAGGTGAAACCACGCTGGAAGAAGTGTTGCGTGTGACCCGAGAGGATGCGTAGTGCCAGCTTTTGAATACCAGGCCATGGACGCCAAAGGGCGTCGTAGTAAAGGTGTACTGGAAGCCGATAATGCCCGTCAGGCCCGGCAGTTATTGCGTGAGCAAAAGCTGACGCCACTGAGTTTAGAGCTGGCTTCGCGGCAGGAAAAACTGTTGGCCTCCGGTAAAAAATGGTTTCAATCTGGCATTAGTGCCAGTGAACTGGCGTTGATCACCCGTCAGATGTCAACCTTGATTGAAGCTGGTTTACCAATAGAAAGTGCTTTGCTGGCTGTATCTGAGCAATGTGATAAAGCCCGTTTACAAAGCATGATGATGTCAGTGCGCTCTAAAGTTGTGGAAGGTTATAGTCTGGCTGAAGGCCTGGCTGAATTTCCTTATGTGTTTGACCATCTGTTTACTTCTATGGTGGCTGCGGGCGAAAAGTCAGGCCATTTAGATGCGGTATTAAACCGTCTGGCTGATTACACCGAACAACGTCAGCATATGCGTAGCCAGATTATGCAGGCTCTGCTTTATCCCGCCATTCTGACCTTTTTTGCCGTAGCAGTGATCAGTATTTTACTGGCCGCTGTGGTGCCGCAAATAGTAGGGCAGTTTGAACATATGGGGCAAAGTTTGCCCGGCTCTACTTTGTTTTTAATTGCCGCCAGTGACTTTTTACGTTCCTACGGTTTGCTGGTGCTGCTGGCTATTTTCCTGGCTATTGCTGCTTTTAAGCGTGCGCTGAAAAAACCTGCCTTTAAACTGAAAATAGATACTCATCAGTTAAAACTGGGCCTGATTGGTAAAGTCAGCCGGGGTTTAAACACGGCCCGTTTTGCTCGTACTTTAAGTATTTTAAATGCCAGCGCCGTGCCTTTGCTCGAAGCCATGCGGATCAGTGCTGACGTGCTGGATAACAGCTTTATGCGCAAATCCATAGCCGAAGCGACGCTGAAAGTCCGCGAAGGTTCTTCACTGAAAAATGCATTGGAACAAACTAAATTATTTCCGCCTATGATGCTGCATATGATTGCTTCCGGCGAAAAAAGTGGACAACTCGATGGCATGTTAGAGCGCGCTGCCAATACGCAGGACAGGGAATTTGAAACCCTGGTGACTGTCTCACTAAAAGTATTTGAACCTGTTTTAGTTGCCGTGATGGCTGGCATAGTTTTATTTATTGTAATGGCGATTCTGCAGCCTATTTTGGCATTAAACAATTTAGTCGGAGGTTAAAAAATGCAACAGCAAAAAGGTTTTACCTTATTAGAAGTGATGGTGGTTATTGTTATTTTGGGTGTTATCGCCAGTATGGTTGTGCCTAACTTAATGGGCAATCAGGAAAAAGCCGCACGACAAAAAGTGGTAGTGGATATTCAGCAGCTGGAAAACGCGCTGGATTTATACAAGCTGGACAACGGCTTCTATCCAACCACAGAACAAGGTTTGCAGGCTTTAGTGACTCAGCCTACCTCTGAACCTATGCCACGTTCTTTCCCTGAAGGTGGTTTTATTAAACGTCTGCAAAGAGATCCATGGGATAACGAATATCAGTTAGTCAGCCCTGGTGAGATGGGCCGTATTGATGTGTATTCGATGGGGCCAGACCGTGTTGCCGGTACAGACGACGACATCGGCAACTGGAATCTGGATGCGCCGGACGCGCAGCAAAACTAAAACATGAAACACCACCGCGGTTTTACCTTGCTTGAAATCATGTTAGTGATGCTGTTATTGGGTTTAATGGCATCTTACGTGGTGGTGAATTTTGTCAGTGAATCCCGCACTGCCCGTATTCAGAAAGAAACCAACCGCCTGCAGCAACTGGTGCAGGTGGTGTCCGAAACGGCCATTTTAAAGCAGCAGGATTTTGGCTTAGTGCTGAATGACAAAGGTTATCAGTTTCTGGTGCATAACGGAGTGCAGTGGCTGGAAGTGGGGGAACCAAAATTTATGCAATTCCACCCCTGGCCAGAAACAGTGCAGGCCGAACTGGAGCTGGAAGGTTTAAGCTGGGCAGAAGACAGTATTTTAGGTCAGGAAGAATTTCGCAAACTGCAGGAAGAATTGCAGGAACAGCTGGCCGAAGCGGCTGAAGAAGACAATAAAGACGGTAAAGCCAAAGACCCGAACAAAGCGCGTGAAAGGCCTTTGTTGCCAAATGTCTATATTTTATCCTCAGGTGACATCAGCCCTTTTCAGTTGGTGCTTGCGGATGAAACTGAGCGTCCTTTTTGGTATCAGACACTGATAGGCGAATACAGTATTCCGCTGACCAAGTCTGAAGTGGAAAACAGCAGACCATGAGAAGCAAAGGCTTTACGCTGATAGAGTTGTTAATTGCAATGGCGGTATTTGCCACAGCTGGCGCTGCTGTGATGAAAACAGCATCTGAGCATATGAATTCTATCTCTCACCTGGAAAATTTGACCTTTGCATCTTATGTGGCAGAAAACCAGTTAAATGCTGTGTTTCTGGAGAAAACCTGGCCATTAAAAAACGAACAGAAAACGGTCGAGTTTGCCAACCGTAACTGGTTATGGCAGCAGCAAATAAACAAAACACCTGACGCTAATTTTAGTGCTGTAGTGGTCAAAGTCAGTCTGGCCGATAATCCGGAAAAAGTGGTGTATCAGTTGCAAACCTATGTAGGTAAACCTGATGCAGAACGTTAACACTGATCGTGGTTTTACCTTTATTGAAATGTTACTGGCGATGGCGATTTTTGCCTTAGTAGGCTTAGCCTCAGCTAGCGTATTATCCAGCGTGACTGAATCCGATGCAGCCTCACAAAAGGCGGCTGAACGGCTGGCACAAATACAACGTTTTTTCCTGATTTTAGAGCGGGATTTGGCACAAATCAGTGCACGGCAAATCCGGGTTGAAGGGGAAGAGCCTATACGCTCGCCTTTATTAGGTGAAAAGTTGATGCTGGAAAGTGATGAAGGCGGTTTTGCTTTTGTCCACAGCGGCTGGCGTAACCCCGGTATGGTATTACCGCGCAGTGAAATTCAGGCGGTGGCTTATCGTTTACGTGAAGGCAAAATAGAGCGGCTTTTTAGTTTATTTCCTGATGCAGTAACGGGCAGCGAACCCAAAGTGCAGCCTTTGCTGGACAGAGTAACTGGCTTTAAAGTGGAGTTTTTAAAAGACGAAGAGTGGCAGGAAAACTGGAATGAAGAGAAGTTACCTAAAGCTATTCGTTTAACCATCAGCCACGAGCAACTGGGTGAAATGCAGCGCTTTTATACATTGATGAATGGGTTGACCTGATGCGTCGTCAAGCTGGTGTGGCTTTAGTAGTTGTGATGATGATTGTCGCCCTGGTGGTGGTTATTGCTGTAGGTATGAGTGGACGTTTGCAACTGCAGTTGCAGCGCCAACTGAATTTGCAGCAACAACAACAAGCTTATTGGTATGGTATAGCGGCAGAGCAGGCCAGTATTCAGTTATTAAAAAGCACAGTGGCGGGTAAGGATAATGTGAATCTGTCACAGGACTGGGCCTTGTTGGGGGCAACCTTTCCTGTCGATAATGGCAGTATTACCGGTAAGCTGATTGATTTACAAAGTTGCTTTAACTTAAATAACTTACAACGACCTGCCGAGCAGCGGCAAATTGGCACAGGTCAGACGACAAGCCAAAAAGCCTTTCAGCGTTTGCTGGAGTTAAAAGCGACTGATTTGTCGATGCCAGCTGAGTATTTAACCGCCCGGATCAGCGACTGGCTGGATGCGGACAGTTTGTTGCAAACGGCAGGGGGCGCTGAGCAGGATGACTATGCCGGTTTGCAAATGCCATTTTATACCGCCAATAGTTTAATGGGCTCGACCTCAGAATTGCGGGTCATGCTGGATTTAACTCCGGCTGACTATGAGCTGGTGCGACCCTGGGTCTGTGTGATCCCTAAAAACAGTACCAGTAAGTTGAACCTGAATACTATTACGGTAGAAAATGCGGCCTTATTAGCGGCTTATATTCCTGAACTGGATGAAGGGGCGGCGTCAGATTTAATAGGCAGCAGACCAGAGGAAGGTTTTGCCACTATAGATGAAGTATGGGCCAGTCCTCAGTTGGCGAATATCAGCGTCACGGATGAGGTCAAAGCCATGATGACAATAAATTCTAATTATTTTGTGCTCGAAACCACAGTCACTTATATGGATACCATCTTTAATCTGGCTTCTGTATTGGTGATTGACGAGCAACAAAAAGTAAAAGTGATAGCTCGGCGGTTTGGAGGCCAGTGGTGAACGAACAATTAATAATAAGACTGGGTAGTCAGCCACAGCAGCCAATCAGTTGGTTGGTATGGTCCGCCATCAATAAAGAGATTATCGCCAGCGGTCAGTTGGCGTCTGCCGACGAGCTGGCTGCGTTGTCAGAGCGTTTAGGCCGTCGCCCTGTAGTGGCTTTAGTGCCTGCAGCTGATGTGGTGTTAAGCGAAGTGTTGCTACCTGCTAAACCCAACCGACAAATTATACAGGCTTTGCCTTATATGCTCGAAGAAGAGCATGCAGAGGATATTGAGCAGTTGTATCTGGCTTTGGGTGTATGTCAGCAACGTGGCAAAGAATACTGGCAGCAAGTGGCTTTATGTAAAAAAACTCAATTGGAACAATGGGTCGGCTCATTGGTTGTCGCTGGTTTTCAGCCAATACAGTTAGTGCCTGACGCGTTGTTATTACCAGAACATCAGGACGGTGCTTCAGCTATTGAGTTGGCAGGTCAGTGGTTATTACGGCAGGGCCCATGGCAAGCGTCCAGTATTGAGCCAAACTGGTGGCCGGACTTTTTAAGTCTGGCCAATATCGAACTCATATACAGCTACAGCCCCTGGCCAGCAGAGATACTGCAAAATGTTCAGGCTGCTGAACCGGAGCTGCCTCTGGCTTTGTTAGCGCAGCAACTGCCAGAACAACGCTTTAGTTTGTTGCAAGGCCAGTACGCGCCGAAAAAAGCGCAGAATAAAGTCTGGTCATTATGGCAAACCTCTATCGTGTTGGGTGCCAGTTGTTTAGCTTTGTATCTACTCGCCTTAGGCGCGCAAGTGTGGCAGCAAGGGCAATTGCTGCAGCAACAAAGAGCAGAGCTTGTGACTCTGTATAAAAGTCGTTTCCCTGCTGAATCAACCCGGGATATTTCCCGCCAGTTGGCCCGTAAATTACAAGGTGCAGGCAGTGGGCAGGACGCAAGTTTGTTTAGTTTGCTGAATCAGTTGCAACAAGAACTGGCGGCGACCACCAATGTGCGTTTAGACAACTTAAGGTACGACCAAAAAAACAGTGAATTGCGCTTTCAGGCCGAAGCGGACAGCTTCCAGCGTTTCGATCATTTAAAAACCCGACTCGAACAAAAAGGTTTTGAAGTGAAACAAGGGGCTTTAAGTAACGAAGGCGGCAAAGTGCAGGGCACTGTGGCTATGAAGGTGAAAGTATGAAAAATTGGCAGGATAGACAATTTTCACAGCCGCAGGCTGCCGATCAGTGTACGGCACAGGGAGGTGCCGTATGAAAAATTGGCAGGATAGACAATTTTCACAGCCGCAGGCTGCTAATACACACGGTGTTGTATGATGAAACAACTACAAAGCTGGTGGCAATCACTACAAAAACGTGAACAACAGTTGGTGCTGGGTGCTGGCGTCACTTTAGCTGTAGCAGCTTTTTATTGGCTGCTGTGGGCACCGTTACACCTCAATTACCAGAGCCAACAAGTGCAGTTGCAACAAGTCAGTCAGCAGTTGTTGCAAGTCAGCAATTTTCCTGTGGTGTCCACGCAAACCAAAGTGCAGGGTAGTCTGACCGATATCATCAGCTCCAGTGCCCGTACCCACAAAATTCAGGTCAGCCGGATGCAACCACAAAACGATCAGATGCAGGTGATGCTGAACGATATTAGTTTTGATCAACTGCTGACTTGGCTGCATGCTTTGCAGTACCAGCATAACGTCAGCATAGTGCAACTGGATCTGGCTGTTGCCGATGCCCCTGGCATGGTGCGTGTCCGTCGTTTATTAGTTGAGTCGTAAATGAATTATAAAAAAATAATACCTGCTGCTATTGGTCTTTATCTGGTGTTTTTAGTGCTGCTGACACCTGCAGCCTGGTGGTTAAAGTTAGTGTCTTTACCAGCACAAGTGCAATTGGGCCCTGTGACCGGCACTTTATGGCAAGGTCAGGTGCAGGCGGTGTCGCTGAATGGCTATGTATTACCCCAGGTCAACTGGCAGTTAAAACCCTGGGCTTTTTTGATGGGAAAAGTGGCGTTGGACCTGGACATAGGCCAAATCCGGCAAACCACTTTGCCTTATGCCAAAGCTCAGCTGTCTTATGGTTTTTCAGGTCTGCAGCTGCAATCAAGCCAGTTACGTTTACCGGTAGAGCCTATAGTGCCTTTACTTAAATTACGTTTACCATTTCAGGTGGCGGCCAGTGGCAATATGTTGCTGAATATTCAGCATTTCAGTATGGGGCAGCCCTGGTGTGAACAACTGGCAGGCAAAGCCAGCTGGCTGGAAGCCAAGTTTCAGGCACCATCGGGCTGGATAGACTTAAAAGCCATAGACGCCAACTTAAGTTGTGAACAAGGCCAGCTTCAACTGGTGACTGAACCCGGTAATCCGCTGGCGCTGAATGTCACAGCTTTAATAGGTGAGCAGGGCAAATACCAGCTCAATGGCACTATGAAACCAGACGCCAGCATGCCAAAAGAAGTGCATCAGGCGATGCAGTTTGTTGGCCAGCCGGACGCTGAAGGGCGTTTTACTCTGAAATTACAGAGCCGTTAACCGACCTGTGAATATCCGCCAGTAACACCGAATAATCTTCTATAGCCGGAAACTCAGTGATAGCTCTGCTGGGTTTTTGGCTGTCCGGGTTGGCGACTGCCAATAAATGCCCAATACCAAAACGTTGAGCGGACTGCAAAATAGGCAGACTGTCATCGACAAATAAAGTACGTTTGGGGTCAAAACCAAAACGTTGTTGCAACTGCTGCCAGAGTTCCTGCTGTTCTTTAGTCACACCAAATTCATGAGTCGACACCAGTATGTCTATGTAGCTGGCAAGGGTGGTGCGCTCGATTTTTAACGATAAAGAATCCGGATGGGCATTGGTCACCAGTATCACTTTGCGGCCCGAATTTTTTAATGCAGTTAAAAAAGCTGGTGAGTCAGCACGCATTTGAATTTTGTCCATCACTTCACGCTTTAATTCGGTGATAGGCAGCGCCAGTCTTTTGGTCCAGTAATCCAGGCAATACCACTCAATTTTACCATTGAGTTCATGATATTCGGCTTCCAGCTGTTGTTTGGCGTCCGTCAGACTGATACCACTCAGCTCTGCCCAGCGCTTTGGTAAATGCTCCAGCCAAAAGTAGTTATCAAAGTGTAAATCCAGCAAAGTACCGTCCATATCCAGCAAAACGGTATCAATTTGTCTCCAATCCAGCATAGGTTTTTCCAGCTAATCCATTTATAGTAAGGCGATGGCCCATTGTAGCAGAGGCAGTTTTATGGCGCAGCGCGACAGCGACAAAGAAAAACCGCAGATTTTAGAACAAAAACTGGTCGCACAAAGTCGGCTGTTTAAGATTGAACAACTGGATCTGCAATTTAGCAACGGCGAAAAACGTACATACGAGCGGATGAAAGGCGGCGGCCGAGGTGCAGTGATGGTGGTGGCTTGCCCTGATCCACAGCATTTTTATCTGATCCGTGAGTATTGTGCTGGTACCCATGATTACCAGTTAGGCTTCCCCAAAGGTCTGATCGATCCTGGTGAAACCGTCGCTGAAGCAGCCAATCGTGAACTGCAGGAAGAAATAGGTTTTAAAGCTGGACGTTTAATTCCGTTAAAAACCGTGGCCTTAGCTCCAGGTTACTTTAGTGCTACAATGCATATTGTGTTGGCGTTGGATTTAACAGCGTCCAGCCTGCCTGGGGATGAACCCGAACCTTTGGAACTGGTACCATGGCAGTGGCAACAGCAGTTTGAGTTATTAGATCAAAGCGATTTCACTGAGGCCCGCAGTGTAGCGGCCTTGTTTTTAGCCCGAGATTATCTGGACAAGTATCAGGATGTTTTTAAGTAGGTTACTGGAACCTGTCAAAGACGCAGCTCGTGCAGCTGGGGATACACTGTGGTCTATGTACCAAAGTGGCGATTTTGAATCCAAAAATAAAGCGGATGAAAGTCCAGTCACCAGCGCTGATTTAGCAGCCAATGCACTGATTTTGCATGCTTTAACCGAACTCGCTCCGGATATTCCTGTTGTCTCTGAAGAAATGCATTTACTGCCGCTGCGCCAGCGCCAGGATTGGCCACGCTATTGGCTGATTGACCCTATGGACGGCACTCAGGAGTTTATAGCCCGCAGCGGAGATTTTGCCGTCAGCATAGCGCTGGTGGAACATGGCTGGCCTGTGTTGGGTGTGATTTACTGGCCGAAAGAACAAATCTGGTATTACGCTACCCGTGGTAATGGCGCTTTTAAACAGCAGCACCATTTCATCAATCGAATTCAGGTCAATCAGCATCAACCTGGTGATGTCCTTAAAATAGCCGTCAGCCGTCGTCAACCCATTGAGCATATTCATCAGTTGCTCAACACTCCTGCCAGTTCAGAATTTATTGCCTTGGGCAGCTGTTCATTAAAAAGCTGTTTAGTGGCTGAAGGTGGTGCTGATTGTTACCTGCGTTTAGGCCCAACAGGCGAATGGGACACTGCTGCTGTGCATGTGATAGTTGAAGAAGCAGGTGGAAAAATTCTCGATAGTCAGTTTGCGCCTTTAAGTTACAACCAGCGTGAAACCCTATCTAACCCCGATTTTATGGTGATAGGCCGTTCTGAAGTGCCATGGACCGAACTGATCCGTGCCCATAGCGCCACCCGGACTTTAGGGTAAAAAAGAGTCTTGGCCCAGCAGTAAACTTTTTACATCGCTTCGCTTTAAACATTGTTTAGCCAAAGAAAGTCACTTTGCAGCCCCGTGGTTTATTCGCTCAATATATGCAATCTGTTACTAGCTGCATTAGATATTTTCCTCTAATCCGTTGATTTGGCGTGCCAACCTACTGGTAGCGCAATGCCTAGTCTTTCAATTGGCTCGGCATGATCTGGTTCCTGCGCTCCATAAAGAGTTTTCATCAGCGATATGCTGGGGTTACAACAGGCTGGCACATTCGCTGTACAGGTGACATAAGTGGTTATCACTGTAATGCCCTCGCCAGTAATCACAAGCAGAGCTAATTGCTCAGAGACGGTTAATGGAAACCCCTGATTCCTTATTCATAAATTTACTAAATAAACATTTATGATTTATTTGTTTCTTTTTTGGATATTTTTTGTTGATTTTCCTCAAGGCTGTCGGTACTTTCTATCTTTGTTTTTAAAATAATCTGAAAACTTTCTATGCCATGCCATGCCATGGCATGTTGATGTTTCAGGGATGTTTTTATAATGAGTAAAGGAGAATAAGGTGCTCAATAAATACAGCAGGGTGGCGTTTTATACTTTTCTGGCAATGGGAGGTATAAATATCTGTAATACAGCAGATACCAACAAATCTGATACGGCAAACACCAGATTTAGCCAGTGGTTACCCGGTACAGGCTGGTCTGTTGGTGTTAATAAAGCTAATGCTGAGGAAGACCCAGAAAAACCGATAGAAAGAATGGGTGTTGTTGGTACCTGGCTGCCCTCTGAAATGTGGGATATCCGTTTATTTATGACCGACTGGAGAAATCGCAGTCTTGCCGGAAGCGGTGGTGGCGGTGGTGGTGGTAGTGCTCCAGAAAATAACCCGGACGATAATAACCCGGACGATGACAAGTGCGACGGTAATCCGATTATGGTTGCCAATGGCGAAAAAGTAGAGTTTGAAACCGATTTTGTTGGTAAAGAGCAATATCCCCTTGAAATCAGCCGCTACTATTCCAGTCATAATAACTACGAAGGTGCTTTTGGGAAAGGCTGGAGCAGCAGCTTTGATACACGCCTGGATGTCAGCACAAAAACCTTATACCGGGGTGATGGTAAGTCTGTAAAGCTTTCCGCCGCAACCTTTTACGTTCCTGGTGTGGGCTCTAAGTCGGGCTATAAAACGGCCTCCGGCAAGAATTATCTCTATCAGGGGGCTGGCAACAGTTGGGTATTTCGTAACGAAAGCGATCAGAACGAAATTTACGACAGCCTGGGTCGGTTAATTAATGTTTCATTTTCTGAAAAGCCTGACACACTAACCTTTTCCGGAGCCCTGCAGATCCAGTCTTACGGTATCAGCCACCGCTATAGTTACAATAGCAGCGGTAAGCTGTCTGCCATTACCCATTCTAACGGCCGTAAACTAACCTTTGATTGGCAGGGCGAACGTATTTCGTCGGTTAAAAACAATGCTGGATATGACTATCAATACAGCTATAAAACCAACGGTATGTTGGGTAGAGTGGTGTTTCCTGATGGAAATAGCAAAACCTATTATTATGAAGACAGCAGGTTTCCTACTTTTTTAACCGGAGTAGCTAAAGGAAACAACAGATTCTCCTACTTTCAATATGACTCAACAGGGCGGGCAATAGAGTCTAAGCACGCTAATGAGACGGAAAAGCATAATTTCTCCTTTACAGCAGATACCACCACAGTTACGAATCCCTTAGGTCATAAAACCACCTATTTTTACGACAGTGCTCTTAGATCAAAACTGATGCGGGTTGAAAAAGAAGGTTCTGCCTATTGTGCCGCCAGTGCTCAGGCGACCACTTATGATACTAGTGGACGCAAAGTGACAGAAACAGACTGGAACGATAAGGTCACTCGTTACAGCTACAATGACAAAAATCAGGTCATTCAGCAAATAAATGCTTATGGCGAACCTGAAGCGATCACAACCTTGCTCAGTTGGCATGACAACCTGAATAAGTTAACGAGGAAAACCACCGGATGGTTAACTGAGCGCTTTAGCTACGATGAAAAACAAAACCTGCTGACTTATGAGACCTTAGCTAATGGTCAAACCTATACCACCACATACACTTATACGTATCATAGTAACCATTTATTTAGTCAGATCACTGTCACCACACCCAATCAGCAGGTTTCTACATTCCAGTATGACTCATCAGGAAATGTCATCAGATCAACAGATGCATCCGGGCTTGTTACTTTATACAGCGGTTATGATGCTTTAGGTCAGGTGGGGCAAATAACATACCCTGACGGTACAGCTACCAAATATAGCTACGACAAGCGTGGCCGAATTACGAAAGAAGAAACCGTCTCAGTAGGCGGGAAAACAGCCTCTGTGACCTATAAGTATGACTACAAAGGAGACTTAATAAAAACAGAACACTCCAATGGGCGGGCAACAGCCTATAGCTACGATGCGGCTGGTCGCTTAGCCACAGAAAATTACCGGATTGCTACTGTGGTAGACATGAGTACTGTAGGTTCACATGCCTTAGCCAGAAAAAGCTATGACTATGATTTAATGGGGAATATCAAAAATACTACTCTGTCTGATTTGCATGTAATCAGCTATACGAATTGTGGCGACATTATGTCAGGCCCGCCTGGCATGTATTCTGCCTTTTCAGGGGGGACTGGTTCAATCACGCCTAGCGATCCACTGGATACCATAGGTGATCCTATTCCCTCTTGTGGTACCTTCTACGGCCGAACTGACAGGGCAACGTTTAATTATTTCTATGATGCTGCCGGGCATTTGGTGGCAATAAGAAATCATGCCAACCAGTTAACCCATACTTATACCTACGATGGCAATGGAAATCGTTTAACCGACACAGATGCTCAGACAAGCACAACCACTCAGTTTGCCTACGATGCCTTGGGTCGTCTTATCCGCCAAACAGACGCGGCAGGAAAAGTGACGACCTTCAGCCATGATGCCAGAGGCTTAAAGCAGGTTCAGGATGCGCGCTTTAATAGCACTATCAATAGTAAAAACGACAGAGCTCAGCTCGAACAACTGCTCAGTCCGGATAGCGGCCAAAGTAGCTTTAACTATGATGAAATGGGCTTATTGTCAAACAGCACAGACGCCAGAGGTATCACCACCACTTATGACTATGATGCTGTTGGGCGAATTCAATACAAAAGTAATGGTAGCCAGGCGCTCTGGACTTATGACGAAGGTTCTTATGCAAAAGGTAAACTGAATAAGGTGGGCAACGACAGTGGTTCCACCAGTTACCAGTTTAATGAATGGGGTTTGTTAAGCAGCCAAACTCAAACCACTCTGGCAGCCAACTATGTCGGCAGCTGGAATGATGTGACCACCTGGGGTTACGACGCGATGGGCCGTGTTATCAGCCTGACCTATCCTGGCG
>NZ_JAJOYU010000100.1 GCF_021290985.1 Rheinheimera soli
GAGATTCAGCACCTCAACACAATCCGCATGCGAATGACCGCTTTTACCGCAAAACCGGACATGAAGCCCGGTTTATTTAAAACGAAATTATCGGTCTATAGGGCTAATTGTCCCTGATGAATGTTGACCGATGACATGTGTATATATTTGAGTTGTCTTCAAATCCGTATGCCCTAACAGCTCTTGAACTGTACGAATGTCTGTTCCCGCTTTTAAAAGCTGCGTTGCGAAAGAGTGCCTGAATGTGTGTGCGGTAACGTGTTTCTGAACACCTGACCGTATAAA
>NZ_JAJOYU010000101.1 GCF_021290985.1 Rheinheimera soli
TATGTATTTCGTGGCAAAGGCGGTAAAGATCGAGTCACGATGTTACCTGAAAAGCTTGTTGAACCCCTTAAATTGCATATTGAAAAGGTTCGTGATCTTCATGAAAAGGATCTTTGCGAAGGTGAGGGTAAAACAAGTCTCCCGCCAGGGCTCGCTCGAAAATACCCTTACGCAATTTCTGATTTTAAGTGGCAATTTATATTCCCATCATCTGTCAGGTGTAAGCATCCAGTGGATGGATATGTTTGCCGCCATCACTTGCATTGGAA
>NZ_JAJOYU010000102.1 GCF_021290985.1 Rheinheimera soli
ACTCATCAGGTGAAAGTTATGGTGAAGTAACGCTGGATACGGGGGATAAAGTTGAGGTCACACAATCCGTGCTCGATTGCATGGAGTTGGGTTATGCAATAACCCTACATAAAGCTCAAGGATCGCAGTTTCCTAGAATCATTATTGCACTACAGAAAGGCAAAATCGTTGATAGAGCGTGGCTGTATACCGCGATTACCAGAGCCGAGGTTGAGATCCATATAGTTGGTAGCG
>NZ_JAJOYU010000103.1 GCF_021290985.1 Rheinheimera soli
TCGGATGAACTAAGGGTTATTACAGAAGCCCACAGTAACTCACATAAGCGAAATAGCTACTTGAGTGAACTACTACACCAAAATTAGCAAAGCTGCTGCAAAACATCACCCAAATTTATCACCACGATCAATCGCGGCTTACAACCCGTTGCACTTTCATGTAACCACCAGCTTCAGCAGTCATACAGTTAATTGATCGTCAGCTAAGAGCGAAAAGCC
>NZ_JAJOYU010000011.1 GCF_021290985.1 Rheinheimera soli
ATTCGGTTTGGACATTAAAACTTCAATTAGGGGGAAGGCCAAAGTTACAACTTAAAAGCCATCCGTTTGATTGCATTGTTGGACTCTTAGTTATTACCTGAATAAACCGCTGCAGACCCGGCACTGCCAATCCCCGCCGTATGAACCGGGAATATGCAATAAGCGAATTTCCTTACTTGTGGTGTCATAGCATGTGGAGCAAAATGGCCCGTCGTGCTCGCCATTTTCGCCAACTTTGAAATATTTCCCCTCAATATATTTGAGCTCACTTTTTGTTTTTAATAATTTCTTTAATTCAGAAATTTTCTCTGCATTTTCGGCAGCTTCAATTTGGCATCCGCAAGAGCGCTTATTAGCTCTGCCATTTGAAGTTTAATATGCGCATCATCTATTGCATCGGTTGCAACTTTTAGAACTTTTGCTACATCCCATGCGGCTTTTAAACCACTTATGTATTCTGCAACCATTTCTGCGATTTCCTTTTTAGCCTAAGGCTCTTGAAAATGAGCGCGGTTCACAGCGTCTCGCAGCGAAAGCGCATTGTTGTTCTGTTTGTTATGCGCATAGATACATACAAATTATGACCAGCGTAGCCTAATGGTTTCTATGCTCTCTTCCTGATCGCCAAGTTTGTCCAGTAGCACGTATCTAAAAATGAGCTGTAACCCTTCATTTTTAGTAGAAACCAAATCCGTTATCTCCGGAAAACTAATTTCAAAATCTAGGCTATCACTAGGACTTAGATGAACAGGGAAAGTGATCGGCAACTGTGGAACATTGCTCATACTTATTTTTGGCGGTATATGTATAGAAAATATTTGTATTGAACTATGTTTGATAGCTTCTGAGCTAATTGACTCAATATAGATACCGTGAAGATATGCACTAGCTATCCTAATTCTGACGCGATGTTGCTTCTGTGCTGCGTGGTAACAACTATCTATGACTTGGCAGAACACTCTCTTTCCTTTTTTTAGTCTAACGTACAAGTCTTTTCCCACTTCATAGATCAGCTTTGCACCTCCGACCAAGGCTGCACCAGTCAACAAGCCTCCATCAGCATGGATTTGATTATGTGGTTCACCTTTTTCGTCTGTAGAAAGTTTAGCAATAACATCAACTGAAGATTTCCGAGCCTTCGTGCGATTCTTTGTGGTCATTTTCTTCGCCTCATACTAGGACGTATAACGTTTGGTTAAGGGACGGGCCTTAATCCTTCCCAGTGAACGCAGAGAACGGTTTGAACCAGTTCTTATAAGCTTGTGCAGATTTTACGCAAATATTGATAAGCCTGTTCGTCGGAGTAGGCATCTTTATCGCATTTCACAGCAGCAGAAATTAACTTAGTAGCGATTTTGTTGGAGGCTTCATTAAAGGTTGAAACAATGGCTTCAAGATAAAATTCCTTTATTGATGATCGGCTTAGACCATGGGTAAGCTCTTCTATTGCTTCTTCCAGAATTTTTTTGCCTACTCCTTTATTACGCATTTTTTCTATAACGGCATACCCAATTTGAAAGCATGGAGTCCCGCTCACTGGATCTGTTAGCACAAACAGGGCAATAGCTTGGACTTTGTTATCTTCAATTATTGCGTAGGTAAATCGTGGAGTATCATTTGGATGATCAAGCAAGACTCTGATACTTGGATGAAGCTCGCATTTCTGTAACTGGACAGTTCTGGCAATAAGTGCTTCTTGTAAGCCTATGAGCGATTCCATTGGGTCTATCATGTTTGATACTCCATCGATTGAACATAACATTTGTATATTGCACCAGCACGCTTTGCCGGGTTCTATCAGCTAACATGCCGCTGTTAATTATTTGATGCACAGAGTGTATTTCTAAAAGGCGTATCTATATTCAGGGAAAATCTTGCTGGCACGTTATTCCCATTTGGCTACCTGCTATTGACAGGCTTTGGCTTCGTAAGCCTCTAAATTAGATTGTTTTTCCTTCTTCAGCAACAAATAACTGTGCCATCCAAAGGTAAGCGTAGTTTCAGTTGATTAACGAGATTCTGGCACGCTCAGCGCGAAAAAAAACAGCCAAAGCAAAAGCTTTAGCTGAACCAGAGGAAGGCAAACCTCAACAGGGTGGATAGAAATAGTGATTGGATAATTTACTGAGCTAAAAAGGTTCTGATTTGTTCCGTTTTGCTCTGAATATTTAGTAGCCCGTCTAAATGCCCGGCCTGACCTGAAATTTCTTCATACAATGCATCAGGCATCTGAGCTTTACTTTGTTTTGCCATAGCCGGAGTCAGTAATAAATCTCCTGTGGCCGGCAACCAAAGAGTTTTGGCCTTCACGCTTTGTAGCTTTTTCTGCCAGTCGTCGCCCATACCAGCTCGCCATAATTGTGAAGCCCTGACCAGATACAACAACGAATTGGCGTCCATTTGGGCTGAACGTTGTTTAGCCGCTTTCATTAACTGATCCCATGCTGGTAATTCTGCCTGAATATCCTGATGAATGGCTTTATCCAAAGCCGGGGCAGGGTAGCTTTGGTTAAATAAATCCGGGTGCAAGGCGTCCTGAATCACGTAAGCCAAAGCCCGGGTTAAACCTTGAGGTTGCTCTGTTAAGGGGTATGCACCTTTATGCCACTTTGGGTCCTGTTTAATTGGCTGAGCCCAGCGCTCCAGCCGTATCGCACTGAAACTGTCGATATAAGCTGTGCCTATCACTGGCAATAAACGTTCTACTTTATCCGGATAACTGACGGCCCATTCAATGGCCTGAAAAGAACCCATCGAAGGGCCAATCACCGCATAGAGTTTTTTAATACCGAGTTTATCCAGTAAGGCTTTTTGCACTTCGACAAAATCACGAATGGTAACGACTGGAAAACTCAGGCCATAAGCCTTACCTGTGTCGGGGTTGATGCTGGCAGGGCCTGTGGTGATCACGTCGGGTGAAAAGGCATTCAGGTTGGCCAGACTATCAACACTCAGAACATAAAATTTATTGGTATCTATGGCTTTACCCGGGCCAATAATACTATCCCAGTAGCCAGGTGCTGCGTCTGTAGCGCGGTATTTACCTGCAGCATGGGATGTGCCGGAAAAGAAATGAGTAATTAAAATGGCATTGGATTTATCGGCATTCAGTTGGCCATAGGCTTCCCAGCCAGCTTTCACTTGTTTTAACACCACGCCACTTTGGGTGGTGAAGCGATCTAGTTCCAACTGCTGTTTTTGTACCAAAGGCAGCTCTGCTGCAGCGAAAAAACTGCTGAAGAGTAAAATAAATCCAAGCCATGACTTCATTCGTTTTGTCCTTCTAAATGCCTTTGATTAAAACCATTGGAACAGGAAAATAGCCATGATCACACCAAGCGTAGGCACCACTACTGTCACAGCAGCCACAGGCCAATAGGCATTTTGGTGGCTTTCACCACAGATAGCACGAATGGTAGTGACCACATAACCATTGTGCGGCAGTGAGTCTAAAGCGCCGGATGAGATTGCAACCACGCGGTGCAGCTGTTCGGCATCCACGCCTCGCTCTAAATACACAGGGGCTATTTCCGGCAAGGCGATGGCCTGACCACCAGAAGCTGAACCTGTTAAACCGGCAATAATACTGACGGCTACTGCAGCTCCTATCAGTTCAGAACCTGGTAAATGCGTCATGGTGTCTACCACAGCGGCAAAAGCCGGTGTTAACTTAGCGACAGAACCAAAACCCACTACTGCGGCTGTATTGCCTATGGCAATTAAAGCCCCCGTTGCGCCTTGATCTAAGGTTTGCCCCAAAGAGGTTAAGAACTTACGATTTAACAAATACAAAGTGGTGACACCACCTGTCAGCGCCACGATCAAGGCAGCTTGTTGCATGGAATCGTGCAGCAGATAAGACAATATCAACACCACCAGCAAAGGTAAAATGCCCATCATTGGATGAGGTAAAGCTTTGTCACCGACTACAGGGTCCGCTTCGCGACCTTCAAATTTTTCACCTTTGGCCATAGCGCTTTGGATCATCTTCATCAGCCAGCAGTAGCCAATAATAGCCATAAAAATAGCCACTATGATGCTGACTTCCCAGCCAGCATAAGGGCTGGTGCCCAGGTATTGAATAGGGATCCAGTTTTGAATTTCCGGTGAGCCTGCTGATGTCATAGTAAAAGTGACAGAGCCTAAACCTAAAGTAGCCGGAATAAAGCGCCGTGGCAGGTTGGCGTCTTTAAATAAACTCACCGCCATGGGGTATGCGGAAAAAGCCACTACAAAAATACTGACACCACCATAAGTCAGCACAGCACAAGCCAGCACCACAGCCAAAACAGCTCTTTGTTTGCCTATACGTTTTACAATAGCAAGTGCCACTGCGTCAGCGGCTCCTGTGTGTTCCATCAGCTTGCCAAAAAGTGCACCCAATAAAAACATTAAAAACCAGCTGGAGACAAAACCAGCAAAACCTGACATATAGCCCTGCACAAAATTGGCCGGGTTGTCGGCCAGCCAAAATGGGATGCCATTAAATAAAGCGACAAACAAAGCGCACAGCGGTGCCAGAATAAACAGATTCACGCCGCGCATTGTCAGTACTATCAATAACACCAGTCCCGCCAGTAAACCAAATAAACTCAGCATAGAAACAACCTTGTATTTTTTTTTCAGTCTGGTGGAAAGTAAAGCTGCAAACCATAGTACTAAGGTACAGTCTCTCAGATGCTGTTTTGGTTAATCCTTTTATTTTCATTGGCTTGAGTGTAGTTTGTGGCGGGTATAGTACTAAGGTACAGCTTAACATTTCAGCAGGACAGCCTAGAGTGGTACTGGACAAGTTAGCAGGAGAAGGCACATGGCCCATAACAATAAGAAGACGAAGACTGTATTCCAACCGACCTTATTAGCGCTGCTGGTAGGCTCAGCTTTATTTAATCCGGCTTTGGCAGAACAGGCCACCGACGACACGGCAGAACAAGAAGAAGCAACGCTGGAAGTCATCCAGGTAACGGCACGTAAAACCTCAGAAAATCTGCAGGATGTTCCTGTTGCTGTTACCTCATTAGGGGCAACAGATATCAGCGAACGTGGTTTATCTTCAGTGATTGAAGTTGCACAATTTTCACCTAATACCACCTTACAACAAAGCCGTGGTACCAATAGTACTCTGACAGCTTTTATCCGCGGCGTAGGTCAGGAAGACCCGCTCTGGGGTTATGAACCTGGTGTAGGTATTTATATTGATGATGTGTATGTTGCCCGGCCACAAGGCGCTGTGCTGGACATTATGAATATTGAACGTATAGAAGTATTGCGTGGTCCGCAGGGCACCTTGTATGGCAAAAACACTATAGGTGGTGCTGTTAAATACGTGACCAAAGCTATGTCTGGTGATGCGGAAATGGCAGTTGATCTTGGCATTGGCAGTTATAACCAGCGTGATGTCAAACTGACGGGGCAGTTGCCTCTGGTTGAAAACAAACTCTATTTAGGTGTGGGTTATGCCAATCTGCAGCGTGATGGTTTTGGTGAATTTTTAACTTCGGCTATTCCTGGTCAGGACACTGAAAACTACAACAAAGATTTGCAGGCCGCGCGTCTGACGTTGGAATACCGTCCTTCTGATGAGCTGTTTTTCCGTCTGAATTATGACAAAACTGATGACAAGTCGAATTCCAAAGGCGGCTATCGTTTAGTACCAAGCTTGCTGACGAATGCTCCTGTTCCTGACAGTGTTTATGACTCTTACACCAGTTTACCGACCTGGAACAAAGTGGAAACTGAAGGCCTGAGTTTAACTGCTGACTGGATGCTGAGCGACAGCTTTACCTTTAAGTCTGTTACTTCTCAGCGCGAAAGTTATTCACCCACCAACATTGATTTTGATAATACGTCCGTTGTGATTTTTGACGTGCCTGCCATTTATGATGATGAGCAGTTTACGCAGGAATTCCAGCTGAATTACACAGGAGACAAACTGACGGCTGTGTCTGGCTTGTATTACTACACAGCTGACTCCTGTGGTGTGTTTGACGCTATTTTAGGTGAGTTCGGCCGGTCTCTAGGCCTGCCCGGTTTAACCCGCGAGGTCGGCGGCTGCAGCGACAGCGATAGTTTTGCGGCTTATTCACAAGGCTCTTACCAGTTGGATGACCAATGGTCTGTTACTGCGGGCTTACGTTATACCAAAGATGATAAAGCAGCTGTGGTACGTAATGGTCTGATTACGAGTAATGTGTATCCAGAGTCGGGTTGGGTGCCTGGTTATGTACGTCCTGACGGTTTAACTACGCCTGTGGTGCTGGATGACGAAGAAAGCTGGTCGAAACTGACGCCTAAACTGGGTGTGGAATTTAAACAAACAGATGATCTGATGTGGTTTGCCAGTTTTAGCCAGGGCTTTAAATCCGGTACTTTTAACCCACGTGCCACAACAGCTGAACCAGCTGCTGACCCTGAAACTGTCAACTCTTATGAGTTGGGTATGAAAAGTGACTGGAGCCGCACCGTTCGGGTGAATGCAACTTTGTTTATGCTCGACCACAAAGACCGTCAGTATATTTCAGTGATCCCTGATCCAAGCGATGCTTCAGTACTGAACCAGCGTTTAGGTAACGTAGGTCGTTCTGAAGCGACAGGTGCAGAGCTGGAATTCACCTGGGCGGCCAGTGCAGATCTTGAAATCTACGCAAATCTGGGTTTAATTGATGCTGAGTTTGAAGAAGCTATCAGCTTTACTCCGGCTGGACAGCCTGTGGATATTTCAGATCGTTTCTCCATTACCAATACTCCTGAAACTACGGGTAATATTGGCTTCACCTACACTACGGGTATGGCGAGCGGTGATGTTATTTTGACGGGTAACTACAGCTACCGTAGTGATTATTCTCTGGTGGAACTGGATAACCTGCTAACTCAGGATAGCTATGGTTTAGTGAACTTAGGAGTAACCTGGTACAGCAATGACGGCCACTGGATTTTAGGCTTACATGGCAAAAATCTGACGGACGAAGAGTACTTAGTGGGTAACTACGCTTTTGTTACTCCTGACGAAACTCAGCCAAGTGGCTTTCAGCCGGGCTTAGGTGGAGACAATACCTTTATCGGCTACTACGGTTCACCACGGACAGTGACCTTAAACGTTGGTTATCGTTTCTAATCAATACGAAAAAACACTTGCCGGGGCGGAAGCCCCGGTTCAGTATGTTTAAAAGAGGTTTTAAAGAGTTGATACTGCGCTGTTATGATTGCAATTATTGCTGATGATCATCCGTTATTCCGTGTCGCTCTGGCACAGGCTTCCCAACAAATTCTTGGCACTGATGCTGTGCTGCTGCAAGCCAATAGCATGGCGCAGTTATGGGCTTTATTGCTGCAACACCCGGATACCGAACTGATCTTCCTGGATTTAAAATTGCCGGATGCTGAAGGTTTTGCCGGTTTAACCTCACTTCGTACTGAATACCCTGATATTGCTATTTTAATGGTGTCTGCCATTGAAGATCCTGCTGTGATTAAACAAGCGTTGCAGCTGGGGGCTTCGGCTTATATTCCAAAATCTGCGCCACTGGATTTATTATCTGAAGCAGTGGCTCAAGTGGTAGCAGGGGAAACCTGGGTGCCAGCTGAGCTGGTGAACGATGTGGAAAAAGCCAGAGATCTGATTGATCAGGATTTTGCCCGCAGGCTGGAACAACTGACACCTCAGCAATTCCGCGTGCTGAAAATGATTGCCGACGGTTTACTGAATAAACAAATTGCCTTTGAAATGCAGGTGCAGGAAACCACCATCAAACAGCATGTGTCGGCGATACTGCGAAAATTGAATGTGAACAATCGTACTTTGGCCGGCATTTTGTTTGAAAAGCTAAAGCTACCGGATGAGTTTTAATTTATCCCCCGTTATTCCTTGAGTGGTATTGAAATCGTAGGGGCGACCTTTATGGTCGCCCGCTCAACCTATCTATTAATTGCAGAGAGCTGGGCGGGTATTTCAACCTAATGGACAGGCAGTGGTTAATTTAGTCCCATCTGTTGTTTAGCTATGCCGAGCAAATGCGCTCTGTCCTCAATGCCGTTGGTGCCGCCGTTAATCAGCTTGGTTACTTTCATTAAATCATCTGCTTGCGCAGCGGCATTAATATTGCGCTTTTGCCAATACCAACAGCCCGATGCAACGGCCAGCACAGGATCTAAGGCAACCAAATCAGGTTGATTAACCACATCTGTGCCCCAGTCCTTGCTAAAAGCCTGGTAGTTCGCTTTGCCTGTCAGTTGAATAATGCCCCGGCCTCTGTATGCCCAGCCATCGCCGCTTTGTTCAGCACCATTACCCATTCGATTGGCATAAATACGGTTGGCGATTTTTTCTGGTTGCCGGGCGTACTCATTTACATCAACGCCAACAAAATATTTGGCAAACAAAGAGTTCAAGGCTGAGGCGCTGTAGTTCAGGTTCTCTCTGAGTTGAGCATAACCTGCACTTTCGTGGGCAGTTTGTGCCATAAAATGGGCGACACACAGAGGCGGAGTGATCTGGGCTTTAGGCAAATCCAGCTCCAACGCCTTGCAGAAAAGATTCAGATCGCTGGCGTTTAAAGCAGGGCACAAAGCTGACAGCAAAGCCGGACTGACTAACGTTGCTTCTGTTGAAGCCAATTCTGTTGAAGTCAACTCTGGTAATTCCAGTTGTTGACCCGGATAAATCTGATTGGCATTCGCTAAATGATTCTGGCTGGCGATCCAGTTTGCTTTACTGCTGTCACCATAATAACGGGCGGCAATGGCGCTTAATGTATCTCCGGTTTTGACCTGATAAAGCATGATGCTCTCCCTGTCGTTCAAACAGAACAGGTACAAAGTATGGTGCAGTTTTTATGGAAGAAAAGGAAAATAGTTGTCTTACTACATTTCTTTAAAAAAAAGCCCACCGCTAGGGTGGGCACAAGAGGCGGCAACGCCTTTTAGCTAGGAACTGCTGTTTGGCTGCAACTGGCAACCACTGATGACTTTGAAATTGAGGTAACAACAGCGGGTTTTATCTGACAGGCCGTTGTTGTTTTATCAGGAGAGGTTTGGGTTACAGGAGTCACTGGCACATAACCATGAAAATCAGCTAAGCCTTTAAACACCTGAATTAAGCTTTGACTGAACATACTAGCTCCCTCCTGTTGTATCAATTCCGCTGTTTGAATACTGAGCAGTGTAAACAGTACCCATGGCTTTGATTAGCTGCCCCAACAAAGACAGATAGTTTCCTAAAAGAAACAGTCAGAGTGAAAAAATCCGGTTAAAATCAAGGGCAAAACAGCATAAGAAAAAGGTGCAGGGATGTCGTTGCTACAACGTTTAAGTGACATGGCTACATTTGCCAAAGTAGTGGAAAGTCGCAGTTTTACTCAGGCTGCTGTGGCTCTGGATATGTCCAAGGGCGCTGTCAGTAAAGCCATCAGTCGCTTAGAGCAACATTTAAACGTGCGTTTATTACAGCGTTCCACCCGCCAACTGAGCTTAACTTCAGAGGGCGAGGCATTTTTTGAGTACTGTCAGCAGGTAGTTGTTCAGGCCGATCAGGCTGAACATCACTTATCCGAACTTCGTGACGAACCCTCGGGTTTAATTCGTATTAGTGTGCCCGTTACCTTTGGTACTTTGCGGATTGCCCCTTTGTTGCCAGAGTTGTTGAAACAGTACCCTAAACTCAGCGTTGAACTGGATCTAAACGACAAAGTGATAGATTTGATTGCTGACAAAATGGACTTAGGCATTCGTTTTGGCCAACTGGCGAATTCAAGTTTAATAGCCCGTTCTTTGCCGGGTTTACCTATCACACTGGCGGCTTCCCCCGGTTATTTGCAAGCCTTTGGCACACCACAAAGCCCTGCTGATTTATGTCAGCACCAATGTTTGAGTTCAGGTTCATCTATTGCCGATCGGACCTGGTATTTTCGATACCAGGATCAGCGCATTGAAGTGCTAACCACAGGCCGGGTCTTGTGTAACAGCAACAGAGCGCTGAAACACGCAGCTTTGGCCGATATGGGCTTGTTATTTGTCACCCGTTATCAGGTGGAGAAGGAGCTGCAAAACGGCAGTCTGGTGGAAGTGATGCCAGACTATATGCCGGAGCCTTTGCCGCTGCACCTGGTCTACCCCAACCGCCATCATATGAAGGCAGGGTTAAAGGTGGTGATCCAGTTTTTGCAGCAGCAGTTTGCTGCATAAGCTGTTAATTCAGCAAACGCTGCAACAGCCGCTTTAACGACACTTCTTTGAGTGGCTTGAGCATAAAATGAAAACCAGCATTCAGTGCGTGTTGACGAATGTCACCACTTTGGTCGGCTGAGTTGATCACCACTGGTGCAGTGATGCCAAAATGCTCTGCCAGTTGTATGGCAACTTCAACTCCGGTCGCACCATGATCCAGATGGTAATCAAACAACATCAAATCAGGTTTAAAGCCTTGTTGTACCGCGGCTAATGCTTCATTCGGAGCACTGACGGCCATGACATCACAGTGCCAGCTTTGCAGTAATTGCGACACGGCTTGCAGCAAGACGGCTTCGTTATCCATCAGCAGAATACGTTGTCCGGCAAAGCGGCTGGGCTGGCTGGATTTAAGCTGGGGCAATATACGCTGGCTGACTCTGGCCAGCGGAACTTTGATATAAAAACAGCTGCCTTTGCCAACAGCAGAACTAAAGCCGACTTGATGACCTAATAAGCTGCAAATACGCTGACTAATAGCCAGGCCAATACCTAAACCTTTTTGGTCGGCCTGACTGCCTTGCTGAAATTCATCAAAGATTTTTTGTTGGTCTGATTCACTGATCCCTATGCCAGTATCGCAGACACAAATTTGCAGCTGCTCTCCCTGTCGTTTTACCCCCAACAGAATTTTGCCGCTGTGGGTGTAACGTAAGGCATTGGCTAATAAATTCTGGATCACCCGTTTTAATAATTTGGCATCGCTTAAGGTGCCAAGGCGGGTCGGAATATAACTGAAACTTAAGCCTTTGTTATGGGCTAATACGGCGGCTTCACGGGCGCTTTGATCCAATAATTCAGCTAAGGCAAAAGTTTCAGGCTGAGCTTTGACCACCCCGGCATCCAGTTTGGTCAGTTCCAGAATAGCCGCCAGTAATTCTTCAGCGGAATTCAGCGAATGGCTTAAATTTTGTGCCAGTTGTTTCACTTCATCCTGTTGGCTTTGCTGGCGGATCAGGCCACAAAACAAGGCGGCGGCATTAAAAGGTTGCATCAAATCATGACTGGCGGCGGCAAAAAAACGGGTTTTGGCGGCGGTATTGGCTTCCAGTTGTTGTTTGGTCTGCTCCAGTTGGCGGTTCAGTTCTTCAAGCTCCGCAGTGCGGCTTTTAACGCGTTGTTCCAGCGTGTTATTGCTTTGTTCCAGTTCACGCTGCACTTCAATAAAGGAGCTGACATCGCTGTATGTAGTGACAAAACCACCACCGGGCAAAGGGTTGCCCTGCATTTCAAAAATACGGCCATCCTGTTGCTGGCGCTGAAATTTATAGCTGCTGCCCTGACGTAAATAATTCAGCCGTTTGTGTATTTCCTGACTGAGTTCCACTTGGGATAAAGGCTGACCCGCCAGACCACGCTGCAGGTTATAACGGATCAGTTCTTCCACTGGCCTGCCTACTTCAACTAAACCTTGAGGGTAGTCAAACAATTCGAGGTAACGCTGATTCCAGGCAATAACCCGCATATCGGCGTCCACTACACTGATGCCCATGCTGATATTGTCGATGGTGGCGTGTAACAAGGCCTGATTAAACTGAAACACCTGACTGGCTTCGTCAACAAAACGAGCCACAGATTCAATAGGCAACTGAGCATGTTTACCTGAAGCTTGCAGCAACAGTCGCATAGAAGCACCGCCTACTACAGCCGCCAGACTGCGTTCTACCGCCTGCATAAACTGCGGATTGGCTCATTGTTCAGGCTCTACCGCAGTTTTGCTGTAGCGTTGCAGCAGTTTCTTTGCTTCTTTTTCTCCGGCAAAACGCCGTACTAATAAATAACCGTCCTGCACGCTCAGAACTGGGTTTTGGCTGCTTGCGCTTGGCTGACTTGGACGACGTAAAAAACGGTAACTTTCCAGCCATTCGCCTAAGCGTGTTTGGCTGAAGTGACTGACCAGCAGCAACATCAGCGTATTAACAGTTAAGCTCAGTACTACCCCTAAACTGACTGAATCGAGATGCCCGCCAAACAGCTGAGTAGGGGCAAGCCAGCTCAGGCCTAAAGGCCCTTCAGTCAGCCAGTCGCCGCTGATAAAACCCGCTCTGGCAAGTTCGGGCAGTAATAAAATATAAGCCCAAATCGCAAGGCCGCTGCACAGGGCCGCCACTGTGCCCTGACGGTTAATGCGTTGACTGAATAAGCCTAAAATCAGCGGCGGTGCCAGCTGTGCTATTAAGGCAAAAGCCATTAAACCCAGCTGAGCTAAACCAGTACCAGTGCCTATCCAGCGATAATATAAATAGCCCAGAAACAGCACTGCCAGCATGGACCAGCGCCTTAAGGTGACTACTTTGATTTTTTGCTGGCCTGGGTTTTCGTTTTGTTGTTTGCGGTAAATCAGCGGAGTGAGTAAGTCGTTGGTGACCATAATGCCCAGCACCACAGTCGCGACTATTACCATGCTGGTCGCGGCCGAGAATCCGCCCAAATAAGCCAGCAAAGCGATGTCGGTGCGGTTGGCCGCCAGCGGCAGTTGCAGCACCACTAAATCTACATTGGCTTGTGGCCCCAGCATCATAATGCCGGCTAACGCCAAAGGCAGGGTAAAGAAGCTCATCAGCAGCAAGTAACCAGGGAAAATCCAGCGGGCCTGATGCAGGTGACTTAACTGCTGGTTTTCGACAAAACTGACATGGAACTGGCGGGGTAAACATAAAGTGGCGACAAAACCCAATAACACATGCACCCAGTACACATAAGAAGGCTGACCTTGTTGCTGTAACTCTTGCACGGCCTGATGTTCAGCCGCTTTGTTGAAAATGTCAGTGATGCCATCAAACATGCCCCAACAAACAAAAATACCTATGGCAATCAGCGCCAGTAATTTCACCAGAGATTCAAAAGCTATAGCAGCCATTAAACCCGGGTTCGGCTGATGCGCTTTGGCGCTGCGCCCGGAAAATAATAAAGCAAAAACAGCTAACCAGAGCGTGACATAAAGCCCTGTGTCCTGATACCAGGGCCTGTTGTCCTGCATCACTACCAATGCCTGAATGCTGGTGCTGATGGCCTGCAACTGCAGCGAAATGTAAGGAATAATAGCGATCAGCACTATGACTGTGGTGAGTATCGCCAATAAGCGGGAATGACCATAGCGGGTGGCAATAAAGTCGGCGACTGAGGTAATACGGTAGCGACGGCAGGCAATGGCTATCCGGCCTATTAAGCCAAAAGCAAACCAGAATAAAATTAATGAGCCGATGTAAGTGGGGGGGATCCACCAGCCATTTACCGCAGCCTGAGCGGTAACTCCATAAAAAGCCCATGAAGTGCAATAAATGGATAAAGCAAAGCTGAAAATCCAGGGCGACAGTGGATGGCGACGCTGCAGCCTGCGGCCTACAGCACCAACGCCCAATAACACCAGTAAATAGAGTAAAGACAACGCAGCAATGGTTCCCAAACCAATGGTGCTGGCAGGTAAGGTCATAATCACTTCAGCGGCCACAGCATATTTTCATTCTGCCCTGATGTTGGAATAGCTGTCTAGTATTTGCATCTTTGCGCTTTTTTACACCTTTATATTTTTGCAGAGGCGCATTTATCGTGCCGTCCAGCCACCATCCAGTACCAGGGTTTGAGCGGTAATATGTCGCGCCGCAGGTTCGCATAAAAAAGCTGCTGTGCTGGCAATTTCGTCCACACCAATAAAAGCCTTTTGTGGCATGGGTGCCAGCATGATTTGGTCGATCACCTGTTGTTCGGTCAGGTTATGTTCTTTGCTCTGAGCTGCTATTTGCTGATCAACCAAAGGCGTGCGCACATAAGCAGGGCAAATGGTATTAATAGTGAAATCAAAGTTGGCATTCTCTAACGCGACCACTTTGCTAAAGCCCAATAAGCCATGTTTGGCTGCCACATAAGCGGATTTAAAAGGCGATGCCACCAGCGCATGGATAGACCCTATATTAATCACCCGGCCAAAACCTTGCTGTTGCATACGGGGTAATACAGCTTTGGTCAGCATAGCCGGGCCTGTCAGCATCACCTGTAGCAGTTGTTGCCATTTTTCTTCAGGAAAGTCTTCCAGCCGTGCTACATGCTGCACTCCGGCATTATTGATCAGAATATCGATTTGATAAGCTTGTGCGCAGGCTTCTATGGAGCTTTGGTCTGTTAAATTCAGCAGTATGCTACTCGCTTTATAGCCTGCCGCTGTTAATTCTTGCTGGCGGATTTCTAACTGGGCTGCGTTGATATCAGCCAGAATGACATGATGGCCCATAGCACCAAAATGTTCAGCTACCGCAAACCCAATACCACCTGTGCCACCTGTGATCAGTACATTCATTGTCAACTCCGCCGCCAAAATTGTTCTGTTTGGCAGGTTAAGAGTTTTGATTTTTAACCACAACGGTACTTTAGTGCTATAGCCGGGCAATTTTGTGTGTGAGGGGATTTAGTCGTTATTTTTTGCTGAACTATGGCATAGCAAGCAACTTTGTTTTGACCGTCCCGCCTGCTGTGATAGATTTAGTCGTCACGTAAAAAATAACTACAAAGTTCTGTTGGTGGAATGGCATGGATAACTGATGTTTTTGTCTGTTATCACAAATAAATAGCGTTAAAGCTGAAAATAATAGCCATTTACTACACATCACCAGCGCTATACCCAAAGTAATTGGAATTGCAGTGCGGCAACACGCCAGCAAGACCGCAGCTTCAATTAGGACGGGGATAACCGAGGAAAAATCATGGAACAATCAACTGCATTAATTACCAATGATGCTGTGGTACTGGGATTACTGGCAGTGATCCTGGGCCTGGTATTTCATACCAGCCAAAGCAGCAATAAATATTGCCAAGGCTTTTACAAATATGTGCCTGCATTATTACTGTGTTATTTCATCCCTTCGCTGTTTAACAGTTTTGGAGTGATAGACGGTGATAAATCTGAATTATACAAAATGGCATCACGTTATTTATTGCCAGCCAGTTTAGTGTTGTTAACTTTAAGTATTGATTTTAAAGCTATTTTAGGTTTAGGGCCTAAAGCTTTGATTATGTTTTTAACAGGCACTGCCGGTATCATTATTGGCGGCCCTTTGGCTTTGGCTCTGGTCGGAAGTTTTGCTCCTGAAGCTGTAGGCGGAGAGGGCGAAAATGCGATTTGGCGTGGCATGACCACTGTTGCAGGCAGCTGGATTGGTGGTGGTGCTAATCAGGCCGCCATGAAAGAAGTATTTGAAGTGGGTGGGCCTATCTTCTCAGTAATGATCACTGTCGATGTGATAGTGGCAAATATCTGGATGGCAGTCTTATTGTGGATGGCCAGCAATTCAGCGCGTTTCGATAAAGCCAATGGCGCAGATACTTCCGGTATTGAAGCGTTAAAACTGAAAATTGAAAAGTATCAGGCTGAGAACTCCCGTAATCCAAGTTTGTCCGATTTAATGAAACTGATGGCCGTGGCTTTTGGTGTCACTGGTTTGTCACATCTGCTGGCAGACTGGATAGCTCCATGGATTGGTGCGAATGCACCAGCACTTGAAATGTACAGCTTGGACAGCGTGTTTTTCTGGCTGGTATTGCTGGCCACTACTTTTGGTTTGTTATTGTCTACCACGAAAGCCCGCAACCTGGAATCGGTAGGTGCCTCAAAATTAGGCTCTGCCTTTTTATATATTCTGGTTGCTACCATAGGCATGCATATGGATGTGACTGCTATTCTGGATTATCCGGTGATGTTTGTGGTGGGTATTATCTGGATGAGCTTCCATGCAGCTTTATTGATTTTTGTCGCCCGACTGATTAAAGCTCCGCTGTTTTATATGGCCGTCGGCAGTCAGGCGAACGTAGGTGGCGCTGCTTCAGCTCCTATAGTTGCCGCTGCTTTCCACCCGGCTTTAGCTCCTGTTGGCGTATTGCTGGCGGTATTTGGCTATGCGCTGGGTACTTATGGTGGCTACCTCACAGGTATATTACTGCAAATGGTTGCGCCTTAAACAGAAATAAAAATGGGGTCAGATTGACCCCATTTTTATTGTTTTATGTGATTATTCGCAGCCATCCATGGCGCTCTCCCTAAAAGGGCCAACGCTCCGCATTGTTAAGCATTACTCCGGGCAATGTTTTTATTCGCCGCCATCCATGGAGCTCTCCCTAAAGGGCCAACGCTCCGCATTGTTAAGCATTACTACGGGCAATGTTTTTATTCGCTGGCGACCACAGCTGTAGATTCCCGTACCAAAAGCTCGGGGATAAACACAGGCTGGTCTTCAGTCTGGCTATGGTTACCTGGTCTGGTGTGTTTAAACAATAATTCTGCTGCACTTTGCGCTATGGTGCTGTTTGGTTGGTGCGCTGTCGTCAGTGGTGGCCAGGTTTGCCGCGAGAACGGGCTATTTTCAAAACCAACTATAGAAAGCTGTTGCGGAATTTCAATATGCTGCAAACGCGCACTGAATAAAGCACCTGCTGCAATTTCATCGTTACAGGCAAAAATAGCTGTTGGCTTGTTTGGCAATGCCAGCAACTGAGTCGCACCTTTTACGCCGGATTCAAACGAATAGCTGCCAGGCACAATAAACTTCGGATTGGCGTTGATGCCTCTTTTGGTTAATGCCGCTTTAAAGCCTGCCAGACGTTCGCCACTTGAACTGTGTTCGTCATCTCCACATAAAAACGCGATCTGACTATGACCCAGCTCTAGCAGATGATTGGTGATTTTGAATGCCGCCGTGAAATCGTCGACTAATACACAGTTGGTTTGCTTGGGGGATGGCGTAGAACCGGAAATAATACGGACAAAATCAACATTGATGCTGCTTAGTGCTTCAGCTATTTCAGGCATTTCGGAAAATGGTGGCGTTAATACTAAACCTGCCAGTCTGGAATGCTGAACGAGATCAATAACTTCCTGCACTATGCCTGGTGATTTTGCATTGGTTGGATGGATCAGCAATTCATAACCGTGACGGCGGCACGCATCCAACAAGCCTCGTTGCATATCAATCACATAATAGGCATTTGGATTGTCGTAGATGTAGCCTATGCTGTACGACTTGGTACTGGCAAGATTACGGGCAGCAGCGCTTGGCTGATAATGCAGCTCTTGCATCGCCTGATTCACTTTATCGATCGTCGCTTGTTTTACCGACGGCTCGTTGTTCATCACCCGCGACACTGTCTTGATTGACACACCGGCTCTGGCGGCTACGTCATGAATGGTCACTTTCATTGCTGGATCCCAAAAAGCACAACACCAAATGGCGTTATGCTGAAAATAAATAAGCTAATTTTTGTACCGAACCAGCTAACTTTATGACAGCGCTGGTCATTTTGTAACAAATATTAAGTTAAGGGATAACTCTTTTTTGCTGAAACGGCAAACATTTATTCCAGCTTTTTTGCTCAAAAAATGTTCTTTTTTATTTGTGCTAAAATAATTTTTAAATTTATTGATATTAATCATGTAGATACGTTAGCTGTTTTCTAGGGCGCAGAGGATGGGCTGAACAGTTCGTTATAAAAAACAGTTCTAACGGGACATTTCTGACTTTTGAAATTCGTTTAAATTTTCATCTAAAGGAGTTTGCAAAGCTGATTTTTTTTGTGTATGTTAAATTTCAATGACAGCGTTGTCATGATGGAATCATGAAAACCTGTTGTTTCAGGACAATAAAATCATCGCACAAAAAAAATCAGGAATGGGAGAGAAGCTTATGCTGCACAATAAAATGAATAAGTGTGCTCAGGCCGTAAAAATGAGTTTGTTGATCGGTGTTGCAACTTGCGCACTGCCGGTTTTAGCTCAGGATCAGGCTCAGGTTGCACAAGAAGAAAAAGTAGAAGTTATTGAAATTCGCGGTATTCGTGCTTCGCAGGAAGCCAATATCAATGCCAAACGTTTTTCTGGCGCTGTAGTTGATGTTGTGACCGCCGAAGATATAGGTAAATTTCCGGATAAAAACGTTGCAGAGTCTTTGTCACGTATTACAGGTGTATCTGTGACTCGTGGCTTTGGTGAAGGCGAAAAAATTGCAGTTCGTGGCACAGATCCAGCGCAAAACCGCACTTTATTAAATGGCGCTTCAGTCGCCTCCGCTGATTGGTTTGTATTGGATAATCCATCACGTGCTTTTAACTTCACATTATTACCTTCAAACCTTGTTTCTGATTTAGAAGTTTACAAGTCACCTCAAGCTGATATCCAGGAAGGTTCTCTGGGCGGTACAGTGTACCTGAAAACCCGTAAGCCATTGGATTTAGACGCTAATACTGTTTCACTCCAAGTGCAGAATCAGTACAGCGATGTATCTGAAGAGTGGGATCCTCAGTTATCTGGTCTTTATTCCTGGAAAAATGACGATGAAAACTTCGGTATTCTGGTGTCATTAACTAAACAAGACCGTACTTTGGCCCGTGAAGGTAAAGAAGTTTTAGGTTTTGGCCGTCAGGAAGTGGATGGCGAGGACTATTGGGCTCCACGCATTATTGGCGATGCTTTTTTCCAGCAGGAGCGTGAGCGTGAAACAGGTTTAGTTTCAGTGCAATGGCGTCCGTCAGATCAAACCGACATAGTGCTGAACGTGCTGGATACCACCTTAGACGCGAACAACATCAACCACAATTTGTATACGTTTTACAATTCAGGTTTTGTGGAAGATTCAGCTGTTATCAGAGGTAGCGGTATAGTGTCAGGTACTGCAAACAATGTTGGTTCCGAGTTTGCAATCATAGACCGTATTTCTTACAGCGATGCTCAGTCTTATGATTTTGAGATCAACCATACGCTGGATAGCGGTAGCAAAATTACCGGTAAGTTAGGTACCACTGAGGCCGAAGGCGGAACTTCGCGTGACAGATATCATCAGTTTAACGGCACTTATGTGACGTCCAGTTATGATTCAGGTTTAAATCTGTCGAACTATGTGACTGCGGGTAATCTTGAAACCCAGGATGACATTCTTGGCCGTACACTGGACTGGATGCAGGAAGGCTCCCGTGTTATGACGGATAAAGAAGACTACGCTGGCCTGGATTATTCTTTTGATGTTGATCATGGTCTGTTTAACACCATCAAAACCGGTGTGTTTTATCAGGACCATACGAAAGCTCAAAAGCAGGATGGTATTCGTTTCCACTGGAGTTCAGACGCTCAACATGTTGACCCGGTCAATGGTCCATATGGAACTTTAAAACCAGGTGAAACCAACTGGGCTAATCAGGTGTTAGGTCAATACACCTTTGCAGATTTTGCCGGTGGAGACAGTTATGCCTATTACCCCCTGATGAATCGAGCCAACTCTGCCAGCATTGCTTTCCCGGCAGAGGCCTATGGTTCACCAACGGCACGTTTCCTGTTTTTACCTAACACCTGGGAAGTAAACGAGAAGATATGGGCCGGTTACATTAAGGGCGACTTCTCCGGTGATGGTGTACGTGGCGATATGGGCGTACGTTTGGTGAAAACTCAGGTTGAATCTTCTGGTTACAATTGGGATGGTGACTGGGTTGCGGCCTCTATTTCTATGCTGGATGGCTATAACTTATTAGCTGGCGCAGTTGATGCGGCTAATGAAGGCAACTGGAATGTTCGTTATGCGACAGTGGATCACGAATACACCGATATACTGCCAAACCTGAATATAGTGTTTGATGTAGCTGAAGACACGCTGTTACGTTTCTCAGCTGCCCGTGTTATGTCACGTCCTGATTATGTGAATATTGCCAACCAGCAATCCACTAACACTGTGACTTTGACAGGTAGCCGTGGTAACCCAATGCTTGACCCGGTACGCGCAAATCAGTTTGATGTCGCCTATGAGTGGTACTTCAATCCAAGCTCGCTATTAGCAGCAACCTTCTTCCATAAAGATATCAAGGGTTCGGTGCTTAATACTGTGACTATGGAAACTGTGTATGACGAGATCAATGATGTAGACGTGCAGGTTGCTATCACTGAGCCAGCTAATGGTTTAGGTGGTACAGCTCAGGGTTTAGAGTTGTCTTATCAGCAAGCCATAGGTGATTTTGGTGTTATTACCAACTATACCTACACTGATTCTGACAGTGATCAGGCTCGTGATGCAGTGAATAATCCGGGTTCTGGTTTGATTATTGGTAGCTCTAAGCACATGGCTAACTTAACTGGTTACTATGAAAATGACCTGTTCAGCGCCCGTGTTAGCTACAACTACCGTACTGAGTTCTACAACGGACTGAGCGAGTTTGGATCAGAATCCTACACCGATAGTTTTGGTCAGGTAGACGCCAGCTTAACTTACGATATGAACGAATATGTGCAGTTTGTATTTGAAGCAGTAAACCTGCTGGACGAAGAAATGTATCAGTATCATATTGATAAAGAACGTCCAACTTCTATCTACAAGAATGGCCGCAGATTTACTCTGGGTGCGAATTTAAGATTCTAATCAGTGTGTGAATGGAGAAAACGGCATAGATTGATATGCCGTTTTTTTTACCCGCTACAAAAATAAAATATCTGCTCATCACATAGTTAATCTGGCTGTAAAAGACTGGAAAAATTCTGCTTTTCCTCTGGTTTCAAAGCCCAAACTGGGGTAAGTTGAGGGCTAAATTTAGCATACATCAGTCTGCTGTAAATTAGTCGGTAACCCAGAACAGGGTTAGATTCGTTAATGATGTAAAAGGTATTATTCATGTCACTGCAAATTGCTCCGCTACAAAAAGAAAAACATGCACAAACCAAAATCAACACTGCCAAGGCGTTCACCTTTGCACAAGAGCAGCATATTCTGCCTGTAGTAGTTCAGGAATTCGTTCGTATCGGCGCGGAAATGCCGATTGTTTTTATTAAAGATCCTGCATCAGAGCGTTTCGACGTTGTGGCTATGCTTGGACTGAAAACAGGTGAGAACCTGATGGTGACAGAGGGCCGGTGGCAGGGTTTTTATGTGCCAAGAGTGCTGTGGAACCACCCGTTAATTCTGGCCGATGATCCAAGCAAAGAAGGCCAGCTGGTTGTTGCTCTGGTTGAATCCAGCCATATGGTTAACACTGAAACAGGTCATGCTCTGTTTAACGAAGACGGCACTGAATCTGACTTCCTTAAATCCCGTGTTGAGTCGATGCGTGAGTTTTTTATGCAATCTCAAAGCACCAGAGCGTTTAACAAAGTGTTAGCGGATATGGACCTGCTTATCCCTCAGACTTTAACCATCACGCGTGAAGGCCAGCCTCGGGAAATATCCGGCATCTATATTGTCGACGAGAAAAAATTAAATTCATTGTCTGACGAGCAGTTACTGGATTTAAACAAACGTGGTCTGATGCCTGCAATTTATGCGCATTTAATGTCATTGCAGCAAGTGCAGCGTTTGGGTGAACGTGCTAGCAAAGTTGCCACTACCGCAGCCTGATCCCTATAGTATTAACAAGGCAGCACAGCAAGTGCTGCCTTGTTTTAGCCTGGTATACCTCTAACTTCTGCTTTCTTTATACCCTTTGAGTATTTTCGTTTTTACCTGCACTTCAGCTTTTTTATATTCATGCTGTTTTAGTACGAAAAACACTTGATTTGGCGAAAAAAAACACTAATATGGTTATGACAGCGTTGTCATTGTGGTGGATTGTTACTTTTATGTAGCCTTTGTCTGGCGGCAACAAGTTGTAAGTAACGAAGCAATCAGAAGTTAGCTGGGGTCTGATTGTTGTTTTCTCCCTCGTCAGAGTCCTGTTGATTGGTAGTTGGTCAGCAGGGTTCACCAGCAGACATGGAGGTTGTGTTTTATTTGCCAATCCTTATCCAAGGGATCTTTGAGGATACTGCCTGCAGTATCCTCTTTTTTTTGGGCATCTGGATCGTGGCAGTTAAGCTGTAGTTCTGCGGCCTTATTTCTATTAAGTCTCGGGCCGGGCTCAGTAATACTGGAAATAGGTCAATGGCTTCTTTAAAGTGCCTTAAACGCAGTAAAGGACAGGCAAAGATGAAACAAATCCGTTGGGGTATTATTGGTTGTGGCAATGTCACTGAATTAAAAAGTGGTCCGGCTTTTAATAAAGCAGGGCATTCCAGTCTGGTTGCTGTGATGCGTCGCGATGCGGCCAAGGCTGAAGATTATGCCAAGCGTCATCAGGTAGCCCGCTGGTATAGCGATGCACAGCAGTTGATTAACGACCCAGAAGTGGATGCCGTGTATATTGCCACTCCACCAGATAGCCACAAAGACTATGCTTTGCTGGTGGCAGCTGCAGGGAAAATTTGTTGTGTTGAAAAACCTATGGCTCTAAATACTGCAGAATGTATTGAAATGACTCAGGTTTTTGAACAAAAAAAATTGCCTTTGTATGTGGCTTATTACCGTCGTTCTTTGCCTCGTTTTTTACAAATCAAAGAATGGCTGGAGCAGGGCCTGATTGGGACTCCCCGTCAGGTGCAATGGAGTTTCAGCCGCACTCCTAATACGGCTGATTTGACCGGGCAATATAACTGGCGCACCGATCCGGCAAAAGCTGGTGGTGGTTATTTTATTGATTTAGCTAGTCATGGCCTGGATTTATTACTCTATCTGCTGGGTGATGTATCCACTGTGCATGGGATCAATACCAATCAGCAAAAGCTTTATGCTGCAGAAGATGCAGTGGCTGCGGTCTGGCAATTTCAGTCGGGTTGTTTAGGTACTGGTTTTTGGAACTTTGCCGCATCTGAGCGCAACGATAAAGTAGTCATTTATGGCAGCAAAGGCCGGATTGAGTTTTCGGTATTTGAGCATGAGCCTGTGCAGTTGTTTAGCACAGAGCAGCAGTTAAGTCTGGACATACCGCATCCGGAAAATATCCAGTTTTACCATATTCAGGCTATGGTGCAGGATTTGCTGCATGGCACCGGTCACCCTTCTACAGGAAAAACGGCGCTAAAAACCAGCTGGATGATGGAGCAGGTGTTAAAAAACTAAAATTGTGGTCAGATCATACTGTTAACTGTTAACTGTTAACAATGTGATCTGACCCCCCCCCTTTTTTCAGACGGCTAATCCAGCTTCGTCACTCTGCTGGTAGCACCATTTTTGGCTTTGGTTCGCAGCAGTAAGTTAGGGCTGACTTTTACAGCTTCAGTGTAAGGTAACCAGTTTTGGCCCTGATCTTCACTGTATTCAACCACTAAGCCTGGCCATGCACTATTGGCCAGTAATAAGCCATCCTGCAGCACTGCACCTGGTGGCGGCAGATACAAAGCTACACCAGCTTCTGCTAAACGCGGCAATTCCTTTTGAGTTAAAGTCCAGCCAAAACGTTGCCAGTCTTGTTGTCTGGCTTTTGTGTCCGGCTTTTCAGCTTCCCACTCTGCTTTGTGCCAGGCTCGTTCAGCCAATGCTAGCAAGCGTGGATAGAGCATTTGTTCTAGTTGCTCTGCAGTCCTTATCGTTTCAGTCCAGATCTGGCCCTGAATACCAAGAATATTTTCTGGTTTTTCTAAGGCTGGCAGTTCCTGACCTAACAAAACTTCCAAATTCTCAATCACCTGGCCTTCACGCGTTTTATCGGCATTGGCGTATAAGTGATCCGGCATATAACCAAAGACCTTAGCCACATCAGTAAAACGGGCCGCCCAGTAGTAACCGCGTTCTTCTGGATGCGCTTCATAAGGGTGGTCAAAATACAAATGGGTACCGTGGGACAACACCACCTGATAACCAGCATTGGCTAAACGGTGGGCGCGATCACCTACACCCCATTCCCAGATATTATCCCAGACATTGGCATACACATTTTCGTTGGCAAATTGCTGACGGTTAAAGGGATTTTTAGCGTCATACATTAAACCATCTTCCCAGCCACCTAAGGTTAGCTGTCTGTTGGCTGCCAGCTGCGCTACTTTAGCCACAAAATAAGGTTTTAAATCGGCAACACCTGCTACGCCATTGTCTGGTGTGGCTATCAGTTGGGCGCAGGCGGGAGAAGCTGTCCATGAACCTGCACCAGTTTCATCCCCGCCCATATGAAAGGTGCTGAGTTTTAAACCGGCCTGACGATACATTTGCTGCAGCTCATAAATGACTTTGTCTACAAAAGCATAAGTGGAAGGCAGGCAGACATTAATAGAGTTATCTGTATAGTTTTGCACCGTCATGTATTTCGACTGATCCAGCGGATCTGACAACAAATACTGTGTCGCTTCAGCTTCTTTACCTTGCTCTTTCAGCGTCAGATAGCGGACCTGCATAGCTTTTACCGCAGCTCTGGCATGGCCTGGCATATCAATTTCCGGAATGATTTCGATATGACGCTCTGCTGCGTATTTTAAGATCTCAATAAAGTCTGCCGTGCTGTAATAACCATTACCGTTGCCTGATGTAAAAGGGCCTGTACCCAACTGAGTCAGCAGGCAGTTACGTTCGGATAAATCAAAACAGCGATTTGCTCCGATTTGAGTCAGTTCAGGCAAGCCAGGAATTTCGATGCGCCAGCCTTCATCTTCGGTTAAATGCAGGTGCAGTTTATTCAGCTTATAACGCGCTAACTGATCGATCATGCGTAAAGTCACTTCTTTACCATGGAAATTACGCGCCATATCGTAATGCAAACCACGCCAGCCAAAACGTGGCCAGTCGCTGATAGTCAGATTAGGCAAAACAGCGCGTTCACCTTCTACCGGCAGCAAGGCCAGCAAGCTTTGCACTGCATAAAAAGCTCCAGCGTTGTCATTGCCAGTTAAGCTAATTTGTTTATCGTCGATCACCAACTGATAACCTTCAGCTTTGTCTTTCGCCGCCTGAACAGTTAAGGCTATATGAGGCTGATTTTTGGCTGGCGCCTTGGTGGTTAAACTTAGTGATAAGCCAGAGATTTTCTGCAGTTGTTGCTGCAAATAAGTTGCTTCAGAAGTTAAACGGCCACTGTGATAAATCAGCCAATCGGCGTTTAGCCTGGTTTGACCGCGCTGATAGCTGATTTGTTGTGGGCTGGGGACCACAGACAGCTGTTCTGGTTTTTTAAAAGCTGATAGTTGCTGTTGATTCGCCACAAAACGACTTTGGCTGGTGGCTACAGGGTATAAATCTGGCGATGGGTTATTAAAACGCTGCAACTGTTCTGGTCTGGTATAAGGTTCAACAAAACGGCTGAAATCTTCAGTGTCTGTATTGGCAAATATTTGCGGTTTTAAGCCCTTGGCGGTAATAAATGCACGAGGCATCCAGTCGCTGTAACTGACCATAAAAGAAGATGGAGAAAACCTAAGGCGTAACTGTTCACCCGGCTTTAAACCTTTAAAGTCTTTACCAGGGCTCAGGCTATGTAAGTCACCTTGCACATGCTGCAGTATCAAACCCTGCAGCTCTGAGCCTTCCTGTTTTCGGATGGCATGAAAATACAGTACCCAGTTACCCGTTCCTGCACTCAGAGCCTGAGATGACTTATTAGTCAGAACCAGTTCGACCTGACTTTTTGGCTCAGTAGCTGAAGTAAAATTGCTTTTGACCGCAAATTTTAATTCAGTATTTTTGGCAAATTCTGCCAGCTGAGCCTGAGTATAAGCCTGAACTTGTCCGCTAAAAAGGTAACTAATACAAAGCCATAGTAGTAAAAAATACTTCATCGTGCGCTCCCCTAAACAGCGGTACACTGTACCGCGGGTTATTCCCTGATGGGTTTTATGTAAATGACTCTGGCATCCGGCGTCTTTTCGACGCGCAAAGTGACAGAACAATGACAAGATGGACCTCTTCTAATTTATTGATCTTAAAAGTAATAATATTATTTTTTCTGTTTCTTTTGAAAAATTAAGCTCGATTTTTAAACAAGGGTCTTGTTATTTGTCAAAATTATTATATGCTGAATTGAAAAAATGACAACGCTGTCAATTCGATTTTTGATGAAATAATGGGCAGCAACAGGTGAAAGCTTAATCGGACCGGATTAAAGCTGACCAGCAGACAATGCAACGAGGTTGGTAGGATGACTACAGCAGTAGGCTATGATGGCCCGTTTTATTTAGGTGTAGATGGTGGAGGCAGCAAATGTCGGGTCATCATAGTCACAGAAGACAATCAGGTAATAGGTGAGGGCTTATCAGGCCCTGCCAATCCGTTACGTGGCATGAAAGTCGCAACCGACTCTATTCTGGCCGCTACCCAACAAGCTTTGACTTGTGCTGGCATGGCTTTTAAAGATATGTCGAAACTTGTTGTGGGTGCCGGTTTGGCCGGCGTCAATATGCCTGAATACTATCGTATTTTTTCAGAATGGCAGCATCCGTTTGCGCAATTGCATTTGACCAGCGATTTGCATGTGGCTTGTATTGGTGCTCATCAGGGCGGTGATGGTGCTGTGATTATTGCCGGCACCGGCTCTTGCGGTTTGGCTGATGTTAAAGGCCAACTGATTGAAGTGGGCGGCCACGGTTTTCCTTATGGCGATAACGGCAGCGGGGCCTGGATAGGCTTACAAATGGTACACCATGTGCTGTTAGCCAAAGATTTATTAGGTCCGCAAACGCTGCTGACTGATTTGTTATGCCATGAATTAAAGCTCAGTCAGACCCTGGCTCTGGTTGATTTCTTTATGCACGCTACTCCCACTACTTATGCCAAATATGCGCCTCTGGTATTTACTGCCGCAGAACAGGGCGATGTTTTGGCGCAGCAAATAGTGCAGCAAGCTGCGGCTCATATCAGCGCTATAGCCCAACGTTTATTAGTTATTCATCCACCCCGTTTGTCGTTAATTGGTGGTTTGGCGCACAAGTTACAACCTTATCTGGCTGGCGAAGTACAACAAAAAGTCACGCCTGCGATAGAAGCGCCAGAATTTGGTGCAGTCTGGTTTGCTAAACAGCGCCAGCAAAAAGCTCAACGTATTTCGTAATAAATCTCTTAACTTTAAGCAGTGAGTAACCCAATGATGACCCGAACTATTATGGCGCAGGAAGCTGCGGAAGCACCAAGCCGGATCCGTGAACAATTAGCTGCCAATGCCAGTCGTATTGCCGACATAGTGACGTTGATCAAACAAAAACAGCCACGTTATGTCTATATGGTAGGTCGTGGTTCATCCGATCATGCCGGCGTGTTTGCCAAGTATCTGATTGAGATTGAAATAGGTTTACCTGTTGCTGCTGCTGCTCCTTCTATTGCCAGCGTCTACAACAAACAGCTGGATTTAACAGGTGCTTTGGTACTGGTGATTTCGCAATCAGGCAGAAGCCCGGATATTCTGGCTCAGGTCGCTATGGCCAAAGCTGCTGGTGCCCTGGTCATTGCATTGGTAAATGATGAGAGCTCACCTTTAGCTGCACAAGCCGATCAGGTGATCCCTCTGAATGTGGGTGCTGAAAAAGCCGTTGCAGCGACAAAAAGTTATTTAGCCACTTTAAGTGCTTTATTGCAGCTGGTTGCCGCATGGTCTGGCAACAGTCAGTTACAGGATGCCGTAATTAGCCTGCCAGAATTACTGGAACGGGCTATCGAATTACCTGCTCAACTGACAGCTCAATCCTTAGAAGGGGTGAAGCATCTGGTGGTGTTGGGTCGTGGTCCTGGTTATGCCATCAGCCGCGAAATTGCACTAAAACTCAAAGAAGTCTGTGGCATTCATGCTGAAGCTTTTTCCAGCGCCGAATTCCTGCATGGCCCTGTGACTTTAGTCAAAGATCAGTTCGCTATTGTTGATGTCAGCATAGCAGATGAAGCTAATGCGGCTCATCAGGCACAAATTGCCGAAGTACGTAGCCGTGGTGCTCGTATTGTGCATTTGCATCATGCTGATTTGTTATCTAATCCACGGGTATTACCACTGGCTTTATTGCAGCGTTTTTATCTGGATGTTGAAGCTGTAGCACGCAGTCGGGGTGTGAATCCGGACGCACCTCCAGGCCTGAACAAAGTGACTAAAACGGTCTGATGAGGTGGTGATGCAACAGATTTCAGTAGCCCGACTGTTTGATGGTCAGAACTGGCAGCAGAATGTAACTTTAACTATCGACGCTGGCCGTATTCATTCGATTCAACCTGCTGATGGCGCCGTACTGCAAGGTACGCTGGTGCCAGGTTTTATCGACGTGCAGGTGAATGGCGGCGGTGGCGCTTTATTTAATACCGATACCAGTCTTGAAGCATTGCGCACTATGGTCAAAGCCCATGCCCAGTTTGGCAGCACAGCACTCTTGCCTACAGTGATCACTGATTCAGTTGCCGTAATGCAACAAGCTGCGGATGTGATAGCTCAGGCTATTGCCAGCAAAGAGTCTGGTATTTTGGGTGTACATTTTGAAGGCCCGCATTTGTCTGTGCCGAAAAAAGGTGTTCACCCTGAACCTCATATCCGGCCTTTATCAGCAGCTGAGCTGGCGATTTATCGCCGTACTGATCTGGGCATCAAACTGGTGACAGTGGCACCTGAGAACATTAGTCCTGAACAAATTAAAGATTTAGTGAAAGCTGATGTCATTGTTTGTTTAGGCCACAGCAACGCAGATGCAGCCACAGTGCAAGCTGCTTTGGCCGCAGGCGCTACAGGATTTACACACTTATACAATGCGATGTCGCCTTTAACCTCGCGTGAACCTGGTGTGGTGGGTGCTGCGCTTGCCGATCCACACAGCTGGTGTGGCATTATTTTGGATGGCTTTCATGTGCACCCGCTGGCGGTGAAAGTGGCCTTAGCGGCTAAGCCAAAAGGCAAACTGCTGATAGTGACAGATGCAATGTCGCCTGTGGGCACCAGTCAAACCGAGTTTGATTTTTTTGACGGCAAAGTCATACGTGACGGCAATAAATTAACCAATTTAAACGGCAACTTAGCGGGTTCAGTGCTGGATATGGCCAGTGCTGTGTCTTATGCAGTCAAGGTGCTTGGCCTTGAACTGTCTGAAGCTGTGCGTATGGCATCTTTATACCCAGCCGAGTTTTTAGGCATCAGCCTCGAGCGTGGACAAATCAAAGCAGGGGCAGCAGCTGATCTGGTTCTGCTGAATGATGAAGGACTGGTACAGCAGTGCTGGCTGGAAGGCCAGACTTTTATCGAAACCAGATAACTAATAAATTTATCCAATAAATTCAACATAATAACTATTAAAGCAACAGGAAGGAATTATGGAAATGACAGTCGATACCCCCAAGGCGCGTAGTGGCGTTTTGCCTATGGTCATAGTGGCCATGCTGTTTTTTGTACTGGGTTTTGCCACCTGGCTTAATGGCTCTTTGATGCCGTATTTGAAACAAATGCTGCAACTAACTCCATTGCAGGCATCTCTGGTGCTGTTTTCCTTTTATATTTCCGTTACTTTTACTGCTTTGCCATCAGCCTGGCTGATCCGCAAGGTAGGTTATAAAAATGGCATGGCATTGGGTATGGCTGTGATGATGCTGGCAGGTCTTTTGTATATTCCTGCTGCACAAACTCAAACCTTCGCTTTGTTTTTGCTGGCTCAGCTGGTGATAGGTGCAGGTCAAACCTTATTACAAACTGCGGTGAATCCCTATGTGGTGAAAATTGGCCCTGAAGAAACTGCTGCTGTGCGTATCAGTATTATGGGTATTCTGAATAAAACTGCGGGTGTGGTTGCTCCCTTGGTGTTTACGGCCTTGATTGTCAGTGGCTTTACCGCTCCTGTAGATACTGCGCTAACCCCGGAACAAATTGACGCTATGGCTGCTAGTCTGGTGTTTCCTTATTTAGGATTGGCTGCATTTTTAGGTCTGTTGGGTTTAGCTGTTAAATACTCACCTTTGCCTGAACTGGAAAAAGAGTCTGGCACAGGTACAGGTGTTGAACAGCTAAAAGCTGTCTTGGCGAAACCAGCGCTGGTACTGGGTGTACTGTCGTTATTTGTTTATGTCGCAGTTGAAGTGATAGCAGGCGATACCATAGGTTTGTTTGCGTTGTCGCTTGGTGTTGAACGCTACACAGTGATGACGTCTTACACTATGGCTTGTATGGTGGTGGGCTATATCCTAGGTATTCTTCTCATCCCTCGTGTTTTATCCCAGCAAAAAGCTTTGGCTGTCTCTGCAGTCTTAGGTTTAGTTTTAACTCTGGCTATAGTCTTTGGCGATACCAACTCTTACCTGATAGCGAATGCGCTGCTGGTGCCTTTTGGCGGCACAGCTTTGCCAGACGCCTTGTTATTTATCGCTATTCTGGGCTTAGCCAATGCCATTGTCTGGCCTGCGGTCTGGCCTCTGGCTTTATCAGGTCTTGGCACTTTAACCAGTATTGGTTCGGCTTTACTCATTATGGGTATTGCGGGCGGCGCTTTTGGTCCTTTGTTTTGGGGTCTTGCCAGCGGCACAGCCTTAGGGCAGCAGGGCGCGTATCTGGTGATGTTGCCTTGTTATGCCTTTATCCTGTTTTATGCGTTGAAGGGGCATAAGCTCACCAGTTGGAAAAGCTCTTAATTTATTAAAGGCGCCTTTATGTTTTCACCACGTTTTTATGCGCTGGATGCGTTAAGAGGCTTAGCCATAGCTCTGATGATCCTGGTCAATACACCGGGATCCTGGCAGCATGTCTATACACCGCTTTTGCATGCTCCCTGGGATGGATTTACTTTTGCCGATATCGTCTTCCCCACCTTTTTGTTTGTGGTGGGGGCCGCGATGTTTTATTCGCTGAAAACTGCCGTCTTATCCAGACAAAGCTTGTGGCGGGTTAGCAGTAGGGCTTTAAAGTTAATTGGCATTGGTGTGTTGCTAAACTACGTGCCTTTTACTGTGGATCTGACCGAATTACGTTTGCCCGGAGTATTACAACGTATAGGTTTGGCCTACTGGCTGGCCGCCTTGTTGATTTTGACGGTAAAACGCAGTTACTTGCCTTTTGTTGCTGTGGCTTTGGTGTTGTTGTATTGGTTAGCGCTGGTGCTGGGTGGTGGCGAGCAGCCTTATAGCCTGGATCACAATCTGGTGCGGCACTTCGATTTAGCCATTTTTGGCGCTGCTCATTTGTATCAGGGTTTTGGTGTGGCTTTTGATCCTGAAGGCTTATTAAGCACTCTGCCTTGTGTGGTGGCTGTCTTAATTGGTTTTGGTACAGCTGCGTTTTTACAGGGCAAACAGCAGCACCAAGCCTTGCGTCTTTTATTACTGGCTGGTGTGGCTCTGGTGGTTCTGGCTTTGCTTTGGCAGGTGCTTTGGTCTATTAATAAAGCCTTATGGTCCGGTAGTTATCTGGCGCTGAGCAGTGGTTTAATTTTGTTGCTGTTAGCAGCTTTGGTCTGGTGTATTGATATCAAAGGCTGGACTGGTCTGGCAGAGCCTCTGAAAGTCTATGGCACTAACCCACTCTTTATTTATATTTTGTCCTGGCTTTGGGCAGTATTGATAGGGCAGCTGATTTTTATTCCAACAGACGCAGGTTCAGTCTCTTTGTATCAGTGGGGTTTTGAACAATTAGCTTTGGTGTTCCCAGCCAAGCTGGCGTCTTTTGTATTTGCGCTGCTGCATGTGGTTGGATTCTGGTATCTGTCATTGCTGCTGTATAAACGCAATATATTCATTAAGCTTTAAAAAAAACATTGTAAGGAACAATGTTTAACAATGCGAAGCATTGGCCCGTGAGGGGAGCGTCAGGGATGGTCGCGAATAAAAATGGGGTCGTATGACCCCATTTTACTCTGACCCGAATTAACTTAGAACCTGTATTCCCAGGTGGTAGCTGCGGCTACTTCGTCAGCACCTTCAGGCAATAATGGCGATTGATCCAGATAACGTAACTGCAGACTCAGCAAACCATTAAAAAATGGTCGTCTGTGTTCTGCTTTGGCTTGCCAGCTTTGTTCACTTTCACCGGTATTGTCATAATAATTAGCCAGATACAGATGGCCTGACCAACTGATACCGTCATACGTCTGGTAATGATAGCCAGCACTTAATACCCGAGCGTCTTTGCCATAACCGCTGCCAATCACACGGCCGTATCTGCTGTAGCCCTGAGGGTACAACTCGCCCTGATAAGCGCAATCGCCTTTAATCACTGAGTCAGGACAATCAATATAAGTATCTGAATACTCCATATTTACCGTATGAATGCCTGAGCTATTGCCCCAGTAACTGCGCACGCCAGCCAGTAACAAAGGGTTGTCTGGCAGTCCTTCTGCGTTATCGTCATCAGCCAGTTCAACATAAGCCGTCAGCGGCTGGTTCAGCAGATTGAAGTGATAACTTAAATCTATGGCCGCTCTTTGATCGGAATTAGCAGTGGCTTCGTCTTTATTGATAACCATATCCCACCAGTCACCAAAACCATTATTTTTACCCCGGCCACCCCATTGACTGACGCGGGATATACCCAGCTCAACGGTAGCTGTAGGTCTGAAATTGAAACGCCCGCCCCAATAACGGGTTTGGCTGACTGGACTTTGATGTTCACCTAAGCCTATAAAGGTAGTGAAACTCCATGGTCCTAACCAGTTCAGCACTGGCAAATCTATGGCATCCCACCCATGGCGACTTAAACGTACAGAAGGTAATGGCCTGGCGTTGTTACTTTGCAGCAAGGCGCTTTGTTGGCCTGGACCCCACCAGGTACTGACCTGATCGACCGACAATACCCAGTTGCCCAGCAGTGCCGCCAGATAACTATTGTCGTAGGTTAAATCCTGTTCTGTGCTGCCATCATGGCGTTTGCGGTAATGCACTTCTGAACGGCCGGCAAACATATCATTCTGAAACTCACTGAATACTGTGATGCTAGCTTGATCCTGATAGGTTTCACCAAAACTCTGAATACCCATTTGTTCTGAATTGGCCTTGAGTTTAATCCCTGAGGTTTTATCACTTTCGTTGACATTCAAAGCTTTACGCACATGAGCCAGAGCAAAAGTCACTTCCTCACTGTAACGGCGATTCGGAGCCTTAGCTAAATCTTTGGCGATGTTTTTCCACATCAATGGATAGGTATTGACAGGACCACTGATTAAACCTGCGTGAGACAAGGTTTGCAGCGACTGGCGCAGGTAATTGTCCTGCGTATCCATCCAGGGTGTTGCTTGTGCTGACAACGCCAGAAAAGCCAGAGTAAAAGTGCTGTACTTGAGTTTTTTCATTACGACCAAAATCCGTATTTCAAATTAAACCGCTGTAAACTTTTGCTTTAATGCCTGTTCTACATGAGAGGCGACAAAACGGCTGACATCGCCACCATGGCGGGCTACTTCTTTCACTAAAGTGGAAGAGATAAAGGTATTTTTTTCTGAAGGTGTCATAAACAAACTATCTAAATCCGGATTTAACTGGCGGTTCATGCTGGCCAGCTGAAATTCATATTCAAAGTCGGCTACGGCGCGTACACCACGCAACAACACTTGCGCCTGATTCTGTTTAGCAAAATCGGCCAGCAAACCAGAAAAACCTACGACGGCCACATTCGGCAAATCGGCAAAACATTGCTCTGCCAACTGCACCCGCTCTGCGAGCGTAAACAGCGGTTGTTTGCTGGGGTTAGAGGCTACTGCCACTATCACCTGATCAAACAAACGTGCAGCCCTTTGCACTAAGTCACTGTGGCCATTGGTTAAAGGGTCAAAAGTGCCGGGATAAATTGCTTTGGTTTTCATTGTTTGGTGCTGATCCCTGTGCTGTAGAACTCGAGACTAGAGTTTTTAATCGAATTGGCGTTACTATAGCAAATTAATAAAAAATAAATAAAAAGAAATACGCGGATGGATAAGAAGCTACGAACTAAGGACAAGATACTGCAGGCGAGTATCGAGTTATTTAATCAGCAGGGTGAACGTTGTATCACCACCAATCATATAGCGGCGCATTTGGGCATCAGCCCCGGTAATCTGTATTACCACTTTCGTAACAAAGAAGACATAGTGAGGAATATTTTTCGCGAGTACGCTAAGTTACTGGATAGCAGATTGCAACCTCCCAGTCAGCCATCAGAGGCTCTGGATTCGTTGGCCCAGTATCTGGATGTGGTATTTGAGCTGATGTGGCGTTTTCATTTTTTTTACGCCAACCTGCCAGATATTTTGTCGCGTGATCAAGCCTTGCAGCAGGATTACCTGACAGTGCAAAAGGCTGTATTAGCAAAAGTGATTTCTGTATTGAGTGCATTAAAAAAGGCGGATGTGATTGCCATAGATGACGCAGATATAGCGAACTTCGCTCACACCATCAAGCTCGTGGTTACTTTCTGGATCAGTTACTTAAAAACCCAGGAACCACAAACCACTATGAGTAAAGAGCAGGCCTACCTTGGGGTATTAAAAGTGCTGCTGTTATTTAAGCCTTATGCCACAGCTCAAGCTCTGCCTCGCATCGAAAAACTGCAGCAGCATTATCAGGCCTTGTCTGGTGATCAGACGATTTAAAGGTTCGCTGGCAACTATTTGCTACGCAACTAATCCGATCTGCAGCCTTTTCTGACAGAAAAGCGCTGCATCCCTTGCGCTTAGTGATTACAATACGGCGGATTTTACCAAGCCCTCAGCCTTTCTGGAGAAAGTTATGCGAACGACTCCTTTCCTTGCACACTTACAACAACAAATAGAAGACGTAAAAGTGCAAGGCCTGTACAAAGCCGAACGAGTGATCAGCTCGCAGCAACAAGCCACCGTGACCGTAGGTCATGAACAAGTATTAAATTTCTGTGCCAATAACTACTTAGGTTTAGCCAACAACCCGGAGTTGATTAAAGCAGCCCAGCAAGGCCTGGACTCTCACGGTTTTGGGGTAGCCTCTGTGCGTTTTATCTGTGGTACTCAGGATATTCACAAAGAACTGGAACAAAAAATCAGCGGCTTTTTAGGCACTGAAGACACTATTTTGTATTCCTCTTGTTTTGATGCCAACGGTGGTTTATTCGAAACTATTTTAGGCGCTGAAGATGCGGTGATTTCAGATTCGTTAAACCATGCATCGATCATCGATGGTGTGCGTTTATGCAAAGCCAAACGTTACCGCTATGCCAATAACGATATGGCCGAATTAGAAGCCCAGCTGAAACAAGCGGATGCTGATGGCGCTCGTTTTAAACTGATTGCCACAGACGGCGTATTTTCTATGGATGGCGTGATAGCCGACTTAAAATCCATTTGTGATTTAGCTGACAAATACAATGCGCTGGTGATGGTGGACGACAGTCACGCTGTAGGTTTTGTTGGTAAAAATGGCCGTGGCACTCACGAATACTGCGATGTGCTGGAGCGTGTGGATATAATCACCGGCACTTTAGGCAAAGCCTTAGGTGGCGCTTCAGGTGGTTACACTTCAGGCAAAAAAGAAGTGATTGAATGGTTACGCCAGCGTTCACGCCCTTATTTATTTTCTAACTCTTTAGCGCCTTCTATTGTGACAGCTTCTATCAAAGTGCTGGACTTACTGGCCAATGGTGATGCGCTGCGCGCTAAATTGTGGGACAACGTTAGCTATTTCCGCGAAAAAATGTCGGCCGCTGGTTTTACACTGGCAGGTAAAGATCACGCTATTATTCCTGTGATGTTAGGCGATGCCAAAGTAGCAGCCGAAATGGCGCGCCGTATGCTCGCAGAAGGTATTTATGTAGTGGGATTCTCTTTCCCTGTAGTGCCAAAAGATCAGGCGCGTATTCGCACCCAGATCTCGGCTGCACATAACAAAGAACACCTGGATAAAGCCATCAATGCCTTTATCCGTATTGGTAAAGAAATGGGCGTAATTGCCTGAGGACGCCATGATGAAAGCATTAGCAAAATTAAAAGCAGAACCGGGCATTTGGCAAACCGAAGTGGACATGCCAAAAGTAGGTCCGAATGATGTTCTGATTAAAATCAAAAAAACCGCCATCTGTGGCACAGACGTGCACATTTACAAATGGGATGAATGGGCGCAAAACACTATTCCTCATGGCATGGTGGTTGGGCACGAATATGTCGGCGAAGTAGTGGATATGGGCTCAGAAGTGCGTGGTTTTGCCAAAGGCGATCGCGTATCGGGTGAAGGCCATTTAGTCTGTGGTTTCTGCCGTAACTGCCGCGCCGGTCGTGTGCATTTATGCCGCAATACCATAGGTGTTGGCGTCAACCGTGAAGGCTCTTTTGCTGAATACCTGTCTATTCCGGCTTTTAACGTCTTTAAAATTCCGGACAATATTCCGGATAATATCGCCGCTATCTTCGATCCATTTGGCAACGCTGTTCACACTGCTTTGTCTTTTGACTTAGTGGGTGAAGACGTACTGATCACAGGCGCTGGCCCTATCGGCATTATGGCTGTGGCTGTAGCCCGTCATGTTGGTGCCCGTCATATCGTCATCACAGACGTAAACCCATACCGCTTAGAATTGGCACGTAAAATGGGCGCGACCCGAGCAGTAGACGTCAGCAAAGAAAACTTAAAAGACGTGATGAAAGAGCTGGGCATGACCGAAGGTTTTGACGTAGGTCTGGAAATGTCCGGTGTGCCTTCTGCGTTTCGTAGCATGCTGGACACCATCAACCACGGTGGAAAAATTGCCATGCTGGGTATTCCACCTTCAGATATGGCAGTGGACTGGAACAAAGTTATTTTTAAAGGCCTGGTGATCAAAGGTATTTATGGTCGCGAAATGTTTGAAACCTGGTACAAAATGGCCAGCTTAATTCAGTCAGGTCTGGACTTAACTCCTATAGTCACTCACGAAATGCCAATGGAAAACTACAAGGAAGGTTTTGAGATTATGTGCTCAGGCCAGTCCGGCAAAGTGATCCTCAACTGGTAATTTGACGGGGGCAGAGTTTCGCTCTGCCCCCGTACCTCATTCCCTGTTTTTGTCTGTTTTTGTCTGTTTTTCTCAGTGTTCTGCTATTTATTTCCTGCTTGGCAGCCTAAATGCGATCTGTTATCATTTGATAGTCATTCTTATCTGAACCAGTTGCTGTTCCAATGATCACGCTGACTTTCGCTCTGCTGTTTTTGACATTCTTCTTATTTGGCCGTGGTTACTGGCAGCATATTGTGTTGCCAAAATTACAGAACCAGCGCTTACAACTCAGACTTGCTCGGGTGAAACGTCAGGGCCAGTATCTGAAGTTATGGCTACAGCATCCGGATGGTCTGTTATTGCCCAAAGCCAAAGCGGGTCAGCATATTCTGCTGTATGGCAAAGATTTACAGGGTAAACCTGTCAGCCGGGCTTATTCATTGGCGCAGGATTGCAGTCAGCAGCGTTATTACCAACTGGTGATTAAAGCTGAAACTGATGGCCGCTTAAGCCAGGCATTATTTCAGCATTTAAAAGTAGGGGATTTAGTCGAAAGCTCTTACCCACGCGGCCATTTTTTATTAAACCGCTCGCGCCAGCCATTGGTATTGGTGGCAGGTGGTGTCGGTATTACCCCTATGCTGGCGATGGCGTATGCCGCTATCCGGCAAAAACGACAAGTGTTTCTGGTGTATCAGGCGCGTCGGCTGGAGGATATAGTGTTTTATCCGTTACTGCGGCGTTTGCCTCGTTTACAACTTCGTATTGCACTCACTCAACCACCAGCAGACTGGCAAGGCTTTAAAGGTCGTATTGATGCGGGTTATTTATATAAATTGGCAGGCCCTCAGGCTCAATATTACTTTTGTGCTTCGGCAAAAATGGTGGAGCAGCTGATTTATGATTTGGGCATTTTAGGTGCACAGCATTGTTATGCCGAGTTTTTTAGTGCTTCGGCCAGCGAACAAAGTTTCCCGATAGAAATCAATGGTGTATTTGCTGACAGCCAGGGCCATAAATCAGTGCTGGATGCCATTCTTGCTGCCCGTGTGCCATTGAATTACGACTGTAAAGGCGGCTCTTGTGGCCTTTGTAAAGTGCGGGTTGTCAAAGGTGAATACCAGCAAGTGCTGGAACCTAGTATGAGTTGTGGCGGGGATGAAGTATTGGCTTGTTGTATTCAGCCGACTTCGGCTTTGGTGTTGAGTGCGGAGATTCAGTCTGATGAGGCATCAACAGAACAGTCGGCAGGATTAATGCCTGCCACCACCAGCCATTCCTGAAAATGTGTATGGCGTCAGTCCTAATGAACTTCTGCCAAAGCCCTACGCAAAGTCGCCACTAAATCCGGTGCTTTTTGCTGTAGGCGTAGTTGCTGGAATAAGACTTCGGCTTCAACGTATTGCAACTTCAGGTAACTAAACCATTGTTTGATCCGGTTGGAATAATACAGTCCTTTATCGCCTGCTATCTCATAATCTGAATACTGCAGCAGTAGTTCCAGCACTTGAGGCCATGGCATTTTCTGATGAACACCACTGGTAAAATGCTGCTTGATATCACGGGCTAAGCCAGGGCTGGCTAAAGCGCCACGGCCGAGCATTAAATCCGTGCTGCCGGATTGTTCTAAGCATAAAGCTGCGTCTTCTGGCGTCCAGATTTCGCCGTTGGCCACCACGTTAAGAGGAATAGTCTGGCGGATTTGTTTGATCCAGGGCCAGTAAGCGGGCGGTCTGTAGCCATCACTTTTAGTGCGGGCATGGACTGTTAGCTCCGTTGCGCCTGCTTCATAAATAGCGCGGGCGTTGTCCAGAGTTAAACTGGTATCGTCAAAACCTAAGCGTATTTTTGCGGTGACCGGAAACTGGGATGGCACAGCGTCACGCACTGCTTTAATGATTTGGTACAGGGTTTCGGTTTCTTTTAAAAGTACAGCGCCGCCACGACTTTTATTGACCGCCTTAGCCGGACAGCCAAAATTTAAATCCACGCCAGGCGAGCCCAATTGCACTGCTCGTACGGCGTTTTCGGCAAGCCACTCTGGCTCCTGACCTAATAATTGCACCCGAACCGGTACACCGGCTGGAGTCACTCCACCTTGTTTTAATTCAGGACAAATACGGGTGAATACCCGGTTTGGCAAAAGCTGATCGACCACCCGGACAAATTCAGTGATGCATAAATCAAAACCACCAATACGGGTTAACATATCCCGCATTAAATGGTCCACCACGCCCTCCATTGGGGCTAAAACAATACGCATCTTGAATATAACTCTGGTTAGTGAATACAGGCGTTCTAAAAACAAAGGGAGCCGAAGCTCCCAAACTTAGGCGTGATAACGATTCGGCACACCTTGCTGCTGCAGGTAGTCGCCTAAGTCGTGCAGGGCCAGTTCGTCCAGCTCCAGAATGTCCAGAATAGTGGCTTTATGCTGATCCCATTCCGGATCCATATCTAAATCCAGCAAAACTTTGCTTTCATCCGTCATATGCTCAGCCAGTTTCAGTAAAGCAAACAAACGTTTTTCATAGATATCATCAGAGGCCAGGATCAGCGCATGGCTGTGGTGGTAGGCAATCACATTGGTCAGCTCAGGTGCTAAACCCCAGGACTGAGCAATCATATAACCCAGCAATTCGTGAGTGGTCTGAAAATTCTGATCTTCAGCGTCTGACATGCTGTAACCTGCCAAATGAGCTTGTTTCAGTACTTTGGCATAATCTTTAAACTGGCTGCTGATCAACAGCATACCGGCATTATGGAATAAACCTAAGCTGTAAGCATCGTCAGCGCAATCTGTGCCGTAACGCAACTGTTGGGCTAATAAGGTTGCTGCATTGGCAACATTGGCTGCACTTTGCCACAGGTTTTCAGTAAATCTGTCCGTCCGGCCTTCGCTTAAGGTAAAACGCAGTACCACAGAGCTGACTAATTTAATCACCCGATTTAAACCTAAAAACTTACAGGCATGTTCTACCGAGCTGATTTTACGACGCAGACCAAAATACACTGAGTTCACTACTTTTAAAGTAAAACCAGCGATCCCCAGATCCTGATTGATCAATTCAGCAATACGTTTGATATTGGGATCATCACTTTCAATTTCTGCTTTGATACTTAATAAAACAGTCGGCTGAGGAGGAATAGTAAAGCCACTTAACGCTTTTTCTACCTCGGCCATATTAATTGCTTTTGCCATGCTGCGATTCCGGCGAACTGGGTGATGAAATAAAGTGCATATAGTAAAAGGCCTGTGCGTAAAAAGCAAAACGGGATCCGCAGATCCCGTTCAGATAAGCAGGCTTCAGGCCTTTTTCAGTTGTTTTTCCAGTTTTTTTAGCTCGCTTTGCAGCCGATCATCGTCCTGCTGCTGGTTTTTGATCTGTTGTAGCACCTCTTTTGCTTTATCCTGCTGTTTTTGTACCAGATAAATCTGGGCTAATCGTAATTGTGCCCAGCTGAATCTGGCGTTGTCGCTGTCCTGATAAAAAGCTAAATAGTCCAACAGTGCCTGCTGACCTAGTTGTGGATCTTGTTGGGCTGTCGCAGCTAAGCGACCCAGCTGATAGTAGTAACCTTGCTGCTCTGACAAATCTGTCGCTGCAGCGGCTGCTTTTTGATACTGAATAAAAGCATTGGTCGGGTCGTTATTTATGCTGAGTAAATTTGCATAAGCGCCTAATAAAGCGGGGTGTTTTGGATGCTGTTGCAGTTGTTGTTCTGCGAGCTGAATCGCCTGCGGTAGTTTGTCATCGTCCATTAATACGTTGATACTCACTAAGGTGCCTTCTGGCTGATGTTTTTCCGCCATAGCTCTCGCTAGTCTTTTCGCTTCTTCCGTGTCGCCACCCGCAATAGCAGGAGCCTGCAGGTAAAAACCAATGAGAGTCTGTTGAGTTTCCAAATCTGCTGGATCTGCAGCCATTGCCTGTTTCAGTAAAGCTAGACCCGCTTTGGCATAAGAGCCTGCAGAAAAAATGCTGCTCTCTTGCGCCAGATTAAATTGATTTAATGCCGCCAGACGCAGCAGCTCTGCATCTTGTGGATAGGCTTTAAGCGCCTGATTAGCCAATTGCTCTGCCTGTTCAGATTGGCGCAAGCCCAGCATGGTTTTCAGTTGCAGTGCCCACAGATCTTTATCGGGTAAATTGGTTGTCTTATCTAGCTGCTGTTGTAACTGACGGAATTTATCTTGCTCGAGCAATAAATCGTATGAGCTTAAATCACTGGCTAGTAAGGGGAAACTACTTAAAGCGGCAAAAAGATACAGAGTTTTCATAACGGATCCTGCGTTATAGGTTAACCCTTATTTAACAGGTTTTTTGCAGGGTTTTACAATAGGCTGAAAGTCATTTTTTCCGCCGACAGCGCTCTGAGCAGTATTTCACTTCAGGCCAGTTTTTTTGCCATTTTTTCCGCCAACTGAAAGCTAAACCACAGCAAGCGCAGATTTTCTGGGGCAGATGTAATTTGTGGTGAGTCATGAAACCTCCTAATCGAGCAATTACGGCGGTTTATTGTCAGCGGATCTGCCTGCATAACCTCGGTTTTGTATCACATGCGAAACTTCCATGCAAAAGCTACCTGTTATTCGGCTGAATCATTGCCAGTTGTACATATTTTCTTCATAACCAATAACGGAGGAAAGGCAAAGGTTGAGTCGGCTGTCTTATCGTGAAGAAACCTGAATTTTGACTTCCCCTAAATTAACTATAATAAAATCAACAGGGTACCCAGTTGTTGTCGCTGTATTTAACAAGCTGAGCCCGGGACAAAGGGTAACATAATGACTTTAAATAAAACCTTGCTTGCCATACTGATCAGCACCAGCCTGATGGCAGGTTGTAACAACTCGGACGACGACGTAACGCCGGTACCGGACAACAACGCTGTGACTCCTCCGCCGGACACCAGTGTCGTGGCATTAACTAATCTGGACACTGTTTATGGTTATGCTTCGGAAAATGGCGGTACAACAGGGGGCAGCGGCGAAAATAAAGTAGAAGTCACAGTCTGCACAGGCGAAGAGATGATCAACGCCATTCAAAACAAAGATCCGGCCAGACCGCTGACCATTTGGGTAAACGGTGCCATAACCTTACAAAATGCCAAAAATAGCCGTATTGATATTAAAGATGTGTCGGATCTTTCTATCCTGGGTTTAGGTACTCAGGGTGAAATGGCCGGTATAGGTTTTAATATTGTCCGTGCCAATAACATCATTATCCGTAACTTACGTATTCACCATGTACGGGCCAACCTGGGGGCTCCGGGTGATGGGATCAGTATGGAAGGGCCGGTTCGTAATATCTGGATTGATCATAATGAAATTTACAACAGCCTGACGGTTAATGATCCTGCTTTGACTGAAGATCAGGTGAAAGATTATTACGACGGTCTGGTGGATGCGAAAGGGGATGCACAGTTTATTACGATCTCATTTAATAAGTTCCATAACAGTTGGAAAACCTCACTGTCAGGCTCGTCTGACAGTGACAACTTTGAGCGCACTTTAACTTACCATCACAACCACTGGCATAACGTAAATTCACGTTTACCTTTGTTCCGATACGGTAAAGGCCATATTTACAACAACTATTATGAAGGTGCGCTGGAAAGTGGCATTAATTCGAGAATGGGGGCTGTGATCCGTATTGAACACAATCATTTTGCCAATATGAGAAACCCGGTGATGTCTATGTACAGTCAAGAGCCCGGATATTGGCAACTGATTGATAATCTGTTTGAAAATATCAGTTGGGTTGAAAGCCCTGCAGACGGCATAGTGGCTGGCGCTAATCCACAATCAACGGGTGAGCTTAATGTCCCTTATAACTATCAGGCCAACCTGATCCCTGTACACAATGTGAAAGCCACAGTGCTGGCTTATGCAGGTGTTGGCAAAATAGACACGCCACCCAGTCCAGGACTCTGTGCTGTGCCAGAGCCTGAACCTGTGGAGCCAACTCCTGATCCGGATCCGGTTCCAATTGACCCTATAGACCCTCCGGCTCAGGTAGATTGGGCAAGTTATGATGGCAGTCAGGATCCTTTTGCTGCTAATGCTGTGGTATTAGCTGATGGCACTTTAAGTCAGTTTGCCCGGCAACAAAGCGGTGGAGCAGACGAACCTAATTTGTTTAGCCTCAATGGTGATGGCACTGTGCGTTTTGACAGTACAGCAAGCGGCGCGGATCGGAGCCGGGCCAAGCTGACTAATGTGCTGCCGGACGATGGAATTTATCCGAAGTTTTTTACTTTATTGATGGGGATAAAAGGCAATGCAGGTGGCAACCGTATCCTTGAAACTGAAATTGCTTTAGGGGATCTGGCAGCGAGCAGCGATACCAGTCGTCTGAAAATAGTGTTCCGTAATGACGGCAACAACTCGGGTGTGCAGCTGGAAAATGCCAATAATGGCTCTTCGGTGACAGCGGGTAAAGGCAATGAACCTGATGCTATTGATATGAGTGTCTACCGAGTGTATCACTTTACCATCAGCATGACTTCACCGACTACGGGCAATGTTGCGGTTTATGTAGAAGGAAATAACACGCCGCTGCTTGCTCTTGAAGGAGTGACTATGCGTCCTGCCAGCACCAATACCGATAATTACCTGCAGATTGGTGATGCCGGAAGCAGCAGTTATCTGGGCGATATAGACTGGGTATTATGGAGCAATACGGGGGCTTATACTCCAGAGATGCTGAAGGGCTTATTACCAGCTGATATTGGCGATATCACGGGTTATGAAGCTCAGCCTTAGGCTTTGCTGCTTTACTAACTGTTGCTTTACTAACTAAAAAGGAGACAGCACTGTCTCCTTTTTATTTTATGTTTCAAGCCATCTGTTCACTAAGAATCTAAATAAGGCCGGCCTGACATCATTTGTTGTGCCAGCTGTGATTCTGCTTCGGCATCATTCAGTTCAAGTGTGGCAAACTGCACATCAAACTGAATTAAATCATCATCTGGCAATAACTGAGCTATCAGTTTATCTGGCACCTGACCCACCTGACGGTAAGCGTTGATAGCGACCTGAGCGGCTTGTTCCATCAACTGAAAGAACTGACCCAGAGGGAATTGCTGAAAAATTTCTGCATCCAGTTGTGCCCAACCCAATAAATCGCCACTGATACTGCCATCGGCATGATCGGTAAATAACATAGAGACAGCCGGAAAAGGCGGGTTTTCACCCGATTGGTAGTTGTCCAGATCCTGCTCGTCAAACACCAGTATAAAACCAAATCCCGGGCAGCCTTCGGCGTCCATATCATCAAAAGCAGGATCGTAAATTAAATACAAGGGACTATCTGACATGGGTATTCTGTTTCCAAACCAACAAGGCGCGCTATTTTACCTAAGCTTCTGCTTTAGCTAAAGCTGTAATTGTTAACTTGGTGTTTTAATGCGGTATTTAGCTGCTTAAGGCTGATTATTTCTTCGTCAATTACCTGCAGTTCGGCGGATCCAGCATAAGCTATGGTACTCAAGGCGTTTCAGCTGGGCTACTATAGCGCTATTAATCTGAGTGTTGAGTAGTAACGGAGTGAGCCATGAGTGAATTCAGTCGTATTTCAGTAGCCACAGCGCTGGAGCAAATAGAGCAGCATAAAGCCGTGGTCGTCGATATTCGTGACGAGCAAAGTTATGCATCAGGTCATATTGCTGATTCTTTTCATTTAACCAACGGCAGTCTGAATCAGTTTATCCAACAAACTGAATTTGAAACTCCTGTGGTGGTGGTCTGTTATCACGGCAATTCCAGCCAGGGCGCTGCTCAGTATTTAGCACAACAAGGTTTTGAAACTGTATTCAGTATGGATGGTGGTTTTGAAGCCTGGCGTCAGCAATTGCCTTTTGTTACGGACTCCCATGATTAAAATTGGTGATTTTGCCTCTTCCGCTGCGGCTTTAAGCCTGGCTGATTATTGTAAAAGTCAGCAATTAGATGTCAGTGTGGTGGTGCATTCTGCAGAGCAAGCTGAGCTTTGGTGTGCACCTGAACATGCAGAGCTGGTGGTTGCCGAGTTAGAACGCTTTTTGTTAAATCCTTATGCCGACCGCTATCAGGCTGCGGCATGGGACAGGGCTGAAGTGGTGGACTCAGGAACAGGCTCAGCTGGTTTATCCGGTTATTGGCAACAGTTATGGACGAATGGTGGCTGGTTTTGTCATCTGGTCTGGTTGTCGACATTGCTGGTGTACGGCTGGCAACAAGTGGATCCCTGGTCCGCTTTGGCCGCTTTGCAACTCAAACCTGAATTGGGGCTTAGTCTGGAACAAGGCTGGCGCTGGTTTACTCCGGGCTGGTTGCATTTTTCCGGCTCTCATCTGGTGTTTAATCTGATCTGGGTCTGGTATCTGTTGGGGCCACTGGAGCTGAAGTCAGGCCGTGTGGTCGCTGTGAGTCTGACGCTGTTGGTGTTGTTGTTTTCCAACCTTGCACAGTTTGTGATGGTTGGTGCTAATTTTGGCGGTATGTCAGGCCTGGTGTATGGCTTATTTGGTTTTTATTGGATCTGTGGTTGGTTAAAACCGCAGTGGGGTTTGCAGATCAGCACTGGCTTAATAGGTTTTATGCTGATTTGGCTGGTGATTGGCTTTTTTGATCTGCTGTGGATTTCGATGGCAAACTGGGCGCATTTAGCAGGTTTACTGGCTGGCATGCTCTGTGCCATTTTACTTATTGCGCTAAACAAGGCACTCACCGTACAGCGCTGACGGTACGGTGAGTCAGGTTTTGGTGGTTAGTGGTACAGATACTTAGTAAACAATACGTCTTTTAAAATATCCTGACCTGTCTCTTTTTTCAGGGTATCGCGCAGCTGATTCAGAATTTTTAAGCGAATTTCTTCACGCCCTGTTAAAGAACGGATGGTATCGCCGTTTTCACGACCAAAGGCAAACACAATCTTATCTAGGATCAGCGGTTCGTGATGCTCGATAACATCCAGATATTTTTTGTCCATAATCATCAACTCCATAGTCACCCGAACATAACCCAGTTCTTCAGTGGTTGGAGTCACATAGTTAGTGACTATATCCGGATCAAAACCAAAATAAGCATAATTGACTTTTATTGGGGCATTGGCTGCGTTCTGAGCCCAAAGGTTTTGACTTAACAATAAAAAAACAAAACAAGCCAGCGCTTTTTTCATCCGAATTACTCTTTCATTTTTATCAAACATTCAAAAAAGGATATTACCCGAAGGCCCGGCGTTAAGCTATCAAAGCTGGCATTTCTTTTGCCAGTCGCAAACGTTGCGCTACCATTTTTCCGGTCAGGGCGAAACCAAGTAACTGACCTGATGGGCTTTGAAACTTCGCTACCCAATCCATTCCTTGCCCTTCATAGAACCACTCGCCTTGCTGCTGAGGTGCAACAGGCCAACTGACAACAGCCAAAGCTGGCGATTTCACTATCACCGGCATAACAGGAAATTGTACCGCTGTGTTTTCGCCTGTCAGCGTCGAAGCCAAAGCTCTGGCAGATAAACTAATAGGCTGAATATACATCAGGTTATAGCCACAGATTTCTGCACAGTCGCCCAAAGCATAGATATCAGCGGCTGAAGTTGCCAGAGTCTGGTCCACTTTTATACCTTTGTTGCAGTCTATGCCTGCGTGCAGCGCAAGCTGCAGGTTTGGCTTTAAACCCACTGCAGATAGGATCAATTCTGTCTCCAGACTGCGGCCATCGGCAAGCTGAAGGCTTAATTGCTGTTGGGTCAGTTGAGCATCTTTTATCGACGAGCCCCAATAAAACTCAACGCCTGAGGCGTTTAACTGTTGCTGCAACAGCTCACCCAGTGCAGGCGGCAGAAGTTGAGCTAAAGGTTGTTGCTCCAGCGCTATCACGGACACCTGAAAACCTGCGGCAGCTAAGTCATTCGCATATTCAATGCCAACTAAACCTGCGCCTAACACAGTGATCTTTTGTTTGCCCTGACTGAGTTGCAGAAAATTTTGGTAGTCAGTTAAGTCATTCACTGAACAGATGAAGCCTTGTGTCGCTGCGGGTAATGACAGTTTCACCGGACTGGCTCCTGTCGCCAGCACCAGTTGCTGATACTGGATCAGCCCTTTATCTGTAAGCAACTGATGTGATTCTGTAAGGAGCTGTAAGGCCTGGCAGTATGGCCATATATCAATAGTCAACTCAGTGGCCATTTGCGCTGCAGTTTTCTGGATCAAATCGGTCGCGCTTTTTTGTTTGCTAAAGCCGTTGGACAGCAAAGGTTTGGAGTAATAATCAGCGCTGTCGCTGCTGATCAGGCAGATGCTGCGCTCTGGGTCTAGTTTACGCAGTTCTTTGGCAAGGCTATAACCAGCGTAACCTGCTCCGACAATTAAGGTGTGGTAATGGGTCATAAGGCAAAGGGGGGCAGCGACTAAATAATGCCGCTATGGTAATCAATTTTTCCCTCAAAGGCATTACATACCAATACGATGGCAAAATTGTTATGATGCGCGGCACCTTAGCTGCAGTTTGATTTTATACCCAAAGTAATTGGATTTGCGGCGAGGCGACAAGTGCTTGAGACCCCAGGAGCATAGTAGTCCTATGTGACTGGGGCAAGAGCACGCAGGTAACAAAGCTGCAGCTTCAAGTACGAAGGGTATATGCACAGCACAGATAGTCTTTTCCAACTTAATGCGGTGTGGCAAAGCGCCGGACAACTGCAATTTCCTGATGCTCTTGAACCCTGGTTGTTATGTCAGGGTTCACTAACAGCATTGCTGAAAAGTTATTGCCAGACTTTCAGGCTGGAATTGGTGGCAGAGCACTGGCAAAGGCTGCCGGATTTTTTACAGCAGCAATGGCAACAACCGCAGGGCTTAAAACGCGATGTGATCCTTTGGTGTGATAACAAGCCTTGTGTCTATGCGCAAAGCTGGTTGCCAGAATCCACCTTGGAAAAAATGGAGCCGTTAGCCCGTTTGGGAGCGCAGCCCTTAGGTGAATATATTTTCCAGCACGCCAGTTTAGAGCGTGGTGGCATTGAAGTGGCTTTACTTGAAGCTGGATTACAGTTGCCTGTAGTGGGGATGCAAAACGAACTCTGGGCCAGACGATCTGTTTTTTCATTACAAAACCAAGAGTTATTGGTGCAGGAAATCTTTTTACCTGGAGTGCTTGAGCTATGAGATGGCAGTTGCAATGGCAACAGTGGCCTTATTACCGCCAGTTAATGCGCCTGGACAGGCCTATTGGTATTTATTTGCTGCTATGGCCGACCTGGTGGGCTTTGTGGCTGGTGTCATCCGGCCTGCCTGATTTAACTTTGCTTGCAGTATTCAGTGCCGGTGTTGTACTGATGCGCTCTGCTGGTTGTGTGATTAATGATTACGCCGACCGTCATTATGACGGTCATGTGGAACGCACTAAAGCCCGGCCACTGGCTGCCGGACTGGTCAGCAGCGGCGAAGCTTTACAGCTTTTTATTGTGCTGTTGCTGTGCAGTGCCAGCCTGCTGTTGTTTTTGGATTTCGCTACTGTATTACTGGCTTTGGTGGCCGCGGTTCTGGCTGTGCTTTATCCTTTTATGAAACGTTTCACCTACCTGCCACAGTTTGTATTGGGTGCAGCTTATAGTTGGGGCATTCCTATGGCCGCAATGGCCATAACAGGCTCTGTTCCTTTGTGGGTCTGGGCTTTGTATCTGGCGAATTTACTCTGGACTGTTGCTTACGACACTTTTTACGCCATGGTGGATATGAATGATGATCAGAGGATAGGCGTGAAATCCACCGCCTTGTTATTTGGTCGTTATTGCCATCCTGTTATAGCCAGCTTGCAGCTGATGTTTTTAGTACTGATGGCCTGGGTAGGGCAGCAAAATGGTCTTGGCCTGTTTTTTTATACCGCTTTAGTTTTGGTATTGCTGAGTTTTATCCACCAACACTGGCAGGCGAAAACTCAGGGCAGGGCAGGTTGTTTTCAGGCTTTTTTAAATAATCACTACAGCGGCTTATTGTTGTTTGCAGGCATAGGTCTGGACTTGTTATAGGCTGATACTATTTCTGCCTAAAGCGCTGGATCGATCCTGCCCTGAATACTGCTGTTATGCCGAAACCAACCCGCAATGCTGTAGCGGGGTTCCGCTGCGGGCAATACTTCATGCGGGAAGCGGCAACTTTCAAACACCACCAGAGTACCGGCTTTAGGTTGAACCTTGGTTAACAGTTGATCCTGTTCGTCATACAACACCAGCTCACCTCCTTGTTCTGCTGTATTCAGATAACAGACAGTGGAGAGCACTCTGTTAGAACGCCCCACAAAAGCATCCAGATGTTTCTGATAAAAGTCACCTTGCTGGTAGCGGGCGTAATGCGCTTCAAAATCTATTAAACCTAAAAAACAGCGCTGGTTCATATCTTGTTGCAGTTTTGCCATCATCTGCAAATACTGCTGTTGCACCGGGTTATCAGCATTCAGCCAGGCCGTTTGATCCCGTCGCACCTGCAAGTCCAACAGATGCTGGCCCTGACGGCCAACGCCTGCTGCTTTTAGCTCTTGTTGTTGTACGTCCTGATACAAAGCCTGACATAAATCCGCCGGAATGGCCTGTTCCAGCACCACATAACCTTGCTGATAAAAAGGGCTGGCTAGTTGTTCAAGCCAATTTGTTATGCAGGGCCACTGATAGGACATAAAGACGGTTCCGCTGTATTTCGCTGTGAAATTGCGGCTTTGTACGTCAGAAGATGAACTGCTGTCAAGACAACACAGAAGCGAGCCTCTGTGTTGTCTGAGGGGAAATGCTGTTAGTACTGGTAATAACTGGCTTTTTTCAATAAAGCCGGTGCATCAATTTTGCCTGTGACACACTGATTAATATCGGATTTCTTCACCACCCAATAGTGATCTTTGGCATTATCACGGCCTGATAAGCTCAGCTGAAAAGACACAAACTCCTGCTCTTTTAAATCACGTAAGCTGGCACCATAATCACATAAAGTACTGCTGAATACCTGCCCCACTTTTGCCACCAGCTCAGTCTGGCGCTGTGCCGCCAGCTTTTGTTGCTCAGCGCGCTTTTTATTGTATTCCTGCTCCTGCTCAGTCAGGCTCTTTTGCAATTGGGCCAGCTGAGTTTTCAGTTGTTCTGACTTTTGGTTAATCTCTTTCAGCTCCTTTTGCTGCTCCGCAGTGAGCTTACTGACTTTGGACGAAAACTCGATATCACGTTTTTCCCGTTCGTAATCCCGTAAATCCCGTTCTATATCCCGGCGTTCTTCCCGCAAATCACGTAGTTTTTCACTTTGATCCTGTTGCTGCTCAGCCAAAGCTTCGGCTGCTTCAGCCATTTCTTCAATAGCTTCTTCGTCAAAGCTAAAACTAAAGCTACTGCCATTGCCGGATACACTGATGGAGTTAGCGACATTGGTAGCAACAGCCATCGCGTTGCTATGAGTACCTGGTGCTGAAGGTGGCATAGGTGGCATCGGAGGCATCACAAAATGGCGTAACCAGCCACTGTTGCTGTCGACTCTGAATGCAACACCTTGTCCCATCAGGTAACTGTGTTGGATCCGGCCTATGCTGGAATGCTCCTGACCGCCCAGCGAGGTTTGCAGTATGTCCTGCATTATTTTCAGGTTTTGTCCAAGGCGGCCATTGACTTCGGCTGCTGTTAAACCCGTACTTGCGATAATAAGGCCTGCCAACAAGGAGACTTTGCTGAATAGCTTCATGAGTTTGTTACTCCACTAGGTTATCTGTTCTGAGTGTTCGGTGATGCACCAAGATCCAGTCTGGCTTGGCTTGGCTGGTAATTTTCCTGCCAGTAATGCCAGTCAGACTGACGTTGCTGGTTCAGGTATTCAACCAGTTCCAGCATGTCGGTGCGTCTTTCTTTGGTTTGTTGTTCGGTTAAATAATCCTTCAGCAAAATCAGCTGCGACGCCTGTTGCTGTTGCGTACCCTGCAACTGAGTCTGGATATAATCCTGCTGCTCTTTGCGATAGCTTGCCAGCAATGTTTCCAGTTGTTGCTGTTGCATTTGTTGTTCGCCACGCCAGCTTAACGTCAGGCCGCTGTCTTGCATTTGCATTTCCAGTGGCGACAGGCTGATCACTAAAGCCAGGGCGGAAAAAGCCACACTCAACTTTGGCCACCAGCTATGACTTTTTGTTGGTCTCTGCCACTGCTGGGCAAACATCGACATGCTGTCAATTTCAGGCACAGGGGCAAAAAAGGGCGCTTTGGCTTGACGCTGAATCATCTGCGCTGTCTGGAAACGGCTGTACCATTCACTGTTTTGGTCCAGTTGCTGTTCGCATTCACTGGCCGTAATTTTTCCGGCCAGCCATGCTTCAAAAATTTGCTGACTGTTCGACATCTGTTAACTCCAACTGCGTACGCAGTTTATCTAAGGCCGCATAAAATCTGGATTTGATGGTATTGCTCGACAGCGCCAGCTGATCGGCAATTTCATCAAAAGTAAACTGCTGGTAAAACCGCAATTCCACTACCAGTCGTTGCTCTGGCGGTAAAGTTCGCAACTGCTGTTGCACCATCCGCTGCGTGTGCTGGCCATAAAGTTGTTGTTCAAAACTTGGTGCTTCATCATCATAAAAATCATGGTCGTCGGTAAACTCTGTGGTTGCTTTACGCTTCCTGAGCATATCCATAGCTCTGTAGTTGGCTATGCCAAACAACCAGCTTTTAAACGAACTGTCACCACGGTACTGCGCCAGGTTACGGCAAAGCACCATCAATACATCCTGCAATAAATCGCGGGCGTCATCGGGCGAACCCAGTAAACGCAGGCCAAAATAATACAGGGGCGCCTGATATCTCGACACCAATTGCTGCCAGGCTTTGGCATCGCCGCCTATGGCTTTTTCTATTAAGCTCTCGTCGCTGCGTTTAAACACTTTTGATCTGTGATGAAGTTGTATTGATGATAAGTCGTATCAGGTCTGAAAATAGTTTGCCTGATTTAACAAAAAAGCAGGAATATTTTTGAAGTGTTTTTAAGTTATTAAATTAAAAGGGAAATCTGTTAAAGGATTTCCCTTGGTTTTGCAGGTTTTTAAGCCCTGTTTGTTTGGGGTTGGGATAAGCGGCGTTTAAACCAGATTGTCGCTGGGATACCAATCAGGCTCGGTATTAGCCATGGCACCATCATCCAGTGGCCTGTTAATAACTCTTCAAATAAAGCTCTGCCGCCAAAGGCAAAAAATGCGGTGTAGGCTGCAATACCAGAACCAATCATGGCGGAAGCATGTTCTATTAACCAGCGGTTGGCTGTGACAGTGTTTGTATGCAGGTAAGCCAGAATACTAAAGCTGGTGATCAATGAGATACCGGCAAATACCATCACCAGCGGCATACCAAATTTAAAACCTTGCCAGGCTGCATAGGGCGCCACGATCACAAGTAGCCAGACCGGTGCCTGATAACTCCAGTGCTTTAGTGGGGCACGGTTTTGTTTGCAGAAGAGACTACCGGTGGCATGACGAATAGTGACCCAGGTCAGCAGGCTAAGTAAAAACAGGAACAGGTTAAGCATGTTAAAAAAAGCTAACCTGCGCTCTGACACCTGGCCATCCACCAACAGCGCAGCACCTTTAATCCCTACAGGATCAAACCAGACCAGACTGGTCATCACCAGACCACTTAAGGCCACTGCCTTCATAATATGACCATAATAACGGCCTGATGTGCGGTGCAACTGGCTGCCTTTGCGGCTCAGCATGGGTAACCAGAACAGCAGTAGTGCAATGACACCTAAGGCAATATGTAGTTTTAATAACAGGCTATGGAACATCATCATCATCATTCTCCCTTTAGCAGATGATGTCAGACTAAAACTTCAGCTGTGCTTTTACAGGTGCCATAAGTCAGGACTTTTCACTGTGACTTTTGGCCTATTGAGCTGAAAGCAAAATCGGGCATACTGCAAAGTCAGAAGTTAAAGGTCAGTGAAGTGGTTATGAAACTAAAGTTTTCAATCGCATGGGATGTGTTGGCCGGGATGCTCACCTGGTTTTTAGTTTTTGCGCTGACTTTATACCTGAGCTGGCCCCATGATCGGCTCTGGTCGTTATGGCCATGGATCGTGACTTTGTTTCTGCTGAATGGCGCTTGTTTTTATGGCGTGACCCGCAGTGATGAGCGTTCTGGTGTTTTACCCCGCTTTGAATTGATCTGCTATATCCTGCAACTGATGTTCGCTTTGGCCTTGAACTGGATCTTGCCCTTTGACTATCTGGCGATCCTGAGCATTATCTGGGTGTCGGTTTTGCCTTATCTGGTTCCGATGCGAACTGCTGTGTTTATTACTGTTGCTGTGTTGGGGCTTTGGTATGGCGTGGATTCCTATATAGAACAACGCTCTATGTGGATCACGGCTTTGCTGTTTAGTAGTTTTCACTTTTTTGCCTTGCTGATGAAAAACCAGGCTCGCTCTGAGCAGCAGGCCAGACAAGAATTGCAGCAAACCCATCAGCAATTACTGGCGACTCAGGATCTGTTGATGATGGCATCCCAGCAGCAGGAGCGTTCCCGTATAGCCCGGGATTTACATGATGTGTTGGGTCATCATTTAACTGCTTTAACTATTAACTTACAGGTCGCAGGACATTTAACCCAAGGCGAAGCCAAAGCCAAAGTGGATCAATGCCATCAGATCGCCAAGTTATTGCTGTCGGATGTGCGTGAAGCGGTCAGTGCCTTGCGTGAACAGCAGCAGTTTTCTATTTACCAGGCACTGGAGAAGCTTCTGACTGAAGTACCGGGACTGAAGGTGAACTGGGATTGCCCCCGGGATGCAGAAGTTGCCGATGTGAAAGTGGCACAGCAACTGCTGCTGATTGTGAAGGAAGCTTTAACTAATACTTTAAGACATAGTCAGGCTACAGAGTTTAATCTGTCAGTAAAGCTTGTTGATGGATTTTTGCACCTGATGATTGATGACAACGGTAAAGTTTCGCCTGACTGGAAAGCGGGCAATGGCTTAACAGGTATGCAGGAGAGAGTGGCTTCATGTGCCGGTACTTTGGTGTGGCAAGTGAAAGACAACCACTTTAATTTACAGGTCACTTTGCCTGCAGGACTACAGCTATGACTTTGCGTGTGCTGTTGGTGGACGATCAAATGCTGATCCGTCAGGGTATTAAAAGCCTATTGCAGCTGTCTGGCCAGGTGGATGTGGTTGCCGAAGCGCAGGATGGCTCGACTGTGGTGGAGCTGGTGCAGCTGCATCAACCAGACGTGATTTTATTGGATTTATCTATGCCCAAAGTGGATGGCATAGCCACGCTGGAGCTGCTGAAGCAACAGCAACTGAAAACGCCAGTGTTGATTTTGACCACCTTTGAAGAGCATGATCTGGTGTTAAAAAGCATCCAGCTTGGTGCCAAAGGCTATTTACTCAAAGACGTGTCGCTGGACACTTTAGTCTCTGCCATTCAAACCCTGCAGCAAGGCGGCACCTGTTTTCAAAGTACCATCACAGAACGTTTGTTGTCAGGATTGAACCCGGTCAGTAATTTCCCGCGCCCTGTCGCTATTGAAGAGTTATCCGAGAAAGAACTGCAAATTTTGCAGCTGATGGCATCGGGTTATGCCAATAAAGAGATTGCCAGTGCTTTGTATAAATCCGAAGGCACTATTAAGAATCAGATTTCCAGCATTCTGGCTAAATTAGGGGTGCGTGACAGAACCAGGGCTGTGCTGTTGGCTTTAGAGTTAGGTTTGATCCATTAAATTAGCTAAGTGGCTGATTTAAGGTGCCGTAATACTTTATATTACCGCTATACTGGAACTGTCGACAAAGTCAGAACCGGAGTTTTTTGTCTTTATGCGGTCTAAGCGCCCTTTACACAACGGAATGTCCCTGCGGCTCTTTTTTACAGTGCCTGTCTTATTGCTGTTTATTCTGACCGCAGGACTGGTCAGTCTGATTTCTTATGTCAACGGACAACATGCGGCCTTGCATTATGGCGAGAAACTGGCCGACCAGATCAGCCTGCGCGTGAATTCTCATTTGCACTATTTATTGGCAGTGCCAAAAACTGTGTTGGATTCCACCCTGCAATCTATAGACAGCGGTATTCTGGATCTGCAGTCAGAGCAAGATCTGGCGCGCTTTATGACGGTGCAAATTCGCAGTGCTCCTTATTTAACTTATGTCTCTGCTGGTTTTGCCAATGGTCGTTACCTTGGCGTAAACAGAGATGTTGGTGATGGTCAACTGACCCTGATCAGCTCTATGAATCAGCAAGATTTAGTCCGGGTACGTTACACCTTGCAGGAAGTGGGTTTACCAGGTGCAGCTTTGGAGCAAGGCATCCCCTATGATGTCAGAACCCGCAGTTGGTTTCAGCACGCTGTGCAACAAGGTAAACCCAGCTGGTATCCGATCTACAAATATCAATCCTATGACGGACTTGGCGTAGGATTGGCGGCTCCTACTTACAACCGAAGCGGTCAGTTACAGGCCGTCATTGCTGCAGATATGAGCTTGCGTCATCTGGAGCTGTATCTGCAGGCTCAGCCCGTCGCAGGCAATGGCATGATTTTTATCACGGATCTGCAAGGTTACCTGATTGCCTCATCCACTCAGACGCCTTTGGTTAGTGAGCGTGGAGCTGTAATTACTCAACTGATGGCCAATCAAAGCGAACATCCTTTACTTCAAAAAGCTGCTGTAGTGCTGAGTGGGCAAAAACACAACAAAGGTCAGCAGAAACTGGAACTGGATGGCGAACATTATTTGCTGAACTATACCGAGTTCAGTGATCCACAAGGTTTAAAGCTGCGCATCGCAGTGGTTTTGCCACAGCAGCCACTGATGAGTTTTGTCGATGAAAATTCTTTGCAGGCCTTATGGTTAATTTTGTTAGCCGTGATAGTGGGGGCGCTGCTGATTTTTGTGTTAAGCCGTAAGCTGGTGCAACCTATAGAAGCTTTGCATCGTCGGGCGGATATGCTGGCCAGTGGCGACAGAACAGATTTTGAACTGTATCAGACCCCGGTTTTTGAACTTAATGGCCTGATCCACTCTTTTGGCATGATGGCGACTAAACTCAGCGATGCTTTTGCCCAACTGGAGCATAAAGTAGAGCAAGGCACTGCGTCGCTGGAACGCTTGTCTCTGGTAGTCAGCCGAACCAGTAATGGCGTAATTGTGACCAATACTGCGGGCTATATTGAATGGGTCAACCCGGCTTATGAACGTTTATCCGGTTACAGGGCCAGTTCTTTACAGGCTAAAGCTATCACCCAGGTATTAGCCAATCAAAAAGCTGATGCTTTAGCGCTGCAACGTATCCATCAGGCTATTAGCGGGGGCTCAGGTTTTTCTGAAGAGCTGTTGTGTTACAGCACGTCAGGTCAGGCTTGCTGGTTGAGTCTGGAGTGTGATGCCGTATTCAGTGAGCAAGGCCAACTGACAGGATTTGTGCTGATTTGCCTGGATATCAGCAGCAGGAAAAAGTCTGAGTCTGCGGAAAAAGACAGTCAGGATCGGACAGTACGTCAACGTAGTACTTTGGCTCAACTGGTGGTGGATGAAGCTGTTGCCATCGGAGACAGTCTGGCTTTTGCTAAAAATCTGGTGCAGGCAACATCTTTGGCCTTGCTTTGTAACAGAGTCAGTGTCTGGATGTTGTCTGAGCAAGGTGACGAAATGTTTTGTCTGGCCTTACACCAACACGAAGGTGAACAGCATTTAGGTCAGTTGCTGTTAAGAAGAGCGGATTACCCGCAGTATTTTGCTGCTGTCGCTTCTCGTGGCTGGATCTGTGCTAATGATGCGATTCACGACCCTGCCACCAGTGAGTTTGCTGAACTTTATCTGAAACCTTTAGGCATCAGTTCTATGCTCGATGCAGGTATTATTATTGCCGGTAAAGTGGTGGGGGTGTTGTGTCTTGAACATATAGGCCCGCAACGGCAATGGTATTCCGACGAAGAAGCTTTTGTCAGCGCTGTTGCAGCCATCATGGCGCAAACTTTATCAGTAGCGCAGCGCAAAGACGCAGAGCAAATCAGTAAAGAATATGCTCAGCACACTCAAACCATTTTAAACAACGTGGTGGATGGCATTATCACTATTGATGAAAATGGCCGTATTGCCAGTATGAACCCGGCCGCCCAGGACTTATTCCGCTGCAAAGCTGAGGACTTTTTAGGCCACTATGCCACTAATTTGCTGCCGCCTGTGTTGAGGCAACACCAGGAACCCCAGCAGGCTTATTTACCCACCCCAGGGGTAAAACCTTTATTAGGTTGTAACCGCGAGCTGGATGGATTACGTGCGGATGGCAGTATCTTTGCGATGGAAATGGCCTTGTCTGTGATCCGCAGGCAAGGACGACTGATTTACATCTGTACTGTGCGGGATATCAGTGACCGTAAACGTATAGAGCGGTTAAAAAATGAATTTGTCTCCACAGTCAGCCATGAACTGCGTACCCCTTTAACTTCTATCACCGGAGCTTTGGGTTTGTTGCATGCGGGGGTGATGGGTGATATGCAGGAAAAAGTCAGCAGCCTGATCAGCATCGCCTATAAAAATTGCCAGCGTTTAACTTTATTGATTAATGACTTACTGGATATTGAAAAAATAGCAGCAGGAAAAATGCAGTTTGATTTAAAGGTTGAGCTGGTGCTGCCCTTAATCCAGCAGGCTTTGGATGCCAATAAAATGATGGCTCAGGAGCGGCACATTCAGCTGCATGTGCAGACCATCATGACGGATGTCAGTATCAGAGTGGACGCCAAGCGTTTTATTCAGGTGTTATCAAACTTTTTAAGTAATGCCATTAAATTTTCACCTGCTGCCGCCACAGTGGTGGTGGAGTTGAGTCTGAATGAGCAAATGGTGCGTATCGCCGTGGTGGATCAGGGGCCTGGTATCCCGGAGAAATTCCGCGACCGTATTTTTCAGCGTTTTTCACAGGCCGACGCCTCTGATACCAGGCAAACTGGTGGCACAGGTCTTGGTTTGGCCATTTCAAAAGAGCTGGTGCATGGCATGAATGGGCTTATTGGTTTTGAATCTGTGGAAGGCCTGGGGGCTACTTTTTATTGCTGCTTTGCTTTAGCCCAAGACTGAGCCAGATTGGCTGTCACTCCGTATAGCTTCTTTATATTGCTAAAGGAGTTTTTACTATGAGGTTTATCGCTTTGCTTGCCCCTTTGCTACTTTGGGGTTGCAGTCATCAGGTTCAGGATTATCAACAGCAAACTCCAACCTTTCATTTGCCTGACTACTTTAATGGGTCGCTGAATGCCTATGGTGTAGTTAAAAACTGGCAAGGCAAACAAAGTGTGCGTTTTGAAGCAAAGCTTTGCGGGCAGTGGCAAGGCAATGAGGGCACTTTATTTGAATTGTTTCACTTCAGCGATGGCCGGGTAGAACAGCGGATTTGGCAATTAGCAGTAGATCAAGACGGAAAAGTCACAGGTTCAGCTGCTGATGTCACAGGTCAGGCGTCAGGGCAACAAGCTGGCAATACGCTGTATTGGGAATATGTGTTGCAGATTCCGGACGGTGATGGCGTGATCGAAGTGAAAGTGGAAGACTGGTTGTATCTGGTGACACCTCAGCAGCTCATGAACCAGTCTACTTTGTATAAATTTGGCCTGCCGGTTGGTGAGATTATTTTATCTATCCAGCAACAGGACCCAACCGCAGATTGCAGCGCGTTAGAGCAACAGTTGGCAGAACTTAGAGCAGGTTAAGCCTGCTCTTGCTCCATACTTTCCAGTTCTATTTTAATGGCATTACAGGAAATCTGAATTTCGTAGAGTGATACCAGCAAACTCAGCATTAAGCTGGCGAGGCTGGCACCAAAAGCAAGCTGACCTGCTAATGCCCACTGCATAAACAGAAAAAACATGGATAAGGTACAAAGTACAAAACTAATCACGCCCCAGCGTTGCATCGACCGTATTAAAAACATGCGTTGCCTTAAGTTTTCGATCTGACGTTTCGCCATATCCCGCACTTGTCCACCTTCACGGGTATTCAGTTGGCGAATAAGCTGAGCCAGTACTAAAAACCTGTTGGTATACGCCAGTAATAACAGCGAGATGGCAGGAAATAACAAAGCTGGGGTGGTCATGGTCATCAACATAAAGTCACCTGTGTTCAGAGTGGGAAAGACTGACTCGAATTCTGATCATATTCGCATTAGTGCCATGCTGATAGTACACTGGACAAAAATAACAGAGTTTTCTGAGCGTAGCCTCTTGTGTATGATGCGCAGCCAGAGCGGCCAGACCAGAACGGATAAAACATGAAACAAAAAGCAAACAACTTCCAGAATATGCGGGAACTGGGGTTTTATCAGCAAGCGGCTATAGCCGCAACTTTGCTGGAACGTATGTTGCCTAATTATCAACTGTTTAGTGAAGTGACAGGTTTTGGTGATGCCAAGTTGTGCCGGGATATTTTGAATCTGGTGTGGGAATGGCTTTTTGTGAAAAAGGTTAAAATTAACTTTGAGCGTTTGTGCGAAGAGTTAGAGCTGGCGACACCGGACCAAAGTCAGTTTGATATGTTTGGTGTGTATCCTGCTATTGATACAGCGACGGCGCTGGACTCTATGCTCAACGGCATTTTGTCACAGGATGCAACAGAGTTTGTTAACGTGGCTAAAATTTCCCAGGCCTCAGTGGCCCGTTTAATTGAATACCAGGCCGAAGAGATTGATATCACCACTGAAGCTGAATTAAAAAAGTGGGTGCGGGATCACGAGCTGATGGAATACGAAATGGACTGTCTGTCGGAGCTGATTGAACTGGTGACACCATTAAATGATGGTTTTCAACGTGAACAGGTGCAAATGTTAAAGGCCTGGGTACGTGAGCAAGGATTAAGCAATCTGGGGATGGAGCTTGTTCCTGATACACAAAATTCAGACGGCTAAAAGTCTTGCTGTCTGGAAGAATAGTTCTTTTAGAGTCAATGCTTTAACTTTTTTAAAAAGCCTTAAAATTCTTCTTGCATAATAAACAGTCACTGCTTAAAATGCGCGCGCTCGAAAGGCAAGTCTCCCGAAAGGGAGTACACGCAAAGCTGCAGGTCTAAGGGGAAACCTATGATGGCTGGGCTGCCGTAATCTGATGATTACGTAGGACGCATCTACACCAGTTTCTGGTATCAAAGCTCCTCCTTTCGTGTTCGCTGATAAACAACAGCAAAGATGCTGTTGTTGAAGTTTCAGCCTGTTTATACAGACCAATCAGCCTGATCCCATGATCAGTGTTAGCCAACACCGGAGCTTATTATGAAATTTAAATTTGTTGCTTTAATCGCCATCGCTGCTGCTCAATTTGTTGCACCAACTGCATCAGCTAACGATCAAATGGTTCAGTCTATCTGTGCTTACGTGGCCGATGACAACAAGAATAACCTGCGTAAAACTTTATCTGATAACCGTATGCGTTTAAAGAACGTGTATGACGGTATTACGTGCGATGGTTTACCTTTAGTTCGCCATGCGATTAAACACAATGCTGCAGACACCGCTGAGTTTATCATCAAGCAGTTACCAGGCAGCCAGGTTGCAGCATCAGGTGACTTAGAGTGGGCAGCAAGCAATGGTTTTGCAGCTTCTCCAATACTGGAAGCCATCAAGGCTCGTAGCGCAAGCTAATCGAATTTTTTATAAAAAGAAGGCGCCTGATGGCGCCTTTTTTGTCACTTCCAAATCCGCGCGCTAAGTACTAAGTGTCATATGTACTGGCTTCTAGATGATCTGGCAGTGTTAGCAGTGTGCCAAAAACGGACATTGTATCTATCTAAGCCTATTTATCGACGGGAAGTTCTGCCACGTGGCTCAACAGGCTTGATAAAGGACACGAAAGTGCCCATAATAATTTCATGCTTCTGACCTTGGAGCATCTCCGGTCAATCAGGAAGCCTCTATAGGCAGTATAGTCTCGTAAATTACTAAGGCTCCCGTTAAGCAATTATCGGGGGCCTTAATAATTTACAAGACACGTAAAGGTGCTTCAGTCAACTCTTTCTGATTACTACATCAGATCATACATAGGTAAAAGATGAATGAAGGATAACAGTCTGGAGAGCGTTTTTAATGCCTACTTCAATAACAAAAAAAACTTCTCTGATTTCTATACTCTCAGGACTGAAGAGGAAGCCAGTCTTATTCCTCTGAGTAAAAGTAAGGTTGAGCTTTACAGGTGTTCCGAAAAGCTTAAAGTTATTCATACTTTTCTTTCCTTGTTTATTTTCAACGAAATGCCTTTGAGAAAAGATATCGTTTTTTCTTACCGGAAAGATGTAAATATTACGGACGCCGTCCGGCCGCACTGCAACAGTGAATTTATCTTTAAAACAGACATATCGAAATTTTTCAACTCAATCAGCGCTGAATGCGTGTATCACTCGCTTTCAAAATACTGTGAAAATATACGAACGGTGAACTCTGGAGAGATCAGAGAGAATATCGAGAGAATTGTTTACCTGTGCACTATCAATAACCATCTACCTGTTGGATTCTCATGCTCGCCATCAATCAGTAACTTCTGTTTTTATGATTATGACAATATCATTGATGCCTACTGCAACGAGAACGGATATATATACAGTCGTTACGCGGATGATCTTATTATTTCATCGCAAGATGAAATGAATAAAGACAAGATCACAGACGACCTCACGGCCATACTCTCATCAGACGCATTCCTGAGACTATCCATCAATCATAAAAAAACAAAACTGATCACGAAAAAGTTTGAAAGACAAATTCTGGGAATAAGTATACTGAACGACGGAAAAATGACAGTCAGTAAAGCAACCAAGACCGATATTGAAGTGAAGCTGCACCTGCTTAAAACTAACAGAGAAAAATTGGTGGATTATACCGGCATGGAAGAGAAATCGTCGATTCTGTCAATCGCAGGCGTGCTGAGCCAGATTAACAATATCGACAGTGATTACCTTTTTCATCTACGTAAAAAATACGGGAACGCCATCATCAGCAAGCTGCTCAAAGGCAAGGAACTGCTGAAATGATCGTCAGTGTAGATATCAGGGCTTTGCAACATCTGGCCGAAATTAGCGTGACCTTCGACTTTTCACGCGACCCACTTATCTGTATGACAAGCAAGAATGGCGTGGGTAAAACGTCGATCATTAAAGCGCTTGCCCTACTCAAGGACGCTGCCATTATTAGTAAAACGTCGTCGGCGTTTAGTATCAATGAAGATACGCAGATAGACGTTAAAATTAACAAAGACGTCTACACGTTTAGGTTCAATGATGGTGATCTTGATACGAACAATATTCTCCGGGATGAAACATTTCTGAACGTCGAACTGCCTATTCCTTACGGCAAACGTTTCTCTGATTTCCCCTCCTTGGGCAGCATCGATATGACGCTGAGGGAGAAGTACTTAAAAGGTGAGTATGAAGATGCACACGAACTTATAGCTTTCCTCCATTCCGTTTACAGGGATGAAAGAAAATTTCAGAATCTGAAACTCGTGAACATAAAGGGCGTGAACTACTATTTTCTGCCGCTTGATAATAACCGATATATACGCGAGGACTATTTCAGCTCAGGAGAGTTTTTTGTAATCAGTATTTTCAAGATGATAACCTCCTCAAGTCGGCTTATCATCATAGATGAAATAGACGTATCCCTTGATTCCTCAGCGCAGGTTTCACTGATGAGTGCGATCAGGGATATATGCATGGAAAGAGAAATAAAAATACTCTTTACCACGCACTCTCTCGCTATCATGAAAACTATCTATGAATACGGCACGCCAATTATCTATCTGAAGAACGAAAATGGTGCGGTCAGCCATAATCAGGTTTCATACAGCTTTATTCAACTGGAAATGTTCGGGTTCCAAGGGTACGACAAGTTTATCTTCACCGAAGATGTGACACTTGAGCACTATATCAAACATAAACTCTCCACTATAGAAACGAAGAACCGTGTCAAGGTCATTTATATTGGCGGCTGCGGCAACGTTGTTGATTTGATGAAGCGTAATTCAGCAACCGGTTTCATCTGCTCCTCCAAAGATGCGATAGCTGTTTTGGATGCTGATGCGAAAGCCCAATACGGCCAACGTGCGGACGTTATTATCAGCCCTTACGATGATATTGAGGATGAAATATTCAGGAAGTACAATGAAGAAAATGCGGTGCATAATCTTCCGGATGTCGCGCCAGAAAATGCCAAATCTAAAGCCTACTGGAAAAAACTACAGGAAAATCGTAAAGAGCATAATCTGACCCGAGAGGACATTTTTACGATTCTGGAATGTGGTTTTGAAGCGAAAGTATCGGCTTTTTATCAGGAGCTCCATTCATTTATCAATCGTTAAGTGCGTAAAGTAGCTCTGGCTCACCGCTGCATTTTCTGAAGCTTGGTGTTAGGGTAATCATTGCGTGTTTTACGAGAGTCGGCTTATTGCTCATAGCAGCCTGTCACAGAAGTGATAGAGTCCTGCCAATACCCTAGCGTCAGATGAAATACCTATTCATCCTGTTCAAGCATGTCCCATATCAGGCTTGCCAGAGGCGGTAAGCGAGTTGCCCAGCCACTTTTTCCTTTAACAATACCCAATCTGCCGGCAGTTGATCCAGCGCCAGTTCTTTTTCCGTTTCCAGATAAATCAAGGCGCCGGGCTTAAGCCAACCTTGTTCGACTAAAGACTGACAACAGGGCACTGCCATATTCTGGCGAAAAGGCGGGTCAATAAAAACGAGATCAAACTGACGCACAGCTGGCTTTTGCAGCCATGCCAAGGTATCTGTCTGTACCACCTCGGCTTCTGTACTGCCCAGGCTGGTTAGATGTTGTTTCAGTAAGCTGGCCGCTTTGGCTTCTTTTTCCAGTAACAGCACAAAATCAGCGTACCGCGATAAAGCCTCTAAACCCAAGCTGCCGCTGCCAGCGAAACAATCCAGCACAGTGCTTCCTGCTACATCTTGCATGAGCCAGTTGAACAATGTTTCTTTGACTCTGTCAGAAGTGGGTCTTAAACCTGCAGCATCCAGTACGGGTAAACGTCTGCCTTTCCAACGGCCACTGATCAGCCTGACGAAACCCGGTCCCTGATGTGTCGCAGTTGTGCTGCGGCCCTTTGCTGTTTTCATTGAGTATTTTTGTCCTGCATCTTAAAGATGGTACTATATGGGTCAATTTTACCTTAGTTTTCGGATCTTCTGGCAGCGACCTTTATGACAAAGCAAAATAAACTCTTCTCCTGGCTAGGTTTTGGTAAAAAAACAGAGGCTGCGGCTGCGGAAACTGCAACAGAGCAGCAGATCCAGCCAACAGAGCCACAGGTTACTCCTGTAGTTGAAGTCGTTCAGAAAACGGAAGCGACTGAAGCCACAGCAATTAGTGCGCCTGTTGAAGCTGCAGAAGTGGCACAAGTGCAAGCTGAAGCTGCTCAGGTTGAGGTTACTGCCTTAACTGCTATAGCTCCTGTGACTGAATTACAGCCACAACCTGCTGAACGTCCTGGCTTTTTTGCCCGTTTAAAACAAGGCTTAACGAAAACCAGCCAAAATTTAGGCAATGGTTTAGCCAGCCTGTTTTTAGGTAAAAAAATTGATGATGATTTATACGAAGAATTAGAAACTCAGCTGTTAATGGCCGATGTGGGTGTAGATACCAGCCAGAAACTGATTAAACAACTGGTACAGCATGCCAATCGTAAGCAGTTAAAAGATGCCGATGCTTTATACGACAAGTTACAGCAAGAGATGGCGTTGTTACTGGATGATGTTGAACAACCACTGCAACTGAAAGGCGCTGATGGTCCTTTTGTCATTCTGATGGTAGGTGTCAATGGCGTAGGTAAAACCACCACTATTGGCAAAATGGCACAACAGTTTAAGCAACAAGGCAAGTCAGTGATGTTAGCCGCTGGTGATACCTTCAGAGCTGCTGCTGTCGAACAGTTACAGGTATGGGGTGAGCGTAATGCTATTCCTGTGATAGCCCAGCATAGTGGTGCCGACAGTGCATCGGTGATTTTTGATGCCTATCAGGCGGCTAAAGCCCGGGGTGTGGATGTATTAATTGCTGATACTGCGGGTCGTCTGCAAAACAAAGCTCACTTAATGGAAGAGCTGAAAAAAATTGTTCGTGTGATGAAAAAGATTGATGCCAATGCACCGCATGAAGTGATGCTGACGCTGGATGCTGGTACAGGCCAGAACGCCTTAAGTCAGGCGCGGTTATTTAAAGAAGCTGTGGATATTAGTGGTATCAGCTTAACCAAGCTTGATGGTACTGCCAAAGGTGGCGTTATTTTTGCTATTGCCGATCAGTTTAAATTACCTATTCGCTACATTGGTGTGGGTGAAGGAATAGATGACTTGCGGGTATTTGATAGTAAAGATTTTATTAAGGCATTGTTTGCCAGGGATCTCTGATTATGTTGCGTTTTGAGCAAGTCACAAAAAGTTATAGCGGTGGTTTTGTAGCGCTTGACAGGGTTAGTTTTCATCTGGAAAAAGGTGAGATGGCTTTTTTAACAGGGCACTCTGGCGCTGGTAAAAGTACCTTATTAAAACTGATCAGCCTGATTGAACGCCCAACCACAGGCAAAGTCTTTATTAATGGTGTGGACTTAAGCCGGGTGAACAGAGGTCAGGTGCCTTATGTTCGCCGTGATATAGGCATGATTTTCCAGAACCATAAACTGCTGATGAACCACAGTGTGTTTGATAATGTGGCTTTGCCTTTAGTGATCGAAGGCTTTAGTGGCAAAGACATGACCAAACGAGTGCATGCGGCTTTAGATAAAGTGGGGCTGTTGGATAAAGTGCGTTGCTTGCCTCACACCTTATCTGGTGGTGAACAGCAACGGGTTGGTATAGCCCGTGCTGTGGTGAACCGCCCACCTTTATTGTTAGCCGATGAACCCACAGGCAACCTGGACCCTGATTTATCCAAAGACATTATGAATGTGTTTGAAGCCTTTAATCAGGTGGGTGTGTCTGTGCTGATTGCCAGTCATGATTTAAGTTTATTGGCCCGGATGCGTTACCGTACCCTGACGCTTAAAAATGGCCGCATGATCAACGATGGCTTAACGTCCTATGGAGCCGATGAATGAGTATTTTGTTTCAGGGCCGTGCCACAGGTGCCACTGCAGTAAAACAAAGTTTGTGGAACAGATTTGTGATGTTTTGGGTGCATCATATTCGTCAGGCCATGACCAGCTTAGGTGAAATCTGGCTGACCCCTGCTTCTTCTCTATTAACAGTGGCCGTATTAGGGGTGAGTTTAACCTTACCTGTCACTTTGCATTTAATGGTGAAAAATCTGCAGCAGGTTAGCAGCAGTATTGATCAGGCGGCGCAAATCAGTTTGTTTTTAAAAGCGGATACTAACGAAACCCAGATCGCTGAACTGATAGCATTATTGCAGGCTAATCCTGAAGTGGCAGATGTGCAGTTTATTGATAAAGGCCAGGCTCTGGCTGAATTTACTGCGGAGTCTGGTTTTGGTGATGCGTTCAGTTATATCGAAGATAACCCTTTACCTCATGTCATGCTGGTCAGCCCAAAAAATACCTCAAGCGTCGCTGCTTCCGCTTTGCTTGAGACGTTAAAGCAAGAACGTTATGTCGAGCTGGCTAAACTGGATATTGGCTGGTTAGAACGGCTGGATGCTATTGTCAGTTTAGTGCGTCAGGTGGCTATGGCCGTGGCGTTATTGCTGATGGTGGCTGTGCTTCTGGTGGTGGGGAATACCATTCGACTGATGATCCTGACGAAAAAAGATGAAATAGAAGTCATGAAACTGGTCGGGGCTACCAATAGTTATATTCAACGTCCTTTTTTATATACCGGCATCTGGCTTGGTTTTTTTGGCGGCATCCTGACCTTTTTAATTGAAGAGGTGCTGCTGTGGTGGTTAAAACACGCTATTGCTGGCGTGACTCAGCTCTATGATAGTACTTTTAGTTTACAGCCGCTCAGTCTGGCTGAGTTAGGCTATTTATTGTTGGTTGCCGTAGGGCTGGGTTTTATTGGCTCACTTTTGGCGGTGCGTCGCAATATTAGTCAGATTGAAGCGACAGGGCTTTAATAGAAACTGGGGTTAATGCTGCTGCACTGTCAGCAAGCGTTGACCCCATTCTACTGCTTCAAAGTACACCAGATTTAAATCGACCGTCTCCGGCACCATACGGGAGGACAGATCAGTTTGTTGTTGCCACAAACCTTGCTCAAAAGTGCGTTCAACCTTCAGGTAATCTGCCAGTATTCCTTTATGTTCCAGCAAAGCCACTTTAATTTCTGGCAGCAGAGGCAACTGAGCTAACAGCTCTTCCAACGGCTGTTCCAGCAAAGCATCCACCAGAGAAAACAAACCTGTTAAAAACGCCGCGGGCGGATTCTCCTGATCTCCGCGGATATTGGCCAGCCGATCACAAAAGCGCGCCCTGATCAGCGACATCACTAATAGCTCATCCGATTGCCCTTCAGCCAGATTTGCCAGTGCCAGCAGGGAAATAAATTTTTTCAGTTCAGCTTCGCCCATATACACCATGGCATGTTTCAGCGAGCCAATAGATTGTTTGCGGGCATACTGGACGCTATTAATAAAGCGCAGCAGCTTGTAGGACATATCCAAATCACGTTCAACTATGGCTGCCAGCCCATCAAAATCCAGCCGTACCTTACTTGATTCACTGATGAGTGCCAGCAGATTCAGTTTATTGCTGCCAAGTTGTTTATGTTTTAACATTTCCGGGCGGGCAAAAAAGTAGCCCTGATACAAATCAAAGCCAAGTTGTTTTAGTTGTTCGTATTCATCTGCAGTTTCCACTTTCTCTGCCAGTAAGGTCACAGGGTACTTAGCAATACGGCGCAGATATTTACTGATCTGCAGTATGTTAAACATCCTCACGTCTACCTTAATAATGCTGACATAAGGTAAAAACACGTCCCACTTTGCATCAAAGTCATGATCGTCCAGCGCAAGGCGATAGCCCATTTTATGCAGCTCTTTGCACGCCGTCAGTAGCTCGTCGCTGATAGGCACGGTTTCCAGAATTTCAATCACCATACTGTTAGGATCAATAGAGGTGGGAAAGTGATGGATTAAGGTGTCAGCTGAAAAGTTAATAAAAGCTTGCTTGCCGCCAGTGATCTTTTCAACTCCCAACAACAAATGGTGCTGGGTGATGAGTTTAGAGGTGGCTTCGTCTGCATCAATATTTGGAAAGCAGTTGTCTACGCCATCCCGGAACAACAGTTCGTATCCTGTTACGGCTTTTTGGCGGTCAAAAATAGGCTGGCGCGCGACATAGCAATACATATGGGTAGCCTTGAATTGTTATATTTTTATCATTAGAGCTGATCGCAAGTTCTAAATTTATCATATAAGAAAACCAAGCTGTTATATATGAATTGATATTATTAAAAAACAGGGCTTATACAATTCCGATCTTAAAAGATGGAAATTTCTTTTAGCACTCTCAGCTAAAGAGTGCTAAGATTTGACCCAATCAAGCAAGTAAGGGGAAATTACATGACTCAGGCTTCACAAATGATGACTCTGACAGTGGCTGGAAGTGGCAGCCTTGAAGCTTACACTCATGCGGTAAGTACCATCCCTATGCTCACAGCAGAAGAAGAGCGTTCTTTAGCTGAAAAATTACAGCAAGACGGTGATTTAGAATCGGCTCGCGTGTTGATTATGTCTCACCTGCGCTTTGTAGTGCACATTGCCCGCAGCTACTCAGGTTACGGTTTACCAATAAGCGATCTGATCCAAGAAGGCAATATTGGTCTGATGAAAGCCGTAAAACGTTTTGACCCTTCTGTTGGTGTGCGTTTAGTGTCTTTTGCAGTGCACTGGATCAAAGCTGAAATTCATGAGTTTGTGCTGAAAAATTGGCGTATTGTCAAAGTGGCAACGACCAAGGCGCAACGCAAGTTGTTCTTTAATCTGCGTAAAGCCAAAAAGCATTTAGGCTGGTTCAGTAAAGAAGAAGTGCAAAACGTAGCTGACTCTTTAGGAGTTCCTGTACACGAAGTGGTGGAAATGGAATCCCGTATGAGCAACTATGATATGCCTTTTGATGCATCTGATGATGAAGAAGAAAGCAATTACACTGCTCCGGTATTTTATTTGCAGGACAAAGAGTCTGATTTAGCCAACCGTATTGAAGAAGACCAGTGGGACAATGCCGCTGTGGATCGACTGCAGGCTGCAGTAAGCACATTGGATGACCGCAGTCAGGACATTATCCGTGCCCGTTGGTTAGATGATCAGAAGCTGACGTTGCAGGAATTAGCCGACCGTTATCAGGTGTCTGCTGAGCGTGTGCGTCAGCTGGAGAAAAACGCGATGAAAAAACTGCAGGCTGCTATGGCTGCTTAATGTTTTTTCTTAGAGTAAAAAGCCCTGACTTGTCAGGGCTTTTGCGTTTCTGATGGTCCGTTATAAACTGCCACCTAACTGATAAAACGGCAGAGACCGGGCTGGTTTTTTAGCAGGCTCTGGTAATTCCCAAGGTTTTTGCATCAGCGGCTGAGTAGGTTTAATCCGGGGCAGAGTCATAGGGTTCAGCAGGGCAGGGATCTCCCATTGCACCTGGTACATGGTGATAATAGCTGCAGGATCATCAATGGCTGGGGTAAATACTGTTGTGGTTTCAGCACTCATTGGTTTTTTCTCTGCTTTTGCAAGCTGTACAGCTTGAATTGGATCCTGTTCTGGCAAGGATAAAGGCACATCTGCAGTTTGCGCTGCGGTGATAATGGCATAGTCGGCGGGTAACAAGCTGGAGAGTTTTACCACTTCAATACCTTGGGCTGCCAAGTCAGGTAAATGTTTTTTCAAATACGCATAAGTTTCAGGATAAGGATGGCCTATAGCTATGGCGTATTGCTGCTGTTTTGCCAGCTTGATCATCAAGTTAAATTGTTTATCCAAAGCCTGATAAGAGCGGTCGTTATCCAGAAAAACCTGACGGGTTAACAGCGGGATTTGGTGTTTCTTAGCGTAAACACCAGCCTGGCTGCGGGCTGTGGTTTTACTGTCGAGGAAAAACAGCTGGCGTTTGGCAATATAAGCTAAAGTCCAGTCCATCACCTCAGTTTGCTCAGTAAAATAACCTCCCATATGGTTATTCATACCAATAGCATAAGGCACATCGGCAAAAGCGGCCTGAAGCTTGCTCTCTATTTGAGATCGGCTCATTGTCACTTTAAGCGCATTTTTACTTAAATCAGCTCGGCGTGCAGATTCCATCGGCATATGCAAAATCACATCACGGCGCTGCTGATAGGCCGCTTTTGCTACCGCATTACTGTGGGTAGTATGAGGAATGACGGCAAAGGTTAAGTCATAAGGTAATTCCAGCAGCTTGTAGTCAAGCTTGTGGTAACCAATGTCGTCAATCACTATAGCCACTTTAGCGGCGATAGAGGGTAAGCTGCAAAGCGCAAAAGCTAAGCTGATCCAATACTTCATTACTAAGATCCTGCGCGTTTCTGTAACCAGGTAATAGGGTTAATGGCTGAGCCTTTTTGCCGGATCTCAAAATACAATCCAGCCTGAGCCTGACCACCACTGGCACCCACTAAAGCCACAGCGTCACTGGCATTGACCGACTCGCCTGGCTTTTTCAATAAGGTTTGATTGTGACCATACAAACTCATGACTCCGTTGCCGTGGTCCAGTACTATCACCCAGCCATAACCTTTGAGCCAGTCCGCATAAATCACTTGCCCGTCTGCCACAGCTTTGACTTTAGAACCTTCAGCCGCCGCTATTAATATGCCACGCGAGCTAACACCAGCCAGACGTTTTTCACCATAACCCTGCAAAATATCACCTTGTACTGGCCATGGCAGTTTGCCTTTGGTTTTTGGCAAATTGATGCGTTTTTTCGCCGCAATAGCAGCAGCTTTCAGTTTGCCCAAGGTGTTTTGCAGGCTTTGTTCGTTTTGTTTCAGGTAGTTCAGCTGTTGCTCTTGATCAGTCAAAAAGCTCTTCATCTTTTTGACTGAAGCTAACTGGCTACTTTTTGCTTCTGTCAGCTCTTGCTGTTGTTGTTCCAGCTGGGCCTGCAGTTGTTGTTGTTGCAGTGCTTTAGTTTGCAAATCCAGCTCAACCTGTTTCAGTTCCGCTGCTGTTTGCTCTATCTGTTTTAGCTGCTGCATCCGCGCCTGATTCAAATATTGATAATAAGTCAGTACCCGCTCCAGTTTGTTGCTGTCTTGCTGGTTCAGCAGCATCTTGGTGTAATCATGCTCACCTGTGACAAAAGCGCCTTTGAGCTGCTGCGCAAGCAACGACTTTTGTAACTCGAAACTTTGTTGCAGTTGTTGCTGTTGCAGTTGCAACTGCTGTTGCTGCTGATGCAGTTCCGCCAGTTCTGTAGTGCTTTGACGTAGTTGTCGTGCCAGCCGGGCTAAGGACTGATCAGCAGTTTTCAGCAAATCCTGGGCTTTAGTAAAAGCCTTTTGCTGTTGCTTCAACTCTTTTTCAGTTTGCTGAATTTGGCCTTTGAGTTGCGACAGTTCCTGTTGCACCTCTTTTTGATCCTGAGCCAATAAAGGGGCCGAGGCTAAACAGAGCAGCAGAGCTAAGCTCTGCTGCATCTTCAGCCTGTAGTTGACGAGTCTTACTGGCATTAATTTGTCTTCATCAGAATTTTGCCTGTCATTTCAGCAGGAATTGGCATACCCATCAAATGCAGCATAGTTGGAGCTATATCACTCAAAATACCACCTGGGGTTACTGCTGCGTTACGGCCGACATAAATCAACGGCACCGGATCGCTGGTGTGTGCTGTGTGAGCCTGACCAGATTCTGGATCCTGCATTTGTTCAGCATTGCCATGGTCGGCTGTAATTAAACATTCTCCGCCCACTTGCTGTAATGCTTCTACCACACGGCCAATGCAGTGATCCACTGCTTCTACCGCTTTAATAGCCGCAGATAAAATACCGGTATGACCGACCATATCACCATTTGGATAGTTACAGATGATCACATCAAACTCGCCGCTGTGAATAGCGCCCACCAGTTTGTTGGTCAGTTCGGTGGAGTTCATTTCTGGCTGCAAATCGTAAGTGGCTACGTTAGGCGATGGCACCAGAATACGTTGTTCACCATCGAATACATCTTCACGGCCGCCGCTGAAAAAGAAGGTCACGTGGGCATATTTTTCAGTTTCGGAAATACGTAACTGAGTTTTCTGGTGTTTGGCCAGCCATTCACCCAAAACGTTATTCAGACTTTCAGGCGGATAAGCACAAGGGGCTTTAATATCAGCAGCGTATTCAGTCAGCATCACAAAGCTTGCCAGTTGCGGCTGATATTCGCGGCCAAAACCTGTGAAATCGGCATCAATAAAAGCACGGCTGAACTGACGGGCGCGGTCGGCACGGAAGTTCATAAAAATCAGGCTGTCGCCTTGCTGCATCTTAATTAGATCACCAGCTGGATTTTTAATGGCGGTCGCTTTAACAAATTCGTCGTTTTCATCACGGCTGTAGGCCGCTTTTAATGCGTCCACTGCGGTAGTTGCAGTAAATAAAGCTTTGCCCTGGGTCAGTAAATCGTAGGCTGCCTGCACGCGGTCCCAGCGTTTATCACGGTCCATCGCAAAATAACGGCCAATCACAGAAGCAACCTGACCGACACCTATGGCTTTAAAGTGATCTTCTACCCGTTGCAATGAAGCTTCAGCACTGCGTGGTGGCGTATCACGACCATCTAAAAAGGCGTGCAAATAGATTTCAGTTGCACCTTGTTGTTTGGCTAAATCAATCATCGCAATGATGTGATCTTCATGGCTGTGCACGCCACCTGGCGATAACAAACCCATCAGATGCACGGCTTTGCCATGGCGCACAGCAGCTTGCGTCGCTTCAACCAGCACAGGGTTGGTAAAGAAGTCCCCATCCTGAATAGCTTTGGTGATGCGGGTAAAATCCTGATAGACCACACGACCTGAGCCTAAATTGACATGACCTACTTCAGAGTTGCCCATCTGACCATCTGGCAAGCCGACATCCAGACCAGAGCCTGAGATCAGCGTATGAGGATACTCTGCCCATAACTTGTCCATTACCGGGGTATTGGCTTGTAAAATGGCATTGGATTCACGTTCTTCTCTGTATCCCCATCCATCCAATATCAGTAAGACTAACGGCTTTTTCGGCTGCATACTCATGGCTCCGTATCTTGTTGCTTGATCATCGTTTTGATGGCCTATCTTACCTTGTTTTTCCTGTGAAAACAGTGACGAAATAGTACGGATAGGGCTTCAATGCTGCATTCTTTTATCAAACTAGGTATACTCGGCCGCAAAGTTTTGCTCCTGAAATGAAACAGAATGGTGTTTATGCAGCAATATATTGATTTTTTAAGTAATCATCCGTACCTGACCGCCGCTTGGGTGGCGTTATTTTTAGCCTTAGTGGTCAGCTGGATTAAGTCTTTAACTTCTTCAGTCAAACAAATTACTCCCACTCAGTTGACCTTGATGGTAAACAGAGAAGATGCAACAGTGATCGATATTCGCGCTGAAGCCGACTTCAAAAAGGGCCATATTACCGGTGCCCGCCATCTGACAACCGAACAAATTAACACTCAAGCTGTGGGCGGCCTTGAAAACAAAAAAGACGCACCCATCATAGTAGTCTGTCAGGCAGGTATGTCTGCACAAGGCGCAGCCGCTACGTTGACCAAACAAGGCTTTACAAAAGTTTTTGTTTTACAGGGCGGCATGAGTACCTGGACAGGTGCAAACCTGCCCCTGGTTAAAAAGTAAAAGTAAGTCGGAGCTCTGATGGCACAAGTCACTATTTACACTAAGGCCTATTGTCCTTATTGTGTTCGCGCTAAGGCGTTATTAGGCCAAAAAGGCGTGCAGTTTGACGAGATTAAAATCGACGAACAGCCCGAATTGCGTCCAGCCATGATTGAGCGGGCCAATGGCCGCACCACAGTACCGCAAATTTTTATCGGCGATACTCATGTAGGTGGCTGTGACGATCTTTTTGCACTGGAAAATGCCGGTACTTTAAATTCGATGCTCGCTGCATAACTGCAGCTGGTTTTCTGTCGATCACTAAATAAAATAACTAGGATTTATCATGGCCGAACAACAAGTCGCTGAACAATTTGCCATCCAGCGTATTTATGTCAAAGACATTTCTTATGAGTCACCTAACGCTCCGGCAATATTCCGTAAAGAGTGGCAACCAGCGATTCAGTTAGATTTAGATACCCGCAGCGAGAAGTTAGATGACAATACCTTTGAAGTAGTGTTATCTCTGACTGTAACGGCACGTATCGAAGAAGAAGTGGCGTTTTTATGTGAAGTGCAACAAGCTGGTATTTTTAGTGTTCCAGTGCTGGAAGATGCACAAATGGCGCATATGTTGGCTTCATTCTGCCCAAACATTCTGTTTCCTTATGCCCGTGAAGCTGTGTCTAATCTGGTAAACCGCGGTACTTTCCCACAATTGAATCTGGCACCTGTAAATTTTGATGCCTTGTTTGCTCAATATGTACAAAAACGTCAGGCTGAAGCTCAGGCCCAGCAAGGCGTAGAACTACAGTCTTAAGATGAACGCTGCAATTGCTGTGTTAGGGGCGGGCTCGTACGGGACCGCCCTTGCTATTTCATTGGCCCGCAATGGCAATCCAACTTTGTTGTGGGGCCGAAATGCGGATGATATCCGTGTGATGGCAGAACAACGAATGAATCAGCGCTATTTGCCGGATATTCGTTTGCCGGACTCTTTAGCTGTGACTGATGATCTGGCTTATGCTGTGGCTTCATGCCGTGACCTTTTATTGTCTGTGCCAAGCCATGCTTTTGCTGACACCTTAAGACAAATCAAACCTTTTTTGCAGCACAATGCCCGTGTGGCCTGGGCTACTAAAGGTTTGGAACCGGAAACCGGCCGCTTACTGCAAGATGTCGCCAAAGAAATACTGGGTGAGCAGGTGTCCTTAGCTGTACTGTCAGGGCCGACTTTTGCTAAAGAACTGGCCAAAGGTTTACCTACTGCCATTTCGTTGTCTTCAACCGATCCAGAATTTATTTCGGCACTCTCTGACTTATTGCATTGCACTAAAACCTTCAGAGTTTATACCAATCCTGATTTTATTGGGGTGCAACTGGGTGGTGCTGTGAAAAACGTCATCGCTATTGGTGCTGGTATGGCCGACGGTATCGGCTTTGGTGCCAATGCACGTACAGCGCTTATCACTCGTGGTTTAACAGAAATGTGCCGTTTAGGTTGTGCTTTAGGTGCAAAAAAAGAAACCTTTATGGGCATGGCTGGTTTAGGTGATTTAGTTTTAACCTGTACAGACAACCAATCCCGTAACAGACGTTTTGGTTTATTGCTGGGTGAAGGCAAAGGTGTAGACGAAGCCATGACGGCCATAGGCCAGGTCGTGGAAGGGTATCGCAATGCCAAAGAAGTCTTTAATCTGGCGCAACGTGTTGGCGTAGAAATGCCTATTACAGAGCAAATTTACCAGGTGCTGTATCAGGGCAAAGATGCCCGTTTAGCGGCGATGGATCTACTAGGCCGCGAAAAGCGCGACGAATAGTTTACCCGTCGTATTTGGCGCCGCAGCGTTGTTGCCTGCACCTGCTTTTAAGGTAAGAGTATCGCCCCAGTCACATAGGACAACTATGCTCCTGGGGTCTCGCTCGTTTGTCGCCTAGCTGCAACACCAACTACTTAGGGTAAACGGCAGTGGCTGCGTGCTTTCGCCCCAGTCACATAGGACAACTATGCTCCTGGGGTCTCTGCCGCCGCGCTGCAACTTCAATTACTTAGGGGATTACCCGTCGTATTTGGCGCCACAGCGTTCGGGCGGGGCAAGCCCAGCCCCTACAATTTATTGATTTTAATTAGAGTTATTGTAGGGGCGACCTTTATGGTCGCCCGTAGTTTTTAATCAATTTTATTACCCGTCGTATTTGGCGCCGCAGCGTTCGGGCGAGGGATAAACCCCGCCCCTACAATTAGCTTTCTTTCTTCGGTTCTTTATCCAGCAGCAACGCAATCTGTTCAGGTTGTACTGGTGGGCTGAATAAGTAACCTTGTACCACCTGACATCCCATGACGTGCAGCAAATAGGCCTGCATTTCAGTTTCCACACCTTCGGCCACTACTGCAATTTTCAGATAACTGGCCAGCCGGATTATAGTGGAAGTGATATTGCGATCCTGCTCTGAGCTATCCATGTCTTTGATAAAAGCCCGGTCAATTTTTAAGGTATCGATAGGGAAACGTTTCAGGTAACCCAAAGAGGAATAACCAGTACCAAAATCATCCAGCGCCAGTGTAAAACCAAGAGCCTTCAACTGATGCATCACTTCAAGGCAATGCTCTGCGTCGCGCATCATAGCGGTTTCGGTGATTTCCAGCTCCAATACACTGGCGTCCAGTTGGTAATGCTGTAGTTCCTGCTGTAAAAAGTCCAGTAAATCAGGTTGTTGCAGTTGTTGTACTGACAGGTTCACTGCGACACGCCCCCGCATCCGGCCTTGTTGTTGCCATTGACGGATCTGAGCACAAACCTGACTGAATACCAGCCTGTCCAGCTGAATAATGACGCCATTTTCTTCTGCGATTGGGATAAACATCACAGGAGAGACCATGCCTCTGGCTGGATTATGCCAGCGACATAAAGCTTCATAGCCCACTATGGTATTGGTGCTGACATTGTATTTAGGCTGGTATAACACTTTAAATTCGCCCTGGCTGATGCCACGCCATAAATCGCTTTCCAACGCCAGATATTCAGGAGTGCGTTGCAGCATTTTGTCGTTAAAAAACTGGGCATTGTTGCGGCCCATTTGTTTGGCATGGTGCAAGGCTGTATCAGCACTGCGCAACAAAATATCTGACGAGCGGCCATCGTCAGGGTAGACAGCAATACCAATACTGGCGGTCAGCGTGATTTCCAAATCTCCCAGCAATAGTGGCTGTCTGATGTGCTGCAGCAGCTGTAAACTCAGCCGGTTCAGCAACAAATCAAACTGTTCAAGACTGAAATGAGAGGGCACCAGAACCGCAAACTCATCTACGCCCAATTTCGCCAGAATATAGCCGGCAGGCAACTGTTTTTGCAGGCGTTCAGAAACCATTTTCAGCAGCATATTACCGCTGTCGTGGCCTAAGGAATCATTAATTTTGGCAAAACGATCCAGGTCGATCAGCAGCACAGCAAAGTGTGGAAAACGGCTGTTGCAACTAAAGAAAGCTCTGTCCAGATGTTCCAGAAACAAAGCACGGTTAGGCAGTTGGGTGAGTGGATCTCTGGTGCTGAGTTTTCGCAGCTCACGTTCATTCAGCTTGCGATTGGTGACATCAGAAAATATTGCCAGATAAAGTTTGGCTTCCGAAGCCCCTTTGCCGGATAACAAGGTAATGGCCAATGATAAGGCAAAGCTGTCACCATTAGCTTTTTTACTCCAGACCTCACCTCGCCAGAAGCTGAATTGCTGTAGCTGCTGCACTATGGTTTTCAGTAGTTCAGTCTGATGTCCTTGAGCTGTATACAGCTGCAAGGTTTTACCTTCCATCTGTTTGGCATCAAAACCGGTGATCTGACAAAAGGCCTGGTTTACTTTTTCAATACGCAGCTGCTCATCGCCTAACCAGACTGCATCCTGGGTGTTGTCGAATAGGGAGCTTATCATCAGTTGTTGTTCCAGCGCCTGATGCAAACGATTCTGATGCTTTTTATAGCGCCATAACAACAGAGCCAGCATCAATACTGAGGCAAACAACATAAGCCAGAGCCAGCTTTGTTGGATCCACCAGTAGCGGTTAAACTGCAGTTGATAGTCCCCCACCTGTTGCCAGTTCAACCCATCCTGACTTGCTTCAATGGAGAGCAGATACATAGCGCTGTTGTCCAGGCGCAAGGTAAACTGGCGCTGAGGGTAAGTCAGCATCACAGCCGGTGCATTATCCAGACGATAACGGAAGTAATTCCATTGCTTACCAGCCGTTGGGTAATGGCTAACCCGAAACTGTAGTTGTGGGCCCCAGCTGTCCAGTTGCAACAGATGATCCTGTTGTTTCAGTCGCTGGCCATTTTCGGCAACGAGTTCAAGACGCAAAGGGTTCGCTATGGTGCTGCTTTTGTGTTGAGCCAGTGGCAACCGGTAATGACCTATGGAGCTGTTGATGTGCAATTGCTGATCCACTAACTGAACCTGAAAGGGGTTCAGCTGTTCAGCCTGGTTCAGTTGCCATTTCAGCAAAGACTGATCGGTCAGATCCAGTAAGCTCAGCTGTTGTCTGGACCAAAGCCATACCTGCTGATCCTGCTTCAGCATACGTTGCTGTTGCCAGGGCACCTGCCACTGGTTTTGCAGGATCAGAGTTAATTTAGAGTGATTTTGCTGAGCTTCATAGTGATACAGCTGATCCGGAGTCAGTAGCCACAGCTGTTGCTGTTCCGGCACTATATCCAGAATTTGTCGCGCATCCAGACAAGGTGATGTAGTGCAGGGGCTAAGGTCGTAGGTCGCCAACTGTTGCGAAGCCAGTTGATAGGAATACAGTCTGTCACTGCCAGAGAGCCACAATTGCCCTGACTGATAGCGCACTAAAAGCCAGTTAGCATGGTCACTTAATAAGTTGGACGTTGCAGAGGATTGCTCCCATTGCCATAACCCCTGATGCGTCAGATACCAGAATTGATCGTCTGCCAACGCCAGATCCAATACAGCTTGTTGCTCCACTGACACCCAGTTTGCTGTGCTCTGGTTATAACGCCAGATTTGTTGACCAACCCAAACAAAATACTGTTCCTGATACCAGAATTTTTTTACCTGCTGAAAAGCAAAAGGAAATACCAGGGGCGGGGTGGGGGTTTGAGCTGGTGTCACCTGAGTTAATTGCTGCTGCTCCAGTTGCCAGTGTTGGCCTTTATTATCCACTATGACCGACTTCCCTCTGGCTTGAACTTCTAAAGCCGAAGATTGCGCCAGAGCTAAGGTGCCTACCGGATCAGCCAGCCAGATATTCTGATGCCGATCGGCAAAAAGCTGAGCCCAGGGTTGAGCCAGGTGTTGAGTTTGCCAGCTTTGGTTATCTTTTTGGTATAGGTAAAGTGTTTGGGCAGATAACAGCCAAACCTGACCTAAAGGATCGACTTCTAAAGCTGTGGCATAAAAATGTTCTGGAGTCTTTACCTGCTGGAGCTGCTGTTGCTTTAACTGATAGAGTGTTTGATTTTGTGCAAGCAGCCAGAGTTGTTGATCCGGACCTAAAGCTAAGTCGGTTTGCTGGGGTAAATTCATCGGATAATACTGCCAGCTTTGATTCAGCAAATCATAACGGGCTAATTTTGCATCTTTGGACCATAACCATAAATAGGCGCCATCACTGACCCCCTGAGCCCAACCTGCTGCTGTACTGCTGCCTCGCCATAACAACTGCGCATCAGTGGATTCGGCTGACCACTGCCAGATTTCCTGTTCGGTTAAGATCAATGGCGTGGAATTGCCAGATAAAAACAAGGCTTTAATAGGAGTTTTGCTTTGCCAAATCTGGCGGAATTCACCACTGTGCTGTTCAAACAGCCAGAGTTGGTCAACACTGGCCAACCAGAGTTTATGTTGATCCAGTGTCAGTAGCTGCACCAGTGCCTGAGTCTGTAATTCGGCGGGTAAAGTGTAAGAGCGGTGATCGTGCCCGTCAAAACGGTGTAGCTGGGTGCTGGTGCTCCACCACAATAAACCTGATTTATCCTGAGTGAACAGCTCAATAGCTAAATGTTGTGACTGACGTGAGTGCACCATAGGTTGCACTTGCAAATAAGCGTGCAGACCAAAGCTGCTGCAAACAAGCCAAAGCGCCAGACAAAATTTTAGGCAACGCAGCAGCATCTGAATCTAATCCCTGGATAATTTCATTAAAAATACTGATAAATCAGCAGGCTGAGTATCACTATAGCTCTATGATTCAGAGCTTGGCAAACTTAGGCTCGGGCTCCTGCGTAACCCAACTGACGCCATGATTCATAAACAAATACCGACACTGCATTGGACAGATTCATCGAACGGCTATCTGGTGTCATGGGGATGCGTAACCACTGCTCTTTTGGCAAGGTTGCCAGCAAATCAGCAGGTAAGCCACGGCTCTCAGGGCCAAATACCAAGGCATCTCCTAACTGGTACTGCGCGTCACTATGATGATTACTACCCTTGGTGGTACAGGCAAATACCCTTGTTGGCTGCACTTCTGCTAAAAAAGCTGCAAAGTTGGCATGACGTTTCACGTCAGCAAATTCGTGGTAGTCCAAGCCAGCTCTCTTGATGCGTTTATCGTCCCAGGCAAAACCCAGTGGTTCAATTAAATGCAGGCGAAAACCTGTATTGGCACAAAGGCGGATAATGTTGCCAGTATTTGGCGGGATTTCAGGTTCGTATAACACTATGTCTAGCATGATGATTTCCAGTATCTGAAGCGCGGTGAGTGTATCAAAATTGGCGTACAATGCCTATGGATGCAGATGATGAAAGAGGCTGACGTGAGCAGTTTGAATAAGCAAACAAATCAAAGCACAGATTATCAACTTTGGGTGAAGCGCTCTGGTTATCTGACTCTGACCTTCGCATTGACTATTTTAGTGCTGAAGTTATGGGCCGTACTAGCCACGAACTCGAGCTCTGTGCTGGCTTCATTTACGGATGCATCGCTGGATTTATTGGTCTCGGTATTAAACTTTGCGGTACTGAGTTACGCACTGCGTCCTGCGGATAGCAACCATAGTTTTGGTCATGGCAAAGCCGAAGCTGTAATGGCTTTGTTGCAGGCAGCTTTTTTAACCGGAGCCGCTTTGCTGTTATTCACCCAAACGGTGAGCCGCTTTCATCAAACCGGAGTTGTGCAGCAACTGGTTTTTGGTATGTGGATCACTGTGCTTTGCGCTGTCTTAACTTTGAGTTTGGTGTTGATCCAGCGCTGGATTATCCGGCGCACAGGCTCTTTGGCTGTGAAAGCTGATTTATTACATTACCGCAGTGATTTGCTGATGAACCTGTTGGTGTTGGTGGCGCTATTTCTGACCAGCCAGAATTTTTTATGGGTAGATAATCTGGTAGCGGCACTGATCTGTGGTTATTTACTGTACAGCGCTGTAGTGCTGGCTAAAGAAGCCTTGCAGCATTTGTTAGACGAGCAACTGCCAGTTGAACAATTGCAGCGTATCAAAGACACAGTACTAACCCAAACCGAAGTGCTGGCGGTCGAACAACTAAAAACCCGCCAGGCGGGGCCTGCAGTATTTATTCAGCTACGGCTGGTGTTACAGGATGATTTATCTTTACTGGCGGCTCATGCCATAGTGGATCGCGCTGAGCAGCAACTGATGGCCTTGTATAAACAGGCGGAAGTGATTATTCACGCTGAGCCTTATTCAGAATCTGAGTTAAAGCAGAAGTGATGATTCGGGCTGAGTTTGATATTCATAGTCCAACTTGAAGAAAAAACCTATTTAGCGCTCTGAACAACTGGTCACGCAGTGCATCGCTTTCAAAAATAATTTCGTGCAAGGCGCCTTCAATCTTTACTAACTCAGCGGACGGATGTTTTTGTTGATAGCGCTGTTGTTGTTCATTATCCACTACCGGGTCTGCAGTCGCCTGAATAATCAGTTGAGGTAAAGACAAAGCCGGTGCTTGTTGTAACTCTTCAATAGCAAGCAAAGCCTGGGTCAACCAACGGCAGGACACTCCGCCTAATTGCAGTTCAGGCTGCTCAAGATACATCTGCCGAAACTGCTGATAACGCACCTGGCTGTGTGTCAGATGATTGCCGGTAAATGGCCTGTCTTTATAGCGGCTTTGGCCCGGGAAATACCAATTTTGGCTGCTACATAGCCTGTTTAGTCTAGCCATCAGCTGGGCAAAAGGCTCAGCTATTGCTTTTGGTAAAGGATGACTTCTTATACCAAACATAGGGGAGCAATACACAGCCCCAATCAGCCCATGCTGTGCATATTGCTGCAGATAACGGCATAAAATGGCGCTGCCCATTGAATGAGCCAGCCCCAGCAAAGGTGCCTGCTGCTGCGGCAGAATATGACACTGTAACCAGAGCGCAAAATCCTGCACATAATGCTGAAAATCAACCACGTCGCCTAAATGCCGATCCGGGTTTATTCTATCTGACAAACCCTGACCTCTGTGATCAATCAGATGCACAGTAAAACCGGCCTGATATAAATCAAAACAGAATTCCTGATACTTCTGGCTGGCTTCAATCCGTCCGGGTGACAGCACTATTTCAGCTCTGGGCGCTGGATGGCGAAAACTGCTGTAACAAAGCCGGGTTTGATCAAAACTCAAAAAAGACTGATGCTGGCCTTGTCGCCAGAATTGCTGTAGCAAAGGCAATGCAGATGCCAGTTGTTCTTCAGTAAAACTGGCAGACAGAGGTTGAATCTTTGTATCAGGCAAAGGGCCGTCCTTCGTTGTGCAGGGGTAACAGAATACGGATCACTAAACCACCGGTTTCAGGCACTGTAGCACTAATGCTGCCCTGATGTTGCCGTATGGCTGAAGCTGCAATAGCCAAACCAAGGCCTGTGCCATTCTGGTGTTCACGCACTGCGGATACCCGGTAAAAAGGTGCAAAAATTTGCGATAAGCTCTCTGCTGGCACGCCTGGTCCCTGATCCTGGATCAGTAACTCCAGCTGCTGTTCGTGCTGCTTGAGTGTGCATAAAATCAGGCTTTGCTCCGGGCTGTATTTAATGGCATTACGCAGTACGTTTTCAATAGCACGGCCTAATAAACGTTGATCGGCATCCAGCCAGCACTCTTCAGGCGCATTCAGATGGACCTGCTGTTGTTTAGCGTCGGCTTCGAGCTGATTCAGTTCAATAATGGCATTGAGCAACTCAGTTAAATCCAGTTGCTGTTTTTCCAGAGGGTATTGACCTGCGTCCAGTCGGCTGAAGGTTAAGAGTTCGTCCAGCAGTTGATCGAGCAACTTCAATTCCATTTCAATACGTTGTAACTGAGGATGATCACCTTGTCGTTGCTGCAACGCCAGCGCCAGTTGTGAGCGGGTGAGCGGAGATCGGAGCTCATGCGACACATCCCGCAATAAACGCTGCTGGTTATGGATCAGGTTTTCTATCTGAGCGGCCATGGTATTAAAGCCCCGGCCTAAATCGCCCAGTTCATCTTTACGCGCAGCCAGCGCTGTTACCCTGTTGTCCAGCTCACCTTGAGCAAATTTTAAATGGCTGCTACTTAGTTCACGCAAAGGTCGGGTAATGGACAAGGCCAGAATTAAGCTGGCGACGGCAGATACGGCCAGCAACAATATCAGCAAAAAGCCTTCCGGTAATGCATGCAGTTGCCACCAGGCTTGTTCTGGCCGTTGTTTTAGCTGAAATAAGGCGACATTTTTATCCGAAGCCACGATCACTAATGGCCCCATCACAAAAGTATTTTTATACACCAGCATACGGGGCCTGTTGAGTTGCGATAGCTCAGTCAACCAGTTCGGGTCGAAGTTTTTCGGTAGAGCCTCCGGATTCAGCAACTGATTATTGTCTACATCGACCATCAGCCAGCGGCCTTTGTATTTGCGTTCCAAATCCTGTTGTAATCGGGTGAGATTGGCAATTGGTTGAAAATGTTCTTTCAGATGCCTGAATTGTTCAGCCACAGGGTGGGGTAAACGCCGTATTTCCGTTTGTTCAGGCCAACCTCTGGCCAGTAAAATAGCGCCAGCTACAGCCACAGACAATACCAGCCAGAACCATAAAAATATGCGGCCCGCCAGATAATTCACCGGGTTACAGCGCGACCAGTTCATCAGTTCTCACCCTGAAGTAACAGATAACCTAAGCCTCTTAAGGTCTGAATTTTTTCACCTTCATCATACTGAGCAATTTTTTTGCGGATATTACTGATATGCATATCCAGGCTGCGATCGTACAGCTGCAATCTTTTCCCTAAAGCCAATTGGCTTAAATCTTCTTTACTGACCACATCACCCGCATGGCGCATCAATAGCTCAAGAATTTGATATTCGGTGGCTGTTAATACCAAAGGGTTATCCAGCACACAGATTTGGCGTTTGGCGCTATCGAGTTTCAACTGATTCACCTGCAAAGAACTGGCTTGAGGTTGCTGCTGTTGTTGCACCAACTCGACCCGGCGCAAAATAGCTTTAATGCGCGCCACCAGCTCTCTTGGGCTAAAAGGTTTCGCCAGATAATCATCAGCGCCCAGCTCCAGGCCAACCACCCGGTCAATTTCATCCCCCCGGGCTGTGAGCATCAACACAGGGCAGTAGCTATGCTGGCGTAACTGCTTCAGCACTGTTAAACCGTCCATGCCGGGCAACATAATATCTAACAATACCAATTGAAAGGCGTTGGATTTGGCAAGTTCAAGACCTTCAGGCCCCTGATGCACAGCAGTAAACTGATAACCATCCAGCTGCAGGTATTCCGCCACCAGTTGGGTCAGAGCTACATCATCATCAATCATCAATATAGAAGTCATTTCAGCTCCGGGCTGTTTTTTTGCCAGTGTAAAAGACAAGGCCATCTTGTTGCAGTCCTTTACACAACCTTTACGTTGGCTTTGCGCTGCTTTGCATTCAGTGTCGTAAGCTATCACTGTCGCAATACAGCCCAAACGAGGAAAGACACTATGAAACATTCTACAGTGATTGCATTATTATTCAGTGGTTTAGTTGCCGCAACCAGCATCAGCAGCTTTGCAGGTCCTGAACGTGGTCATCAAGGCCATGGCCCGGCAGCCGGCTTCCATATGAAAGCCTTAAAAGGCCTGGATTTAACCGAAGCGCAAAAAGCTCAGATTAAAACTCTGATGGAACAACACCGCGCCACTATGCCAAAACGTGGTGAAGCGAAACCAGAAATGGATCAGTTAAAAGCCTTGGTACAAGCGGATAGTTTTGATGAAGCAGCGGTACGGGCTTTATTAGAGTCCAAACAAAAAGACAGACTGGATCACGAAGTGGCCCGCGCCAAATTACAGTTTGAGATCAACCAGGTACTGACGGTTGAGCAAAAAGCTAAACAGGCAGAGCGCCAACAGAAATGGCAGGAAAAAGCCAAAGCAAAGGCAGAAGCCAGAGCTGAAGCCAAGTCTTAAGTTGTAGTCTTAGAAAACGGCAGTCTGTTTAACAGGCTGCCGTTTTTTTATGGGAAGGAGAGCAGTTTGCAGATCAGACACAGGATAGTTTTCCGCTTTCCTAAAACCCACGACACTGCTACCTTAGCGGTTTTTACATTGTGGGGGTAAACCGATGAAAAAGAGCCTGTCGTATCTGAACTGGAGTTTGCGGCGTTTAAAGTGGAGCGGTGTGTTCAGTTTTTTGCTTGCAGCTATCGCGGTGGCCGTTTTTGTCTGGTTTCCTAAATACACGGTGCAAAGTGATGGCTCCGATTTGTTGCAGGTTCCTGCCGTACTAAGTGGTATGAATTGCGATGCCGATTTAGGCGGTAAAGGTACTATTTATTTAAAAAGCAGCTTGTCGACCGAATGGTTACCTCTGCAAGGCAGACAGGACTGCGACAATACCCAGCAGTTGTACGGCTTTTTAAACAGAGAAAACCAGCTGATATTTTTTATTGAAAATAAAGTAGGTGACTTTTTAATCCATGGCATCCGCTCTTCGGCGACCAATAAAAAGTTGTTGTGGCCAGAAGACAACATCATTGTGATGCAAAAATGGAACAGTCTGCCGCTGGTGCTGGCTTTTATGTTTTTGGTTTGTGGTGTGATGTTCTGGCGCGCCTACGCGCAGCGCACTGAATACTAAATCAAGCTGGATTCGGAACAACTTGTGGCTGAAGTTGTTCCGTCAGCCATTGAATAAACTGCTCTACAGCAGTAGCTTGCACACTGTCGGCTTTGTAATGCAACTGATACTGGCCCCAGGGCAACTGATAACTAAACTGACGCAAGGCAATCAGCTGGCCTGCGGCTACTGCAGGTCCGGCAATAAAATCATTCGACAAAGCAAAGCCGCTGCCACAACTGACGGCTTTTGTTGCCAATAACGCCAGATTGACATAACGCAATTGCAAAGCCGCAGGGCTGCGCAGCTGTTGATGCTGACACCATAACTGCCAGTCTTCGCCTGTTTCCGAGCTATACAGCGGGTAATCCAGTAGCTCTGCTGCTTCTGCGCCAGTTAATAACTGAAACTGTGCCGGCGCACAAACCGGGTACCAAAACTCTGTGCGTAATTGCTGACTGACAAAGCCAGCAGGGGCGGGCCAGGTGCCCAGGATCATATCGTACTGCTCTGCATCGGCATGGTGCGCCATAGACGCCATATCCAATAAGGTGTCCAGGTTAGGATAACGCTGTTTAAATAATTCCAGTCGGGGGCCAGCCATTCCACTGCAATAGAAGTTTGTGCCAGAATTTTTAACTGCACAGGAGGCTGATTTAATAAATGCTGAGTGACAGAGTTCAGCCGGACAAAACAATCCCGCACTACGGAATACAGCATATCGCCAGACTGGGTCAGCTCTACGCTTTTGTTTTGCCGCAGCAACAAAGGCTGGCCGATAAAGTCTTCCAACAGTTTCACCTGATGACTGATGGCGCTTTGTGTGACAAACAGCTGTTCTGCGGCTTTGCTGAAGCTTTTTAGTCGTGCAGTGGCTTCAAAGGCCTGCAGTGCTTTCAGTGGAGGTAACATAGATGAACTCAATTCATGGGTTGTTGAGTTTATATCATTTTAATTCATGTAATCACAGTCGCATACTCAGCACATCAGTTGAAAACCGGAGTAGATGATGAGTCAGATAGGTGGTCAAACCAAACAACAGGCGCTGGACAGCTTAAGCCCAATGACGGCGGGTGTGCAGCCTATAGGGCTGGCGGAATACCAGGCTCGGATCAAAATGGCTCAGCAGTTGATGCGTCAGCACGGCATCGATGTGTTGTATCTGAATGCCGGCACTAATTTAAGTTACTTCACAGGCACGGTTTGGTATGCCAGCGAAAGGTTAGTGGGGGCCCTGCTATTTGCAGAAGGACCGGCTGAAGGTGAACTGCTGTATATCAGCCCTGTGTTTGAAATTCCTACGCTCAGCGGTTTTCAGGTGGTACAGGGCGAAGTGCTGGGCTGGCAAGAGCACGAAAACCCCTATCAATTGCTGCTTGATAGCGTCAAACGCATTTGTCATAAAGCAGATCCTGTGCTGGCTTTGGATGACAGCAGCGCATTTTTCATTTTTGAAGGCTTACGTCAGGCCAATCCACAGCAGCAGATAGTCAGTGGTAAAGTCATTACTCAGGGCTGCAGGGCGCAAAAGTCAGAGGCAGAACTCGCTATTATGCAACGGGCTATGGATATGACACTGGCAGTGCATCAAGCCGTCGCCAGTATCTTGTATGAAGGCATCAGTACCACTGAAGTAGAAGCTTTTATCAACGAAGCACATCGTAAAGTAGGAGCCAGTGGATCCTATTTTTGTATCGTATTGTTTGGTCCTGATTCAGCTTACCCACATGGCGTGAAAACACCTAAAAGCCTTGAAGCTGGCGATATGGTATTGATTGATACTGGCTGTCGTTTGTTGGGTTATGTCTCTGATATTACTCGTAGTTATGTCTTTGGCACGCCCTCTGATCGTCAGCGTGAAATCTGGGCTGTAGAAAAAGCGGCTCAGGCTGCTGCTTTTAGCGCAGCAAAGTTGGGTATGGCTTGTGGTCTGGTGGATGCAGCTGCGCGCCAAGTATTGGAAGCTCATGGCTTAGGGCCGGATTATGCACTGCCGGGTTTACCGCACAGAACTGGCCATGGCATTGGCATGGATATTCATGAAGGCCCCTATTTGGTGCGTAATGAACATACTTTATTGGCGCCAGGTATGTGTTTCAGTAACGAACCTATGATCTGTGTGCCGGGTGAGTTTGGTGTACGGCTGGAAGATCATTTTTATATGACAGCTGCTGGTCCTCGCTGGTTTACACAACCCTCCGTCAGTATTGATCAACCTTTCGCTTAAGCCCAAACAAACCAGCCGTATCTGACGGCTGGTTTTACCTTTGGTTGTATCCGGTAACTTTTGCCAACCTAACCATTACAAATGGTCACAGGGTTTTTTCCAGTTGTTCTTAGACTAAGCACAACTTAAGGAGATCTCTGATGAAGCGTTTAGCCTTTGTAGCTGGTTGTAGCTGGTTGTTCCTTTCAGGCTGTGATGTGGAGCTGATATCCGGTAAGGACAAAGCCTACAATTTTAATTTCAACTCCGGAGCTCAGGGCTGGAGTGCAGGCTTTTCTGATTATCCTGCCGACAACGCTGTTATTTACCAGTTGGAGTCCGGTATCCGCACTTTGCCGGGTGAGGCATCGACTAAAGGCTTCTACCTGTCTGGTATGAATCGCAGTGATGATTTGTTTATGTTCCTGAAAAACCAGTTTTCCGGGCTTGAACCTTCAACTAAATATTACGCCAGAGTACGACTGACCTTTTTATCCAATGCGGGTGTCAATTGTGTCGGAGTAGGGGGCGCACCAGGTGAAAGTGTTTATCTGAAGTTTGGTTACGGTGACAAAGAACCAAAACAAGAAGGTTACTATTTAAATCTGGACAAAGGTCAGCAGTCACAATCAGGCAGTCATGCCAAAGTGATAGGTGATGTTGCCGCCCAAGGCGCTGCCTGCGATGGCTCTGTATTTGCCGAAAAAACAGTTCAAACCACAACCAGTCAGCGCATTCCTTTGTACAGTGATGGACAGGGCAGGGTCTGGGTCTTTGTTGGTACAGATTCTGGCTACGAAGGCTTAACTTCGCTGTATTACAAAAGCATAGAAGTTGCGCTCGAACCTTTTTGAACGCAATTCAGTTTCCTGCCGGCCAGATGGAATGATGTGCCATCTGGCTGGTTTTTTTATGGCAGGGAAGTAGAAGCTCTCCTACTCCATATTCAGCTCTTTCAATTTACGGGTTAAGGTATTACGACCCCAGCCTAAACGTTTAGCCGCATCTTGTTTGTGGCCATGGGTATAATGCAACGCCTGTTGCAGCACAATTTTTTCAAATTCAGGTCCTGCTTCAGCCAGAATGTTTTCCTCACCGGCATTGAGTTTCTGACTGACCCAGGCGGCTAAAGCGTCTTGCCAGCTTTGTTGGCCGCCAGCTGTGGAACTTATCATCACTTTTGGCGCACTGGTAAGTTCTGGCGGTAAGTCGGATAACAGTACTTGTTTGCCACTGGCCATGACTGTTAACCAGCGACAGCTGTTTTCCAATTGGCGTACGTTACCTGGCCAGTCGAGCTGAGCTAAAAACTTCTCAGTTTCACTAGCCAAGCTTTTCGCTTCAACATTCAGCTCACGGGCTGCCTGTTGCAGGAAATGCTGGGCCAGTTTGGGAATATCCTGTTTGCGATCTTTTAATGCCGGAATTTGAATACGGATCACGTTCAGACGGTGAAACAAGTCTTCGCGGAATTTACCTTCAGCTACCAGCACCTCCAGATTCTGGTGAGTAGCTGCAATAATACGTACATCCACGCTAATGCCCTGATGACCACCGACCCGATAAAACTGACCGTCAGCCAATACCCTTAATAAACGGGTTTGCACATCCAGTGGCATATCGCCAATTTCATCCAGGAATAAAGTGCCGCCATCGGCTTGCTCAAAGCGGCCTTTACGCAAATTGGCCGCACCGGTAAAAGCGCCTTTTTCATGGCCAAACAGCTCAGACTCAATCAAATCTTTTGGAATAGCCGCCATATTCAGCGCGATAAAAGGTTGCTCTGAGCGCGGGCTGTGTTTATGCAGCGCATGAGCCACCAATTCTTTACCAGTGCCTGACTGGCCATTAATCAGCACGCTGATACTGGAACGCGATAAGCGACCAATGGCGCGAAACACTTCCTGCATAGCAGGAGCTTCGCCAATAATTTCCGGCACTTCAGTTTGCACTACAGCCTGTTGTTTTGGCTGTTTGGCCTGACTATGAGCCAAAGCACGCTGAATAAGCGACACAGCTTCATTAATATCAAAAGGCTTGGGCAGGTATTCAAAAGCGCCTTTTTTAAAGGCGTTGACTGCACTGTCCAGGTCGGAGTGTGCAGTCATAATAATTACAGGCAACTCGGGGGATAATTCCTGCAACTTGGTCAACAGCGCCATACCATCAGTGCCTGGCATCCGGATGTCGGATACCACTACTGTAGGTTGTTCATACTGCAGACGTTGCAACATTAAATCGGCCGAAGCATAGCTTTCGCAGGCAATATCAGCCCTGGCTAACGCCTTTTCCAATACCCAGCGGATCGAGTTGTCATCATCAATAATCCAGACTACTTGCTGCATTCTTCTTCTCCAGAGTTATTGAGCGGTAAATACAAAGTAAAAGCGGTTTGCCCGGGCCAGCTTTCGCAGTCAATCCAGCCACCATGTTGATGGATCAGGGTTTGAGCTATCGACAAACCAAGGCCTGTACCACCAGGTTTGCCTGTGACCATAGGGAAAAATAAGGTGTCTTTAATTTCAGGTGGAATACCAGGACCATTGTCTATGACTTTAATGGCAGCCACTAAACGATGGCGACGGCCATGAATGGTGTGCTGATTTAAGATCCGGGTTTGTAAGGTGATTTGGCCACCTTCAGTCAGCACCTGCTGGGCGTTGCCAACAATATTTAATAAGGCCTGTTCAATCAGTTCAGGATCAAAGGAAAAGTCCGGAATACTCGGATCGTAATCGCGCACAAACTGCACATGAGTAGGGTTATCCATTTGTGCCAACTGACTAACGCGCTCCAGTACCTGATGCACGTTAGATATTTTTTTACTCGGCGCTTTGTAGGGACCTAACAAACGGTCGACCAGATTACGTAACCGGTCCGCCTGGGCAATAATTAGCTGAGTGTATTCTTTTTGATCCTCATTCAACGATTCTTCCAGCAACTGAGCTGCACCACGCAAACCACCTAAAGGGTTTTTAATTTCGTGAGCTAAACCGCGGATCAATTCACGAGCTGCTAAATGCTGATGCTGTTGCAAACTTTCCAGACTGATTTTGCGTTGCTGATCCACTTGACGTAGTTCTAGCATCAAAGCTAAATGGGGTTGTTCAATTAGATTGACTGTGACATCCAGCAGAATATGCCGTCCATCCAGCAACACGGCCTGCACATCGCTGATACCAAAACCCTGCCGGTTTTGCAGTGCTGTTAAAAAGAAACTGGAGGTTAAATCTGTGTATTGAAACAAGGTAAAAAAATACTGCTGCGCCAGTCGTTTTTCGCCCACACCAAACATCGCTGAACTGGCGGTATTAAAATACTGCACCTGCAACTGGCTATCCAGCACCAATATGGCGGTGCTGAGCTGATCGGTAAAGTCGGTGGTGGAAAAATCCATCGTCTTTTGTTGTTGGGTCACTGCGCTCACCTATTGCACCAAAATGGTGCTTTAATTTCACAGTGTACTGTAAAATCGGACGGATCACCGTCAAAACGCACTATTTTGGTGTAGCTATTGTAGTTTTACGTAAATAAAAGGTTGTGACAGGACTTTCTGCAATTAGCTTGCCGTTTTGATCGAGTGCTTGTAACCGGAGTTGATGTTCGCCCCGTTCCACTCCCAGCAAGCGGAAGTTGCTGCTTTGCTGCAAGGGGCTGTAGTGACTATTATCCAGTACTAAACGTAGCTTGTGATGGTCGGCAAGTTCAGGGCTGACATCGCTTTGCACCACCACTTCGCCCTGGTTGGAAATCACGCTGTCTTCTTGAGCAGGCGCCAATATCGTCAACTGGTAAAGCGGAACTTCCTCAGTTAAAGAGGCCAGTGGGTCGATTTGAGTGGCTTGTTGTGGCTGTTGGCTTTGCAGAGATACTTTTAATTCCAGTTTTTTAGAACCGGCAACAGCTTTGTCTGAATACAGTGGCACGCCATTTTTATCGACGCTGACATAAACCTGCTGCGCAAATGCGTTGGTGCAAAATGCAGTGGTGCAGAGTAAAACAAAAAACAGCATCAGCTTGTTCATGTAAATCCGGATTATGGTCGCAGCTGTATTTACTCTAATCCGTCTGGGCATGGATCTCAAATTCCAGCCAAAGAAAAACCCGCGACAGGCGCGGGTTTCGATGTATAAAACAGCGAGTTAACTATGAATTAAACGCTGTAGTACAGTTCATATTCCAGTGGGTGCACTGCAACAGATACACGTTTGGCTTCAGCACGTTTCAGTTCGATGTAGGCATCGATCATCGCGTCAGACATTACGCCGCCTTTAGTGTAGATAGCGCGGTTTGCATCTAAAGCATCCAGAGCTTCGTCTAAAGAACCACACACCTGAGGGATCAGTGCTTCTTCTTCTGGTGGCAGGTCATACAAGTCTTTGTCCATGGCATCGCCTGGGTGGATCTTGTTCTGAATACCATCTAAACCAGCCATTAACTGAGCTACGAAAGCTAAGTAAGGGTTAGCTGCCGGATCCGGGAAACGCACTTCAATACGACGTGCTTTAGCACTTGGTACCAGTGGGATACGGATAGAAGCTGAACGGTTACGGGCTGAGTAAGCCAGCATAACAGGAGCTTCAAAGTGTGGCACTAAACGCTTATACGAGTTAGTAGAAGGGTTAGTGAAGGCATTGATTGATTTAGCATGTTTGATGATACCGCCGATGTAGTACAGGGCAGTTTCTGACAAACCAGCATATTTATCACCAGCAAACAGGTTTACACCATCTTTTGCTAATGACTGGTGACAGTGCATACCTGAACCGTTATCGCCAACCAGTGGTTTTGGCATAAAGGTTACAGTTTTGCCGTACAGGTTAGCTACGTTTTGAATCACGTATTTTAAAACCTGAGTTTCGTCAGCTTTTTTAGTTAATGTATTAAAACGGGTAGCTATTTCGTTTTGACCTGCAGTTGCAACTTCATGGTGGTGAGCTTCAACCACCTGACCCATTTCTTCCAGCACTACACACATAGCGCTACGGATATCGTGGTGTTGATCTACTGGTGGTAACGGGAAGTAACCGCCTTTGATACCAGGACGGTGAGCTTTATTACCGCCTTCGTATACTTTGTCTGAGTTCCATGCTGCTTCAGCTGAGTCGATAGCGAAGAAAGCTGTAGACATAGTATTTTTGAAACGCACGTCATCAAACATGAACCATTCTGGCTCAGGTCCAAACAATACAGTGTCAGCAATACCGGTTGACTTCAGGTACTCTTCAGCACGTTTAGCGATTGAACGCGGGCAACGCTCGTAACCTTGCATAGTACTTGGTTCGATCACGTCACAAGTAATATTTACTGTAGTTTCTTCAGAGAAAGGGTCCAGTAACATGGTGTCTGCCTGAGGCATCAGGATCATGTCTGAATCATTTATACCTTTCCAGCCGGCAATAGAAGAACCGTCAAACATTTTGCCGTCTTCGAAGAAATCTTCGTTGATCTGGCTGACTGGAATAGTCACGTGTTGTTCTTTACCTTTGGTATCTGTAAAGCGTAAATCAACGAATCTTACGTCGTTCTCTTTGATAAAACTCAGTACTGTAGATGCAGACATGCATTCCTCCGGTTTGTGCTGTTGACGGGTGCCATAAAGCACCTGTTTTTATAATGCTGGCTTAGGCCAAAGCTTTGCGCTTTGTAATGCCATTCTTATGCCAAAGATTTATGATGTTGATTTGTAACGACTTTCAGTTGTGCTTCCCCGCAATGATTCATGCCTGTGCATTATATTGGTGCAATGTTGCTTCATTGTGATGCAAAAGCCCCAGCCTGGTGCTTTTTCAAATAAACACGCCTTAAAATAGCAAGTTTCATCCCGTTGTCATTGAAAAGCGTTGAAATTCATCGTTTAGTTACAGTGGAGTAAAAATAAGCCACAGCAGATCACAGTTATTTTTTCTTTCTGCGTAAAAACAGAGTAGAATACGCGCCCTTGAATTCGAACAACTTTTAGTCAATGCCTAGTAGTCAAGATTATGGTCAGCTAGTGCCACAGAGGAAATATAAATGAGCGGAACCGCTTCAGCGATCGAAAAACTGCGTAATGTCGCCATTATCGCGCACGTTGACCATGGTAAAACAACTTTGGTAGACAAATTGCTGCAACAGTCAGGCACTTTTGATGCCCGCGCCAAGTTGCAGGAACGTGTCATGGACTCCAATGCCCAGGAATCCGAACGCGGTATAACCATTTTGGCAAAAAATACTTCAGTACGCTGGAACGGTTACCACATCAACATTCTGGACACTCCAGGTCACGCCGATTTCGGTGGTGAAGTTGAACGTGTATTGTCTATGGCTGACTCTGTATTGTTATTAGTTGACGCTGTTGAAGGCCCAATGCCACAAACGCGTTTCGTCACTCAAAAAGCTTTTGCCCACGGTTTAAAGCCTATTGTTGTTGTGAATAAAATTGACCGTCCGGGCGCACGTCCTGATTGGGTTATTGACCAGGTATTCGATCTGTTTGACAACTTAGGCGCAACTGACGAGCAGTTAGATTTCCCTATCGTTTACGCATCAGCCATCAATGGTTGGGCGACTCTGGATTACAACGAGCCAAAAACAGATATCAACGATTTGTTCGCAGCTATTGTTGAGCACGTAGCTCCGCCAAAAGTTGAACTGAACGGTGATACTCAAATTCAGGTATCTCAGCTGGATTACTCCAGCTACTTAGGCATTATCGGTATCGGTCGTATCAAACGCGGTACATTAAAGCCTAACCAGCAAGTGACAGTGATTGGTGCCGATGGCAATAAACGTAACGCTAAAGTCGGCCAGGTTTTTGGTTACTTAGGTCTGGAGCGTATTGAAGCCACTGAAGCTAACGCAGGTGACATTGTTGCGTTCACAGGTTTAGGCGAGCTGAAAATCTCTGATACCATTTGTGCTCCAAACAACCTGGATCCATTGCCAGCTCTGCAAGTAGACGAACCAACAGTGACTATGACCTTCCAGGTCAACACCTCTCCGTTTGCTGGTAAAGAAGGTAAATTTGTTACTTCACGTCAGATTTTAGATCGCTTAAATGCTGAACTGAAACACAACGTAGCTTTACGTGTTGAAGAAACTGAAGACGGTGACAAGTTCAAAGTTTCAGGCCGTGGTGAATTACACTTAGGCGTGTTAATCGAAAACATGCGTCGTGAAGGTTTTGAACTGGCCGTATCTCGTCCTGAAGTAATCATGCGTGTCGAAGATGGCGTGAAAACTGAACCAATGGAAAACGTGACCATTGACGTGGAAGAACAGCACCAGGGTTCTATCATGGAAAAAATGGGTGAGCGTAAAGCTGACCTGACCAACATGCAACCAGATGGTAAAGGCCGTATCCGTATGGATTTCAACATGCCAAGCCGTGGTTTGATTGGTTTCCGTACTGAGTTTATGACGCTAACTTCAGGTACTGGTCTGATGTACCACAGCTTCGACTGCTACGGTCCATACAAAGGCGGTACTATCGGTCAGCGTATGAACGGTGTATTAATTTCTAACGCTACGGGTAAAGCTGCTGGTTACGCTATTTTCTCTTTGCAGGAACGTGGTCGTATGTTCATCAGCCATGCTGAAGAAGTGTATGAAGGTCAGGTGATCGGTATTCACAGCCGTAGCAACGACTTAACTGTAAACTGCTTAAAAGGCAAACAGTTAACTAACGTACGTGCTTCTGGTACTGACGAAGCAATCAACCTGGTTCCGCCAATCCGTTACGCTTTAGAACAGGCTCTGGAATTTATTGATGACGACGAACTGGTTGAAGTAACACCTGCGTCTATTCGTATCCGTAAACGCCACTTAACTGAAAACGACCGTAAACGCGCTGGCCGTGCCGGTTAATTAAGTTAGTTTAGTTTGAAATAAAAACCGCCTCAGGGCGGTTTTTTTCATTTAGCAGGCAACAAAAGTTCATTGTATTGCGCACCAATCAGAAACCAGCACAAGGACTGATGGGTTCACTGTCAGGCTTTGTCAGCAAGGTATTACATCTGAACACGTCTTGGCACAATTAATCACTTCAGACAAAGGAACAGACTGGGCTATAGTGATGTCTGTGGAATAAGAGATTGTGGATCATTGATTCAGCGTTATCTGCCATCTGTTTTGTTGAAGTATTCGTGTGTCAGGTGCAAAAAAGAAGAGGTGTATTATGCGTTTTATAAAATCAGCTGTAGTGATGCTTTCCCTACTTGCCATGAGTGCTGCAATGGCAGGTGAAGTAAAAGTGGAATACAAAGACTATAAAAAGTTTACTGATATGAAACCAGCTAACGAAGTCCGTGGCGCCTATGAAAAAAGAACTATGGCCAGCTTCGATAAAATGTTTGCAGACTTAGCAAAAGAATTACCAGAAGGTTACAGCTGGGATATCGTAGTCACAGATATAGATTTAGCAGGTGATGTGAACCATATGTTCACTCAGACAGGTCAGCAAATCCGTGTGATCAAAGAGGTCTTTATTCCACGCATCAATTTCAGTTATACCCTGCTTGATCAAAACAAGACGGTTGTAATGGAAGAGAAAGATCTGAAATTAAAAGATATGAGTTTCATGAGCAGAATTGGTACGAGCAGAGCGGATCAGGCTCTTGAGTTTGAACGTGTCATGTTAGAGCGTTGGTTTAAAGACAATATCAAACCTGTAGTGGCTTCACATCAGCAAAAAACGGCTAAATGAGATTAGCAATTTCTCTGTAAATGGCAACGGCCTCCTCCCGGCTTAACTGGCCACTGGAGGCTGCTTTTCCTATAGTGCTTGTTACCCGAATAGAATCCTGTCGGGTTTCTTCCTTCTGCGGTTGCTCTTGTGGCAAGCTGGAGATTGTTTGCTGCAATTTGTTTTGCTGTAATGTGGGTTTCAGCTCCCTTGAGAGCAAAGATCCAGGATTAGGGCGCGACGGAGTGCCGGACAAGGCTGATTGCCGAGCTTCCTGTTTGATGCTGTCTAATGACGTTGTTAAAGTGGCCATGGCGTACTCCTTCTCCTCTGTTAGAGTAGTGCAACGGCCTTTTTGCGTTAGAATAGTTTTTTATAAGAAGGTTAAAAAATAACCTATTTTGTAATGACCTGGCGGAACTCAGCTAAGGTTTTGTGTAATAGCTGAATTTGTTTGACTACTCGCTGCAAGGTGGCGGTATTAAACTGCTGAGTTTGACGCATAGCTGCAACCTGTTCAGCTGCTTCGCTTAAATAAGGCATGAATCTGTTGCTGCTGACCTGAAAACTCTTATCGTTCACAAAAATAGTCTGATAGTTGCCATGACCTTGTTGCTGGATATCGTCTAAAACTGCGTCGGCATCCAAAGCTTTGCGATACAGATCTTTTAAGTTTTGATCCAGTTGTTCCAGTAATTGATCCATGATTTTGTCTCCAAAAAATTTTCAGCATTATGCCACAGCCTGCACCAGATGCCGATTGAGCCGGGCAGCTTTTCTCTGTGAATTGGGAAAGATTGAGGCAGGCGGTTTGTTTTTGTTTTGATTTGTTATATTATCTCACTCCTTAAAAATCGGAGTGTCAATTCGTGCTAAGTCAGGTTCGCAATACGTTGGATAAAGTAGGTATAGCCATCACATCTTTGTGCGCTATCCATTGCATTATGCTGCCTGTATTATTGCCTTTATTACCGCTGTTAGGCTTAAGCGCCTGGCATAACCATGCCTTTGAGCAGGTTATTTTACTGATCACTATGGCGCTGGGTTTTATTACCTTGTTTGCTGGTTTCCACCGTTATCACAAAAAGATTTATCCTTTTTATTCGTTATTTTTAGGTGGTTTTATCTACTGGCAAAAAGATATTTTTGGCCATGACTACGAACATTACATTCTGATTGTCGGCGCATCTTTTGTGGTGCTGGCGCATATCTTAAATATACGTTTGTGTAATCAGTGCCATAGCTGCGATAGCCATAAACACTGATCTTCTTTGACGCTGTTACCAGCTTCTGGCTTGCTGCGGATAATTACAAAAAATTCCATCCACACCCAACTGCTGCATCTTTTTTGCTGTATCAGCATCATTGACTGTATACACCAAAACTTTTAAGCCACGTTGATGCGCGTCCTGTACCATCTCCTGGTTAATAAAACCTTTATCACAGTTCACTGACCATGCCCCCAGCTCTGATGCAAAGGCGGCGTAATCCAGCGGTAATGAGGCTGTTAAAGCGCCGAGTTTTAAATCAGCTCTTTGGCTTTTAACCTGTTTAAGCAAATGGTGATTAAAAGAAGATATCACTAATTTTTGCGGATCTGTATTCAGCTGTGTTTCAGCTTTTTTAAGCAGCTCCAGTAATGGTTTCGCTGTGTCTGCGCCTTTCAGTTCAATATTCAGCAGCGTCTGATTGTTCACCAGTTGCAGTACTTGCCATAAAGTCGGCACCTGTTGACCAGAGCCTGCGTCCAATTGCTGTAATTGCTTGAGCGTAAAATCCTGCAACAAGCCTGTGCCATTAGTAGTGCGATTGACATTTTCGTCATGGATCACCACTAACTCGTTTTCGACACAAAACACATCAATTTCAATACCATCAGCATTCGCCAACAGAGCTTGTTCTATCGCCAGTAAAGTGTTTTCCGGGTAAAACCCGCTGGCACCACGGTGTGCAATAATCTGCATGTGTATTCTCCGTCGCCTTGTACAAAAACTAATAGCAATAAAAAAGCAGAGCCAGGCTCTGCTTGATTCTATCAATCTTTGGAGACTATCTCGGCAAAAGGCTCGCCCATACGGGTCACCGCTGTTGGATATTGCTTGTCAGTAAATTCAATCTGACCGGCCTGGAACGCCAGGATCACTGTGGATCCTAGTTTAAAGCGGCCCATTTCTGCACCTTTTTCCAAAGTAACAGCTTGTGGCCCTGTAGCAGGGTAAGTCCAGCGGAACACATCTTTACCAGCAGGTGGCGTCACAGTACCAGCCCAGACAGTTTCTATGCTGGCCACTATAGTTGCGCCTACTAATACCAGTGCCATTGGGCCCAACTCAGTATCAAAAATTGCCACTACACGCTCATTACGGGCAAATAAATCCGGCACGTTTTCGGCGGTTAGTGGGTTTACAGAAAACAAGTCGCCTGGTACATAAATCATTTCACGTAAGGTGCCTGTTACAGGCATATGAATACGGTGATAGTCTTTTGGTGCTAAATAAATAGTCGCGAACTTACCACCGGCGTAAGGGGCTGCTGTGGCCGCATCGCCGCCTAATAAAGCCTGCAGAGAGTAGTTGTGGTTCTTCGCCTGAATAAGCTTGCCGTCCACAATGTCACCCAACTGACTGATAGCGCCATCGACTGGCTGACACACAATGTCAGCGTCAGTAGTGATCGGGCGTAAACCTTCTTTTAACGGACGGGTAAAAAACTCGTTAAAGCTGGCGTAGTCAGACGCTTTTTCAAATTGGGCCTCGGCCATATTAATTTTATAGGCCTTGATAAACAGGCTGATCAGCGCATGGCTGATAAAGCCAAGACGTGCCGCTGCCAGATAGCCAACAAGACGGGATAATAAATGCTTTGGCATTGCGTACTGCAATGCAATTTTGACTTGATCCATGGTGGATTTAAACCTCAGGGTTGAAAATAATTCGGTTTGTCCTGCGCCATACTGAGCAGGATTTTATGATAACTGGCAAAACGTTCCGGGTGAATTTCACCAATACTGACTGCATGTTGCAGCGCGCAGCCCGGATCGTTTAAATGTTTACAGTCACGGAATTTGCAGCGGCCCAGCCAGTCTTTAAATTCCGGAAAACCTAAAACAATTTGTTCTGGTTCCAAATGCCACAAGGCAAATTCGCGAATACCGGGTGAATCTATTAAATCGCCGCCATCCGGCAAGTGATACAAACGTGCTGTGGTTGTCGTGTGTTGGCCTAAACCTGAGTTTTCTGACACAGCGCGGGTTTCTACACCCAGCTCAGGCAGCAGGTTATTGACTAATGATGATTTACCTACACCAGACTGACCGACAAAAATACTGACGCCTTGTTTCAGGTAAGAATCCAGCTGAGCTGTGCCTTCACCTGTTTTGGCACTCAGTAATAAAAACTCGTAACCAATGTTTTGATAAATAGCCAACTGCTGATCGACTTCAGCGCGTTGTTCTTCCGTTAACAAATCAATTTTATTCAGCAGCAACAAAGGTTTGATATGCATAGCTTCGGCCGCTATTAAATAGCGGTCGACAATATTCAGCGAAAATGCAGGTAAAACGGCGGAGACAATAATCATTAAATCTATATTGGCCGCTACAGGTTTTAAACCATCATAAAAATCCGGGCGCAGTAATACAGACTCACGTTCAGCGACAGCTTCTACTACACCTTCAGGGCCACCACCAGGTACTTTGGTGCGGCAGAATACGACTTTGTCACCTGTGACTAAGGAGTTGATGGTGCGGCGGATATTGCAACGGAAAATCTGGCCTGAGCTATCTTCAATATCGGCATGTTGACCAAAACGACTGATCACTAAGCCATGTTCGGCTTCAGCCAATAAGTCAGAGTCCAACTCTTTTTTGTTGGTTTTATTCTGAGCCCGGGCTAAACGACGATCCTGATTGGCGGCTATACGTTGATGCTGGCGTTGATTGAGATGCTTTTTTTTGGTCACTGTGGCCTTGTGCCTTTACTGTCGCCTGACTGCGGCGGTTTTTACTTTGCTTAAGGCATAGTATGATACCGCTATTCGGGCAAGTTACAAAGCAGCAAAACTGGCTGCAAATAATCAAAGGTATTAAGCATGGCGAGCAACGACAATAATCTGGTGTGGATCGATCTGGAAATGACAGGTCTGGATCCGGAAAAAGATGTGATTCTGGAAATGGCCACTATAGTGACCGACAGCCAGTTAAATATCCTTGCTGAAGGCCCGGTGTTCGCCATTAAAACACCAAAAGAAGTGTTAGACGGCATGGATGCATGGTGCACTGAAACCCATGGCAAAAGCGGTTTAACCAAACGTTGCCTGGAAAGTGAAGTTGAATTAGCCGACGCTATGGCGCAGACCATCAGCTTCCTGTCTGATTATGTGCCTGCAGGCAAATCTCCTATGTGTGGCAACAGCATTGGCCAGGACAGACGCTTTCTAGTTAAGTATGCGCCGGAATTTGAAGCCTTTTTCCACTACCGCAATCTGGATGTCAGCACTGTGAAAGAGTTGGCCAGAAGATGGTGCCCTGAAGTGACTAAGCTGGTTAAAAAGTCATCAAGTCATTTAGCTCTCGATGATATTCGGGAATCTATTGCTGAATTAGCAGTTTATAAAACACATTTTTTCAAAATTCCTGAATAAAATCTCTTGCAAAGGGCAGAGAATTTTGTAAAATGCGCGCCGCTTCGAACGAAAATTCAATTGAAGCGGTGTTTTTAGTAATCTTCTTTATAACCAACATAAAGAACAATGTTTACTAAGAGCAGGATGCGGGCATAGCTCAGTTGGTAGAGCGCGACCTTGCCAAGGTCGAGGTCACGAGTTCGAGCCTCGTTGCCCGCTCCAAATCAAATTGGTCCACCAATAACCAGTTTGAAGAAAATCAGTAATACCCCTAAGCGGGCATAGCTCAGTTGGTAGAGCGCGACCTTGCCAAGGTCGAGGTCACGAGTTCGAGCCTCGTTGCCCGCTCCAAATTCAAAATATCCATGTAAAAACTCCTTATAGCCAAAACAGTTCACCCGTGCGGGTATATTTGTGGGAGCGCGACCTTGCCAAGGTCGAGGTCACGAGTTCGAGCCTCGTTGCCCGCTCCAAATTTCCATTTCATGTATAAAATTCCTTTTCACTTCTATTCTACATTCCAACTTAATTTTTCGCCTTGAACCTAACTTGCTGCCTGATTTTATTACTGCTATCTTTGCCAGACTAAAACTCACAGGTAAGACCAGTATGAAAGCCATCAATAAACTTGGACGTTATGTTGCCAAAATCAATAACTACTCGCCCTGGTTACGCTCGCCTTTATTGACCTTGTTATTTGGTAAAGCTGTGAAGTTTGCCGGTACCGCTTCGGTCAAAGTCGATGTACTCAATTTTCAGCAGGCGCAGTTAAGTCTGGCCAATAAAACCAAGGTACAAAATCATATAGGTTCTGTGCATGCGGCTGCCATGGCCTTGTTGGGCGAATCAGCCAGTGGTTTTTTAGTGGGTTTGCATGTGGCCGATGATCGTATTCCGCTGTTAAAGTCTATGCAGCTGAATTATGTCAAACGAGCAACGGGTAAGTTGATCGCGACTACGTCTTTAACTGATGAGCAAATTCAGTTTATTCGTGACACCGAAAAAGGCGATATCACTATTGTGGTGAAAATAACCGACGAGGTGAATGTGGAACCTGTGATTGCGGAGTTTGTCTGGGCCTGGGTACCAAAACAGAGACGATAAGCTCAATTGCAGGCTATGATTAACCCAGTAACGGAGACTTCTATGCCTGCATCACCTTGTAACCGCATTTGTTGTTTAAACCATTCTGACGTCTGTTTAGGCTGTGGTCGTACTTTGCAGGAAATCAAAGACTGGCATGTGGCTGATCGCACACAGAAGTTGGACATCTTACTGCAGGCGCAGCAGCGGCTTAAGGCTCAGCCTCAGTTTGACCTCAGGCGTCCCGCGATAACCCCTTCTGAATAACCCGCACTAAGCGGTCGGTTTGCCGACTTAATAAATTCTGCTGCAGCAGGCTTTTTTTCTGCTGTTGTAGCAAAGCCCACAGAATATGCTCTGACACCAACTCATCACTTTGTGGCAGTTGTTGCTGTAAGGCTTCAATAATGGCCAAATCAAAAGGTGCATTACCCAATGCCACAGCTATATTACGTTGCCAGCGTTGATAGCCTATTCGGCGAATGGCTGAACCTTCGGTGTATTTTAAAAATTCAGTTTCAGTCCAGTGCCATAAATCCAGCAAGGATTTATTCAGCCACTGTGGCCTGCGCTGAAAGTCCTGTTCTTGTGTCGTATCAGCGGCTCTGTTGACAGGGCACACCAGTTGGCAATCGTCGCAGCCATAAATACGGTTGCCCAATAAAGGCCGGAACTCTTCAGGAATAGCGCCTTGCAGCTCTATGGTCAGATAAGAAATACAGCGTCTGGCGTCCACTGTGTAAGGCGCAACTATGGCCTGAGTGGGACAAATTGTAATACAGGCGACACAAGTGCCGCAGTCACCTGTGTGGACAGCGTCTACAGGCAAAGGAATATCGACCAACAACTCGCCGAGGAAAAACCAGGAGCCTGCTTCCTGATTTAATACCAGACTGTGTTTTCCCTGCCAACCTAAACCTGCTTTAACCGCAAGTGGCCTCTCCAGAATAGGGGCTGAGTCCACAAAAGGCCGAAAACCTAAAGCCCCTAACTCTTTTTCAATACGTTCGCCCAGTTGTTTTAAGCGGTTGCGAATGAGCTTATGGTAATCCCGCCCCAGCGCATAACGGCTAATATAAGCCATCGAAGGATCGGCCAGATTTGCTGCAAACTGCGCATGCTCCGGTAAGTAATCCATTCGGGCACTGATGACCCGGATAGTGCCGGGATGCAATTCGGCAGGACGCGCTCTTTTCATGCCATGAGCGGCCATATACTCCATTTCACCATGAAAACCGGCATCCAGCCATTGCTGCAATTTTGCTTCTTCCGATGTTAAATCTGTATCGGTAATGCCTATCTGCTGGAAGCCAAGTTGCTGGCCCCAGGCTTTTATTTGCTCTGCAAGATGCTGCCAATTGATGCTGCTGGTCATAATAGGATCCGCTGATTTTCGCCGCGCACTTTAGCATAAAAGCCAATCAGGTTTTTGCTTTGTCCACCCGGTATGCTTTTATAGAAAGAAACTGGCTGCACTGCGCTGTTTTTGTTAGCATAGCGGCCAATTCATCTGCTGTACTTGAACAGCACGTGCGCTTACAAAATAGTTATGACTGAGATCACTCAGCTTAGGTACAGATGACAGCTAAAAGCTACATTTTTCATTTAGCGGATGAAGCCGCTACTTTGGCATTGGCCGCCTTATTTGCACCCCATTTGCGGCAAGGTGCTGTGCTTTATTTGCAAGGTGATTTAGGTGCGGGAAAAACGACCTTCAGCCGTGGTCTATTGCAGGCTATGGGGCATCCTGGCAATGTAAAAAGCCCAACTTACACTTTGGTTGAACCTTACACTATTGCCGATCAACACATATTCCATTTTGATTTATACCGGCTGCGCGACCCTGAAGAGCTGGAGTTTATGGGCATTCGGGATTATTTCTCCAAAGGCAATTTGTGTCTGATTGAATGGCCAGAACGTGGTTATGGTTTATTGGCTGATGCCGATTTGGAATTGCAACTGCAGATTGATCAAAATCAACGCCAGCTTCGAGTGACAGCCAATCAGCCGCAAGCTGTGGTATGGATGGACGCTATCGATCTTCAATGGAGTCAGGCTCAATGAGTCTGATAGTGCGGGTGCTTAGCCTGATGCTGTTGCTGCTCTGCAGTCACAGCTGGGCAGTGAACAGTGTCAAAGGCGTACGGATTTGGCATGCACCTGATAACACCCGACTGGTGCTGGATTTAGCCAATGCACCTTCACATAAAGTAAAACGCTTAAGTAATCCAAGCCGGTTGGAAATCGAACTGGCCGGCGTAAACAGCTTAAACATCGGCGCTGTCACTGGTGACTCGCCCTTAGTTAAACGTGTGTATGCCAGCCGCACTCCAAGTGCTGCTACCGCAGTAGTTATTGAATTGTCTTTTCCTGTCAGCGACAGCATTTTCTCTTTGCCACCTTCACCTCCTTATGGCCATCGTTTAGTTGTTGATTTAAAAGCTCAAGGGGCTGGTTCGTCCGGCAGTCAGGGCGCGCCAGTGACTTCAGTCACGCCATCCACCCCTGCACCTGTTGTGTCTCAATCGGTTCCGTCAGCGTCACAGGGGACAACAAGCAGCAGAGCCACAGGTCGCGATATTATTATTGCAATTGATGCTGGTCATGGTGGTCAGGACCCTGGTGCTGTGGGGCCTAAAGGTACCCACGAAAAAATTATTACTCAGTCGGTATCACGGCAGTTAGCCGCGATGATTAATCAACAGCCCGGTTTAAAAGCTGTATTAACCCGTACCGGTGACTATTACATCCACCCGAATAAAAGACCTGAGATCGCAAGGCAGAAACAAGCCGATTTGTTAATTTCCATTCATGCAGATGCAGTGCAAAACCGCAAAGCTCATGGCGCTTCGGTCTGGGTATTGTCCATGCGCCGTGCTACTACTGAAGTGGGCCGGATGCTGGAGCAAACTGAACAACACTCAGAGTTATTAGGTGGAGTAGGCGAGATTATCAAAGACTCGGCCAACGAACGTTACCTGGCACAAACCGTATTGGATCTGTCGATGAACCATTCGATGGTGACTGGTTTTGAAGTGGCTAAAGAAGTTTTACGTGAAATGTCGACCGTGGCACATTTGCATAAAAAGGAGCCACAAGCGGCCAGTCTTGCTGTGTTAAAAGCGCCTGATATTCCGTCTATTTTGGTAGAAACCGGTTTTATCTCTAACTACAACGAAGAGCGTTTACTGAAAGACCCAAATCATCAGCATAAGCTGGCGCAGGCGATTTTCAGGGCGGTGAAACGTTATTTTGAGAAATCACCACCAGCAGATTCATTATTTGCCGCACATAAAAATAATGGCCGTTCTGTGCCTACTGTGATGCCCACTTCGCAGAATAGATCGGCGACTGTGGCCAGCAGTGGTAACCGCACTCATAAAGTAAAACGCGGTGAGTCTTTGTCCAGAGTGGCGAGACAGTATGGCGTCAGCATGGCGGAACTGCGTCGGCACAACAATCTGAAAAGCGACAATATTCTGATTGGTCAGGTGCTTAGGATCCCCTGATGCCTATTCAGATTTTACCTCCTCAACTGGCGAACCAGATTGCCGCAGGCGAAGTGGTAGAGCGGCCAGCTTCTGTTGTTAAAGAACTGGTTGAAAACAGCCTGGATGCAGGTGCTGATCAAATTTTGATTGAGATTGAGCGCGGCGGCAGTAAAAAAATCCTCATTCGCGACAATGGCTCCGGTATAGCTGAAGCTGAATTAGGCTTGGCGTTAAGCCGGCATGCCACCAGTAAAATCAGTTCTTTGGATGATTTGGAGCAAATTGTCAGCCTTGGATTTAGGGGCGAAGCTTTAGCCTCTATCAGTTCTGTTTCCCGTCTGACTTTAACCTCAAAGCCTGCAACTCAGGATAAAGCCTGGCAAGCCTACGCCGAAGGCCGTGATATGCAGGTGCAAATTAGACCAGCAGCTCATCCGGATGGCAGCAGTATTGAAGTGCTGGATCTGTTTTTTAATACGCCGGCGCGGCGTAAGTTTTTGCGCAGCGACAAAACCGAGTTCGCTCATATTGATGAATTGGTTAAGCGTTTAGCATTAAGCCGCTTTGATGTCAGCTGGACTTTAATTCATAACGGTCAGACAGTACGGCAACTGAAAAAAGCCGATAGTCGCGAAGCCCAGCAAAAACGTGTAGCTGCTTTGTGTGGCAAAAACTTTCTGGAACAGGCTGCTTTTGTTGAGGTGGCATACGATGACTTAAAGCTTTGGGGCTGGGTGTTGCAACCTTCAGCCTGTAAAGAGCAATTGCAATGCCAATACAGCTATGTCAATGGCCGTATGATGAAGGATAAATTGCTCAATCATGCGATACGTCAGGCTTATGGCTCTCTGCTAAGCGCTGAACAGCAACCCGCTTTTGTGCTCTATCTGGACATCAATCCACGTCAGGTGGATGTCAATGTGCATCCGGCTAAACATGAAGTACGGTTTCATCAGGCCCGTTTAGTGCATGACTTTGTCGCGTCGGCTTTGACCAATGCGCTGTTGCAGTTAGAACCACAACAACACAGTGCTGAGGTGACAGCTCCGCCAGAATCTGCGGCCTTTGTTATGCCGGAATTGCCTGCGCAGAGACAAGTGCAGCCATCAGCTACAACTCCTTCTTATGCAGCCCGACCTTCGGCTTATGCAGGTCAACCCTACAGACCTGCTGTGGCGCAACCTGCAGCACAAAGCTGGCCGGTTTTTGCTGAAAAAACTCAGCGAGTGGAGCAATCAGATTCTGTTGTACAACAGGAAGCTTTGATAAGCCAGAATCGTTATCTGCTGTGCTCTGTTTCAGATCAACTATGGGTCATCGATATAGCTGCCAGCGCTGCCCCATTGTGGCTTGAACAAGGTGCAGATCCTTTGCCTCTGTTAATGCCGGTGCGCTTAACGTTACAACAGACAGAACAGCAGTTTTTGCTAAGCAAAGCGGATTTATTAAGCCACCTGGGCTTTGATTTTTTGGTCAATAACCAGACACTGATTGTAAGAGCTGTACCTGCATGGCTGCGACAAAGTGCGGTAGCACAGTGGTTACCTCTGTGGTGGCAAGACTGGTTGCAACAGCAGGACACACAACTGCTAAGCTTATTGCTGCAACAGTTATTAAACGGTGGAGTACTGCAGGCTGCTTCTTTAGTAAAACATTTTCCGATGTTAAATCAGCAGGGACCACATTGGCATGCTGTGCCTTTGGATTTAACCACCTCTATCAAGTTATTACAGGACTCAGATGGATCCTAAAGTTATTTTTCTAATGGGGCCTACAGCCAGCGGTAAAACTGCATTGGCTATTGAGCTGTATAAAAGCATCCCGTCTGAATTGATTAGTGTCGACAGTGCCTTAATTTATAAAGGTATGGATATAGGCACTGCCAAACCTACTGCGGCAGAACTTCTGGATGCACCTCATCATTTAATTGATATTCTTGATCCGGCTTCTGCTTATTCGGCTGCAGATTTTCGCACTGATGCGTTACGACTTATTGCTGATATCCACAGCAGGGGGAAAACCGCTATTCTGGTAGGCGGCACTATGTTGTATTTCCGCACTTTGTTGCAGGGCATATCGCCTTTGCCTGAAGCAGATCCAGAAATACGACAACAGATAGAAGCTGAAGCAGCAGAGCACGGTTGGGGTTATTTGCATCAGCAACTGGCAGAGTTTGATCCTGTATCGGCGGCTCGTATTCATCCGAACGACCCACAAAGGGTAAACAGAGCTGTAGAGGTGTACCGACTTACGGGCAAGAGTCTGACTGAACTGACGGAGCACAAAGGTGAGCCTTTTCCATACCCAGTGCAACAATTTGCTATCAATCCAACAGATCGGTCTGAACTTCACCACCGTATAGCTGTCAGATTCCGGCAAATGCTGGATTGTGGTTTTGCTGATGAAGTAAAAACTTTGATGCAACGACCTGATCTGCATTTAGATTTACCTTCAATGCGTTGTGTGGGTTATCGTCAGATGTGGTTACACCTGCAAGGACAGCTGTCTGAGCAGGAAATGCTGGAACAAGGCATTGCCGCTACTCGTCAATTGGCGAAACGGCAATTGACCTGGTTACGCAGTTGGCCTGAATTAAATTGGTTAAAAACCGAAGACAAACAGGCGGAAAACTTGCAAGCCATTTTAACTTCGCTAAGCTAGTTGAAGATAATTGAAAAAAAGTTGTTATTTAACGACTTGAAAATAATATAATAATCCATATATAGAGAAACATAATTAGAAATAAGGAAAGCGAAAATGGCAAAGGGCCAATCGTTACAAGACCCGTTTTTAAATACTTTAAGACGCGAGCGTATCCCAGTCTCTATTTATCTGGTGAACGGTATTAAATTGCAGGGACAAATCGAGTCTTTTGATCAATTTGTGATCCTTCTGAAAAACACAGTCAGTCAAATGGTGTATAAACATGCCATTTCTACTGTAGTCCCAGCTCGTGCTGTCAATACTATGGCTAGCCATGGTACTGGTACAGGCGAAATGGACGAGATGGAATAATCGGGAATTCTTAAGCTTGTTTGACAGCGAAATTGTGGCCGAGCAAGCAATCCTTGTGCATATCTATCTTTCACAAGACAGTGCCAGTGAAGATTTGCAGGAACTGGAGATGCTTGTGTCGTCGGCTGGAGTTGAATCACGTGCTGTGATGACTGCCAACCGTAGTACGATCGATGCTAAGTTTTTTCTTGGCAGTGGCAAAGCGGCAGAACTAGCGCAAGCTGTCGCTGAGCTACAAGTTGATCTGATTATTTTTAATCACTCTTTAACCCCGGCTCAAACCCGTAACCTGGAACTGCTTTGTCAGTGCCGGGTTATTGATCGTACCACTCTGATCCTGGATATTTTCGCCCAGCGTGCCCGCAGCTACGAAGGTAAATTGCAGGTCGAACTGGCACAGCTGAAGCATTTGTCGTCACGTTTAGTGCGTGGCTGGGACAACGCTGAGCGGCAAAAAGGCGGCATTGGTATGAGAGGTCCGGGTGAAACCCGTCTCGAAACCGACAGGCGTTTACTGCGGGATAAAATCACGGCTTTGTTAGTGAAGCTGGATAAAGTCAGTAAGCAGCGTGAGCAAGGCCGTAAAGCCAGACAACGTGCTGAAATTCCTGTGGTGTCCTTAGTGGGTTATACCAACGCCGGTAAATCTACCTTATTTAATCGCCTGACCAGTGCGGATGTGTATGCAGCCGATCAGCTGTTTGCAACCTTAGACCCAACACTGAGGCAAGTGAAACTGCCTGAGTTTGGTTCTATTATCTTTGCTGATACCGTTGGTTTTATCCGGCATTTGCCTCATGACTTAGTCGCAGCTTTTAAATCTACTTTGCAGGAAAGCCGTGATGCGGACTTGCAACTGCATGTGATTGATGTGGCCGATCAGCGTATGGCGGACAATATCAAGCAAGTGCAACTGGTGTTGCATGAAATTGACGCTGATCAAGTGCCGCAGTTACTGGTGTTTAATAAAATTGACCAGACTGAGCAGCAGGCCCGTATAGAATACAATGAGCAGGCTGAACCTATTGCTGTGTATATTTCAGCGAAGCAAGGTGTGGGTATCGAATTACTGTTGCAAGTGATCCGCGAACGTCTGGCGGATGACTATATGCAACTGGAATTAAAATTGCCTGCTGATGCAGCCGTGTGGCGGGCACGTTTACATGAATTATCAGCGGTTCAGACCGAATCTTTTAGCGATCTGGGTGAAACGCAAGTGAGAATAGCCTTATCAAAAGCAGAGTGGGCGCGGTTACTGAAACAAAGTGACGGACTGTTACAAAACTATATAGTCAGTCTTTAGTTTTTTATCGTCAGCACAGAGCTTTTTTTGATACATTAGTTTCAATATCACAATTAGAGATGGAGTGAAGCATGGCTTGGAACGAGCCGGGCAATAACGGCAAAGATAATGACCCTTGGAAACAAGGTGGTCGTGATCAGGGCCCGCCCGATTTAGATGAAGTCTTCCGCAACTTAAGCAAAAAGTTCGGTGGTATCTTTGGTGGCAATAAAAACACTGGCAACAACAGCAGTAATAACAGTGGTGGTTCTGCCGCTCTGATACTGATACTTGTGGTTGCATTACTGGTTTGGGCTTTCAGTGGCTTCTATACCATTAAAGAATCAGAACGGGGTTTGATCTTACGTTTTGGTCAGTATCACTCTGAAGTGATGCCTGGTATTCACTGGAAACCAACGTTTATCGATACAGTGACGCCAGTTGATATCACCAGCGTTCGTTCATTACGTACTGATGGTTTTATGCTGACTCAGGATCAAAACCTGGTTCGTGTTACCTTTGAAATTCAGTACCGTGTGTTTGACGCCCGTGCTTATAAGTTTTCTGTGGTTGATGCCGACAGCAGCTTACGTGAAGCGACAGACGCAGCCTTACGTTATGTCGTAGGTCACTCAGTCATGGATGACGTACTGACCAAAGGTCGTGAAGTGATCCGTCAAAACACCAGAACCGAGCTTGAGCAGATTATTTCCCTGTACACTATGGGCCTGCAACTGGTCGATGTGAACTTCCGTGACGCCCGTCCGCCAGAAGAAGTGAAAGCAGCTTTTGATGATGCGATTTCAGCGCAGGAAGATGAACAACGTTATATCCGTGAAGCCGAAGCCTATGCCCGTGAAATTGAACCGCGTGCCCGTGGCCAGGTCAACCGGATGATGCAGGAAGCTGAAGCTTATAAACAACAAACCTTGTTAAAAGCTCAGGGTGAAGTGGCTCGTTTTGAGAAACTGCTGCCTGAATATCTGGCTGCACCACAAGTGACCCGTGACCGTATGTACTTAGAGACTATGGAACAGGTGTATGGCAATAGCTCCAAGGTACTGGTTGATGTGAAAAATGGTAATAACATTATGTATTTACCTTTGGACAAAATGATCAACAACAGCGGCGATACCAAAGCCCCTGCGGTGAATCCATTAGCGCCAAGCAGCAGAACCAATGATAACGACAGCAGAACTCCGGATCTGCGTCCTGAAGCAAGCCGTGTTGACAGCACCAGAACTGGCAGAGGTTAAGTGATGAAAAATTTAGTATTAGCCTTAATCGCTATCCTGGGTATTGGAGTGGTGTCTTCAGTCTTTGTTATCCCTGAAGGCGAACGCGGTATAGTCATTCGTTTTGGTAAAATCCAGCGTGATGACGCCGAACTGGTGCGCGTATTTGAGCCTGGTCTGCATTTTAAAGTGCCGCTGATTGAAAACGTTCGTAAACTTGACGCCCGTATCCAGACATTGGCCGATCCGTCGTCTGACCGTTTTGTCACAGCTGAGAAAAAAGACTTATTGGTCGACAGCTATGTAAAATGGCGTATTGCCGACTTTGGTAAGTATTTCTTATCCACAGGCGGTAATTTATCTCAGGCTGAAGTGCTGTTAAAGCAGTACATCAACAACGGTTTACGTACTGAGTTTGGTAGCCGTACCATTCAGGAAATTGTGTCAGGCGAGCGTACTCAACTGATGCAACGTGCGATGGAACAGGCCGGCGCTGCTGCAAAAGAATTAGGTATTGATATCCTTGACGTTCGTGTGAAGAAAATCAATTTACCTGACGAAATCAGTAACTCCATTTTCCAACGTATGCGTGCTGAGCGTACTGCAGTGGCAAAAGAACACCGCAGCCGTGGTATGGAACAGTCTGAAATTATCAAAGCTGACGTAGATGCCCGCGTAACTATTATGGTGGCCGACGCTGAGCGTAACTCTCGTACTGTGCGTGGTGAAGGTGATGCTTCTGCTGCAAAAGTTTATGCAGATGTGTACAGCAAAAACAGCGAGTTCTACAGTTTCGTTCGTAGTTTAGAAGCCTATAAAAACAGCTTCCAGAACAAAAACGACGTGATGGTGATCCAGCCAGACAACGACTTCTTCAAATATATGAAGTCAGACAAAGTGCAAAACTAAGCTGACAACAGCTGGTTTTCACTAAATAGAAAAGGCCCTGCGGGGCCTTTTCTATTTAAACTACTTTCGGTTACTCTGCCTGTGTCTTTCGTAAGGATTTTGATATGTATCAGCAGTTTTATCAGCACTTCTTAAAAGCCAACCCGGGTAAACAACATTTTGCCTGTCACTCCCATCATTATTGGCCTGACGTGACCCGTGACGCTACCTTGGCGTACTGGGATGACACCGCTTGCTTAGTGGATGATAAATGGGATTTGGTGTTTGGTGAAAAAGTGCCAGCGGTACAACAACATATAGCCCGAATTTTAAAGCTGCCAGAGCCTGAGCAAATTGTGTTTGCGCCTAATACCCATGAATTTGTTATGCGTTTATTAAGCTGCTTTGACTGGTCCAAACCTTTGACAGTGGTCACCACGGACAGCGAGTTCCATAGCTTTCATCGTCAGATCAACCGCCTCTCTGAGTTAACCACAGTCAATGTGATTCGAGTGCCGACTGAACCTTTTGCCAGCTTTTCAGAGCGATTAGCGGCCGCAGTTGTAGCTCAGCCTGTTGATCTGGTGTTCTTCAGTCAGGTGTTTTTTAACTCTGGTGTTGGTATTAAAGACTTAACTGCATTGGTACAGGCGCTGGATAAAATCACAGACGCTATGATAGTGGTCGATGGTTATCATGGTTTTATGGCGGTGCCGACTGATTTATCTGCTATAGCAGAGCGCGTTTTTTATCTGGCTGGTAGTTATAAATATGCACAGGGGGGTGAAGGTTGCTGTTTTATGGCTGTGCCAAAAAGCAGTGAACACAGACCCATCTACACAGGCTGGTTTGCTGAATTTGGTGAACTGGCAAAGGCCAAACAAGGCCAGGTGCAATACGCCAACAACGGCTATCGGTTTGCCGGAGCTACTATGGATTGTTCGGCCTTGTACCGTGTGCTGGCGGTATTTGACTTGTATCAGCAGCAAGGCCTTAGCGTAGAAAAAGTGCAAGCCTATATCCAAAACCTGCAACAGGCTTTTCTTCGCTTACTGGATGAAATACAGCATCCACTGTTAAATCGTCAGCATTTACTGGATAAACAAGATCAGCAACAAGGTCAGTTTTTAACTTTTCGTTTTGCCGCTGGCGACGTTGCCCGTATTGCTGCTGCATTAAAGCAGCAGGGCATCATGACGGATTATAGGGGTGACAGACTGCGTTTTGGATTTGCTTTGTATCACAATGCAGCAGATTACAATTTGTCTTGTTTAAAGGATATTGGCTAAATGGCTGACTATTGGTGGGCCGCTCTAGGGCTGGTTCTGATCATTGAAGGTTTGGGCCCTATGTTTTTTCCGAACAGATGGCGTTCATACCTACGAAAAATTGCAGATCAACCTACAATACAGATGCAACAGCTGGGCGGGTTTTTGGTGATTGCCGGAGTTTTACTGCTGATTTTCTTTGCGCCATAAGCATTTTTTGCCCCTTTAGTTGTTGAAAAAGAACCAGAAAGAAAATATCTGGTTTTTTTTTCTCAATCGCGCTGAACTTTGGTTGTTAATTTGGTAGAATCCCCGCCTAATTTTTCTCCATGATGTAGGAACCATGGCCAAAAACGTTGTCGTACTCGGAACCCAATGGGGTGACGAAGGAAAAGGAAAAATCGTTGACTTGTTAACTGACAAGGCAAGCTATGTGGTGCGCTATCAAGGCGGCCATAATGCCGGTCATACGTTAGTAATAGACGGTGAAAAAACGGTATTACATTTGATCCCATCAGGTGTTTTACGTGCAAACGTAAAATGTGTGATTGGTAACGGTGTAGTGTTATCCCCTGAAGCTTTATTGAAAGAGATGGCCATGCTGGAACAAAAAGGTGTTCCGGTGAAAGAGCGTCTGTTGTTGAGCGAAGCTTGTCCGTTAATCCTGCCTTTCCATGTGGCTTTGGATAAAGCGCGCGAAGTAGCCCGTGGCGATAAGCCAATTGGTACTACAGGTCGTGGCATTGGTCCAGCCTATGAAGACAAAGTAGCGCGTCGTGGTCTGCGTGTAGGTGATTTGTTTAATCCTGAATTATTTGCTGAAAAGCTGAAAGTTCTGATGGATTTGCACAACTTCACTTTAACTCAGTACTACAAAGTGGATGCGATTGATTTCCAAACTACTTTAGACAACGCTTTAGCTATAGCTGATGTGTTAAAGCCTATGGTAGTAGACGTGACCGATTTACTGGATAAAGCTCGTAAGGCCGGTAAAGAAATCATGTTTGAAGGTGCCCAGGGTACTTTATTAGACATTGACCACGGTACTTACCCCTATGTGACCTCGTCTAACACTACTGCTGGTGGCGTAGCTACTGGTGCTGGTTTTGGCCCACGTTATTTAGACTATGTGTTAGGTATTGTGAAAGCTTATACCACCCGCGTGGGTTCAGGCCCGTTCCCAACAGAACTGGACTGTGAAGTCGGTGAACACTTAGGTGTGAAAGGCCATGAATTTGGCGCAACTACTGGCCGTAAACGCCGCTGTGGTTGGTTTGATGCAGTTGCAGTGAAACGTGCTGTGCAGTTAAACAGTATCTCAGGATTCTGCTTAACTAAGCTCGACGTTTTAGATGGCTTAAGTGTTGTCAAAATTTGTATTGGCTATAAAGCAGCTGACGGTTCTATCACTGATGTGCCGCCAATGGCAGCTGAAGGCTATGAAGTCGTTACTCCGGTGTTTGAAGAAATGCCGGGCTGGACCCAAAGTACTTTTGGTGTACAGAAGCTGGAAGAGTTGCCAGTTGAAGCTCGCAACTACATTACGCGTCTGGAAGAGATCACTGGTGTACCTATTGATATTATTTCAACAGGCCCGGATCGTATTCAGACCATCACGCTGCGTCATCCATTTGCCGTTTAATCCACGGTAAATAGAAAAAACGCTGCCATGTGCAGCGTTTTTGCTTTTAGAGCAGGCTATTTTGCTCTGCGAACTAAACAGGATATGCTGGTGTCAGAACACTGTCTTTTGCGATGGCCTGATTTTTGTATGTTTTTTATCTAAGTGTATAAATATCAGTGGCTATGGCCCGGGGTAACTATGAAGTTTTGTTGTTTAGTCTTAAGTTCAGTTCTTGCGCTGCTTAGCTTGCCTGCCAAAACACAGGAAGTAACAGTAGTACAGCTTTATACTCAGGATGAACTGCTGGATTTAATTAAACAAAATGTGCATTTACAGCGGGTGCAAAAAGATGACTGCCAGCTGGTGAATGATATTCAGGCCAGAGCAGATGTGATGAAAGTGCCAGCCTACCAATTTTTATATGGTGATATGCTGGCCTTTGGCGTTTGTGTGAAAAAAGACGTTGAACGCGGCTGGGATTTAATGCAACAGGCTGCATCTCAGGGTTTACCTGAAGCACTGGAGCAAGTTGGGCGCTATTATCATATTGGCCGTTTTGTTCAGCAGGATAACAGCAAAGCTGTGTTATATCTGCGTGAAGCAGCAGGTTTGGGCAACTTAAAAGCGCAAATGCGTTTTGCCCAAATGCTGATTAAAGGCGATGCCAGTCCTTTAGATATGGAAGATTGTTACCGTTGGCTGCATCACACCGTGATCGCCGACACCAAAACGCACCAAGAGGTGCAACAGCTGTTAGCTCAGCTGGCGAATAAAATGCCGGGTGCTGCGCTAACGAGGGCCAAAAGGCCATTGTAGTGAAAAATTCACCTGTGACTGCTACACTGCAGGCTGAATTAGTGAAAAAGAGAAAACATGACGGTCAAAGATCCGCATCTTGCGCGTGAGCAAGAAAAATATGAAAACCCCATCCCTAGTCGGGAATTTATCCTCGAACACTTAAAGCAGCGGCAACAACCTGCCTACTTTGAAGAGTTGGCCGCTGAATTAAAGCTGACAGACGATGAAGCGATGTTTGCGCTGAAAAAACGTCTGCGCGCCATGGAACGTGACGGCCAGTTGCTGTTTAACAAAAGCAAACGCTATGGTCTGGTCGACGACCTGGATTTAGTCAAAGGTACTGTGTTAGGTCACCGCGATGGTTTTGGCTTCTTAAAGCTGGAACAAGGTGGTCCAGACTGGTTTATTCCTAACTTTGAAATGAAACGTCTGCTGCATGGCGACGTGGTGCTGGCATCGAAAAGCGATTTTGCCAGCCGCGACAAAGTGGAAGCCCGTATAGTCCGCATTTTAGAAGCCCGTAATGAACCTATAGTAGGCCGTTACTTTAAAGATTTTGCTTTAGGTGTTGTGGTGCCAGACGATCCACGTCTGAGCCAGGACATTGTGATACCACCAGGTGAAGAAGGCGCAGCGCGTCATGGTCAGGTGGTGTTGGTTGAAATCAGCCAGCGACCAAGCAAAAGAGTCAACGCTGTAGGGAAAGTGATTGAAGTGCTGGGCGAACATATGGCGCCTGGTATGGAAATCGAAATCGCTATTCGTAACCATCAAATACCCCACGAGTTTTCCAAAGCTGTTGAACAGCAAGTGGCGGGCTATGGTACTGAAGTACCGATGGAAGCTAAGGCTGGCCGTGTTGATTTGACGCAATTGGGTTTAATCACTATAGATGGTGAAGATGCCCGTGACTTCGATGACGCTGTGTACTGTGAACGCAAAGCCGATGGCGGCTGGCATTTATGGGTCGCTATAGCGGACGTTAGTGCTTATGTCATGCCAGATACTCCGCTGGATAAAGAAGCGCTGGAACGTGGTAACTCGGTGTATTTCCCGGACCATGTGGTTCCTATGCTGCCTGAAGTGTTATCCAACGGTTTATGTTCACTGAATCCGCATACAGACCGGCTTTGTTTCGTTGCTGAAATGCATATCAGCAAACAAGGCAAACTGGACGGTTATCAGTTTTATGAAGCTGTGATGCATTCCAGTGCACGTCTGACCTACAACAAGGTTCACGCTATATTAGAAGGTGATCCGAAGTTACGTCAGCAGTACGAAGCTAACCTAACCAATATCGATAACCTGTTTTCGCTGTATAAACAAATGGCGAAAGTACGGGCCGAACGGGGTGCTATTGAATTTGAAACGGTAGAAACCCGTTTTATCTTTAACAGCCATCGTAAAATTGAACAGATAGTGCCAATTCACCGTAACGAAGCACATAAGATCATTGAAGAATGTATGATTTTAGCCAACGTTTCGGCTGCTAAGCTGATTGAAAAACATGAAGCTTTTGCCTTGTTCCGTGTGCATGAGCGCCCGGACGCGGATCGTTTTGCCAACTTCAGACGTTTCCTTGCTGAATTAGGTATTGAAGCCAATCTGCCGGTGGAACCAACACCTTTGGATCTGATGCTGACCTTGCAAAAACTGCAGGACAGACCGGATAAAGAGCTGATTGAAACCACTATGCTGCGCTCAATGAAGCAGGCTGTGTATCAGGGCGATAACTTAGGCCACTTTGGTCTGGCGTTAGAAGCTTATGCACACTTTACCTCGCCTATTCGTCGTTATCCGGATCTGGTATTGCACCGTGCTATTAAAGCCATTTTGCAAACACAGGGTCAGAAAGTGACTGGGCCTAAAGGCTACACTGAAAAACAAATTCATCCTTTGGGTGAACAATGTTCGATGACAGAACGCCGTGCTGACGATGCAACCCGTGAAGTAGCCGATTGGCTGAAATGTGAGTATATGCAGGATCACATTGGTGACAGCTTCAAAGGTGTGGTCTCTACCGTCACTAACTTTGGTTTGTTTGTCCGTATCAGCGACTTGTATATCGAAGGTTTAGTGCATGTCACTTCGCTCCAGAACGACTATTACCACTTTGATACTGAGCGTCAGGTGCTGAAAGGCGAGCATAGCAATGTGCAATACCGTATGGGTGACCTGATTGAAGTCAAAGTGTTGGCGGTGAACCTGGAAGCGCGCAAAATTGATTTAGGCATAGTGGGCATGGAAAAACGCACTACCTCGAATCGCAAAGTCAGCGCCAGTAAAAAGGCGGCCATGACACCTGCGGAAGAAAAAGCCTCAATGCGCAAAAAAGGCGCCCGTAAAGCCGGTGTAGAGCAAACAGCTCCGGGTAACGCGGATAGAAAGCCCGCAGGTAAAAAGCCTGCAGCGAAAAAGCCAGCGGGTAGCAAACCAGCAGCAAAAAGTCCGGCAGCGAAAAGCCCAGCAGGTCCACGGCCTGGTAAAGCACCGCGTAAACGTAAGTAGCAAAAGCAATAGGCTGGTGTTTTTGCTACACTAGCCGACAGTTAAACCAAAGCCCGGTGTTACCGGGCTTTGCTATTTCAATTGAGGTTGCGATGAGCGCAGATTTTGTATTTGGTATTCATGCGGTAAGTGCGTTATTTGAACGTGCGCCGGAAGATGTTCTTGAACTTTTTATCTTAAAAGACAAAGACGATCAGCGTTTACAGCCGCTGCTGAAATTCGCCCGTGATTTTGGCGTGTCAGTGCAATACTGCAACCGCAGAGCTTTGGATGAAAAGGTCAATGGCGCGCAGCATCAGGGCGTGGTGGCAAGAGCCCGCGCTCAGCAAACCGGCAACGAGCAGGATTTAGCCCGTATTATCGCTGAGCAATCTAGTCCTTTTATTCTGATTTTAGATGGCATTACCGACCCACATAACTTAGGTGCTATTTTACGTAGTGCTGATGCGGCTGGAGTACATGCAGTGGTCGCTCCTAAAGACCGTTCAGTCAAAGTAACTCCTGTAGTACGTAAAGTCGCTTGTGGCGCTGCTGAAGTAGTGCCTTTTATTACGGTGACTAACTTAGCCCGCACTATTCGTGAGTTAAAAGACGCTGGTATTTGGGTGGTAGGTGCTGCTGGTGAAACCGACACCACTATTTATCAAACCAAGCTAAATGGTCCTCTGGCCATAGCTTTGGGCGCTGAAGGCGATGGTTTACGCCGTCTGACCCGAGAGCATTGTGATTCGCTGATGAAGATCCCAATGTTTGGTTCTGTATCAAGCTTAAACGTATCGGTCGCGACTGGTATCTGCTTATTTGAAGCCGTGCGTCAGCGTCAGTAATCCGGTTATGGGGTCAGCCTTGTGGCCAGACCCCAAGTATTCTAACCCTTGCTAAGCAGGGCCGGATCTAATAACTTTTCTAACTCTGCTCTGCTGTAACTGGTTTGTTCTACTGCGACATCAATGACAGGCCGTTTTTCTTTGTACGCCTGCTTGGCAATATCTGCTGCTTTTAAATAGCCAATCAATGGATTCAGCGCAGTCACCAGAATAGGGTTACGCGATAAAGCCTCATCAATCTTGTCTTTTTGCACCGTAAAACCTGCTATGGCCTTTTCACCTAAGGCAGCGCTTGCAGAACTTAACAGCTCGAGGCTCTGTAAGATGTTATGGGCTATGACGGGCAACATCACATTCAGCTCAAAGTTGCCAGACTGGCCAGCGACTGTAATAGTGCTGTCATTGCCTATCACTTGAGCTGCCACCATGGCCACAGCCTCAGGGATCACCGGATTGACCTTGCCCGGCATAATGGAAGAACCAGGTTGCAAAGCCGGCAGGGCTATTTCGCCTAAACCTGCTAATGGGCCAGAGTTCATCCAACGTAAGTCATTGGCTATTTTCATTAACGCCACAGCCAGCACTTTGGTCGCACCTGATAAAGCCACAATAGCGTCTTGCGAGCCTAAACTTAAAAAGAAGTTAGAACTGGGTTTGAATTTTAAACCTGTCTGGCTACTTAGCTTCTTACAAAACAAAGCAGCAAAATCCGGATGGGCATTAATGCCTGTGCCTACAGCTGTGCCGCCCTGAGCCAATGCTAATACCTGCTGCTGTGCAAACTCCAGTTGCTGCCGGGCATGGGCAATTTGGGCCTGCCAGCCGGATAACACCTGAGCAAAAGTCACTGGCATAGCATCCATCAGATGAGTGCGACCTGTTTTGACGATATGCCCAACTTCTTGAGCTTTAGTCGCTATGACAGCTTCCAGCCTGGTCAGCGCCTCAATTAACTGATGGTTGGCAACAGCAGCACTTAAATGAATGGCGGTTGGGATCACATCATTGCTGCTTTGACCCAGATTAATATGATCGTTGGGGCTGATAGCAAGGCCTGAACTTTTGCTGGCTAAAGTCGCCAGCACTTCATTGACGTTCATATTGGTGCTGGTGCCAGAACCCGTCTGAAACAGATCGATAGGGTAGTGCGCCATATCCAGTTCAAGCAGTTGTTGCTCTGCGGCAGAATTGATAGCAGATGCAATCTGTGGTTCCAGTAACTTCAGCTCAAGATTGGCGGCGGCGGCGGCTTGTTTAACTCGAAGCACGGCTTTAATAAAAGCCGGAGGCATAGTCAAAGGGCTGATTTGAAAATTATCCAAAGCGCGTTGGGTTTGCGCCTGATACAAGGCCTCTGCAGGCAATTGCACTTCACCCATACTGTCGCGTTCTGTTCTAAAGCTCATGACTTTATTCCTGTTTATTTATTGCTCAGTTGGAAATGTTATGGGGGCTTTTCCGTTAAATAGCAATATCTCCGCAGAATTGACGCTATAGCCTGATAAAAATCCGTGTTGTAGCTTGTTTTAACAGCAAGAAACCCCTAGAATACCGCCCCTTCGACCATCCAGAACGTTCCTTGCCTCTATGCGAGTCTGGTCGAGCTCACCCGAGGCTAACTAACCGTAAGGAGCTACAATGCGTCATTACGAAATCGTGTTTATGGTTCACCCAGATCAAAGTGAACAAGTTCCAGGAATGATCGAGCGTTACACTGGCGCGATCAAAGAAGCTGGTGGTTCAATTCACCGCTTAGAAGACTGGGGCCGTCGTCAATTAGCTTATCCAATCGAAAAGCTGCACAAAGCTCACTATGTTCTGATGAACGTAGAAGCGCCACAGGCAGTAATTGACGAGCTGGAAACTAACTTCCGCTTCAACGACGCTGTATTGCGTAACCTGATCATGCGCACTAACACTGCCGTGACTGAGCCATCACCAATGGCCAAGGTACGTGATGAACGTCGTGACCGTGCTCCTCGTGATTCAGATGAGCTGGTAGCAAACGACGAGTAATTTGCAGATGGACAATAGCCTGGTTGTGACTGGCACTATATGCCGTCAGGTAGACCACAGCGAAAGTCCGGCCGGTATTCCTCACAGTTATTTAGTGATTGAGCACCAATCAGTGCAGCAGGAAGCCGGTTTTAACCGTCAGGTTTATGTCAGATTACAAGTGGTCTGTGCAGGAGCCGGGTTAGCGCAACAAACTCACAATTTGAAACTGGGAAACAAAGTTCGGGTGACAGGTTTTTTAAACCGGCATCAGAGCCGCAGCGGTCAGTCTAAACTGGTGCTGCATGCCCAACAGATTGAAATATTAAGTTAGGAGAAGTTTCATGGCTCGTTATTTCCGTCGCCGTAAATTCTGCCGTTTCTCTGCAGAAGGCGTGATTGAGATCGATTACAAAGATACAGCTACGTTAAAAAATTATGTCACTGAAAGTGGCAAAATTGTCCCAAGCCGTATCACTGGTACCAGCGCTAAGTATCAACGTCAATTAGCACGCGCTATCAAACGCGCACGCTACCTGGCCTTGTTACCATACAGCGATTCACATAGCTAACAGCGACTGGTTAAACCGTATACAGAGAGGGTATTACAATGGAAATTATTCTGTTGGACAAAGTTGCTAACCTTGGTGGTTTAGGCGACAACGTAACTGTTAAATCTGGTTATGCTCGTAACTTCTTATTCCCACAGGGAAAAGCAGTTCCAGCGACCAAAGCTAACATCGAAAAATTTGAACAGCGTCGTGCTGAGTTAGAAGCCAAACTGGCTGAAACTTTAGCAACTTCTCAAGCTCGTGCTGAGAAAATCGCTGCTCTGGCTGAAGTGACTTTAGCTTCTAAAGCTGGTGACGAAGGCAAATTGTTCGGTTCAGTTGGTACACGCGATATCGCTGATGCTATCACTGCTGCAGGTGTTGCAGTAACGAAAGCTGAAGTGAAGTTACCTAACGGTACTATCCGTGAAACTGGCGAATTCAACATTGCGCTGCAGTTACACGCAGAAGTAACAGCTACTATCAAAGTAGTAGTGGTTGCTGAGGCTTAATAAGCCTTTTGGGCACACAAATTTGTGTGCCCAATTCTTCCCCCGCTTTGCCTTCGTTTTACGTTAAAAAAATTCCGCTTTACTGATTTTTCCAAACCGTCATACATGCTTTAATGGTAGGCTATCGCTCCCTGGCAGGTGCTATCAGCCTGTGATCTAATTTCTAGAACTTCTGGTGTTATGGACAATAAGCAAAGAGATAAACAAGTCGCTGCGGTAAAAATGCCGCCACATTCCATTGAAGCCGAGCAATCCGTCTTAGGCGGCTTAATGCTGGACAATGATGCCTGGGACAAGGTCTCAGAAAAAGTGGTAGAGCAGGACTTCTATTTACGTTCACACCGTTTTATTTTTTCTGCCATGTCGCGGGTGGCTGAAGCCAACCAGCCTATCGACTTAATTACAGTGTCTGAAACCTTAGAGCGTAGTCAGCAATTAGCCGACGTTGGTGGTTTTGCTTATCTGGGCGAAATTGCCAAAAACACTCCAAGTGCGGCCAATATTCTGGCGTATGCCGACATAGTGCGTGAACGCGCTGTGGTACGGGATATGATTTCAGTGGCGCACGACATTGCTGATGCAGGTTACGACCCGCAAGGTCGTAACAGTGCTGAACTACTCGATTTCGCTGAGACCAAAGTCTTTAAAATTGCTGAGCAGCGTGCTAATTCCAATGAAGGCCCTGAACCTATCAACAGCATTTTGTCGAAAACCATAGATAAAATTGACGAGCTGTTCCGTAACCCAAGTGCCGGTGGTTTAACTGGTGTATCCACGGGTTATATGGATCTGGATAAAATGACCAACGGTATGCAGCCGTCGGATCTAATCATAGTGGCGGCTCGTCCTTCTATGGGTAAAACCACTTTTGCGATGAACCTGTGTGAACACGCCGCTATTACCAGCGACAAGCCCGTGCTTATTTTCAGTTTAGAGATGCCGTCCGAACAAATTATGATGAGGATGCTGGCGTCGTTAGGCCGTATTGATCAAACCAAAGTGCGGACAGGCCAGCTAGACGACGAAGATTGGGCGCGTTTATCTTCTGCCATCGAATTGCTGAACAGCAAAGGCAAAATGTATATCGATGATGCTTCGGGTTTAACACCGACTGAAGTCCGCTCCCGTGCCCGTCGTGTGGCGCGTGAGCATGGTGGCCTGAGTATGATCATGGTCGACTACCTGCAGCTGATGACAGTGCCTGGCTTATCGGAAAACCGTACTTTAGAAATCGCCGAAATTTCGCGTTCACTGAAAGCCTTAGCCAAAGAGTTAAAAGTGCCAGTGGTAGCCTTATCGCAGCTAAACCGGAGTTTGGAACAACGGGCCGACAAGCGTCCGGTGAACTCCGACTTAAGGGAATCCGGTTCTATCGAGCAGGATGCTGACTTAATTATGTTTATCTACCGGGATGAGGTGTATCACGACGACAGCCCGGATAAAGGTACGGCCGAAGTCATCATAGGTAAACAGCGTAACGGCCCTATAGGGCGTATTCGTCTGACCTTCCATGGCCGGTATTCACGTTTTGATAATTACGCTGGTACTGCCCGTTTTGAGGACGAGTATTAATGAGTCGTCGTCCACAGGCCCGCATTGATTTAGCGGCCTTATTGCATAATTTACAACAAGTGCGTGCTGCAGCTCCCAACAGCAAAGTGCTGGCGGTATTAAAAGCCAATGCATACGGCCATGGTTTACTGAAAGTAGCTGAGCAACTCAAAGACGCCAGTGCTTTTGGTGTCGCACGTATAGATGAAGCCCTCATGCTGCGCGCTGGTGGCATAGTCAAACCTATAGTGCTACTGGAAGGTTTTTTCCATGCTGACGAATTACCACAGGTGGTCGCCAGTAACTTACAAGTCGTACTGCATCATACAAGTCAGGTTGAGGCATTAGTGGCCGCAGAGCTTGATTCACCTGTGCATGTCTGGTTGAAAATGGATAGCGGTATGCACCGTTTAGGTCTATTGCCACAAGAGTTTCTGCAGGCCTATCAGCAGTTGTGTCAAAGTGCTAATGTGATCCAGCCGATGCGTTTGATGACTCATTTTGCCAGTGCTGATGAACTGACGGTTGATAGCACCCAACAGCAGATCGATCTCTTTATGAAAACGGTTGAAGGTTTGGCAGGCGAGCTTTGCCTGGCCAATTCTGCTGGCACTTTGGTCTGGCCACAAAGCCACGGTCACTGGATCCGTCCTGGTTTAGCTTTATACGGTGTTTCGCCGATAGAGCATGGTAGAGCAGAGCAACATCAGCTAAAAGCCGTGATGAGCTTTAGTAGCAGCGTCATTGCTGTGCGTGACGTGAAGCAAGGAGATAAAATTGGTTATGGCGGTACCTGGACTGCACCAGCCGATACCCGCTTAGCTGTGGTCGCTGTGGGTTATGGTGATGGTTATCCAAGAGCGGCCAGCAATGGCTGTCCTGTACTGATTAAAGGCCAACGTTATCCAATAGTGGGTCGTGTCTCTATGGATATGACCACTGTGGATATTGGCAAGGCTGACGTGCAGATTGGTGATGAAGTGCTGTTATGGGGGGCTAATTTGCCGGTCGAAGAAATTGCAGAGCAGGTGCAGACTATTCCTTACGAGTTACTATGTAATATCACCAGCAGGGTCGAATTCCGCTATCTGAATGCAGAATCCTAAATAGCAAAAAGCCGACTTCAGTCGGCTTTTTTGTCGGTGCAGATCAGCTTATTCGTCGAAGCTGACTTCAATAAATACTTTGCCAAAATCTGAATCAAATGGCATCAGAATTTTCGCACCAGTGGTTTTATGAGTGATGGTGTGGCCTTTACCAGATACGACAACAGGCGTTGCCATACTGAATTCGTGGCCTTTTTCACCGAGAATACGTTTTGCGCCACCAGTCACCATGTTGGTGATTTCGCCAACCATATCGGTGACGTCTTCATTAATTTTGTCAGGTTTTTCGCCTAACATTCTGGACATGATTTCCAGCGCTAAAGATTCTTCAAAAGTGACTGAGAACGACCCTTTTGTAGTTGGGCCTATCATACCAATCAAACCTGATACTTCACCGCGAGCCTGTTCGTCTTTCTTTAATCGTGGCTGTCCTGGCACAATTGTCGTATTGGCCATGGTACCTAACACATTGACTAACGAAGAGAGAAACGGATTTACATACTCAACATTCATTTAATTAGCCTGTTCGGAGTCTGGACCTGATTGCATTGCCAACCTCAAGGTTAGGTGGCTATACGATATAACACAAGTCTAGCTTATTGTTTTGGTATGAATTTTTCTAAAATATTTACAATTTTATTCGGTTCTGCTCACTAAAATAGCCATTGAACCATCAAGGCGTCAAGCGTATTCAGTCATTTGCCGCTTTTTTAAGGCAGCTTTGGCAGCTTCCATGAGCTTCTACAGTTTGTCTTTGAATTAAAAAGCCTTTTTCAGAGGCTAATGCGACAAACTCTTGCTGTAATGGGGACGAATGTAACTCCTCCACATGACCACACTGATCACAGATTAACAGCTGTGCCGGATGATGCTGTTCAAAGTGATGACAGAGTAAAAACGCGTTGGTTGATTCAATTTTATGAATAAACCCCTGTTCTGTCAGAAAATCCAAAGCACGGTAAATAGTGGCAGGTTTAGCTGCGGGTTCACTGGCTTTTAATTGTTCGAGTAATTCATAGGCACCTATGCCGCCATGAGTTTCTGCCAACAAACGGAATACTTTTTCACGAATACTGGTAAAGCGTGCACCATTAACGTCACAAATATGGCGGGCCCTGGTGACCAAAGATTCAATCGACATAACGCAGCTCACTCCGGTAGCAATGGCGGCAGTTTATCACAGAAGTTTGTCAGCTCCAGCCCTTGTGTTGGTAATTCCTTATGCAAAACAAAAGTTAAGTTTTACTGCAGCTGTTATGGTTCAGTTGCCATCTACAAACCTGCAAACTGGAAAGCTTCTGCTGGCTTGAATTGCGAAACCGCATTTCCTGCGTAGGTCTGATGCTCTGATAAGGCAAGTTTGCGTACGGGTTGCCCCTTTTGCAGATCAGCTTGTTTCAGGTCAACCCAAAAGGTGTTCGGTGTTAATGCGGTCTCAAAGTAGTAACGTAGTGCCTTATGATCAGAAACAGAGCGCCAGCGGGTTGATGAAATATTAGGCTCTGTGGGTGATGAAATACCAAAGGGTACTGAAGCATTACGGATCACACTGAACAGGCTAGCTACCGCAATCAAAGGATCGCTAGTCTGAGGTATTGCTTGCAGGTAAAACGAGGCTCTGACAAAACGGTCTGCTGCTCTGTTCGTTCCCGGCAGCATAGTGGTGCCTCCTAATTCACGCCAGTATTCGTTGATTGCCAGCTGCTTTTCAAATATGGGGGAGTTGGTCATCACGGTATAAGACGGATCGTGATGGATCACCAGCTTTCCATTGATATACTCAAACACCGCATTGTCGCCTGAAGCGTCTGATAAAGATAAATGTAAGGTGGCCAAACGGTCAGTTCCGGGAATATTTGCAGAGACAACAACAAAAGGTTCATTCTGCATGGCCGCAACAGCTTCAGACACTGTCGCAAAATTATCCAGCATGTATTGTACCCAGGCTGCGATACTCAAACCAGGTTTGCTGCCGTCATACTCTGCATAACGTGACTCCACTAACCACAACAGATTAGCGACCAGGCCTTTTTCGTTCAAACCATCAGTGCTTGAAATATCAAAGGCACTGGCGACCACACTGCCATATCTCGAGGTCCAGCGCACTGAGTTAGGGCCAACTTCTCCCTGACGTTGCATACCTCGGGGAAATAGCCAAAGATTCACCGGGATCTCATCACGCCAATCCATCGAACGGGCAGTAAGCACCAGTTGCTCAGGACCTTTATAAACAGCTCTGGTACAGGCTTCAGCTGTTGAGATCAGGCTCAGGGTACAAATTAACGTAAAGATAAACACCAGAAAGTTACGCATACAAGCTCCCTTGTTTTAGTTTTTCAGCTTACAAATCTGCAGTTTTGCCAGACTCCAGCATCTGACTATTGTTGCATTTCTATTTTAGTCACATAGTGCAATCAGTATAGCTACAAGCTTTGCACTGAAAAGCCTGGCCGTCTGGTGTATACTCGCGCGATTTTTCTACACTCTGTATTCAGAGCTATAGAAAGCAGCAGATTAACCAGATGGCAGCCGTTTATGATGAGTTCAAATACTTCCCTTTCAAAGCCTGTGATTATGGATCACCGTTTCTCCATTGCACCTATGCTGGATTGGACTGACAGGCATTGTCGTTATTTCCATCGATTATTGTCTGAACATGCGGTGCTCTATACCGAAATGGTTACGACAGGCGCGATCATTTATGGTCAGGGTGATTATCTGGCTTTTAATGAAGAAGAGCATCCTGTTGTAGTACAGCTGGGTGGTTCTGATCCTAAAGATATGGCGCACAGCGCTAAGCTTTGTCAGGAACGGGGTTACGATGCTATCAATATCAATGTTGGCTGCCCGTCGGACAGAGTGCAAAACGGTATGTTTGGCGCTTGCCTGATGTCAAAGCCTGAACTGGTGGCTGCTTGTATCCATGAAATGCGTTCTGTAGTAGATATTCCTGTCACAGTAAAAAGCCGCATTGGGATTGATGATCAGGATAGCTATCAGTTTTTAGTGGATTTTATCGGCACTATCGCTGAATCCGGTTGTAACCAGTTTATTGTGCATGCCCGTAAAGCCTGGTTAAGTGGCTTAAGCCCTAAAGAAAATCGCGAAATTCCGCCACTGGATTACGAACGGGTGTATCAGCTGAAAAAAGATTTCCCGCATTTAGATATCTCCATCAATGGTGGTGTTAAAACCCTGGCCGATTGTTTAACCCATTTACAGCATGTGGATGGTGTGATGGTGGGGCGTGAAGCCTACAGTAACCCTTTGATGCTGGCACAAATTGACGCTGCTATTTATAACAACCCACGCGCTGTACCAACACCACATCAGGTGGTGGAGCTGATGTTGCCTTATATTGAGCGCCAAATGGCGCAGGGTGCGCGCTTCTGGCATATAGCACGGCATATGCTCGGTTTGTTTCAGGGCGTACCTGGTGCCCGCTTATGGCGGCGGCATTTAAGTGAAATAGGCCATCTGCCGACCAGTGGTCCACAAGTCATGCTGGATGCGCTGAAAAAGGTGCCACAGCTTTAATAGTGCGAACATTAAATGTTTAAAAAGTGGTGAAATTCACCACTTTTTTGTTTTTAGCCTTTTAGTGTTTTTTTGATAAATAGGTTAACTTCATTTTAAGTTCATAATTATCAATGGTTTAAAAATTAATTTCAGTATGGCACGCACCTTGAAATAGACATAGTGAACTTCACTACTCATTAAGGAGCACGACCATGAAAACACTCGCTACGTTAGTCCTTGTTACCGCCGCAGCTTTTGCTGCTACGCCATCAGCGCAAGCCAATGAGCTGAGCTTACCTTCTGTTAATACACAAGCCATCAGTGCTTTTGCCGCTGAATTAATAAATCAGCAAATGGCTGAGTTAAAAGTTGTCATTCTGGAACAAAGCCAAAAAGCTTTGGCTGAACTGGAAACTAATTTAGTGACCAGCACTGAAACTGAAAAAGAGGTTGTGGTTACAGTAGCTAAGGCGGACTAAGGATGCTGAGCTTAACATTAGGGTTGTTGGGGCTGTTTTTATTACCCGTCGTTAGTGTTGGCCTGGTGTCTGTGATCTGGCATTGGTTATTACCCCCCTTTGATATTCCTGCTTCAACCCGGTCTTAAGTAGTACCGGGTTTTGTTTTTTTAAGTCCTTGCACCGCTGTTTATCTACTGCTGAAAATCCCATTTCTCCTTATTCATATACCTCTTTGCTTTGTCCTTTTGAGCTGCCCACTTAGTCTGAAATCATGTTTTTTAAAATGGCTAAAAAGTGGTCTAAATTGCCATTTAATATTTTTAGTAAAACTCTGAATATGGTCTGCAATTAGTTCTATTTGTTAAAAATATCAACAAAATCAGATATTTAAAATTTATTTATGAGTTGGCATAACAGCTGCAATGTATAGATATCAACAGATGAACTGATGATGAATTAAACCACTAACTAAGTTTGAGGAGAGTCAAAATGGAAATAGCAGCACTGATGGTTGTATTAGCTTGGTTCGGCATAGTAGGCAGCTGGGCTGCAGACGAAGTCTGAATAACAAAATGCTGATGAGTATCAGCAAAAAGTGAAAAACATAAACAAAGGTGAGGAGAGTCAAAATGGAAATAGTAGCACTGATGGTTGTATTAGCTTGGTTCGGCATAGTTGGCAGCTGGGCTGCAGACGAAGTCTGAATAACAAAATGCTGATGAGTATCAGCAAAAAGTGAAAAACATAAACAAAGGTTAGGAGAGTCAAAATGGAAATAGCAGCACTGATGGTTGTATTAGCTTGGTTCGGTATTGTTGGCAGCTGGGCTGCAGACGAAGTCTGAACAAAAGCGTTTAGGGAGAGGCGGAACATGTCACTGATTATTATCAACATTGTCGTGGTCTGGGCTTTGGCTGGTTTGCTCTGGTTGTTAGACAGAGCGGTTTATAACAAGGTTGGAGAGTAAGCATATGAGCTTAGAAAAAGATAAAAGTGCCTGGTTTGTGAATAAGGCCAAACGTAAAATTTCAGGTGTGTGTGCAGGTTTTGCGGCTTTTTATGAGCAGCCAATCTGGTTAGTCCGCACTGTAGTGGTATTGCTGGCGCTGTGTTTTCCGGTTGCTGTGGTAGTCGCTTATATTGCCGCTGCGCTAATACTGCCAGAACGTTGGGTGTATTAATATGATCGCGTCAAAAACAGGCGACCGGGCAGGTCGCCTGTATAGCCGTCGTATTTGAAGCTGCAGCTTTGTTGACTGCGTCGCTCGCCCCAATCACATAGGAACTACTATGCTCATGGGGACTCACAACTTGTCGCCGCCCTGCAACTCCAACTACTTAGGCTATATATAAGGCTTTAAACTTTCTTCCGTGCCGTTAAGCGAACCCACTCTTCTTTGACCGCTACAGGGTCAAACTCAAATTCTGCAGCGTAAGCATCGATCACCGACTGAGCCTGACTTTCCAGAATACCGGACAGCGCCAGTAAGCCACCTGGTTTGACATAAGCACTGATAATGCCGCTCAATTGTGCAAGAGGGCCAGCCAGAATATTTGCCACTACCACATCGGCTTGTAAAGAAGCAGGTTGATCCTTCGGCAAATACAACTCAATTTGTTGCTCTACACCGTTACGGGTGGCGTTGGCGAGGCTGGATTCAATAGCTTGTGGGTCAATGTCGATTCCCACCACACGCTTAGCGCCAAGCTTTAATGCAGCAATACCTAAAATGCCTGAGCCACAGCCAAAATCGACCACTAAACTTTGCGACAATTCCTGTGCATCCAGCCATTCCATGCAAAGCGCAGTCGTAGGGTGAGTACCAGTACCAAAAGCTAAACCAGGGTCGAGCATGACGTTGACAGCTGTTGGGTCTGGAATATCACGCCAGCTTGGGCAGACCCATAATCTGTTACCAAAACGGATAGGGTGGAAGTTATCCATCCATTCCCTTTCCCAGTCTTTGTCTTCCAGTTGTTCCAGCTTGTACTGCACACCATTTTTAAAAATGGCAGCTTTTTCCAGCTGACGCACCACCTTGTCCATTTTGTGCTCAGCGTCGAACAAACCCACCACCACCGTATTTTCCCAATACAAGACTTCACCCGGCAGAGGTTCGTAAATAGGGGTGTCTTTGGCGTCAACAAAACTGACAGCTTGCGCGCCCCAGCTCATCAGCATATCGCTGACCTGCTCGGCTTGTTTTTCAGTGCTGTTTACGCGTAATTGGATCCACGGCATGGTGTTGCTCTTCACTCTCTGGAATTGGGCGCGAATTGTAGCAGTTTGGCGGCGTAAAATCAGCGCTTAGGTGGTGCAAATAACAAAGCCACCGTGAAGGTGGCTTTGGCTCGGGCGCGCAGTCAACAACGCTGCGGCTTCAAGAACGCAGGGTATTATTTCAGGCCGAGTTTATGTTCAAGATAGTGGATGTTCGTTCCACCTTTATTGAAGTTCTCGTCTGTCATAATCAGCTTGTGCAGTTCGATATTGGTTTTAATACCACCGACCAGCAGTTCGCTTAATGCATTCCGCATACGAGCTATTGCGATATCACGGTTTTCACCGTAAGTGATCAGCTTACCAACCATGGAATCGTAGTTTGGCGGTACTGTGTAATCAGCGTAAATATGCGAATCCCAACGTACACCGTTGCCACCTGGTGGGTGGAAGCGGGTGATAGTGCCTGGCGACGGAATAAAGGTCTTGGCATCTTCAGCATTGATACGGCATTCCACGGCATGACCACGGATCACAACATCAGACTGCTTAATGCTCAGCGGCATACCGGAAGCGATGCGCAGCTGCTCTTTAATCAAGTCCACACCAGTGATCATTTCAGTCACAGGGTGTTCTACCTGAATACGGGTGTTCATTTCGATGAAATAAAACTCGCCGTCTTCAAACAGGAATTCAAAAGTACCAGCACCACGGTAGTTCAGGTCGATACAAGCCTGCACACAACGGGCACCGATAAAGTTACGCAGTTCAGGTGTAATACCAGGAGCTGGCGCTTCTTCCACTACTTTCTGGTGACGACGTTGCATAGAACAGTCACGTTCACCTAAGTGGATGGCATTACCCTGACCATCAGCCAGCACCTGAATTTCGATATGACGAGGGTTTTCCAGGAATTTCTCCATGTACACCATGTCATTACCAAAGGCAGTGCCTGCTTCGTTTTTGGTCATTGCAATAGATTCAACCAGCTCTTCTTCGCTGCGCACTACACGCATACCACGACCACCACCACCACCAGCGGCTTTAACGATAATCGGATAACCGATGCGTTTAGCAATGGCTTTGTTGACTTCGTCGTCGTCGCCTACAGCGCCGTCAGAACCTGGTACACAAGGTACGCCGGCTTTTTTCATTGCTTCAATGGCAGAAACTTTGTCACCCATTAAACGGATAGACTCAGGACGTGGGCCGATAAACACCAGACCACTTTCTTCCACTTGCTGCGCAAAGTCAGCACGTTCAGCTAAGAAACCATAACCTGGGTGAATCGCCTGGGCATTGGTCACTTCAGCTGCGGCAATCAGCGCAGGAATATTTAAGTAACTTTGTGGTGACGGTGCAGGACCAATACAAATGGTCTCGTCGGCCAGCAGCACGTGTTTCAGATTACGGTCAACTGTGGAATGCACAGCTACCGTTTTGATACCGAGTTCCTTACACGCACGTAAAATACGCAGTGCAATTTCACCCCGGTTGGCGATCAGTACTTTTTCTAGCATGAGTCTGCCTTTTAACTTATTCGATCACAAATAATGGCTGGTCAAACTCAACCGGCTCGCCGTTTTCTACCAGAATTTGTGTCACCACACCGGCCTTGTCAGACTGGATCTGGTTCATCATTTTCATCGCTTCGATAATACACAGGGTGTCGCCCACTTTAACGCTCTGGCCCACTTCAACAAAAGATTTAGAAGTAGGAGATGCAGCGCGGTAGAACGAACCTACCATAGGTGAACGCATCTGGTGACCTGTAACGACCGGCTTGGCAGCTTCAGCAGGAGCGGCGGCAGCAACTGGTGCTGCAGCTGGAGCTTGTTGCATTGGCGCAGCAGCATAGTGCATAGGAGCATATTGCTGCATTGGGCCATTGCGGCTGATACGAACGGATTCTTCGCCTTCAGTTATTTCAAGCTCGTTAATGCCTGACTCTTCCAGCAGTTCGATCAATTTTTTAATTTTTCTGATATCCATGACGTAGTTGCCTAATTAATTTGATGGAATGGTTGATAAGGACGACACCGCCGATTCCAGTGCGTAGTGGTAGCCTTTGGCCCCTAAACCACAAATCACACCTTTGGCGATATCGGATAAATACGAATGACGACGGAATTCTTCCCGCGCATGTACATTGGACAAATGCACTTCAATAAAAGGGATAGCCACGGCCAGCAGCGCATCACGAATCGCCACGCTGGTATGGGTATATGCGCCCGGGTTGATAATAATAAAGTCCTGTTGTCCTAAACTTTGCTGAATAGCGTTGATGAGCTCATGTTCGGCGTTAGATTGCAGATGAGTCAAAGTGGCATTCAGCTCTTTGGCATGGGCAGTTAAGCCATCAACAATTTGCGGTAAAGTGGCGGCGCCATAAATTTGAGGCTCACGTTTGCCTAACATATTTAAGTTAGGGCCGTTGAGCAGCAAAATACGTAAGTTTGTCGACATATAGCGCGAATTTCCCGTCATCTTGTTTAATTGCTAACTATCTTGCCAAAGGCATAAAGCAATTGCATCTTTTTTGTTCAGCGACCAGCGGTTGCTGCAGATTTGCCGCTTATTATAGTGAAATCGTTGCAAATGGCAGCAAAATACTGGTCTTATCAGCAGAACGGAACTTTTTTGCGAAGTTGAAACTGAAGTGGGGAAATTCAGGCAAAGTCAGAGCCAGTCTGACTTTGCCGTGAGTAGCGCGGAATTTTTTACTGTACTATTGGGCCTAAATGGGCACTAAAATCTTTCGGTCCCATGAAGCCAGTGATGCGAGATTGCGTTAATTCGCTGCCGTTTTTGTCAAATAACAGCAAAGTTGGTAAACCTAAAACCTGAAAATGATCCAACAATTGTTGATCCTGTTCAGTGGCGTTGGTGACATCCACCTTAATTAAGGTGAACTGCGCCATTAAGTTTTTCACTTCGCCATCGGCAAAAGTGATGTGCTCAAACTCTTTACAAGCCACACACCATTCGGCGTATAAATCCACCAGTACAGGTTTACCGGCGTCAGCTGATTTTTTCACTTCCTGTTGCAGCTCATCAAGGGTTTTTACCAGCTTAAATTCGGTGTTTTGTGTCTGAACACTTTGGCCTGCTGCAACCACTGGCGATGGCAGCCAATACCATAAGTTCGCGCCAGTAGTGCCAAGCATTATCACTAATGCCAGCATCCAGCTAATACTTTGGCCTGTGGTGCCTTGGGAGAGCTGTTGCGATAAGCGGTGTAAATACACGGCTAGCATCAACAAGACTAAAGTTGCGGCAATCACCACCACATAAGCAGGCAGGAAACGGCTCAGTAACCAGACTGGTACTGCTAATAACAGGAAACCAAAGCTGGCTTTGACTACATCCATCCAGGCACCGGCTTTTGGTAAAAACTTACCGCCCGTGCTGCCTAAAATCAGTAAAGGCAAACCCATACCCATGCTTAAGATATACAGCGTTAAAGCGCCCAAGGCTAAATCGCCGGACTGAGCTACATATAAAAGTGCTGCTGTCAGTGGTGCTGTGGTGCAAGGGGAGGCAACTAAACCTGATAACAAACCCATCAAAGCCGCACCTTTAATGCTGCCACCTTGTTGTTTGTTGCTTAAGCTATTGACCTTGTTTTGCCATTTCTCCGGCAGGCTTAAGTTAAACACCCCAAACATAGCCAAAGCCAAAGCGACAAATAAAATGCTGATGGCAACCAGGACTATTGGGTGCTGAAAGTAGGTCTGGAACTGCAAACCTAAGCTTGCGACCAATAAACCCAATAAGGAGTAGCTGACCGCCATACCCTGCACATAAGCCATAGACAAACTAAAAGCGCGTTTACCAGATAACTGCTGGCCTTGGCCTACAATAATGCTGGTTAAAATAGGGTACATAGGAAACACACAAGGCGTAAAAGCCAAACCTAAACCCAACAGGAAAAACAAAAACAAAGCTTTGAGGGTGCTGTCGGTTTGTAATTTATCTAACAGTTGCAGCTGCTCTGATACAGGAGCTGAGCTTGTGGTGTCTGAAGCGGTTGACGCGGGATTATCGGCAATACCCAAAGCTGCAGCAGCATCAGCAGTACTGGCGCTTTCCGCCGGTCCTTCAGAAGCTGCTGGTGCTATCAAAGGAATATCCAGTGTTTGCACCGGATAACATAAACCTGCCTCTGCACAGCCTTGGAAGCGCACCTTGAGCATAGCTTCAGAGCCCAACTGGCTTAACGGAATATCCAATACAACCTGGTGGAAATAGACTTCGGATTCACCAAAGTATTCGTCCGTAATCATCATGCCTTTTGGATACTGCGGATGAGAAAAGGCGGCATCTATGCCAACAAACTTAAACTTGTCTTTATAGAGGTAATAACCGTCGGCTATGGTAAAGCTGACTTGTAATTTTTGTTGTCCGCCAGAGCTGGCCTGCTGACGGAAATCCATCACAAAAGCCTGCTCTACCGGCAGAAACTGTGAACCTTGCTGCAAGGCGGCCAGCGCATTGGTACTTTGGGCCTGGCTTATAAAAGAGAGACTTAACAGCAGGCTAAATAAAAAACTCTTAATCACGACTTGTTACCTCTTGAACCCACTGTAAATAGGGGGCGAATACTTGTTGCGCGGCAATGGCAATAATTTCAGGCACTTGATACGGGTGTAAAGCACAAATGGCCTGTTCAATTTCGATAAAATCTTCTTTTCTGGCTTTAATCAAAAGCGGAATTTCAGTGCTTTGTTCAAGTTTGCCCTGCCAGACATAATGCGACTGCACAGCCGGCAAAACGTTAACACAAGCCGCCAGTTTTCGCTCCAGCAACTGCTGGGTTATGCGCTCTGCCACCTGTAAATCAGGACAATTGCATAAAATCAGTTCCATCATCATGGTCGAATCCTCTTTGTCTCGGCAAACAAGACCTGCGAAGTACTGGTTTTGTTGCACAAAATGAATCGTTTGGCTGAAAAGTGAGCAAATAATCTCAGTAATGAGATTTTTTAAAAAATAGCCCTTGGGTTCATAAGGAGATTGCCCCATATAGCTGACAGTCAATTTAACAATCAATGTTAAACCCAAATCGCTTTTAGGAGATAAAAAAGCATGAATATTCGTCCATTACACGATCGCGTCATCATCAAGCGTTTAGAAGCTGAAAGCAAATCCGCTGGTGGTATTGTGCTGACTGGCGCTTCTGCTGAAAAATCTACTCGTGGTGAAGTTGTTGCTGTAGGCAACGGCCGCATTTTAGAAAACGGCACAGTCCGTCCTTTAGATGTGAAAGTCGGCGACAAAGTGATCTTTGGTGCTTACGTAGAACGCACTGAAAAAATCGAAGGCCAGGAATATGTCATCACCAAAGAAGACAACATCCTTGGCGTGATCACCGAATAATTAAACCGAACTTTCTAATTTAATTTCAAAGTATTCAGAGGAATTTTTAAAATGGCTGCAAAAGAAGTACGTTTTGGCGATGACGCCCGTAACAAGATGCTCAAAGGCGTCAACATTTTAGCAAACGCAGTGCGCGTTACTTTAGGCCCTAAAGGCCGTAACGTGATTCTGGACAAGTCATTTGGTTCGCCAATGATCACCAAAGACGGTGTATCTGTTGCCAAAGAGATCGAGCTGGAAGACAAGTTCGAAAACATGGGCGCACAAATGGTGAAAGAAGTTGCTTCTAAAGCCAATGACGAAGCCGGTGACGGTACTACTACTGCCACTGTGTTAGCGCAAAACATTATCAACGAAGGCGTAAAAGCTGTTGCTGCCGGTATGAATCCAATGGATTTAAAACGTGGTATCGACAAAGCTGTTATCGCTGCTGTTGCTGAACTGAAATTATTATCTCAGCCATGTGCCGACACCAAAGCGATCGCTCAGGTGGGTACTATCTCTGCAAACTCAGACGATGAAATTGGCCAAATCATTGCCAATGCCATGGACAAAGTAGGCAAAGAAGGCGTGATCACTGTTGAAGAAGGCCAGGGCTTAGCGAACGAGCTGGCTGTGGTTGAAGGTATGCAGTTTGACCGTGGTTACCTGTCTCCGTACTTCATCAACAACCCGGAAGCTGGCCAGGTAGAACTGGACAACCCGTTCATCCTGACTGTTGATAAAAAAATCAGCAACATCCGTGAATTACTGCCGGTATTAGAAGGCGTGGCCAAGTCAGGCAAGCCTCTGCTGATCATCGCTGAAGATTTAGAAGGCGAAGCTTTAGCAACGCTGGTTGTGAACAACATGCGCGGTATCGTTAAAGTGTCTGCGGTGAAAGCTCCAGGTTTCGGTGACCGTCGTAAAGCCATGCTGCAAGACATCGCTGTATTAACTGGCGGTGTAGTGATTTCTGAAGAAATCGGCTTAGAGCTGGAAAAAGCTACGCTGGAAGATTTAGGTACTGCTAAACGTGTTGTGATCACCAAAGACAACACCACTATCATTGATGGCGCTGGTGAGCAGGAAGCCATTGACGGTCGCGTGAAGCAAATCCGTCAGCAAGTGGAAGACGCCACTTCAGATTACGATAAAGAAAAACTGCAAGAGCGCCTGGCTAAGCTAGCTGGTGGTGTTGCTGTGATTAAAGTAGGCGCTGCCACTGAAATCGAAATGAAAGAGAAAAAACACCGCGTAGAAGACGCGCTGCACGCAACTCGTGCTGCCGTTGAAGAAGGCGTAGTGCCTGGCGGTGGTGTGGCTTTAGTACGTGTAGCGGCCAAGCTGGTTGACCTGCGTGGCATCAACGAAGACCAGAACCACGGTATCAAAATCGCACTGCGTGCGATGGAAGCACCTCTGCGTCAAATCGTTGATAACGCCGGTGAAGAGCCATCAGTTGTGGTAAACAACGTGAAAAACGGTTCAGGCAACTACGGTTACAACGCTGCAACTGGTGTGTACGGCGATATGCTGGAAATGGGTATCCTGGATCCAACGAAAGTTACCCGTTCTGCTCTGCAGTTCGCAGCTTCTGTTGGTTCTCTGATGATCACCACCGAAGCTATGGTCACAGAACTGCCGAAGAAAGATGCTCCATCAATGCCAGATATGGGCGGTATGGGTGGAATGGGCGGAATGATGTGATGCGACGAGAGTCGCGGAGGTCGCTATCCTCGCGGGGTTACACCGATAGTATACACTAACTTCGGTTAGTGTATACCCCACCCGCAAACATAGTAGTCGAAAATCCGTTGGTCGGATTCACCCAATCCGATCAGCGGCATTCCTTAGGGAGTGTTTCGCCTGATTGCATTGGACGTAATCAGCTTGATCAAAATAGGCGCTAGTATGCTGCCTTCAACAGGCTAAGCCACTGTCATCAGTTGATGACCATAGAAGAAAAACGGCGACTTCGGTCTGCCGACAACACGCTATGCGAGGTTTACGCCGTCAAGCCTGCCATTTCTGGCACGACTAAACGGTTCATGACACTACTGAGCGACGCTCCGGCGTAAGCTATTGTAGTTATTGTCTTAACTTTTCCGGCTTATACAGCGGTTTAGTAGCGAGACCTGTTATACGGCTAATAGTAGCCTAGGGATAGTGCGATGCTGGTAACGGCATGGTGCGGAGCTTCCTGACAATGTACCTCTGCGCAAGCAGTGCCTTAACCCGTGAGGGTGGGTATAGCACACGAACAATACGTGAGCTGGGGGCTAGGCTGGGTAATATTGGTTAACGTAAGTGAACTGCTGATAAACACCGTCAACCGCAATGAGCGAAAGATTGTTGTTACGCTCTGACCAAAAGGTACGTGGCCGGTTATTCCTCTTACATCTGGGAATACGCCGTCTTAAGGCCGCCGGTGGATAAGCAGAACCTAAGTTACTCGTGTAACTACAATGGAACTCGGTAAGCCCGATTGTTCGCCTTGTTTGTGCAAGGCAGGGGATCCGTAAGGAAAACTGTTGGACAAGCGGGTAAAGGATGTCTGACCAAGCGAAGGCTGCGCTGTAATGGCGCGGATAGGGGTTCAAACTTTGCCCTGACCCGAAAGGGTGCCAAATTCAGACTGGTCTTTAATCGTGTGAAGACGTGGCAAGCCGTCTTAAGCACAACTCCCACTGGGGAAAGATAATATCTTCCCCGTGGGGGAGGTGTGTCTTTTCTTCTGCGTGGGGGTAACGCAACAGGAGAAAAGCAAGATGAGTACGGTTATGAAAATGGCCATACCTGCGTTCTCCCACCCAGCGCAAAGTTGGCATACCATTGACTGGTATCTGATGCAGCGACAGGTGAGAGGGCTACAAGTACGGATCGCGAAGGCGACGAAACAGCAAAAGTGGCGCAGGGTGAAAGCCCTGCAACGGATGCTGGTGCGCTCGTTTGCTGCCAAGGCATTGGCAGTCAGGCGGGTCACGGAAAACCGGGGCAAAAGGACGCCTGGTGTTGATGGGGAGTTGTGGGGTACGCCTGAACTGAAATGGCAGGCTATTACAAGGTTACAACGGCAAGGCTATAAGCCTAAACCGCTACGTCGGGTTTACATTCCAAAGGCCAACGGCAAACGCCGCCCTTTAGGGATACCAACGATGCTGGACCGCGCGATGCAGGCACTTTACCTACTGGCGCTGGAACCGGTATCGGAAACCACGGCTGACCGTAATAGTTATGGCTTTCGTCCAATAAGGTCCACGGCTGATGCGATAGAGCAATGCTTTGTCAATTTAAGCCGCAAAAGCTCGGCAGAGTGGGTACTGGAAGGGGATATTAAGGGCTGCTTCGACAACATCAGTCACGACTGGTTGCTTGCCAACATACCATTGGATAAACAAGTGCTCAGGCGCTGGCTGAAAGCGGGTTATATGGAGTCCGGTAGTTTGTTTGCAACCGGAGCCGGAACGCCACAAGGGGGGATTATATCGCCGGTGTTGGCTAATATGGCGCTTGATGGTTTGGAAGCGGTGTTAGAAGCGCAGTTTGGGCAGAAAAACACTAAAGCCAGCTACAAGACCAAGGTCAACTATGTGCGTTACGCTGATGACTTTGTGATTACCGGTATCTCGAAAGAGTTATTGGAAAACGAAGTAAAACCCTTAGTTGAAGCCTTTATGGCTGAGCGGGGGCTGACGCTATCGGCAGAGAAAACGCTGATAACCCATGTGGACGATGGCTTCGACTTTTTGGGGCAGAACCTACGTAAGTACAACGGCAAGCTGTTAATTAAGCCTAGCCGGAAGAACCTGCGTAATTTGCTGCAGAAAGTAAAAGGCATGATTTCAGGCAACAAAACCGTTACGGCGGGCATGTTGATTATGTGGCTTAACCCTGTTTTGCGGGGCTGGGCTAATTATCACCGGCACATCGTGGCGAAGGAAACCTTTAATTATGTCGACTATCGGGTCTGGAAAATGCTGTGGAAGTGGTGTCGCAGGCGGCATAAAAACCGTCGTTACCGCTGGGTTAAAGAGAAATACTTTAAGTCAGTGGGCACACGCAACTGGGTGTTTTCCGGCGAAGGGGCAGATAAGCAAATGTATCGGCTCTTTTACTGCAATGACACGCCGATAAAGCGGCATATTAAGATTAGGGCAGAAGCCAATCCGTATGATTTGGCCGACGAGGAATACTTTGAGAAGCGGCTAGAGCGCACTTGGAGAGACTCAATGGCCGGACAGCGGAAAGTGCTTTACCTCTGGCTACGGCAGCAGAAATGCTGTGCGGTATGCCGGTTCCCGATTACCAAAGAAACGGAATGGCATATTCACCATATCGTCGAAAAGGTAAAAGGCGGATCGGATGAGCTGGATAACTTAGTTTTGCTGCACCCTAATTGTCACCGGCAAATTCATAGTAGTGTGCTAGATTAAGATGTGTTTAACCAAAATAGGGATATTTCTATGAATAACATCTTCAAAGAAGGCTCGCGGTACCACGTGCATTTCACTGATGGGGGATTGGGAGTTGTTGACTGTGATGAATTCGTGCGCAAAGGCGGAAAGCTTATCTATCGAATAGATGGCTCAGAAGTTTATACGGCGGGTCCAAATGCTAAATATGTGGCTGAACTGAATGGTTTAACTGCTACTAGCGTCACTGACAGCAATATTCTTTTTCGCCTGACACTGGAAAATAGCTAACTGGTATCAACATTACTTAAGTGAATAGAAAAAGGAAAACTTGTTGTAATTGTTATTGATAGCGGTGTTTTGGTTTTGGAATGGCTGAGGGGCGCCTCTGCCCCCGCCACCGACTTACAGCAACATCATGGCAATTTTCAGCACGATGATGATTAAAACTGGGTCTATTTCGACTTTCAGCTCGATTTTCATCTTTGCTCCTTACAGGTTGGGGTTGAAGTTTGGGTTAAATTCACGGTTTCCCGCGAAAGTACCCGGCGAAGTGTTATCTAACTAGCTTTTCAGCTTGTTTAGAAAAACATCATCTGGCTAAGAAACGGATATGGCCCGAGTCCGCCACTTCCTCCAACAAGGGGATTAAGAATGTCGAAACTGGAACAAGATAGGATGTTTACTCCAGTTGGTCAATTGGTTTTCACGTCGCTGGTCGGTACTTAGGTATTGGCTTATAAAGGCTTGAGCCGTATGCGGGGAAACTTGCTTGTACGGTTCTTAGGGGGCGGCGGTGCAGTAATGCACTGCTGCTACCCGACATCCGCACATCCCCCTAAAAAAACGAACCCGGCGCAAGCCGGGTTTGTTGTTTTTAAGGGGGAATGACGGCTCACGAAGGGGTCAGATCAAGATTTGCGAAGCAAATTTGCTCTGACCCCAATATTCCATCTGAACTCATCTGACTCTTCAACTTCAGAGCACGAGCAAACCGCTCTCCGAACCAGCCCAACCACCACCAACTACTGCGTTCGCCCGTTCGCGCCTCCCGCGCTCACTTTTGATCGCTCACTACGCAGTTACTGGTGTTTGGTATATGGCTGAGTTAATAACGCATAGCCCATTACATCGTTATAAATTTATTGCTCGAAAACAAGAACTAGATTAGGTTTCTGTTTCACTATTTGTCTTATTACAGGGATATAAAGTATATGAGTGATGTTGTATTTATTCTTGGAGCTGGAGCCTCTGTAGATGCTGGCGCTCCTGTAATGGGGGACTTTCTAGAGCGGGCCCAAAGACTATTGGTTACCCGTAAAGTTGAAGACAAAAGAGAACATTTTGAAAGGGTTTTCTTAGCAATTTCCAAACTTCAGGTTGTGCATTCAAAGGCTCAATTGGACCTTAACAACATTGAATCTATTTTTACTGCTTTCGAATTGGCTAAAATTATTGGGCATTTACCGGGCTTTGATAGCTCCAGAAAAATATCAGCTTTGATCGAATCATTCAAAGAAGTCATTGTTGCTACTTTAGAACAGACTAG
>NZ_JAJOYU010000012.1 GCF_021290985.1 Rheinheimera soli
TTATGCCGCTACTGCTTACCAAAATCAGTTAAATGTAAGAGTGATGTACAGCAATGCATCAAGCTGTGATCAATTACCTACATACAATAGTGCTCCGCTACCAGAATACTTTATGTTGGGTGGTGGTTAGTATATGAATAATGTCAGGTATTACTTTATGAGCATAAAAATTGTTATAAAAGCTTTATTGGTGCTCGGACTTGTTTCTGGTTATGCACAATCAGGCGAAACAGTATGTGAAGGTAAGGTTGAGCAGCTTGCCTTTCATGCGAATAACAGCTTTCTGCTGAAACTAAGCAGTATGAATACGCCGGTAATTTTCTGTAACCCTGATGCTGTCTGGACTGCGGCAGGAACTCCTTATACTACTGGGCCTGAAACCTGCAAAATGTTGTATTCAACTTTTTTAAGTGCCCAAATGGCGGGTAAAAGCTTGTCAGCTGTGTATTTTGATGGCGACGACTCCAAAGGAAATTGCCAGTCATTTCCAGCCTGGGCCAAAGTTAATATCAGGCATTTTGTGCTGACGGGAAACTAGATATTAATCTTCAACTATAGGTACGAGGTTTTTGGATGAAAGGATTGATTGCTGCTCTGGCTTTAACTATCCCAATGCAGGCTCTGGCTGGTTATTACGTGGGGAAAATTCAGCAAATGGAATTTGGCCCTTTATATGGCGATATTGTGTACGTAGCTTTACCTCAGGCATCTATTAATAAGCCTGACTGTGTAACCAACCCTAATGGTTACTATTTTGCGTTTGATAGCGGAACAAAAATAGGTGAAAAAATATTCAGCACCTTGTTGGCTGCGCAACGAAGTGGGGCTAGTGTGTCTATCAGTGGTTCAGATACATGCACTGTAAGTGCAGGAGTAGAAGATATTCGTTGGATCCAGAGTTTATAGGTGAATAAGTTGAAAAGGATGTAATTGCTGTGAAAACATATATTATGTGTTGTGATGTTTTTTCTATTTAGTTCAAATGCCTCTGCTGATACTGTCGCAAAAATTGAAAGTATTTTGATGTTTGAGCAAGGTAATATCGTATACATTTATCCTGTAGGTGGAGTACAAAATAAACCTGAGTGCCATGGCTCTAATGGTGATTATTTATCTTTCAGTATGGCTCGCCCTATGGCTAAAGAATATTTAAGTATGCTTATGATGGCTTTTGCTTCGCAAAAAACGGTGGTTTTCCGAACGGCGAGAGCTTGTGTTGATCAATCTGTATCTGACACTATTCTATATTTTCAAGTTCTTAACGATTAGGTTTTTATGTTAACCATCAAACAGTTTTGTATAAATGTTGCTCTTATCATATTTCTTCTGATTTTTTCATCAAAACTGTGGGCTGCTTTTGAATGCAAGGTAGACCTTCATGCAGTACTTATTTACGGCGATGGTACAGTAAATGTACTGCATTCCGGACGTGGTGATTATACCCATATCTGTAATTTGTCAGAAGAACGGCAGGGTGTTAGTCCTACAACTTGTGCCTTGTGGGCAAGCATGTTGTTAGCTTTGAAAAAGGATGGAAAAAAGGCAGACTTTTATTACAACAGCACCCCACAATATAATTCATGCGCCATGCTTCCTAATTATTCCGGTGCACCAGCTCCGGTTTATATTGGTGCGGTTAATTGATAGCGCTGATATGTATTTGAAAAAAACAATATTACTGTGAAAGGATCGACAAATGAAAAAATGGATTTTATCCACTTTGCTATGCTGCAGCTTTGCCAATGCTTCTACCCTGGATTGTCAGGAATTGTATGTTGGCAGAATTTGGGTTGAAAAAGGCGCAGGCCTTAAAGGTGTAGTTTTTTTAAATAATAAAGAGGATGTCGGGGGCTCATACTGGAGTTACTTTGTTGGCTGGTCAGCTGATGAAAGAAAAGAAGCGCTGAGTTTACTGATTGCAGCAAAGGCATCAGGGCACAGAGTGAATATAGCGACAGAAGAGACAGATGAATGTGGCGTCCAAAAAGGTGGCACTTATATAAAATCGGTTTTTCTGGCAAACAATCCTTGACTCATTTTTAAAGCTCTGGTCATGCAGTAAATGCAACCAGAGCTTTAACATCAATCCAAAATTATATGCGGCAAAAATCTGGAGCTGTCTTTGGTGATCAGCGAATTGTCTTCGCGAATACCTATACCAGCCGCGCTGTTGCCTACTACCCAGCTGCCAATCATGGTGTAGCTGTCACCAAATTTTGGTAGTGGTTGAAACTTCTGGCGGATAAAAGCTGAGTCGGCGTATGGGCCTGGTTCACTGATTTTTTCGCCGCTTGGAGTCACTAATTCAACATTAGCACCTTCACGGGAAAACAGTGGTTTACGTACCCAGCCTGCGCCAAAACTTTGGCCTGGTTGTTCAAAATGACTTTCCAGCAAGTTGGGGTGTCCCTGATGTTTTTGCCACAGCAAGGGCAATATGCCTTTGTTGGATAACAACATTTTCCAGCCGGGTTCCAACCATTGGGTTTGGCTGCTTAAGATGACGGAAGCAAAATCTTCCTGCACCATAAATTCCCATGGGTACAGCTTAAACAAACCGCCTATAGCGTAACCGTCCAGATCCACCAACTGACCACTGGCTTCGCCCAGCTGTTCCAGTTCGATAAAACGGCTGTCGAGACCTGCTTGTTTGGCGATGTCCATCAGGTACATCACTGTGCCTTTGTCTTCGATGCTGTTGGCCACAGAGGCGAAATACAAAGGGTTGGCCAATGGCAACTCTGCAAAAGCGGCTTCTAACTGATCTTGCAGCGAATTAAATTGATCAGCGCCTTGTGGCACTTTGCCGCGCATGATTTGATCTTCCAGCCAGACCCACTGGAAAAAACCGGTTTCAAATAAAGAGGTTGGGGTGTCGTAATTCAGTTCCAGCAACTTAGCCGGGCCATTACCGTCGTAGACTAAATCCAGCCGGCCATATAAAGACGGGGCTTTAGCGCGCCAGGATTCGGCAACAAAATCCCAGAACTTCTCTGGTATTGCGAGTTGCTGCAGTTTTTCTTCATCGCGGATAATGTCATCCACCAAACCTAAAGCCATTTGATGCAGCTCTTCGGTGGGTTCTTCTAAATCTTGTTCTATCTGGCGCAGGTTAAACTGGTAATAGGCAGTTTCATCCCAATAGACTTCGCCGTCAAAAGTATGAAATTCAAAGCCAACAGATTCAGCATAAGAGCGCCAGCCAGGGCGCTCATCACAAGCTACTTTTTTCATTGACTCTTAACCACCAAAACTTTTGGTTGAGCTGGAGCGTTTAGCGGCCTGAGCACCAAAACCACCACGATTCACAGTACCAGCTGCTTTAGGTTGTACTGAGGATGGCTTGATATAAGTTGGGCCTACACCTCTGGCTACAGGTGTATTGGTTGCAGTACGGAAAGTGCTGCGGTCGTCCCGTGATTTATACAAAGGTTGGGCTTGGACTGGCTGTTTTAGTTGGCCGCCTGAACGGTTCAGCATTTGGCCTGCTAAAAAGCCCATCATCATCGGCATAAAAAAGCCGCCACTGGAAGCCTGAGCTTGTTGCGCTGGCTGCTCTGTACCAGCTGCCGCTGCAGCCTGAGCCGGAGTTTCACACTGACCAACACCAAAGTCAGTTTCACAGGCGGCTTTGTCGGTATATTTTGGCGCAACCTGAGTATGCATAGTCAAAGCCTGGTTTAAATCGGCACGGCATTGCTCAGGATTAAAATAGGCGGCACATTGATCAACGGTTTCAAAAGCAGCAGTTTGCACTGCTTCTTCCTGACCACAGCCTGCCATTAAAAAAGTTGCAGTAGGCACCATTAACACTAAAGCTGCCTTTTTACTGCGTTTAAGCACTTTTTGTTTCATCAGTGACTCCTCAATAGGTTATGCAGGTTAATACGTCATGCTGGCGGAGTTAATCAAACCTATGGCAATAGAACAACCGGCAGAAAATACACCAGCTGCTACTTCGCCTTTAGTGATACGTTCCGGTAGCTGTTTCAGGGCAAAACGTACCACAGCAAAAGTTAATACTTGCACCACCAGAGCTATAGCACCCCAGATAGCACAGTCGGCTAATGACAGTGAATGAGTGATAGCGCTGGATAATGGCAAGGCAAAACCAATTAAAGCACCACCAAAAGCTACAGCGGCAGCACTGTTATTTTCTTTGATTAAGGCTAATTCGTCGTGTGGCGTGATCCAGGTGTAAAAACGGCAAAATAAAGCCACCAATAAAATGGCCAGAAAAAAGAAGCTGATAAAGTCCGGGAAACCTGCCACAGAGGCCAATAAAGTGTCACTCATTATAAAATCCTTTCTTTAAGTTAGGGTGCTTTGCCGATGATCCAGAAAAGCCGGACAAAAGGCAACAACTGAATCCAGACAGATTTTGACTTTCGCCCTTGAAGCTGTGAGTTTTAGGCTATGCTCAATAAAAAAGCCAAGCTGCTAAGTAACTGATCTGTTAAGGAGTTCACCTCAATGTTAAATCAAATGTCGGTAAAAATCCGCTTGTTGGTGTTGGTCTGCGTGCCATTACTGGTGTTAATTGCCATTAGTTTGATTTCGGTCAGGGAAATGGGTCATTTAAGTGATGGAGCTACCAGTATCTATGAAGACCGTGTAGTGCCGCTGAAACAAATTAAACAAGTAGCGGATGCCTATGCTGTGACTTCAGTGGATTTGTTGCATAAATATCGTGGTGAGGTCATTACTGCCGGGGAAGCCGTGCAGCAGTTACAGCAACAAGGCGAGTTGGCAGACCAGGTCTGGCAAGCTTATCTGGCAACCAGCTTAACCCCAGAAGAAGCTGGGCTGGCTGAAAAAGCCAAGCAACAAAAATTGTTGTTCCAGCAACGCTTGCAGCAATACAGGGCGCAGATTTCTGATGGGTCTTTAATGCTGCGTAGTGCCAAAGACTTTAATACAGAGTTGTATCAATTGGCTGACCCGCTCAGCGCATCTTTAGCGGCGTTAATTGATGTGCAACTGGTCGAAGCTGAGAAGTTTAAAGTGGCAGCTGCAGAGCAGTATCAGTTTTTCCTGCAGTTATTTGTCATTGCTTTACTGCTGGTTTTTATTTGTTTAGGCGTTTTGTCCTGGCTCATTTATCGCTCTATTCACAGTCCGCTGAATCGATTACAGCAGGCTATTTCCGTTGTGGGGGATAAATCCGATTTACGTATCCGAGCCGAAGTGACAGGCACTGATGAAATTGCCGTTACAGCTCGTGCTTTTAATCAAACCATTAGTCGTGTTCATCAGTTTTTTACTGAATTAGGCGATGCTGTGTCTCAACTGGCGGCTGCTTCAGAAGAAATGAGCCAAATCAGTCAGCAGGTCAGCGGCACTGCGTTTGAGCAGGAACAGCAGGCGAATTTAATAGCCACAGCTGTCAATCAAATGTCGGCCGCTATTCAGGAGGTTGCTAACAGTGCTTTAGCGACTTCTGAGCAGGCCAATGATGTGGATCAGAAAACCCAGCAGGGCTATCAGAAGGTGATGCAAAATGTCGGCTCTATTGAGCAGTTATCCACTGTGGTGAATGGGGCCAGTGTGGTGATTGAGCAATTGAATGGCGAATCGGAAAAAATCACCCAGGTGCTGGCCGTGATCCAGACTATTGCAGGCCAAACCAATTTACTGGCATTAAACGCTGCCATTGAAGCTGCCCGCGCCGGTGAAGCAGGCCGGGGTTTTGCAGTAGTGGCCGATGAAGTACGAACTTTAGCCACCAATACGCAAAAAGCCACTGAGTCTATCCGCGCCATGATTGATAACCTGCAGACATCTGCCCGGGAAGCTGTGCAGGCTATGGCGCAATCTGGTCAATATGCCAGCAGCAGCGTGGTCAATGCGCAGGAAGCCGGCGCTGTGCTGGAAGACATTAAATCTGCAGTCGGCACTATAGTGGATATGAATGTGCAGATATCCGCAGCAACGGAGCAGCAAACCATAGTGGCTGAAGATATTAATAAAAATATCAGCGAGTTTAGTGTCAGCATTGGCGAAATGACCCGAAGCGCAACCCACAGCGCTGATGCCAGTACTTCATTGGCACAGTTAGCAAGTCGTTTGCAGCAGCAGGCGGCTTCGTATCGGGTGTGAGAATAAGCTGATATTGTCAGCTGTATTCTGTATCAAAGTGCTTTGTATATGGCGCTGCTATTGCGAACTTTTTGAATAATACAGAGCTTGTATGGATGCAAGCTCTGCTCCCTTCCTCCCTGTCTGGTGCAATAACACTGCTGTTTTGATCAGGGCACTTTTTACACGAAATCAGCCAAACATCCATTGTCAGGCGATAAATCAGCACGAACTGCTTTCGTGGTGTGGGCTGCTTTGCCCTTTTTTGGAGCAAAAAAATGCCTGATGCACTGCTTTGTGACGGCAGTGTGGGTCTGAATACGTATTCATGTTGTGAGCCGCCTCGGCTTGGTTAATAACTGTTCACGGAACATTTTATAAAAACCAGGACGTCCTTTGATTTTGTTGTACAGGGAAAGTCCATAACAATCCAAATCGGGGACAAGAGGCATGTCAAACTATAAGCATAGTTTGCTGACGCTCGCTATTGCTGCAGCAGGTTTTAGTTGCAGTATCAGCGCGGAAGAAGCAAATCAGCAACTCGCACAACAGGAAGAACAGGTCAGTGCGGGTTCTAATACCAGCAAAACCAAAGAAGAAGTTGAAGTCATTGAAGTCAAAGGCTTTTCCAGTAGTTTAATCAAATCACTGAACGACAAACGTTTTGCCGATACAGTAGTCGAATCCATTTCAGCCGACGACTTAGGCTCTTTGCCTGATGTTTCTATGGCGGATGCCTTAACCCGTTTACCTGGTATTTCTGCGGTGCGTACCGGTGGTCAGGCGTCGGAAATTAACATCCGCGGTATGGCTGGCGGTTTTGTCTTTTCTACCTTAAATGGCCGCGAGCAGGTGTCTACCAGTGGCCAGCGTAATATTGAGTTTGAGCAATATCCTTCTGAGCTGATCTCCTCTGCGTCTGTGTATAAATCACCAAAAGTTTCGCTGATTGAAGGTGGTGTGGCAGGTACTGTCGAGTTAAAAACCGCCAGTCCGTTAAAAGCCAAAGAAACTCATAATTTCACAGTGAACGCTCGCGGTATGTTTAACGACAGAGCGAATGAAATTCCTGGTGGTCAGGAAACAGGGGATCGCTTTAGTTTTTCTTATCAGGGCAAATTTTTAGAAGATACTTTGGGTGTGGCTGTAGGTTTTGCCCGTTTGTATCAGCCCAGCGTGTCAACTCAGTTTGTTGGCTTGGCTTATAACAAACAAGCTGATGTGGATGGCATTGATGAAGCATCTCCTAATGAACTGATCAGTGAAGGTTTTGAAATGCAGCACAGGGGCGGAGAGGAAACCCGCAACGGTTATATGACTGCTATCGAATGGATCCCTTCTGACAAGTTAACTGTAAAAGCGGATGCCTTTTTATCTAAGTTCGACACTGAAGCTTTTGCCCGTGGTTTTCGCGTTAAGCTGGAAGGTGACAGCGCTGCTGTGGGCAATCCGGTGATCAATGACAATATGGTGATAGGTGGTACTTTTAACCGTAAAACCAATGGCTATACCAGAGTTGAACTGGTGAACGATGACAACACCGATAATGATGAAGTGAAAAGTTTTGGTTTTAATGTCGACTTCGATGCGACAGATGCCTTGACGTTAAACTTCGACCTGTCGCACTCTTCTGCCGACAGCGTGTTTAAGAACGGTTTGTTGTGGGCTTTAGTGGCTGAAGACGCCACTGTCGCTAATCCTGTGCTGGATAGCAATGTGTCCATCAGCTATTTACTGAACGGTTTGAATCTGCCTGACGTAGGTTTTAATCAGGAAGGTGCTTTTACTGATATCGACAGAGTGATGGTCAGTAAATATGGGATTTACCCTTACATCAACTCAGATGAAGTGAATGCCTACAAACTGGATGCTAAATACGAACTGGATAACTCAGTGCTCAGTTCGCTTGAAGCGGGTGTACGCTACTCCGAACGTGAATACACTAATGACCGTCAGGTGTTTGAATATGGCTCAGATGGTTCATTTTTAAGTTCACAGCCGCCGCTGCGTTTAACGGACGATATGGTTGAGGTGGTGGATTTCAGTGGTAATTTCTCTCACTTTCCAAGTTATCTGGCTATTGATTTAAATAAAGCGCTGAATGCCTGGTTTCCGCAGGGTATACCGCAGCCAGTACAAACCTGGGGCACAGGTAATACGGGAATTTTACCCTCTCAACGTGTTTCAGGTGGCCCTGATTCAGCATGGTCTGTTTTGCAAAGCGGTGAAGTCTATGAAGATGTGACTGCTGCTTATTTTATGGCCAATCTGGATACCGAAGTATTCTCTATTCCTGTTACAGGGAACATTGGTGTGCGTATGGTTGAAACCAAACAATACGCCACTGACTTAACAGATGTGGGTGGGGACGCCACTTTAGGCGCGCAGAATATTACCGATGAAGCAGGTTTGGTGAACACCCGCTACAAGCCAGGTATTATTGGTCAGACGTACAGAGATTATCTGCCACAGATGAACCTGAACTTTGCTCTTACCGACAGTGACCAGCTTCGATTTGCTGCTGCTAAAGTAATGTCGCGTCCACCTATTGACCGTTTAGCGTCCAATACCAGCTATACCATTAATGCTCTGACAGGACAGGTGAATGGCTCCAGCTCAAACAGCCCGTTCTTAAAGCCTTTTTATGCCACTCAGTATGATATTTCCTACGAGAAGTACTTTACTGAAACAGACGGCGCTTTTGTTGCAGCCGTGTTCTACAAAGATATTGAGTCTTTTATCAATACCTTCACTATTACCGATTTTGATTTCGCCGCTGCTGGTTTCCCTATTCCTGAATATGTGCCTGGCACAGAACCAGGCAATCCTGACGGTTTACCGCCGGTCACTACAACTCCGGGGGATTACACCACAGCGGTCAACAACGACAAAGGTGGTTATATCCGCGGTGCTGAAATTGCTTACACCCAGGTATTTAAGTTTCTGCCTTCTTTCTGGCAGGGCTTAGGTTTTAGCGGCAGTTATTCCTACACAGAAAGTGAAATCCAGCAGCAAGTCAGTTTAGGTGCTCAGACCATAGATATCACCTTACCGGGCTTATCGAAAAACGTCATGACGGCCACCTTGTTCTGGGAATACGAAGGTTTTGAAACCCGGATCAGTGGTCGTTACCGCGACAACTTTGTGTCAGAGCAGGTGGCTGTAGAAGCTCAGACCGTGAACTTCGATGGCGAGATGGTGATTGACTATCAGGCCTCTTACCAGATTAACGACAACTTTGGTGTGCTGTTCCAGGTGAACAACCTGACGGATGAACCGACCAAAAGTTATTTTGGCAATGAAGCCAATACCGGCACTATCCAGTTTTTTGGTCGCCAGTATTTTGTTGGTGCGAACTATACGTTCTGACCTTGAGTGACAGCTTCAGCACTCAGCCTCAGAGCGGGTGCTCGTAACAAGAATTGATTGGAGTTCGATAACTATGTTTCAGATCACAAATAGCTTAAAGCTGGCCCTTTTGGGGCTGGCTGCGCTGACACTGGCCGCTTGCGGCGGTGGTGGCGAGGATTCTGTGGAAGGCGGTACTAAACTGCTGACCTGTAATGTGCCACAAATTCCGAATGCCGCAGGTACAGCCTGTATTGATCCACCTCCGATAAAATGTAAAGCACCTACAGTGCCGGATGCAAAAAATGAAAGCTGTATAGTTGGGGTTGACCCCAATGCTCCTGCCCCGGCGTTTTTCCCTGCTGCTGGTCAGGCTGCACTTTTTTATAAAAGAGCAGACGGTAATTATGAAGGCTACCGCTTACATACCTGGAATAACGATGCGTGCGATGCCTACAAAGACAGTTCTTTGGCCGCATCCTGGGACAATGGTCTGGTGCATACAGCTGTGGATCCAAACTACGGTGCTTACTGGGTGCTGGAGTTAAAAGACGGTGTGGCTGGTGTGGAAGGTGCTTGTGGTAACTTCCTGATCCATATAGGCACTGATGACGCTGGCAAAGAAATGGGCGGTGGCGATCAGAAGTTGTTATTGGGGCCTAAGTCAGATGAAAAGTTTGCCCGGATGAATTTTACTTTTTCTGGTGTGAACTCAGTGTTTGAATTCCCTTTGCTTGCCTTGGGTGTTTCTATTGCCAACTCAGCGGCGCACTGGCTGGATGCCAACACTTTTGTCTGGAATGTGGATCGCGCCATGGCCACTAAAGTGCAATTACACCATTCCGCCACTGCAGAGTTAGCCATTGATGAAGATGATAAGCTCAATGGTGAAACCCTGGTGCTGGAAGAAACTGAACTGACAGATGCGCAAAAAGCCAAGGTTCCGCATTTGGCCGATTGGCCAGCGTATCGCAGCACAATGACAGCGGAACAGGCGAAAGCCATTGTAAAAAATCAGCTGGTGTTGTCAGCCCATGATGCAGAAAACAAGCTGGCAGCCGCCAGTTACGTGCAAGCGGCCAAAGTACTGGACGATTTGTATACCAGCGGTGAAGCTGACGCCGACGAAGCAACTTTAGGTGTCAGCTATGAAGGGGATGCCGTGACTGTGGCTGTATGGGCGCCGACTGCCCGCACCGTGGCATTAAAACTCTATAACGCAGCAAAAACTCTGACCTCGACTCAGGCGATGACCTTAGATGCTGAGACCGGGATTTGGAGTTACAGCGGCACTAAAGCCAATCTGGACCGTACTTTCTACCGCTTTGAAGTGACTGTGTATCATCCTGCCACTAAAAAAGTAGAAACAGTGGAAAGTACCGACCCTTACTCCGTCAGTTTGTCCACCAATGGTCGTTTCAGTCAGTTTGTGAATTTGGCCGACGAAGATTTAAAACCTGAAGGCTGGGCAACCCGAACTATTCCAACTGTTGAAAATCCTGAAGATACAGTGATTTACGAAGGTCATATTCGTGATTTCAGTATTCGTGATACTAGTGTCAGCGAAGCAAACAGAGGGAAATATCTGGCGTTTACTGAAATGGACAGTGCGCCTGTATTGCACCTGAAAAAGTTGGCTGAAAGTGGTGTAACGCATTTTCATATGCTGCCTGCCACTGATATGGCCACAGTGAATGAAGACGTAAGCAAAAGAGTTGAAATCACTGATACAGTGGGCGAGTTATGTGCTGTGAATGCCAGCGCTAAAGTCTGTGGTCAGGAAAACGCAGCCACAGTGATACTGGATTTGCTGAAATCCTATCAGCCTTCCGGTGAACTGGCTCAACAGTTAGTGGCCGACATGCGTGCAACCGACGGTTTTAACTGGGGTTATGATCCACATCACTTTAATGTGCCTGAAGGCAGCTATGCATCCAGTGCTGAAGGCGTGGCCCGTATCAAAGAAATGCGCGCTATGAATCAGGCTCTGCAGGAAGTAGGTCTTCGTGTGGTATTGGATGTGGTGTACAACCATACCAACTCCTCAGCTGTATTTGATAACTCAGTGTTCGACAAAATGGTGCCGGGTTATTACCACAGATACAGTCCGGTTACTGGCATTATTGAACGTTCGACTTGCTGTGAAAACACTGCACTTGAACACAAAATGATGGATAAATTCGTCAAAGACTCGCTGGTGCTGTTAGCCCGTGAATACGGCTTTGATGGCTTCCGTTTTGACATTATGGGACACCATCCGAAGGCTGATATTTTAGCGGCTCGTGAGCTGGTGCGTGCTGTTGATCCTGATACTTACTTCTACGGCGAAGGCTGGAATTTTGGTGAAGTGGCGGATGATCGTCTGTTTGAACAAGCGCGTCAGGCCAATATGGCGGGGACAGAAGTAGGTTCTTTTAACGACCGTATCCGGGATTCAGTGCGCAGCGCAGCTTTATTTACAGACAAAGGTGAAGATGGCGAACGTCAGCAGCAAAACTACATTGAAATTGGTTTAGCCGGCACCTTAAAAGACTTTGTGCTGGAAGACTACCGTGGCAATACGGGTGTGGCATCAGGTGTCACCTGGAACGGCCAGCCCGCTGGTTATGCTGAAGATCCGGCCGATATTATCAACTATGTATCTAAACACGATAATGAAGCGATCTGGGACAAATTACAGCTGGAATTGCACAATGCAGGTGTTGATTTAAGCCTGGAAAACCGGGTCAGAGTGAATAACATTGCTTTGGCTATTCCGGTGTTAAGTCAGGGCATTCCATTTCTGCAAATGGGTGATGATTTATTACGTTCTAAGTCGTTAGACCGTAACAGCTATGACTCAGGCGACTGGTTCAACTTTGTCGATTTCAGCAAAGAAAGCAATAACTGGAACGTAGGTTTGCCAATGGCTCAGGACAACAGTGCCAACTGGGAAACTATTGCCGAAGTGTCGACCAAATCCAATACCAGAGCTGGTGCCGATGAGATCCATTTTTCATCTGATGTATTTAATGAATTCCTGCAAATTCGTAAAAGCACTAACCTGTTCCGTCTGACCACAGCTCAGAATGTGATGGACCGCTTAGGTTTCCATAACATTGGCAAAAATCTGACGCCGGGCTTGATTGTGATGAGCATAGACGATGGCATTGGCCTGACCGATCTGGACCCTGAGCATGACGCTGTGGTGGTGGTGATTAACGGGACTGCTGCAGAGCAATCGCATAAAGTACCAACGGCCAAAGGTTTTGTATTACATCCGGTGCAGGCAGCTTCTGCAGACCTGATGGTACAGGATGCCAGCTTCAGCGAAGCAGCGACTGAAGGTACTTTCACTGTTCCGGCCTATACAGCAGCTGTTTTTGTGAAACCTCAGAATGGTGCTCAGGGCGAAGGTTTAAAAGCCGACGCCACTATGGGGGCTCCTGATTTTGCTCCTTATGGTTTAACCACAGTTTATGTGCGTGGCGCTATGAATGGCTGGGGTGAAACTGACGCTATGAGCTATGTCGGGGATGGGGTATACAGTACTACTATCACTATTGCCGCAGGTGACTACGAGTTCAAAGTGGCATCAGCAGACTGGTCCACAGTCGACTTTGGTTCTGCTGATCAGCAAGTCACTTTAGGTGCAGCCAAAACCTTAAGCCGTGGTGGTTCTAACCTGAGGATCACAATTCCTAAAACCTCCAGTTACACTTTTACCGTCAACGCGGCCTCTGCTGAAGCCCCTGTTATTACAGTGACTGAATATGTGCCTTATGGAGCAACTACTGTTTATCTGCGTGGTAGCCTGAATGGCTGGAGTGAAAACAATCCGCTGCAATACGATGGTGATGGAGTGTATAGCGTGACTGTGAACCTGGCTGTAGCTGAGCATGAATTCAAAATAGCCTCAGCCGATTGGTCTACCGTTGATTTTGGTTCTGCGGATCAAAATGTCACGCTCAACACAGACAAAACACTGACAAGAGGTGGTTCAAATCTGAAACTGCAAATTACCGAACAGGCGGATTATAAGGTCAGCTTTACAGCGACAGACCCGGCAGCCCCTGTGTTAAGGGTAAGCAAAGTCGAATAACAGGACTTAAACCTGGGGTAAAAAGGCCGTTTTGATCACGGCCTTTTTTATTGGTTTTTTACCTCACAGCAAGATTGTTGCTGCGTTGCTCCCTGCTCATTTTTGAACAGCACTGTAAGCTATTGATTCCGCTGCTATGCAACCTTTGCATATCGGTCTGCTTGCAACTTGGTTGAACTCAGCTAAGTTTGCATTAAGTTAGGGCGTAAGCTCTGGTCTAAAGACTCAAATAAATCAGTTGGTTCAGCCGCTGTTCTGCACCATTACAATGCAAAATTCTAGTAATGCCCTGCAAAGGGGCGTCATAGCCGGAGGTGAATACGTATTCATGTTGAACATTGGCGGCGATAAGTTTAACTAGTAGGGTCAGATTAATATCAACAACCAGACAGATATAAGTCTGAACCAAAAAAACAAACATATCCGGGGATAAGGGCATGAATAAATTTAAGTTAAGCATACTCACAATGGCTATTGCGACTGCGGGCTTCAGCTCACATAGCTCTGCCCAACAGGCTGAACAAACCAATGCGGCAGCAAATGCCCAAGAAGAACAAATTGAAGTGATAGGCATCACGGGTTTCCGTGGCAGCTTACAAAAAGCTCAGGCTGTAAAAATGAGCGAAAACTCCATCGTTGAAGTTTTGTCTGCAGAAGATATTGGTAAGCTGCCGGACACCAGCGTGGCAGAATCTTTAGCACGTTTGCCAGGCTTAGCCGGTGAGCGTCGTAACGGCCGTACCAGCGGTTTGTCTGTTCGTGGTTTTAACGAAAACTACGTAGGCACCTCATTAAATGGTCGCGAATTATTAGGTATGGGTGACAACCGCGGCGTTGAATACGACCTGTACCCGTCAGAAATCGTCTCTACTGCGATGGTTTACAAAACACCAGACGCTTCGCTGATGGCGCAGGGTATTGGCGGTACTGTTGATTTGCAAACTGTTCGTCCTTTGACGGCAGAAGATACTTTTGTTGTGAACCTGAACTATGAACAAAATGATCAGGAATCCGGTAACCCGGATTTTGACGATCATGGTCACAAAGCCTCAATTAACTACATCGATAAATTTGTTGATGACAAATTAGGTTTTGCTTTGGTTTTGTCTTCTATTAAATCACCACGTCAGGAACAACAGTTCCGTGGCTGGGGTTATCCTGGAGCCGCAACGACCAAAGGTGCGCCAGGTGTAACAGTACCGGCAGACACTTTTATTTTAGGTGGCCATGATACCTTTACCCGTTCAGCTATGCTGGAGCGGGACTCTATTGCCGCTATCTTTGAATACGATGCCAGCGATGACTTAAAAGTTAAGTTTGATGCTTTGTACATCAACTTTAATGAAACCGATGTACGCCGTGGTCTGGAAGAAGGTATGGCTGAATGGGGTACAGGTGCTTATACCATTACTGAAGTTCAGAATGGCCTGGCAACGTCAGCTTACCACGATGGTTTCTTTTCGGTGATCCGTAACGACTCCCGCGAGCAGGACGCTGAACTGAAAACTTTTGGTTTGAATCTGGAATACAATATCAGCGATGACTGGACTGCTGAACTTGATCTTTCAACAGGCAAAGTCGATAAAACTATCACTGATGTGGAAAGTTATTCAGGTGTGGGCCGTGCTGGCGGCACAGGACCAGACAACAGACCTATCAGTGCCCGTTCATGGGTCATGACGTCGTCTGGCGCTATGTTTGGTGCTCACCCTACTATTGCACCTGTTGATCTGACTAACCCGGCGTTAATTCGTTTAGCTGGCCCACAAGCCTGGGGTGGTTCATTAGCTCCGGTGCCTGGATTCCAGGACACAGGTAATGGTTTTGGTCCTACTACAGCTCAGGATGGTTTTGTTAATAAACCAATTTTTGAAGAAGAGCTGGACAGCGTACGTCTGCAATTTAACGGCGCAGTGGAATGGGGTATTTTCACAGGTCTGGAAACTGGTCTGGTTTATAAAGACCGCACTAAGAGCAAAATCAACAATGGCGCTTATTTGACCGCCAATGTATGGCCAAACTCAGATGCTATTCCTGATGTGATAGGTGTGGCAGATTTAAGCTTTGTTGGCATCAACGGCGTATTGGCTTATGACAGTTTAGCTTTGTATAACAATGGTTATTACATCTCTACAGATGCAGCTTTCCTGGAAAACGGCCGTTTTGGCGATACCTACGAGATCAATGAGAAAATCACTACCTTATACGGTATGTTAGATATTAATACAGACGTGGGTTCAATCCCTGTGACTGGTAATGTCGGTGTACAAATCGTGAAATCTGATCAGGAAGGTTTTGGTTTTAATGCTTCATCAGGCAGCGACCGTTTTACTGATGCTATCGCAGTATCAGGTGGTACTGATTACACTGACGTTTTACCAAGCATGAACCTGAGCTTTGAAGTAGCAGACAGCCAGTTTGTCCGTACTGCTGTGTCTAAAGTCATGAGTCGTCCGCGTCTGGATGACTTACGTCCAAATAGCCAGGTGACCTTTAACTTTAACGACACCAACATTCTGGATGATGATCCGTTAAACAGTGCCTTTGCGGGTAATGCCGGTAATTCTGAACTGAAGCCGTTAGAAGCTGACCAGTTCGATTTATCCTACGAGAATTATTTCCATGACAATGGTTTTTTTGCGGCAAGTTTCTTCTATAAAGATCTGAAAAACTGGCACCGTAACATTACGTTAATCAATGATTTCTCTGATTATTATATTCCTGGTTTCCACCAGACATCAGCACAGGGTACGCCACCTAATGCACCACCAGCTACCTTCTTAGGTCGTCTGGATATCCGTCAGGATGGTTTAACTGGTTTTGTTCGTGGTTACGAGCTGCAAGCCAGCGTACCATTTGACATCATCGATGAAGTTCTGGATGGTTTTGGTATTGTTGCCAGTGCCACCTTTATGGATGGTGAGTTAGATGACGGTGGTCGTGTACCAGGTTTATCTGAAGAGATTTACACTTTGACCGCTTATTATGAGCGTGCTGGTTTTGAAGTTCGTGTCTCTGGTACTAAACGTGACCAGTTTGCGACTGAAACCCGTGGTCTGAGCTTAAGTCTGGCTCCAACTATGGATCAGGGCGGTTCATTGATCGATGCACAGATTGGTTATGATTTCAGTGAGTCAGGTATTGATGCACTGGAAGGCCTGCGTGTTTCGTTGCAAGGTCAGAACTTAACGGATGAGAAAACCATTCAGAACAACCCTGGCGATACTCGCCAGATCACTCAGTACCAGAGTTTTGGCCGTAACTTCCTGTTAGGCTTAAACTACAAGTTCTGATGCAGGCTGAGGTTGTGTCGGAGCAGCTGAGCTGCCCGACTACTGACAAACTCTGTTTAAAACCCAGCCATCATGGCTGGGTTTTTCTTTAGGGAATACGCATGACTCCAATCAAAAAAGTAGTGATTCTGGGTGGTGGTACTGCAGGCTGGCTTAGTGCTGCGCTGCTGAAAAAAGTATTGGGTGGCGTCGTTGAGGTTGAGCTGGTTGAGTCTGATGCTATTGGCACTGTAGGTGTCGGAGAAGCCACTATTCCGCCTATTCGTTTGCTTAATCAGGTGCTGGGCATTAACGAAGCAGAGTTTTTACGTGAGACCAAAGCCACTATCAAACTAGCGATCAAATTCGAGAACTGGCGAGCCCAGGGTGACGGTTATTATCACAGCTTTGGTGCTCCGGGCCGTAGTTTGACCTTCTGCCATTTTCATCACTTATGGTTAAGGGCACGGCAACAATTTGGTGATATGACATCCATCTGGGATTACGACTTAAATTACCTTTGTGCTGAGGCTGGTAAATTTGCTCCTATCACAGCCAAAGACCCTATTCTGGAATTACCTTACGCTTATCATTTTGATGCAGGTTTGTATGCTGCTTTCCTGCGTAAGTTCAGTGAGCCTATGGGGGTAGTGCGCACGGAGGGCATGGTGGAGCAGGTGACTCAGCATCACAATGGTCATATCAAAAGTTTAGTGCTCAAAGATGGTCGCGAAGTAAAAGGTGATTTATTTATCGATTGCTCAGGTTTTGTCAGTTTGTTGTTGCAACGTAAACTTGGCGTTGGCTATGACGACTGGAGCCACTTTTTACCTTGCGACCGCGCCTGGGCAGTACCAACCGAACGTTTTGAGCAGACTTTACCTTACACCAGAGCCATAGCGCATGAAGCGGGCTGGCAGTGGCGTATACCGCTGCAGCATCGTAACGGCAATGGCATGGTGTTTAGCAGCGCTCATTATACGGAGCAGCAAGCTTTGGACGTGCTGATGGGTAATTTACAAAGCACAGCACTGGCTGATCCTAAACTGATTAAATTCAAAACTGGTCGCGCCCGTAAGCAGTGGCATCACAATGTGGTTGCTGTGGGTTTATCCAGCGGTTTTCTGGAACCATTGGAATCCACCAGTATTCATTTAGTGCAGTCTGGCATAGTGCGTTTGCTGAAAATGTTCCCGCATAACGGTATTGAACAAGCGACTGTAGCTGAATACAACAAACAATCCGAAGCCGAGTTTGTGTATATACGCGACTTTTTATTACTGCACTACCACGTGACTGAACGCACGGACAGCCAGTTCTGGCGTGATATGCGTCAACTGCAAATTCCTGATTCGCTAAAACACAAAATTGAGTTGTTTCAGGCCGATGGCAGCATTTTCCGTGAACAACATGATTTATTCCATGATGGTTCCTGGTTACAGGTGATGTTAGGGCAGGGTTTAATGCCACGTGATTATCACCCTCTGGCGGACAGCTTCTCTGATACTCAACTAAAAGACATGTTGAAAAACATCAAGGCCATTAAACAAGAGCCTTTGGCCAAGCTGTTTTCACATGATGAGTTTTTGCGCCGCGCTGCTGGGGCTTAAATAAAACAATGCTTTTTGCCGGGCCTGACCCGGCGTAAGACAGGATTTAGACATGATATCACTTCGTTTCCAGCTGGCTTTTGTAGTTGTACTGTTCGCTTCAACTGCACAGGCCGCCACTTATCAATCGCACCAAGTGCTTGATAACAAGCTGCTGCTTCAGACCGATGAATATGCGGTGTCATTAAGCTTTAAAAGCCAGGGCGCTGTAGAAGTTGTTTACCAGAAAAGTGGCCTGAAACAATTGCCATCTTTTGCCTTGGTTGCACCTGAACTCAGCCTTGCTGCCGGTTTGAATGATCAGCCGCAACAACTTGAGTTCGCCACAGACCAGTTAACAGTGCGGGTAAATAAGTCGCCTTTTCAGCTGAGCTATTACCGTGGCAACGAATTTATTCTGGCCGAAGAAAAGGGCTTTTTTGCTCATGAAACGATGAGAGGCTTCCGCTTTAAGCTGCAGGATGATGAAAAGCTGTTAGGCACAGGCCAGCGGGTTGTGGGCATGGACAGACGTGGCCAGCGTTTGCCTTTGTATAACAAAGCCAGCTACGGCTACACCACTGAAGCACAGCAGATGTATTTTGGTTTACCCGCTGTGATGTCGAGTGAAAAGTATCTGTTGTTGTTTGATAACAGCGCCAGTGGTTTTGTTGATTTAGGCAAAACCGAAAAAGAAGTGCTGCAATTTGAAGCTGTGGCAGGCCGTACTGCTTATGTGGTGATGGCGGCGCCCACTTATCCAAAACTGATTGAAGAGTACGTGACAGTGACCGGTAAGCAACCACTGCCACCGCGTTGGGCTTTGGGTAATTTTGCTTCACGTTTTGGCTATCGTACCGAGGCCGAAACCCGCGCCATAGTGGATAAGTTTGCCGCTGAAGACTTTCCACTGGATGCTGTAGTGCTGGATTTATACTGGTTTGGGCCAGATATTCAAGGCCATATGGGCAACCTGGCCTGGGACAACAAAGCTTTTCCTAACCCTAAAGGCATGATCAGCGACTTTAAAGCTAAAGGGGTGAACACAGTACTGATCACTGAACCTTTTGTGTTAAGTACCTCCACACGTTGGAATGAAGCAGTGCAAGCCAAAGCTTTAGCTACTGATTTAGCAGGCAAAGCCAAAACCTTCGATTTCTATTTTGGCAACACAGGCTTAGTGGATGTGTTTTCAAAAGAGGGCACAAGTTGGTTTGAAGGCATTTATAACGAGCTGGCTGAGTATGGCGTAGCGGGCTGGTGGGGCGATTTAGGCGAGCCTGAAGTACATCCTTCTGATGCGATTCATAGCCTTGGCACTGCGGATGAAATTCATAATGTGTATGGCCATCGCTGGGCTGAGCTGGTGTATCAGAACCGTTTAGAAAAGCAACCAGAGCAGCGTCCTATGATTATGATGCGTTCGGGTTTTGCTGGCTCACAACGTTTTGGCATGATCCCCTGGACAGGAGATGTCAGTCGCAGCTGGGATGGTTTAAAACCTCAGGTGGAGTTGGCGCTGCAAATGGGCTTGTTAGGCCTGGCTTATACCCATTCGGATTTAGGTGGTTTTGCCGGTGGCGAAGTGTTTGATAAAGAAATGTATATCCGCTGGTTGCAATACGGTGTGTTCCAGCCTGTGTATCGCCCTCACGCCCAGGAGCAAATAGCCCCTGAGCCCGTGTTGCACGACCAAGAAACCAAAGATATTTTGCGCGAATACGTCAAGTTACGTTATCGCTTAACGCCTTACAACTACACTTTGGCTTATCAAAACAGCAGCACTGGTATGCCATTAATGCGCCCGCTGTTTTTTGAAAACGAAGCAGACACCAGTTTAATCGCCAATAAAGACAGTTACCTCTGGGGCGATGCCTTTTTAGTTACCCCTGTCACTGCTGCTGGTGTGAAGTCGGTACCAGTGCAGTTACCTGCTGGTGTCTGGCTGGATTATTGGACAGGCAAAGCCTATCAGGGCGGCAAAACTATTGAACAACCGACCGACTTAACCACTTTACCTGTGCTGGTTCGTGCCGGCTCTTTTGTGCCTATGGTGCCTGCGGTTCAAAGTTTAAAAGACTACAGCAGCCGTCAGTTAGAGCTGCATTATTACCACGATACATCTATCAGTCAGGCCAAAGGCCAAATGTATGAAGACGATGGTAAATCGCCGGATTCATTAAGCAAAGGCCAGTATGAACTGCTGACCTTCAGTGCTGCGGCAAAAGGCAAGAGTTTGGCTTTTGAATTCAACCGCACAGGTTTGGGCTATGCCGGTATGCCAAAACAGCGGGAAACTATGTTGGTTGTGGATCAGATGGCCAAACCTGCTACCGCGCTGGTGAATGGTAAAGCGCTGAGTTGGGTAAATTCAGCAGCAGAATTGGTGGCAGGAAGCGCTTATTTTGATGCCAGCAAACAACAAGTGCTGCTGAAGCTGCACTGGGATCAGGCCAAAGCCAGGGTGGTGTTAGAATGAAGCCTCTTCATAGGACAAAAGCTGTGCTGCTGAGTCTGGCGCTGATGGCGAATCTTGTTTTCGCCAGTCCAATTGAACATCTGGAGCCTGCTTTCTGGTGGGCTGGAATGAAAGAGCCAAAGTTGCAGCTGATGGTGCATGGCAAAGATATTCAGCATACTCAGGTGCAGCTAAGTTATTCGGGCGTGAAGCTTTTGGGTGTGCAGAAGGTACAAAATCCAAATTATCTGTTTGTCGATTTGGAACTAAGTCCTGATGTAAAACCCGGTAGTTTTGAGCTGAGTTTTAGCCGAAATGGCAAAACAGTAGCAAGGCATAATTACAGTGTATTGGCGCGTAAAGAGGGGTCGGCTCAGCGCCAGGGTTTTGGTCAAAAAGATTTAATTTACCTCATCACACCGGATCGTTTTGTCAACGGCGATCCAACCAACGATGAAGTGAAAGGCATGAGCGAAGGGTTAGACAGAGCAAACCCAGGTGGCCGACATGGTGGTGATATTGCCGGTATGCAGCAGGCTTTGCCGTATTTACAGCAATTGGGTGTGACGCAAATTTGGCCTCAGCCTCTGACGGAAAACAATAGCCCGGCTTATTCCTATCATGGTTATGCAGCTACGGATCTCTACAAAATAGACCCACGTTTTGGCAGCAATGAAAGTTACAAAAACTTTGTACTTAAGGCCAATAAACAGGGTATAGGAGTGATCCAGGACATAGTGGTGAATCACATTGGCTCCAACCACTGGTGGCTGAAGGATTTACCGGAAAAAAGCTGGCTGAATTATAACGCCAGTTTCCATCCAACCAACCACGCCCGCACTACAGTGCAGGACCCTTATGCCGCAAAGGTCGATGCCAAAGCTTTTGTTGATGGCTGGTTTGTCGAGACTATGCCGGATTTAAATCAACGTCATCCGTTACTGGCGACTTATTTGATCCAAAACTCCATCTGGTGGGTCGAATACGCTGGTTTGTCTGGTATTCGTGAAGACACCTACTCTTATGCGGATAAAGATTTTCTGACTCAGTGGTCGAAGCGCCTGATGAACGAATACCCGAATTTTAATATTGTCGGTGAAGAGTGGAGCGCTAACCCTGTTGTGGTGTCCTATTGGCAAAAAGGCAAACAGAACTCTGATGGTTATCAGTCGTTTACACCCAGCATGATGGACTTTCCGCTCTATTATGCTTTGCTGGCGGCGCTGACTGAAGAAGAGTCATGGGATAAAGGCTGGATCAAACTTTATGAAGCTTTAGGTAACGATGTGATTTACCCAGACCCAAGCAATCTGGTGTTGTTTGAAGGCAATCACGATACAGCGCGGATATTTTCCTTACTCAATGAAGACAGCGATTTGTATCGGATGGCGATGATTTATCTGCTGACTGCACCTCGTATTCCGCAGCTGTATTATGGCACTGAAATTCTGGCGCAAAGCCCTAAACAGCGTGACGATGGTTTAGTGCGTAGTGATTTTCCCGGTGGTTGGGCTGGAGACGCAGTGAATGCCTTTAGCGGCAAAGGTTTAAGCCAGGCGCAGCTACAGGCACAGCAATTGATCAAAACACTGGCGAATTACCGTAAAAACAGCGCTGTGTTACAGCAAGGAAAGATGAAACATTTCAGCCCGGCTGATGGTATTTACAGTTATGTGCGTTATCAGGACAACAAACAGCTGTGGGTGTTTTTTAATAAAAATACCGATGTCAAAACCGTGGATCTAAAGCGTTACGCTGAACTATTACCAGCCCATGCCCGCTTTATTGATGTACTGACAGGCAAAAGCATCACCACCAACGGCAGTCTGCAACTACCTGAGCGTGGCAGTCTGGTGTTAGAGCTTCAGTAAGGCAAAGGCGGTATTTTTAACAGCTTTAATAACAGATTGCGTCCGGCCCGCAGCAGTGGATAACTAAAGCGGGCGCGGCCTGCAGATTGAAACCAATACAACCAAAGCCTGTTGCGCCAACTGGCCTCATTCAGTGAGGCCAACAGTTGTAATACTTCAGCTCCTTTTAACCAGCGACCGTCCACCCTTAACAGCATGCTTTGATTCACCATCAAACCCCTATGGTGCAATTCAGCCAGTAACAACGGGGCTTGTTCAGGCAAATCTCTGGCATTGAGCAGCGTCAGTTCGCCGAATTGTTTTTGCAGCCGCTGCGCCGCCACATAGTTACGGCACAAAGGGCAGTCTCCATCGTAAATCAGCAGTAGCTGTTGCATAAGGCGCCTTGTTATCTAAACAACTACTTTAACGGAAAATGGCAGGTCATGGATCTTTGGCGATAAAATAGCCATATTTGATTGGCGAAACTGTAGCGCAGCGTTAAACTGTAAGTAGTTTAATTTCTGGGCCTTGGCTCAGATGGAGTTTGTGATGATTAACAACATCAGCCCGGGATTTATTCCTTCGACCCCCACAGTAAATCCTGCTGCAACTTCTGGTTCAGCGCCCAATTCTGCCAACAGCAGTAGCTCAGCTTCAGCCAGTAAAAAGGCTGAATTAGAATTTAGCCCTGGCCGTAATTCGGCAAAAGATTATTCTGCGGTGCAGCAAAGTTTGGCGAAAGGTAAAGGTGCGGTAGAAAGTGCACAGGCAGCCACAACAGAGATTAAAGATTCACTGGTGAAAGTGCGGGAGGTTGCAACTAAACTGGCTGATGACTCTTTAGCTACTCCTGAACGTGAAAAGTTACAAAAACAGTATTCAGAACTTCGTACCGGTATTGAAAAATCTCTGGAAAGCGCCAGTTATAAGGGTGCTGCGGGTAGCAAAGGTGTGAATTTGCTGACGGATAAAGACAGCACTAAGATCACCACCAATAGTTATGGCAGTCAGTCTGTACTGGGCAGTAGTCAGCTTGATAAGCGTCTTGGTTTACCTGAAAAAATTGGCTCAGCCCAGGAAGCCCGGGAATTATTAAATGGCAAAGAGAGCAAAACCAGTGCTTTGGCTGCTGCGGAAAAGTCAGTCAACGAAAGCTCTGAGCGTTTAGCAAAAGAAGATAAAAAACTGAAAGCTCAGTTAGAAACCGCAACTGCGGTCAGTAAAGCTGCCAGTAGTTTGGAGTCTGAGCGTACAGGGGGCAGGAAATCAGCTACTGCAGTGCCAGATGAAGAGGGAAGAGCCGCGTTGTTGAAACAAGCTGAAGAAACCCGTCAGCAACTGAAACAGCAAACCTTGGGTATAGGCAATGGCAACCAAGGGGCTCGCTCTTTACTGAGTTTGTTTAGTTAAGCTGGCCTGATGCGCAGTCCTTTAGATCTTTATCGTACTACCCGCCTTTTAGCGTCGAACACCAAAGCCCTGGAGGCTCAGGTGTTTCGTCGCGTCTTGTACCAACTTGATGCTGCCGAACAAGAATCTGAACTGGAGCAAACCAAAGCTTTGGCTGACTTTCGTGTTGTCTGGCTGACCGTGTTGGGGTTAGTCACAGACTCTGATAATCATTTGCCAGCCGTTTTACAAGACAATTTGCGGCAGTTAGCCATGGCTGTGATGGCCGAATTGGATTTGCCTCTGGCTGAACAAGACAGGCAATGGTTGATTAATGTAACTACTCAGATTGCTGAAGGTCTCGAAGCTTAAATTCTGCTCATCTGCTTTTGGATATTTATCCGGTTTGCCATGCCACTAGTCGCAGTAAAAATCTTAGAACTGGACAATACCCTTCTTTTCTCTACACTGGTTTTGCGTAAAAACTGATAACTAAAATCAATTTCAGGAAAAACCATGTTAAATAAATCTACTCTGGCCCTTGCTGTGCTTGTGGCACTGGCAGGCTGTGATAAAGCCCAAACCCCAACTCAATCCACTGAGACACCTGCAGCTGCTGTGGCTGAAGTAAAAACCTTAACTTCAGGTATTGAGCTGTCCAATATGGACACCAGCGTGAAACCAGCCCAGGACTTTTTCCGTTATGTAAACGGCAACTGGCTGGCAAAAACTGAAATACCAGCCGACAAAGGCCGTTGGGGCAGTTTTGATGAATTGCGTGAAAACGCTGACAAACAAGTACTGGCGATAGTGCAGGAACTGGCAGGCCAAACGGCAGAAGCTGGTACTGACACACAAAAAATTTCTGACTTTTACCGCTCTTATATGGATACAGCGACACTGGATACTTTAGGTTTAGCGCCATTAAAAGCCGACTTTACTAAAGTAGAAGCTCTGACGTCTCATGCCGATTTAGCCAAGCTGTGGGGCGAATTCCAGGCTGCTCGTACCGGCACTCCTGTAGTGTTATTTGTCGGTCAGGATCAAAAAGCATCAGATCAGTATATTACCCTGGCGAACCAGTCAGGTTTAGGTATGCCAGACCGTGATTATTATTTAAATACGGATGAAAAATCGAAAGAAATTCAGCAGAAGTATCAGGCTTACATTAGCAAAGTTGCTGAATTGGCCGGCTGGGAGGATCCGGCAAAAGTCGCTGCCACTGTCTATGCGATAGAAACCAAGCTGGCCGAAGCTCAATGGAGCAGGGTACAGAACCGGGATCGTAACGCCACGTATAACAAATTAACTCTGGCTCAGCTTGCTGAAACAGCGCCAGGTTTTGACTGGGCTGCTTTATTAGGTGCAGCCAAACTCTCTGATGTAAAAGAGTTAGTCGTGCGTCAACCTACTTACCTGACCGCTTTTGCTAAGTTACAAAGCGAAATTTCGCTTGCTGACTGGCAGAGTTACCTAAAATTCCATCTGGTGCGTGCCAACAGTGAGTTATTGGCCAGCAGCTTTGATCAGGCTAGTTTTGAATTTTATGGTAAAACTTTGTCTGGTTTAGAGGCGCAGCGTGAACGCGAAAAACGTGCTGTAGCAGCGCTTGAAGGCTCTTTAGGCTTTATGCTGGGCAAAATCTATGTTGATCGCCACTTTAAGCCTGAAGCCAAAGAGCGCATGGATCAACTGATCAAAAATATGCGAGTCGCTTTTAAAGAAGCTATAGATGGTCTGGAGTGGATGAGTCCTGAAACCAAAAAGGCGGCCCAGGAAAAACTGTCTAAGTTTAATGCCAAAATTGGCTACCCTGATGTATGGCGTGACTACAGCTGTTTAGAAGTAAAAGCTGGCGACTTACTGGGCAATATGCAGCGTAGCAGCCAGTGTGAATTCGATCGCATGGTGGCCAAATTAGGCCAGCCGGTCGATCGCACTGAGTGGGGTATGACACCTCAAACCGTCAATGCGTATTACAGCTCGACGATGAATGAAATTGTGTTCCCTGCAGCCATTTTGCAACCGCCATTTTTTAATGTGAATGCGGATGATGCGGTGAACTACGGTGCCATTGGTGGCGTGATAGGGCATGAAATTACCCACGGTTTTGACGATCAGGGTCGTCGTTCAGATGGCAATGGTAACTTAACCGACTGGTGGAAGCCTACAGATGCAGAGCAGTTCCAGAAACGTGCTCAACTGATGATAGACCAGTACAGTGCCTTTAATCCTATTGATGATTTAAAACTGCAGGGTGCTTTAGGTTTGGGTGAAAACATTGCCGACTTGGGTGGTTTAACTGTTGCTTTTAAAGCTTATCAAACCTCGTTACAGGGCAAACCTGCTGCTGTGATTGATGGTTTCAGTGGTGATCAGCGTTTCTTTATGGGCTGGTCTCAGGTGTGGCGAATCAAGTTCCGTGATGCTTCCTTGCGTCAGCAAGTGATCACTGGACCTCATTCTCCGGGTATGTACCGAGTCTTAGGTGTGCTGTCGAATATGCCTGAATTTTATCAGACCTTTGATGTGAAACCTGGTGATGGTATGTACCGTGATGATGCGGTACGAGTCAAAATCTGGTAACTAGTGAGCGCTTTGCAGGGACGTCTTTTGGCGTCCCTTTTTACAACTGGGAAAAGCGTTAAGCCGTTATTCCCGCTCAGGGTATAGTGATCGGGAAAAATTCGGCATCGGCTTCAGGCTGAGCCATACTGATTAAGGTCATCTTTGATACTTTGTGCAGCGGCTGAATACGTATTCAGCCGGTTGCTGGCTCTGGCAAAGGCTGTTCTAATCGATCTCTTCTCCAACGCTCTAACAGGCGTCGTCAGCGTTGTCCATTGCAGGTGAACTGAAGGCCGGATTAGATGACAGAGGAGCCGGTTTCAGGTGAGCGCTCACCTGACATTCACATAAAAATAATAGGACAACAGATGAAACAACCGCAGTTATCGTTCTGGCAGATATGGAACCTCAGTTTTGGTTTTCTCGGGGTGCAAATTGGTTTTGCTTTGCAAAATGGCAATGTCAGTCGCATCCTTTCCGATCTTGGCGCTGATTTATCGTCATTGTCATTGTTCTGGTTGGCTGCTCCCATCATGGGGTTGTTGGTGCAGCCTATAGTAGGTGCTGCTTCTGATCGTACCTGGAACAGATTTGGACGTCGTATTCCTTTTATGCTGGGCGGTGCAGTAGTTGCCGCTGGCGCTATGGTGTTGTTACCTAATTCTTCTATGGTGGTTGCCTTTATTCCGCCTATGTTGTTTGGTCTGGTGATTTTTGCAATTAAAGATGCCGCTTTTAATGTCACCTTTCAGCCGTTTCGCTCTCTGGTCTCGGATATGGTTCCAGCCGAACAACGTAATCTGGGGTTCTCTGTCCAAACCCTGCTGATTAACATAGGTGCCGTTTTTGGTTCTATTTTGCCTTTTGTGCTGACCAACGTGATTGGTCTGGATAACGCTTCACAAACTGGCCAGGTGGCTGATTCAGTTATTTGGTCCTTTTACATTGGCGCTACTGTGTTGTTGGGCAGTGTGTTGTGGACTGCGTTCAGAACCCGCGAATACAACCCTGAACAATATTGCCAGTACAAAGGGCTGGAGCTTGAAAAACTGCAGCAACAGCGCGAAAAAACCAGCTTTGCTGAGAAGATGAAGTCATTCTGGGCCACTATGCTGTCTATGCCTGGCATCATGAAACAGCTGGCTCTGGTGCAGTTTTTCTCCTGGTTTGCTTTGTTTATCATGTGGACTTATTTCCCGGCCGCTGTCGCTCAGAACAACTGGGGTGTTGCAGTGCACTGGTTTGATCCGGTTTATATTCAGCAAATGGGGGGAGTGCCTGCCGATATAGCTGCAGCCAAAGGTGCTGCAGGCGATTGGGTTGGTATTCTGTATGCGGGCTATTCTCTGTTTGCCGTGTTTTTTGCCATGGTGATGGCAAAGCTGGCCAATGTATTTGGCCGTAAACTGGTGTATTCCTTTGCGTTAGCTTGTGGTGGTGTCGGTTATCTGAGTTTTGTACTTTTTAACGATCCGACCCTGACTCAGGTGGATTTGCTGATCACTGAAGTTACTATTCCACAAGGGGCTTTGTCTTTAATGATCCCGATGATAGGCATAGGCATAGCCTGGGCCGCTATATTGGCGATGCCTTATGCCATTCTGGCAGGCGCGTTACCCGCCAATAAAACTGGCGTCTACATGGGGATTTTCAACTTCACTATAGCAGCGCCGCAGATTGTATCGGGTTTACTGGCGGGCTGGATCCTTGGCTCTGTCTTTAAAAATGAAGCGCTGTATATTGTGATGCTGGCAGGTGCGGCCATGATATTGGGGGCTTTGTCTGTGTGGTTCGTCAAAGAACAAGAGACCACAGCAGCACAACAGTGATCCACGACGCCATGGCCTGCAGGTCGTGGCGTCTGTCCTGATCCGCGGCCTTATGTTGGATCAGGACCTTGTTCTGCTGAGCTTTAACGCCAGCGATAGTCAGCCCACAACTGACGTTGTGTTGGATTCATAAAAGACCAGGCCAAGAGTCTGCTTTGTTTATTACCTTGCTGCATTTCAATCAGTTGCTGCTGAGCACCCAGCTTTGTTAGTTGTTGCTGCAACAGCTGCACATTTTCTTGTTTAGAAACCAGGCTGCTAAACCATACTACCTGCTGAGCGTAACTTTGGCTTTCGTTGATCATACGGCGAATAAAAGCTGCTTCTCCGCCCTCACACCAGAGTTCATGATTACGGCCAGCAAAGTTCAATCTGGTATTTTTCTGACCGAGGTTTTTCGCTTTGCGCTCGCTGCCTGCCTGAGCCTGCTCAGCAGAGCTGTGAAAAGGTGGATTGCATAAGGTTAAATCAAACAAATCATCAGGCTGAATAATGCCCTGAAAGATTTGTTCGGTGTTGTGCTGCTGGCGTAATGTTATTTTATGGTGCAGCTGGTTTTGCTTAATTAATAACTGAGCTGCGGCCAGTGCTTGCGGGTCTAATTCCGATGCTGTGACTTTCCAGCCATATTCAGCCTGAGCCAGCAAAGGGTAAATCAGATTGGCACCACAGCCGATGTCGAGCAGTTGTAGCTTTGGACCTGTTGGAATTTTGCCTTTATTCAGCGGTGCTAACAGATCGGCCAAATAATGCAGATAATCCACCCGCCCCGGTACTGCAGGGCATAAAAACTGCTCGGGTAACTGCCAGTGTGGTATCGCATAAAAGTGTTTTAACAAGGCCTGATTCAGGGTTTTAACGGCCTGAGGGTTGGCGAAGTCAATCGATAGTGTGCCATGGCCATTATCGCGCACAAAAGCAGTTAAAGCCGGAACCGCAGTAGTTAAAGCTGCAAAATCATAGGCTTGCTGGTGCTTATTACGGGGATGAAGACCTTTGGAAGTGAGTGTCATAAAAATAACCTGGGCTGCAGTTTAACGTTCTGCAGCACCGCAAGATTGACGGACAATAATTTTTGGCTGAATTTCGGTTAGCTCAACAGGCTGGTGGTTAATCAGTTTTAATAAATTCACCACCAGCATCTCACCAGCCAGCGAGGTGTTTTGCTGAATAGTGGTTAAAGCAGGAGAAGCAAAAGAAGCAACCGGAATATCATCAAAGCCGACGACTGCAACATCTTCCGGCACTTTCAGGCCTTTTTTCTGCAAAGCACGAATAGCACCTATAGCAATCAGATCACTGGCACAAAACAGTGCATCAAAGCTTTTGCCTTGAGCATGCAATTGGTTGATTGCATCAAACCCTGCTTGCTCTGTCGAAATAGCATCCAGTTGCGCCACTGTGCTTTCAGCTATACCTGCTTGTTTTAAGGCATACACCATACCCTGATAACGAGCCAAAAATTCAGGGCTGTGGTCGGATGCATTGCCAATAAAAGCAAAACGCTTCCGCCCTTGTTGCAGCAGGTGCTGTCCGGCCAGCTTACCACCTTGCAGGTTATTGCTGCGGATAGTGAATTCAGGATGGCCGTGCACTTCTGCACCCCAGCAGACAAAATGAGTTTGCTGAGCTAACAGGGTATTGAGTTTTTCTTCGTAGTCTTTGTAATCACCGTAACCGAGCAGAATAATGCCATCTGCTTTTTTACTGTCTTCATAATCGGCATGCCAGTCATTACTGAGTTGTTGAAAGGAGACTAATAAATCATGACCACGCTGACTGCAGGCACGGGTAATACTGCCCAGCATAGCGAGAAAAAATGGATTAATTTGCGACTCATCCACAGTAGGGTCTTCAAACAGCAACAGCGCCAAAGTACCAGTGGTTTGTTTGCGTAAATTACTGGCGTTTTTATCTACTTTGTAATTTAACTGTTTGGCGATGGCAAAAATTTTGTCTTTGGTTTCCTGATTTACAGCAGGGCTGTCACGCAATGCACGGGAAACTGTAGATTGAGATACGCCGGCAAGATAGGCGATATCAAAGGAGGTCGCTTTTCCTTTCAACGGTGTCATCGGGGCTATTCCTGGCTGATTTGTTGACTTCATATACCCTTCTTACTTAAAGCTGCAACTGCGTTGACTGCGCTTTTTCTCTTGTTGTCTTGCTGCAACTGCCATTACTTTGGGTATGATGAGTGGCGTACTGCAGCCAAGCGCTGTTTATTCTTCTCAGTGTCGGGCATCATAGCATTAAATTAGTCTGTTGGATCCTTTTCACCCGTGCTCCGAAAAGGCTTCATCACTGCCTGAATACGGCTGAGAAAACTCTTCGGATTAGATGGTCTGACTTCAGCTGCGCTGTGACTGGGTGCTGCAATTTGTGTGAAGTTGTTAACTCTGCTTAAGCTGTTTTGCAATAACTGCTAAAGTACGCTCAATCTTTAGTCTGGGTGATGTGTTGATGAAATCAGTGACTTGGCTTGTTCTTCTCTGCTTTTTTGCCAGCAGTGCAGCTTTGGCATGTGCCACAGACGAAAAATTTTGTGTAGAGTCTGAAAAACTTCAGTTGTCTGTGGCTTTAGGGGCAGGACAGCGCAGCAATCCTTTGTATGATGGCGACAGCTTCCCTATGCTGATCTTGCCGGACTTTAGTTACTACGCTGACTCCTGGTTTATCGACAATGGTACTTTGGGCTATAGCCTGCAACAAAATGATCAATTCGCCGCCAGTATTGTGATGAGGCTGAATTCAGAAAAAGGCTATTTTCAGCGTTGGTTTGCCGGCAATGTGATTAGCATGAATACCTCTGGCTTAGTGTTACCACCAGAAATAGACACTGGTACTGAAAAGTCTATGGCTGCAGTGTCCATTGAGCATGTTAAAAAACGGCCAACTGCGGTAGATGCCGGAGTTCAGTTCAACTGGTTTGGCGAACAATGGCAGGGCAGATTAAACCTTTGGCAAGATATCAGTTCAAAGTATGAAGGTCAGAACGCCAGTCTGAGCTGGTCAGGTTTTTGGCCTTTTGCTGGTGGACAATTTGATCTAAGTACCACTTTATATTGGAAAAGTGCCAAATTGATCGATACCTATTATGGTGTCGACGAGGATGAACTGTATTATCTGCAGCGATATCAGGGGCGTGCCAGTTGGCAACCTGAACTACGTTTAGGCTGGCAAAAGGCTTTGGATACGCGCTGGTCATTACTGACTTTTTATAGATATCTGCATTTGGACGATGCAATGACGGATAGCCCGTTAGTGCAGGATGATTCAGTGCAGACCTGGTTTGTAGGTGTGAGTTATCGCTTTTATTGATGCAAGGATAGGGAATGTTAGGGCTGCTATTCGTCAGTAACATACTGCTGGCGAATGCTCAGGTTCCCGAATGCAGGGCTGAATTGTGCTGGTCTGTAAGTCCGGCTTTTTGTGTTTCCGCAACAGTGGAACAAAATTGCGAAGCTCTGCTGACGGTGAGCTGGAGCAGCAATAAAGCGGAAAACTTATGTTTGTATTTGGCACAACAGCAAATGCAGTGTTGGCAACAGGTACAACAAGGACAGTGGCAGCAAGAGTTGAACTGGCCAGGTAAAACAGAAGTAAGATTGCAAAATGACACTCAAGTGTTGTTGCAAAAAGAGTTAATTGTCTTAAGCCGTCAGCCGGAAAAAAGACGTCGTCTGGTGGCTCCCTGGAGTGTGTTTTAATGCAAAAAATCTTATTAGTTGAAGATGATGCCCGCCTGGCGGCTTTAGTGCAGAGCTTTTTGCAGCAACATGGTTTTGACGTGCGGCTGGAAGGCCGGGGGGAGACAGTTCCAGCTATTTGCAAAACCTGGCAACCTGATCTGGTTATTCTGGATTTGATGCTGCCTGGTATGGATGGTTTCAGCATTTGCCGTGCTATCCGTCCCTGGTTTACCGCTCCTGTGTTGATGTTAACCGCCAAACAAGGTGATATTGATCAAGTATTGGGCCTTGAATTGGGTGCAGATGACTATGTGATTAAACCTGTGGAGCCTCGTGTATTGCTGGCAAGGGTGCATGCCCTATTAAGACGAGGCAACCCGGTTCTGAAAACTGAAAATCAGGAGCTGAGCTTTGGCAAACTGAACCTGAACAACAGTGCCCGCGAAGCTCACTTTGACGGGCAACTGGTTGAATTGACCAGTTATGAGTTTGATTTGTTATGGATGTTAGCCAAACATGCTGGCCAGACGGTAAAACGCGAGGCAATTCATAAACAAATTATTGGACGTGAATACGATGGGCTGGATCGCACTGTAGATGTGCGGATATCGCATTTGCGCCGTAAGCTGAATGACAACGCCGAAACGCCGTTCCGGATTAAGACGGTGTGGGGCAAAGGATACTTGTTTGTTGCAGATGCCTGGAACAGCTAGTAAGTGTCCAGATTATTTCTGCATTTTTACCTGTTTATTTCGCTGGTGCTCATTGGTGTCGGCTGGACTGTAGAGAGGATCTGGCAGGAAACACAAAGCCAGGTTCCGCCTTGGGTGATGCTGGTCGCAGACAATCTTGCCGGACAACTCAGTACTCAATCTTTACCGCAAGCTCAATTATCCTCAGCTTTGCCTGTCACTTTGTTGCCGGCCGGCAGCATTTTATGGTCTGAAACTGAACGAGCTGCATTAGACTCTGGGCAGGTTGTGCCGTTGTTTACCCGGGATCAGGTGTTTTTTTATGCCATGCAGCAAGGCGAGTTATGGCAATTGGGTCCTACAGATCTGAGCGAGAGTACAGTTCCTTCCTATTGGTTTAGTTTGTTATTTTTGGGCTTGCTGGCCGTAGCTGTCTGGTTATGGCTCTGGCCTGTTGCCCGCGATATCCAAAAGTTAAAACAGCAATTGTTGAATCCGACAGGCACTGCTGCTGTTCCAGTGCGATCTTTTATTGCCCCTATTGCCATCAGCTTTGAACAGATGCGACAACAAATCCAGCGTCTGTTGGGATTGCAACGTGAAATGACTCAGGCGGTTTCGCATGAGTTGCGTACCCCTTTGGCCCGGTTAAGTTTTGCTCTGGAATTGTCTGCTTTAACGCAGGATGAAAAACAATTGATGCTGAATGATGTCAAAGAGCTGGAGCAACTGGTGGACGAAATGCTGGATTATGCTCGTCTTGAATCCACACAACCCCAGTTAAAGATGCAGAAGGTCGACTTGTCTGAGTTACTGCAGAACTTAGTGGAGAAGTTATCTCCTTTGCCCGGTGCAGCCATTGAACTGCAAGTGAAGACGGGTTGTACTTATGTGTGTGATGGCCATTATCTGGAGCGCGCAGTACAAAATTTGTTGGTCAATGCAAAACGCTTTGCCCGTGCCAGAGTAGTGCTGGTGCTGCAATCTGCTCCAGAGGCTATTGAGCTCTGTGTTGAAGACGATGGTCCAGGCATAGCGCCAGAAAAAAGAGCGGAAATACTTAAACCTTTTGTACGGTTAGACCCTAGTCGGCAAAAAGGTTTTGGTGGTTTTGGTTTAGGCCTGGCTATTGTCTGCCGGGTGCTTGAATGGCATAACGCAAGTATTGAAGTGGGCGAAAGCAGTTTGGGTGGCGCCAGTTTTCGGATAAAACTGCCATCAGAGCCGCGCTCTGATGGCAGAATCTAGACTTTACAACCCCAGATTTTTCAGGAAATCATCATCTGCATCAGAGGTTAATACTTCTACAGATTCCGACGCTTCAGATTCTGCGGCATTGGTATTGGCAATAATGTCGTCCGGATTTTCATCCTGGGTTGGGATAAAATCGTGCAGTTGGATAAATTCAGTTTTATCCATCGACAATTCCATGTAGAAAATTGCATGGTTTGGTGTGCTGAAAGTCACCCGGCGGGCCTGAGGCTGATCCAGCTGAGTGTTGATCATGATTTGTACTTGTTTATTAATCGCCATCATTTTCGGCTGGCTTTGATTAATAGAGGTTTGCAGCTCCATGCGGACTCTGTTGGTGAAGTCGCCGACGATTTGGTTCATCAGCTCGCCCATGACATTACCCACTTCGTCTGAGGTATGGAAATTAGCCAATTCAGACTCGGGCATGCCCATGCTCATCATGTATTTACGGTAAATTTCCATTGCTGCTTGCGAGGTAAAGTTGATAATAACTAAACCAGAAAAGCCACCATCAAATAATACAAAACAACCAAGGTCAGGACGCAGGCAGGTTTTCTGGATTTTTTGTACCATAGGCGAATAAGCAACCTTATCGTTGCCAGCGGCAGCTAACACCTGAGTAACGGACTGACAGAGCGTGAGTAATATTTCTTCGGTGGTTACTACTTTAGTTTTTTTCATCTTATAAACCCGGCTAAACAACGACATTAACCTTAGTATATCTCTATTCCAGCGCATAACACTATAAAAAGCCTGAAGCTTTATGTTAGCAGCTCAGCCAGCAGTACTCACTTATCTATAAGTTAAACAAAGGTAGTAACAGATGACAGAACAGGAAAAAATGGCCGCAGCTTTGTGGTTTAATCCAGCAGATAAAGCTCTGGCGAAGCAACGACTCGATGCCAAAGCTTTGTGTGTTCAGCTCAATCAACAAGGCCCTCTGCCTTTTAAAGCCCATCAAGAGTTAGCCCGACAACTCTTTGGCAGCGTAGGCAGCTGTTACATCGAGCCCAACTTTTTCTGTGACTATGGCAAAAATATTGAATTGGGCCAGAATTTTTATGCCAATCACAACTGCGTCATTTTAGATGCAGCTAAAGTCAGTATTGGCAACGATGTGCTGTTTGGCCCAGGGGTGCAGATTTATACTGTAACTCATCCGCTGGATGCTATTCAGCGTAAGACAGGGCTGGAACAAGGCAAAGCTGTCACTATAGGCAATTCAGTCTGGGTGGGTGGTGGCGCTATTATTTTACCAGGCGTTACCATAGGTGAAGGCGCTGTGATAGCGGCTGGTGCTGTGGTGACGAAAGATGTACCTGCGTTTAAAGTGGTGGCGGGCAATCCGGCAGTCATCATCAAAAGTCTGGATTAAAGCCGGGGTTTAGCATGGATCCGGGCAAACTCGCCTGACTCGGTCAGGTGCAGCAGCCCCGAGTTAAATTTAGCCTGTAATTCTGCACTCCAGAAAGCCGCAGGATAATCAACGGATGGAAAGATTTTATGGATCTTGATACTGCCAGCACCGTAGCGTTTAGTGGCGTAATACGCCAATACTTTGGCGTCTCCTATCATCAATTGCACTCTGTCGTTCATCAATAATTCAAACTGCTGAACTCTGTCGGCCTCTTCCAGATAATGGGCTTTTTTTATAATAGCAGTAAAATCCGGACCCAATACTTCACTGGCCTGCTGGTAGGCAACTATGGTTTTTCCTTCCAGATCCGGCAATTTTTTGATCAACAGCGGGCTAGTACTTTTCGTCGCCGCAACATCCACTACAGTAAAGTAAGGCTGGCTATAAAAAGCCCCCGGATAAGGCACAGCAACAGGACTGGCTATATCTAACTTTTGTTCTGAAAAGAGTTTTAATAAGCGGCTGTAGCTGTAAAGCTCGAATTCAGCGTCAATGCCCTCACGCTGTAAAATGCTTTTAACTATTTCATAATCCAGCCCTGTAATTTCACCCTGAGCATTGCGATAGGCCCAGGGCGCTGAATCGTGCAAACCTACTTTTATTGGTGCGGCCTGCAGCAGTGGGCAAAGCAGGCTTAGTATTACAACAAGATATTTCATATCAAAACTCCGGGAAGACACTGTCTATTTAGCATAGTTCAGGACCAGTGTCGCAATTCTTGCGATTTAGCCTGCAATAATGTTAGTGAGATCAGTTATCATTTATTTAGTTCCTGCCTGAGTATTATGATGAGTAAAACAGTCTCTTTTGGGTTGTTGCTGCTGCTTGCCAGTATAGTTGCCACAACTCCTTTGGCTATCGATATGTATTTGCCCGCTATGCCAGTGATGGCAGATGAACTGGGCACAGATATTGGCCTGATCCAACAATCCTTAAGCATCTACCTCGCTGCTTATGGCCTGGGTATGTTGATTTTTGGTCCTTTGGCTGATGCCATAGGTCGACGTCCGCTGGCCTTAGGTGGCTTGTTGTTTTTCAGCCTGGCCAGTTTTGCTCTGGTATTTTGTCAGGATGCACAATGGCTGTTGGGATTACGCGCTTTTCAGGCTTTTGCGGGCAGCGCGGCCACTGTTGTGGTGCCTGGTATTATCCGTGCTTTGTATCAGGAAAACACGGCTAAAGGCATGTCCTATGTGTCGATGATTATGATGATGGCACCTTTAATAGCACCTGCCATTGGCAGCGCCGTGTTATGGGTTGGGCACTGGCAGCACATATTTCTGGTACTGGCTTTGTATTCGTCTTTAATACTGCTGCTGACCTGGCGCTTTTTACCCGATCCTGTGTCTGTGGTTAAAGGGCGCAAACTGGAGTTTCTGGCTGGTTACCGTTTTGTTTTTGCTCATGTGGCGGCACGACCACAAATTGCGACTTCGATGTTTGCCTCTTTTGCTTTTTTCTGTTTTTTAACCGCAGTCCCCTTTGTTTACATTGAATATTATGGCGTCAACGAGCAGCTGTTTAGCCTGCTGTTTGCCCTGAATGTAGGGATGTTGATGCTGGCAAATTTTTGTAACAGTAGGTATGTCGGCCGATTTGGTCCGCAGCGAATGCTGAATTTTGGTCTGGTGCTGGCTCTGTTCAGCTCAACTGTGCTTTGTCTGGCAAACTGGTTTGAATTGGGTTTAGTCTTCACTGTACTGAGTATAGCGCCGCTAATGGCGAGTCTGGGATTAATAGCCACCAATGCAGATGCGATGATTTTAATGCGTTTTCCAGAGCATAGCGGTACAGCGACAGCTGTGATTGGTACTTTACGTTTTGGCAGTGGTGCTTTGGCTGGGCCTTTACTGGCGTTGGCTTACACTGGGACTGCCTTGCCATTTTCTGTGTTGATGTTTTCTGGTGTAGTGGCTATTGCCGTCAGTCAGTTTTTTGGTGTGTATCAGGCAAAAGCTGTTAAAAGCCATTAAGACTGTAAATAATTCAGCAAGCGGTCAAAAGAGCGGTAACTCAGGGCTTCGAGCAAATCATTGCGCTCTATGTGAGGCCGTTGTGCTAAATCGGCCAGAGTGCGCGCTACTTTTAGCAGCTTATGATAACTGCGGGCGGACAGTTTCAACTGAGTCAGGCAGGATTCAAAATAATCCGCATCTGCCGGCTGTAAACGGCAATGCTGTTCCAGTTCACTCAAACTTAAACGCGCATTGGCTTTGCCCTGACGCTGCCATTGCATAGTTCTGGCTGCGTCCACCCGCTGTTTCACTACAGCACTGGATTCTTCGGTTTTGTGTTGGCTTAAACTACCTTTGGGCAATAAAGGCACTTCTACCTGCAACTCTATTCTGTCGAGAAAAGGGCCTGACAAGCGGCTTAAATAGCGCCGGATTTGTTCAGGACTGGAACGGCCATCTTTATGATGCCCTGAAGGGCTGGGGTTCAGCGCAACAACTAATTGAAAACTGGCCGGAAACTCGGCCTGCCGTGCTGCTCTTGATATAAATACTTTGCCGCTTTCAAGCGGCTGACGTAAAGACTCGAGAACAACACGTGGAAACTCAGGTACCTCATCAAGGAACAAAACGCCGCTATGCGCTAAGGAAATTTCGCCGGGACGGGGTACAGATCCTCCTCCCACCAAAGCTACAGCAGAACAGCTGTGATGAGGTTGACGAAAAGGGCGCTGATGCCATTGTTGCAGAGTACGGGGTTGTGCCGCTACTGAATAAATTGCCGCCGTTTCCAGTGCTTCCTGATCGGTTAATACTGGAAGTATACCGGCCAACCGCTGAGCCAACATAGATTTCCCTGTGCCTGCCGGGCCAAACATCAACAGGTTGTGTTCGCCTGCTGCTGCAATTTCCAGTGCTCTTTTGGCCTGGGCCTGGCCTTTTACGTCGGCCAGATCCGGATAAGGTTCAGCCTGAGTTTCAGGAATAGCTGGAATAGCGGGTAAGCCCTGATGGTGTAATAAAAAGGCGTGCACCTGCAACAAATGTTCTGTGCCCAAAACTTTAAGATCCGGTACTTGTTGGGCTTGTATGGCATTTTTTAGTGGAAACACCGCTGTATGTCCGGCAATTTTACAGGCTAAAGCCAGAGGGATTTCTCCCACTATACTGCGAATTTCACCTGACAATGCCAGCTCACCAAAAAATTCATAAGCTGACAAATCAGCCTGTAACTGACCGCTGGCATGCAGTATGCCAAGGGCTATGGCTAAATCAAAACGGCCCCCTTCTTTGGGTAAGTCTGCAGGGGCCAGATTGACGGTGATTTTATGATCCGGAAACTCAAAGCCACTATTAATCAAAGCGCTACGCACTCTGTCTTTGGCTTCTTTGACAGAGGTTTCAGGTAAACCTACCAACTGGAAACCAGGCAAACCACGGCTTAAATGCACCTCAACTGTAACCAGAGGTGCATGCAAACCAGATCGGGCTCTGCTGTGGACTAAGGCCAGCGCCATGATCCATCCTTAGATATATTATTTACTTAATTTTAACCTTTGAATTGTAATTCGCCAGTTCAAATCCCGAAATGATAAAGGCGCTGATTTAAAGGCACAAAATAAAGACTAAATCTATGTTTATGCAGACTATTTATTTTTCACTTCCGATGTGAAATTCAGAGTTAGAGCTTTCCTTTTTTACATTTCCTGCTATTCCTGTTACAGCAGAATTAATTATGTGTCGGGCAAATACACTGTCTGGCCATCACAAAGCACAAGAGGTTGCTGTGAGAAAAGCAGGGAAACAAAAAGTGAAAGCCACTCTCAAGCCTCTTTTGAAAATGGGCATTTTTGTTTTGTTAAGCACAGCGGCTTGTCCACTGATTGCTGCAGTGCAAAGCACAGAGCAGCAAAAGGCTGAATTTATTCAACTGGTGCAAACAGGTCAGTTGGAGCAGGCCTATCAATTGGCTGAAGCGCTGGAAGCTGAGTTAGCAGGTGACCCCGATTTTGACATGGCCTATGGCCGTATTGCTTTGCATGTGGGGAAAAATGACAGAGCTGTATTTGCGCTTGAACGTGTTGTTGCTGAGAAACCTATGTGGCAGCAAGCCCGGTTTACCTTAGCTCAGGCCTATTACAAAACAAAGAATTACCCTGCAGCTTTACGTCAACTGGAACGACTCGGGACAGAGCCACAAGCAGACCTGGTTGAGCCTGTGTCTAAGTTACGCAGTGCAGTAGAGTGGCAGCAAGCTAAGCTAAAAGGCTATCAACGGCATAAGATCAGATATGGCTTTGGTCATGATGACAATGTAAACAGCGGAACGGCTGAGGACAGAATTTTTATCCCCTCTCTGGGGGAAATTGATGTATTTCCGCAAAGCAAAGCAAGCAGTGACTATTTCCATCAACTTGGCTATAGCTTTGATGGGCGCTGGCAACAGGACCAGCGTTATGCTTGGCTGGCGGATGCACAGTTAGGAGCAACACAGTTTAATCAGTTGTCTGAATTTGATCGGGAAACTCTGGCCGCTCGTGTTGGTTTTGAAGCTGATTATCAGCAGTATCGATATAGCCTGCGTGCTTATAGCAGACCTTTGCGTTTAGACGGGCAGTTGTATCGTAATGACTGGGGAGGACAGATCAGTGGAAGTTATCAGTTTAATACTCTCAATTCTCTTGGCTTGCAATGGGTGTCAGGTCGTTCAGATAACAGAATAGATGACAGATTAAATTTGACTGTGCATGCCATTACAGCGTCCTGGGAACGCAAAGGCAACCGCTGGATTAATCAGGCTAATGTCAGTGTTGCCAATGAACGTAGTCGTCTGGAGAGTGCCGACTACAATAGCAGAGATGTCAGTTCACTCAGTTACAGCACTATCTGGCTGGCCAGTGCCTCGCATATTCTTCTGGCCAGAGCTGAGTTACAAGATGTCAGTTATAAAGCACCTCACCCATTATTCAGGGTAGAACGGGAAGAATCGTTATTTTCCTTTACAGCCAGCTGGATGTGGCAATATTCGGCCTCCTTCGGCACTGAACTCAGATGCAGCTACACTAATAAAAATAGCCCCGTTACTTTGTATGAATACGACCGCACAGAATGTGTGCTAGGAGCCAGCTATGCGTTCTAACCTTCACCTGTCCGTGATACCAGCTCTGGCGATCCTGAGTCTTGCTGTATCAGCCCAGGAACAAGCTGCTAATGCAGGGCTGACTTTGATGGCCAGGGGCAATGTCACTGCCACAGCCACTGATACCCAACAAAGCCGCGATTTAAGTCGTAAAGCACCGGTTTTTAATATCGATCAAGTCAGTACAGGTGCACAAAGCCAGGCCCAGTTCAGAATGCTTGATGGCGCTTTGGTTGCTTTGCAAAGCGATACAGAGCTGTTGATCTCTGAATACAAAGCCGGTTCCGCCACTGAACAAGGCTCAGTCGTGATGGAACTTGTTAAAGGCGGCTTGCGCACAGTCACTGGCTCTATCAAAGGGGATGCCGGTAACTACCAGCTCAAAACTCCTGTGGGCAGCATAGGTATTCGTGGTACCACCTTTCAGTTGTCCTACATCAACGAAATTATGCTGGTGGGGGTTTGGGATGGCCAGATTGAATTACAAATTACCCGCTCAGACGGTACTGTAGAAAATGTTACTTTTGGTGGGGGAGCAAGTGCGTCATTTGCGCAAATCACCACAACGGGTCAGGTGACCCCCTTGTTGTCTCCTCCTGCAGAATTTGCAGGAGAATCTGGGGCTGGCGGCGATGAAAGCGCTGGCGGTTCCGGCGGCAGTGCAGATGCAGCGTCAACGACCGCCTTAACCCAAGCAACAAATTCAGTATCAAATCAGGGTTCTGAAGATACGTCTTTTATTGCGGAGCAAGCTTATCAGGGCAGCAGCAATCAAATCCCGGTTGCTGAATTAATTGCTGCGCGCTCAGGCAGTTATCAATACGCCAGCCTTGAACAATTCAGTGTGCAAAGCACAGAAGGGGCTGTGTCAGACTTTCAGGTCAGTCTGACGATAGATTTTGATAACGGTACTGTCCCTCAAGGTGAATTGTCTTTTAATGATGCGGGGGGAGAGTGGTTTGCTGCTTTTAATGGGGTGGTGAATGTGGACCAACTGGAATTAGGTGTTAATTTCGCCAGCCATGGTAATGAAAGAGCACAGGGGCAGGTCGACACCCTTTTTGTGGATGGTATTGATCAGATCCTCGGGCAATTTGTGCTGAGCGAAACAGAGAACCCAGCGGTGACAGCTGGCGGTATATTTTTGATCAAGTAGCACCGCCTTGAAGGATAAAGTTATGCGTTTAGCTCTGCTTCGTGAATTTTTTCGCTGCTGGTTAGTGTTCACACTTTGTGTGCTGCTGGCCGCTTGTGGTGGCTCTGGTGGTGAAAGCGGGTCGGACAGCCCTTCTGGGGAGAGACCTCCTGTGTCTCCGCCCGTTATTCCTCCGGTTACACCTCCTGTTATTCCTCCGGTGGGAGGCACTCCTGTTGAAATGGGGTTAATGGTGGCTTTTGGCTACAACTCGCTGGCCGCAGGTTCACCTTTACGGACTGATCAGGTTCAAAATCTTGCTGTGGGTAATGGCACTGCCACTTATCGGTTTCCGCGCTCGGGTGAGAGCATTAGTGGCAATCTGACTATAGCTGTTGATGTGGCAGACTCTGATGGTATAGCCCGTGTGCTGGTTGGTTTTAATGGCAGTGAACAGGCTTTGGTTTTATGTGACAGCAACTGTGGTACATCCTACTCACAAACTGTGACCGGGGTAAATCCGCGCAATTTTGGCTTAACTCCTGGATCCTTACGTTTAGAGCTGTGGCTGGAAGATCTGTTAGGCAATCGCGTTATGTTTGATGCCCGGGATATTGAATGGTTGCCTGAACCCATCACAGGGGTAAACACCAGCAGAACTGACACCAGTGCACAGATCAACTGGGCAGCAAGCGGTAGCGCTCGCCGTTATAACCTTTACATTGCAGAGCAGCCAGGTATCACACCTGAAAATGTTCTGACAAAAACCGGTGGACGGCAGTTTTTAGCTCTGTCGCAATCGACATTGTCTGTAGCAAACCTGATTGCAAATCAACGTTATTTTGTCCTTATTACCGGAGTAGATTCGTCTGGTGAAAGTTTGTTCTCGCAGCAACATGTGGTGCAGCCTGTGGGGGCGCCTGAATTTTCATCCCCTGTTGCTACACCTGATCAGTTTAGCCTGAACGAAGACACGGAATTCAGAGGCTTTTTACTGGACAATGACAGTCATCCTGATGGCCGCAGTTTTAGTCTGGAGCCACAAGCTGTACGTTTGCCGGACAACGGAACTTTAGTACTGAATACCGATGGCTCTTTTATTTATCAGCCTGTGCCCGACTTTGTTGGCAATGACAGCTTTATTTACCAAATCGTCGACACTCAAGGGCTGGCAGCACAAGCTCTGGTTAGTCTGACTGTGTTGCCTGTGAACGATGCTCCAGTAGCACAGGATGACAGTTATAGTCTGAATAAAAACAACAGTTTGAATATTGCTGCGCCAGGGGTATTAAATAATGATTTTGATGTGGATGGCGATAGGCTGGTTGTCGACGTTGCACCCTTAACAGTACCTGCCCATGGCAGTTTACAGCTCAATGCAGATGGTTCTTTTAGCTATACACCACAAACCAATTATGTAGGCGAAGACTTTTTTGTGTATCAGGTGACTGATGGTCAGGGCGGTTCAGCTCAGGCCAGAGTCAGTCTGCGCATTGAAATGACGAACGCTGCCCCAGTAGCTCAGAATGACAGTTATCAGGTGAATGAGGATCAAAGGCTGGAGGTGAATGCCACAAATGGCATATTGGCCAACGATGTTGATCCTGATGGCGATGCAGTTACCTTGATGACTGAATTGCCAACTACCGTCAAAAACGGCCAGTTGGTATTGGCATCAGATGGCAGTTTTTTGTATATCCCAAATCAGGATTTTTTTGGTACTGACAGTTTTAGCTACCAGATTAAAGACCCTGCCGGTTTAGTCAGCACTGCTACTGTGTTACTGACTGTCATAGCACAAAATGATCCGCCTGTGGTACAGCCATCCTTTTATTCTGTGAATCAGGGCGTTTTGTTGTCTGTGCAAGCACCAGGTTTGTTAGCGCATGCGTTTGATGTGGATGACAACAACCTGAGTCTGGTCACTACCGCTGTTGCAGCCCCGGCCAAGGGAGTGTTGACCTTGTCAGCGGACGGTGCTTTTAGCTATCAACCCAATGCTACGGCAACAGGGACAGACAGTTTTAGCTATCAGGTGACAGATCCTGCGGGAGCTGTGGGTACTGGCTCTGTGAGCATCACTATTATTGCTGCTGCAAACCCTCCTGTATTTTCTGATATGACGATTGACGTCTGGGACGATGTACCTCAAGGTTTTGGCTTAGCCCAGTTTGTCGTGACCAACACTGATCCTGATACAAGTATTAGCTTTAGTCTTATTGCTGGTAATACACAGGGCATTTTCAGCCTGACTGCCGCTGGTGCACTTAGTGTTGTAAACCCTGCACCTTTGGTTCAGTTGGGAGGGGCTTCTGTTCTACTGACGGTCAGAGCACAAAATAGTGCGGGTCTTACAGCACAAGCCACTGTAACAGTCCGGATTCAGAGCACTCTGGTGACTGCAAATAATGACAACTATACAGTGGCAGAAGACCAGGTACTGTCGTCAGTTGTCAGTGTGCTCGCCAATGATGTGGATCTAAAAGGGGTGGGCTTAACTGCCAGTCTGGTGACAGCTCCTGCTCATGGTGTGTTAAACCTGAATGCCAATGGCCATTTTAGCTACAGCCCAAACCTGAACTTTTATGGACAAGACAGTTTTGTTTACAGTGCCAGTAATGGCATCCGGTCTGCACAGGCGACTGTGCTTGTTACTGTCACTCCGGTGAATGATTCGCCTGTATTAAGTCCTGCTACCTTTACTTTTTCTGAGGCTGTGGTGCAGGGATCTGTTGTAGGGCAACTGGTTTGGCAAGATGCTGAAACCGACCAAAGTTACAGCTTTAGCATTTTGAGTGGGGATTATACTCAAGCCTTTTCAGTGACTAATCAGGGCCAGCTTGTGGTGGCCAGTGCAAGTGCGCTGTTGGCCAGAGGTGGTGGCAGTGGCGCTTTGTATATACAAATCACGGACAGCGCTGGTGCTGCAGGTACAGCTTTAATTACGCTGAATGTGATATCTGCCATGCCTGTCGCTAATGCTGACTCCTATACAGTGGATCAGGACAGCGTGTTGCAGGTGAATACTGCTGCAGGTGTGCTTAGTAATGACAATGATCCTACTGGGCTGGGGTTAACTGCAACCTCAGTCACTTCAGGACCATTCTATGGGCAGCTTAACCTTAACGCGGATGGCAGTTTTAGCTATCAACCTAATGCGAATTTCTATGGACAGGATATTTTTCATTATCAGGTTACTAATGGTGTAAGAACTGCAAGTGCAGCAGTCACCATCACTGTGGCTCAGGTGTTGCCTGCCTTGTTAGCAAACTTTGATGCTTATACTCTGGATGAAGATACGCTGCTTACAGTGACAGCAGGTAATTCTGTGCTGCAGAATGATATTTTTGATCCAGGCCAACAGTTGAGTGTCAGTCTGGTGCAAGCGCCGCCTTATGGCACTCTGAGCTTTAATACAGATGGTACTTTTACCTATCAGCCTGCAACAGGCTCCTACGGTGCTTTTTACTTTACCTACCGGCTAAGTCAGGGGGCACTCACTTCTGATGCTCAGGTGGAATTGAATATTCTGCCGGTGAATGCTCCTCCTGTGCTACAAGACGCGACTGTCACTATTTATGATAACTATGTGAACTCCCAGCAGGTGTTGGCCATGACTCTGACTGACCCGGATCCAGGCAGTTATAGTTTTGAGATTTTGTCAGGCAACACAGGTGGAGTTTTTGCTATTACCTCAGGCGGCGTGATTCAGGTTGCTGATTCGTCTTTGCTGGATGCTAGTACTACAGCGTCTTACAGTCTGGTGGTCAAAGTGACAGAAAATGGCGATGCCAATCTGACAGACACAGCCACAGTAATCATTAACGTTGTTGCTGCCCCAACCGATGAAACCACAGTGATTGCTGATACCGGTTTTGCCGGAGGTGCCAACCTGGCACTGGAGATGATGCTGAGCGGCGAATTCAACGACCCGGTGCAAATTATTCCTCAGAGTGATGGCCGTAGTCTGGTGATTGGTAACGTCAGCAACTCTTATCAGCAGGAACTTTTTGTCGTAAGACTGAACCCGGATGGTTCTGTTGACCCAAGTTATGCCGACAAAGGCCTGTTCCGAAACTCCTTTTTCTATGGCTACTCTACGGAGCAAGCTGTGGCAGCTGTGTTAACCAGCAGTAATGAGCTTGTGCTGTTAGTTAACTATACTGAAACTAATGCTTCAGGTTTTTATTTGATGAAGCTCAATGAAAATGGGCTGTTGGATTATAGTTTTGGACCTACTACGCAAGGCTATCTACTCTGTGAATATTCCCCATGTGATAGCAGTGATATGCAAGCCACGGATCTACTGCTGAACCACCAGGGAAATTATGTAGTATCTGGTGTGAAAAATAGCAGTCAGGCCTTTTTGTTCGAGTTTGCAGACTCCGGCTATCTGGGCGGCTGGCTGAGCCAACTTAGTGCGGTTAAACAGTTTGATCTGGTTCGTCAGGACAGTGACCATAACTACTATGGTATAGGCCAGTCGTCTACAGAGCATATAGTGATTGCCCGCTTTTCCTCTTCTTTTGTATTAGACAGCAGTACTTTCGGCTGTACTCCAGGCTGTGTTGGGTACAGGGAATATGATTTCTCTTTGTATTCTTCTAAACCTTATGACGCTGTGTTGTACAACGATGAGTTGTATGTGGTGGGCAGCGTGACTGAGTTTTCTGCCCCGACAAGTCCGGATGGGTTGTTTTTTAAGCTGACTTACGACGGCAGTCTAAATCCTGGCTTTGGCAATGCTGCCGGATTTATTCAGGTCAGTGGTCATTCAGGTTATCCGTTGCATTACCAAGCTCTGGCGGTCGATCAGAGTGGATTCTATGTGCTGACCAGTACAGCAGAGAGCGGCGGTGATAGGGTCTCTCTTAGTCAATACAATCTGATTGGGGACTTTATGTCCGATCAGCCTCTGGCTGTGGATGGACAATTAAAAGCTGTGGATCTGCAAAGTGATGCTGCTGGCTTGTGGTTGCTCAATCATTTCAGTAATCCAAATTACGGTGCTACTGGCAGTGTTAGCTTTAACTGGGTCGGTAAATATCAGCACAATACTTTGGCTGCGGACACTGCATTTTCCGGCGATGGTCAGCGCTGGTTTAATGCTGGCTTTGGTGAAGATATTTTGCTTGGCAGTCAAAGATTGCTACTGGGCAGCCAGGTCAATAAAACACTGTTTTATGGCTATAGCTATTCTTCCCTCAATGGCAGCTATCAGCAGGCTTTTGTTGGCCGGTTAACAGCCAGTGGTGCTTTAGATCAGAGTTTTGGTAATCATGGCCTGGTGCTTTTGGCGAATGATCAGCTTTATGATCTGAGGATAAATACCATAGCTGAAGCAGATTCAAATCAGCTTTATGTGGCCGGTGATGGTATTGATGAGAATGATGGTTGGACTGGTTTTGTCATGAGGTTAAATCAGGATGGTACCCTGGACAACAGTTTTGCGAATGGAATTTTTACCTTAACGCCTGCGGCTGTGGGCAGTTATGACAAGACTGATGTGGTGAAGTTACAAGTCAGGACCGATGGCCACCTGTTGATTGGCGCCGAATATAGCTACCTGTCTAGCAATACAGACGTTGTGGTTATACAGCTCAATACCGATGGCAGCCTGGATGCTGGCTATTTTGGTGATTCGGCAGCGGGCTATACAATATTCAGCGAAATAGATACCAGCTCAGCAACAGAAGAACGACTCAGTCAAATGAAACTGGATCCTGCAGATGGTAGTCTGGTGATCGCAGGCCAGTACAAGCTGAGTACTGATCCTCAACTCTATATTGCCCGCTTTAGCGATACGGGCTTGCTAATGAATGCGGCCAACAGTCCTTCAGATAGTTTTGGTGATGCAGCTTTGGGTTATAGCCTGATGAATCTGGTGGATAACAGTAATGACTACTACTACTATTCTGAATATATCAATGGCCTGGATTTTGATGCCGGTCGCAATCTGGTTCTGGCACTGTCGAGAAGCTTTGAAAGCAATGATTCGCATTACCTGTATAGGTTGCTGCAAAATGGCCTGACGGATAATTCGTTTAATTCAGGTATGCCGAGACTGTATAACAGTTTCAGCAATCTGGTGCCTGCCGCTCTGAAGATCAAAAAAATCCAGATGGATGCTTCAGGGCGATTGCTGATGGTTGGTACTAGCATGTGGAACGATGTCTGGGTAGGGCGCGTGCTGCTGGATGGCAGTGGCGCAGATGTAGGCCGCTGGGATCCGGCATTTGAAGCCAACTCTGCTATTTATGGCGCTCACTTATTTACTGGTTCTAGCTTCTCCAGCGATGTATTTATGGAGCTGACCAGCAGTAAAGTCACCTTGGGTTGGAGTAACTATGGATCGGGGGGCAATCAGGCAACGCTGCGGCAATACCTGTTTTATCACTACAACCCCGGAAATATTTAGTGAGTCATTATGCAAATTAAATTTTATGGTGTGCGTGGCTCAATTCCTACTCCCGGTGCTGATACACAACGTTATGGAGGTAACACCCCTTGTGTACTACTGACCAGCCAAAGTGGTCAGCAATTAATTCTTGATGCAGGCACTGGTATTCGGGGCCTTGGGCAAGAACTGCTGGCAGACAATACCGAGCTGGTGTTGCTGCTGAGCCATAACCACTGGGACCATATTCAGGGCTTCCCTTTTTTTGCACCAGCCTATCAGGCAGGGCGGCCGATCCGCATAATTCCGGGCCATACCCTGCATGGTGAACATGACGCTATTTTAAAGCAAATGTGTGGCGAGTTTTTTCCTGTCACACCAGAACAGTTACCCTCTGCTATTCGCATTACCCCTATGGCAGAAGATCAATGGCAACTGGGGGATTTTCAAATTCAACGTTGCCGGCTGAATCATCCGGGATCAGGCAGTGCTTATCGTATTGCAGCAGACGGCCAGACCGTGGCTTATGTCACTGACAATGAACTTTTCCCACCACAGCAAGAGCTGACCTCAAGAGCACAATGGCTGGAGTTTGTCGCAGGTGTCGATCTGTTGATCCATGACGGACAGTATCTGGAAGCTGATATGCCTCATAAATTGGGGTGGGGTCACTCACTGGTCAGTGAGGCTGTGGTTTTAGCTGTGGACGCTAAAGTGAAAAAGCTGGTGATTTTCAGCCATGATCCGGCTCGCAGTGATCAGCAATTGGATCAACTGGCGCAGCAGTTTTACGGCCAGCAACCTGAAGTGGTGATGGCGCAGGAAGGAATGGAGTTGTGGTGCTGAAGTATTGGCGTCGTCATCAGTGGGTCGTATTTTGTAGTCTGTTGTTTAGCACAGTACTGGTGCTGGCTCAGCTCAGTGCAGTGTATTCAGAGCAATCCTTGTTAAAACGTCTGGATGGGATCTTGTATGACAGCAGATTAACACTGACTCTGCCATACAGAGCCGCAACCGACCTGCCTGTCGTCATTGTGGATATAGACGAAAAAAGTTTGCAGCAAGTGGGGCGTTGGCCCTGGAGCCGACAGTTGGTTGCGCAAATGCTGGAACAGTTAACTGCAGCAGGGGCTTCAGTGGTGGCTTTTGATGTCATTTTCTCAGAGCCTGAACGTAACCCGGTACAACAAGTATTACAGGGGGCAAAGCAGTTATCGGCCGAAATGACCGAAGAATTGCAGCAATTAGCCCCGGCTCTGGATGCGGATCAGCACTTTGCCAACAGCCTTGAAAACAAAGATGTGGTACTGGGATTCTTATTTCAGCAAGAACAACTGGCTGTAGGTCAGTTACCTGAAAGTTATGTTCTGATGGACAGTGAGGCCAGTCAAAGTTCGGCCAGTCATTTTGCAGGCTATGTCGCGAATACCGCAGTGCTGCAGCAACATAGTTCGGGCACAGGTTTTATTAACTCATCCCCAGATCCTGATGGTTTTATTCGTCAGGCAGCTTTACTGATCCGCTATCAGGATAAAGTTTATCCTTCACTGGCGCTGGAAGCTGCCCGTTTGTATGCACTGGCGAACGAATTGACGGTAGAAACTGCTCCTTTGGAACAGATTAATACTATAGTCGGTGTCACTGTGGGGAACACCCGCATCAATACAGATTTATACGGCAGGGTGTTGATCCCTTATCGTGGGCCTGCCCGTAGTTTCCCTTATATTTCCGCTTCCGATGTGTTGCATGGTCAAGTGGATAAAACTTTGCTCAAAGACGCTATCGTTTTTGTTGGCACCTCAGCTGTAGGTCATGCCGACTTGCGCTCCACTCCGGTTGGGGTGCAATACCCTGGTGTGGAGGTTCACGCCAATGTGTTTGAAGGCCTCATTTATCCGGAACTGATTCACTCGCATCCGGATTGGGCTGAAGCTTTGGTGTTTTTGTTTTTAGTGGTACTGGGTCTGTTGATGAGTCTGGTTTTTCCTTCTTTGGGTCCGGTCAGTTTGGCCTTGAGTGGCGGTGGCCTTTTGCTGCTGACTCTGGGGGGAAACCTATATTGCTGGCAGGTGTTAAAACTGGATTTGCCACTGACATCGAGCCTGTTGCTGATTTTAGGCCTGACCTTACTGAATTTAATCTATGGCTTTTTTGGAGCTTCGCAGCAAAAGGCACGGATTAAGTCTATTTTTGACCAGTATGTGCCACCTGCTCACATTGATGAAATGCTGAATCACCCTGAGAGTGTCAGCCTGGACGGTAAACGAAAGGAGATGTCAGTGTTGTTCTCTGATATCCGGGGTTTTACCAGCTTGTCAGAGAAGCTGAGTGCCACAGAACTGAAAACCTTATTAAACCGCTACTTTTCGCCCATTACCAAAACTATTTTTGAGCATCATGGCACTATAGATAAATATGTGGGTGATATGGTGATGGCATTCTGGAATGCGCCTTTGGATGTCAAAGATCATGCAGAACTGGCGGTGAAAGCTGGCTTTTCCATGTTAAAAGTCACGGATGAACTCAGTAAAAGTTTTGTGTTGGATGGCTTGCCCGCTATCGATATTGGTGTGGGTATCAATACAGGCGAAATGAACGTCGGTGACATGGGATCGGAATACCGCCGTGCTTATACAGTACTGGGGGATGCGGTGAATTTAGGCTCCCGCCTGGAAAGTCTGACGAAATATTACGGTGTCCGGTTTTTGGTCAGTCAGTCGACTGTACAACAATGCCAGAACATCATTTTTCGCAGCGTAGATAAAGTGAAAGTGAAAGGTAAAACTGAAGCTGTGGCTATTTACGAACCTGTGGATGCCAGCTTAGTGCTCAACCCCGACTTTGCCGCCGCGTTGCAGCAGCATGAACAAGCGCTTTTGTTGTACTCAGAGCAAAATTGGGCCGACGCCGAAGTGCTTTGGGCCTCGCTGCATCAGCGCTATAGTGATAAGTTATACAGCTTGTATCTCGAACGATTGGCTCATTACCGTCAGCATCCACCTGGTGCAGATTGGGATGGGGTCTATACTCATGCAGAAAAGTAGTCATGGCAGTGAAAAATGATGACTGAACCTTCAGTATTACGACACCTGATAGAAATAGGCATTTCGTTGTCGGTAGAGCGGGATACAACCCGTCTGCTGGAGCGTATTTTAACTAGTGCTCAAACCTTAACTCAGGCAGACGGCGGCACTATTTATTCAGTGACGGCTGACAAGAGTCTGAAATTTGAGACCTTAATCAACAACTCGCTCAATATGTATATGGGCGGCAGCTCTGGCGTGCCTATCCCTTTCCCCTCTATTCCTATCTACACAGAGGGTCAGGTGAATCAACACGCCATAGTGGCTATTGCTGCCGCTGAAGGCGAAATGATCCATATTCCTGATGCATACGCCTGCCAGCAATACGATTTAAGCGCGGCTCGTAGTATGGATCAGCGCACCGGCTACCATACTCAGTCTGTGCTGACTGTACCGATGAAAAATCATGAAGGCGAACTCAATGGTGTATTGCAGCTGATCAATGCCACAGTGGATGGCAAAGTCAGTGCTTTTTCAACTCAGCAAATGGAATTGGTGCGCTCATTGGCTTCTTTAGCTGCTGTGGCGCTGACCAATAAGCAACTGATTGAAAATATGGAAGAGTTATTTCAAGGCATAGCACGGCTTATTGCTAAAGCTATAGATGAAAAATCACCTTACACAGCCGGACATTGCCGGCGGGTTCCTGAGTTGACCATGATGCTAGCCAGTGCGGTGCACCATTACAATACCGGACCTTTAGCAGACTTTGTACTGACAGATGCTGACCGTCACGAGCTAAGTGTCGCAGGCTGGTTGCATGACTGCGGCAAAATTGCCACGCCCGAATATGTAATGGATAAAGCCAGTAAGTTACAGACCATTTTTGACCGGATAGAGCTGGTCGACGCCAAAATCGAAATTGCTAAAAGGGACCTGGAGTTGAGTCTGGCTGGTCCTTTGTATCTGGCCTCGCATCAACAGGATCTGGAGCAAGTTGCTATATTGCAACAACAACTGGCGGATGGTTTGGCTGAGTTGGACGCTCAACGTGAATTTTTGCGTAAAGCCAATATTGGCGGCGAGTTTATGGATAAAAACGATCAGCAGCGCGTGGCTGATTTTGGCCGTCAACAGCAGATCCACATTGGTGGTCAGGTACAAAATCTGTTGTCTGACAATGAAATATATAACCTGAGTATAGCCCGTGGCACCCTGACTCCTGAAGAGCGGCAGATCATCAACCGTCATATGGATATTACCGTCGATATGCTGGAGTCTTTAACTTTCCCCAAACATTTACAAAGGGTGCCTGAGTTTGCTTGTGGTCATCATGAAAAAATGGATGGCACTGGTTATCCCAAAGGTCTGACGAAAGAACAAATGTCAGTGCCGGCCCGCATGATGGCAATCGCCGATATTTTTGAAGCCTTAACGGCGTCCGACCGACCTTACAAAGAGGGGAAGCCTTTAAGCGAATGTCTGGCCATTATGGGGCGAATGAAAGAAAACCAGCATATAGACCCAGACCTGTTTGATATTTTTATCGATCAAAAAGTCTATCTGCAGTATGCAGAGCAGTTTTTAAAACCGGGCCAACTGGATCAGGTCGAGCTGAACTCTATTCCGGGCTATTTGCCACCAGAGCAAAGGTATTCAGGTAAATAGGCTCTGAATAAACTAGGCTTACAGCAGTGTCATTGAAGAAATTGGAGTTGCATGCGCCTTGCACTTGTTTTGTTATTCGGTGGTTGTTTCTGTTGGAGCCTGCAGGCGAAAACCTATGTGATAGGGATAGAGCAACTGGATTATTATCCACATTACGATTTTTTGTCGCCGCAGCCACGCGGCTATTTTTTTGATCTGATCCAGCTCTACAGCCAATGGAGTGGTGACGAGTTTCGCTTCAAGGCTTTGCCTGTCAAACGCTTATACAAAGACTCTGTGGAGTTAACTGACTTTGTTTACCCGGATAACAAGGCATGGCAACCTCATTTAGATATCGATCAGAACCTGGCCAAATACTTCAGTGCTCCGGTGATTTATACCTTAGGTTCCTCACTGGTTTTACCGGAAAAACGTTTTATGCAGCTGGCTGATTTTAAAGTGCTGGCCAATATTCATGGTTTTTCGCCTAGCCTGTGGCTGCAACTGAAGCAAACTCATAAGTTTAAAATTCTGGATGTAGCTGATGCTGAATCGGCCTTACGTATGGCGATCCGGGGCAGGGTGGACGCTGCAAATGTCGAATACAATGTAGCTCAGTACCATTTACAACAAATGCAGTCGCCTGGCGCATTAGTGATGGCGGAACATCTGCCTTTTACCAATCTTGCTTTTCATTTATCCAGCCAAAAGCATCCGGAGCAAATTCGGCGTTTTAATCAGTTTCTGATTGAACAACAAGACCAGATCCAACAATTGAAACAACGCTACGGTCTGGTTGAGTACAAGGAACAATTGCCAAAGCTGCAAGATAAACCCTAGGCTCCAGCTGAAATTCGTCAGTAAAGCCGCTACACTAGCCAGCATTAACTAAACCTTGGAAATCTTCTATGTTTGAATGGATCGCAAGTCCTGAAGCCTGGATTGCGTTGGGTACTCTTGCAGCTCTGGAAATAGTGCTGGGTATCGACAATATTATCTTCTTATCAATTTTGGTATCACGTTTACCTGCACATCAACGGGAGTTTGCTCGTCGTGTCGGTTTGGGTTTAGCCATGTTTGCCCGCCTGGCGTTGTTATTCTCAATTTCATGGGTGATGGGCTTAACTGAAAATTGGTTTACTGTGCTTGGCAACGATATTTCGGGCCGTGATGTCATCTTAATAGGTGGCGGTTTATTCCTGCTGGCCAAATCCACTCAGGAAATTCACCATAGCCTCGAAGGGGTTGAACAAGAAACAACTGGCCCTAAAGTGGTGGCCAACAGTTTGTTTATGGTGCTGATCCAAATTGCCATTTTAGACATTGTGTTCTCGCTGGATTCCGTGATCACAGCTGTGGGTCTGGTAAACGATATTGAGATTATGGCTATAGCTATTATTTCAGCAGTGCTTGTGATGTTGTTTGCGGCCAAATCCATTGGTGAATTTGTCGACGCCCACCCGTCTATTAAAATCCTGGCTCTGTCTTTCCTGATTTTAGTGGGTGTGACTTTAATGATTGAAGGTTTTGATGTGCATGTACCCAAAGGTTACATCTACTTTGCGATGGCTTTCTCTATGACTGTAGAAATGATCAATATCCGCATGCGTAAAAGCCGTAATGTAGTGAAGTTACACAAAGCTATGTCGGACAACGAAGCCGATAAGGGCTAAGTGAAAAAGACAGGAAAAGCCCCGTTAGTCACTGATTAACGGGGCTTTTTTATTCGCGTTTGTTTTAAAGTTGTGACGCTCCAGCTGCAAATACAACACTGTGGCTAAAAGCAAAGTTAAAACTACAGCAACACTGACGGAGCTGATGCGGTACAAAGCGCTGTACATCAAATCCTGATCCGGCTTTAAATACTGACCAAAAATAATAGCCATAGTTGTCATGCCACCAAAAGCTACACCAGAGCCCGGGCCTTCCAGTTGCTGAGCTCTGGCAAAAATCAGCATGCCAAAAAAGAACGCCAGTAGGGTTAAGGCTAAATGCTGGTAGTTGTCATACAACACCAACTGAGCCGCGATCGCATAGGCGGATCCCAGCAATACGCCTGACGCTCGTTTGATACCCGCCTGCACTATGCCAGTAAAACTCATAGGCAACAGAATAAGGATACTGCTGGCTTGAGCAGACAGCGAATCCTGCAAATCTAACAACTGAAAGACAACAAAAGACAAGGTTGCAATGGTAGCTGCGACCAGGCTTTGTTGTTGCTGTTCAAGCGGAGTTTTAGCCGGAGGCATGTGCATAGCTTGTTCTGGTACAGGAAAGAGCCAAATCACAGCACCACTAATCAGCAACGCAAACAACACCGCCAATAAAGCATTGCCAAGCATCTGACCCGGATCCATGCTGGGGTAGCTGGCAAAATGCAAAAAGATGCTGCCGTTAATAATGGCAATAGCAGCAAAAACAAAAAGTGCCCCTTTGGCCATCAGGCGGAATAACCACAAAAAATAGACAAAAACGGCCAGCGTCATGACAGCACTTAAAGCGCCGAGCCAGCTGTACAGCAACACCATAGCGCCAGCGAACAGGTTAGCCGACAGATACTGCAGCACAACAAAAGGCGTCAGTCTGGGGATTAACCCCAATAACAACACAGGGCTGATGGTAAAAAATACCCCCCATTGATCCGAGTTGGTCAGTTTGGCCAGCAGTAAGCCGAGGCTGGCACCAAAGGCCAGCCGCAGTACTTTATTAAAAGGGGTTGAAGCAAACATAACAAACCTTAAACGGCGTTAGTAAACACATATTTTTAATACACATAGTGCAGCAAGCTAATCAGCTGGATTTGGCTTTTTGCCAAAGCCGCCAGCAGGCTGTTGTCTTTGGGGATCAATTGCACAGTAGCCCGAGAGCCAACCACTAAAGCGGGCGGCATTTGCTGTTGCATCGCCAGATTCACTTTTAAGCGCTGTGCATCACGCACCCAGCGGCTGCTGCTGTCTGCTGTGGCTAAACGTCCATCCGGTGTGCTCTGGCCATTGGCAACACCTGCATCTATATCCCGCACTGAAGCGCTGAATACTTTGCCGGGTAGGGCATCAAAAGTGATCAATGCTTCGGTACCTTGTTGCACATGCAGCAGACTTTTTTCGCGAAACAAGGCACTGACCCAGCTTTGCTGAGTCGATACCAAAGCTACAGTAGCCTGATGACTGACCAGATTGGTACCAACTTCCAGTTGCAGATCTGTCACTATGCCATCGACATCGGCATACACCTTGGTTCTGTCCAGCTCAAGTTGGGCTACTGCCAACTGATTCCGGGCTTGTTTAATTTGCACCAGTTCCTGAGTCGGTATAGCCAATTCAGCTTCCCGTTCATTCAAAGCCGCAATGCTGGCTTGCAGTTCAGCTTTGGCTTTCAGTACTGAGGTCTGGCTTTGATCCAGTTGTTGGCGTGGGATAAGCTTTTGGTTATACAGCTGCTGAAAACGCTGATCTTCCCGTTGAGCTTCCTGCAAGGCAAAACGCGCTTGATCGACACGAGCTGTCGCACTTTGCAAAGCTGCACTCAACTGGCGGTTTTTTTGCTGGCTTTGCTCCAGCTGTAACTGGGCCAGTTCAAGTTTGAGTTGGTAGTCAGCCGGGTCCAGTTCAAATAATAAATCGCCTTTTTTAACCTGCTGATTGTTCTGCACCGCAACAGAGACAACCCGGCCTGGAACCTGAGGGGCGACCTGGACCACGTAACGTTGCACCAGACTGTCTGTAGTCACAGGCATATACAAATCAGCGGCCAGGTAATAACCAAACACCAGTGCAAACAATACTAAGGTCCATTTGATCCAGCGGTTAAACAGTTGTTCGGCGCTCATGATAAGTCTCCGGCTTTTTGATCCTGCAAAAGCACAGCGGCTTGTTGCAATACCAGACTCAGTAGTTGTGGAAGCTCTTGTTGCTGCTGTGGTGTTAAATTACTTAGTAATTGCTGCTGCAAAACACGGCGTTGCTGATTAATAGCGGCCACTAAGTCTGTTGCTGCAGGTTGCAAATACAAAGCCTTCTGGCGTCTGTCCTGCTCCGATGGTCGGCGTTCAATCAGCCCCTGTTTTTCCAGTTGATCCAGTACTGGTACTAAAGACGGGGTTTCTACTGCTAACAAGCGGGCCAGTTCGGTTTGGCTAACGCCTTGATGTTCAGCAATATAGACGAGCGCTATGCCGGAGCTTTGGGTCAGGCCCTGGCAGGCCAGTTGTTTATCCAATAAACAACGCCATTGACGTGACAGCAGGTGGACTTGCAGACCTAAACTTTGGAAACTCATAATTTGCTCGTTAATAATTAGGAAGCTAATTACATTTTAGTTAGCTTCCTAATTAATTTCAAGCCGGAGCAGCAAAAGCTCCATGTTTTCTGTAAATAAAAAACTACAAATGACCTGCTGGTTGTCTGGTTTTAGCGCAGATCGTCAGCCTTTTTGCCAAACACAGGAATGGTCAGATGCCAGCGAATAGCGGCTAAACGCAGGGTCAATAAGGCGGTCATCCCTGCCAGCATGGCGGGCATTTGTTCCACGCCAAAACCCAGCAGTTGCACGTACACCAGACCGCCAACTATGCAGGTAATAGCGTACAGCTCACCACGGAATACCATAGGAATTTCACGGCATAACACGTCACGGATCATGCCGCCACAAACGCCACTCATAGTGCCCATCATAATGGCAACAAAACCCGAGGTGCCATGATCCAATGCTTTCTGTGTACCCATAATGACAAAAAAAGCTAAACCAATAGCATCAGCAATTTGTAAGGTATTGTTTGGGATCACCAGTCGGTTACGAACAGCAAGAATGGTTAAAGCTGCTGCGGCAAAAATGGCGAGGAAGTAACTGTTGTTGCTTAACCAAATTACCGGAGAGTCGAGGATCAGATCCCGTAAAGTGCCGCCTCCTATGGCTGTCACAGTGGCCAGCACTATCACGCCAAAGCCATCCATTTGTTTTCGCCAGGCAGCCAAAGTGCCAGATATAGCAAATACAGCTATACCTAATAAATCAAACCAATGGAAATAGAGTTCCATAGCACACCAAGAAATGAGATGAATAACGTTAAATTAACAGGCTTTTACATTGAATCACAGGTTCAGGCAGGTGTTTTATTTTCTGCTCATGCTAGTATGACGTCGTTAGTTTTGTTGAAGGAAAAGGGAATATGGGTAAAAAGGTTTGGCTAGGGGCTGCGTTATTTGTATCGGCCAGTGCTTTGGCAGGTTTTTTTTATGCCAACCATCATGCGGAAGAACTGATGGCAGGACATATAGAGCGCAGTAATCAGCAGTACCTGCAATTGGCTGAATATGGCGATATGCCGCCTATTCATATGAGTTACAGCAAACTGTCCGCTAACGTCATTACCTCAAGCTATAAAATCCAGGATTTGCATATTGGTATTGCCGGTATGGGGGATTTAGTCACTATAGGTCAGGTCGAGCTTATTGGTTTACAGCGTGATGGTTTACCTGAAGACGGAGCTGCCCGACTCAAAGACTTAAAGCTGGCACCACAGGCTTTGGCTTCTTTGCCTCCTGAATTAGCGACTTATCTGGGTACTTTGTTGATGGAGCTGAGTTATCAGTACAAATACAAAGCGAAAACAGGTGAGTTGTCTTTTCAGCAAGAATTGCGTGTTAATCACCATTTTAACCTGAACTACCGTTTTGCTTTAACTGGGGTCACGGATCTGTGGCATTTCGCTGAAGAAGTGAAACAGCAGACTCCTGAACAGCAGCAGCAGCGGTCTGAGCAGCCTGAGTATTTACCTGATCTGATGAAAAAGGTGGGGTTGATAGCTATAGCCAATGGTTCGGTTGAAGTGGAAAACAAAGCCTTTTTACAGCAATTCTTTGATCAACTGGCTAAGTCACAAATCACCGCAGATTACACTGGCATGCAACAGCAATTAACTGCTGCTTTGCAACAGAATCCACAAATTCCGGCTCAAATTAGCGAGCCTGTGCTGGATTTTCTGCAGCAACCGGAACGCTTAAAACTCAGCTTTGAGTTTCAACAACCCCCTACTTTCTCCCAGATGCAGGATGGCTCGGCAATGGCGGGAATTGATACGGCGGAAGATTTTATCAGCTTTGCCAGTTTAACCCTGAAAGCAAATTCAAACTAAAACCTGACTAGTGTTTCATTCGGCACGTGACTAAAACGGCTCCTCAAGGAGCTGTTTTAGTCAATGATACTCTTGATAGTACAAGTCACTTAGGGGCTGGGGTTATTTCAGCCCAATAAGCTTCTATTGCGAAGAGGCTCTATTAATCCTGGCCGATACGGGCTTTAATATCGTTAATCAGTGGAGATGCGGCTAAACCGTTAGCTGCAGCCCAGGCTTCCAGGTCTTCTGCTACTAAAGCTTTAGCTGGCATCTGTTTTACAAAAAACGAACCAGTTTCATAAGCGTCACTGCGCATCGCAAATTTAATCAATGAATCACCATTGCATTGAATCGCGTCATAGACTTTACGAACGTTCACTTTGTTATCTGATAATACTTTACGTACGCGGTTTTTATCGTCTGCTTTAGTGTATTCACATAAAGAAGTGGCCCATTGGTCTTGTGCTAACGCCGCTGGCGCCGCTGCGAAATAAGCAGTTGCTACTACTGCTAATGTAACGAGCTTTTTCATAAAAATACCCCTTAGAGGTTTATAGGTGAACTGGTAAATTTGATAATAATGAAACTATATACTGTCGGGTACTACTTTGCCAAGTATTACCTGTATTTTCTGAGAAGCAAGTAGTCGATATAAATCAGTAGTTTATGGCTAGATGGCTGGCAGGTGAAGGCACTGTATTGGTTATGTCAATATTGGGTTATGAAACAAGGTGTTGTATAGGGAGGGGCTTGTCTCCTCCCGTCTATAGGGTACCGAGGTGCCCATAGACGGGCCGGGACAAACCGCGGCCCCTAAAGCCTGCACTAAAACCTGGTTAACCTAACCAGGGTTGTGCTGTGGCACGTTGTGTTTCATAGCTGGATATTTGTGGTTCAAACTGTTCGCTGGCACCGATAAAATCCAGGCCACTTAATAAACGCTGCTTAATGTCAGGGTCTATCTGAAAACCTACGGCAGCATTATTACCCAGAATAATCTGCTGGCCTGCCAAATCAATTTTCCATTCCTGCGTACCTTGCTGGCATCGACTGAATAAAAACTCGATATTGGATGCGCTTAGGCTGATCAGTAACATGCCGTTGTTAATGCTGTTATTAAAGAAAATATCGGCAAAACTCTCGGCAATCACCACGTTAAAACCATACTGCTGAATAGCCCAAGGCGCATGTTCACGGCTTGAACCGCAACCAAAGTTAGCCCGGGTCAGCAGAATAGAAGCTCCTTTGTATTGAGGCTCGTTTAACACAAAATCCGGGTTAGGTTGTTCATTGGCCAGATAACGCCAGTCATAAAACAAAGCTTCGGCAAAACCGTCGCGGCTGACCGAAGTTAAAAACTGCTTCGGAATAATCTGGTCGGTATCGACATTATTTTTATCTAAAGGGCAGACCAGCCCTTGTGCAAAAATCTGGCTCATGAGTAACTCCCTTCAGCGCGCTCTACATAAGAAATATCGACAAAATGACCGGCAATAGCTGCAGCTGCTGCCATAGCGGGGCTGACCAAATGAGTGCGGCTGCCACGGCCCTGACGGCCTTCAAAGTTGCGGTTTGAGGTGGAAGCACAACGCTGACCTGCTTCAACACGATCGTCGTTCATGCCTAAGCACATAGAGCAGCCTGGCTCACGCCATTCAAAACCAGAAGCTTTAAAAATATCAGCCAAACCTTCAGCTTCGGCCTGACGTTTCACCTGACCTGAGCCTGGTACTATTAAAGCGCGAACACCGGACGCTACTTGTTTGCCTTGCACCACAGCGGCGGCCTGGCGCAAATCTTCAATCCGGCTGTTGGTACAGGAACCAATAAAGACCACATCGACTTTCAGGTCGGTTAACTTCTGGCCCGCTTCAATACCCATATAAGCTAAAGCACGGCGCGCCGCGTCGGCCTTAATTAAATCGCTGAACGACTCAGGGGACGGAATAGGTTGATCTACAGCTATGACCTGCTCTGGGTTCGTCCCCCAGGTCACTTGTGGTCTGATGTTTTCTGCGGCAATAGTCACTGTTTTATCAAACACAGCATCAGCATCTGAATACAGGCTTTGCCAATACTGCACTGCGGCGTCCCAATGTTCTGCTTGTGGTGCGTGAGGTTTGCCTTTTAAATAGCTAAAAGTGACGTCATCCGGTGCTATTAAACCTGCTTTAGCACCCATTTCAATGCTCATATTACACAGCGTCATACGGCCTTCCATGCTCATGCCACGAATAGCAGAGCCACAGAATTCAGCCACATAACCATTACCACCAGCTGTACCTAACTGGCCTATCACTGCCATAATCACATCTTTGGGTGTAACAAAAGGCGATAAAGAACCTGTGACTTCCACTTTTAAGGTTTTTGCCACTTGCTGCTGCAAAGTTTGGGTCGCCAGCACGTGTTCTACTTCAGAAGTACCAATACCAAAGGCGATAGCGCCAAAAGCACCATGAGTGGAGGTGTGAGAATCACCACAAACAATAATCATACCCGGCTGAGTTAAACCCAGTTCAGGGCCAATCACATGCACTATGCCTTGATCCGGGTGCATTAAATCCAGCAAAGGCACATTAAATTCTTTGCAGTTGGTCGCCAATGCTTCCAGCTGTTTACGTGAGGTTTCCCCTGCCGCATCTATGCTACGCAGCTGAGTCGAGACGTTATGGTCCATAGTGGCATAAGTTAAATCAGGACGGCGTACAGTGCGGCCAGCCTGACGCAAACCAGCAAAAGCCTGAGGGCTGGTGACTTCATGTATTAAATGCCGGTCAACAAACAACAAATCTGTGCTGCCATTCACTGGAGCCACCACATGGCTTTGGTAAATTTTCTGATATAAGGTTTTGGCCATCATTAAGCTCTCTTTGTATCAATAGCGTTTAAGGCGGCAATCACTGCAGCGCCTACATCTGCTGTGCCATAACTGGATGCTGAGTTAATATCGCGCGTCACTATGCCTTGCTCTAAGGTACTGGCAACGGCCTGCTCAATGGCACGGGCTGCTGCTTCTTCGGCAAAACTGTACCGCAGCATTAAAGCCGCACTTAAAATCTGAGCTATAGGGTTGGCAATACCTTTGCCTGCGATATCGGGAGCTGTGCCACCCGCTGGCTCGTACAAACCAAAGTTAGAACCGTTTAAGCTGGCAGACGGCAATAAACCTAAAGAGCCGGCAATGGCGGCAATTTCGTCTGACAAAATATCGCCAAACAGGTTGTCGCATAACAACACATCAAAATGCTGCGGCGCCCGAATAAGCTGCATAGCCGCGTTGTCGATATACATGTGCTCCAACTGCACTTGTGGGTAGTCTTTGGCGACACGTTCTACTACTTCACGCCATAACACACTGGTCGCCAGTACATTGGCTTTGTCGATGGACGTCACTTTATTACGGCGTTTAGTCGCGGCTTCAAAGGCTACCCGGCTGATGCGTTCAATTTCGCTGACACTGTATTTTTGTGTATCAAAAGCTGCGTCTTCAGTACGGCCTTTTTCACCAAAATAAATACCACCTGTCAGTTCACGCACACATAAAATATCCATGCCCTGGCTGCTGATTTTTGGATGCAAAGGTGATAACTCGGCAAAAGCCGGGTAAATCTGACCTGGGCGTAAGTTACAGAACAAATCAAAGGTTTTACGAAGTGGCAATAACGAAGCGCGTTCTGGCTGCTGAGCCGGTGGCAGGCTGGTCCACTTAGGGCCGCCTACTGAACCAAATAAAATAGCATCACTGCTTTTGCATAAATCCAGTGTCGCGTCCGGCAAAGCCACGCCCGTTGCATCAATAGCAGCGCCACCAATTAAAGCTTCAGTGCTTTGAATGTTGAAACCAAATTTATCTGACACTACAGCCAGTACTTTTAACGCCTGAACCATCACTTCAGGGCCTATACCATCTCCGGCCAATACGGCAATTTTATAGTTTTTCATTGTTACTTCTCTGTCTGTGATTCAGATAAACGTCTGGCCTGCTTGGCGGCGTCTACCTGTTTACTACGTTCAATTAAATTTAAGACGTGCACATAAGCTAAAACTGAAGATCGCACTATGTCAGTGGCTAAGCCTGCACCGTGATAACGGCGGCCCTGATGTTCGGCAATAATATCCACTTGCCCCAAAGCATCTTCACCGCTGCCTTTAGCCTGTAAGTTAAAGTCGACCATTGTGACTTCTGTGCCAACAATACGCTGAATGGCCTGAAACGACGCTTCAACAGGGCCATTTCCTGTGGCTGCTTCAGTATGGGTTTCGCCATTAATGCTGATGCCCACAGTAGCGCTGGCCACATGGCCGGTATGGGTGGAAGAACTTAAAAACTCCAGTTTATACGGCTCGTTGGTGTCCTGTAAGTTCTGGAAAAACACCAGCGCTTCTAAGTCGTAATCAAAGACACGGCCTTTTTGATCAGCTAAGGTAACAAAAGCTTGGTAGATTTCGTCTAAGTTGTAATCTTCGTTGGTGTAACCCATTTCGCTTAAACGATGCTGGATCACAGCGCGGCCAGAGCGGGAGGTCAGGTTTAATTCGTTCTGACGAATACCAACCTGCTCAGGCGACATAATTTCGTAGGTGTTTTGCGCCTTTAATACGCCATCCTGGTGAATACCTGAGGAGTGGGCAAAAGCGTTTTCACCGACAATAGCTTTGTTTGGCTGAATCGGCATATGGCAAATCTGGCTAACCAAATGACTGCTGCGGTAAATTTCAGTGCTTTTAATGTCGGTGTAAAACGGCAGAATGTCCGGGCGGGTTTTGATAATCATCGCCACTTCTTCTAACGAACAGTTACCTGCGCGTTCGCCGATACCGTTGACCGTACATTCAATCTGACGGGCACCGGCCTGAACTGCTGTAATACTGTTCGCCACAGCTAAACCTAAATCGTTATGGCAGTGCACACTTAAAATGGCCTGATCAATATTGGGCACTTTATTGCGCAGGTCAGTAATGATGCGGGCAAATTCATTCGGAATGGTGTAGCCCACAGTGTCTGGAATATTAATGGTGCGGGCACCGGCCTTAATAGCGGCTTCGACAATACGGCATAAATCATCAATAGGAGTGCGGCCTGCATCTTCACAGGAAAACTCGACATCATCTGTGTAACGACGCGCCAGTTGAATAGCTGCAACCGCCTGTTCAGTGGCTTGTTCTAAAGTGCGGCGTAATTTGTACTGTAAATGCAAAGGCGAGGTGGCGATAAAGGTGTGAATACGGCGACGTTCTGCATTAGCCAAGGCCTGACCACAGGCTTCAATATCAGCGCTGACAGCGCGGGCCAGACCACAAATAATAGGGCCCTTGACCTGGGTTGCTATGCTTTGCACCGATTCAAAGTCACCTGGCGATGACACAGGAAAACCCACTTCCATCACATCAACATTTAAGCGGGCAATAGCATGAGCCAGCTGAATTTTTTGCTTGTGGCTTAAACTGGCACGCAACGCCTGCTCGCCGTCTCTTAAGGTAGTATCAAAAATCCAGATTTTGTCCTGACCACTCATCACATTTTCCTCATTCATTGATTAAAACCCGTTTTGGTGGCCTTGGTTAAAACAAAAAACCCCGGCCTGTGGCACGGGGTTTTTGGTTTACTGGTACAGTCGTTTTACCAATGCACAAAGCCCCGTGGCCTGTTGAGGAGCACGAGGAGAGTGAGCAGGTTAGCGAAACGCTGATTTAAATTCATTGTTGTTGGGTCTTCATTGGGTTTAATTTATACAACTGCTATTAGTAATATCACGGCACTTTTGGCTTTGCAACAGTATAGACGGCTAAATATCTAAGTATTTTTGTTCGGTGTTGCTTGGCGAGGCGGTGTTTTTTGCAGCAACAGCAGAGAAATACAGTTGTTTTTGTTGAAAAATTAGGCGGTTGATGCGTTTTTTTAGTTTTTTTATGAAAAACACATGACGAATGCCTGTTATTCAGCATAAAATGCGCCCCGTTCTGCCAGTGTTATCAAACACGCTCTGCTCATGCCCGGGTGGTGAAATCGGTAGACACAAGGGATTTAAAATCCCTCGCTCGAAAGGGCGTGCCGGTTCAAGTCCGGCCCCGGGCACCATTTCTTCTCTGTAATACCTTGCTCATTCCCTTTTAAATTCCTGTTCTACCACTAAACTGCTATAACTAAAACACCTTGTTAATTTACAGGTTTATTCTGTTATGCATTTTTACTCTATTGATTTTATTAAAGAAATGCCAAAGTCCGATCTGCATTTGCATTTAGACGGCAGCTTACGTTTAGACAGCCTGATTGAGATGGCCGCCAAAGCCGGTGTGAAACTACCCAGTCAGACAGTGGAAGGTTTAAAAGAGCTGGTGTTTAAAGACAGCTATCAGAACCTGGGTGAATACCTGCATTGTTTCCAATACACTTGTGCAGTGCTGCGCGACATGGACAATCTGGAGCGCGCAGCTTACGAGCTTGCCATCGACAACCAGCTTGAAGGCGTAAACTACATCGAAGTGCGTTTTGCGCCTCAGTTATTAATCGACCTGCCAACAGGCATAGATTTTGACCGGGTTATGCATGCGGTCAACAATGGTCTGAAACGAGCGCAGCAGGAATACAACAGTCAGGCTGCGATTCTGAACGGCGACAAACCACCTTTTGCTTACGGCATCATTAACTGCGCTATGCGGATGTTTGGCGACAAAGGCTTTTCTCCTTATTACACCAATTTATTCCAGTTGATGCGCGATTTCAGCCCTATTGAAGTTATTAAGCTGGCGGCTATGGAATTAGTGCGCGCCAGTGTGCGGCTGCGGGATGAAGCTGGCATTCCAATAGTGGCTTTGGACTTAGCAGGGCAGGAGTCTGGTTATCCGGCCAGTAAATTTAAAGAAGTGTATGAGTTTGCTCATCAGCACTTTTTACTGAAAACCTTACATGCCGGCGAAGCTTATGGCGCTGAAAGTGTGTTTGAGGCTATTACCGAATGCTACGCCGACCGCATAGGCCACGGTTATTCGTTGTTTGTGCCGGAAATGATCCAGGATCCGGCCATCAAAGATAAACAAAAGTACATTCGTGAATTGGCTTCTTATATAGCCGACAAACGTATCGCTATTGAAGTCTGTTTAACCAGCAACCTGCAAACCAACCCAGGCATCAGCGACATCAAAGCGCATAAACTCGGCGATATGCTGGATCACCGTATTGTCACTGTAATTTGCACTGACAACAGATTGGTGTCGAACACCACAGTCAGCCGTGAATACAAACTGGCGCTAGATAACTTTGATATTCCACTGAAGCGCTTAAAAGATATGGTGGCCTATGGCTTTAAGAAAAGCTTTTTCCCAGGCAGCTATGTAGAAAAGCGCCAGTACGCTAAACAATGTTTAGAGTACTTCGATAAAGTTGCGCAAAAATACGGCTTTATTAACTAACCTGAAAATGGGGTCATATCACATTGTTAACAGTTAACAATGTGATATGACCCCAAAGTCCCTTAGCTAGTCTCAAATGCCCTCATTTTTTCTAATTTTAAGTTATTGAATTAATAAAGAATTATCACTTCTTAATAAATCCAGGCAAAACTGTCGCAAAAAGCATACATCCTAAGTTATTGAAATATATAGATATTAAATTAACCCTTGTTTTGCTGTTGCTAATTAGCGACAGATCTTTTGGGGTTTCTGTTCAGTTTCAAAAGAAAGTGAAAATAAAATTACTTAAGTTATTGATATTTAATGGTTAAAAAATAATTTTCAAACTTGGCACGGACTCTGCATTTATTGGTTCGTAACGGTAAATTAGGTAAGAGGTACGATGTTGTTACTCTTACCTAATTTACCGGCAGGCTCAGCAAAACGCTGAAATGAACAGTAGTAAAGACGGGGTGAATTATGGACTTATTTTTAATCGCAGCTATCGCATTCTTTATGGTTAACGCTTTTGTATTCGTAACCTACATGCGCAAAATTGATTTAAACGGCAATGCAGTTTTAGAGTTAGAGCGTGTTCAAGCCGCTGATGCTTATGCCCGCACTGCTGCTAAAGTACGTAAAGCACGCACTGCAGTTGCATTGGAACAAGCCACTAACTAATTAGTTGCTTTGAATTGATGAAAGCCAGTCTCCGACTGGCTTTTTTTATTCGCTGCCATCCATGGCGCTCACCCACATTGGATTGGAATTTGAGACGGGCGGGGACAAGCCCACGCCCCTACGGGTTAAAAATCGTTCCAGACGATTTTTTTACCTGCCTGTTTAAATCCGTTATGATAAGCGCCTGATTTTTCGTGGAACCCTGTCCTGATGCGAATGCCTGTTCAGCCCGCTTCCCTGCGGCAGTTTGTTTTACTCAGCTTTTTTATGGCGTTAATTCCACTTGGGGTTTTGTTGTGGCAAAGTCATAGCGCCTTATCTGATGTCAGCCGTTATGCCATAGCTGAAGCCGAAAGTTCGGTTGCTAATGTACGGCGTGCTGAAAATATGCAAAAGCTGGTGAATGACATTGAACGTTCAGTGTTGCAGTTCAGCATTCTGAAAACCGATGCCTTGTCACAGCTGGCTGCCACTCACTTAACTAACTATCAACAGAATCTGGCTTCTGTTTGCCTGAATTTGGCTCAGCCTGTGCTTTGTGCGCAACAACAGCAACTCCTGGAATTGTTGTTTAATAGTTATCTGCTTGAAAGTAATGAAGAACTAAGCCCTATTCTGCAAAAGATCCGTCAGCAGCAAGTGCAATTAACCCAAGTGATCTGGGCTTTACTGGAACAACGATTACAGCAGCAGCAAGTCTATGCCGAAAAAGCGCAAAGCCATCTCGCCTGGCAAACAGTGGCTTTAGTGGTACTGACCTTATTGATGGTACTTTGGGCTTCGGCCCGTATTACAGCTCCGGTGAAAATGCTCGATACCATGATCCGTTCTATTGGCCAGGCAAGTCATCATTTCCCACATGATAAAGTGGATGGCCCACGTGAACTGACCGAACTGGGTGAGCAGTTGCGTTGGCTGGCATCACGTTTACAGCAATTAGAAGCGCTACGACTGATTTTATTACGTCATGCATCCCATGAATTAAAAACGCCTTTGTCCAGTATTCGCGAAGGCTGTGCGTTATTGAGTGAACAGTTAGTCGGGCCTTTGAACCCTCAGCAAAAGGAAGTGGTCAGTTTACTCAATGGCAGTGCGGACAGATTAAGTGTGCTGACCGAGCAATTACTGGATTACAACAAGTTATTGCAACAAGCCAAGCCTGAGTTTGGCTGGCACGACAGCGAAACTCTGCTACAAAACTGCTTTAATGACCATGCGTTATCTTTGCAGCAGCGAGAGCAAAAAATAGTGCTGGATTGTCAGTTAGCCCGTATTTACACCGACTCTATGTTGTTCAGACGTATTCTGGACAATTTGATCAACAATGCGCAGGCTTATGGTGCTGAGGGCAGTAATGTCTGGGTCAATTTACGCCAGCATGACAAATTTATGCTATTGGATGTGGCGAATAACGGCACCCCTATTCCTGCTGAATTGCGGGCTAAATTGTTTGAGCCCTTCCAGCGTGGTAAAGCCCCTCGTTTTGATGCGGTGCAAGGTTCTGGTTTAGGTTTATCTATTGTTGCCGACTGCGCCCGTTTATTAGGCGGTCTGGCAGAAATTATCGATGTCAGTTACGCCGATGTGTGTATTCAGGTGCGTTTGCCTTTAGTTGAGGATGCGGTATGAAAGTTTGGTTAAGTCTTGGCCTTTGTCTGGTATTAACAGCCTGTCAGGGTGTTAAACCTGTGACTCCAGTGGTTAATAAAACTATTCCAAAAGTGGAACCAGCACAAACTCAACTGGTGGAAGCGCCTAAACCAGTGAAAGCGGAACTGGCTATTGCCGATGATGCATTAACCTTGCAGGCTTGGCGTGATTTCCGCGCACAATTACTGTTGATGCCTGTAGCGGAGCGGGATTTATTGTTACGGAGTTTCAAAACCAGTCCTGTCACTACCTTACAAACCTTATTGATCAAACTGCATCCGGACAGCCCTTATGCTGTGCGTTTTGCTGCTCAAACTCAGTTGAACGACAAACTGACCACTTTACCTAAAGGCCTGGCTGATCTATTGCGTTGGGATTTAGCCTACAACCAAAAGCTATTAGAAAGTGAGTCCGCAGTCACAGCCTTATCTCGTCTGAATGCCCAGCAGCAAGAACAGTTAGATAAGCTGCGAAAGCAAAGCAAAGACTTACAAAAGAAAATTGATGCACTGACTCAAATTGAAGCCAAACTAAACCAGACAGGAAACTAAATCATGAGCAATGGCGCCCGGTTATTGCTGGTGGATGATGATCCCAGCTTATTACGTTTACTGACGTTACGGCTTGAAGGGGAAGGTTATCAGGTGATCAGTGCAGACTGTGCTGAAACTGCCTTGGTATTGCTTGGCAAAAATAAAGTGGATGTGGTGCTGAGTGACCTGCGTATGCCGGGTTTAGATGGCATGGCCTTGTTTGATGAAATCGCTAAGAGGCATCAGGGGTTGCCTGTGGTGTTAATGACAGCACATGGTTCTATTCCGGAAGCCGTAGCAGCCACTCAGCGTGGTGTTTTTGGTTTCTTAACCAAGCCACTGAACAACAACGACTTACGTGATATTTTAGCTCAGGCTGTCCATCAATCTCATGTGCCAAGTAAAGATGAATGGCGCACTGACATCATTACTCGCAGCAAAGTGATGGAACAGGTGCTGGATCAGGCGTACCGCGTTGCACAACGTGACGTCAGTGTACTGATCACAGGTGCCAGCGGTACAGGTAAAGAAATGCTGGCCAAAGCCATTCATAAAGCCAGCCCTCGTGCCAAAGGCCATTTTGTCGCTATTAACTGTGGCGCTTTACCGGAGCATTTGTTGGAATCCGAACTTTTTGGTCATACCAAAGGGGCTTTCACCGGTGCTGTGACTGAGCATTTAGGTTTGTTCCGCGAAGCAGATGGTGGCACTTTATTCCTTGATGAAATTGGCGATATGCCGATGCCATTGCAGGTGAAGTTATTGCGGGCTTTGCAGGAGCGGCAAATTCGTCCTGTCGGCAGCACTAAAACCATTGCTATAGATGTGCGGGTATTGTCGGCAACTCACCGGGATTTAAAGCAGGCAATGCAGGAACAAAGTTTCCGCGAAGATTTGTATTACCGCTTAAACGTGGTGAATTTGCAGTTACCGACTTTAAGAGAGCGGGCTGAAGATATTCCGTTATTAGCCCGTCATGTGCTGCAACAAAATGCAGAACGTCATGGTGTGCAGGTCAACCGCTTTTCCGAAGATGCTATGCAAGCATTGGTCACAGCTCAGTGGCCTGGCAATGTGCGTCAACTGGTGAATGTGGTTGAACAATGTGTGGCTTTAACTCACAGCCCTGTGCTGAGCGTTGCTTTAGTGGAGCAGGCGTTATCACAGAACCGCAGTTTTTGGCCCACCTTAAGCGAAGCCCGGGATCAGTTTGAGCGTCAGTATTTAATACGTGTATTAAAAATGGCGGAAGGCAACGTCACCCGGGCTGCGGAATTAGCCGGACGCAACAGAACAGACTTTCATAAACTGCTGAAGAAACATGAACTCAGCGCTTCTCAGGTGTCAGAGCAAAGCGACGAACTTGAATAGCAAAGCGATGAATTGGAATAACGAAGAGATTGATTGATGCACGAAAATTTTGAAGTAGAACCCGATGTACTGAAAGCTAAAATCATCAGTGAAACCGCGCGGATCCACTGGCTGGAGCTGCAGAAGTTTTATGCCGCAGGCTCTGTGGTTCAGGTTTCTGCACAACTGGATTTGGTCGATGTGGCTTTTGCTTTTAGTCAGGATGATAAAGCCGCTGTGCAACACTGGTTGCAGGCAGGTTTGGTAGACAGAGTCAATGATACACAAGCTCAGCTGTGGGTAGAGCAACAGGCCGAGCTTTGGGCTGTGGTAATTTCTCCCTGGATTTTGGTGCAGGATAAAGCTGCTCAAGCTACTCATTAATCAGGCAGGTCACAGCTTATGTTCGCAGAAAATTTCCAGTTAGAGCCTTACCTGAAACGTATTGGCTATCAGGGGCCTTTGGATCAAAACGCCGAGACGTTAAAACAACTGATGCGCGCCCAGCTTTTTAACGTTGCCTTTGAAAACCTCGATGTGCAGGCCGGTAAGATTGTCTCCTTAGTGCCAGAACAGATTGTCGATAAAATAATTGGGCAAGGCCGTGGTGGTTATTGTTATGAGGTGAATGGCCTCTTTGCCATGGCACTGCAGGCTTTAGGGTTCAGCTATAAGTTTGTGGCTTGTCGTCCTATGTTTTATCCGGTGCGCCGACCTAAAACTCATATGGTGTTATTGGTTGAAGCCGATGGCGATGAATGGATCTGTGATTTAGGCTTCGGCAGCTACGGTATTCGCGCTCCCATCGCTTTATCCTCTTTGGAACAAATCCAGCAACAAGACTTCGACCAGTTCCGTTTAACCACTGAACAGAGCGGTGCTTATGTAGTGCAGGCGATGGTGGATGGCCAGTGGTTAAGTCAGTTTGGCTTTGAACCTTATGCCAGCGAGTGGGTGGACTTTATGCCAGCTAACTATCTGAACAGCACCCATCCGGATACGATTTTTGTGCAGAAGTTATTGGTGATTAAACACCATGCACAAGGTCGCGATATTCTGCTCGGCGATCAACTGAAACAAATACGAGCTGAAGGCACAGTGGTGCAGCAGTTGAGCATTGAGCAGCGGGAAGATGTGCTAAAGCAGTTGTTGAAGTAAAATTGGAGTTGCAACGAGGCGCAACGTAGGGGCGGGTCTTGTACCCGCCCGTCTTATGATACCGCCGACCCCAATTTAAAAGTTAATACCCTGCGGCCTGACCGTCTTTACGAGACTCTGAAGCACCGTAATAAACGCCGGTTTTTGGGTCTTTCATAATGGCCTGATAACCGCCAAATTCACCTAAAGCGTAACGCACGTCATGGCCTTTTTTCATCAGCTCGCGGGCTGTTTCATAAGGCACACCTTTTTCCAACTGTACATAACCGCCATTGGTTAAGTAAGTCGCCTGATCGTCTGTAGGTTCAGTGCTGCCCAGATGTTGCCAGCGTGCAGCATCCCCAGCTTCTTGCAGGTTCATGCCGTAATCAATCATATTCACCACAATTTGCACGTGACCCTGAGGCTGCATAGCGCCACCCATCACACCAAAGCTGGTCAGTGGTTTGCCGTCTTTACTGATAAAGGCTGGAATTATCGTCTGGAAAGGGCGTTTACCCGGCTCATAGGCATTGGCATGTTTTTTATCCATCGAAAACATTTGGCCCCTGTCCTGGAACACAAAACCTGTGCCAGGCGCGACCACACCTGAACCCATACCCCTGTAGTTACTTTGAATAAGCGAAACCATAGTGCCGTTTTTATCGGCCGTGGTCATATAAATGGTGTCCCCTTCGTAAGCTGCCGGATTACCTGCGTCCACCCGTTTTGCAGCGGTAGCACCGATCAGTTTGGCGCGCTCTTTACCATAAGCTTCAGAAATCAGGCCTTTGATGGGCAGCTTGTTAAAGTCGGTATCCGCATAAAACTTTGCTCTGTCTTCAAAAGCCAGTTTTTTAGCTTCCACTAAGGTATGAATACTCTCGACACTGTTGTAACCCATAGCTTTTAAGTCAAAGTTTTTCAAAATTTGCAGCATCTGCAAAGCGGCTATGCCCTGGCCGTTAGGGGGTAACTCCCACACATCATAACCACGGTAATTGACTGATACAGGTTCTACCCAGTCTGAGCTGTGGTTGGCGAAATCTTCATAACGCAGGTAACCACCATTGGCTTTCATAAAGCCGTCGATACTTTTGGCGATGTCGCCTTTATAAAACGCATCACGGCCGCCTGTGGCTATGGCTTTATAAGTGGCGGCTAAGTCAGGGTTTTTAAACATTTCGCCTTTGGCGGGTGCTTTGCCATTGATAGTAAAAGTACCAACAAAATCACCTGGCTGATCTTTTAAACGGGGTACAGATCTGTCCCAGTAATAAGCAATCAGCTCGCTGACCGGGAAACCTTGTTCGGCATAGGTAATAGCAGGTTGCAGAATTTGGGTCATAGGCAATTTGCCAAACTTCTGGTGCATTTCAAACCATCCGTCTATAGCACCAGGTACGCTGATGGGCAGCATGCCATAAGGGGGGAGGTCCTTCAGGCCAAGTTTTTTCAGCTCTTTAGACAGTTGTGTATGGCTCAAGCCTTTAGGGGAACGGCCCGAAGCATTTAAGCCATAAATTTTATTGGTTTTACCGTCCCAGATAATAGCGTACAAGTCGCCGCCTATGCCGTTGCCTGTAGGTTCCATTAAACCCAAAGCGGCGTTAGCTGCTATGGCTGCATCTACTGCTGTGCCGCCTTGTTTCATAATATCTAAAGCGATTTGGGTGGCTAATGGCTGACTGGTGGCTGCCATAGCATGAGGTGCTATCACTTCAGAGCGGCTGGCAAAGTCAGCGCCAGTAATGCGGTCATAGGCCATCAGTTGAGGTGATAACGCAATCAGGCTACAGAGTAAGATTTTTTTCATTGTGGTTGGTTCTCTGAAATACAGGAGCACTCAACCTAATCAGCGCAGGCTGAAATTACCAGCAGCACGCGACCAAAAGCCAGATTAGCTGGCTGAAACCAAATGTTCGGTCAAGGCGGCTTTTTGTTCGAGGCTTAGCAACAGTTTTTGTTTAGCGCCGAAATCGTATTGCACCAACACTGCTTTTCCGACCGCACAGCACTGATTGTTTTGCCAGGCTTCCTGATGCACTTCAAACGAACTGTTGCCAATCATGCTGATGCCAGTGCGTAATTCCACTGGCAGGCCATAAAACAGCTCCGCTTTAAACTGCACACTGATACTGGCGAGGATCAGCTTCCATTGTCTGGTATCGAGATCAGGTGTAAATATTTTGAAAATAGGATCGCGAGCCCCTTCAAACCACGCCGTTAGCACTGTATTGTTGATATGACCCAGAGCGTCCGTTTCATTAAAGCGGGGCTGAATAATTTCTTTAAACATAACAATAACCTGAAAACTATGACTGATTTTATTGAAGTATACGATGATGTATTATCCGCCGAATTTTGTCAGCAACTGATCGGCTTATTTGCACAAAGCCCTCACACCACAGCGGGGCGCACCGGCGGAGGTGTCGATACCAGTAAAAAGCTCAGCACTGACTTGTATTTAAATCAGTATCCTGAGTATCACCCAGCTCTGGCCGAGATCATCCGCCACACTACCACTTATGTGGCTGATTACTTTCGCAAGTACCATTTTGCCTTGATTGGCCCTGTCAGCATGACTGTGCCTCATCCGGCTGAAAACCGTATGGTGGCTATTACGGCCGATAACTACCCGCAATTGGGAGCACCTCAGGCTGACAACTTTATGCGCACTTTGTACCGGCTTGGTCCTGTGCAAATGCAAAAGTATCAGCAGGGTAAAGGCAATTACGGCTATTGGCACTCAGAGGTTTATCCACAGTTACCTCACAATGAGCCACTGCATCGCACTTTGTTATTTATGTTTTATTTAAACGATGTGGCAGAGGGTGGTCAGACGGAGTTTTATTATCAGAATAAAGCCATTCAGCCCAAAGCCGGGCGTATGGTGATAGCACCAGCTTACTTTACCCACACCCACAGAGGTTGTGTGCCGGTGTCTGATGATAAATACATTCTGACCAGTTGGGTGTTGTTTAACCGGGCTGAACAGCTATACGGTCAGGCGCCAGAAAGCTGAAATCATGCTTTTGTATAGCTGTTGAATCACTACAGAGTGGCTGCACCTAAAGGTGTTGCCGGGCGCGCCATTTCCAGATGTGGAATGTCATCTTCCAGATAAGGTTCGCTGCAAGCGATAAAACCAAACGACTCGTAAAAACGTTGCAGATAACACTGAGCCGAAATCCGGATCTCTGAATCAGGCCAGCAACTGCTGGCTACATCCAGAGCTTTATCCATCAAGCCACGGCCCAAGGCCAGACGACGTGCGGTTTGCGACACACAAATACGACCCAAAGCCGGACTGTTTTCATAGCTAACACCGGGCGCCAGAACGCGGGCGTAGGCTAAAATTTTGTCACCTTTTTTCAGCAGAATATGTCGGGTTTGTGGGTGCAAATCTTTGTTATCCAGCTCCGGATAAGGGCAGTTTTGTTCAACAACAAACACATCTACCCTTAATTGCAGCATGGCGTATACCGTATACGAATCCAACTGACTAAAGCCTGCAACTTGCCATTCCATATCTTTGTCCTGTGATTTTTCTAATGATTCTGGCTTTACTATATCAAAGTCGCCGTTTTTTTGTCTGCTGGCCATATCGCAGCTTAAGGCGTTGCAGAAAAAAATCGGCATCACAGTGAAACTTGACTCACACTTAGTACATTCGTTTGATGAAGGCAAAAGGAGTTGTAATGTGGTTAAGCCAGATAATCCAAAAGAAACGCCATTGGCAGCAGTTGCTCAGTGTAGTGGTGTTACTGCTGGTCAATATCAGCTTTTATAGTATAGGCGAGTTGCAACTGCAGCATCGCCAGCAGCAATGGCAACAATGGCTTGTGTTACAGCCATTGCCGCAACAGTCATGGCTGGTGAGTGAACAAGGTCAGCTGCAGCTTTTATCCAGCCCACCTTCAGCTGCTGTTGACTTTGTGGCTTTAGACGGCTCAAACCCAGTGTTACATCTGTCGCCTGAACTGGTGACAAGCTGGACTGCATTGGATTATCTGTTACTGAATTCTCCTTTTGTGATCTGGCTGGGCTGGTTGTTATGGATCCGGCCTTATCAGCAGCAATTCAGGCAGGAGTTACAACAACTGGAGCAGCAAACCCAATTGTTACTCACTCATTTGGATTTACCTTTTCACCGAGAAACTAACCCTGCCACCCAATTACAGCGGGTGTTGTTAAAGCTACAAAACTGGCAAAAACGTGATAGCGAAATTCGGCAACTGGTGCGGGTGCAAGGTTTAGTGGATCACGAGCTGGCGATAGGCAACAGAGTATTTTTTGAAAGCCGCTTAAATCATTATTTAACTGAAGGTGGAGAGGCGGCAAGCGGGGCTGTGTTTTTGGTGCAGTTGTCACACCCTGAATCTAATCTGTCCAATCTAATCAAATTGCAGCGCTTAAGGGGCTGTGTTGAGCTGATTGCTGAATTGGCATCTGGCTGGCCTGAGGCTGTAATGGCGAGGTTGGCTGATAATGACTTGTCATTATTGATCCCAGGATTATCGGGAAAGGAAGCCGAACAATTGGGCGACCGCATGGCCCAGGTATTAAGTCAGGCTAACTTCTTTGATGAATGCCAGGATTTTGATCTGATCCATATAGGCTTCGTGCTGTATCAACAAGGGCAAAGCTCCTATCAGCTCATGGCTGAAGCAGATATGGCGTTAAAAACAGCTCAGTTGCAGGGGCCTAATGCAGCTTATGGTTTTAATGATCCACAAAAACCAAAAATAAAAGGCTCAGTCTGGTGGAGAACTGAGTTGCATAATGCGTTAAAGGAAAACAGATTTCTGCTGAGTTTTCAGCCGGTGTTTTCCTGGCAGGACAATGATGTTTTACAGCACGAAGTGCTGGTGCGGCTGGCCAGCAGCGATGGCGACAAATTAGCTGCCGCCTTATTTTTACCTATGGCGGCTAACTGTGGTTTAGTCAGTGCGATCGATCAGTATGTACTGCTGAAGGTGGCTAAACTTAGCGAAACTGAAGCTTTGGAGCATTGCCGTTGCAGTGTGAACTTAAATACTCAGTCTTTGCTGGACGACGGCTGGTGGCATTGGTTGCAACAGCAGGTGAACAACGGAACTATAGTGCCGTCAGATTTGGCATTGGAATTTCATGAACATCATTTAATTAAACACTACAAAAACCTGAAACCAAAATTGCTGCAGCTGCAGCAGTGGGGCTTTGAACTGATAGTTGACCATGTGGGCTTAAGCCTGGATGCCGCTCCTTATAGCGATGAGTTGCCAATACGAATGTTAAAAATTCATCCGGCCGTGGTGCGGGGTATCGACCATCAACTGGAACAGCAGCTGTTTATCCGCGGTTTATTAGCTTCTTGTGTTGGTAAAGATATTAAAGTGATAGCCACAGGGGTAGAGCAAGACCCTGAATGGCAGTGTCTGAAAAAACTGGGGGTTGTTGGTGCCCAGGGTTATTACTTCAGTCAACCACTGGCGCGACTTATAGCCCAGAATCAGTTGTCGGGCTGATAGCTGATTTTATTGGCCGGGACTCAGTGGTAGGAATAAGACCTCTGTAAGCAAGCCCCTTTAATCCTTGTAATCCGCCTGTGTGAAAAAAACTCAGGCGGCTGCCTTTTGGGATAATCCCAGCTTTAATCAGCTCAAATACAGAGTACAAGGCTTTTCCTGTATACACAGGTTCGAGCTGCACGTCCTGCTCTGCAAAAGACTGACAAAACTGCCATAACTGGGGATCAAAGCGACCGTAACGGGGCTGATGTAAGGCCTGAATTAACTGCCATTCTGGCCAGTTACGATCAGCAGGCAAAAAAGCTCTGATTTTTTCCGGCAGGCTCTGATCCTGCACCACTGCAATACCTACTACAGGCGTCGTTTTCGATCCCCGGATCAAACCTGCTACTGTTCCACCGCTGCCTACGGCACAAATAAGCAAAGACGCAGGGCCTGCAGGTGTAGTGCACATACCCAGTTCACTGACGCCCTGAACAGCGGCCTCACAAGTTCCTCCTTCGGGAATATGCAGGTAACCAGGGAATTGTTCACTTAACTGCTGCAGAGTTTCCTGTTGATGGCGGGTCCTGTAAAAAGCCCTGCTGACCCGGATCAGTTGCATGCCATAAGAGCGGCATAAAGCCAAAGTTGGGTTGTTTAAATCAACTTCTTCACCGCGCACTATGCCGACACTTTGCAGCTTATTTTCGGCAGCCACCGCTGCTGCTGCGACCAAATGATTAGAAAAAGCGCCACCAAAGGTTAACAAGCCCTGAGATTTTTGTTGCAGTGCTAGCTCCAACTGGTATTTTAGTTTCAGTATTTTGTTTCCGGATATGTCCGGATTATTACCTGGGGCATAACGCAGCCAGAGCTCCGTCTGATGATCATTCAGAACTGGATGCTGAAGCTTTTGCCACTGCAAATAAGAAGTTAGTTTCATAGTTTGTTGTCATTCTGGAACGAAAGTTTTATCATTTTTATCGTTTTCATGATAATTTACAGTTACAATAATTGAGAAAGCACAGTAGGTAGTATTTGCCGTTATGTTAACAAAGCTATTGGCGCAATTAAAATTCACCAAAAAATCAGGCAATGTATTTGCTGGCGTTCATCTGTCTGCTAATAGTGTAAAGGTTGTTGTGGTCACTCAACAATCAGCAACAGAGCAGCGGGTGGAGCAAATGTTCCAGGAACAGTTTGGTTCTGCGTCACAATTGTCTGCTGCTTTTAAAACCATAGCGACAAAATTACCATCAGATTGTCAGTGTACTTTAGTGATCCCTCCCGAACGTTATATGGTGTTGCAGATTGATAAACCTGCAGTGCCTGATGAAGAGATTTCATTAGCTTTACCCTGGACTATCAAAGATTTAGTTACTCTGCCTGATCATGATATGGTGCTGGACTATTTGGATTTACCTTTGCAAAATCAATTGCAGGGCATCAAAGTGAATGTGGTGGTCAGCTCGAAAAGCTGGTTAGCAGATATTGTGGCCTTATTTACACAGAACAAATTGCAATTGGTAGGCATTCAGCCGGAAGAATGGCTGGCGCGAAACTTATTACCTCCTAAACAGCATGCAGTGATGCTGGTTTCTCATCAGTCGGGTCAGGATTTGGCGGTACAAATTCTGCAGCAAGGTAATTTATGTTTCTCCCGCCGTTTGCGAGGTTTTAACCGTCTCGATCAATACAGCCTTGATGAATTACAACAAGGTGTGTTTGATAATTTATTACTGGAGCTTCAACGTTCAATAGATTACTTCGAGGGCCAGCTCAAACAAGCGCCGGTAAAGGAAATTGCTTTGTTATTAGCCAATTCGGATCAAGCCGGGGTAGTGCAGTTGTTTGCACAAAATGGGTTTTCTCAGGTATTTGCCCTGTCAGCCAAGGAGGCCGGGGTAAAGATGTCTGCTGAACAGTTCAGTCTGTACTGGTTAGCCCTTGCTGGTGCTATCGAACCTTTGTGTGCTCAAAGGGAGGTGAACCTTGAAGCTGCGGGTTAACCTTTATGTGCAGGCCTTACAGCCTGTTAAAGAAAAAATCAGCTTAAAGTTACTGGTCAACAGTACAGTCGGGCTTTCTGCTGTGTTGTTAATTGCGGGTTTGGTGATTAATCTGCAAACCGACTCAAAAAAAGCTGAGTTAGCTGTGTTGCAGCAGCAAGTCAAAGCTCAGGAGCAGCAATTAACCCAGCTGCAACAAAGCCTTGGTAATCGTCAGCCGTCAGCAGTTTTGGTGAAGCAACATACTGAACTGAATCAGATTATTGCCCAGAAACAGAAATTACTGCGCTTTGTGCAAGGTGAACAGCTGAAAACCTCAGTGCAATACTCTCCTGTATTTCAGTACCTGGCCAGTATAGATCCGCAAGGCCTATGGTTAGATGGCTTTAGTTTGAATGCAAGTTCCAGCCAGTTTAGTGGTTATGTCACAGAGCCTGAATTGTTGCCGCAATGGCTTACTCAACTCAGTGGTACAGCATTTTTTAAAGGCCATACTTTCTCTCAGTTTGAAATAAAGCAGGCAGAAAATACCGAAGCTTTAACTTTTAAAGTCACGTCCTCTGCAACAGGTGCGACAGCAGAGGAGGCGAGTTTATGAATACATGGCAGCAGTGGTCTGCACGTTTTAGCGCGCTAAAAGAGCGCGAAAAATACACCGCCTTTATTGGCGCTTTGTTGTTATGCCTGTGGCTTTTTATGTTGCAATTTTTAGTGCCAGCTTTTGAAGAGCTGAGAAAAGTGGAACTGCAAATTAAAAGTGCCACTATGACCACAGAGCAACAAAGCAACACTTTAACTTCCTTACAGCAACAAGCGGGTACAGACGTAGACGCCAGCTATAAACAGGAGGTTGAGAAACTACAACGTCAGGAACAGCAGTTGCAGCAACAGATTGCTCAGCTCACCAGTTACTTTATAGGCTCAGAGCGCATGGCGCTGGTGCTGCAAGATGTGTTGAAAAGTAGCAATAATGTAAAATTGAAATCAATTATTGCCAACCCACCAGTGCCTTTAACTTTCGCAGATCAAGGTTCGGATAATAAAGCTGTTATTTATCAACATTCTACAGTAGTAGTTTTAACTGGTAACTATTTTGCATTAACTGCTGTTTTAGAAAAGCTGGATGCGTTGTCCTGGTCTTTAGGCTGGCAAAGTATTGATTACAAGGTAACTGAACACCCTGATGCGGAACTAACTCTGCAATTACTGACTGTGAGTGATAATGAAAGTTATATTAAGTTGTAGCCTGTGTTTAGTTCTGAGTGTCGTGGCTGTCGCCTCCTCAGATCCAACCAAACCGGATATAGCGAAGGCTGTGCCTGTCAGTACAGCTGATTCAGGGCTGGTTGCAGCACAAGTTGGGTCTAAATTTAAACTGGGCCTGATCAAAAATGTGCAGGGACAACATATGGCGTTGATTAATGGTCAGTCGGTTAAACAAGGCGACGAAATAGATGGCTATAAAGTGCTGAGTATTAACCGGCAGCAGGTCGTGTTACAGCAAGCGAATGAACGTTTAACCTTAAGTTTGTTTAAAGCGATGAAAACTCAATGAATTATTTTAAGAAAAACTATTTCACATTAGCTTTGATCAGCCTGGGGTTAGCTGGGTGTCAGGGCATGCAGGAGACAAAAGTACCTCATGCAGCTCAGGCAGCTTTGGCTGAACAACAAAAACAGCCACAACCTGCAACTCTGGCAGTACCTGACAGTGTGACTCAGGATTTATTAGCGCTGGCCAGTCCTATGCAACAGGCCCAACCTATGCAGCAACGTTTTAATGTGGCGGCTGCCAATGTGGATGTAGCAGATTTCTTTACTTCACTAGTGGCTGACACTGACTACAGCGTTGCTATTCATCCTGCTGTATCGGGCCAAATCACACTGGATTTAAAACAAGTTACGTTAAACGAAGCTTTTGCTGTGATAGAGCAACTCTATGGCTACCATATTCAGCAGGTCGGCTCCATTTATAAAGTGATGCCTGGTGGCTTGCGTACCGAAACCATACCGGTGAATTATTTGCTGATGCAGCGTTCCGGCAGTTCTTCTATTTCTGTGACAGCAGGTGGTATTTCTTCGTCGCAAGGCGGCAACAACAGTGGTAATTCAGGCAACAATAACCAGAATAATAACCGCCAGAATAACAACAATCAGAATAACAACAACCAGAACGGTGGCCAGAATAGTCAGGGTGGCCAGGGTAATGGCAGTTCAGTGCAAAGCACCAGCCAGACTGATTTCTGGAAAGATTTAAAAGAAGCTATTACCGGTGTGATGGGCTCAGGGCCGGATCGTGCTGTGGTGATTAGCCCACAGGCTGGTTTAGTCACAGTGCGGGGGTTACCTTCAGAAATAGAAGCTGTGCGTGCTTATCTGGGGCAAACTGAAGAAAGCTTGCAACGTCAGGTCATACTGGAAGTCAAAATTATTGAAGTCACCCTGAACGATGATTATCAGCAAGGTATTAATTGGAGCCAGATAGCGGGCACCATTGGCTCGACAGACATAAACTTCAGCAATAACACTTTTAGTCTGGGCAATAATGTCACAGCGCAGATAGGCGGTCTGGGCAGTATTGGTTTTGACGGCGACGATTTTAGCGGTGTCATTAACCTGCTGGAAACCCAAGGCAATGCACAAGTGTTATCTAGCCCTCGTGTGACCGCTATTAACAATCAGAAAGCTGTGATTAAAGTGGGATCGGACGAATATTATGTGACAGGGGTCAGCAGTAGTTCAAACCTGACTGATACGACAGGCACTGGTACAGGCATCACTCGCGATGTCCCTATCCCGGAGCTGGAACCCTTTTTCTCTGGTATAGCGCTGGATGTGACGCCGCAAATCAATGTGGATGGCGATGTCATTTTGCATGTGCATCCTTCAGTTTCTGAAACGACTGAACTGAATAAATCCATTAATCTGGGTGGCACTAGTGCCTATACCTTGCCATCTGCCCAAACCAATATCCGCGAGTCTGATACTATTATTAAGGCCCGCAACGGTGAAATTGTGGTGATCGGTGGTTTAATGCAGTCCACCATCAGCGACAGCGAGTCCAAAGTGCCGGTGCTTGGCTCCGTGCCTTTACTTGGCAAGTTGTTTACCAATATCAGCAAAATAGAGCGGAAAAAAGAACTGATTATTCTTATTAAACCTACTGTATCGTCAGGCAATGCTATGCAGCAACAGCTGAAGCAATCTGCTGATTTGATTGATCAGTGGTATCCGAAGAACTGATTATGTTGTATTTACGCCACTTTGGTTTACAGCAAACCCCTTTTAGTTTGACTCCAAACACGGCGTTTTATGTCGATTTACCCCAACATCATGAAGCCTTAGAAGTCTTAACCACAGCCTTGAATGTAGGCGAAGGTTTTATCAAAGTGACAGGTGAAGTGGGGACAGGCAAAACCATGTTATGCCGTAAGCTGATGAACGAAGCAGCGGACGACTGGGTTATTGCCTATATTCCGGATCCTTATTTGTCTCCACTTGAATTACGCTGGGCTTTTGCTACCGAGTTGGGATTAAAACAATCCGACACCATCGATAATCAGCAATTAGTGCAATTGGTGCAGCATTGCCTGGTTGCATTTGCAGCTGAAGGCAAAAGAGTGGTGCTGATTATTGATGAAGCCCAAGCTTTGCCGGACGATACGCTGGAAGCCCTGCGCTTGCTGACCAATCTTGAAACTGAACAACGTAAACTGTTGCAGGTGGTGTTGTTTGGCCAACCCGAGCTGGATAAACGTTTAGCCAGTTACAAATTTCGCCAATTACGTCAGCGTGTGAGTTTTTCCTATTTTTTACGGGGAATGTCTTATTACGAAGTGCAGGCCTATGTAAGTGCCCGCATCGATATAGCTGGTGTACGCCAGCCATTGTTTTCGCCCGGCGCATTAAAAGCGATTTGGAAATACAGCAGAGGGATCCCACGTTTAGTGAATGTATTAAGTCATAAGGGCCTGATGCTGGCTTTTGGTGAAAATAAGCTGCAGGTTGATACCAGGCATATACGTTATGCCGCAAAAGATACCGAAGATGTCAGAGATCATATGTCAGGCCTTAATCCTATATGGCAGGGAGTGCTGGTGTCTTTACTGATGATTACCGTCGCCACAGCCTGGCATTTCAGGGAGCTGTGGTTATGAGCGTGATCAATAAAATGTTGCGTGATTTAGACAAGCAGCAACAACAGCAGCAGCACAGAGGTTTTGCCAGTTTCAAACCTCAACGCAAAACACATTTACTGTTGTGGGGCGCAGTGCCTCTCGCTTTATTCGCAGGCTGGTGTGGTCAGGCCTGGTATATGGAACGCTTTTCTATTAAAACCGAGCAGACGGTTACAGCTGCTGAAGTGCAAAAAGGGCAAGTGCATCCGTTAGCTGCTGTCAATCAGTTGGTTCCTGCAGCTCAGAACCTTGCCGCTGTATCAACACCCACCGAGCAAGTTGTTACTTTGCAGGATGTAGTCGCCAGCCGAATTTCACCAGAATTGGCAGCAGAGCTGGGTAAGTCAAAGGCCGATACGCCCGAGGTTGTAGCTGAGCCTAAACTGAAACCCTTTGCCAGTCAGCCGGTAGCAGAAGAACGGGTAGTGCAAGTAGTTTTAGCTGAGCCTGTTGCTGCCAGCAGCACTGATTTTTTAGCTGATACTGTTGCGACGGATGAAGTTCAGATCTCCGAATTTGATCAAAGCAGTGACTTTGCCGCAGAGTCAGAGACTGTTATTGAACCTGACTGGAATGAGGCGCCGCAGTCGTCAGACAAACCCCGTTCTCTGGCGATTGAAAAAGTACAACTCAGCCCTGAGCAACAAAAAGATTTGCTGCAGCAAAAAGCAAAAAAGGCGGAGTCTGTCGGTAATCTGAATCAGGCTGTCAGTCACTGGCAGCAAATTCGGCAGTTGGAACCTGCATCAAGTCATGCTTATTTAGAGTTATCGCGTTTGGCGCAAATTCAGCGCAATGATGCTGGCGCGGTACAGATACTTGAACAGGCTAACGCTGCGGGCGTGCAGGATCCTAAAGTATCTATGGCATTGGCTGCATTGGCGATTAAGCAACAAGATTGGGTTAAAGCCCTGACTTACTTGCAGTACGAACCTGATATTTTTAATTACACCGACTTTTATGCGTTAAAGGCTGCAGCACTGCAGAAAACGAATCAGCATGCGCAATCTGTGCAAGTGTTTCAGCAACTGGCCAGACAGCAACCAGAGCAGGCACGCTGGTGGTTAGGTATGGCGTTAAGTTACGACGCGCTGCAGCAACAGGAACAAGCATTGCTGGCGTATCGGCAGGTTGCAGTGAATGGTTTTGGCTTGTCGTCAGCCAGCCTGGACTATGTAAAAAAACGCATCGCGGCGTTAGAGTGATTTTATGTTAAAACCCAGACTAAAAATGCGGCTTGGCGATCTGTTGGTGCATGAAAACATCATCAGTGAGCAACAACTGCAGCAAGCATTAGCGCAGCAGCAAAAAACCGGCCGTAAGCTGGGTAGCAGCCTTATTGATATGCAGTTTTTAACTGAGGATCAATTACTACAGTTTTTGTCACAACAGCTGAAAGTAGATTTACTGGATATAGGCCAGCAGCAAATTGACCCCAAAGCTGTGGCCCTGTTGCCCGAAGTTCATGCCCGTCGTTTCCGGGCTTTAGTGCTGGAAGACAGAGGCAGTTCTGTACTGCTTGGCATGAGCGATCCTGCTGATTTGTCGGTTTTGGACCAGATAGCGCCTATGCTGGCGCCTAAAGAAATTTCAATTGCGATAGTCCGTGAAAGCCAACTGATCAGTGCTTTTGATCGTTTGTACCGTCGAACCAAACAAATCGAAAGCTTTGCCACTCAGCTCAAAGAAGAGTACGCCGAAACCGATATTCTGGATTTTGGTGCTTTAAGCGACCCAACAGATAACGACAATACCATCGTTAAACTACTGCAATCTATTTTTGAGGATGCAGTACAGGTGCGGGCTTCGGATATTCATATCGAACCTGACGAAAAACTGTTGCGAATTCGCCAGCGTGTCGATGGTGTATTGCAGGAAAACGTACTGAAAGAAGTCAGCATAGTACCGGCTCTGGTATTGCGGTTAAAGTTGATGGCTCAGTTGGATATATCGGAAAAACGTTTACCCCAGGATGGCCGTTTCCAAATCAAAATTAAAGGCCGTACCATAGATGTGCGTATGTCGACCATGCCGGTGCAGTATGGCGAATCCGTGGTGATGCGTTTGTTGGATCAGTCGGCAGGTTTACTGACGATGGAACAAACAGGTATGCCGGATGCGTTGCTCAAACGTTTACGTCGTATTTTAAAAACACCTCATGGCATGATTCTGGTGACTGGTCCTACAGGTTCAGGTAAAACCACCAGTTTGTATGGCATGCTCAGTGAACTGAATAAAGAGGGTAATAAAATTATTACCGTCGAAGATCCGGTCGAATACCGTTTACCCCGCATTAATCAGGTGCAGGTGAACCATAAAATTGGCCTGACGTTCAGTAGCGTGTTAAGAACCAGCTTACGTCAGGATCCGGATATCATCATGGTCGGTGAGATGCGGGATCAGGAAACCGCAGAAATTGGTTTGCGTGGTGCTTTAACAGGTCACTTAGTGTTATCCACTTTACACACCAACGATGCCATCAGCAGTACCTTACGTTTGATTGATATGGGGGCAGCTGAGTATTTGGTTGCCAGCGCGTTAAGAGCTATTCTGGCACAGCGGCTGGTTCGGCGTTTATGCTCTCATTGTAAAAAGCCTTACACGCCGGATTCTTCCGAAATCAGCTGGTTGCAGCATAAACATATAGCGCCGGGCCAGCAATTCTGGGCTGGCGAAGGTTGTCAGAATTGCAATCACACTGGCTATTCAGGCCGTATTGGTGTGTTTGAATTACTGGTCATGAACCGTGAAATGGCTGATGCATTGCGTCGCAGTGATGCTGAAGGTTTTGCTATAGCGGCCCGCACTAACGAAGGCTTCCGTCCTTTGGGAGATATGGCGCTGGATTATGCGATGCAGGGCCTGACCAGCATAGAGGAAGTCATTAAGGTTTCAGAATACCTTGAACTGGAAGAACCTGTCAGCACAGTGGCCGCAGAGCAGGTACTTAACTAATGGCCACCTTCAGCTACACAGCCAGAGACAGACAAGGTCAGTCCGTCAGCGGCAGCATTGAAGCCAGCAGTGAAACCGCAGTGGCTGATATGTTGCTGCAACGCAGTCAGATCCCTATCAAAATACAAATGCAGGATGAAAAGCAGGCCAGCTCCGCTATTGTCTGGCCCTGGCAACGAGTTAGTGTCACTGAGCTGATTATTTTTTCCCGCCAGATGTATTCTCTGATGAAAGCTGGTATTCCCATTATTCGGGCTATTGTCGGGTTAGCGGAAAGCACCAGCTCTACAGCGTTAAATACAGTGCTGCTGGATTTAGCTGATCAGCTGGAGAAAGGCCGTACTTTGTCTGCTGCAATGGCGCTGCATCCTCAAATATTCAGTCGTTTGGTTGTGTCTATAGTGCATGTTGGCGAAAACACAGGTCGTTTAGACGAGTCTTTTTTACAACTTTCCGGCTATTTCGAGCAGGAGATGGAAACCAGAAAGCAAATCAAACAAGCCACCCGTTACCCTACTTTTGTACTCATTGCCATCAGCATCGCTATGGTGATTATGAATATTATGGTGATCCCACAGTTTGCCTCAATGTTTGCTAAATTTAATACAGAGTTGCCTTGGGCAACCAAGCTTTTACTGGCCAGCTCCAACTTGTTTGTGAATCATTGGCAACTGATGCTCACTGTATTAATAGGAGCTGTCTGGGCTTTGAAACTCTATTTGCAAACAGATAAAGGCCGTCATCAATGGAGTTACTGGAAGCTACAAATGCCACTGATGGGGTCTATTTTAGTCAGAGCTACTTTAGGGCGTTTTAGTCGTAGTTTCTCTATGATGCTCAGAGCCGGAGTGCCTTTAACTTCAGCTTTAACTCTGGTTGCTGAGGCTGTAGACAACGACTATATGGCAGAAAAAATCCGTGAAATGAGGAAAAACATTGAACGGGGGGAAAGCTTGCTGAGGGTGGCAGTACAAAGTGAGTTGTTTACCCCTTTAGTGCTGCAAATGTTGGCTGTGGGTGAAGAAACAGGCCAGGTTGACGAAATGTTGACGGAAGTCGCTTCATTTTATGAGCGAGAAGTGGCATACGACTTGAAAGCACTTACCGCAAAGATAGAACCGATCCTGATTTCAATTGTTTCTGTTATGGTACTTGTTTTAGCTTTGGGTATATTTACACCTATGTGGGATATGTTAAATGCCTACAAAGGTGGTTAGCAAATAATCGGTAAAAATGAAAAAAACAGAAGACAACTTGGCAATAGTGGGTAAAATGAGCGCAATTAGCGATAGACTAACAAATAAAGATGTGGAGTTAACAAAATGAGACGACAAAGTGGTTTCACTATTATCGAAATTATCATTGTAGTGATAATTTTAGGTTTATTGGCAGCAACAGCTTTGCCACGGTTTTTAAATGTGACAGAACAGGCTGAAGACGCTTCTATTGATGGCATAGCAGGTGGTTTTGCGTCTGCTGTTGGTTTAGTTCGCGGGCAGTGGGAAGTAGAAGGTCGGCCAAGAGCTAACTTCTTAACAGGCGTTGCTAATGCAGATATGAGTATCGTCACTGTTGATGGCACCCAAATTGGTGTGAATGCAACAGGCACGCTAGATGCTGGCGAAGCTTTTGGTTTCCCAACTATGGCGCCAATAGCAGCAGGGAATTCACAAGACAACGCGATGACAGATGCGAAATGCCGTGAAGTATTGAACCTGATTTTACAAAACGCTCCAAGTTCAATAGCTCAAAATACTACAACTCCGATTAATAATGTAAACCAATTGGCAGGTAATACTTTGTTTGTGCAAGCTAATACAGCTACAGCTGCAACCCAGTGCTTCTACTACCAGGCCAGCGGTTTGACCGCTATTCCTGCACGGGCCGCCGATGATGTATTCAATGGCTTTAGTTACAGTCCTGTAAATGGTGCTGTGTCCGTATTCAAAAATAAACCAAACTAACCAATTTATTTTATAAACAGAGGTAAGAAGTATGAAAACTATTAATAAAACTCAACAAGGTTTTACCTTGGTTGAACTGATCATCGTGATCGTAATTTTAGGTATTCTGGCCGTTACAGCAGCGCCACGTTTTCTGAATTTCCAGGGTGACGCCAAGTTGTCGGTGTTGCGTGGCATAGAGGGCAGTCTGCGAGCAGGTATGAGTTTGATTGAAGGCAAAGCTATCATTACTGGGCAAAACACTGCTGCTTTATCGTGTTTTGATAATAATGTTGTGCGTGCCGCAACAGCTATTGAAATTGCTGCAACAACGGCTACTCGCTGTGCAACTGGCGTTGATGTAGTGTTCGGCGCTCCAGCAGCGTCAGTAGCATCGTTGCAGGCAATCGCTGCACTAGATGGCGGTATTGTGGTGCATGATAATGCATCAGGAGCAGCATTAACGCCTGCTTTAACCGTTGCTGCCGGAACTGCATTGCTGGGAAATAACTTACAGGACTTACGCGCTGCTACCGCTACATGTCGTGTCACTTACACTGCAGCTACTGGCATAACAGCAGCAACTCGCCCAACAATTGCTGTTGAGCCAACCTGTAGTTAATATTCAGGTATTGAGGAGATTCTATGCCGGATAGGGCTTCGGGATTTACCTTAATAGAACTGATTATTGTAGTTATTCTACTTGGTATCATCTCTGTCACCGCTTTGCCCAGATTTTTGGGCAAAAGTGGTGTTGAAGAAGCAACGGTGCAGGACCAGATGATTTCTATCCTGCGCCGTATGCAAACTCAAGCTATGCAGCAGACCAATAGTATCTTTTTAGATACTGAAGACGCTGCCCAAAGAATTACTCGTTGTCACCAGCTAATTTTGACCAGCACCCAGTTGGGGCGGCCAGATGTGAACCCATGCCTTTCTGACCCTGCGTCTTTCCCTGCTGCTGGTGTTCCTGCTTTAACAGCGACCGCTGCTGAATCTTCCTTGAATTTTCGTCTTCCAGCCGGCACCAACATCATTTTTTCTATTTATGATTCTGCGACTGGCCCAGGTAATGTATTGTCGCTGCCTTTTTTGTTTAGATTTAACTCCTTAGGCCAGGCGGTCAACAATTCGCGGGTGCGTTTCCCGAATGGGCTACGAATACAGATATCCGACGCAATGACCTACAGCATCTGTATTGAATCCGAAGGTTACATACATCCATGTTAAAACCCTCAGGAGTTGCCTCACCACAACAACAAGCTGCTTTTACGTTGATTGAGTTAGTGATCGGCATAGTAATACTGGCGATCGCCTTAACAATAATTACTGGTGTTTTAGGTCCTTTGTATCAGCGCAGCACCGATCCATGGCACCAAGTCAGAGCTGCTGAGCTTGGCCAGAGTTTTATGAATGAAATTATGGCACGCTCTTTTGATGAAAACTCAGACAAGGCTGGGGGAGATTATCGTTGTGGTGCTACACCCAGCATAGAACCTGGCGCAACTTCTTGTACTGTCATGCCTAATATTGCAGAGCCAATTGCGTGCAAAGATCAAGTCGCTCAAGGGCGTATGTGTTCAGGTGGTAGCTGCTGGGGACCTGAATTAAATGAAACTGCTCGTGATGATTATGACGATGTGGATGATTTTCATGGCTTTGTCGGTACAGGTTTGTCCTTGCTAAACATTTTGGGCACTTCACTGCAGGACGAATATCTTAATTATAAGGTATGCATAGATGTGCGCTATGCAGGAGATGAGTTGACCGGAAATACCACTGATATAAATACAGCTAAAAAAATCACTGTTAGTGTGGTTGTGCCTTCTGGTCAGCAAATTGATTTCAGCGCCTACCGGAGTAATTGGTAATGAGCTTAAGTCGCTCTGTATCGCAGGGTTTTACTCTGGTTGAACTTATTATGGTGATTGTGGTTTTAACAATTATTGCCACTGCGACCAGCAGCTATCTCGGTGTTGGCGCTAAGATGTATGCAGAAGCCTCCGATCGTGACCGTTTATTAAGCCAAAGCCGCTTTGCGTTGGAGCGCTTAACCAGAGAATTACGTAGCGCGTTGCCTAATAGTGTCAGAATTCATACGTCAACGACCCAAAAGTGTGTAGAGTTTACTCCTGTTTTGGTTGCCACCCGATACGCAAGTCTACCACTGCTCAGTGCTCAACCAGATCTACAACTTTTCGGTTTGACAGAGCAATGGGCTGATCTGGAACTTTATAAATCCCGATATGCTGCCGAAGGGCTCAGAGTTTATGTTTATGCGACTGACTCAACTCAAATATATCAGGCATTGGAAATTAGTCCTGGTGTTTTTTTTGCGTTGGATAGCGACGATCCATACGGCATTGAAGCACTTAGCGAAGGTTTTGATATTAGTTTAAATTTTTCCAGTAGCGCATGGTTTAGCCGATCCTCTCCCAGTAAAAGACTATATATAGTGCGTCAGCCTGTTACCTTTTGTGTGCAATCCAGTGGTCAGCTTCGAAGGTATAGCCACTATGGTTTTAGTAGCACAACTCCGGCTTTTTCGTCAGGCGTATTAATGGCAGAAGGTCTTAACTTTAATCTGTCTGCATTCAGTGTGGATGAAGCAGTGCTCAACCGGAGCTCGGTGGTGCATCTGAACTTAACTTTTAGTTCTTCTTTTGGCGACGAGTTGTTTTTTAACCAAGAGGTTCATGTTCCGAATGTGCCCTAATCGAAAATCGTCATATAAACAGCAAGGCAGCATGTTGGTTATCGCTTTATTTATTATTGTGGTAATGACTCTGTTGGTCGGCTCTATGAGTAAGCTGCTACAAAGCTCGTCAGAGTCTGTTTCGCTGGAAGTGTTGGGGACACGTGCATTTTTCGCAGCTCAAACCGGTATGGAACGTGCTGTCGCATCCATTTATCCATTGGATATTCAGGATGTTAATGATTCAATCGCTGCCTGTACCAGCCCTATTTTTGCGACTACCTTTAGTCAGGCTCAAGGGCTGCTGAATTGTAATGTAACTGTCAGTTGCTCTTCTCGTGAAAGTACAATAGAGCCTGGTGTTTATCACTTCTGGTTAAGTAGTACTGGTAGTTGCAGTGGGGGCGAAACAAACACTCTAAGAACTATAGAAATGGAAGTATGGCAATAGCGGGTTGTATGAAGGCAGTGAACTATGAAATGTAATGCAACAATGATTTCTGTCCGACTGTTTTTTCTGTTGATTGTTTTAACTCTGCTGACAATGGCGCAGGCAAATGCGGCTACCTATAGCCTTATTCCTCCAAACCGCCCCGCAATATGTAGCGGTAATCAGGGATTCTGGAGTGGAAATGTGTATGTTTGCACCTGGGGGCAGCCACTTTCTGTTGCCTCTGGTGACCGAATCACATCGAATACCAACATCAGAATTTTGTCTTACAATGGCTTTAATTTAACGAACGTTATCCTCGGAGGCACGGGCTATACCATTGACCTTGAGGCTCAGGGGGGCAATGAGACCCGGCTAACAGGTTCGACTCTGTATGGCTCCATCTATGGATCAAGTAATAATGTTCGGTTGATGACAGGAACAGTCGTCAATGGTAGTGTGGCTGTGACTGGAAATTTTCAGTCAAACAATGCAACGATAACAGGGAGTGTTAATGCATATAATGGTATCACTTCAATTAATACCACCTTTGGCTCTACTCTAACGGCAAACAGTGATATTGCTTTAACCGGTGGCAGTGTGGCTGGCCTTGTAACCTCTACAGCGAATAGCCTAACTACTAGCGGTACTAACCTCAATGGAGGCGCGACCACTCAGGGCAATATGACCATCACTGGAGGTACTATTCAAGGGGACTTTACGTTTACCTCGCGAAATACCTTTAGACTGGAAGATGCTACTTTTACTTCTGGGACTGTTGCAGGTGGCAATTTTGCCTATATCACTAATAGCATTATAGGTTCGCCATCATCCCAGTTAGAAGTTACTGTGCAGTCCAATGACATCACAGTGACCAACAGTACAGTTTATGCGGATATGAGTTCTCAGCAAGGTAATATTCATCTGAACGATTCAACGGTTTTTGGTGATTTAAATGCATCCAATGTTTCTGGGCATTATGTTTATGTGAATGGTTCCAGCCAGGTTTATGGTAACTGCTTACCAGTGGAAGTGCCGGCTCAAGCTTGTGGTGGAAGTAACTCAAGCTCTGCAACGCCCTACTGGAAATTTGATGAGGTGTTATGGAATGGTAGCAACAATCAAGTACTGGATTCCTCTGTAAACCTAAGACATGGCCGCTCCCGTAATGGCGCAAATACTGCCATTACCAGCCCTTCTCCAGCGTCTTGTACTTATGGCGATTTTCAACGTGGTACTTCTTCATCGAATAATCCCTATGTTGATATAGGAAGAAATAGTTATTTTCATGGTGCTGATGATTTTAGCTTTTCCCTATGGATCCGGATGAATGGCGCAGATCAACCCGGAACTCGTCAGGTCATCTTAGCCTATGGTGCAGACGATGGCGTGAATGACGAAGATGACGGGCGTTTTGAGCTGCTGAGGACCTCCGCTGGAGCGCTGCGTTTCGCTGTTCGCATGCAAAATGAAGATTTACGTTACGTGGAAACTGTGGGCAACGTATTTAACGGCCAATGGCATCATGTCGCTGTCAGCTATTCTAAAGCTAACATGCGTATGCGGCTTTACGTCGACAATGTGCTCTTAGATAACATACCCAATCAATCTATTGGCAATGGAAACCCAGCCAAAACTCCTAACGATGGTAATAGAGGATTATCTATTGGTGCATTACCAAATGGATCAAATGGTATTAGAGGCCAAATCGACGAAGTCCGGTTTTTTACTTCTGAGCTAACCGCTGCACAAGTTGCAGGTTATGCCGCGCAAACGGCTAGTTGTAGTGTTCCGGAGCAATGTTTTTTAGAAAATTTTTCGAATGATGTCAACTGGTATCAAACAAATCTCAATAGTACCCCTCCTTCACTACAAAGCAGCCCAAGTCGTTTACGTTTAACTACGAATGCACAAAATCAATCTACTTCTATTACCTTTAAACGTAGTTTCCCGGCAGCAGGTAATCGCTTAACTGTGGAGTTTGATCACTATGCTTATGGTGGTAATGGGGCAGATGGTATTTCTCTTGTGCTCTCTGATGCGACACAAGTGCCTTTCCCTGGTAGCTTTGGAGGTAGTCTTGGTTATGCTCAGCGTGATAATGGCAACCAAGGGTTTCGCGGCGGCTGGTTGGGAGTCGGTTTTGATGAATATGGTAATTACTCTCTTGCAAACGAAGGCCGTGTCGGCGGTTTTATTGGCAATCTTAGGCCTAATACTATTGGTGTGAGAGGCGCCGCCTCATCGAACTACAGGTGGCTGGCAGGCACAGCGACCTTAAGTCCTATTTTACAGAATGGCGCAAGCTTTGGTCGTGGTGATAGGTACAGAATCACTATAGACTCCACTTCAGTCCCGGGTGGACTATTTAGACTAGAGCGTCGAGTCAGTGGGCAAGCTACTTACAGTACTTTGATTAATAACCAGAACTTACAGAGCCTGGGGCAGGCTGCAGCCCCAGCCAACCTATTGTTGTCGTTTACCGGCTCTACTGGCTCCAATACCAATTTTCATGAACTGACCAATGTGCAGGTCTGTTCTGTTTTGCCTTCGGTGCCCATTGAAATTGGCAACCCTATCCATCATTTTAGATTTAACTACAACTCAGGTGTTACCTGTCAAAGTAACAGTGTTGAAGTCAGGGCTTGTCTGAATGCAGATTGCTCTCAGTTGTATACCCAGCCAGTGTCTGTCACTGTTGCGGCAAACAATAGTGCAAGCTGGCCTGCAGGAAATACAGTCAATCTTACCAATGGTATTGGTACCTTAGCCTTGGCAAAAACGTCGACCGGCTCCACCACTTTAAGTCTGGCCAGTTCCAGTGTGCTGCCGGCAAACCCTGTGCAATGCCGTGATACTGGCGTTGCTGATAGCAGTTGTGGTGTTCAGTTTAATGATGCGGCCCTGCGATTTTCTGCCATCGCAAATCAAATTGCAGGCGTCTGGAGCGCGGAAACAAATAAACTACAAATCATTGAGACAATACCGCAGACAGGCGCTTGTGCAGCGCGTGTTGTTCCCTCTGCTACCGTAGGTCTTGGTTATAAGTGTGTAGACCCTAAGAGTTGCATTGATGGACAGGAGTTAAGAGTTCGGGATACCAGCTTGACTCCTAATACCAACATTGCTATTCAGAGAAATGATTCAGAAGACAGTTGGTCGTATCAAAGTACGCCTTTGGCTTTTGCCTCAGCAGAAAGTGATTTTGCATTAAAGTATACCGATGTTGGCAAAGTACAGCTCAAAGCTCGTCTCGTTTTAGCTGCAACATCAACCCAGCCTGAAGTTCCTCTGGAAGCACTAAGTAATGAGTTTGTGGTGCGGCCGGATCGTATTGTGGTGCAGTCTGTAAGCCGTACAGATGGTTCGTCGAATCCTGCGACTACGAATACTGGCGAAGGTTTTGTTGCTGCGGGTGAGAACTTTAAAGTGGTGCTGGATGTTCTGAACCGGGATGGGGACAGAACGCCAAATTTCGGCAACGAGGATACAGAAGAAACTTTGGCATTGAACTCGGTACTGGTTTACCCAATCATTACAGGAGCTGGCTGTGCTGAAGCAACCAGCAACTGTATTTCAAATCCTGCTATAAGCAGTGGAGCAGGTTTTGTTGCAGACCAGGATTTTGCAGGACGTTTTGAAACCAGCACAGCAAGTTGGACGCAAGTAGGTAGTATTCAGCTAAATGGCAAAATAGCGGATGATAATTATCTGGGGGCTGGCAATACTGCTTCCACCAACCCTTCTGTTGTGGTTGGCAGGTTTTATCCTCATCATTTTGCGCTAAGCTCAACGGGCAGTTCAGTGGAGGACTCATGCACCGCAGGTGATTTTAGTTATATGGGCTCTGATTCGATCAGTGTGCGGGCAACACTAGAAGCAAAAGCTGCGGATGGAACTACAGTACTGACCAATTACAATTCACTACCTAATAAAGTCTATAGTGGTGCAGCAAGTATTAGTTTGGTTGCAGAAAATAATAATGCAGGAATTGACTTAGGCACCAGGGTGAGCACTGACTCTGTGGCATGGATTGACGGACGCAGAGTGTTAAGCAGTACAACAGCTGTCTTTGAAAAGCTGCCAAATTTAACTCCTGATGGACCCTATTCGGCGTTGCAGTTGGGCTTGAGAGTAGCAACCGAGATAGATAATCGTAATTTTGAGTCATCTGCTTTGAATATGGATGCTACAGCAGCGACAGATTGTTCTGTCTTAACAAATTGTAACGCTGTGCAATTTGGTAATACGCTTGATATTCGTTATGGCCGTTTGGCATTAATAAATACCGGTGGCCCTGAAGATCAGGATTTGCCTGTGACTTTACAAAGTCAGTACTGGCGTGGCGGTCGATTTGAGCGCAATCAGAATGACGGGTGCACTGGCTATGATGTAGCAAACTTAAATGTGACAGGCATAACAACATTAAAAGGCGGCGCCTCAGGAACTGTGGTCGTTGGGCAGAATCCGCATATGGACATCTTTATTCCTGCCCCTGGCGTTGCTGGCACTGCAGTGATGGAATATCAAATCCCGCCGGCTCTGAACTATCTGAAGTTTCCATGGGGGGGAGGTGTAATTCTCACAGATCCGACAGCTGAAGCTCAATTTGGCAGATATCAAGGCAATAAACGCCAAATTTTCTGGCAGGAAAGGCTGAATTAATGAAAGTGGCGTCTGGGTAAGTCTGTCTTGCATTGGATTCTGATGTGAGGCATGCGAAGACAAGCCCGCGCCCCAGCAATTTTATATTCTCAACGCAACAAAACTTAACTTCATTTGCCTTGTCTGACTACGAAACATTTGGCTTTTCAATGGCTTTGGTTTAATTTGGTAAAAACTAAAGATAAAGCTATTTTCTTGGCGTTTTGTTACTTAAAATAAGCGACATTTTCTTGGGCACCTTGTGTCACCACCTCTTAGTTAAAAGGATTAGTCTGTTCCATGTTAAATAAACTGCGTGGTCTGTTTTCAAATGATCTGTCGATCGACCTGGGGACAGCCAATACACTCATCTATGTAAAAGATCAGGGCATAGTCCTGAACGAGCCTTCAGTAGTTGCTATTCGTCAGGAAAGAACTGGCGGACCTAAGAGTGTTGCGGCCGTCGGCCACGCCGCCAAGCGTATGCTTGGCCGTACTCCTGGCAATATTAAAGCCATTCGTCCAATGAAAGACGGTGTTATTGCCGACTTCTATGTAACTGAAAAAATGCTGCAGCACTTTATCAAACAAGCGCACAGCAACAGTTTCCTGCGTCCAAGCCCTCGTGTACTGGTCTGTGTGCCTTGTGGATCTACACAAGTAGAACGCCGTGCTATCCGTGAATCAGCTCAGGGTGCTGGCGCGCGTGAAGTGTATTTAATCGACGAGCCTATGGCCGCTGCTATTGGTGCAGGTTTACCTGTATCTGAAGCGACAGGTTCTATGGTGGTGGATATCGGTGGTGGTACTACTGAAGTTGCCATTATTTCTCTGAACGGTGTGGTGTATTCCTCATCTGTTCGTATTGGTGGTGACAAGTTTGACGACGCCATCATCAACTATATCCGTCGTAACTACGGCATCTTGATTGGTGAAGCCACAGCTGAACGTATCAAAACAGAAATAGGTTCTGCTTACCCAAGCGATGAAATTCTGGAAATTGAAGTACGTGGCCGTAACCTGGCTGAAGGTGTACCTCGCAGCTTCACTATGACCAGCAACGAAATTTTAGAAGCTTTACAAGAGCCTTTGGCTGGTATCGTTTCTGCTGTTATGGTTGCACTGGAACAGTCTCCGCCAGAACTGGCGTCAGATATTTCTGAACGCGGCATGGTATTAACTGGTGGTGGCGCTTTATTGCGTGACTTAGACCGCCTGCTGATGGAAGAAACCGGTATTCCGGTGGTTGTAGCTGATGACCCGCTGACCTGCGTAGCTCGTGGTGGTGGTAAAGCTTTAGAAATGATCGACATGCATGGCGGTGATGTGTTTAGTTACGACTAACAAGTCAGTCCTGAATGAAACCTATCTTTGAGCGTGGCCCATCTCTGCCAATACGGCTGTTTTTTGCAGTCTTATGCAGCGTTGGGCTGATGACGCTGGACAGATTTACCGACAGCTCCACACAGTTGCGTAGTTATTTAACTGCAACTGTGAGTCCTTTGTATTATCTGGCCAATTTACCCCAGGCCATGATGTCTGATGCCTCCGAACAATTTATGTCTCACCAGCGTTTACTGGAGCAAAACCAGAAGCTGCGTGAAACTTTGCTGCGGCAAAATACCCAAATGCAGCGCCTGCAGTTTTTGCAGCAGGAAAACGACAAACTACGTTCCCTGTTAGGTTCTGTGCCTGTGGCCGAAAGCAAACGTTTGGTGGCTGAAGTATTGGCGGTGTACAGCCATCCATTCAGTAATCAAATCGTTCTGAACAAAGGCAGCAACGACGGTGTAGTGGCGCAGCAGCCTTTGATTGATGATTTAGGTGTATTGGGGCAGATTGTCAGCGTCGGGCCTACCAGCAGCCGGGCTTTATTAATTTCTGATACCACTCATGCTATTTCGATGCGGGTTGAACGCAATGGCGATCATGTGGTGGCTGAAGGTTTAGGGCAGTCCGATGAAGTACGGCTGATGCATATTCCGCACAGCGCTGATATTCAACAAGGCGATAAACTCATTACTTCTGGTCTGGATGGTATTTTCCCTGAAGGCTATCCTGTGGCGGAAGTGGTGCGAATTACTCGTAATGCACAGCAACCGTTTTTACAGGTGTATGCAAGGCCTTATGCTCAGTTGGATCGCATTCGTTATGTGTTGTTAGTCTGGCCTAAAGCTAAACCGGAAATTGACGAGCAAATAGCACCGCCTGATGCCGAAGCTGCTGCTGTGGCAGGAGATTTCTGATGGAAAAGTCGCATCGTTTAATTCTGGTGTATTTGTCCCTGATGTTTGCGCTGGTGCTGGCTGTAGTGCCACTGCCAGCCATTGTGAAGTTATTCCGGCCTGACTGGCCTTTGCTGGTGTTGTTTTACTGGGCTTTGGCTTTGCCATTTCGGGTCAGTATAGGCACAGCTTTTGTCACAGGTTTTTTACTGGATGTATTAGTCGGCACTGTGCTTGGTGTGAATGCACTGGCTTATTCAGTCATTATTTATTTCTGCTCGGCGCATCATTTAAAAATCCGTAACTTCTCTATTTTGCAGCAAAGCTTAGTCACAGCGTTGTTTTTAGCTTTTTATCACTATTTTATCTTTTGGCTCAGTCATTTCTTAACAGGGGTAGTCTTTACTATGGCGTATTTATGGCCAGTAGTAACAGGTGCTGCGGTCTGGCCATGGATCTTCTGGTTACTACGTCGTATCCGCCGCCAGTTTAAAATTCATTGAGTATAGCTATGATAGCCCTTGCCTCTGCTTCACCTCGTCGCCGCGAATTATTAGCTCAGTTACAGCAGGATTTTGTACTGGTCAAAGGCGACATAGATGAAACTCAACTGGACGGCGAAACTGCTGATCAGTACGTGTTGCGTTTAGCAGAGCAAAAAGCTCAGGCAGGTTTTGCCAGTCAAAATACTCCACTTCCCACCTTAGGTGCCGATACCATAGTGCAGGTGGATGAATTAGTTTTAGGTAAACCTGTTGATCTGGCTGATTTTCAGCGCATGATGAGGTTATTATCGGGCCGTAGCCATTGGGTAAAAACCGCAGTGGCTATTGCAACTGCACAGGGGCTGCTTAGCACCACTGTCGCGACTAAAGTCTGGTTTAAACAGCTGTCCGAACAGGAAATACTCTGGTACTGGACTACAGGTGAACCTGCTGATAAAGCCGGTGGTTATGGTATTCAGGGCCTGGCAGGTCAGTTTGTTCAGCGTATAGATGGCAGTTATTTTGCTGTGGTAGGTTTGCCTTTGTATGAAACCGCACAGCTGTTACAGACTCTGAAGGATAGGCCATGAGCGCAGAATTACTGATCAACGTCACCCCAAGTGAAACCCGGGTGGCTTTGATTGAAAACGGTGTATTGCAGGAAGTGCATATTGAGCGCCAGGCCAAACATGGACTGGTTGGCAATATTTATATGGGCAAAATCAGTCGTGTCTTGCCTGGTATGCAAGCCGCTTTTGTCGATATAGGTTTAGATAAAGCCGCCTTTTTACATGCCTCTGATATTGTCACTGCAGGCTTAAACATAGCGGACGCTGAACTCAAAGCCGGTCCGGTGAAAGATATTCGCCTGCTGGTGCATGAAGGTCAGTTTCTGCTGGTGCAAGTGGTGAAAGACCCGCTGGGCACCAAAGGTGCACGTTTAACCACTGATATCACCTTGCCAAGCCGCCATCTGGTGTTTATGCCGGGTTCTGCTCATGTCGGCGTATCGCAGCGCATTGAAAGTGAAACCGAACGTCAGCGCTTAAAAGATATTGTCAGCACTTGTCTGGATGAAAGCGGTGGTTACATAGTTCGTACAGCGGCTGAAGGCGCTGGTGAAGACGAGCTGCTGCACGATGGCAAGTTTTTACAAAAACTCTGGGCCAAAGTACAAAAACGTAAAAAAAATGCCCGCAAAGAAACCATGTTGTATGAAGAGCTGACATTGGCCTACCGTATTTTGCGTGATTTTGTCGGCTCTGATTTAGAACGAGTGCGCATTGACAGCAAGCTGACTTATCAGCAATTGCATGCTTTTACCGAAGAATTTGTGCCTGAGATGACAGCCCGGCTGGAGTATTATCCGGGCGAGCGTCCAGTGTTTGATTTATTTGATGTTGAAAACGAAATTCAGCGTGCGCTGGAACGCCGCGTCATGCTGAAAAGCGGTGGTTATCTGATGATCGACCAAACCGAAGCCATGACCACTATAGACGTCAATACCGGTGCTTTTGTTGGCCATCGTAACTTAGAAGAAACCATTTTTAATACCAATATTGAAGCCACTCAGGCCATAGCCCGTCAGTTGCGATTACGAAACCTCGGCGGCATTATTATTATCGACTTTATCGACATGCAAAGCGAAGAGCATCAAAAGCGTGTGTTGCATAGTTTAGAAGTGGCATTGGGCCGGGATAAAACCAAAACCAATATTCATGGTTTCTCAGCTTTGGGTTTAGTTGAAATGACCCGTAAACGTACCCGCGAAAGTCTGGAACATGTGCTTTGTGGTGAATGTCCTATTTGTGCTGGTCGCGGCAGTTTAAAAACAGTAGAAACCGTATGTTTTGAAATTTTACGCGAAATAGTGCGGGTAAACCGGGCTTATGTGGCAGATAAATTTGTGGTGTATGCTTCACCTGCGGTAAAAGATGCCTTAATTAATGACGAATTTCACAGCATGGCTGAACTCGAAGTCTTTATTGGAAAACAAATCAGTGTCGTGATCGAACCTCAATACGGTCAGGAACAATTTGATGTGGTGATGATGTAGTGCGGACTGTAAAACAGGCCTGGTTTTATTGCTTACACAAAATCTGGATTTTTTTTGCTATCTTCGTCGTGTTGATGGCCACATTAGTCTCAGCTCTGCGTTTTGGCCTGCCGTACGCCCCTGGTTATAAAACCGACATCGAACACTGGATTAAAGCTGAATACGGCACTGAAGTGCGGATTGGCGCTTTGTCAGCGGGCTGGCAGGGCACTGGTCCGGCTTTGGTATTGCAGCAACTGCAAGTACTGGACAGCAATTTTCAGCCGCAATTAACCATAGAGGAAACCGGCATTCGGCTGGATTTCTGGCGATCATTACGCACTATGAAACTCAGTGCTGCTCATTTTGAACTGACAGGTTTAACTTACAGAGTCGATGCGCAGCGTTGGTTAGGTACTGGTGTCGCCGCTCCTTCCGATAATCAGCCGTTATTTAACGCCTTGCAGGATCTGTTTTTTAAGCAGCTACAGCATTTTTCCGTACTTGATAGCCAACTGGTGTTTAACAATGCCCAGGATGAAGATATCCGGCTGGATATTAAAGCGCTGAACTGGCAAAACGAAGGCGAAAGGCATCAGGGCTGGGGTGAAGTATCTGTCGCCGATGTGACGGCCAATACCTTGTCTTTTATTATTGATTTAACAGGTGAGCCGTCTAAAGCCAATGGTCAACTGTATCTGGCCAGTCAGCAACTGGATCTATTGCCCTGGTTCCAACAGTTACTGCCTCAAACCCGTAAGCTCAATAGTGCCAAATTAAACTTTGCCGCCTGGGGTGATATTAAAGCCGGTAAGTTGCAACAAATTGATGTGGCGTTGTCGGATAACAACGTGGGTTGGTTAAAAGACGGGGTCTGGAACAAAGTGGCTTTGTCGGATGGTTATTTGCGCTGGTTGCCCAGAGCAAAAGGCTGGAGTTTAAGTTCAAGCCCTATGACGCTGAGTAACAGCACTCAAAGCTGGCCTGGTTTGCAATTGCAGCTCAACCAGAATGAGCTGGGTTATCAGGCGTCACTGCAAAACCTGCAATTGGGCATTGCCCGGCCTTTATTGGAATTATTTTCTGATGGCTCTGAACAATTACAGTCGCTGTTAGCCTATCAGTTGGATGGCAAAATCGAACGACTGGATTTATTAACGGAAGACGATCAGTGGTATTTAGCCGGTCAGTTTAATGAGTTGTCTTCTGCTCCTGTGGCTGATGTGCCGGGTGTCAAAGGCTTTACTGGCTCTTTTGTGGCTTCGCCGCATTTTGGCTGGCTGGGTTTAAAAGCCAAAGACGGTGCACTGGAGTGGGGCCAGGCTTTTAGTCAGGACTGGAGCTACAAAGGTGCTGAATTAGAACTGGCCTGGCGCAAAAGGTCTGGTCACTGGCAAATTCTGGTGCCTTACCTGAGCTTATGGCAGGATGCTTTTAGCCTGGAAGCTGAGCTGGTGGTCAATCTGGACGATAAGCCCAATATGGATTTAGTCGCAGAGCTGCATGGTGTGCCGGTGCAAAATGCCGAACATTTTTTCCCGAAATTCTATATGCCAGAATCTGTGATCAACTACCTCAAACCTGCACTGGTCTCTGGTGATGTCAGTTCAGGCAAAGTGCTGTGGTCTGGCGATTTTTCCGCTTATCCTTATGCTGAAAAAGAAGGGGTATTTCAGGCGCTGGCTGATGTAACCAATGCTGAGTTTTTATTTGATCAAAACTGGCCAAGCTTAACTGAATTGTCAGCTGAACTGTTTTTTGAAAATGCGTCTATGCTGATCAGCAGCACATCAGGTTATCTGGTCGACGCCCCTGTTGAGCAAGGGGTACAAGTCGGAATTCCTGATTTGTATAACGCCGACAACTTAATTATTGATATTAAACAACAACTGCTGGCAGAGCAGGTGACCACCCTGATGCAGGCTTCACCTTTACACGACTCAGTGGGCGAAACCTTGGCCTATTTAGGGGTGACGGGGCCGGTGAAGGGCGATGTGCGTCTGACCATAGGGCTGAACGAACCCACAGTAGATGTAAAAGGGGCCATCGACTTTGAACGCAATGGCTTGTCTTTGTCCGCCCCTGTTTTAGTGGGCGAGAATCTGACTGGCCGTCTGGAGTTTCATAACGACATACTGACCGCCGATGATTTACAGCTTTTTATCAGCAATATTCCGCTGCAGTTTGGCTTTCGTGGCGAACAGCAGCAAGACAACTACAAAGTATCCTTATTGAGTCAGGGCTTACAAAACAGCAACGAGCTGCTGCTGAATTTAGCACCGCAACTGGAACACTTTGCCAGTGGCCCGCTGAACTGGCAGTTTAAACTTGATCTAGTGCTGGCGGGAGAAGGTTATACCTATCAGGCTGATTTAGCATTGGATTTAACCGACACTGAATTAATGTTACCCCAACCGCTGGCGAAAAAGCCTGGCCAGGCTGGTACTGTATTCTGGTCCTCCAGTGGCAGTCAGGATAATTCGGTGATAGCTCTGACTTATCAGGACCTGGTGTTTTTTGATGCCAGTTATGTGCATGCGCAGGGTCAGATTGGCCGGGCTCATCTAAGTTTGGGGTCTAAGGAAAATTCCGGTTTTGCCGACGGTTTTACTATTAGCGCTAATCTGGATAAAACCGACTTTTTGCCCTGGTTTGAACTGGTCCAGCAGCAAGTTAGTCAGCAGTCTGATGAAGCAGGCTTGCTTCCCGCTTTAACCTCGGTCAAGGCTAGTGTAAATACACTGACTGTGACGGAGGATATTCAGTTTGACCAGGTACAACTGCAGATAAAACCAGAAGCTGATATTTGGCTGGCGGACATTGCAGCGACTCAAACCAAAGGTCAGTTAAAACTGCCAAGAGATTTGATGGCTCAGGGGATAGAGGCCAATCTGGAGTTTTTAACCTTATTTCCGTATGACCCACAACAGGCTGAAGCCGAAGCTTTAACTGCCGAAGAGGCCATGGCCAAACTGACCAAAGAGCAGCAAATTTCCAAAGCTCTGGCAGAGGTCGTCAAACCAGAACCTATGCCATGGCTGGCTGATTTGCCGCCATTAAAGCTGGAGTGTAAAAGTTGTGTGTTTGGGCCTTTTGATTTAGGCCAACTGAGTATGCAAACCGAATCTGACGGCGAGCGTTTAACTATTCACAGCTTTGAATCCCGTTACAAAAAGCATCAGTTAAGTATCAAAGGTCTGTGGCAAAAAGATGCAGAAGCAGGTGTCACTACCTTATCGGCAAAGTTAACCAGCCCTGATTTTGGTCAGTTAATGAAAGACTACCATTTAAGTTCAGCTATAGCTGGCAGTCCGGCCGAAGTGCAAATAGATAACTTAAGCTGGGCCGGTGGTCCGACTCAGTTTAACTACGCTACTTTAGGCGGCAAACTGAACTGGAAATTAGGCGAAGGCTCCTTGTCTGAAGTCAGCGACAAAGGTGCCCGCTTGTTGTCTGTGTTCAGCCTGGGTTCTTTAGTGCGCAAGCTAAAACTGGATTTCAGGGATATATTCTCCAAAGGTTTTTTCTACACTGAAATGAAAGGTGATTTACAGCTGGATAAAGGCGTAGTGCACACCAATAATACGCTGGTTGATGGTGCTGCCGGAAAAATCGAAATTCAGGGTTATGCTGATTTGGTTACCCGTCAGCTGGATTATCAGATGGCGTTTTTGCCAAAAATTACCTCTAGTTTGCCTGTGCTGGTGGCTTTATTGCAGTTTAATCCGGCGACAGGCTTAGCGGCTTTGGCTCTGGATGAAATTGTAGAATCTGCTGAAGTGGTCTCCAAAGTGAATTTTGTAGTCACTGGTAATTTTGATCAGCCGGAAGTAGTGGAAGTGGCGCGTCATACCACAGAGATTGAAGTGCCACGTTCAGAGCTGTTAAAAGCTGAGCAGGAAAAACGTTTACGTTTGCAGCAGGACCAAGAGTTACAAAAGAACCCTGTCAAACCATCGGCTAACCGACCCAACAAGGAAAAAGCCAATGGCTAAGCTCTGGCGTTTATCCGCTGTGCAGCTGACCAGTGGTCCTGATCCTTTGGCTAATCTGACTAAAGTTGAGCAGTTACTGGCGCAGCTACCGCAATCCGCGCAACACCTTGTCGTATTGCCAGAGGGTGTGGCTGTGTTTGCCGGGCCTGATGGGCTAAATCTACAATTGGCCGAATCTTTAGGTGCCGGTCCGTTGCAGAGCGCTTATGCGGCTTTAGCGAAAAAATATCAGTTGTATTTACTGGTCGGCACTTTACCAACCTGTAGTTCTGATCCAACACGTTTTGCCGCCAGTAGTCTGTTGTATAACCCTGAAGGTGAGCGGATAGCTGACTATCAGAAAATCCATTTATTTGATGCCTTAGTCAATGACAGCAGCAAGCAGTATCTGGAATCGGCCACTACTATGCCGGGTGAGAAGTTAACACTGGTTCAGGCGCAGCAGTTAAAACTGGGTATGCTGATTTGTTACGATATGCGTTTTCCAGGTTTAAGCCAGGCTTTAGCGGCTCGGGGTATGAATGTCATGGCTGTGCCTTCGGCTTTTACTACAGTGACAGGGGAGGCGCATTGGCATACCTTGTTAAGAGCACGTGCCATAGAAACCCAGAGTTTTGTTATAGCGCCAGCTCAAGTGGGCACACACATCAATGGCCGTCAGACTTATGGCCATAGTTTAATTATCGACCCATGGGGCCGTATTCTGGCCGAAGCCGATGGCAGCAGCGAAATGGTGCTGAGTGTCGAAACAGATTTAGATCTTTGCCAGCAGCTGGCAGAGAAAATGCCGGTAAGGCACCACAACAGATTTCAAAGTGAGTTCAAGCATGAGTAACGTCGAACACAACCTGTTAAGCGCCAGTGACCTAAGCGCCAGTGATTTACAGCAAAGCTTAGGCTTTTTATTTGCGCACAAGCTGGATTACGCCGACCTGTATTTTCAATCCAGTGTGCATGAATCCTGGGGTTTGGAAGATGGTTTAGTCAAAGACGGCTCTTTTAATATCGAACGTGGTGTAGGTGTTCGCGCCATCAGCGGCGAAAAAACCGGTTTTGCTTATGCCGATTCTATTTCTGCAGCAGCTTTAAAACAGGCGGCAGAAGCGGCCCGTGGTATAGCTGGTGCTGGCAAACAAGGTTCAGTGCAGGTATTTAAGCAGCAAACTCAACCACAAATTTATTTGCCTTGTGAGCCACTGCAAAGTTTAGACAATACCGCCAAGGTTGAACTGCTCAAGCAGATGGAAGTTTATATCCGCAGCCTCGATAGTCGCGCTGAACAAGTGGCTGTCAGCTTATCCGGCGTGTACGAAGAAGTATTAGTGGCTGCATCAGACGGTACTTTTGCTACAGATATTCGTCCTTTAGTACGGTTAAACTGTTCTGTGCTGCTGCAACACAATGGTCGTCGTGAACGCGGCGGCAGTGGTGGTGGTGCCCGTACCAACTATCAGTATTTCCTTGAAGACGTCAATGGTTCACCGCGCTGGCAGGGTTATGCCCGTGAAGCTGTGCGTATGGCTCAGGTCAACTTAACTGCTGTTGATGCACCAGCAGGTACCATGCCTGTGGTGTTAGGTTCTGGCTGGCCTGGCGTGTTATTACACGAAGCTGTAGGCCATGGCCTGGAAGGTGACTTTAACCGTAAAGGTTCTTCTACTTTCGCTGGCCGTGTTGGCGAGCAGGTTGCATCTAAACACTGCACTATTGTCGATGACGGCACTCTGGCCCATCGTCGTGGTTCGCTGAATATCGATGACGAAGGCACGGCCAGTCAATACAACGTATTGATCGAAAACGGTATTCTGAAAGGCTATATTCAGGATAAACACAACGCCATGCTGATGAATGTTGCACCAACTGGCAACGGCCGTCGTGAGTCTTTTGCCCATTTGCCTATGCCTCGTATGACCAATACCTACATGCTGGCTGGTGAATACGACCCGCAGGAAATTATTGGCAGTGTGAAAAAAGGTATTTATGCACCGAATTTTGGCGGTGGTCAGGTAGATATCACTTCAGGCAAATTTGTGTTTTCAGCCTCGGAAGCTTATCTGATTGAAGATGGAAAAATTACCACACCAATTAAAGGTGCAACCCTTATTGGTAATGGCCCTGAAGCTATGCAGCAGGTGTCTATGGTGGGTAATGATTTAGCGCTGGATGCAGGTGTTGGGGTCTGTGGTAAACAAGGTCAAAGCCTGCCTGTAGGGGTGGGACAGCCGACATTAAAACTGGATGCCATGACGGTTGGTGGCACTGCTTAAACTGAGTTCAGACGAAAAACACTAGGACTTTGTGCCGTTTTACGGCAAGATCCAGTCCATTAAAATTAAGCTCTTAGAATGGGGTCAGATCACAGGGTTAACAGTTAACCCTGTGATCTGACCCCACTTTAACCGACTGAGAATTTCGCCTGTTATGTTACAAACGTTGTTAAACAGACGTCGTCTGGCCAAATTGCCAAAAACAGATCTGGTGGCAGAAACCGTTTCTGTGTTGTGGTCGGCCGCTGAATACAAAAGCACTGTGCTGGATCTGATCCAGCGCGCGCAACATCGTATTGTGATCACAGCTTTGTATCTGCAGGCTGATGAAGCAGGTGAACAAATTCTGCGGGCTTTATTTGCCGCGAAACAGCAAAAACCTGATTTGCAGGTGACTGTCTATGTTGATTTTCATCGTGCCCGTCGTGGTCTGATTGGTCAGGAAGGCGCTCGCACCAACAACGATTTTTACCGTGAAATTGCCAAAGACTACGACCTGCCTATTCAAATTATCGGCGTGCCGGTAAAAAAGCGTGAGCTGTTTGGTGTCTTGCACTTAAAAGGTTTTGTGTTTGATCAAACCCTGCTCTACAGCGGCGCTTCACTGAATAATGTCTATCTGGCGGAACAAAACCGTTACCGTGCCGACCGTTATTTGGTGCTGCAAAATCAGGTGATGACAGATGCCATAGTGCAGGCCCATCAGCAGTTATTTGGTGATGAAGAGCAAACACCAGAGCTGTTGGATGACGAAGACTATGTCAGTCAGGCGGTGAAACGTCAGTCACGTTTATGGTTAAAACACGCCAAAGCCACCCGTTATCAGTATGCAGATAAAAACGACTCTGCTTTAAGAGCGTCATTGCTGATAGGCTTGGGCCGTCGTAATAACGAGCTCAACAGTACAGTGCTGGCGTTGCTTTCTGTGGCACAGCAGGATGTATTGATTTACACCCCTTATTTTAACCCGCCAGTGGCTTTAGCCAGAGCGCTGCGTAAGTGTTTAAAACGTGGCGTCACGGTGACTGTGGTAGTAGGGGATAAAACTGCCAATGACTTTTATATTCCACCAGGCCAGCGCTTTAGCAAAATTGGTGGTTTGCCTTATTTCTACGAAACTATTTTGCGTAAGTTTGTACGGGCGAATCAGAAGTTTATCGACGCTGGTTTGCTGCATGTCAAACTATGGAAACACGAAGATAACAGCTATCACCTCAAAGGCTTAAGTGTCGATGGCGTCAAGCATCTGTTTACCGGTCACAATCTGAACCCACGGGCTTTTGCTTTGGATTTTGAAAACGGCATTTATGTCGAAGACGATCTGCAGCAATTGAAGCTTTTACTGGAGCAGGAAAAACAGGTGATCACAGCCCATAGTAGTGAAATTGTGCATTATTCAGAAATTGAGACGGTGCGGGATTATCCGGAAGTGGTGCAAAAGCTGTTAAGTCAGTTGCGTCGTATAGGTGCGGATTTAGTGGTGAAACGCCTGATATAAAAATGGGGTCAAATCTGACCCCCATTTTTTAGTCTTCTAAAATAGCTGGTTTAATCAGCTGGAACAGTTCACGGAAAGCCTTAGGTGGCAGATCCTTTTCTTGTTCTCTTTTTGCATTACGAATCAGTGCCCGTAACTGCTGTACGTCCACATCAGGGAAAGCAGCAACAAATTCAGTTAATGCATCTGGGTTGGCAATCAGTTTATCGCGCCAGGTTTCCACTAAGTGAAACTTACGGGTCGCCGCCTGATTGGTGTTCCTCAGCACAGCTAAAGCACGTTCAATTGGCTCCAGATCACGGGTACGCATTAAACGACCAATAAACTGGATATGGCGGCGCAGCGCTTCATGTTTTTTCGACAGCTTATCAGCCAAAGCCAAAGCGTCTTTTAATTCATCATCTAAATCTAACTTAGCACGTGCGGCAGGGCTTAAAGCCACCAGGTCTTCACCCAGTTTCTGCAGCGCAGTCATCTCTTTTTTGACTTGGGTTTTACTTTTACCATGCTCAACATCCCAGTCGTCGCCATGGGTAAAGTCGGTCATATCGGCCATACGATTCTCTTACCATCTTGTTTAATGTGGCAAGTATACCCGATCTGCCGCCTAATAGCAGCGCTCGCTAATGATGCTTGCGACGGCAGGATGCACGATAGACTTGCCTCCGTTGGGCAAAAAGAACTAAGGTCGGTCATTGCTTTGTCAAAATGAACAGCCCGAGGCCAATTTGTTTAAACTATTTACACTATTTTGCAGCATCAGCCTGTTAAGCACCGCAGCTTTTGCTGCGCAGTTCACCGTAAATGATCATGATAAGTTTGTTATAGGCTATGTGTTTCCATCCGACAACAGGTTGGACCCCGATAGCATTGCTGCAGAAAAAATGACGCATATCAATTATGCATTTTCCACTATCGAACACGGTAAACTCGTGGAAGGTTTCGCTTTTGACCGCGACAATTATATGGCTCTACAACGCCTGAAAAAGCGTAATCCGCAGCTTAAAATTCTTACCTCAGTTGGCGGCTGGACCTGGTCTGGCGCTTTTTCTGAAATGGTACTGACGCAAAGCAGCAGGCAAGTTTTTATCGAAAGCGCTGTCGCCTTTGTGACACGGCATCAATTAGACGGTATTGATATCGATTGGGAATACCCCGGATTAGCTGGGGCTGGTAACCCACACCGCGCAGAGGACGGTAGAAATTTCACCTTACTGCTCAAGGATCTTAGACAGGCGCTTACTCAATTATCTACTCAACTGCAACGGCCGATACTGTTAACAATTGCCAGTGGAGGTTTTCCTGCCTACATAGCAAAAAGTGATATAGCAAACTGGCACCCTTATCTGGATTTTATCAATATCATGGCATACGACTTTAACTTTCCGGCTGATGGTGCCATCACCGGCCACCATGCTGCTTTGTACAGCAACCCACAGGACCGCAGCGGTTTATCGGCTGATGCGGCTGTACAAGACCATGTAGCTGCTGGAGTACCCGCCAGCAAATTGGTTATAGGAGTTGCCTTTTATGGCCGCAGTTGGTTCAACGTAACGACTAAAGAGCGGGGGCTTTATCAGCAGGGTTATACAGGTGAAACCGACTTAGGCGGCAGTTATCACGATTTAGTCACTAAGCTGATTGATAAGCAAGGGTTTGAGCGACATTGGGACCCTATCGCCAAAGCCCCTTGGTTATGGCATGCCAAACGTCAGATTTTCATTAGTTATGATGACCCTGAATCCATCAGTGCCAAAAGCCAGTATGTAAAACAACAAGGTCTGCGCGGTATTATGTTTTGGCAATACAACTCTGATCATAAGAATGAGTTATTGGATAGCATCAATCAGAGTTTGGCAGCACCAGTGCCCACGCCCGCTACTGCGGACCATTGAGCTAAACAAAGCGCTTTTGCTTGCCTTGTGGCAACTCCAATTCGTTGAGAACTATGATAAGCTGGCGCCAAATCTTGGCAGTCAAAACAGAGCATTCTGACAGGTACACAGATGAGTCAAACCGAAGTTACAATCTGGCAAGAAATCGCCGAAGTAAAAGATGCGGTCAGCCAGGTGCTGGCGCATGCAAAACAATTAGGTGCCAGCAGCGCCGAAGCCTCAATGAACCGCACCCGTGGTTTAAGTGTCGAAACCCGCCATGGTGAAGTGGAAACTGTCGAGTTTAATCAGGACGGTGGTTTAGGCATCAGCATTTATGTCGGTCAGCGTAAAGGATCTGCTTCTACAGCTGATTTAAGCCCGGCCGCTTTAAAGCGCACAGTCGAAGCTGCTATTGATATAGCCCGTTATACCTCTGAAGACCCGCATGCGGGTTTAGCTGATGCGGCCTGGCTGGAATTATCGCCGCCGGATCTGGATTTGTTCCACCCAGCTTCGGTGTCTACCGAACAAGCTATTGAATGGTGTAAAGCCTCTGAAGAAGCAGCTTTTGCTTATGATGCCCGTATCACTAACTCTGAAGGCGCATCGTTTTCCTCACATCAGGGCTTAAAAGTCTATGGCAACAGCCATGGTCAACTGGTCGGTTACCCAAGCAGCCGTCACAGCCTCAGCTGTGTAGTCATTGGTGAAGACGGCGAGGATATGCAGCGCGACTACAGCTACACAGTAGCCCGTGAATTAGGTGCTTTATTGGACCCGGCTCAGATTGGCCGCGAAGCTGCACTGGAAACAGTGCAACGATTAAATGGCCGTAAACTCGGCACGCAAAAAGTGCCGGTGATTTTCCGTGCTGATATTGCCAGTAGTATATTTGGTCATTTGGTGTCTGCGATCAGTGGTGGCAGTATTTACCGTAAATCCAGTTTCCTGCTGGATAAAGTAGGTCAACCTGTGATGTCCGACAAAGTGACTATTATTGAGCGCCCGCATTTAAAACAAGCGTTAGCCTCCAGTCCTTTTGATGGCGAAGGTGTGAAAACCCGCGATTTAACAGTACTGGATAAAGGTGTATTAAATACCTACCTGACCACTAGCTATTCAGGCCGCAAGTTAGGGTTGCCAAGTACAGGTCATGCCGGTGGTATTCATAACTGGTTAGTGCAACATGGTGATGCTGATTTAGCTCAGCTGTGCCGCGATATGGGCACTGGTTTGTTGGTGACAGAGCTGATGGGGCAGGGCGTCAATACAGTCACAGGTGACTACTCACGTGGTGCTGCTGGTTTCTGGGTTGAAAACGGCCAAATTCAGTTCCCGGTTTCTGAAATCACCATAGCTGGTACTTTGCAGCAAATGTTTATGGATATTCAGGCCATAGGCAAAGACGTGGACCCTCGTGGTGGCGTGCTGACAGGTTCTGTATTGATAGGCCAGATGCAAATCGCAGGTCATTAAAAATAAAAAGGGGTGGCTCACATTGTTCACAATGTGAGCCACCCCTTTTTTAGTTGTTAGTTAATACCGGTTTTTAAACCACGGCGGATTAACAGTGCATCTGTAGTTGGTTCCTGACCACGGAAGGCTTTGTAGGCTTCCATTGGGTCTTTACTGTTACCAATAGACAGAATGTTTTTACGGAAGTTAATACCGTTTTCCAGCTTCAGACCACCCTGGTTTTGCACATGGGCATAAGCGTCAGCCGCCAGAATTTCACTCCACATATAAGCGTAGTAACTGGCAGAGTAACCGCCTGAGAACACGTGAGCGAAGAAGGTTGATTTGTAACGTGGCGGCACAGCCGTCAGATCCACACCGTGTTTTTTCAGTGCTTCAGCTTCAAACTTCTTTACATCCTGCAACGGCGCGTCGGCTGGCAGAGAATGCCATTCCATATCTAACAGCGCAGCAGACATATACTCCAGAGTGTCAAAACCCTGGTTGAAGCTGCGTGACTTCATGATTTTTGCCAACAGTTCAGCCGGAATAGCTTCGCCTGTTTTGTAGTGTTTGGCGTAGTTGCCAATCACATCAGGGTGAGCAGCCCAATCTTCCTGGAAGGTAGATGGGAATTCAACGAAGTCACGTGATACTGAAGTACCTGACAAGGATGGGTAAGTTACGTCAGAGAATAAACCATGCACAGCGTGACCAAATTCGTGGAACATAGTGGTCACATTGTCATAGCTCACCAGTGTAGGTTCGCCAGCTGGGCCTTTAGGAATGTTCATCACGTTTACGACAACAGGCTTCTGATTTAACAGCTCACTTTGTCTGACAAAAGAACTCATCCAGGCACCACCACGTTTGCCGTCACGGGCGAAGTAGTCTGCATAAAACAGCGCAATGCTGCTGCCGTCAGCGTCAAAGACTTCATAAGCTTTTACATCCGGGTGATACACAGGTAAGTCCGGACGTTCTTTCATCGTAATACCAAACAGCTTGTTCATGGTGTAGAACATACCGTCTGTTAATACACGTTCAAATTCAAAGTACTCACGCACTTGAGCTTCGTCTAAATCGTATTTGGCTTTACGTACTTTCTCAGCGTAGAACTCCCAGTCCCATGGCTGCAATTCAAAATCACCGCCAGTTTCTTTGATCATTGCCTGAATAGCTTCAGCTTCTTTGTTGGTGTTTTCGACCACTGCCGGCACCATAGAGGCGAACATATCCATCACTGCTTTTGGTGTTTTAGCCATAGTAGGTTCTAACTGGTACGTAGCCCAGTTGTCATAACCCAACAAACCAGCACGTTCAGCACGTAACTGCGCCAGACGTGCAACTATAGGCTGGTTGTCTGTTTCGCCTGAAGTACCGCGGTTCGCTGATGCTTCCCATACTTTTTTACGTATTTCACGGTTTTCCAGTGAAGCCAATGCAGGCTGACGGGTGGTGTTGGTAATTTCAATCAGGAATTTACCTTCTTTGCCTTTGGCTTTTGCACCTTCGGCTGCAGCAGTAATTTCTGCTTCAGATAAACCTGCTAATTCTTCTTTGGTGTCGACATAAACAGCGATCTGATCTTTCATTGCCATCAGGTTTTGCTGATATTTGTTGGTCAGAGTGGACTGTTCTTCGTTTAACGCACGGATCTTCGTTTTTTGTTCTTCCGTTAAGTTAGCGCCGGCACGAACAAAACGCTCGTAATAATCTTCCACTAAACGAGTGGCTTCACCGTCTAAACCTAAGGTGGCGCGAGTGTCGTATAAAGCTTTGATACGGGCAAACAATTCCGGGTTCAGGTTGATGTTATCTGAATGCGCAGCAAATTTAGGTGCCATTTCAGCCTGAATTTTCTGAATGGTTGGGTTGCTGATAGTGCCCGTCATGTTATAGAAAGTCGTAGAAGCACGGCCTAACAGCTCTCCGCTTTTTTCCATAGCGACAATGGTATTGTCAAACGTGGCTGCTTCGGTATTACCTGCAATAGCCAGGATCTCAGCTATATGCTGTTTGATACCTTCTTCCATGGCTGGTTGGTAATGTTCAACTTTAATTTTATCGAATTCTGGGGCTTCGTATTGCAGAGTACTTTTTACGAATAATGGATTGCTCACAGCTCCTTGCTCCGCTGCTGGTGCTGCAGTTTGTGTTTGCTCAACTGCTGCAGTGGTTTTAGCTTCTTCGGCTGGCTTGGAGCAGGCGCTTAAAGCGACGGCTGCGCCAATAGCGCTGGCTATTAAGGTCTTACGCATGGATCTTTCCCTCTGGGTATTTTGGTTGCTTTTTTGTTATGGATTTACACTAAAAATCATCAACTTTTAACTGGTCGAGTATGCCAAAAGCAGGGCTGAAAGAACAGGTTTTGCAGTAAATGGCCTGTTTAGTGGGATGAGTGGCATTCAGAGGAATGTTTTGTTTCTGAGTCAGATATTTATGCTCTGGCGCAAACATAAAAATAATCACTCTGGCAGTGTGCTGGAGCTGCCGCCAGAGTGCTCTTTGTTTACTGTGATGCTGCTTGCTTACATCAGACCGCTTTTAAAAACCGGATTAAATCCCGGCTTAAGCGGTCTTTTTCTGTGGCAAATAAGCCATGAGGTGCGCCATCGTATTCAATCAGTTCAGCGTCCGGAATAAAGTTATGGATTAAGCGTGACGAACTTTGAATGGGTACTGTGGCATCTTCAGTGCCATGGATCACTAGCACAGGTACCTGTATGGCTGCTAAATCTGCCCTGAAGTCAGTGGACGAAAAAGAGTTCAGGCACTGCAAGGCGGAACGTAAACTGCCTTGCATAGCTATGCCTTGCATCCAGTCTAAATAGGCGGAGCTAACCGGGTTGGATAAGATGCTGACGCCAAAAAACTTTTGAAAAAACGCAGTGTAAAAGTGCGGCCTGTCGGTTTTTAATGCCAAAGCGGTTTGTTCAAAGGTGGCTGCATCCGTGCCACTTGGATTGTCCGGTGTCAGTAAGCGAAAAGGTAAGACGGAGGAAATCAGCGCAATTTTAGTGACTCTCTTGCCTTCAAACCGTGACATATAACGCGCTACTTCGCCACCGCCCATCGAAAAACCAACCAGTACCACATCGTTGACTGCGGTGTGATTGATCAGTGCAGCTAAATCGTCGGCCAGCGTATTGTAATCGTAACCATGCCAGGGTTGGGAAGAACGGCCAAAACCTCGTCTGTCGTAAGCAATGACTCTGTGGCCGGCATTGACCAGCGCTATGGCCTGGTCTTCCCAGCTGTCGGAAGATAAAGGCCAGCCATGGATCAAAATCACAGTGCTGCCACTGCCCCAGTCTTTGTAATAAAGCCGCGTATTGTCTTTGGTGGTGAAATAGCTCATGTCGTACTCCGTGTATTGGGCTGATTTATGAGCATGGACTGATTTTAACCACAGATCTGTGGGCTAAGGCACACAGTGCCAAAGCAGGACTGGGCTTTGAGTTTTGCTACCAAATGGGATATGGTGTCCGCCATTGAATTCTCTTTTCCATTTCAACAAGACGGAGGTTATTTTGTTCAAAACAGCAATAAAGTCGCCGTCTTATCACGCTGCTTTTTTTACCGTCTTCCATTCCTGAGCCGGCTCCGTGTGACGGGGTCGGCTGTTCGTTACGCTCTCTGATTTTGACTATTTAAATTCCGGAGTCTGGAATGACTATCTTTATTAAAAAAACATCGGCTAAAACCGATGTTTCGGCGCTATTTTTTATGGCCAGTTCGGCTATCCGCCCTTTACCACCCTGGCAACTACAGCACGTGCTGCAACAACTTGGCTCTGTTGCTAACCATAAACGTAAACCACTGAGCGAAACTGGCGTAGTGCCAGGCTGTTCGGTGCGGTTACTGGATTTGTCTGATCAGACGGAATCCTGGATCACCCTGGTTTACCCGCAGCAAGCAAAACCAGAACAAGGTTTTATTTCGGTGTTATCCCCATTAGGTGCAGCTTTATTGGGGAAAAATGTGGGGCAAGTGGCTGAAGTTCAGCTGTTTCGTCGTACTTTACGTTTTATGTTGTGTGATCTGATGTCGGTCAAGCAACCCCCAGCTTTTACTTTTACCCCTAGCGTACAGGAGAATATGATGAGTCAGGCTTTACCAGAAATACTGTTGTCCAGCTTGGATCTGGACCGTTTAGATCAGCTGTTAAGCCGATTGCCAGCTACAGATCCAGCCCGTTTACTACTGGAACAAGAACTGGAACGAGGTGCTGTGGTTGAACCCGAAGAAATGCCAAAGGATGTGGTCACTATGAACTCTACAGTTCGGGTTCGTTTAATGAAAACAGGCGAAGAACCTTGCCTGACACTGGTGTATCCAAAAGATCTGGATGCGACAGGTGATAAAGTATCAGTACTGGCTCCTGTAGGTTCAGCTTTGCTTGGGTTACGTGAAGGCGATGAAATTCACTGGCCTATGCCTGATGGCGACATTCAACCGATACAAGTACTGCAATTGGTTTACCAGCCAGAAAGGGCAGGACAGTTGCACAGATAAATTAGTGCTGTCGTATGGCGATGGTTAAACCATTACATCAGATAAGCGCAGAGCTTTGGCCAGGCGCTCTGTGGGATAATAACCACAGAGCTGTTCTGAAGGAAAACTGATTTGAATACCGCATCTTTTTTGGGTCTGAAACAACATTTTTTCGCTTGTGTTGTTTTAGTGACCTTAGCCGCCTGCGCGAAACCTGACAACGAAAAAGTGTTGCTGGAAGGCAAAACCATGGGCACGACCTACCATGTCACCTATATCAGCCAGCCCGGTATGCCAGATCAGCAGCAGGTGCAGGCCCAGATTGACCTCGCATTAAAAGAGGTGAATCAGGTAGCCTCTACGTATATCAAAGACTCAGAGTTGTCCTTATTTAACAGCAGTGATTCGACAGAACCGCGTGAAGCTTCAGAAATGCTGCGGCTGTTATTTGCAGAAGGGATCCGGCTGGCGCAGCTGACCGATGGTTATCTGGATATTACCGTAGGTCCTTTAGTAAACCTCTGGGGTTTTGGCCCCACACACAGACCAGAAAAAGTACCGGACGATGCCGCTATAGCTTTGGCCAGAACACAAATCGGTGCACAACATCTGCAACTGGAAGGCAGCAGTGTCTATAAAACTAAGCCACAGCTTTATGTCGACTTATCCACTATTGCCAAAGGTTACGGTGTCGATTTGGTGGCAGAAGTGTTGGAGCAACAAGGCATCAGCAACTTTCTGGCTGAAATTGGCGGTGAAATTCGTGTCAAAGGCAGCTCTCTGGAAAACAAAGACTGGACTGTAGGACTGGAAAAACCTGTGGCTGAAGGGCGTGTGTTGCAGCGCCTGATCCGGCCTAAAGACAATGCTGTGGCTACCTCAGGTGATTACCGTATTTTCTTTGAAGAAAACAACCAGCGTTATTCGCACTTAATAGATCCTAAAACCGGCAAGCCAGTAACCCACATGATGTTATCCTCTACAGTGATCCATCCGTCCTGCATGACAGCGGATGGCTTATCAACAGCTTTTATGGTGATGGGGCCAGAAAAAGCCATGGAGCTTGCGGAACAACACCAAATTGCAGCTTTGTTTATTGTTAAAAACCAACAAGGTGAATTTGTAGAACTCTACTCAAAGGCCTTTGAACCATATCTATAAACTTGAGTTGGTGAAGAACTATAGGTTATGCTGCGAACAGTTCTTATCGAGGGCTTTATGCCAAAACCTATGCTCCGCTTGCTTGTACTGATGCTGATTATGCTGAATCACGCCGTTTCGGCCTGTGAAAGCATTGTTATGCATTTGCCGGAGGAGGATCATCCGTTTTCTTTATTCGATAATTCCAGTCACAGTGAACATCAGCATTGCGCTACGCAAGAAGTTGCCCAACAAAGCGCAGAAGATGCTGCAGGACACGCAGCAGAACATAAGGATAACCATCATCCCACTCATGCTCATGTTGCCTGCTATATAGCCGAACTTTTTTCAGTATCTGCAGACCCTGTGGTGCACAAAGCATCAGGCTTAGCTCAATATGCGATGATCACCACCAGCTATACCCCTTTAGTGCCTCCACCCAATCTTTAAATCTCCTGGTTAAACATCCGTTTTTTACTTTTATTTAAATGATCTGGTGGAGCATAGTTATGACTATGAATTCCGGCCATGCGGCTACTATGCTGCTGGCCTTAATGTTGCTGTGGGTTATACCTGCCCAAGCGACAACACTTACTATTGAAGAAGCGTTAAAACGCACTTTAGTGCAAAGCCCTGGCTTGCAACTGTACCCTTATCAGCAGCGTATCCATGATGCCGCAGCTATCAGTGCCGGACAACGGCCTAACCCTGAACTGAACCTGGAGCTGGCCGATGTGCTTGGCACGGGCGACAGTACTGGCTTTAAAAATGCCGAACTGACCTTAAGCCTGAGTCAATTGATTGAACTGGGTGATAAACGCCAGAAGCGACTTGAGCTGACCCAATGGCAAAGCAAATTAACAGCGCAGCAATACCAACTGGATAAAGTTGATGTGCTGGCGGCTACGATGCGCTCTTTTCTGCAGCTATTGCATCAGCAGGCTTTACTGCAGTGGACAGAGCAAAAAATGGCGACTGAACAGCAAATGCTTGAAGTGGCTAAACAGCGCGCCAAGGCGGGCAATGTAACAGATGCTGATGTCACACGACTGGAACTGAAAGTGCTGCAAAGCCGGATGGAGCATAAAAGTCTGTTGGCTGAAAAGCGGGTTAACCTGCGTTTGTTAGCCAGTCACTGGGCAGAGCAGCCTGATTTTGAAACTGTATCAGGTGATTTAAGCCTGCTTCCCACTTTGCCTGTTTTAGCTGATGTACTGACGCAATTACAGCAAGCGCCGCAGTTGCAGTGGTGGCTGACGCAAAACAGAGTGCTGGATAGCCAGTTGCAGTTAGCCAAAGCTTTAGGTCAGGCTGATTTAACCTTGGGGGCTGGTATTCGCCGCAATGAACAAAGCAACGATAATGCCTTTGTGCTGCAGGTCAGTATGCCGTTTACTCTGGAGAATCCTAACCAGGGCGACATTGTTGCTACTCAAGCTTCAACAGAACAAGCACAGCTGCAGCAGCAACAAACTATGCAGCAACTGCAATTGCAAACAGAGCGCACTTATCTGCAACTGACTCAGCTAAGCGAGCAAATCCTTGATTACCAAAAAGCTGTGATCCCGCTGGCGCAACAGCTACTGCAGCAGATGTCGGCCGGTTATCAGCAAGGCGTGTTTGATATGACCGACTTACTCTCAGCGCAGCAGGAAATTTTGTCGGCCAAACTCACTGTGATTGACCTGCAATATGCTTTGCATCTGCAACTTTTAGAGCTGGAACGTCTGACCGGTTTACCTATGGTGGTGAAAGGTCCACAAGCCTTAACCCAAGAGCGCAACAGCTTCGGTCTCCCTTTACAGCAGGAGCTTTCTCAATGAATTTTTTCCGCTTTTTAACCATTTTATTGCTAAGTGTTTCCTTAAGTTTTACTACTTTGGTTGCTGCTCATGGTGATGACCCTAGTGCAGATCACGAAGACGGACATTCTGAAACCGAAGCCGCCAAAGGTCCACAGGGTGGACATTTACTGGCCCAGGATGACTTCGCTATAGAAGTGACCATTTATGAAACTGAAGTTGAGCCCGAGCTGCGTTTATATCTTTATCAAAACGGCAAAGCCATAAAAGCTACAGAGCTAAAACTAGAGGTCACTTTACAGCGGCTGGGTGAAGCTGCAGAAGTGATCAACTTTAGCCCTGAGCTGGATTATTGGCTTGGCGATACAGTCATTCGTGAGCCTCATTCCTTTGAAGTGGAGATAAAGGCCAGTTATCAGGGCAAAAACTATCAATGGCATTATGACTCCTTTGAAGGCCGTATTCAGATGTCGGAGCGTTCTATTCAAAAAGCCGGCATAGAGCTGGAGAAAACAAAAGCAGGCCAAATCCGTACTCAGCTGCACTTATTTGGAGTTGTGGCAGCTATACCAGAGCAGCAGGTGCAGCTTGGTGCCGCTTATGCTGGCGTGGTGCAGCAAGTGGTAGTTAACGTCGGCGATAAAGTGACTAAAGGCCAGTTAGTGGCGACAGTGCAAAACCCGGCCAGCTTAAAAAGTTACTCTGTTTATGCGCCTATTTCAGGTGAAGTGACGGCCAAATACGTTAGCGTTGGCAGCAAGGTATCTGAACAGCCGCTGTTGGAAATCAGTGATTTTTCTTCTGTTTATATCGAAATGTCCGCTTTTCCCTCTGATACAGAACAGCTCAAAGTCGGGGATGATTTTCTGGTAAAAGACTTACATGGTCATCAATCTGCACTAAGCCAAATCAGTTACATAGCACCACAAATGACAGGCGGCCATATTGCCCGCGCTCGCGGTGTAATAGCCAACCCTAACGGACACTGGCGGCCCGGTATGCATGTCAAAACGGACGTCACGGTCGCCACTATAGATGCGCCTTTAGTGATCAACAAAGCCGCTTTGCAGCAGTGGAATGGCAAAACCGTAATTTTTATCCGCCATGGCGATAACTTTGAAATTCGTATGCCGCAATTAGGCCGCGCCGACGATACACAAGTAGAAGTGTTATCCGGTGTGCCACTGGGTGTGCAATACGCCACAACTCATAGTTTTATCCTCAAAGCCGACCTGATGAAGTCTGGCGCCAGCCATGATCATTAGGAGCTTATGATGATAAATACTGTATTAAAAACAGCATTGGCAAGGCCAGTGCTGATCATGCTGCTGACGTTGTTATTGGCTGCGGCAGGACTTTGGCAAGCATCGCGTTTACCTGTCGATGCAGTACCAGATATCACCAATGTGCAGGTGCAAATTAATACGGCTGCAGAAGGTTTTTCACCACTGGAAACCGAGCAGCGTATTACTTACCCCATAGAAACAGCTATGGCAGGTTTGCCGCAGCTGGAATACACCCGTTCTTTATCGCGTTATGGTTTGTCGCAAGTCACAGTGGTATTTACCGAAGGCACTGATATTTATTGGGCCAGACAACAAGTGTCGGAGCGGCTGCAAAATGTCAGAAACGAACTGCCTGCCGATATAGATCCGGAAATGGGGCCCATAGTTTCAGGCCTTGGCGAAATCTTCTCTTACACAGTTAAAGTGGTACCTGATGCTAAAAAAGCCGATGGCTCTGCCTATAACCCGGAAGATTTACGCACTATTCAGGACTGGGTGATCCGGCCTCAGCTACTCAAAGTGCCGGGAGTCACCGAAATTAATACCATTGGCGGTTATGTCCGCGAATATCAGGTGGCGCCTGATCTGATCAAACTGCTGGCCTTTAAACTGACGCTGGATGATTTGGCGCAAGCTTTGGAGCAAAACAACAGCAATGTCGGCGCTGGTTATATAGAGCGTAATGGCGAGCAATGGTTGATCCGCTCACCAGGCCAGTTGAAGTCGTTAGAGGATATCGGTCAGTTGGTGATCGCCAAACGAGACGACGGCCCGGTGCGGGTGAAAGATGTCGCCGAGGTGGCGATTGGCAAACAACTCCGCACCGGCGCTGCCACTCAGGATGGTAACGAAGTAGTGCTTGGCACAGTGATGATGCTGATGGGGCAAAACAGCCGCACTGTCTCGCAGCAAGTGGCTAGTCGGCTTGAAGAGATCAACTTACGGTTGCCCGAAGGTGTTTTGGCTGAAGCCAATTACAACCGAACTACCTTAGTGGATAAAACCATCAAAACAGTAGAAACCAATCTGCTGGAAGGTGCTGTGCTGGTGGTGGTGATCCTGTTTTTGTTTTTAGGTAACGTCAGGGCGGCGTTATTAACAGCGCTTGTGATCCCACTGAGTATGCTGTTTGCCATCAGCGGCATGGCGGCCAATAAAATGAGTGGCAACCTGATGAGTTTAGGGGCTATCGATTTTGGCCTGATAGTCGACGGTTCTGTGATAGTGGTAGAAAACTGCTTACGCCAACTGGGTTTGGCTCAGCATCGACAGGGCAGGTTACTCAATTTAAAAGAGCGTTCTGCTGTGGTATTAGCCGCCACCAAAGAAGTGATGACGCCCGCTATGTTTGGGGTTTTTATTATTATGCTGGTGTACCTGCCTATTTTTGCTTTAAGTGGTGTCGAAGGCAAAATGTTCCAGCCTATGGCGTTTACTGTTATAGCGGCGTTATTGGGCGCTTTAATTCTGGCCATTACTTTTATTCCGGCCTCTATTGCCTTGTTTGTCAGTGGCAAAATTTCGGAAAAAGAAAATGCCTTAATGCTGGCACTTCGCAAGGCTTATCAACCTTTGCTGGTGCTGTCTATTAAAACGCCGCTGTTGGTATCTGTTGCCGCAGTGCTTCTGATGTCGGCAGCGCTTTGGCAAGCCAGTAAAATGGGCTCGGAGTTTTTGCCTCAACTGGATGAAGGCGATATAGCTATGCATGCCTTGCGTATTCCGGGCACCAGTTTAACCCAGTCGGTGTTGATGCAAATGCAGTTGGAGGCGGAAGTTGCCACTTTGCCTGAAGTAGACAGGGTGTTCTCAAAAATTGGCACGCCGGAAGTGGCCACAGATCCTATGCCACCTAATGTCGCCGATACTTTTATTATTCTAAAAAACCAGCAGGACTGGCCAAACCCTGATAAAAGCAAAGCCCAGTTTGAAGAGGAACTTAGGCAATTAGTAGAGCAAATTCCGGGTAATAAATACGAGTTTACCCAGCCGATAGAAATGCGTTTTAACGAACTGATTGCCGGAGTTCGTACCGACGTGGCGGTAAGGGTGTATGGTGATGATCTGGACGTGCTGACAGAAGTAGGTGAGCAGGTCGCTGCAGTGCTCTCTGCAGTGCAGGGCGCTGAAGATGCACGAATGGAACAGGCGGCCGGTTTGCCTTTGCTTTCAATAGAACCTCAGCGTGACCATTTAGCTTTGGTTGGTATGGATGTGGCGCAAATGCAGCAACTGATCCAAACCGCTATTGGTGGCCGTCAGGTCGGGCTGATGTATGAAGGTGACAAGCGCTTTAAGTTAGTGCTGCGTTTACCGGAAGAGTTGCGACAAGACCCTGCAGCTTTAGCCCGTATTCCGGTCACTTTGCCTGTCGATGACTCGCCTGAGTTGCGTTATGTGCCGCTGGGTGAAATTGCCACTATTAAAGAAATCACAGGCCCGAACCAAATTAACAGGGAAAGTGGTAAACGTAATGTGGTGGTGACAGCCAATGTGACAGGCCGGGATTTAGGCAGTTTTATTGCCGAAGTGCAGCAACGTATGAATGCCTTAGAGTTGCCAGATGGCTATTGGCTGGATTACGGCGGTACTTTTAAGCAACTTCAATCGGCGACAGAGCGTTTAAGCATAGTGGTGCCTTTAACGCTGCTGCTGATCATCGGCTTGTTGTATGGCGCTTTAAACTCAGTGCGGGATACTTTAGTGGTATTCAGCGGTGTACCGCTGGCACTAACGGGCGGAGTCTTTGCCTTATTGCTGCGTGATATGCCGCTGTCTATCTCTGCTGCTGTAGGTTTTATCGCCTTATCAGGTATAGCTGTGCTCAACGGCATAGTGCTGGTCAGTTTTATCCGCCAGTTGCGAGATCAGGGTATGGAGCTTTTGGCCGCGCTGGAACAGGGCGCTCTATCGAGGTTAAGACCAGTGCTGATGACTGCACTTGTAGCCAGCCTGGGTTTTGTCCCTATGGCCTTTAATACAGGCACTGGTGCCGAAATTCAGCGGCCTTTGGCCACTGTAGTGATAGGCGGCATTATCACCTCCACTTTACTGACCTTGCTGGTGTTGCCAGCTTTATACCGGCTGGTGAATTTCAGAAAGGTGTAGACAGAGCATAAACACTAAAGCAGGGACTTTTGAATTCGGTCCCTGCTTTTATTTTTTAGCTTAAGCTTCAATAAATTACAGCTTGGTTACGTCGGTTTTGCTGACATTACAGCTGGCGCTGTTCCAGTATTCTTTATCTTTTACCGATTTACCCTGGCCTTTTTTCACCCCGGTGTAGTGTTCACAAACAGGTGGTTTACCTGCTTTGTAATCTTTAATTTTCAGATTACGGATAGTAGCCACGTCTTTGTAGTTACTGTTGACACCAGCAATGCTGTCAATTTTTCCATTCACAGTCACACCTGAAATGGTCAGATAACGTGGGCCACCATTATCTGTGCAATCGCCACAAGAGCGCCATAATTTGCCGTTTTCGCCGGTCAGGGTGAAGTTACCTGTCAGTACAGTGGTGCTGTTTTTTGAGTTGTGCTGGAACACTTTGTCGGGTTTACCACCAGGGCCATTGGCACTGTTAAAAGCCATGCCGCCTTTTACCGTCATTGTTTTACCGTTGTTGGTGGCGGCATCTTCACAAATATCTTCCCAGACGACGTTTTCAATAGTGCAGTTGCCACTGCTGCAATGAATACCATCGGCACCACCACTGGCGGAAATACGCAGGTTTTTCACTGTCGCGTTTTTCAGTGTGATCACTGGCTTTTGGCCTTCATTATCATTGGCACAGCTGCTGCCTACAGTCACACCACCACAGTCAACTGTTTCGTTGGTAAAGGTCGCTCCTGCTTTGCAACGACTGGCATTGGCTATAGTGGCAAGGGGTTGATAGCTTAATTGAGGCACTGTGGCGGATAAGTTGGATAAATGTTCCAGCCCATCAGCGTCAATCACTTTTAACCAATACCAATAGTCCTGATGTGAGTCAAAGTTGTGGTCTTCAGCTACTTGTTGATAGGGGTCTAATACCGCAATACGTTCGGCCTGTTCAAACAGGCTGCTGGTACTGCGGTAAATTTCTTGTCGGGCTACAGCTGGAACTTCTGTTGACCAGCTAAGGTAGGTTTTGTCGGTTTTTTTGGTCAGCATTAGTGTGGTGTTGAGCTCAGTTTGCCCAACAACAGACAGTGACAAAGGCAATAACAGAGCGCAAGACAGTACTTTGATGGAACGATGTAGTAAGTTCATAGAACCTCCGGTTGTTGTATTCCGGTCACAGTACGGCATTAATTAACAATAAATAAACCTTTATTTAACCTAAATCCAAATGTTTCCAATAGTGAAATTTTTGGTGGAAGAGAATCGTTGTATTCAGACGTTAAGTCCTGCAACTGAGCGCACTTTATTATCTAAATCAGCAATTTATCGTTAAGATGCTTGAACGATAGCCAACAGCACTACGTCAACCGGCAGGCCGCTTTACAGTCGATCCAGCGATCTGATCAGACAGGACCTTTTATGCAGCAGTGGTTTAATGCCTCTTTACAGCGGAAAATCAGTGGTTTACTGGTTGTTCTGCTGTCCTTTTTATTTGTTGTTATTCTCTACTCCATTTTTAAACTTAAACTGATCAGCGCAGAAATGCATGAGGTGGCAGAAATTGATGTGCCCTTAACTGCAATGGTCAGCGAGCTGGAAATGATCCAGTTGAAGCAGCATTTATTCATTGATCAATTTCGTTTAAATGCTAAACAAGCCAGAGTTGAGTTGAAACCAGAACAAGTTTTTGCCGCGCAACGTGAGGCATTGAAGACTCTGCTGGATAAAACTGAGTTAGTGTTAAACAAAAGTTTGCAGCAACATCAGGTTCGTTTTGCCGCGGCTGAGCATCAGCAAATTCTGATCAGCATCCAACAGTTTCATCTGCAAAGTGACAGCTTTGAGCAACACCTTATGTCGGCCTTGCAACAAGGGCACACCACAGAGCAGCAGTGGCTAAAGTTTGAAGACGAAGCAGCTCTTCTGGACCAAAGCATTATGTCGATTTTGCGGCATATGGAAAAATTAACGCTCGAAGCCAGCCGTTATACCGACAAACATCAAAATGAATTTATGCTGGTGAACACAGGACTTGGCTTTTGCGCTTTTGTGATTGGCTTGTATCTGACTTTTTATATACTGCAAATTTTTCGTCGCCGTATTGGCCGTATTCAGGCCGAAATTAAAAATGTGCAACAGTCGATAGAGCTGGGTGAACCCATCAGTAGCCCGGTTTTTCATCAGCCTGACCATCAGGATGAACTGACAGAACTTGAACATGATTTGAAAGTGATGGTGCAACGTTTATCTGTGGAAATAAGCAATCGGCAGGAAATAGAGCAGCAACTGCTGGTGCTGGCGACACGGGATAAATTAACTGGTGCCTTTAACCGCCACAAATGGGATGAGCAACTGCGTATGGAACTGAGCCTTGCAGAGCGTGGCGGCCTGTTCAGTATTGCCCTGCTGGATGTGGACTTCTTTAAAAAGGTGAACGATCAGTTTGGTCATCACACAGGTGACAAGGTATTGCAGTCTTTAACAGAGCATATCAGCCGCCGCTTGCGTAAAACAGATTCATTGTTTCGCTTAGGTGGAGAAGAATTTGTCATTTTACTGCCGCAACAAAAAGCCGAAGCCGCATGCCAGCTGGCTGAAATGTTAAGACAACATATTGCCAGTCTTGACGAGCCAGGCTTGCCTCAATTCACCATCAGTTTTGGTGTAACAGAATACCAGCAGGGCGATGACAAAGATTCAGTGCTAAAAAGAGCCGATCAGGCCTTGTATCAGGCCAAAGCTTTGGGGCGAAACAAAGTACAGTTGGGCTAAAAGCCAGTGTCGGATAACAGGCACTGGCTTTTTAAAGGGCGCAGTTAAAACTCACTACAGTTTCAACTTATAAGCCTGTACTGAATTGCCAAAAAAAGTGGGGATAAACAAGGTTTTAGTTGCTGCGTCCCAGCCAATATCTGCGGTATTCAGTTTGGAGGTTCTGGTATCCAGCAACTCTTCAATCCGGCCGTCGGCATAGACGTAATACACCAGGCCTGCCCAGCAACTGACAATAAAATCGCCATTACCTACAGCTTCCACACCATCGGCTCTTTCGGCAAAACCAACAGCTACCTGTACAGGGGTTTTGTCCTTAGCTGTCAAATCAGTTCTCAGCAACTTATCACCAGCTGCAATATACAGCTGCTCAGCCACTACTTTTAAGCCATTCGCCGCTTCTATATTGTCCAGAAAAACGCTGATGTTGTTTTGTTCCAGCTTATAAACACGGTTCAGGCGGGTATCGGAAATATACACCATACCTTTGCTGTCTACTGTGACATCATTTAAAAATACTGCATCTGGTGCTTTGATTTTGTTCAGTATTTTGGCAGATGCTATATCTACCACCACCACCTCTGTTAAGTCGGCAATATAAAGTTTGCCCTGATACAAAGCCAAACCTTTAGGTGCATTCAGGCCACGCAACCAATCTTTGTCACGAATGCTGCCGTCGGTATTTAACAGAGCCACACCACCGACGCCATCGGCTTCGTTACCTTTGCCATCAATTTCCGAGACAAATAACAGGGTGTCGGTTTTGCCATTGTTTTGCTGCTGATGCCAAAGCACAGACTCAGGCACACGCAGGCCATCGGTTTGCCACAAAGCCTGTAAAGTTGGTGTGGTGGTGACCGCTTCTTCAGCGACCGCTATCGGACTGATCAGCATTGGCACTGTGAGGCTCAGTAAAAAAGGCAACAAAGTTTTCATCGGTAGGGTCCTGTATTCACAAATTCGGCTCTACCTTAACCAGAGCGTAGAAAAAAAGCGAATGTGCGATGGCGCAACAGAAGGAAAGTCCAGGCTAGTTTCAGATATGAAACTTTTGTCACAATCAGAAAATGCATGGCATTTCGTTTTCGCTAGCCTGTTATCCACTACTGCGTCACAGTTCAATCTTGAGTTGTTCCTGTTCTTCAGTTAATCTTTTTTCTTTATTTAACAATAAGGTAACTTATGAGACGCGCTATTAAAACTCTGGTGTCCAGGCTGACAGCTGTGGCTTTGCTCTGTGCTTTGCCTTCTGTTCTGCTCGCCAGCGAACAACAAGCTCCGGTGTTGCCCACTACAGCGCAGGGTTGGGCTGAGCTTGCCCGTCAGGATATTGAAGCGGCGTATCAAATCACGGCAGAAAATCATCCGGGCATGGCGGACCAGCAAAACCCTGGTTTTCAACAACAGTTATTACAAGCCAAAACCAATGCGCTTTTATTGGTCACACAAGTGACTGATGCCTATGGCTATGAAGCTGTGATTGAACGTTTCAGCACCAGTTTGCAAGACGGTCATGCCGGAGCCTATGCTCAATTACCCGATTCGGTACCCGCCATCAGACGCTGGCCTGGTTTTAATACAGTCTGGCGCGGCGATGCGTTATGGGTGTATTACAGTGAGCAAGCTGGTGTGGTTGCTGGCATGCAACTGCTGTCTTGTGACGGTAAAGCGGTGGAAAGCCTGATCAAAGACAGAGTGTTTGCCTTTGCAGGGCAAGCTGATCAGCCAGGGCACTGGTGGTCCTATGGCAGCAGGCTGATGCTGGATGATGGTAATCCATTTAACCCGCCATTGAAGCAATGTCAGTTGGTAAAACCCGGTGCTGAAGCTGTCACTGTCACACTAAACTGGCAGCCCCGGCCTGAGTCAGCTATGCAGCACGTCAAGGCTGCTTATAATGGCGATAAATTACCTGTTGGATTGAGTTGGCAGCAGAAGGATATAGCCTGGATTGCCATGCCTACTTTTAGCCCAGAAGCTGATGAGATCAAGCTGTATGAAAGCTTGTTTAGTAGCCTTGAGCAGCAGCGAGCAAAGCTGTTGCAGGCTAAAGCCATAGTGCTTGATTTGCGCCACAATCAGGGTGGTTCCTCGTACTGGAGTGTTCAGGTTGCCAGTGCTTTATGGGGAAAAAAGCGGGTTGAATCTCTGCGTAATGCCTTGTTTAGCAACACCGAAGTCTGGTGGTTTGCATCCCCAGGTAATACAGCCTACGTAAAATCTTTATACGATGTACTTAAAACTCAGGGTCAAACCGATATGTTGCCCTGGATCCAGGCTGTAGGGGCGGGCATGCAAAAGTCGCTGGACTCGGGCAACGCTTTTTATGTTGAAGGGGATGACTCTGAAGCTGATGCAACATCAGTCCAGCCAGAGACCACTCAGGAGCTGCCACCTCTGCAGACACCTGTCTATGTCATTATGCCAGGTCAATGTGCCAGTGCTTGTCTGGATGCAGTAGATGTATTTACCTTGTTTGAAAATACTAAACTGGCAGGTGCCACCAGTAGCGCCGATTCCACTTATATGGATGTAAGGTTCCAGATACTGCCATCTGGTTTAGGTCAGGTGATTATCCCCAACAAAGTTTATGTCAACAGACCCAGAGTCAATGGCCAGTATTACACTCCAGCCTTAGCCCATAACGAGCTGGATTGGTCGACACAAGCGCTGTTGGAGAAAGTGTTGTCGGATCTTAAAGACTGATATTTTTGTCAACTGAGCAACAATCTGAAGCAAACAGGCTGGTTACTCATGATGTTAGGTCCGTTTAGCTTTCGAGCTGTTGCTTATCCTGCATCCATCAGGTAGTTGCTTAATTATGCTGTTAACAGTTGAAATGAAATAGTGCGGTCACTATACTCAGTACCAAGTGGATTGGGGGTGCCCGGTCGGCGTTGTAGCCTCGGTGAGTTTCATCGGGGCTTTTCGCTTTCTTGCTCGGGATAAATTCTCATACCTATACCCTCAAAATTCTGACCCAGTCTTCTCCTGCCTCCGTCACAGTAGAATTTTTTCATTAATACTTCAAAAGCTCGGTTTTCCTGTTGTGGCCTTACTGTTTTCAGACCTATAGGTCGAGCGACCAGATCGGCTAATTGTAAACCCGACGACATGGCTTTTTTATCTGCAAAGTCTTTTGTGAAAAATGCTAAAAGCTAATACGAAGACAGGGTAGTTTTCATCAATACTTTGCAAGCTGTGATCGCCACTTTCATCCACATAGACGATGTATTTGCTAAAGAGCGAATCAGGTTTTTCGGAGTTGTCAGACTGTGCTGCCTCCGGAGAATACTCTTCGGTTTCAAACAGCGGGAGTTGCCTGTCTGCATCTTTTGTTTTCATGCTTGTAACCCTGCATTGTTCCCAGCCCTTGATTATGCGGTGTTATTTTGATTTGAGTCTGGCTGGGCAGAGTGCTATTTCAGTGATGAGTTTCGAATGTTGAGCATAGTTGAAGAAAATAAAGGAGCAGGGTTATTTCATCTTTCCTAATGTTCAGAATAAAACTGTGCAGTCAAAAGACCGCCTCTTGCTACAAAAAAGTTAAAGCAACTTTTGCCAGTAGCCCACATCCTGCCACTGCTCAAACTTAAAGCCGACTTGTTGAAAGTGGCCGCATTTCTCAAAGCCAAACTTCTCATGCAGCGCTACGCTTTTTTCATTAGGTAAAGTGATGCCACCTATCACCAGGTGCAAACCCAGAGCTTTTAATTCAGCCAGGAGCTGCTGATACAACTGACTACCTATGCCTTTGGCTGTAACACCGTCTTTGACATACACAGTGCTTTCCACCGAAAAGCGATAGGCCGAGCGCACCCGCCATTTGGTGGCATAAGCATAACCCAGCAGTTCGCCGTTTTGCTCCAGCACCAACCAGGGCAAACCATCGTTTTGCACCAACACAATGCGCTCCGCCATCTGTTCAGTAGTCACAGCCTGCTCTTCAAAAGTGACGCTGGTGTTCAGTACATAGTGGTTATAAATAGCTGCAATAGCTGTTGCATCTACTGTAGTTGCCTGGCGGATCATGTTTTCTCTCTTAGGGGCGAAGAAAGCATACAGCATGCCAGCTTTGGCATTGCCGGGGCAAGCGACTCATCTACAGGCCCACAAAATAGCAGTTCAAAATAAACCCAAAAAATTGTAACCTAGGGGTTGCAATTTGATACCTCTAGGTTCCATAATGAAACCTAAAGGTATCAGAAAAAATAAAGGAGCAAGTTATGACCCAATGGAAACCTGAGCAACAAATCACAGCATTAAAGTATGGAGCCTATACCACGCTGGCTTGTTGCCTGATGTTTATCAGTGGTTTAGTTCGAGAGATTCTGGCCGTACTGCCGGGTCAAAGCAATACAGTACCTAACGTGCTGACGGTACTTAGTGCTATCGCTCTTATTGTGGTGGTGGTGCGTTGGACCACGGAAGGGCATGGTAGCGGCGGCTGGCGTGAAATTTTTGGCCTGTACAGTGAAGAATTTGCCCGCGACCTGAATCGCAAAGCCAGTACTTATGCCTGTTTAGCTATGCTGGTGCTGTTACTGCTGGCTTGTACTGTTGGCGACCCTGTGTTGTTTAATCAGTTGGGGGCAGGCATGCAAGTGCTTTTTAGTCTGAGTAACTTTAGCAAAGTTGTCTTATTAGTGGCAGGCTTAGTCTGGGGAACAACAGTACTGCTCAACCTGCGTGAAGAGGCCGAGGATTAATGGACGAATTAAGTAACAGCATCGCGCTGTTAAGAGCAGGACGGCAGATCTCACAAACAGAGCTGGCAGAAGCCATAGGGGTGTCGCGTAAAACCATCAGCACTGTAGAAACTGGTCGTTTTACCCCTTCAGTGGTGATAGCACTAAAGCTGGCGCAGTTTTTTGCAGTACCGGTCGAGCAAATATTTAGCTTGAAGGCCAGCGAATAAGCCAAAGCTTAAAATAAAAATGCCAGTTCAAAGACTGGCACTTTTTGTATCTACTTGATTTTTTAGCCTAAAACTTATTCCGCAATCAAACCATAATCACGGCCTAACACCTCAATAATTTCGGCTTTAGGGTTGGCGGCTAATTCGATTTTACGGCCCGTTACTTTTTCCGCTATGCCAAGGTAAGTGCGGGAAATATCCATCATCACTTCTGTTGGTAAAGCGTTGTCGCGCGCCAGTGCTGCGCGCTCAGGCATACGATCTTTATTCAGTAAAATATCTGGATCAGGGAAGTTGCTTAGCAGCCACTGACGGAAGCCTTCTTTCGATTGCTCTACTATGCTGCTATTGCGCCAACTGGCGCCATCCCAAATACGAGAGCTGTCTGGTGTGCCCACTTCGTCCATATAAATCAGTTTGCTTTGGCCATTGGCGTCGTTGACATAACCAAATTCAAACTTGGTATCAACAAACATCTGATCCAGCGCAGCTAAAGCATCGCTTATCACGCCAAAACCTTGTTTTAACAGGGTTTCGTACAGGCTGATGTCAGACAACTGTTCAAAACCAAAAGCAGCGCTATGACGCTCGATATCAGCGCGGGAAATGTTTACATCGTCGGCTTCAGGCACACCGGCTAAGCCAGTCAGAATGCCCTTGGTGGACGGAGTGATTAAAATCTCCGGCAGTTTTTGATCTTTTTGCAGGCCTTCAGGCAGGGTAATACCACAGAATTCACGTTCACCTTTGCTGTAAGCTCGCCACATAGAACCGGTAATATACTGACGGGCTATGGCTTCAATTTTCAGCGGACGAGCTTTTTGCACTATCCACACCAGCGGGTGGGGAATATCAAGAATATGACTGTCGGCCAGGCCATGTTGTTTAAACAAGGCAAACCAGTGATTGGAAATAGCGTTTAATGCTGCGCCTTTGCCAGGCACACCGTTTAAGCCATTTTCGCCATGCCAGATGCAGTCAAAAGCCGAGATGCGGTCGCTGATCACCATAATGGCCAACGGCGTATCAGGAGCTACAGGGTAATTTTTTTCCCGGATCAACCGCTCGCTATCAGCGGCAGTCAGCCAATACACACTGCGAACTTTGCCTGAATGAACAGGTAAATCTGTACGAATAGGCAAGTCGTCATTGACCGCCAGGACCTGAGTTGCAAGAGTCATCTTCACTTCTTCTGTGGCTGAAAAAAGGCGCGGTGGAGTTTAACAGAAAGTGTGGGTGAACTGAATCGGTCTGGTGCTTAGCTTTGAGGTAAAAATGCTGGACGCTGCATTTTCAAAATAACTGTGTTCGTGGTTATTCCGCTATTCTTTGTTGGGGTAGACTACAACTTAAGCGAACGCATAAATTACTTCGCGTTACAGCACAAACAACAGGCTCAGCACTAGAGAGCAAGGTATTGAAAGGCCCTGCCACGTAAAAACAAGATCAGCTGAAAACAGGGACTCGTGGGACAAATTACTGTTTTATATCTTTTTTTTATCACACTAAAGGAGTAATTTGTCTGAGTTATGATGTAGCTGTATTTATACTACTATTATCCCAGATCAGTGAACTTCCTTTTCAGCATGCATTACATGGAGTTTTTATGCCTGCCAACGATGATGTCATCCTTAGAAACAATGTCAAAATAACAGGCGCTGGGCAGAAAGTGATGCTGATGGCGCATGGTTTTGGTTGCAACCAACTGATGTGGCGTTTTCTTACCCCCGAACTGAGCAATGACTACAAAATAGTATTGTTTGATTATGTTGGGTCGGGTGGCTCTAATCTTGCAGCTTACTCCAGACAAAAGTATGCCGATCTGGAAGGTTATGCTCAGGACATTATCGATATCTGCACCGCACTGGATTTACAGAACGTGGTGCTGGTTGGCCATTCAGTCAGTAGCATTATCAGTTTGATTGCAGCACAGCAAATTCCACAGCGCATTCATAGCCTGGTGATGGTGTGCCCGTCGCCTTGTTTTTTAAATCATCCGCCGGATTATTTGGGTGGTTTTAATCGTGAAGATTTAACTGAACTGGTTGATCTGATGGATAAAAACTACATCGGCTGGGCTCAGTATCTGGCACCGCTGGTGGTGGGTAACGCAGATACAAATTTTGTTAGCGCTGAGCTTACCGAAAGCTTCTGCAGCACTAACCCTATCACCGCCAAAAACTTCGCCAAAGCTACTTTTTTCTCGGATTACCGTTCTTTATTGCCACTAAATAACCACCCTGTATTGCTGCTGCAAAGCCAAACCGACGCTCTGGCGTCTTTGTATATCGGCGACTATATGCATAAACACACTCCAAACAGTGTATTGCAAGTGGTAGAGGCCAAAGGCCATTGCTTGCATATGACGCATCCACAACAGGTGGCTGGGCATATTCAACACTTTATGCAGTCCTTGCAGCCAGGTGAAAGCACAGTATGACGGCTGAATTTGTTCTGGACGATTTCCCCACTGGTTTAGTGGTGACCACCCTTGAAGATCGCGAAATCCTGTTCGCTAATCAGTATTTTTATCAGGTTAGCCAACAAGAGCCACAAAGTGGTGCCCGTATTGGTTTGGTATTTACTGCCGCGTCCAAAATTGTCATCGAAAGTTTTGTCATGCCCATGCTGCTGCATCAGGGGTACTGCGCAGAAATCCAGTTAACCCTTGAAACCAAAGCCGCAGAGCGTGTGCCTGTATTGGTCAATGCCCGTATTGTGGATAACGGCAACCGGCTTATTTATTGGGTGATTAGCACAGCACAACAGCGCGATAGCTTGTATCAGGAACTGGTGAACCTGCGTAACGATTTAGAGTTAAGGGCCGAGAAGCTGGAAGTGTTGTCGCAAACTGATGAACTGACAGGCTTGATGAACCGCAGAGCTTTCGTCTCCAGAGCCACAACGCTAATCAAACAAGCGCTGCGCCATAAAATACCCTACTCATTTTTTATGATCGACATCGACCACTTTAAACAAATCAACGACCAGCACGGCCACGACGTCGGCGACGAAGTGCTGCATAAAGTGGGGCAGTTGCTGGCGAAAAACAGCAGAGAAAACGATGTGCTGGCCCGTATTGGCGGCGAAGAATTCGCCATCATCACGCTAAATCAAAGCAGCGACTCTCCCATCCAATTCGCCGAAAAATTGCTGTCGATGATCCGGGCCGAAAAAATACAAGGCATTGATGTTAGTGTAAGTATAGGCCTGGCTATCTCAGCCAAAGCCAGTTTTGAGCAGTTGTACAAAGGCGCAGATATTCTGCTATACGACGCTAAACACCAGGGCCGCAATAGGCTGGCGTGGCGGGATATTGATTGATCACTGCCGCTGTTTTAGTCTTCAACGTTTTTGTTGTTGCGTGAAACAAAATAGCAGGAACGAGTTAGGCAGGCGTTAGGAATTGAAATTTTTACGTTTCTGTTATAGGTTCTAAGCAAATCATGGCAGTAGTGGTAAATCAGGATGATTGTAAAAGACAAACTGCAAAAAGCCGCCGTTGGCGCACGTCAGCAGGCGGGGAATCAGCAAGAACAGGATGTGGCTTTTTACCTGCGTCGTGCTTTTAAAGACGAAGATAGGGTGAGAGTGTTTCATGACCTGCAGCTGTGTTACGACGGCGAATTCGCCCAGATTGATCACCTTATTGTCTATACCTTTGGTTTTATTGTTATTGAATCTAAAAGCATTAAGGGCGAAGTGCGGGTGAATGCTCAGGCTGAATGGTCGCGCAGCTATCGCCAACAATGGCAGGGTATGCCATCGCCTATCAAACAAGCCGAGCTGCAACTTAGAGTATTGCAGGAAGTGCTAACCAATAACGATAAAAAGATACTAGGCCGCATTCTGGGTATTCAACAAGGTTTAGGTGGCCGTTGTTATCATGTGCTTTGCGCTATTTCCAGCGACGCTATCATCGATCGAACCAAAGCACCAAAAGAAGTGGCTGCCAAACTGGTAAAAACCGAGTTTATTGCCGACGCAGTGAAAGATTTGATGCGTTTGCCAAAACTCCTACCCACAGCTTTGCGTGTGTTTGATACCAGACCAGCTTTTAATTCTGGAGAACTTGATTCCATTTGTAGTTTTCTTCTGACTGAACACCTGAAGCTAAGGCCGGAAGAACAAGACCTGGTGCGCGCAGCTAAGCCACAATCTAAAAGCGGCGCTAGAGAGGTTGATGTTCAGACGGTGGATTTATGGCAAGTAGTAGAGAAAACTGAGCCTAACCCAGCAGAACCAATTAAAACTGCGGCCAGCGACACATCGCCCTTGGTCAATGGCTTATGCAAACATTGCCAAAGCTGGGATCAGTTATCAGTGCATGCAGGCCGTTATGGCTACTACCTGAAATGCCATGTCTGCCAAAAAAACACAGCACTAAAACAACCCTGCACTCAATGCCATAGCCAACAAACCAAAGTGCGGAAAGAAGCTGATAAGTATCAGGTACAGTGTGAAAGTTGTGGTTATGGTTGGCGGGTGTTGTAGATTATAGATAGTTGTGAATTAGCTAGATTTTCGAACGATTGTCACAGAACTATTTTTTAAACAGATAGCCAAGGAGCTTTAGCATGGCACATTTAGCAATTGAACAGATTTTTCATCGCACTAAAGTTTCAAAATCTGATTCTGATTTTACGTATTTCTTTTCACTCCTGCTTGCTTCGGAAGCCATCACAAAAATAATAGTACTTGGGATGGTTGCCGCGATCAGTGATGATAAAGACAGAAATAGATATAGATTAGAACATCAACTGGTGAGAGCTGATGGTTTAGGTGCATGGGGAAGGGTGTTAGAGGATGCTATCACAGGTTCTGCTTCTCAATTTCTTGTTGTAGAGGCTCGAAGGGAGCAGTCTGAATTAACAAAACTATGTAAGGTGGGAGATTGGCAATATGATGCTACAGCCAGGCTCAAAGCTGTCTTGGACCATCTTGATATTGACTCAGAGGATGTGCCAGTAAAGTCAGATTTAAAGCGATGGTTTAGACTGTTTACGACGCTCAGAAATAAGACGAGGGCTCATGGGGCTACCCTCCCTGAGAGATCAGCTATCGCAGCACAATATTTGGAAGAAAGTATCTTATTAATTTACACAAACTTCTCATTGTTTCAAAGGCCTTGGGCACATCTTCACAGGAACTTAAGTGGGAAATATAGGGTATCGCCGATAACGGAAGATGTTTCTAGTTTTGCGCATTTAACAAGGTCACAAGAACATCATTTACTTGACGGCGTTTACATTCATGTAGGAGGGGCGAGGAGATTAAATCTAATACATACAGATGCAGATTTGAGAGATTTTTTTATTGCTAATGGAGGGATGAATAGCAAGAGGTTTGAGCTTCTTTCCTATGCTACAGATGACAAAATTGACGGCGATGGTTCCGCTTATCTAACTCCTCCCGGTGTTCTACCACCAAGCGATACCGAAGGCAAAGGCGAATTAGTACCAAAAGGAACTTGCCTTTCAAATGCTCCTGATTTACCACGAGATTACATTGAACGACCGGAATTGCAGGGGGATCTATTAAGATTACTTAAAGACGATAAGCGGCCGATCATAACTCTTTTGGGTCGCGGGGGGATTGGAAAGACATCGTTAGCACTGAAGGTTATACAGAGTTTGTATCAAGATAGTCGTTATGAAGGTATCGTATGGCTTAGTTCACGAGATGTCGATTTACAACTTACAGGTCCGAAGCCGGTGCGACCATTAGTTTTATCTCCAGATGATATGGGGGAGTACTATGCGAGTTTAGTGTTATCTAAAGAACAGATTAATGATAAGACTTTCAATGGAAGAGAATATCTTGAGCAACAGCTTCGAAAGTCTGATTTAGACCCCTGCCTTTTTGTGTTTGATAACTTTGAAACTACGCAAAACCCTATAGAAATGTTCAACTGGATTGATTCCTTTATTCGCTTGCCAAACAAAGCTTTAATTACCACTCGTCTTCGAGAGTTTAAGGGAGATTATCCACTTGAAGTAAGCGGTATGATGGAAACAGAATCTCGACTTCTGATTGATCAAACAGCCAAGTTGTTGGGGGTTGATGGCTTGCTTACTGATAAATACATTAGAGATTTGATTGAGAAATCAGAAGGGCATCCATATGTAATTAAAGTGTTACTAGGTGAAGTTGCTAAGAGTAAAAAGACGGGTAATATTCCTCAGCTTGTTGCTGGTACAGAAGATATCTTGACCGCGCTTTTTGAACGAACATACGCTGCGTTAAGTCCTTGTTCGCAGCGTGCGTTTCTTACGTTGTCAGTTTGGAATTCGCATGTTCCTAGGCTTGCATTGGAAGCTGTCTTATTTCGCTCAACCCAAGAGCGTTCTGAAGTTGAAAAGGGTATCGACTCATTGTTGCAATATTCTATGGCTGAAAGTTACTCCGCACCATCTGACAAGCAAGAATTCATCAGTTTACCCTTAGTCGCTAGTGTTTTTGGGAAGAAAAAACTTAATATCAGCCCTTCGAAAGCTTCAATCCATGCTGATGTTGAAGTTCTACAGATGATGGGCCT
>NZ_JAJOYU010000013.1 GCF_021290985.1 Rheinheimera soli
ATGGGTGCAATGTAATCCTTATCCCTGCAGGAAATTACTCAGCACGGGTACAATATCAGAACAATAATATAGACCAAGAATCATTTGATATATCACTACGGCCAAACCTCTAGAGAGTTAACATAATGCTATTGCCATCGTGTCTAACAACTGGTTCAAACCGTTCGCTTCGCTCACTGGGACGGGCTAAAGCCCGCCCCTTAACCAAGGGTTATGCCGCAAGGCAGGAGCAGCTACGTAAATTGAGGCGAAATCATAATCGCATCAGGATAAATTTTGGATGGAGTTGATCGATACACGAGGAGAAAAGACTGTGAGGAACATGATGATTGCCGTTATTGTAATTGCCCTTAGTGCCTGCACCATTGAGCAAGAACAAGAGAAGACAACACCAGAAGTCCGTTTTACACCAGGCACTACCATGGATTTCACATTTGACTCTAACGGTCTGACTTTATCCGGTATCTTCGACACTCCTGCCAAAAAAGTGAGCGAGGCGTTAATCATATTCGTACATGGCTACGGTGGGTCAGATATCCGTGGACGGAACTCTTATGCTGATCTGCGTCAGCGATTTAATGATATCGGTATTGCCACAGCAGTCTGGGATAAACCCGGCCAGGGGCAAAGCGAAGGTGCGTTCGATATTAACCAATCCGTGTTTAGCAGTGCTGAGGAAGTACTGGATGCGGCGAGCTATCTTCGTCAGGTCAACGCTCCTGGATCCGATCGAATCGGTATTTGGGGTATCAGCCGTGCCGGCTGGATCGCGCCCATTGCGTTGTCACAGGATTCAAATATCAATTTCTGGATATCGGTTAGCGGTACGACTGCAGAAGATAATTTTTCTTATTTACTGTTGTCAAATTTACCTCATGAAGGTGAGACTGTTGAGCAAGCTGAAAAGTTGGCGCAAGAATGGCGCGCTGGATGTAATATCTTTCGCACTGGCGGGAGCTATGATCTTTATCAGATCGCCACTCAACAGCTACGCGCGAATGAGTACATCAAGCAAATGCGCGGCGAATGGCAAAGCCGCGCACAGTATGAAGCGCAACAACTAGGCTGCAATGCCGGCACCTGTGCGAATATCGATGACGACATGTGCTCCTACGTCTTTATCGAGAACTTTGAAGCTATGCTGGCTTCTCTGGAAGTCGACACGTTAGCGATATTCGGTGAGCGGGATTTGAATGTTGATTGGCGCAAGACCTCCAAACTTTACCAAACTACCATCGGGCAGAACCCGAAAGCTTCGCTGTTAATCGCATCATTTGAAGATGCTGATCATAACCTCCATGTTTCTGAGACTGGAAGCATTCGCGAAATGCAGAATATGAACAGTCCTCGAAAGAGTGACGGATATTACGATGTGCAACTAAAATGGCTTTTAGAAACCGTTTTGGAAAGCCGTTCGTCCAATTGATATCGTCAGGGTGTTCTGAGGTGGTCGGGCGGGATGCTGATATCGCTTAAACGGAGTGTCAGAAGCCTGGCGCATAACAAGGCCGCGTAACGGCGGTGTTATGTGTTGATAGCAAAAACTAAGCGAGAAATGGAATGGAAGAAGAATTAAATAGCATTAGAAAAGAATTGATAAGGACCCAAATCATTGGTGCACCTGGCATGATATTGGTTGGACTTGGCTTGTATGGCGCCTTTGGCGCAAAGGGCAATGCGTTTCACCCGTTCCTCAACGATCTCAACAATTGCTATACCATTCTTGCTGTTGGCGGTGCTATAGCGGTATGGGAAGCTATAAAAGTGGCCCAGCTTACAAAAAGACAATCAAAGCTAAACAAGCAACAAAACAGATAACCAGAGGCAGTAATAAGTTCCGTTGGTCGCTGGGACAAAAACGCTGCGCGCTTATTTGTCCGCCATAGTGCGGGTTGTTAGGTGCCCAAAACTCATAAAGAAATATTGACGTGAGAGAACAACTTAGGAAAAAGATCATTGAAGTTTGTGATCAGAAAATTGATAAGAAGGGAGCTGATGTGGGTCTATCCTTTTATGCGTTTTTTAAAAACAAGAACGATCAGCCCGAGGTTCTTATGGAAGCTGCCACATGGTGGATTGAAGTTCATAAATTAGATCATTTTGAAAAAGCCAGTAAAATCAAAAATATGGTGCTATCTGGTGTTTAGCTATGCCAGCCAAACACCGTCAGGTGATAGCTTTCAATCACTTTGAGCTCAAGCCTTTTCGGTTTATGTTGCCCCGTTTAAGTCGGATACAAAATGAAAATTTTTAGTCTGTTTGCCTCGCTACATTTATTTTTCGCATGTGCCGCTTGGGCACAGACTTCAGCTGTCGATATCCATGCCGCTGTTGATAATCAACTGCGCATTAATGAACAAAAACATGGAATTCCCGGACAGGCCGTGCTTGAGCTTCACAACAAGGATATTCTGTACCGCAATGCCACTGGCACTACAGCGATCGATGGCAGCACATTGGTCACGCCGAAGACGGTTTTCCCTGTCTACTCAGTCAGCAAACTATTCGCTATCACCCTCGTTATGCAATTACAGGAGGAAGGGAAGCTTGATATTTCTGATCCAGCCTCCCGTTATGTCGGCAATTTGCCGCAGTCCTGGCGTACTATCCGTATCGATCAGTTTCTAAACCATGTCTCGGGCGTGCCTGAATATTTCGACAGTAATGATTTTTCGCGGCCGTTTCCGCCCAGCGTGGAAGCCGTTTTTGCGACCTTAAAAGATGTGCCTGTATCTGCACCGGGGGAGCGAACGCGCTACACCAATACCAACAACCTGGTGATAGCTGCTGTCCTTGAGTCTGTCACGCGGACGCCATACCGCACACTGGTGCGCCAGCGGATCATTGAAGCGCTAGACCTTCAGGAGACGTGGCTTAAGCTCGCCGATGTTCCCAAGGCTCGCCTTGTTGAAAGCTACAGGGCGAAGGAGGGCAAGCTTGTGCCTGATCTGTCGATCGCATGGCCGGATTATAGCATCGCGCACGGAGGTGCTTACATGACACTGGACGATGCAGGCAAATTCATGTCCGCCATAGCGCATGGACGTGTTGTTTCAAAGGCAGGGCTAAAGCGCTTTTGGCAGCCCTATCAGTTCGCTAACGGTAATCTTGGCTCCTTTGCAACAGGTTGGGACTATGGTACGTCAGGTCGCTGGCATCAGGTTGGCCACGACGGTGGTACCAAGGTGAGGGGGCGCATCCTGTTCGATAAGGATCTCAATGATCATTACATCGTTATCTATCTGACGAACGGTAATAAAGATGGTGTCTGGTCGAGTACGCTCGTCGACTCGGTCCAGACGTTGATAGTGCCGAAATAGCTGTAGCATGACAAAGTTGAGACCCCAATATTTAGTTCATTTAAACTGGCGTCATTAGTGGCGAGCTTAGCAGGCAAGGCCCGTGGCAGCGTTGCTTAGCAAGCAACTTTGAGGCAGGTCTTCATAAAATGAGACAAGATACAATGTATGACCCAAAGGCTGTGACTCGAAAACCTTTGTTTATATTCCAGTGATCAGGAAATCAATAGCGGCAATTATCTCATCTCTGAATGCTTGTAAGTTGGTCACAGGGTTTATCAACAGCTTTGTTGGGAGGCTGGTCATCTGGTGAGTCAGAATTACAAAATCTCCTGTGTCTAAGTGAATTCTTGGGCATAGGTGCTGAGGAGTCTTTTTATCCATCAGAGCCAATGGTGTCAGTGGCACAACAAGACGGGTATTCAGGGACTCAAGTAAATCACTTTGCACATCAATAAAATAAGGGTAGGTTTTGGCAGTGCTTGCATCATTGTTTTGGTAGAGCGTGAATTGTGACATTAAAATGCCCGAAATGAGTCAGAGAACAAGCCATGTTTTTCTGTAAGCTCATTACAGGCAGCGATAGCGTCAGAATTTTGTTCAAGCCACTCTGCTTTTAATCGTTGACTGACTTCCAGTTCCAGAGCTTTTTCCATAGTCGCAGACAGATTGATATTCAGCCGTTTCGCTTCAGCCAACAATTCGCTGTTTAAGCTAAGGTTGGTTGCTTTTTTTGGGGCTTGTGAGCTGAAAGTTGCTTTCATAAAATTACCTATGCGTATGTCGAATGCGCATTCAGTATAGGCTTAACCAAACTGCTGAACAAGTAATCAATAGGTCTGAGTTTGGTTACTTTTCTTGACTCACACAAAAACCTAGTCCCCACCATCCTTTTTCTTCTCCGGCACGGGCAGGGTGGTTTTTTGTTTTACTTCTTCGGTTAGCTCATTCAGTAATTCGTCAGCCGGGGCGCGGGTTTCGTCTACTTTTTTATTGGCTTTATCTTTGGCCCATTGTTTGGCTTCTTTTTCTAAAGTGGCTTTGTCTTTGATGGTGGTGAAAGGTTTTTTCTGATTGGCGTCAGCCCGGGCTTTGGCCTCTTCAGCGTATTGTTTCGCTGCTTTTAATTCTTCTGCTGATTTGCCGGTAAATTGCTTAAACATATCTTCTTCAGTCAGCATGGCTTCTTGTTTCATTTCGGTAAAACGTTGTTTTGGCTGACTTAACAGATCGGCTTTGCCTTCTTCCACTTTTTGTCTGATTTCTTCCAGCGGATCCATGGCTTTTTGCTTCAGGTTTTCTTCCAGCGCATTTTGCACTGAACCGCCTGCTAAACCTGTTTCAACAAAACCAGTTTGTTCTTCAGACAAGCCCAAGCCCTGGCCTATTTTTCCTGCCGCTGCGGCCACAGCTTTTTGTTTTAATTTTTCAGGGCTGGTGTAGTCGACCAGCTCTTTTGGCCAACTGGGTATGACTTTGCCGGCAGCGCCTTCAACAACCTGATGGAAAATCTCGGTTTTGCCGCCCGACACTAATAAAATAGCCATTTGGTTGTGATCGGAGTTCCAGACAAAACCTGCTTTTTCGGCCAGATGAGGCAAAGGTGAGTGTTCTGATACCACAAAAAACAACGGGCCTTGTTGCTGTATGGCGGTCGCGGTATTTAATAAAGTGACTGCGGTGCGGTAATTACTTTCACCCATTAAGGCCACCATAGGGTCGCGGATCAACGGGTTTTCAAACAGGTTCACATCCAGCGGGTTAAAACCCACCAAAGGGCGCAATAGTTCACCAAGAAGCTGGGCCTGCGAGGTCATTAATAAGGCTGGCGCTATACAACCTGTTAATAACAAACTACACAACATCACTTTGATTTTTGACCACAACTTCATTACAGGCTCCGCACCCAACAACCACATTGGTTAATTAATGTGCGCAGGCTAACAGAAGTCTGATCTGAAACATAGAGAGCTGACTGGCAGCTGAACAAAAAAACTGTAACTGTTGTGTTCGACACTGCGGCTTTGTTGGTTTAACTATTTCGGGCAATACAGATTTATATGAATAGACGGGCGACCCTAAAGGTCGCCCCTACGTTTTCGCCTGACGGTAGTATCAATGAATAACGGTTTATAAACTCTGAGCGTACTGAAATAACGCCTTGAGGATATTCATTTTTTTCACGTCATCGCCTGCTTCATGCGCCAGATTTTCCAGTGCCAAACCAAATTCTTCAAAGGTTAAATTAGGTTTATCCAGACCGTGTGTCAGCTTGTCGCTGCGATATCGTTGCCAGCGTTGTTGCTCCTGATCGGTCAGGCTTTGTGGGTAGTTGCGGGCGCGGTATAAAAACAGCAGTTGATTGAGTCGGTCTTCGCTAAAAAGCACAGGGTTGGACGCCAGTTGATCGGCGCTCATTTGGTGCAGCTGTTCCATCCGCTGTTTATCTTCGTTGGAGACAAAACCGTTATAAAGCTGATAATCCGGGTTGGTTTCTACACTGTAGTCTGTTGGCAACTGATACAGCTCCATCACCTTAGGCTGAATAGCTGAGCGGTTTTGCCGTAGCCAATCCAGATGCTTAAGGCAAGCGGCTCTGTCTATGCCTAAATCTGCAGCGCGTTGCTCTGACAAGGTTTTGGCCGGGGACAACACAGGGCACTTATTGATATGAATCAGCTTTAAGCCAAGCCGCTCTTGGTCTTCATCTAAATCAGCGGTTTTGGTATACAAAAGTTGCTGCAAAGAGGCTAAATCCAGCTCCAGCAAAGGTTTAGGATCGGCTTGCAGGTTGTAGCAAATCACGGCGTTTTTATTAGTTGGATGCGGCGCTAAAGGCACTATCCAACTGACACAACCCTGAATAGCAGGGAAGCGACCCGACACATGCACCAGCGGCGTTAAATTGACTAAATCAAACAACTTACTGACTTCAGTTTTTTTACGTAAATCCAGCAGGTACTGAAATAACTTCGGTTGTTTTTCTTTCACCAGTTTGGCAATGGCGATAGTGGCGTATACATCAGACAAGGCATCATGCGCTCGTTGATGCGATAAACCATTGGCTTTGGTTAACTCTTCTAATTTAAAGCTGGGGCTGCCATCAGCTTTTTCTGGCCAGACAATACCTTCAGGGCGCAGCGCATAACAGGCGCGTACGATGTCGATTAAATCCCATCTGCTATTGCCTTGTTGCCATTCGCGGCCATAAGGCTCGTAGAAGTTACGGTGCAGGCTGTAACGCGTGACTTCATCATCAAAACGTAAGCTGTTGTACCCAAGCACACAAGTGTTCGGCTGGCTGAAACGCTCTAAAATACGGCGGCAGAATTCGGTTTCAGGCAAACCTTTTTGATTACAGAGCTGTGGCGTCAGGCCAGTGATCAGCGCAGCGACCGGATGAGGCAAATAATCGTTCGCCAACTGGCAATACCACATATCGGGTTCGCCAATAGGGTTTAAATCTAAATCTGTGCGAATACCACCAAACTGCGCCGGACGGTCTTTTTTTGGATCCGCGCCCCAGGTCTCAAAGTCATAAAAATAAAAGCTGGCCTGTGGTGGTGCCAGTGGTGTCGATGGTTGGCTCAAATCAGTGGCATCCATAAATGCGAAAACAAAGAGCGGGCAGTGTAGCACTGGCTGGAATAGGCGTCGATTGTGGGATCTGGCTTTTTAAAAAAACTGCCGGGGCTTCGTTAATAAAAGGACCATGCAAAAAGGCATGGTCCGCCTGGGTTAAGCATCTAGATCTGTCGACATAGATAAGGCCTGATAGTCGTTCAATTCCTGCAAGCGGCGCTGATAGGCTGTCGTTAAATAGTCTATAGCGTCAGACCCTGCGGCATATCGCAGCGGCAGGATGTCAGTCTTTGCCAGTTGTACCAGCACCTGACCCAGTTTGGCCGGATCGCCCGCTTGTTGATGACTGACTTTGCTGTAAGCCTGCTCCAGCGCTGTGGAGTAGTCCTGATAATCCGCTACTTTTTCAGTACCATACTGCACTGAGCTGCTGTCGAGAAAGTCAGTGCGAAAGAAACCTGGCTCAACAATATTCACTTCTATGCCCAGGCCTTTGACTTCAAGCGCCAAAGATTCAGTAAAACCCTCTACAGCAAACTTAGTGGCACAATAGACAGAAGCAGCATCAAAACCTAAAGCACCGCCAATAGAGGACAGGTTGAAGATGCGGCCACTGCGCTGCGCGCGCATCAGGGGTAATACAGCGCGAGTGACATTCATCAGACCAAATACATTAGTGGCAAACTGACGTTCTACATCAGCTTGTGGAATTTCCTCAAATACACCTAACTGGCCGTAGCCTGCGTTATTCACCAGTACGTCAATACGGCCAAAATGTTTGAGAGTTGCCTCTACTGCTTCCAGAGCCTGAGCCATGTCTGTTACATCCAGAGCTAAAGCCAAAGCTTTGTCTGAATAACTAAATTTTTGTGTTAGCTGTTCTACATTGCGGCCTGTGACTACGACAGAGTCCCCAGCAGCCAATGCAGCTTTCGCAATTTCAGCACCTATACCCCGGTTTGCGCCCGTGATAAACCAGACTTTTGTTTGTATTTCAGCTGTTGAATTCAAATTCAGAGTAGACATAAAATTGCTCCCGTTCAGTGTGTTTCTTAGCGCTGATTCGCTATAGGTGTAGCTTGGCAGCCTTTGGCACTGGAACGGTAGAACGAAAGTTGAGCACTATTGCCTGTTTCTGCAGACTTGTAATGGAAACTCGGTTTTTCACAAAAAATTGGCATTAAGTGATTTTTTACTTGTAGCTCAGCTGATATAAAGGTAAAAAGTCGGCCCAATTTTTAGCGATGATTCGCGACAAGACGCGACAGGAAAAATAATGAACGAACGTATTGGTTTTGTCAGCCAGCCGGGTAGTGCTGTGACTGTGGAATTACCAGACTGGGTGGCAGCTTTTGTCGACTGGCACAAAACCTATAATAACGATGACGAAAAAATGGCGTTAGCCATTGAGTTATCAAAACAAAACGTTGAACGTGGCACTGGTGGTCCTTTTGGTACTGCTATTTTTGACCGCTCATCAGGTCAGCTGTTAGGCGTTGGGGTGAACCGTGTGGTGCCTTTAACCAATTCGACCTTACATGGTGAAACAGTGGCTATTATGATGGCCGAAAAAGCGCTGGGTACTTTTACTTTGGCCACAGACAGTGGTCGAGAACTTTTCACATCTTGCGAGCCTTGCGCTATGTGTATGGGCGCAGTGCTGTGGAGTGGTGTCAATCGTATGGTCTGTGCCGGAGCTGCTGAAGATGCGCGTGCTATAGGTTTTGACGAAGGCCCGGTATTTGAACAGTCGTATCAGTATTTAGAAAATGCCGGTATGGAAGTGGTACGCCAATTTAAACGCAGTGACGCTAAAGCCGTGCTGGATTATTATAAAAATTCCGGGGGCCGCATTTATAACGGCCGGGATTAAAAGGATTTTTTAATGTTATTTGTAGTGATGTTAGGTGGCAAACACCCCAAAGCAAAAATTGAAGTGCACGATGTAGCTTTTGTGACTGGCGATAGCATTGAAGACTGTTATCCGCAGTTACGCGAGCAATGGTTTGGCACTATGGCGGGTATGCATATCGATTCCTGGATGCAGGTCGATGGGGTCGAAGGTTATCAGTTGCATTTTACCGATCTGGCTCCGGCTGCCGATGAACTGCGGTTGTTTTTTATTAATTTAGGCGGCTATACGCCAGGCACTTTTGGTGAAGATCATCATTATTTGCTGGTCACAGCCCAAGACAAAGCCGAAGCCAAACAAAAGGGCAAAGCTTACCTGCCTAAAATCTGGGATAAACCTCACACCGATGCAGTGGTGGATGTTGACGATTGCATCGCTATTGATCAGGTATGTGGTCGCTATGTGCGGCTGGTCCCGGGTGAGCACAAAGAAACCGTCTATCAGTCGGATTATATTATTTTGGGGTAATCAGCAAGGTCAGAGCTAAAGCTCCGACCTTTTACAACTGCACCGAAGACAAGCCCGGCTGGGTTTTCTTTAAGGTTGTCACGTACTTTTCAAAGCGATCCTGTTCGCTTTTTTCCAGCTGATTTTGCCGAAGCACACGAGCGGCGTTGCGTGCGTAGTTGATGGTTTCACCTGTTACGCCTGCGCTTTTGCTCATCGCCTGCAACAAATTTAGCGCTATCACCGGATTGGTTGGCATAAAGTCGAAGGTTTCACAAAACAGCATTACGGCACGGCCATACTGGCCCATACGGTAGGCATCTGAGGCTTCGGTATTAATTTGTTTGATCTGCAGCTTTAAGCTTTCGTGTTTGTCTTGTTCCAGTTGCAGCATAATGCGCTGGGTTTCAGTCAGGAAATCATCGTCATACAACATGGTTTTTAGACGGTCGATGCAAAGCTGGCTGGAATACAAATCACCCAGTTCAAAATAAGCTTTTGCAGCATCCATACAGCTGTCGATGGTCAGATCATCCAGCGGTAAATCCTGAATTTGTTGCATCAGTTCGCGACCTTCTTTGATGGCGCCACGACAACTGCTCATACGGCTGCGTAAGATCACTGTTTCCCGCTTCAAAGCATCGACGTTAAAACGTTTATGCAAAGCGTCTAATAATTTGCCTGCATTTTGCAGAATGACAGCTTTATCCATCACTGATGCGCCTTTGGCTTGATCCACCAAAGCGCGGGCATGGTTCAGATAATTGTCAGCGGTATCGTCAACAGAGTGGCGGGCTCCCTGAACTATTTTTCCGGCAATACGGGCTGCGATATCGGTATGACCCAAAATGACGCATAAATTACTTAAAGTCTTTTGTCGGCTGACATTTTTGGGTGACAAGGTTGCAGCTTTTGTCAGGGTTTCAAAGGCCTGTTGATAGCGCCCATGACGCACGTACAACCTGGATAACCAATCCAAGGCTTCCACTTTGGTCTCACCAAACTGAGTCAAATCAGCTAGTTCCAGCTCGGTATCTTCCCAGCGTTCCAGATAAAAACAGCTTAAGGCATGCCCCAGACGTGCCCAGCTGTAAGCTTTTTGTTGTAAAACTTTTTGGTAAAACACTTCTGCTTTATCGTACTGGCCTAATTTCAGCAGCAGTTCGCCTTTTAATCGCATGGCTTGCAGTGCGTAATCGGGTTTGGTTCGGATCACTAAATCACATTCACGGGAGGCTTCGGCATAGTCTTGCTCAAACAGGCGGAAAAATACTTTACGTAATTCAATTCGGTGCCTGATGGCTCTGCATATGCGCTCTTCTAAAGCCGGCGCGGTGAAAGGTTTCAGCAAATAGTCATCGGGTTGCAGTTCAATCACCCCGTGAACAATCTGGCTTTGAGCTTCGGCGCTAATGACAATAAAGCAGCAGAGTGGGGCCAGTAGTTGTTGTTTTTTCAGTGCTTCAAATAACTGATAACCATCTTTGCAATCACCGAGATTGAAGTCACACAAAATAAAATCAAAGGGCATTTCTATGCACTTATGCATAGCTTCGCCTGCGTCTTTGGCTACATGAATAGCCTCAAACCCCATTTGTTGTAACATTCCTTTTACGGTGGCCCGAACGGGCGCACAGTCATCAATGACCAAGACTTTTTTACAACGAAAAAATGACTGGTCCATAGCGTTTTAACTCTTATTATGCGTTTAGCTGCTGATTTATAGCGACGAAATCATGGGCCGCATACTAAATAGCCAAAATGCTTTTGTAAAGTATGTTTTTTATATGTTAATTGGCATTAATAGCTGCTTCAGTTTAAAGATAGCAGAAAGATCCTATAACTCATCACCTTAGCCTGAAGCATCACAAAATGAATTATTTTTGTACTGAAGAAAAGATATACGAAGATGGTCAGCTGATTACTTATATCAGAACTTAAATGTCTGATTTGCTCGGTTCGTACTTGTGGCATAATAAAACCGTTCTGTAGGCAGTTTAAGGTTGTACCTCTTTGTTTAAATTCATATTTTCTTTTGCTTTTGTTGTTGTTTGGGCCGTGGCTGCTGCCCCTGCTAACTTTGATTCCGCCAAAAAACTAGCCAGCCGTATCTATGCACCTGAAAAACAAGAGTTTTATTGTGGATGCGATATCCGTTGGCAAGCAGGTAAAGGCATTCCTGATCTGAACGCCTGTGGTTATCAAATTCGGAAAAATGGCCCACGCGCCAGCCGCATTGAATGGGAGCATGTGATGCCAGCCCAGCAATTTGGTTCCCCTTTGACTTGTTGGAAAAACGGCGGGCGTGAGCAATGTGGCAAAACAGATAGTTTGTTTAAACAAATGGAAGCCGATTTATTTAACCTCAAACCTGCAATAGGCGAAGTAAACGGTGACAGAGCGCATTACCGTTTTGCTATGTTGCCACCTCAAGCGCCACAATATGGTTCCTGTGAAGTGAAAGTCGACTTTAAAAGTCGGCAGGTTGAACCAAGACCACAAATTCGCGGCGATATAGCCCGTATTCATTTTTACATGGCCGACAAATACAACATTCATTTATCAAAAGCCCAGCAGCAGCTTTTTATGGCCTGGCATCAGCAGGACCCTGTCGATGACACAGAACTGAAGCTGCAGCAACGTATTGCTCAGCATATGGGTCATGGCAATGACTTTGTCACAGGAAAAAAAGTCTGGCAGCTGAATTACAAAGCCTCGGGTTTTGGCCTGAATAAACAAGCTCAGGCCAGTCAAATTGCGGCAGTAGCACCGGTTCAGACCGAGCAAGCCTCAGGTCAGGTGCTGGGCAATAAACGCAGCAAGTTGTATCACTTAAGTCATTGCAGCGGCTATCGTCAGGTGTCAGAGCGCAATCAGCAATGGTTTGAAACAGAACAACAAGCGCTAAATGCAGGCTTTAAAAGAGCTGGTAATTGCGGTGCTGAAGCTTCGATAGGCGCTGAAGACTGAACCCTTATTCTGGCAAAACCAACGCAGAGCAACTTGCATCGCTGAGGTAGTTCGCGGTACAACCTTGAGTAATAAGTTTATTGATCAGGGATTTTTTATGCGCCGCACCATGTCTTTTTTAGCTTTAAGCTGCTTTTCTGCTCTGGCTTTTGCCACACAACCAATAGCTATAGTCATACACGGTGGTGCCGGTACCATCAATAAAAGCCAGATGACAGATGCTCAGGAGCAGGCCTATCACGCCACCTTAAAACATGCGGTGGATACAGGCTATGCCGTGCTGGAAAAAGGCGGCAGCAGTGTAGATGCCGTGACAGCAGCTGTGCTGATTATGGAAGACTCTCCGCTTTTTAATGCAGGTAAAGGCGCTGTGTATACCTATGATGAGGGGCATGAACTGGATGCCTCCATTATGCGTGGCGATAACCTGATGGCTGGTGCAGCTTCGGGTTTAACTCATGTGAAAAACCCTGTGTTATTAGCCCGCGCTGTAATGGAAAAATCTGAGCATGTGATGCTCTCTGGTGCTGGTGCTGAGCAGTTTGCCAAAGAGCAAGGGCTGGAGCTGGTTGAAAACTCCTATTTTGATACAGAGTTTCGTTACGAGGCTTTAAAAAAAGCCAAACAAAGTATGCAAAAAGTGCCACATCAGGCACAAAACTACCGTTTAAATGCACCATGGCAAGCTGAATGGAATATGGGCACTGTAGGCGCTGTGGCTATGGATCGCAGTGGTTTGTTAACTGCTGCTACTTCTACTGGCGGCATGACAGCCAAACGTTATGGCCGTATTGGTGATGCGCCTATTATTGGCGCAGGTAACTTTGCGGACAATGCCAGCTGTGCGGTTTCTGCCACTGGTCATGGTGAGTTTTTTATCCGCTACCGTGTGGCTTCAGATATATGTGCCAGGGTGAAATATCAGGGCATCAGTGCTGATAAAGCGGCCGACCAAGTGATACAGCAAGAATTAGCCAAAGTCGGTGGTACTGGTGGCGTGATCCTGATTGACCACAAAGGTAAAGTAGGCTGGAGCTTTAATACCGAGGGCATGTACAGAGCCAAAAAAACCGAAGGCGAAGCCACAATTACTGAAATTTTTAAAGAGAGTTCAGCCAAGTAGCTTGCGCTGGTCTAAGCTTAAGCTGCTAGGAAAATACGACACTTTTGAGGGGCTTATGGACTTATTAAAAATATCCGATCATATGAATCGTCACCCTGTGACCTTTACCGAAGAGATGTCAGTGGAAGAGGCGGTCAATAAACTGATCCTCGCAGAACAACTCGGCGGGCCTGTGATCAACAAAGAAAAAAAGGTCATTGGTTTTGTCTCTGAACAGGATTGCTTGTCCAGAATGTTATCTGGTACTTATCATTTGCAGCAGGCAGCTTCAGTTAAAGATGTGATGCGCAGAGAAGTGCTGACGGTAAAGTCTTACCACGGCATTGTAGATTTAGCTCAAACCATGCTGATGGCCAAACCTAAGGTGTACCCTGTGGTGGATGATGACGGTTATCTGCTGGGCGTGATTAGCAGAACCGATGTACTAAGAGCTATAGACTTAGAACTGCACTCCCATTACAAAGCAGTCAGTTGACGTATTTCCAGGAAATGCACCGTTTTAAGCGGTGCTTTTACTGGATCTCAAGCCCCTGAACTTGGTAGCATGTCGCCCCTATCTCTTGAGGGCCTTGTGTTGACCGACTCTACTGTTAAAGCTGCTAGTACTACCAACGACGCTGAAATTTCTGTTGCCGCGCTTGCTAAAGCCATTCCCAATTCATTATCTAAAGATCAGCACCGTTTTCGCCAGACCTTGCAGGGTATTAAAAAACAACAGGATGAAAACAAACAGCAGCAGTTAATGCAGCAGCTGTCGGTAAAAATCGCCACTTCTATGCAACTACGCGCTCAGCGTCTCGCCGCAATGCCGACTATTGAATACCCGGCTGAGCTGCCTGTTGTAGGCAAAAAAGACGATATTAAAGCCGCTATTGCCAAACATCAGGTGGTGATTATTGCCGGTGAAACAGGCTCGGGTAAAACCACCCAAATTCCAAAAATCTGTTTAGAGTTAGGCCGTGGTGTGGCTGGTATGATAGGCCATACCCAGCCACGTCGTTTAGCAGCCCGTAGTGTCTCTGCACGCTTGGCTGAAGAGCTGAAATGCCCTGTAGGGCAGCAGGTGGGTTATAAAATCCGTTTTGGCGATCACACAGCACCCACTACTTTAGTCAAACTGATGACAGACGGTGTGCTGCTGGCGGAAATTCAGCAGGATAGATTTTTAAATCAATACGACACCATCATCATCGATGAAGCGCACGAGCGCAGTTTAAATATCGACTTTTTATTGGGTTATTTAAAGCAGCTGTTACCACGCCGCCCTGATTTAAAAGTCATTATCACCTCGGCCACTATAGATCCAGAGCGTTTTTCCAAACATTTTTTTGATGCGCCTATTATCGAAGTCTCAGGCCGTACTTATCCGGTCGAAACCCGCTACCGGCCTTTGGCAGAAAACGACGATAAAGATGCCGATCAACTGCAATCTATCTTTGATGCAGTGGAAGAGCTGTATCGTGAGCCACCGGGCGATATTCTGATTTTCCTAAACGGTGAGCGTGAAATTCGTGACACAGCAGATGCGCTGGAAAAGTTAAAACTGCCTCATACCGAAATACTGCCGCTGTATGCCCGTTTAAGTGCGGCCGAGCAAAATCGGATTTTCCAGACTGGCGTAGGACGGCGCATAGTTTTGTCGACTAACGTGGCTGAAACCTCGTTAACAGTGCCGGGTATTCGTTATGTGATAGACCCTGGCACAGTGCGTATTTCGCGTTACAGCTACAGATCTAAAGTACAACAGCTGCCAATTGAAGCCGTCAGTCAGGCCAGCGCCAATCAGCGTAAAGGCCGTTGTGGCCGCGTCGCTGCTGGTATCTGTATTCGGTTATACAGCGAAGAAGATTTTAATGGCAGACCAGAATTTACCGATCCGGAGATCCTGCGCACCAACTTAGCTTCTGTTATTTTACAAATGCTGGCGTTGGGTTTAGGCGATATTCAGGCTTTCCCTTTTTTAGAGCGGCCAGACAGTCGTTTTATTAACGACGGTATTAAGCTGTTGGAAGAGCTGGGGGCTGTGAAGCCTCAGTCCAATAGCCATAGTTTGCAAATGACCGACTTAGGACGGCAAATCAGCCGTTTACCCGTCGATCCTCGTTTAGCCCGTATGGTATTTGCGGCGACAGAGCACAGCTGTTTGCAGGAAGTGCTGGTAATTGTCTCAGCTTTGTCTATTCAGGACCCACGCGAACGTCCGCTGGATAAACAGCAAAAAGCCGATGAATTGCATGGTCGTTTTGCCGATCCTGATTCAGATTTCAGTGCCTGGCTCAAACTCTGGGCTTATCTGCAAGAGAAGCAGGACGAGCTGACCAACAACCAGTTCCGCCGTTTATGTAAACAAGAGCTGCTCAATTACCTGCGTGTGCGCGAATGGCAGGATTTATTTGGCCAGTTAAGCCAAATTTGTACCGAGCAGCAATGGAGCCTGAATTCGCAGGTTGCATCCTACGAGCAAATCCACAGCGCTTTATTAACAGGTTTATTAGGCCAAATCGGTAGCCGCGACAGCGACGCCGATTATATGGGCCCGCGTCAAAGCCGCTTTTTTGTCTTCCCTGGCAGCAGCTTATTTAAACGTAAACCTAAATGGGTGATGGCGGCTGAACTGGTGGAAACCTCCAAGCTGTATGCCCGTGCTGTGGCCAAAATTGAGCCTGAATGGGTTGAACCTGCGGCTATGCATTTAGTCACCCGCAGTTACAGTGAACCACATTGGGAAAAGAAAAAAGGTGCAGTGGTGGCTTATGAACAGGTGTCTTTGTATGGCTTGATCATTGTCGGCAAACGCCCTGTGCTGTACAGTAAAATAGACCCTGCCACTTGTCACAACATTTTTATCCGCAGTGCTTTGGTGGAGCAGGATTTAGGCCTGAACGAAAGCTTTTTAGCCCATAACCAAAAGCTGATTGAGCAAGTCACAGAGCTGGAAGAAAAAGCCCGCCGCCGCGATATTCTGGTGGATGAAGAGACCTTAGCTGCGTTTTATGCTGAAAAAATTCCGCTCTGGGCCAACAACAGAGTGGATTTTGCCAAATGGTGGAAAGAGGCCAAAGCCAAAGATGCCAAGTTGCTGCATCTGGATTTAGAGCAGCTGTATAAACGCGACGCCTCAGAAGTCACGGCCGATAAATTCCCCGAATTTTGGCGTCAGGGCAATTTAACTTTACCTTTGGATTATCATTTTTCACCGGGTGCACCGGACGATGGCGTCAGTCTGGTGGTGCCTTTGTCGTTATTAAATCAGCTGGAAGAGCAGGGTTTTGACTGGTTAATTCCAGGCTTGCGACACGATTTACTGGTAGCGTTGATTAAATGCCTGCCCAAACAATACAGACGTAACTTTGTGCCAGCGCCAAATTACGCCGATGCCTTATTGCAAAGCATTAAACCCGAAGACGGGCCTTTGCTGGATGTGGTCAGCAACAGATTAAAGCGGATGTCGGGTGTGACTATTCCGGACGATGCCTGGGAGCTTTCTGGCATTGAAACTCATCTGAAGTTTAACTTTAAGATAGTGGATGACAAAGGCAACACCCTGAAACAAGGCCGCTCTTTGGCGCTGTTAAAACAAGAGTTGCAAGGCAAGGTACAACAGAGTTTAAGTCAGGTGGCAGAGCGGGGCATAGAGCAGGACAAACTCACCCAATGGTCTTTTGGTCAGTTGCCGCGTGAATACATCAAAATGCAGGCCGGTTATCAAATCAAAGCCTATCCGGCTTTGGTGGATAACAAAGATTCGGTAGCTATTAAGCTGTTGGATAACGCCGAACAAGCCGCTGAACAAAGTAAACTGGGCCTGCGCCGTTTAGTGCTTTTAAACGTGCCATCGCCTGTCAAATACCTGCAGGAATCCTTGCCCAACAAGGCCAAGCTGGGTTTGTATTTTAATCCTTTTGGCAAAGTGCTGGAGCTGATAGACGATTGTATCGCTGCTGGTGTTGACCAACTGATCAGCGAGCAGCCCTGGCCTGAAACCGAAGCGGATTTTACCGCGGTGAAAGAGAAAATCCGCGCAGAGCTGGGTGAAACAGTGCTGCGTATCGCGCTGAAAGTGGAGCAAATTTTAACCCTGGGCCATGAAATTCAGAAAAAGCTCAAAGGTAAAGTTGAGTTAAAACATGTGCAAGGTCAGGGGGAAATCAAGCAACATCTCGACTCTTTATTGTTTAAGGGCTTTGTCAGCACTCATGGTGCGACGCGTTTGGATGCTATTTTGCGTTATTTACAGGCGCTGCAAAAACGTCAGGAAAAACTGCCTGTGGATCCAAACCGCGACAGATTAATGTCACACGAATACCAAAAAGCAGCAGACGCCTATCAGAATTTACTGGGGAAATTTGCCGGCCGCAGTATTCCGGAGCCGGTGCTGGCGATACGCTGGATGCTGGAGGAACTTAAAGTGTCGTTACATGCTCAAACTTTAGGAACACCTTATCCTGTCTCGGTAAAACGTATTTTGCAGGCCGTTGCAGAGTTAAAGTAAAGTAAATTTTTAGAAAATATTTGGCTGTTTTTTGGCAAATCGCTAAATAGGCCATACACTTAAGTGAAACGCATCGATGCGTTGGAATGGAGACTCAAGGATGCAGACAATGGAACTGAAGCCAAAAAAAGTCATGATAGTGGACGACGAAGACTTTATGTTTCGCCTGCTCGAACTGGCTTTGTCACCTTTTTACCAACTGTCTTATGCCAAAAGTGGAGTTGAAGCTTTACAGCTGGTACTGCAACAACAACCTGATCTGGTGATGATGGATATCTGTATGCCGGGTTTAGATGGGTTGGACACCTGCCGGCTGTTAAAAAATGCCCCTGAAACTGGCCATATCCCTATTTTGATGATGTCGGGCCTGGATACTCCACGCGATGAAATGATAGCGCTGGATGCCGGAGCCGACGCTTTTGTCAGTAAACCTATCAGCGCCAAACATATTCAGATGCTGGTGGATGATTTACTCTGCAGTCATTTGCATAAGTAAGCTGAATAAAAGTCTTTACAGCGGCTTGTGGCCGATCTATAAAAGATATCATTTAAAAAACTAACACCCAAAGTAAGTGGAGTTGCGGCAAAGCAGCTAGGGCTTCATCTACACAGGGGAGGCAGTAAAAGTTTATGTTAGGCCACAGCGATAAACGCAACTACTACCGAATGATGGTGAACGCTCAGGTGCAGTTAATGATTAACGATCCTGAATCAGGACGGATAATTAACGCCATTTGCCGCGATTTAAGCGCCACCGGCATGTCGCTGGAAATAGATGAACCTCTGGAAATGGGCATTATGCTCTACATCAAAATGGAAAGTTCCAACCCCAGTTTCCCGCCTTTATCGGCCCACGCTAAAGTGATGCGCTGCGCTCAGGAGCAGGAAGATTGCTATCAGCTGGGTGTGCAGATCATAGAACTGAATTAATCCTCTGGTTTTCTTGGGCCTAAACCGGGAAGAGCCAGAATTGTTCTGGTAAATAGTCGGTTATTTTTTTATAGTCCGTGCCAAGACATCTCTTTTAAAGTCGTAGGTTGTTGTGTCAGACATTGCTCCCGTTATATCGCAACAAGCCCATCGACGTGCTGCCTATTTAGTCTCTGCTCTGTTATTGCTGGTTGCTACAGCTATCTCCCCTTTTCTTAGTCTTACATTGCCCTCTGTAGCTCCATTTTTACCAGCCTATGGCACAGCAGTCGTAATACTCGAAGGTATTACAGCTTATTTGTTGTTATCGCAATTTGCCACACGTAGAAAACTATTTCCGGGATTCGTCGCCACTGCTTATTTATCGTTAATTCCTTTGGTCATGGTGCAGCAGTTGGTTTTTCCTGGTGTGTTTACGCCAACAGGTTTGTTGAGTGCGGGATCACAAAGCGCAGTCTGGATTTGGGTATTTTGGCATGCATTGTTTCCGGCCTTGATGCTGTTTGCTTGTTTTGCTGAGCGTGTTATCAAGATTGACCAGGTGGATTACAAAGATTTGAAACTCTGGTTGCTTGGGTTAGTGCTGTTCCCGCTCTGTTTTAGTCTCAGTCTTGCCTTGTTTGCCACCTGGGGTAGTCATTTATTGCCTGCACTGATTGCAAATAACAGTTATCAGCAATTATTGCACAGCCCTTATGCACTTCTGGTGTGGGGACTGAATGCTCTGGCTTTGTGTTGCATGGTTTGGCGCGCTCGCAGCAACAACGTACTTTATGTCTGGTTGAGTGTTGCGCTTCTGGCCAGCTTAATTGATGTCACCTTAACTTTATTCGCTGGCTCCCGCTTTAGCTTAGGCTGGTATGCAGCCAGGATCAGCAGCTGTGTTTCATCCATGGTATTGCTTGGCGCTTTGCTGTGGGAAGTAAATAGGCTTTATATCAGTACACAACGAACAAACGAGCTGTTGTATCAACAAAGTGTCAGAGACACCTTAACGGGGTTATTTAACCGGCGTTATCTGGAATCACAGCTGGAATCACTTATCGAACATGCAAAAAGATACAGCGAACCGCTATGTTTATTGGTATTGGACGTTGACCACTTTAAAGCTTTTAACGATCGTTATGGCCATCTGGCAGGCGATAGTTGTCTGATTGCAGTGGCACAGCAACTGGAACAAAGCTTACACAGACCTGCAGATTTTATAGCCCGTTATGGCGGCGAAGAGTTTGTGGTCGTGTTGCCTTACACTGATGCAGAAGGCGGCAGAAAAGTTGCTGAGCAACTGCTTCAGAATATCAGCCAGACCCATATTGACTATCAGGGACAACGGCTCAGTGTGACTGCCAGCATAGGCTTGGCTGTGTTGCAGCATAATGAAGACAGAGCACAAAGTTTACTGATAGCTGCAGACAAAGCCTTGTATCAGGCAAAGGCTGCGGGCCGCAACTGCGTTAAAGCTGCGCCCCATGACAATTAAACTACGCTTTGGATTACCTATGTATCGCCTAAGGATGCTACTTGGCGATACAGCTTTGTAAAGGCGCCTCATAACCCCACTGCACAGTAAAAACTTCGTTTTGCTCCGACAGCTTTTCATTACGACCTACATAAGTCTGATCGGCCTGTTGATACATTAAAGATACCTGATCACCATAATCCGCAATTAAGGTTGCTGGTGTGGTGGTGGGGTAATAACGCACTGAAATTTCATTGGCCGGATTATTACCACAACTAAGCAGCAGCCTTTTACTCATGGGTACCAGTTCATAACGCGCCTGTAACTCGGCAATACGCAAGGTATAAAGCTCTGCAGCACAAGCCCTTTTGTCGTCTTGTTTCCAGCACTCGGCTTTACCTTTGACCCAACCGCGCTGCTCAGTTTTTAACATAGGCGGTTTTTCATTAACTGCTTTTGCCAAAGCCTGCTGATACACCTCAGCCAGTTGTTGATCTTGTTCCAGCAGTTCCGGGTCTGAGCAAATCAGTTTATCTATAGTGCCTTGATCTTTGGCCTGACAATTGATTTGGTTGTCTGCTGCGGCCGCCTGAAGTTGAGCTGTGGCGAGTAGCATGGTTACGATAAGTGAAAGTTTCATCTTCCTATCCTTTTGAATTTGCTGTGTTAACAGTGTCAGGGAAAGTGGGAAATTTCAAGCTGAGTGATAGACAAATTGGACAATGATTATTTATCTCTGCAGTTCAGGTTCTTGGATCTCTACTTGACCATTTAAGCTCAATATCCGAAATTTAACATCAGGTAATGTGCTGAAAAAATCTATAAAGATCCCGACCTGTGCTGTAAACTTGGCTTTGTAGTCAGAGGCTATTAGAGGAATAAATATGTTTGATCTTCAAGAGTCATTGGACGAGAGGCTGGCAGATTTAAAGCGCAAGAGTAAAAAAAAGGAATTTACGCCAGAAGTCCGGGAGAAAATTAAGCAATCACTTAAGCGCTCTGGAATTCTCAACTCAAGCGGCAAAGTGATCACCAGAGTGGCATCGTAAATGTACATATCCCCTGGCATAGTCGTAGGCTTTCACGGTTGCGACAAGTCAGTTTTTGATCAGGTAATCAAAAATGGGGAAGTTCTGAGTACTAGAGAAAATACTTATGATTGGCTGGGCCATGGCATCTATTTTTGGGAAGGTAGCTATGAGCGAGCACTTGAATGGGCTAATGCTAGTAAAAAAGTGTCGCATCCGGCTGTTATCGGAGCTTTTGTAAAACTAGGGAATTGTATTGACCTGCTCGATTCTGCAGATGTGGAGAAGGTAAAGAGAGCTTATGAAATTCTGAAGCTTGAATTTGAAGCGCTGAATCAGAGCTTGCCAGTCAATAAAGTTATGCAGGACGGTATAGACATGGTGAGATCGCTCGATTGCCAAGTCATGCTGCGTCTTCAGCAGCTGAATAATGAAGCTATTGCGAAAGAACTTGGTCTTATCGACACTTCGGGGTCAAAAATAAGAAGAATTCGAAATCATCAAAATTTTATCGATTCAGTTCGTGGTATGTTTCCTGAAGGAAGATTCCTTTACCCAAATGCTGGGTTCCGAGAGAAAAATCATATACAGCTTTGCATAGTTAATCCCAATTGTATTTTGGGGTATTTCGATCCAAGACAACGTAATGTAAATTATAAAAAAGTTGTTTAATAGTCAGCCATTCTACTTAAAAAAAGCCACCAAAAAAGGTGGCTGTTTCACAAATCAAACTAACCAAAAACCTACTTCACCAACACCAAGCTAAAAGTGGTTGGTACCATTGGGCTGATGCTTTTCAGGCCTGCCAGTTCACGTAGTTTTTCTACGCCAGCGTTTAATTCAAACTTGTTTACGTCCAGCATAATGGGCGCAACAGTGGTGACTACCAATTGGCTATCTGACACTTTGGTCACTTTTACTTTGGCCATCAGGCTTTGGGTTTGAGTGAGTAAGGTCAAGTCCAGCGCTTGATCCACAACAACGCTGTCACCAGTTTTTAAGCCAGTAAGTACTTTGCTGTCGACTTTGCCTTTGGCGTTGATAGTGGCGTATTGTTTGGCCGCTAACACATGCTCCAGAATACGTTCGTTACGAATTGGAATGATGGTGTCTATGCTCATAACAGGGATAGCCACTGAAAATTCGCCTGCCGACGTCAGCTTGCCTGTTAACTCTTTAAAGCTGTGAGTTTCGGCCACAACGTCATTTTTCACAGATACAAAATTCAGGCTGGATTGTTGGCTGTTCACAGACCAGTCGGCTGCAGCGGAAAAACTCAGGGCTGCCGCCACTACTAAAGCTAACTTTTTCATCGTCATCGAACACTCCTTTTGTGATGTTCTCAGGACAAAATCCCGAGATCAGAATACTTATTTAAAATACGGTTCAAAATACCTTACAAACTAAACCTTTCAGATAATGACCTTCAGGGTAGAAGCTGGCAATAGGGTGGTCGCTGGACTGACTGAGTTTCTCGATAAACAAACAATCTTTGTTCGCATCCAATGCCGCGTCGGCCACTATTTTCTGAAACAGCATTTCTTCCATTAAGCCTGAGCAGCTGAAGGTCAGTAATAAACCACCTGGTTTCACCAACTGCATAGCCACACGGTTGATGTCTTTATAACCACGGGCTGCTTGCATCAGTTGGGCTTTGCTGTCGGCAAATTTTGGTGGGTCTAAAATCACCATGTCGAACAACTTGCCTTGTTCTTTGTATTCGCGTAGCAGTTTAAACACGTCCTGTTTGACGTTGCTGACTTTATCCAGTTCCATATCATTAAGAACTAAGTTGCGTTCGGCGGTTTTTAAGGCTAAATCCGACATATCGACGTTGGTCACATGCTCTGCGCCGCCTTTTAAGCAAGACAAAGCAAAAGTGCCAGTGTAGCTGAAGCAGTTCAGTACGGTTTTACCTTTAGCCAGACGGCCAGCAGCAGCGCGTGAATCGCGTTGATCCAGATAAAAACCTGTTTTGTGGCCGTTGATCACATCCACCAGAATTTTCATGCCGTTTTCTAAAATCACTACTTCGCCGCTTTCACGAGGTAAATGCAACCAACCAGTGACTGGTTTTAAACCTTCTTTTTTGCGCACATCCACGTCTGAACGCTCGTAAATGCTGACGTCAGGGAAAGTTTGTTTTAATGCTTCAACAATGAATTCACGGTTTGCATCGGCACCAGCGGATAACAACTGACAGACCAGCACATCGGCGTATAAATCGACAGTGACACCTGGTAAACCGTCAGATTCAGCAGCTACAACACGTAAACCGTTGGTTTGGTTTAAATCGTACATATCTTTGCGCACAGACCAGGCACGCTGAATACGGCGGGTGAAAAAGGCCTGATCGATCTGTTCTTTTTCGTTGAAGGTCCAGGCGCGGACGCGAATTTGTGAGTCGGCTGAATATGCGCCACGGCATAACCATTTACCATCGTGGGTGAGTACATCTACAGTTTCGCCCGATTCTGGTTTACCTTTTACATGCAGTACCGCTTTAGAAAATACCCAAGGGTGGCGGCGTCTTAAGGATTTTTCGCGTTCGGGTTGTAAAATGATACTGTGAGACATAGGTCAACTCTATAGATGGGCAAGGGGCGCTATTTTAGTGAAGAGCGCGCAAAAGCTAAAGCAAAACTATTAAAAGGACTCGCTAAATTGATGCAAAACCACGCAATACCCAGTCAGATGACAGCTATTGAGGTAATTAATCCCGGCACTCAAAGCCAATTGCAGCAAGTTACAGTGGCTGTGCCTCAGGTAAAAGCAGGGCAAGTGCTGGTTAAAGTGGCCGCTGCAGGTATTAATAGGGCGGATTTATTGCAACGCACCGGTTTATATCCGCCACCACCCGGCGAATCCGAGACCTTAGGTTTGGAAGTCGCAGGCACTGTGGTCGCTGTGGCCGATGATGTTTCAAAGGACTGGCTGGGTGAGGCTGTATTTGGCTTAGTACCAGGCGGTGGTTATGCCCAGTATGTGGCTATGCACTCTGAGCATTTAATTAAAAAACCAGCAGCTTTGGGTATGGCCGAAGCTGCAGCCTGCGCCGAAGTGTTTTTAACTGCCTTTCAGGCAATGCGTGTAGTGGGACACTTGCCGGATCAAGGGACTTTATTGGTGCATGCAGGTGGCAGCGGTGTTGGCACTGCAGCCATACAATTGGGCAAAGCTTCAGGTTGTTTTGTTGCTGTCACTGTGGGTTCAGATGAAAAAGCCAAAGCCTGTTTAGCCTTAGGGGCGGATTTTGCGGTGAACTATAAAACTCATGATTTTTCTGTGGAGTTAAAAGCCGCGCGGCCACAAGGTTTTGATTTGATTATCGACCCTGTTGCAGGCGATTACATAGTTGAAGATATTCAGCTTCTGGCGCTGGATGGTCAGATCATTGTGCTTTCAATGCTTGGCGGCCGTATGACTCCAGAGCTGGACTTAGGCCTGATGCTGAAAAAACGTGGCCAGCTGTTGTGTTCAACACTTAGAAATCGAACGGACGGCTACAAAGCGGCATTGATCAGTGATTTTAATCAGCAGTTTGGTAAAGCGTTAGCTGAAGGTAAAATTAAGCCTGTGCTGGCGCAAAGTATGGACTGGTCGGAAGCAGACAAAGCGCATCAGTTGTTGGCGTCGAATGCTGTCGTAGGCAAACTGGTACTGACGTTATTTTGATTCTGTGGGTATAGACTTTCAAAACAACAAACCGGCTTAAGCCGGTTTGTTCGCCTCTGGAGTTTGGTTTTTATCTGTTTCCACTTCGGCTACCGCTTCCACTTCAACAGTTTCAGTGTCTGCAACAGTTTCGGTTTCACTTTCCATACTGCTTAGCTCCTGATCCGCAGTCGGTAAGTCGGCTTCATGCAGATGAGGCTGTACCATTTGCTCCTGTACCATTTGCTCGTCAACCCGTGGATCTAAAGCGGCAGCTAAAGGAGACGAAACTAAGTCGCCGGACGCCATCACATAATCTTGCGACACTTCGGTATTCTGTTGTTTCTGCTGGTAATTGACATGAGTTAAACGTAAAAACAGCAGCAATGTACAAAGCGCCATAAAACCATACAACATGCTGTTACCTACCAGTTGCATAAAGGCTGAAGCAATGAGTGGCCCTATACAAGCGCCCATGCCAAAAGTCAGCAAGATAGTGGCTGACAAAGCGACCCTATGTTCCTGCTCCACATTCTGATTGGCTAACGCTGTTGCCAGTGGATACAAGGTAAAAGCCAGAATACCAAAGGCGAAAGTGAAGATAAGCTGCAAAATGCCGCTTAACGGCAATATGGCAATACAAAGCACCACAGCCCCTAACAACACTGTATTGGTGCGGATTAAACGGCTGCGTTTGATTTTGTCTGATAAACGGCCCATAGGCCACTGCGCCACTAAACCTGCAACCACAGTGGTTGCCATATAAGCCGCCACTTGTTCTGTACTGGCACCACTATGGGCTATATAAGCCGGAGCCAAACCGTAAAAGGAACCTACAATAACGCCAGCCATCGCAATAGTGGTGAGCGACTGTGGCACTTTTTGCCAGAACAGTTTTATTTTGAGAGGTGCTGGCTGTAAAGGTGCAGGGTGAATACGGCGTGTCAAGGCCAAAGGCACAATACAAAGCGCAAAACACATAGCCACTATCAGCAGAGGTTTCAGTGTCAGTTCAGGGCTTAAACTAATAGCCAGTTGGCCCAGCACTAAACCTAAGTAAGAAACAATCATATAACTGGCAAAGACTGTGCCGCGATTTTTACTGTCTGCCTGCTCGTTCAGCCAGCTTTCCAGCACCATATACATGCACATCATGCCCATACCAACCATCAGGCGCAGCACCAACCAAATAGCTAAATCGTCTATCAAGGCATGGCCTAAAGCGCTTGCTGTGGTAATACCGGCGCTGGCAACAAAAGCACGGATATGACCCACCCTGGCTATTAAACGGTGACCAATTTTTGAGCCTGCAACTAAACCCAGATAATAAGCCGACATCATGCCGCCTATCCAGATTTGGGCGGCTGAGTCTGCGGCAAGGCGCAAGCCTAAATAAGTGGTCAGTACCCCAGAGGCGAGTACCATCAATAAAGTGGCAAAATATAAAGAAGAAAACGAACGCAGAATGTTAGACATGCTTTTCCTTGTTAGAAAAAAGGGCGGGCGATTTACATCGGACCCGCCCGTATTTTTTACTTTACTCTCATGCCTGGTGTAGCACCATCATCTGGTGTTAACAGGAAAATATCACTGCCACCAGGGCCAGCGGCCATCACCATGCCTTCTGACATACCAAAACGCATTTTACGTGGCGCTAAGTTTGCAACCATTACCGTCAGTCGACCTATAAGTTGCTCTGGCTGGTAAGCGGATTTAATGCCTGCAAAGACCTGACGTTGCTCGTTGCCTAAGTCCAATTGCAGTTTCACCAGCTTGTCAGCGCCTTCAACATGCTCAGCGTTGATAATGCGGGCAACCCGTAAATCCAGTTTGGCGAAGTCATCAATATTGATGGTTTCGCCTATAGGTTCGATAGCGCCATCTGCTGCAATAGCAGCTGCCGGAGCTGCTTTAGTTTCAGCGGCTTTCGGCGCTACAGTCGCTGTAGGTTGTAAATTATCTTTTGAGCCTTCGACCATAGCTTCTACCTTTGTCATTTCTACACGTTGCATCAATGGCTTAAACACATTGATGCTGTGATTGGTTAAAGCGGTCTGATAAGTCGACCAGCTTAATTCGTCGTTTAAAAACAGTTCCACTTCTTTGGCCATAGCCGGCAGCACTGGTTTTAAGTAGTGCATCAATACGCGGAACAGGTTAATGCCCATGGAACAAACCAAATGCGCTTCGGTTAAGGTTGCTTCATTTTTTGCCAGCACCCAAGGCGCTTTGGCGTCTATGTATTGGTTGGCTTTATCGGCCAACGCCATAATTTCGCGGATAGCACGGGCAAATTCACGTTTTTCAAAGCTTTCAGCTATGGTTTCGCCTGCAGTTGTGAATTCAGCCAATAAAGCAGGTTCTGCAATTTCTGCTGTTAACTTGCCATCGAATTTTTTGCTGATAAAGCTGGCGCAGCGACTGGCGATATTGACCACTTTACCTACTAAATCTGCATTCACTTTTTGCGCAAAATCTTCCAGATTTAAATCCAAGTCTGTGATGTTACTAGTGAGCTTAGATGCAAAGTAGTAACGCAGATATTCTGGGTTTAAATGCTCTAAATAAGTACGAGCTTTGATAAAGGTGCCACGTGATTTGGACATTTTGGCGCCGTTGACAGTAACAAAACCGTGCGCATACACAGAGGTAGGTTTACGGTAACCAGCACCATCTAACATAGCTGGCCAGAACAGACTGTGGAAATAGATAATATCTTTGCCGATAAAGTGGTAAATCTCAGCCTCTGAGTCTTTTTGCCAGAACTGGTCAAAGTTGACGCCGGTTTTATCACAATAGTTTTTAAAGCTGGCTAAGTAGCCAATAGGAGCGTCCAGCCATACGTAGAAAAACTTGCCAGGAGCGCCTGGGATTTCAAAGCCAAAATAAGGTGCGTCGCGGCTGATATCCCATTGCTGCAGGCCTTCAGTAAACCATTCCTGCAGTTTGTTCGCCATTTCGTCCTGCAATGAACCGCTGCGGGTCCAGTCTTTCAACATTTGCTCAAAAGCAGGCAGGTCGAAGAAATAGTGTTCGCTGTCTTTTAAAACTGGCGTTGCACCTGAGACTACGGAACGTGGGTTTTTCAGCTCAGTCGGGCTGTAGGTTGCACCGCAGGAATCACAGCTATCACCGTTTTGATCCAAAGCACCACATTTAGGGCAGTCGCCCTTCACAAAGCGGTCCGGCAGGAACATTTGTTTTTCCGGGTCAAACAACTGGCTGATGGTTTTGCGTTTGATATAACCACCTTGGTCCAGCTTGGTATAAATATCGCTGGCAAACTGCTTGTTTTCTTCGCTATGAGTGCTGTGATAGTTATCAAAACCTATTAAAAACTCTGCAAAATCCGCCTGATGTTCTTGTGAGGTTTGGGCAATCATCTGCTCTGGGATAATACCCAGCTGTTGGGCCTTGAGCATAATAGGGGTGCCATGAGCATCGTCTGCACAGACGTAATAACACTGATGACCACGGGCTTTTTGGAAACGGGACCAGATGTCAGTCTGAATATATTCCAGCATATGGCCTAAGTGAATGGGGCCATTGGCATAAGGTAAAGCACTGGTGATAAGAATTTTGCGTTGTGTCATCGATAACTCATAGATATATCACTGAAAAAAGTGGCTTAATGATACAATAGCGCGCGTTAAAGCGCACCAGTTCAAAAGCAGCAAAGTGCCGGATCGGTAGCAAAAAACAGAGTTTTTACCCTGTACAGCAGATTGAGTGACATGATGTGGTTTAAATGGTTTAAAAAAGCAGCAGAACAGCAATCATCAGCAGATGACATACCAGAAAGCTTAGCTAAAACTTTGGCTGAATTTCAAAGCAACGAATTTCCTATGCCGCTGGAGAGCTTGATCCAGCAGGCCAGTTTTAACAGCAAACACAATAGCCTGAGCTTAACACTGAAGTTCCCATGGGCCTCTTTGGCTGACGAGTTATTACCGGTACTTCAGCAGGTGCAGCCTGATCTCAGGCTTGAACTAAGCAGCGAAAATACAGCAGAACCGGCTTATCGTAACATCAAGCAAGTGATTTTGGTGGCATCGGGTAAAGGTGGTGTAGGTAAAAGCACTACTGCTGTCAATCTGGCTGTGGCTTTAGGTTTAGAAGGCGCCAAAGTAGGGCTGCTGGACGCCGATATTTATGGTCCCTCTATTCCTACTATGTTGGGTTTAAAAGACGCCAAAGCGGAATCACCGGACGATAAGCATCTATTGCCTAAACAAGCCGCTGGTATTTACCTGCAGTCGATAGGCTTTTTGGTTGACCCGGAAAAAGCCTCGGTCTGGCGTGGCCCTATGGCCAGTCAGGCTTTACTTCAGCTACTAAACGAAACCTTGTGGCCGGATTTAGATTATTTAATTGTCGATATGCCGCCAGGCACAGGTGATATTCAGCTGACGATGTCGCAAAAATTGCCGGTGACAGGGGCTTTAATAGTGACAACACCGCAGGATGTGGCTTTGGCTGACGCACAAAAAGCTATTGCTATGTTTCGCAGTGTGAATATTCCTGTACTTGGACTGGTGGAAAATATGAGTTTTTACCAGTGCAGCCACTGCGGTGAAGTCGACGATATTTTTGGCACCAACGGTGGCTTAGAGTTAGCTGAACGTTATCAGGTGCCTGTGCTGGGTCAGTTACCCTTACAAAAACAAATACGCCAGTCCTGTGATGCCGGAACGCCTTTAGTGCTGAACTCAGCCGAAAGCGGTACTGGTTTTTACCGGGCTATAGCACGACAACTGAGCTTTGCTTTATATTGGAACTCCCAACACCAGCAAGCGCAGCAACCCGAAATTATTTTTACGGATGATTAACCATGAGATTGTGTGACCGCGACATTGAAGCCTACATAGACGCAGGCAAGATCCAAATTACGCCACGGCCAACACCAGATATGATCAGCGGTGTCAGTGTAGATATTCGCTTAGGCCATAAATTCCGCACTTTTCGTGCTTATGCCGCTGCATTTATTGATTTAAGTGGCCCACGAGAAGAAGTGGATCACGCGTTAAATTCAGTAATGAGTGATGAAATTGTATTAACAGACGACGAAGCTTTTTTCCTGCATCCAGGTGAACTGGCGTTGGCTATTACGCTCGAATCCGTCACTTTGCCAGCAGACATAGTCGGCTGGTTAGATGGCCGTTCTTCATTAGCCCGTTTGGGTTTAATGGTACACGTGACTGCACACCGCATCGATCCGGGCTGGTCGGGCAATATAGTGCTGGAATTCTATAACAGCGGTCGTTTACCGCTGGCGCTTAGACCCAATATGAAAATTGGTGCTTTGAATTTTGAAACTATGACAGGTGAAGCTGCCCGTCCATACAACAAAAGACTGGATGCAAAGTATCAACAGCAAACAGGTGCTGTGGCAAGCCGTATCAGCCAAGACGACCAGAGCTAAAAAACTCCTGCGTTGTTCGGCAAAGGTTGTAGGTCAGACTGGCGCGGGCAAACCGTGCCTCTACACTCAGTCTAGCCAGAACATCAACTACTTTGGAGTTTGAGTGATAGGCCTAAAAATGAAAAAGCCCATACAAAAGTGGTATGGGCTGAAGCAATAAAGCAAAAATGAAGCGGGGTAATTATGCAATATAACTGCATAGCTTCGCAACCCGGCTTTTTTAGATTTTTTCATTTTTTTGCGGTTTAACTGCATATTTAACTAAAAAACCAGAAAGTTTTTTCAATTCAAACATTGATACGCCATGACTTACAGGAGTTTTTGATGCAGCCCGCCAGTTTTATCCGCCTGTTCAGTTTGGCCGCGATTTGGGGTTCCTCGTTTTTGTTTATGCGTATTGCGGTCGGAACCTTAGGTCCGGCAGCTTTGATGACGGGCAGGGTAGTGTTTGCGGCGTTGTTTTTAGGTTTGATGGGCTGGTTGCTTAAGAAACATCAGCTGGATTTAAAAAATAACTGGAAACATTTTTTTATTCTGGGCTTTTTTAACTCAGCGTTACCTTTTTTACTTTTTGCTTATGCCGCTCAAAGCTTAACGGCGTCAGTGTTGTCAGTGCTTAATGCGACAGCTCCTATCTGGGGCGCTTTAATTGGTATAGTGATTTTCCGGCAAGCTTTAACTCTGCGTATAGCGACTGGCTTAGTTCTTGGTATCAGCGGCGTCGCTATTTTAGTAGGTTTTGATCCTGTGGTGCTGGAACCTGGTGCTTTAATTGCCGTGTTTTGTGCTGCAGGTGCTGCCTTTTGTTATGGCATTGCCACTCATTACACCCGGCTGGCGAAAACTGTGGCTCCGTATACCAATGCACATGGCAGCATGTGGACTTCCACTTTGATGCTGGCTCCGGTGATGCTGTTGTTTCCTGTACAAGCCGAGATCAGTCTCCATGTAGCTCTGGCTGTACTCGCTCTTGGCGTGATTTGTACTGGTGTGGCTTATTTATTGTATTTCCGTTTAGTTCAGGATGAAGGTGCAACTCCGGCTTTAACAGTGACCTTTCTGATCCCGGTATTTGGCGTATTCTGGGGCCATGTATTTTTAAATGAAGCCTTAGGCTGGCATACTTTTGTAGGTGTAGCCGTGGTGATTACAGGCACCTCATTAGTCACAGGTTTTAAACCTTCGGCTCTTTTCAGAGTCAAAGCCTAAAATACAGACAGAATAAACGAAGTTACATTCAGAGAATGTTCATAGATCAATTGTTATAACTTCAGGCAAGCTGGTGATGAATGTATCAGGCTTAGCAATAATTTTAGAGTGTGGCGTCGGATCTCGCGACACTTTTACCCTTAGATCCGGATTCTGGCAGCCACCACTATAAAGGTGGCAGGAGCGTACCATGCGTGCCCTGATGAAATGCTTACCTTTGCTTTCAGTGGCTTTATTCCCAGCCTTGTTGGTTGCCCCTGTAGCAGCACAACAAACCGCCAGTGCCGGTAGCACTGTGCAAAGTTTTAGTCAGGCTGAGCTGGACGCTATGCTGGCACCTATTGCTTTGTATCCGGACACAGTGTTGTCGCATGTCCTCATTGCGTCCACCTATCCGCTGGAAATCATTAAAGCCAATCGTTGGGTGGAAGAACACCCTGGTTACAGTGCAGAAAAAGCCCTGGACGAAGTGGAAGATATGGATTGGGATCCAAGTGTAAAAGCTTTGGTACCTTTCCCGCAGTTGCTTGAACGTATGAGCGATGATATCGACTGGACTCAACGTTTAGGCGATGCGTTTTTAGGTCAGGAAGCGCAAGTGATGACCAGTATCCAGACGTTACGCACCAAAGCTTATGCTTCAGGTAATCTGGATAAACAACAACATATTAAAGTGGTGAGGGAAGAAAAAACCATCATCATTGAATCAGCTTCGCCGAAAGTGGTGTATCTGCCTTATTACGACCCACAAATCGTCTATGGACCTTGGTGGTGGCATAGCTATCCGCCTGTCTATTGGCATGTTCCGGTAGGTTATGCCGTGCATCGTGGTTTTTCCTGGGGCGTGGGTATTCATATTTCGCCGGGATTTTACTTTAGTAGTTTCCACTGGCCGCGCCGGCAAATAGTGGTGATCGATCATCGCCATCACTGGCGTGATCCTTACTACTATCGCAGTCATCAGATAGTGCATCATAAAAAGTCGCATCACTGGCGCCATAACCCGCATCACAGACGTGGTGTGAGCTATCACGCTGGCTATCAGCCAACCCGCGAGTTTAGCGGCAACCGTAGCTATCAGAACAGAGAGCAGCAACGTGAATGGGCAGCTCAAACCCGTGAAAATAAAGGGTATGCACCGGATCGCAAGTTTAATAGTGAAAAAGCTCAGCGTTTTGATGAAAAAGAACGTAAGTTTGCTGCTGAACGCCCTGCAGACCGCTCTGTAACTAAGGATAGAAATGGACCTCAGCCATTTGATCATGAACAGCGCAGACGCATGGAGTTGACTCGTGATAAAGCCGGCGACCCGGTTTTTAATGCTGACAAAAGAGCGCAAAGGCAAGAAGTGCAACCTCGTGTTGACAGACCCTATAGCGGGGATATTAAACAAAGGCCTGAGTCTGCGGTGGTAAGAGAACGGATTAAAGAGCAAGGCGGGCAGAGTGATGCTACGAGGAAAGATCGTGTGTACCAGGCTCCTCGTATTGAGCAACCGCGCGTCGAGCAGCGTAGCTATCAGACACCTCGTATTGAGCAACCACGTGTCGAACAGCGTAGCTATCAGACACCTCGTGTTGAGCAACCGCGCGTCGAGCAGCGTAGCTTTCAGACACCTCGTGTTGAGCAACCGCGTGTTGAACAGCGTAGCTATCAGGCGCCTCGTGTTGAGCAACCAAGGATGGAAAGGCCTCGCTCTGAACAACCCAGACCACAGGCTCGTGAAATGCGTAGTGCGGAAAATCGCAGACAAGTTGATTAGTTAGCCAAAGATAAGAATAAAAAGGCAGCTGCGGCTGCCTTTTCTATAATTAACATAAAACATAACAAGGATAGCCCTATGAACTTCATAGCAAAATCTGGTCTGAAGGTCACAGCTGTGCTGATGTTGACCCTGAGTTCATTTATAACATCTGCGCAATCTCCTTTGCTTAAAGAGCAAATTGAAACCATAGTGACCGGCAAAAAGGCCACTGTCGGAGTTGCGGTCTGGGGGCCTGATGATCTGGAACCTTTACTGATCAATCCTTTTGAAAAATTCCCAATGCAAAGTGTATTCAAGCTGCATTTAGCCATGTTGGTTTTACATCAGGTGGATCAAGGCAAACTGCAATTAAGCCAGTCTGTGGCAGTAAAACGTGCTGAAGTATTACAAAATACCTGGGCTCCAATGATGAAAGACCATCAGGGCGACGAATTTACCGTCACAGTGGAGCAATTGCTGCAGTATTCAGTGTCACACAGCGACAACGTAGCCTGTGATCTGTTGTTTGAACTGGTAGGCGGGCCGCAAACTTTGCATGCTTATCTGCAGTCTTCTGGTATTCAGGAAATCGCTGTGGTAGCGAATGAAGCACAAATGCATGCGGACGATCAGGTTCAGTATCAAAACTGGACTTCAATGAAAGCTGCTGCTCAGGTACTGCAGCTGTTTGAACAAAAAAAGTTGCTGTCTGAAACCTCGCAGGCCTTGTTGTGGAAATGGATGGTAGAAACCACCACTGGACCACAGCGTTTAAAAGGCTTGTTGCCCGCGGACGTTGTCGTAGCGCATAAAACTGGTACCTCAGGTGTCAGAGTTGGAAAAACAGCGGCAACCAATGATATTGGTGTCATCATGCTGCCTGATGGACGGCCTTTGCTGGTAGCTGTTTTTGTGAAAGATTCAGCCGAATCAGCCAGAACCAATGAAGCCATTATTGCTCAGGTCGCGCAAGCCGCTTATCAGTTTGAACTGAAAAAACTTTCCGCCCTAAGTCCAAATTAAGCGTTGATCAGGGCTATCGAAGCCACTTGTTATGGTTGTAAACTAAACTCCTGATCTGAAAATGGAGTAGGTTATGCAGTTATTAGGTTCTGTGGCTTCACCCTTTGTGCGTCGGTTACGTTTAGTCCTGGCTGGTCAGCCTTATCAGTTTATGGCTTTAAATATTTTTGAATCTACAGGACGTTCTGTGCTGGTGAAACACAATCCAGCCCGCAAAGTGCCTGTGTTGATTGACGGTGAGCAGGCTATTTTTGATTCAGGTGTGATCTATCGCTATTTAACGCAAAAGTTAAACCTAACGCCATTAAGCTGGGATCAGGAAAATAGTCTGACGACCATTAACGCTTGTACTGATTCATTAGTTGAGCTGTTACTTTGCACACGCTCTGGTTTTGATGTGAGTGAAGATAAGCTGTTTTTTAATCTGCAGCACGAGCGTATTCAGGCCACACTGGAAGCGCTGGAACAGCAAATCAAGGCAGGGCAGTTTGGACAGTGGGACTATACAGCTATGAGCTTGTATACCCTGGTCGACTGGATACTGTTCCGGGATTTAGTGGATTTAAAACCTTTTCCGGTGTTACTGCAGTTTAGAAGCGAACATTTAAAACAACCCATGGTAGCCGAAACCGACCCACGTTTAAGCTAAAACCCTGGGTCAGAGCCGAGGCTCTGACCCAGCCGTTATTCCACACCAATAAAACCGCCGGTTTGATGCGCCCATAACTGAGCGTAAATACCTCCTTTGGCGATCAATTCCTGATGGCTGCCTTGTTCAACAATACGGCCTTGATCCAGCACTATCAGTCTGTCCATCGCTGCAATAGTGGATAAACGGTGCGCTATAGCTATGACAGTTTTGCCTATCATTAACTGAGTCAGGCTGTGCTGAATAGCGGCTTCTACTTCTGAATCCAGTGCTGAAGTTGCCTCGTCCAGAATAAGGATAGGGGCGTTTTTCAGCAGCACACGGGCAATAGCAATACGCTGACGCTGACCACCGGATAGTTTAACTCCACGCTCACCAACCTGAGCATCATAGCCACTGTTGCCTTTAGGATCGGTCAGTTCCTGAATAAAAGTATCAGCTTCAGCTAAACGTGCTGCCGCAATCATTTCTTCTTCGGTCGCGCCAGGGCGGCCATACAGAATGTTTTCCCTTACTGTGCGATGCAATAACGAGGTGTCCTGAGTCACCATTGCTATATGAGCACGTAAGCTTTCCTGCGACACTGTCTTGATGTCCTGACCATCTATTAAAATCTGGCCTGAATTGACATCGTAAAAACGCAGCAGCAAATTCACTAAGGTGGATTTACCTGCACCGGACCGGCCTACTAAACCTACTTTTTCACCCGGTTTAATCGACAATTCCAGGCCATCAATCACAGGGCCATGTTCGCCAGCCACTTTACCGTAGTTAAAGTTCAGTTGTTTAAATTCGATCTGCCCTTGTGGCACATCAATAGGCTTGGCATCAGCGATGTCGACTATCTGCTGAGGCTGCGACAAGGTAGCAATGCCATCAGCCACAGTACCAATATTCTCAAACAAGGCACTGACTTCCCACATGATCCACTGCGACATGCCATTTAAGCGCAGAGCCAGACTGACTGCGATAGCAATAGAACCCACTGTGACGGCGTTTACAGTCCACAGCCATATCGCCAGCGTAGCAATAGAAAACACCAGTAAATAGTTAAGGCCTTGTACACAAATATTCAGCCAGGTAGCCAGCCGCATTTGTTTATACACAGGGACCAAAAACAGCTGCATACTGTCCCGGGCATATTGTGACTCCCGACTGGTATGAGAAAACAGTTTGATTGTGCTGATATTGGTATAGCTGTCGACAATACGGCCTGTCATTTCTGAACGAGCGTCAGCTTGTTCTGTAGCCACTTGCTTCAAACGAGGCACAAAGTAAAACTGCAGGCCAGTGTAGATCACTAACCAAACCAGCATAGGTAGAACCAAACGCCAGTCTGCGTCTGCAATCAGATACAACATGGCGCCAAAATACACCACCACATACACCATAACATCAAGCAACTTGGTGGCTGTTTCGCGCACGGCCAAAGCGGTTTGCATCACTTTAGTGGCAATACGGCCAGCAAATTCATTCTGGTAAAAGCCTAAACTTTGCTTCAGTAAATAGCGATGTGCCAGCCAGCGGATAGACATAGGGTAGTTACCCAAAATGGTCTGGTGAATCAGCGCAGAATGTACAAAGACTAAACCAGGCAAGACCAGTAACATCACCACAGCCATAGTGATTAAAGTGTCTTTTTCTTCTTGCCAGAAGGTTTCAGGGTTTTTATTGACCAGCCAGTCAACCAGCTGTCCCATGTAACCGAATAAAGAGACTTCCAGCGCGGCCAGTAAAGCTGTAGCTATAGACATCAGGATCAGAGGCAGCACCATACCTTTGCTGTAATGCAGGCAAAATGCAAACAAACCTTTAGGAGGTTGTGTGGGCTCGTCATCAGGGAAAGGTTTAGTTAGTCGTTCAAAAAAGCCCAGCATAAAAATCCTCAGAGGCGACGAAAAAGGCCGTTATTGTACGTCAAAGTTTAAGCTACAGATGTAACTATTTGATGAAAACCGGATTCACAGCGGTGGCTTTTTCAACCTTACAGTTTGCTGTTCGGGCTTTATAACGACTGAGCAGATAATTTGCAGAAAATATATACAAAAAAATATGAAAAAACCAAAAGGCTTGATCTCACGTGAACTCAGCAGCTTAGATTTACAATAAAACCCAATATGGGTAAATATCGAAAAATCTATAACTTAGCTTGCATTCCACTGGCTTGCAAAGGCACATAAGCTTTCTACACTCAAGTTACAGAGTACCCAAATACGGGTGTTGTCTCGTTTCAAAGGAGTGCTGAAATGGATGCCAAAGAAATACTTCTCTATATGAAGCAAGCGGAATTGCAATCTGAGTTAATAGTGGAAGCTGGCCATGAGTTGGACAGAGCCATCAAACAATTACAGGACTGGTCTGAAGACTGGGACTGCCAACGTCGTGCTTGTGAAGATATGTACGATGCAGTGCATTTGCTCCTGATCCACAGCTATCAGCTATCCAGAATTTTTTGGCCAGCTAAATGCTGCGGAGAATTAGGACTGGACATCTGTCACAGAGCTATGGCGCTGCGCAATGAAATTAACTTGCCTGATCTGAATCATCCTCTGCGTAATGAAGCCCTTTGGCGTCATGCAGATGAACTGGACCACTCTGTACGCGATACAGGCTCGATGCGCCGTTACAACGCTCACCACTTAACCAGCTTCAATCAGGTGATCACCTGGATGGATAACGAAGCGATGTTTTGCTGGCTTGAACCTGCCAGTAAAACTTTTGTATTCCATACCGAAGAATTTGCTCTGAAGGAACTGTTGGAGGCTGTGCATCAGGTTCAACAGGAGATCCAGCATTACCTAAAAAAGCAGCAACAGCCCAATTTAAGTCTGGCAAAACGAGCTGCTTATCACTATGAAAAACAGTGGGCTAATTAAAAGAGTGTGACTAAATAGTGTTCCAACAAGTGTTAACTATTTAGTGATCTTGATAAAGCCATACCCTTGAACATTTTGTACTTTATTCTGTTGTAAGCTTTGTGCAACTTCTGCCTGAAAATCTTCAATATACAGATGCAAGTCATCCTGAAATTGTTCATCAAGCTTGCTGCGTTCATTCGCTTCGCTGGTATGTTGCACATCAAAAGCCTGCATACAAAGTTTGTGTGCTCTTTGCTCCATCTGTTGCGACACTCTTTGCTCTATTTGACTGACGGTTAAGTTGCGGCAGGTTTTCTTATAAAAGAAAATTCCGCTGAGAAGCAACAAAGCTAGTGTGAGTAGCGATAATAATTCGATCATAAGAAGGCTCCTTTTCTGATAGCCACAATTTCCTTTGCAAACCAAAGTGCGGTAAAGGGTACAACAGAGATATTGATTGCAACTATCACATATTTATACATGACATAAAGCAAGTCGGTTTCAAAAATTAATCTGTCTGCGTAACGGATCAGTTGCATTGTGCATAAAGCTAACAAGCAGACCATGATATAGCGCGTTAGCTTGCTGGCAGGGAGGTCATGTACTACGTGAACTTTATAGATGCACCATACGCATAGTATCTCAATCGCTGCCCAGGTCACATACCAAAAGGAGGAACCTAACATTGCATTGTTGGTAGATACCGCCATGACAAAAGGTTGAATCAAGTCCATAAACAAGTTGCCTACAACCCAAACTGTTAAGGCAACCCTAGAAGAGATATCCAACTTGTAGACTACGGATACAATCAGTAATAAAAAACTACCAACCCAGAACAACTTATCTACAGTGTATCCGAATTCACCCACTGTTACTGTTCCTGATCCTGGCCTTTATCTTTGTCCTTATCTTTGTCACCGATAGGTGGCTCGTTACCAGAACCGCTACCTAATGTGCCAATAGGTGGCTCGTTACCAGAACCGCTACCTAATGTGACAATAGGTGGCTCGTTGCCAGAACCGCTGCCTAATGTGCCAATAGGTGGCTCGTTGCCAGAACCACTGCCTAATGTCTCAGCAGCAAATTTAGCTTTTGCCTCTGCTGACAAGGTTACGGTATCAGCTGTGGAAGGTGCTGTTGCCGTTGTGGTTTTTGCCTGACTAACAGGAACCACCGGAGTAGCTGTTGCTGTTCCTGCTGTTGGGGTATTTAAATTGATTTGCATAACGGTTCCTTTTGGTTGTCACTAAATCAGAAAACAACTGTACACGAACTGTTTATTAAAAAGCCAATATTTTTTCACAAAAGATGCGATCACTGACAGCCTGATGTGATGGTGATTGAAAAACTCCCCAACCATCTGTGGGAGCTACGCTTTGGATAGACAAACGCTTCTTCTACGTTTAGTGAATGGCTGGGGGTTACCGCGCAAGCACTGAATAAATTGTCGGGATCCAAGGTGTGAGTAGATCATACCGTAACATCTTATCGCTGTTACCTCTTTGATACTTATCTCTGAATCGATACGCCACTACTCTTAAATTCGCGTTCACACAGCGATTTTGCGTCAGTGCTGAGAAGACTTCAGCCATTTGAAAGGCCTAGTGCAAGGCAAAGAAATAGGTCAGCACTGTAGCCGCTGAATGTTATTTCACGGTATGGCAATAAGAACCTTTATGGAGTCATCAATGAAAGACTGACCTCATACAAGAAGCGGATTTACAGGATAAATCACATGATTGGTGTTTCACTCGAATACATTCGAAAAGTACTGGATCAAAGCCTGATGACGCATTTTGGTATGGAGGCTAGCGTCGTTGTGCTAAACAATCTGGTTGATATGAATGGTAATTCACCGCAAAAAAACCAAAACAAACTGGTAGTCACTCTGGTCAATCTGGAATACGAAATCAACAAGCAGTTTTATGGAGGACAGCGGCAGGATGCAGGGCAAATAAGTCGTATCAATCCGGCTGTCTGTTTTAATCTCGATATCCTGGTTTCCGCAAATTTCGACGAATATAGCGAAGCACTAAAGTTTCTAACTGCTACTATCGGATTTTTTCAAGAAAACCTCTCTTTTACACGGGCCAATCATCCGGCTCTTCCTGAAGGGATCTCCACTCTGCAGTTTGAGATAGAAAACTCTCCTTCAGGCAAAACTCATAATTTATGGACGGCTTTGGGGGCGAAATATCTGCCTTCGATGATTTATAAAATCAGACATGTGAGCGTGCTATCCGGCCAAATTAAGGGCGCTTTCGCTGCAGTACAAGATACATCAGCTGTGGCACAACCATGAATAAGCAAGTATTTCAAATTCAGGTGTTGCACAGCTATTTTGCCGATGGTTTGTATCAACACTGCAAAGTCCTCGCAGATAGCGACACAAAAAAACTGATGGATAGATACAAACTGCTGACCAGAATGAGCAATGGAATATTTAGTTTGTATATGACGTGCCAGGACAGTGTGGCAGCTTTTGTCCACTACCTGAATGACCATTTGCAGGGCGAGCCGCTGAGATTTCTATTGGCGGCTAATCAGGAACAGTTTGCATCTATTACTGATTTACCACTCGATTGGTGTGGTCAGGTGGGGTTAAGTTCAAAACGTGCCATCGCGGAAAAAACACAGAGTGGTACACAACTTCAACTCAAAGCTGAATGGTCCAACAGTGCGGTTAGTCAGCAAAACGTCATTGGTGTGATCTGCATTTATCTGGATGATCTGTTGATGATGCAGGGCAACAACATTCGCTATGTCATTGAGTTCAAGGCCAGAGCTATGCATTGGGTGTATTACCTGATCAATCGCAGCCAAACGAAATTAAATAACCCGATGATTTGTAATAAAGAACGTTATTTTTTCGATGGTCCTGAGTCTGTAGTTTTGTCGAATGGAGAAAAGGGGCTTAGTTTCAACTCAGGAGACAGGCTTTTTCCTTTGGAGCAGGTGCCCACTAAATTATTCGATTTAGTAGATTGGTTGCCAGCATCAATGCATACGGAATCTCAGCCTGTTGAACACTGTTTGATCCGAGGTTTACCTACACCAAATGCTGGGCAATTTTCAGTCAGACAGAAAGATACAAATAAGTATCTGTGCAGTGAAATGTATATCTATTTGTAGTGGGCGAGCGATACCAATTTAAACAAGAATTCTCATCTGAAAGAAAGGGCGATAAACAAAATGAGTACTACCTTTGCAACCCCAGGCGTATATATTAATGAGATTAATGGATTTCCTAATTCTGTAGTTCCAGTAGCTACCGCTGTTCCTGCATTTATTGGTTATACACCAAATGCAGAATACCAGGGTAAATCCTATTACAATAAACCTTTTAAGATCAGTTCCTTCGCTGAGTTTCAAGCGATTTTCATGCTGCCTAATCCACCACCACCTGCTGATCCTGCCAGGCAATACAGTCCACAGTATTATCTGGTTGCGCAAAAAACAGCACCTACGTCAGGAGAGTATTTGTCTTTGGGCGGACAGTATTATTCGATACTGCCAGACCCTAATACAATTTACTATTTGTACAACAGCATTCGTTTGTTTTATCAAAATGGCGGGGGCGACGCCTATATAGTCGCTGTGGGTTCTTATGGCCCAGCCAGCGGAAAACCAGTGACAGACCCGGCAGTGAGTGTGGTCAACCCTAATGTGCAGTTAACCGATTTGCAGCGTGGTTTAGCCTTATTAACAAAAGAGCCTGAACCTACTATGTATATATGTCCGGAAGCAACGCTGTTGTCGCTAGACGACAATACCACCTTGATGGAAACCATGTTGTTGCAGGCAGAAACCATGCAAACAGCAGTGTGTATTTTCGATGTAATTGGCGGCGCAAATCCCGACCCAATTTTATACACCAATGACATCCAAAACTTCCGCAACAGCACTGGCAGTGCAGGTCTTAACTACGGCATCAGTTATTACCCCTTTATTGGCACTACGATTATGCAATCCACTGATATCGATTTCACCAACTTGTTTGGTGGCGATACAAAGCAGCTTTCGGCCATTCTGAACCCACCATCAGCACCAAATCCGGTTGCGGCGCAAATTCTTGGCATGATCCAGACACCTCCAGCCAAGCCATTGTCAAACAGTCAGCTTCAGGCCGCCCTTTTGGTCGCAAGCCCAGTCTATGGTCAGATCATTAATCATGTGTTGACCGAGGCAAATATTCTGCCACCAAGTGGCGCTATGGCTGGTGTTTATGCTGTGAATGATCAGGAAGCCGGCGTCTGGAATTCTCCTGCGAACACCTCAATTGTGGGGGCTGTTTCGTTACCTATACGTTTGAGCGACAGTGATCAGGAAAATCTGAACATTGATGCAGTTTCAGGAAAATCCATCAACGCCATCCGTTTCTTTAACGGCCAGGGCATATTGATCTGGGGCGCCAGAACACTGGACGGCAATAGCCAGGACTGGCGCTATATTTCCGTGCGCCGAACCATGACCTTTTTGGAGCAATCGATCAAGTTGGCCGCTCGGGCCTACGTCTTTTCACCCAATAACGCAAACACCTGGGCAGCGCTGCAAAGCATGATCAGCAGTTTTCTGACGGGAGTCTGGCAGGACGGTGGTTTACAAGGAGCTTCTCCTGCTGCTGCTTTTAGTGTCAGCGTTGGCTTGGGTACCACCATGACTGCAGACGATTTGCTTAACGGTTATATGCGGATATCGGTCAAGGTGGCTGTGGTTCATCCTGCTGAATTTATTGTTATTTCGTTTGAACAACAACAGGCCACATCCGGTTAATTTTGGCTTGGTCGCCTGTCAGTAATTCATTAAGCAGACCGTTTTTATTTTTATTTTAATTTTAATCGAGGATTTATCATGGCTGATACAGGTGTAAAAGAAGGCTCAACCTGGCCAATGCCCAAATTTCGTTTCGACGTTGACTTCGGTACTGAGTTGACAGGGATCTCATTCCAGGAAGTTTCCGGGATGGATAAAGAGGTTCAGGTTATCGAATACCGGGCCAGTAACAACCCATTGTTCTCCACCATAAAAATGCCCGGCATTGTGAAATATGGCAACGTCACGATGAAACGCGGAATTTTTGTTGGTGACAATACGTTCTGGAACTGGATGTCGGAAATTACCATGAACACCATAGCGCGCCGCACTGTCATCATCAGGCTACTGAATGAGGCGGGTAAGGTGACCATGCAATGGAGCTTAGCCAATGCCTGGCCGACAAAAATCACCAGCACTGACTTGAAGTCTGATGGCAACGAAGTGGCGGTAGATACGATAGAAATTGCCTATGAGTCTTTGACGATCACCAATACAAATAATGCTTGATTTAAAAACAGGTTTTTATTTTGGCTTAGCAATTTCCCGCAGCACTGGCAGCGATGTTGGCTTTCAGGAAGTTTCAGGTTTGAGTGCTGAAATTGGAGTTGAGGAGGTGGTGAGTGGGGGCGAGAATCGTTTTAAGTATAGGTTGCCCGGTATCACCACCTACCCAAATCTGGTTTTAAAACGGGGGATCGCATCGGAAGCATCACCGCTTATTAAGTGGTGCCAGCTTACCCTCGATTCAGGTCTTGCGAAGCCAATTATTGTCAAAGATATTTCATTGAATTTGCTCAATGAAAATGGCGAGTCCTGTATGAGTTGGGATTTTGTCAGGGCCTACCCGATCAAATGGTCGGTAAGCGATTTGAAAGCGCAGGAAAGCAGCATTCTGATTGAGACCATTGAGTTGGCCTATCAATATTTCACGGTGAACGATAGCCGGAATAAAAAATGATTTGCCGGTTCAGAGTTTTATAAAAATGAATTAGTGGGTGAATAGAAATGCCAGTAGAAATTCGTGAACTCATCATCAAAACCCAGATCGCAAGCCATGCGGTGCGGGAAGAAAAAAGCCGTGCTGTGGAACAATCAGCATTAAGTCAGAAAATCGTCCAGGATTGTTTAAAAAAGCTTAAAAAACAATCGCCAAAAACCAGTTTTGATCGTTAAACGGAGCTTGGTGTTTATATGAGCAATATGAAGATAGTGGCGTATAGCGATGGAACCTTTACGACTAAAGTGGCTAAAGGCGACTATGAAGTCATGCTCAATCCTGAAAAACTGCAATGGAACCGCAGTATTCAATACAACGAAGAAACCAGTATCGATAGTAGTGCTCCTGCTTCCAAGTACAGCAAGACGTTAAGTGAAAAGTTGAGTTTCGATTTGGTGATCGACTGCACTGGAGTGGTTGATAGTAAAAGGGTGAATTTACCAAATGAAGTGAGCAAGCTATCGAAAGTGATTTACGACTATAACGGTGACATTCACCGCCCTAATTACGTCATTATTAATTGGGGAAGTGGCCTGGCCTTTAAATGTGTATTAACCAGCTTCAATTTGTCCTACACATTTTTTAAGCCCGATGGCACTCCGCTCAGAGCGAAGATTTCGCTTGAATTCTCGTCGTCCATTGATGCGGCCACATTGGCGAAAAAAGATGATAAAAAATCCCCTGATATGAGCCATTTGGTCAGCCTTGTTGAGGGCGACAATTTGCCGCAAATCTCTAATCAGATATACCTCTCGCCAAATTATTACCTGCAAATCGCCCAGTTTAATGGCCTGAATAAGTTCAGACGTTTGCATCCCGGAACGGTATTAACGGTGCCGCCGCTGAAAGCTGGAAATACGACAAATGCCTAATACAAAACCCGGTGGTGTAGTGACATGTAGCATCAAGACGGCTGGCTCCGCCATACCGGATAGCTATCAGGTGTATGCTATACATATTGATCAAACGATTAACCGTATTGCAACTGCCACTATTTCCTTGTTGGACGGCGACGCTGCCAAAGAATCTTTTGTCATCAGCGCTTCGGCTGTGTTTGTGCCAGGCAACGAGATCAGTATCGAAGTGGGCTACGATAGTAAAAACACACTGCTCTTTAATGGCATAGTAACGAAACAATCACTGCGTGTGGCCAACTCCAGCGGTCCCATACTAGAGATTGAATGCAAAGATAAAGCGGTAAAAATGACTGTCGGGCGCAAAAGCGCTGCCTTTAGCAAAACCAAGGACAGCGATGTGATCAGTACCCTGATCCAGGCTCAGGCGGGGTTAACTGCGTCTGTCACCGCCACTTCAAACCAATTACCCGAATTGGTGCAATATTATGTGACCGATTGGGACTTCATGTTGGCGCGTGCCGAAGTGAACAGCATGCTGGTCAGCACCATCAATAATAAAGTGACGGTGTTTAATCCTGTCACAGAGACCTCTTCTGTTCTGACTTTGACTTACGGCAACAATCTTTTTGAATTTAATGCCGACCTGAACGCCATCACTCAATTGGCACAGGTCACGGCGAGCGCCTGGGATTACCCCAATCAAAAATTAACCACAGCGCAGGCTGCTAATAATCTGGCAGGCCCGGGAAATTTAAGCAGCAAAACGCTTTCTGCAGTGGTGGGGTTAGCCAACTACGAGCTGCAAACAACGGCTGCAGAGAGCACCGATGAACTCCAAAGTTGGGCCAAAGCACAGATGTTAAAAAGTGAATTGTCCAAAATAACAGGAGATGCCCGCTTTCAGGGAACAGCTGGTGTTGTACCCGGAAATTATGTGACCTTGGCCGGTATGGGAGCTCGTTTTGATGGCGATCATTTCGTATCTTCGGTGCGGCATGACATTTCTGATGGTAACTGGGCTACTGAAGTCAATATTGGCTTGTCGCAAGAATGGTTTGTGCAAGAACATGAAGTGGAAGCGCCTTCTGCGGCTGGATTAGTTCCCGGCATTGCAGGCTTATTTAATGCAACTGTTGTCAAAATAAACGCCGATCCGGATAGCGAATATCGGATCCTGGTTGAGGTTGCGTTGTTTAACGACAAAGGGGCAGGTTTATGGGCAAGGCTGGCCAATTTTTATTCAACCAATGGGCAAGGCGCATTCTTTTTACCTGAAGTTGGCGACGAAGTCATTCTGGGTTTTTTGAATCAGGACCCGCGTTATCCGGTGATCCTCGGCAGCGTTTACAGTCAAAAAAACAAGCCCTATTCCGATTTTACTCCAAATGAAAAAAACAGCATGAAAGGCATAGTCACTAAAAGTGAGCTGCGCATCATGTTTGATGACGAAAACAAAATACTTACCCTGACCACGCCGGGGCAAAACACCCTTGTACTGGATGACAAAAATAAGCAGATCGAAGTGAAAGACGAGAATGGCAACTCATTGCTGATGACCTCGTCAGGTATCACTATCAAAAGCGATAAAGACATTAACTTACAGGCAGGGCAAAAGGTCAGTATCAAGGGTAATACCGGCATCGATATTCAAAGCTCAGGTGGCGATGTCAGCACAACAGGGAACAACATTAAGGAAACGGCCCAGCTGCAGTATACGGCAAAAGGCAATATGACAGCTCAGGTTCAAGGTGGCACAGAGCTAATACTGAAAGCCGCTATGGTGATGATTAATTGAGTGTTAAGGAGAACTTATGCCACCTGCCGCCCGCTTAACTGATTTTCACACTTGCCCTATGGTGACTCCGGGATTGCCACCTATCCCCCATGTTGGAGGCCCTATAACCGGGCCTGGTGCACCTACTGTTCTGATTGGTAAATTGCCGGCTGCCAAAGTCGGTGATATGGCGGTTTGCGTTGGTCCACCGGATTCGATAGTGAAAGGGTCGTCTACTGTCATGATTAACAATATGCCTGCAGCCAGAATAGGGGATTCCACGGCGCATGGTGGTTCTATTGTGTTGGGTTGTTTTACCGTCATCATTGGAGGCTAAGTGATCAAGCATGAATGAAAGTAGCTTCTTAGGAACAGGCTGGTCGTTTCCACCTGTATTTGATAACGCAAATTACCAACTGCAGCTGAGTTCTGGCGAAAGCAATATCAATCAGTCGATTGACTTGCTGATGAAAACGCCACGAGGCAGCCGCAGTTTGATGCCTAATTACGGCTGCGATTTATGCCGTTACCTGTTTTGCCGTCTTGATGCGACCTTACAGGAAGAAATTATTCAATCGGTCAAAACAACCTTGTTGAATAGTGAACCGAGAATTAGCGTTGAGGATGTTGATATTTCGCTATCTGAAGACGGGAGTATCGCGACTCTGTCCATTTCGTACAAAATCAAGCAGACCAATACACGCCACAACCATGTATTCCCATTCTCACTGCTTGAAGGCACTCACTTGCCGGTCAGCCCGTTATGAATGCAGATGCCATTGCGGAAAATCGCAGCAGTCAACTTGCCAGGGCGCTGGACCCCGGCAGTATCAAAGTTGATGGGCGAAACAACCGTGATCGGCTGGCTTTTGTTGCCGCATTTTCTCAATTGATTTTGTATTACGATCAAAACAATCAACCTGCTGGTCATTGGCAGTCTTTTTTTATGAAAGACCCCTGCATTTTGCTCGCTGCGATCAGTAAAACGGATTACAGCTTTTATCATGCCGAATTCATGCTGTTAGAAGGGGGGAAGTTGAAATCACAAACCGGCGACGCTGACTATGTCAACCGGTTGATCCCCTTGCTGCAAACCCTGTTTGCAACCATTAATAAATGGTTTTATTTCATAGGGTTAAATGCAAGCGCTAACACAGGAAGCTTGTATCTTTTTCTAAAAAAAATGATAGAAGAAACATTAGCTGGCCAACTCTGCTCCATGCTCGCATTGCAGCAACGAATTTGTACTGCAACTAAGGGAATGGTTAATGCGCCTGACACTGCATTTTATCGCAGCTTCGAGCCGGTTTGGTTCAACGGCCAAAACAGCCAGCGTGGTTTATCATTCACGGATGAAACAGACCTCGTTGCCATTGGATCACTGGCTAACAGTTGCAGCTGCATTTTTCACAGCGTATTTGATGTCTTTGTGCAAGTAATTGAACATGCGACACAGGCTTTTTATCAACAGGAAAATCAACCAACTCCTTACCCCGATACAGCCTTGTTAATGGCTTTTAGCCGGTTAATGGAAACGCAACAAAAGGTCATTAACCAGTTCAGCACAAAGCACCTCGATTTTTATTATGATCATATTCTGCAGCAATCTTTGCAGAGCGCACAGGCCGATCAGGTATTTGTCTGCCTGAAACTGGCCGACAAAGCTCAGCCAATGAACTTGCCTGCTGGCACCTTATTTAAGGCGGGGAACTATCCCGATCAGAGCGGGATAATGTTTGCCAATCCGGCTGACACTGAAATCAACCATGCCATGATTTCATCAGTGCAGACACTTTATTATGATCAAACCCATCCGGATGCCAGGGTTTTGTATCTGAACACCATAGCTAAGCCGACTCAGGTTTCACGCAACCCGTTAGAGGAAATAGTCAGTTGGGATGGCTTTGGCAACAATGAAGGGCTGCCGGTGCAACAAGGCTTTGTTTTGGCATCTCCTCTATTGTTTTTGCAGGGCGGGCTGAGAACGATCAGTGTTACATTAACCTTTCAAAGCGATTCTTCATTATCTCCCTCTGCTGCATCAACCAGCGCTGCGCTTACTGATTTTATCCAGGCTTTCCCAACTAACCAGTTTTACTTAAGCACAGAAAAAACCTGGTTTGCGCTGAGCCAGGGCTATATCAAGATCCTTCCAGCACCTTGTGGTGTAGAGATAAAGATCACGCTGCCACCGGAAGCACCCGCCATAGCTGCCTTTAGTAAAAGCCCGGATGGTTTTAGCAGTGCCTGGCCCATGCTCAAAATAATGCTGAGTCCGTCTGTCGACTTAAGCCTGCCTCCCAATCTGGCGAAGGTCTGTATTCAGGTTCAGGTTGACCAGTTCAGTCATTTTTCATTAGCGAACCATAGTTCGCCATTAGCAAATACCGGGTCGCAACAACTATTCGGCCCAGTGCCCGAAGTGGGGGATTGTTTTTATGTTGGCAGCAATGAGTGCTTCGCCAAGCCGCTGGACTCGCTTACGCTGAATATCAACTGGGATAAATTGCCCACCAATTTTTGCGATTATTACGCTCAGTACAATCAGTATTTATTTACTCAGGGAGCTGCGGAAATACTATCGCTGGTTGCGGCTGCAGTAAGTGCAGCGACCAGCGCGGTCAGTGATGTTAAAACAGCGGCAAGCCAAGCCAAAGGAACATCAGCTGAAACGCAAGCTGCGGCATCAACGGATGCCGTGATAGCGGCACAGGCCGCAGTGACCGCTGCAAACACAGCAGTAAAGACTGCAAAGGCGGCAGTAGAAGCTGCACCTCCGCCTCCAAGTACAGCAGAGGCAATAGCATCGGCTGCGGCGGCCTTAGCTTCAGCGTCCGTTGCTGTGGCATCAGCATCAGTTGCGGCGACTATAGCTACAGAGGCTGCAGTTGTAACTACTGCGGCCGCAGCAACTGCTAAAGCGCAAAATACAGTGTTGGCTTTAGTTGCCGCCGCAGAGGCTGTAGCTGTTTCGACTGCCGCATCACTATTTACGAATACATCATTTACCGGACAGTGGGGTTTACTGACGTCAAAAAGCTGGCAAGGGTTGACCCCTGAGGCCGGTGACAGTCCATTACCGCCGGTCAAGCCAGTGAAGCGCCCATCTATTTTTGAGCGAATAGTAACTATGATTGTAGGGTGGATTGCGTTATTGAGCCCGATCCTGCCGCCATTCTTCCGTCCTATGTTGCCAGTGGGCAGGCCAAGCTGCGAGTCGTCACAGCTGACTGAAGAGCTCCAAATGGACTCGCCAGCGCCAACACAGATGGCGTTCACTCCAGATGCTGTGTGCTTGTTTCAGCAGTCATCTAGCCCGCCTGGTCTTAATCTGCAAAGTAGCAGCTTTACTTTTAGATTCAATCCCATGAGTACCGCCATACCGCAGCTTGCGCTATCACCATTGCCCGGGGTCACTGATGCGAACAATGGCTATCTGCGGTTTGATTTGGAAACACCTGATGATGCTTTTGGTACTAGTCTGTACGCCCAGGTGATTTCATACGTTAGTTTTAACAATGCGCAGGCGCTGATCCTCAAAGATCCTAAAGCAAAACCTCTACCTATCCCCAACCCGCCTTATAGCCCAAAGCTGTCCAGCTTACAGGGCAGTTATAGCGCCAGTGCAGTGACAGACATTTCTCCTGAGCAGAACATCGATCCGCAGGCCTATCCGCTGGAGCTTTACCACTATGGTTCGTTTAAACCTTATCTCGCTTACGATGCGACGAACACTGAGCAAGCTTATGGTTTTTGCAATCTGACGCCGCAAGATGCTGTTTCTGCTGGGCTGCCTCTGTTTGCCGGCGCGGGAGGGCAAGGTTGTTTGTATCTATCACTCAGTGGGGTTGTTGCACCTTGCAGCTTGACCTTGTTTGCCGAAATAAGCGCGGATGACAATCAAGCTTCAGCACAGAGTGACAGTATTGGCTATTACTACTGGACAAATAACGGTTGGCAGCCAATTAAGGTGTTGCAAAACGATACCAATAACCTGACTTGCCCGGGCATTATCACCTTTGATATTCCGTCATTGACGTCCGTTGATCTTCGGCTGACCGCTGCCGAACAGCAGCTTAGCGTGCTTCAGCAGGTAAACATCGAACAAGCGGAGATAAACCTGTCTTACCTTGCATCACCTATCATGCCCAATGCTGATTTCTGGTTGGCGATAGCGACCAAACCCAATGACAAGGCCACCGACATCAAATTTAGTTATTTGGATACTCAGGCAGTAAAGTTGACTCGCGTTTCAACAGTTGGCTTGCCTGCAGGTGAAATACCGCAAATCGATGCAAACAGCATTAGCGCTACGCAAAACAAATGGGCCCAAATTGCCAGCATTACCCAGCCATTTCCTTCATTTGGTGGATTACCCGCTGAAAACAGAAATAGCTATGGTGGCTACAGCAGTTTTTATCGGCGTGTCAGTGAGCGGTTGAACAATAAAGACAGATGTGTCACAGCCATCGATTTGGTGGATATGGCTCACAGCGCCTGCATGAATTTGTTTTATGCCAAAGCTATCAAAGGAAAGGGGGGGTCTGTTCGCATTGGCTTAGTCAAAGGCTACTCCAATGCACAACTACCTAACGCGTTCAGGCCTGTGGTTGACGCTTTAGATCAGGCGGCAATAGTTCAGCATATTGCATGCCGAACCTCGGCCATGACGAAGCTCAGTGTCTTTAACCTGAAACATCAGATCGTGAGGATTAGTACCACATTACTCATTGATCCACAGGCCAATGCAAATGCAATGGAAAAGGCCATAAATCAGAAATTAAGAGTCTACTTATCGCCCTGGATCCGCAGTGATTTACCGCAAAGAAGCGTGACGCAGGACATTAATCAATCTGAATTAATCCGGTTTTTATCTGCTCAGGCTGGTGTGGTCTCAGTGTCAGGTTTAAGCCTGATGGTTTGTGTTGAAGGTGATAACGACGATGAGTCGGTATTGGTGTCGCACCAACAGCATGCAATAACACTGGTGACAGTTGCCGGAGGCCAGGCATGACGGGCGATGATTATTATATTATCGATGAACCGCTGCCTGATGCGCTCAATTTTGCAGTGCTGAAGCGGGACGGAATAAAACAACTGCAGGCCTTGTCCGGAAAGGTGTGGACCAATTATAACGAGAGTGATCCGGGTATCACTATTCTCGATCAACTCTGTTACGCCCTGACTGAATTAGGCTATTGCGCACAATTTCCGATAGCTGATGTGCTGACACAAGCAGACGGAACTATTCATTTCCAGGATCAGTTCTTTCAGCCACAAAATATTCTGACATCGACCCCTGTTACGCCTGATGATTATCGCAAGCTGGTGCTGGCTCATGTGCCGCAAGTGCGGGTGATTTATATAGAACCAGAGTCTGTTTCCGTGCCCGAACCAGGGGGCGACAGCCGTCAGACCCTATACACGGGGCGCTACAAAAGTTATCTGAGTTTAAAGGATAGCTCCGGACAAACGGATGTCGATCAGATCATCAAGGCTGTGCATGTCCTGCTGAACCAGCACCGCAATCTTGCCGAGTGGTTCCTGCGTCCAAAAAACCTGACACCGTTAGATATTCAACTGGCAGGCACTGTGTGGCTTACACCATCAGCGAATGCTGCGAAAGTAGAGAGCCTGATAGCGCAAGCTTTACTTAACTATGCGGCTCCTGCTGCAGTTCAATCCGGCTATAAAGAGCTTTTAGCCCAGGGTCTTAACCCGGAAGATATTTTTAATGGACCCAAAACCTCTAACGGCTGGATCGCGGGGAAAGATGCGCTTAAAGCGCAATGCCTGAATGTTAGTCTGTCTGACTTGACCGGTCTGATTGCTGCTATAGATGGCGTGTGGTACGTGGAAAGTCTGAACTTTAGCGGCTATGTCAACACCAATGCCGTTGCGATCAAAAAAACCGAACTGCCCAATTTCACGCTCTCTGACACATTCAAATTAGTGCGAAATGGCATACAGCTGAATACGGAGCCAAATCAGTCTGGCCAGCCGTATTTAGCTGCACTGAGCTCAAAGCATCAGGCTGCAAGTGTTGAGGCGAAAATTGATTTATTTCCCGAATTACCCCAGGGCAACTATCGCAACATTGAAGACTATTACTCTGTACAAAACACCTTCCCGGATGTTTATGGCATAGGCCATAACTCGCTTCAGTCCGATGCAGCGAGTTATCGGGTTGCGCAGTCGCGCCAGTTGAAAGGCTATCTGATGGCTTTTGATCAATTACTGGCCAACCAATTTTCTCAGGTTGCGCATATAGGTGATCTGTTTTCGTTCGGGACACCTCACAGCAAACCAGAGCAGACCGGTTTACCCAACCCAGGCCTTCCCTACAAAAAATTCACCACCACATACCATTGTCAGCCGCTGTATGACATTCCACAGGTGAAGCCATTGTTGCGGGGGCATGACGCATTTCATTATCAGATCGATCCAGGTAAACCGGACGAACAGGTTGAAAATGAAGCCTGGAAAAAATACAAAAATTTTCAATTTAATGAATACATATACGGTTTGCGCCAACACATGGAAAACGAGTTGGAGGCAACAACCCGGCGAGATGCCATGTTGTCTCATCTGATGGCCCGTCATGGCGATGACGCGATTTTGTATGATGAGATGATCGAGACATGCCAATGGTTTGGCAGCAAGCTCAAGACGCGCATTATCGTAAAGACCATATGGTTGCAGAACTTTGAATTGTTGTCCTATAACCGCACTCGCGCCTTCAATGTGAGTGCAGTCAAGCTGTTACCTATGCCCGGCGATGCGTCCATTATCGATGCTATCAATCAGCATGACGCCGCCAGTTCCAATACTGTTGAGGCTAAAGGCGGGAGCAATGCAGCAAAACAACAGTGGTGGCACAAACCAGTTTTTCCAACCCTGGATGGAGAAGTGGATCAGGCAAAGATTTTTTCCGACGCCAGGTTAAAACCCTCTGATTTTGAACACTTTTCTGCCTTTGAGCATAAAGCAGCTATTTTGCTCGGTCTGCCTGGGCGCTGGCGATCTCTTGCCGGAACATTGTATGCCTTGCTTGATGCCCCTGATTTCCACGACTGGTTAAACAGTTGCGAGCCAAGTTATCGCTTAGCTGATTCGGATATTTCGGTTATTCGTGGTCAAGGGGAAGACAAAAAACATCAATTGGTTGAGGGCAATCAATGCTTGATGGATATCGTCTGTTGTTCTGCTGCCACCGCAGAAGATTATCAACAGTACGCCGACCAATTGCTTTGGCTGTCCACCCAACGAAAAGGCTTTTTGCTGATTGAATCCATACTGCTGGTGGGCAACCCACAACCCCAGGTCGTAGCGCCATATTTTTTAACAGCCAGCCTGATTTTTCCAAACTACGTGACGCTGATCCAGCAGCCAAAATTTCAGAACTTTATCGATACATTGGTGAGTTTGCATTGGCCGGCTTATGTTGAGATGCACTATGTACCGACCCCCTTTGATGCGATGAAGGACATCATTTCAAACTATGTGGACTGGAAAAATAACAGAGATAACTGTAATTCCCTCCTTCATGTTTTGAGCCAAAAGAAAGCCGACGATCCGACTGTATCCGTGACCAGAAAAGCAGCAAAGGCGGCTTTTGATTTGTGTAACGCGTCAAAAGGTGAACTGGCATCGAAGCTTGGCTTATCAGCGGAAAAAGCCGAGGCAGTCCAACCATGACGACCAGCCACCTGATAGCCCAATGCTGTTGGCAAACCGGCTTTGATCAAGAAGCCAAAGTGCAGGAGCTTCAGGATTTCATTAGCCTGTGGAGCAATACAGCGCTCACCGAACTGCTGGAACAATCTTTCAATGAACTCTGTCCCACCACACAAACCTGGCGTATTACCAGCTTGGAGCTGGATTTGGGAGATATGCTGTTCGACGATTTGGCGTACGAGCTACCCAGGCGATTAACCGCCAGTGTACATAGAGCTTTGGGAAAAATGCTCGCCCATGAGCAAATTGCTGTGGCATCTAACGATGGCGGCACGTTGCGGATTATGGACCATGTCGAATCAATGCAAGACTTTGTGACCTGGTTTTTACAGCATGGAACTACGCCCTGGTGGTTTAGCGGAACTGAAAGTGCGTTGCAAATACTGGATCGACAACTGGAGCATAACCCCAGCGCTACCATCGATATCATCCGTTATTTAGGCCGTTCACAGAGAGTGCGGCAACGCCTCGTCTGGCAATTAGGTGAGGTTCGTATTCGTAGCATCATCCGGTTACTTGAACCCTGGCAGGGGGATTTCATCTGTATTTTTGCAGACGATCTGTTCACCCTGCAAGAGGAGCGGCACTTGCCAGCAGCCGGTGCCTCTGCATTCAGAGAATCTGTCTGGCTGACTATTCTGAAGCACCTGCTGGTTGACAGAGGCACTTTGTTTAACACCACCAGCTTTGTTCGCGCCAACCTATGGCAAGTTGCCCAGCACTATCAAATCGATTACCAGAGGTTGCTTGATCAAATGTTTCAGGCGGTAGCGGCGCTTGAATCATTGGGAGCAGTCTCCCTGACTTTTTTCAACGCCATTAAAATGATTTACCGCCAGGATCACGCTACTAGTCCGACAGCAGTAGTTCAATCTGCGGAACCACCAGACCTTTGGCTGGCATTACAAAAGATGGTGCATTACGGACTCAGGCGACAGGCTGTCGGCCCGGACACAGTGCAAGTGGACGAATTGTTTTCAGTACTGGCACGCCAGGACGCCGAACGTATGGCCAAGCTGTTGCTCCTTGAAGGTCACTCAGTTAAAGCTCGCCAAGGCATATTGAAACATTTTTCTTTCACCGGATTGGCCTTGCTGGTGCAAGTCGCAGAACCACAACAGCATTCCTTTATTCTGGCACACGTTCAGCAAACACAAGCGCAGGTCAGAAAACAGAATTGGAACAAGGAAACGGTATGGCAAGTCGTACTGGCTTACCTTTTGACAGCGCGCAGCTCGAAATTTAATCGTCGCCAATTGGTTCATGAAACCTTGCTGGAGCTCTGCAAGCTACATAGATTTGAATTGGCTGTGTTTTTAGATCTGTTAATTCATAGTGTACAAACAGAGCATCCAAATCATCAGCATTTTGAACTCTTGGGAATTTTCAAAGAGTTAAGGCGTGAACAAAACAGACGACATAGTGCTGCCGGCGTCAGAACAACCTATTGGCAGGCGGCTCTGCACTATCTGAAAACGGGAACTGATGGCGGTTATGGCATAGCAGGTGGGACGCACGGCCAACTGATACTCGACAGCCTGAGTGGTGGAGGTGCTGAGCAATCACTTGCCATGCTGTTAGGTGCCGCAGAATTACAAAGAACCAGCAATGAACTGCTTAGCCTGAGATTGCTCAGGTTGGTGGGGGCCGCCGATCTGTCTTTATTGATCGATCTGCTTGAACCTGACGCGACAGAGTTTTGTGTATCACTGATCGACAGTCTGTTGTTTTGGCAAAAGCGAGCTGAATTGCCTGCCCTGGATGGTGTTGATCTGGCGCATCAGGTCCCAGCCTTGTTAATCCAGGCGTTAGCTGGAGTTTCTAAGGCCAGGCTGGGCGCTCAGGGTGGGTTTGAGCTGGCAGCTTTTTGGCGTGACTTTGTTGCGCTACTGAAGCAAAAGTGTGGGGTGAATAGTTCTGCACTTTCTCAGCAGATTGCGCAATGCCTGGCTCAGGATCTGTGTTGGCCTAACCTGAATGCAACACCTGCCTGGGGCTTAGCTCTGCAACATAGCCCGGTTCATAGCTCGATTCAGTATTTATCGAACTCATTATTGTCAGTTATACAAGCAGGAATAGGGGGAGGCGGCGCGGCAGCGTCTTCCCAGCATTCATTGGCTCAGCTCAAGACTGGCCATGATGTTTTCAGTGTTGTGCTGAACAAGAAATGGAGTTCTGACGAACTCTTTACTGCGCTGCGACATCGTTTAATCCCACAAGGTACTGGCTCAGTCAGTCCTTTGTCAGAGGGACTTGATGCTGCATCACAGGGGCTTGACGCTGTGCCGCTGGCAGTACTCTGGCGCCAACTGGAGCGAGAGGACAGGCATAGTATCTCTGACTGGCTGGAGCGTCAGCCGGATAAATATCTGCTGCTGAACATACTCAGCCACAAGAGTGATAGTCAGCCTATTGGCCACTGGCTATCGAAGCAACTTCCTGACGAACTGAAACCAGCGAAAGACACTATTAAACACTGGGCCTTGCTGTGGCAGAAAGCAGGCTATTGGCAAGGTGCCAGCGCGGTGTTGGAGAAACAGCTGGCCGAAATATTCTGGACCTTGAGCTTTGATGCCAGAGCACATCATCTATCGGCCAGTGAATTGCTTGTCAGAATGATTGCCAGTGCCTGTTTACGTCTCAATGTACCTCTGTCTGACTGCGTTGAAAGTTTCAGGCAACAAAAGCATCTTTTACAAAAAACGCATTGGAATAATGCCTACAGGCTATTGATTGACCGGACATCGAAAAAAGCAGAGCAGGACCCAACGTTATCCGTTCAGCCGGATAATTCAACTCCTGCAGAAACACATAAAGACAAAGCCGCGGCTACTAGCTATTTCAGTCAAGACTATCTGGCCGGGTATTTAAATCATCCAGCTTTTATTGAAATCGCCCGTTGCATGTTACAGCAGGGGCAACCGCCTTCCAGGCTCAAGATTGCCCGGCCGATAGATTTGAGTCGGTTGTTATTTGACGTATTTACAGTGAAACCCAGCCTGTTAAAGGCTCTGCTGGGCGACTTACAACATCAGCATGGGGTGATGTTTCGGCTGCTCAGTATTGTGCCATTTGCTTGGCTCCTGGATGCAATGCGTGTCGCTGAGCCACAGCAACAGACGGGTATTATGCTGCTGGATAAGTTTCAGCGCTGTCTGCAGAGGCTTGAAATACCCAATTCATCCGCACGGCAGCGTGACGCATTGTTATTTCAGTTGGTTTTGAAACATTGGCTTAATAACGATTGGGCCGCATTAGCACCAGAGCAATTCGTCAGCAATTTTTTATACCAGTTGATGCGTCAACAGCAGATCGACATCGCCTTACTACAAACAGCTTTTGCCCCACAACTGAAGTCATTAGCAAAACCTTTGCAGCTTGCAACGACAAAAGTGCTGAATAACACCGAAGCGCTCTGTGCTAAAAAATCACCTCACGCCAATGCAGTCAACCAGACCAAGGGCCTTGAGGCTAGATTGGCGGACGCCATCACAGCCGCCAAAAATCCAGTCGCCAACAGTACTCCAATGCGGATAAACAATGCCGGTTTGGTCATTCTGCAAGGTTTTATCACTATGTTGTTTTCCCGGCTGGGGCTGGTTGAGAACGAGCAATTTGTCACCCCCCTTGCTCAGCGACGCGCTGTGCACTACTTACAGTTTTTAGCAACAGGGTGCAGTGAAACTGCTGAACAGCACTTGCTGCTCAATAAATTGCTCTGCGGTTTAGCACTGCATGAGCCTGTAGAAATCGGCATCGATATTTCCACCGATGAGGCCGACCTTTGTCACGGCCTGCTGAATTCCGTGATTGGCCATTGGGAGGCCATAGGTAGTAGTTCGGTGGATGGATGCCGGGGGGATTGGTTAGTGAGAGAGGGGTCGTTAACGGATGCAAAGGATCACTGGGATGTGGTGGTAGACAGGCGTGCCTATGACGTGCTGCTGGCGCGAGCGCCTTTTTCATATTCCGTGATCAAATTGCCCTGGATGGAAAAAGCGATTTATGTGACATGGCCAACCTAACGGATGTCCGGCTTATGGAGCAATGAAACAACGTTATTAATGTTTGAATAATCAAATAAAAATGAGGAACTTATGAATACCTACAATGAAAACCTTCAACAGACAGTCGTCAATACCTTGTCGGCTCTGGCGCTTAATCAGTCCAATTTGGATTCATTAAAAACTGTGGCTGAATACACACTTTACTATGCGCAAGGAACGGAAATCAGCGCAAGGGACAAATTGGAGGGGACAGAAGCTGACGTCACCACCTGGCAAAACGTCAATAATCAAAGCTTGATCAACGCGAATCAGGTGTTCAATTTGCTCACATCTGCCACTGAGGCAAATACCGATGTAGCGGTGAGCATCACCAATACGGCTACTGCTGCTGCTAACGTGCAGATCGCATCCAACGCGATTTCGTTACTGGCTTCAGATATAGGCGCCGCATTTAATATTGCAACTGCAGCCTTATACCAAACAGATGTGTACGAAAAAATTCAGAGCGCCAATAGCCTGATCAATGAAGTGGCGAATGAAGCAAAACGGATCTCAAAAAGTGCGATGAACGCCTCTGGCTCTACCTCTGAAATTACCATCAGCGAGGTTTTAGCTCAAACCACTGGTGTGAAATCGAAAATAGATAACTTGTTTACATCGACCCAGGCGGAATTGGATAAATTTGCCAAACTGGCCATTGCAGAAAATGCACAAATAACCAAAGCCAGCAAAGCGGAGCGGCAGGCCGAGGGAGAACTTGCTGACGCCAGAAGGGAAGTGACTGCCATTAATACGGCATACGACAACAGCAACAACCAACTCAATCAGTGCCTGAGTATCAGCGTAGTGTCAGGGTCTGAAATCACGGCGTCCTTTGCGGCGCTGCCGTTACCCACTTTTTACTCGCAACAAGCTGGTGCTGTGAGCATTCCAGATGCGGATCCTGTGTACTACTTGACGCTGGTGCCGGCGCAAAATCAGACTACCTTTTCGATTGATCAGGTTGAGCAATTATTTTCACAACGACCTAAGGGCGACAACAGCCTTTTTGTGAGTGTTACTCCAGATGCAAGCGTCGCTGCCACAGGTGTACAGAGATCACCGACCAGTATACAGCTGACCTCTGATGCGTTTGGCAATTCTATTCAGGCCGGTTCAAGCTACGTTGCCTTTTTGTATATCGAGCTCTCCAAAGAATACAAACAATACATCAGTAATTATTCGGAGTTATTGTCTGCACCAAGCCAGCCTTTTACTCCGGCTACCACTTTGCCATTGGCGCAAAATCTGGTAGTTACTCCAAATAGCACCCCGGATGCAACTGGCGTGACCTGGTCGACGGCCAATTTCACATTTACACCATTGGGCTCATCTGCAGACACTGCGACAGCGCAGCCAAATGCTGCTACCGCCTCCTCAACTAAAGGTAAGGCGAAATCTGTTGCGGCGCAGGCTGATGCAGCTGCCACTGCCACTGTGCAACAACCTGCTGCGACTTCTGCAGCACCTGCCGTAACACAGATTGCGGGGGCCACATCGACCACTGCCGGATCTAATTATGAATTCCGGTGCATTCTTGTTGAGCAAGGCGGAACGCCGGATCTCAATCTATTGCGTTGTCCTGAGAACCGGAATTTGCCTCCCATCTATTTTAATCAGTCCATTGCCGGGCAGGTTTCACCAGCGAATTACATCGCAGTGTCAGCAGCATCCGGTGACTATGAATTCAGTTTTCTGCCGAGTACCACAGACAACTTCGGCAACGTGATCAAGCCAAACACAATGTATCAGCCTTACATACTGACGGTAGCCACTGGGGATCCAAGCGATCAGGCCCAGTATGCCAATGTATTGGCGAATACCTTGCCAGCTATCACTGTCTGCACTCAAGCTTAACAATAAAACACCACGACTCTATGGAGAGTAAAAATGAATAACATGACTATTAATTCACTCGCAGTCGGCATTGTTTACAAAGAAAAAGCCACGCTCGACTGGTTGGCGATGCAAGTGGCAGAAGCCCAATACGAGGTCGATCAATACCAGGCTATTGTTGATGCTGAGACCGCCAAGTCCGCCCAGTTTAATGATTATTTAACGGCAGCTGAGGCCAATAAAACCGCAGCTTTGACCAACCTCAATCTGGCCATCGACATCGATTCCAGTGTTAAGGCCTTGTGCACCAGCACTGGCTTGGCACTGAAACAAACCGGAACTGCGACCACGGAAATCAAGCAGGTGTCAGGCGAAATGGCGACACTCATCAATAAATTGATTTTTACGGTTGAGCTGATAGACAGGTTTGGCCAACTGGTGAACAAGCAAAAATTAAGTAATCCACTGATACCTGATACTTTGATTAGCTTTATGGCGAAGGCGACAGCTGACGCTAACAATGCTGTAGCTCTTACGCTTGTAGCATTGCAAAGTTGTTATGTGGCCGAGGCGACTTCCTTACGATCTCAGCAGATCATCACACTTGAAAACGAGCAGGTTACAACGCTTAAAAGCACAATTGAACGGCAGGCACAGGTCTCCGGACTGCAGGATGTGACTGGTTTGGTTGTCGATGGCAACTTTATCGTTGGCTTTACAGCAGATTGCACCGGTGTTTTGGCCTTGGTGCGTCAAGCGTACGACAAGGCGAGCGAAAAATATAACCAGGCTCTGGCTAACGTTAATATAGTAAACCAGCAACTGGCTTATGCTCAAAGTGAGTTGGTGACCGCTACCACCAGCCTGAATTCGTACAAAGCAGGCTTGGCAGCTGCAACAGCTGCAGCTTACGCAGCATAAAGGTATGGGATGGCTGGCTTGTGCTGGCCTGCCTTGCAACTGGAGGGGTAATCATGTCTAAAAAAGAGTTTTACAGCCATTGCTATCAGCAGACGGCCTGGCTGCCGATGCACCCTTTCACGCGTAGGCTGGCGCTGGGTGACCTGTGTCAGCTGAGGCAGGGACGCTTTCAGCCTTTGCTTAATATTGGCGATGCCCATTTAGTAGAAAATTTGCTGGTGAGCCGAGAGATCCCGCTGGATCAGAACGGCTGGGAATTAAGCAGTGGGGTAAAGCAACTTCTGTGCGAGACCCAGACTGAACAGGGAGGTGATAGTGAAGATTATTATTGGACCAGGCAGGTACTCGATTTCTCGCAACCAGGCGATTTTATCTTTCATGCAAGAAAGCCAAAAGCAAACCTGCTACTGAACTGGGCCCAAATCAAAGATGACCTGACCTTAAAGTTGACTCAGCTGCATTATGGCTTCAGGCAGGTTTACGTTATTACCGGCGTGGCGACGGCGGAAGACTGGGGGCTGGCTGTGGCGGGGCAGGCCGATGCTCGCCTGGAAATGTCGGCAGCACTTTGTGAAAGCAATAGCTTTAGCCTGCTCAGTCACAATTCGGCCAGAGCAGATCGATGCACCGGCATAGCCTGCTACGAAAAAACCAAGGACCAGGCTGCGTATTTTTTTAAGGCCAAAAAATTGGTGATGAGTGATGCGATGACTGACCGCTACCTGAGTCTGGTTGTCGAAAACAAAGCTGAATTGGGGGGAGGAGAAATAGCCAACTGGCTGCAGGCCGATTTGCTTGATCTGGTCAAAGTCAACGAGCTGAATCTGACCACCAGCATAGGTTTTTTTAACTGGGTGGATATGTCGCTTGACGATGTAGCCCTATTGAGTGATTAGCCTTATGCCAACGCCTGAACAAAATCTACAAGCGCTGTATCGCGAGCTCGACTGGCTCTATGCCGTGATCCAGCAGGTGATTGCCAGCTATCTGAAACACGAGGGGCACCAAGACCACTGGTTGGATATAAGGCCGCCCGAACTGATGCCCGAGCAGAGTGAATATGAGCGGCAGGCCTTGGACTGGCAGCTCGATACCTTTGAACGCCTGGCCTTAGCGCTGGCGTTGGCTCCCCATGTTCGGCCTGAATATCTGGATGTTTTTTTAAGTGTAAACGGTACAACCGATCGTAGCTTTAGTGAATTTGGCGGATACAGCGATAAAGCCTTCAGCGGCTTTTTACCTACAGGGCAGACGCTGGCATTTCTGCTGAGCGCCAACAACCCAGAGTTGCGGCTGGAGGCCATGCGCATTCTCGCGCCCAGCCATCGCTTTGCTGCAGAAATGGTGATTACACTGGAGCAATCGGACGACAAACTACCACTGTTATCCGGAGTATGGAGTTTGTCGCAGCAATGGCTGCAGCTGCTGTTGACCGGAGAAAAAATCCGCCCAGAGTTAAGCCCGGCCTTTCCCGCCAGCCCAATTGTCACCCCACTGACATGGAGTGATTTAGTGCTGGATCACCATGTGATGTCGCAAGTGCAGGAGATACGTGCCTGGATCACCCATGGTCATAGCCTGATGCGTGATTGGGGCCTGGCCCGTAAGGTCAAGCCAGGTTTTCGCGCTGTGTTTTACGGCCCTCCTGGTACGGGAAAAACCCTGACGGCGGCCTTGCTGGGCAAATCGACCGGGCGTGAGGTGTATCGGGTAGATTTGTCGATGATCGTATCGAAGTACATAGGCGAAACAGAGAAAAACCTCGGCAAAGTATTTGATGCAGCCAGTTACAAAGACTGGATTTTATTTTTTGACGAGGCTGATGCGTTGTTCGGCAAGCGCACGGCTGCCACCAGTTCTAACGACCGGCATGCCAACCAGCAAACCGGTTATTTATTGCAACGCATTGAGGACTTTCCAGGCACCGTTATTCTCGCCACAAACCTCAAAGCGAATATGGACGAGGCCTTCACCCGCCGTTTCCAATCGATGATCCACTTTAAGATGCCGGGCGCGACGCAGCGCTTACAGCTATGGCAGAAAGCGTTTGAAGGGGTGTGTGAGTTGGCCGGGGATATTGACCTGACGAAGCTCGCGCAAGATCACGAACTGGCGGGCGGCGCTATTATCAACGTGTTGCGTTACTGCGCATTAAACGCGGTAAGCCGGGGTAAAAAACAGGTAGAGCGCGACGATCTGATCCAGGGCATTAAACGCGAATTTCGCAAAGACAACCTGACGGTGCAATTTAACTAGGGGCATAACATGGCTGAGTTTAAGGTGGAACACAAAAAGCAGCAGTCCTCTGAACATGGCACAGTGAGCCAACGCAAGGGTACAACTGTGTTACCTGATCATCGTAGTCAGGTCAGTCAGGCTCATGCTTTAAGCGATAATCGCGCCGTGCAGTTGGTGCAAAATCCTTCGCCAAAACCGAATAATACGGGGCTGCCGAACCAGTTGAAGGCGGGGATTGAATCGCTATCTGGTTTGAGTATGGACCATGTGAAGGTGCACTATAACTCGGCTAAACCGGCGCAGTTGAATGCGCATGCTTATGCACAGGGTAGTGAGATTCACTTGGGGGCGGGGCAGGAGAAACATTTGCCACATGAGGCTTGGCATGTGGTGCAGCAGGCGCAGGGGCGGGTGAAGCCTACCATGCAGATGAAAGCTGGGGTGGGGGTTAATGATGATGTAGGGTTGGAAAAAGAAGCGGATGTGATGGGAGCGAAAGCGTTGCAGCGAAAAACTAGCAATGCAGGTATTCCAAAACTTACGACACCTGCGCTGCGAACCACACCGCTGCAACGCGCAGCCACAGTGTCTGACGCGATGAAAATCGCTGAAAAAATAAAAAAAGGGAAAGAAAAAAACAGCGAGGGTCCTACCACCCACACAGCCCAAAAAAAGAAAAATCCGCGAACGAATCCTGATACGGGGGAGGTAGTACAGCGCCTGGTGAATGCCCCTATTAGCCTGAACAACCCTTATACCTTTATGGTGGTACCCGCAGATTTAGGAACCGGCACAGTCACCACACCGGGCACGCGCACCTACGTCAACAATCCTGCAACACCAAAATTTCCTACGGTGTCTTTCTCGTATGCATTCTATCCACCAGGCGCCGCCGCCCCTGTTGCAGGTGCTGCACCTGGCCCGCTCGCCAACATTCCCAATCCTCCGCCCGGCGCTGGCAATTATGATGCTGGGCATTCACTGGGGCGTCAGAACGGAGGGCGAGGAGACCTTAACAACTGGGTGTTTCCACAAGATGCCATCGTCAACCGTGGCTGGGGCGGGACCTTCGGCATATGGCGCGCACATGAAAATGCTTTCAACGCGGGCGTTGCGGCACTTGGACCCGGCGGCTTCGGCGTGTGGCATGTGCAGCTACCCTGATACATAAATACAGATTTATTTTTTATGCAGCGAACCTCAATACACTAATTGGGGCGCATGGTTCATGCGGGGATACGGCATTACTGCCGCAGCGTCAGGGGGTAAGGTGGCATTTTCGGTAATTTTCGTACTCGCTGGGATGATTAAATTTGCAAAAAATTTACACTATTTCCGGTGACTATAAAGTCTATGTCGGCCTGCTGCGATACATGAGTAATGTCATGTACCACCGACAACATGATCAACTTGGAGAGACAGCAATGACTGAAATGATATTCAAGAAAAACCTCGCCAGCGGACCCGCGGGTGTGCAATGCAAACGTGGGCCGGCGCTACAGGATAACCGTGTCGTAGTGCAAGCTAAATCCTATGTAAAGAACGAAGGGCAAAATTTTACCTGGGGTAAACATAAGACGATTGTCGGCAAGAAGATGGAAGCGTTACTCGATCCGGCTGATCCGGTGCGAGGCGAAAGCGCGAATATCAATGCAGATCAGACACCGATGATGGATGCATTGAGGGCGCACTACGTCATCAATGGCGGCGATTTGGTAAAAGGTCATCTATTGAATGACAATCTGGGTGGCAAAGCCTTAAACAATAATCTTTTTCCGATCACGCGGGCAGCCAATAAGCAGCACTTGATGACAACGGAAAATTATGCGAAAACGCAATTGTGGACTCATCAGTCACCTATTTGGTACACCGTTGAAGTAAGCGGCAGCCCAAATGCGAATCAACATACCCACCAGTTCGATGTAAGCCTGGGGTATTGGGACATGAAGAAAAATATAAAACACGCCGCCGCGATCCAGGGGTCTATTACTTCGAATATGGGCGATCCGCGTGACTATGACGGTGCGAATGGGGATGACCTGGAAACTTACTCAGCCGGAACCCTCAAAGCCGCGATGGCAAAGGGTCTGGCACTGCACCCGCACACAGCTTTAGGAAGCATGAATACTCAGGAACAAGATGCCAGAAAAAAAGCGGGGGCAATTAGCACGAGCGAACATGGTTCGAAAGGCTATAACTCCTATTGAAATAGAGAAAATGGGGTCGGATTTTGCCGGGGCGTGCCATCACCACGTGCAAGGCTACAGTGTATTGAACGCGGTAAACATGGGGAAAAAACAGCTGACGCAAGACGATGTGATCCAGAGCATTAAATGCGAATTTCGCAAAAACAACATGAAAGTGCAATTTAATTAGGGGCATAACATGGCTGAGTTTAAGGTTGAACACAAAAAACAGCAGTCGTCCGAAGATGGCACCGTGAGCCAACGTAAAGGCGAAACTGTGTTACCAGACAATCGTGGCCAGGTGAGCCAGGCTCGTGCTTTAACAGATAATCGCACTGCGCAGTTGGTGTCAGACATCACGGCAAAACCGAACAATACCGGTCTGCCGAACCAGCTTAAAGCAGGTATTGAATCGCTGTCTGGAATGAGCATGGATCATGTCAAAGTGCACTATAACTCATCGCAACCCGCTCAACTCAACGCCCACGCCTATGCACAGGGCAGCAATATTCATCTTGCGCCGGGGCAGGAAAAACATCTGCCGCACGAAGCCTGGCATGTGGTGCAACAGGCGCAAGGGCGGGTAAAACCGATGATCCAAATGAAGGCGGGCGTGGCAGTCAATGATGATCAAGGGCTGGAGCATGAGGCCGATAGCATGGGTGCTAAGGCACTCAACTATGGTGCCAGGGTAGTGCCTGGCGACAATGTCAGTAATGCTGTTGACGCGCGACAATTGAAGACGGTACAAATGAAAGCCGATGTGGTGCAATTAATGCCGGGGAATTTTTATCGTACTTATCAATTGCCTTTCAAAGGATTGAAATTTGACGGCTATAAAGGAGAGCGAAACCCGCACGCAGCGCAGACCATTAACAAGCTGAGAGCAGAAAAAGTGATCGAAACCAGTGCCGACCTGATCGGTGGGCATTTATTAAAGGCCGAATTAGGCGGCGCCGATGTGCGCGATAACGTCGTTGCTTGGAGCGCGCAAGCCGAAAGTCGGTTCTCAGCATATGAAGGCGGCTACCAAGCGAAAATCCAGTCGTACCATGCGTTTCTGCAAAGTAGAGGGCAGCTAGGCCCAAATGGAGAGTGGACCTGGCCTTTTGCTACCAGTGCGCAGTTTGCCAAAAGAGCAGCCACAGATTTTCAACAGGAAGCAGGATGGGGTGAAAGTGGCGGGTGGAGCAAGGAAGAGTTGAATGAAACGCTCGATACGCTCAGCTATATTCCGGTAGAAACGATGGTCAATCCGGGCAACACGATTGATTTTTTCACCAATTCAGGTGATGACATCAGCGGGCAGATTACGCTCAAAAAGAAAATTGTGGCCGGGCCGGGGGGGGCCGCTGACGCTATTGGAGCAGCTAGTCAAGAAGCGCTCAATGCATTATTCAAGAACCGTGTCGAACAGAACTGGAAATTGATGATCAGCACAGGAAAACGGCTGATGGAAACGATGAAGCATGAATTGTGGCATGAACATCTGGAAATGTATTGGCAAGAACAGGTTTATGACTGGATGGTCGTATTTCATACGCTGAGCAAATCTGGCCCAATCGGGGATCGCAAGCCTATCGCTCCCAAAAAGGAGTATGAGTTATCCGGCAGTGAATTTTTTACCCGGCAACCTGAAATGACTAAATCTTGGGAAAATATGCGAAAGGCCGCGATCAGTGAGCCGATTGAATTGCAAAGAAGAACCTATGATGGCACGATTGCAAAACTTGCGGCGATTCTGGAAGACGGTACCAACAAAGTGTCCAACGCCATGTTAGATTGGAATCAACAAGTTAACTATAAAAACTGGCCTGCGATTTCTTTGCCAGCTTAAAAATGAATCGGGTTCTTGCAAGATAGAGGGGATGGGACATGGCTGAGATGATTCATAAGATCCGATAGCGAGTGTAATCATCAATAGATGTGTACTGATAGATATTCGGCCCAATTTTGCAGGTATCCATTTGCACTTTATAGCCAGGTATTGGACGCACATACCTGATGTAATCCGGTATTCTGCGATAGATAACAACAGGCTTTACTTCATTTCTCGTTAGGACCTTATAAATAGTCGCGATTTCCAGCTCAATCCCATGCAAGCGACTGAGTTCACTTTGAATACGTCTGGCACAAAGGTTTCGAGAGCGCCTCAAAGATAAAATTAATTGCTCTTCAGTTTGACTAACTTTAGTGGAAGGTGAGTTTTTAGGTCGTCTGCTTTGGCTTACCAAACCGTTCACACCGTCTTGTTGATAGCGCCGCCACCATTTTCTTAAGGTCGGTCTGGATACGCCACAGCGACGACAGACCAACCCTGCATCGTTGGTCTCTTCGTATAGCTTTATTCAATGTAAGCGTTGCTGTATTTCTCTGTTCATAAACACCCAGTATATTGAAATGATGTCTACGAATCACACAGATGTGGCTGCAGGAAGGGGGTCAGGTCTAATGTGATGACTCGCCTCCCATCCTGAATTAGGACGAGGTGACCAAACCAAAAGAGGCCCAAGCTGCCAAGTAAGGCTCAGCCTTGTCAGAATCTATTGGCTTTTGCCCGATGCTTTGGATCCTTCGGCTTCTTTCGCCTATGTCTAGCCGTCGTTAAGGCGGATAATATTTGCGCAAAACGGACTGTTCACCTATTGGCTTGTGAGTCTGCGGCCTTGACCTATGTGAGTGATGCGGTTTTCTTGCTGCGCTTGCTCTGATAGTGGCGAATCTTGTCCGAAATGATCCAGCCCATTTTCGAGCATAAACAGTTTTAATTCCTGGCAGATGGAAAACGCCAGCTCTTCCTGCAGTGATATGTCGTAGCAATTATTGCGATCAAATTGTTTCGACCAACGTATTTGATTATGTTCAAGATCGAGCAGGTGAACGGAAGTCCTGACGCGTTGTGAATCGATGCGAACGAATCCTTCAAACAAGTGTTTGGCCGCTGCGTTGGACGCTTTTTTCGACTCGTTGCTATGACGAACCTTGAAGTCATCTTCTGAGTGTTGGATTAAGGTAATACTGTTAAAGGCCAGAAATAGCTGATGCAGCAGTTCCTCATGTAAGCCCAGAGCAAAACACTGTCCCTTGGTGCATTCTGAAATAGCCCTGATCGGTCTGAAAAGCAGCGTATCATCGGGGTATATGTTGGCATCTGATGATCGCCTGAAAATAGGCATGTAGCTACCCAGAGGAATGGATATTTCAATCTCGGAAGGCACTGCGGCGTAGTAGTCCTTGAGTTTTTCCCGCAAGCGACCCACCTGCACCCGCACCGCAGGGTCTTCTGTGGTCGAATAGGTTGCAACATTACGATCAAAAACCTCAATGCCGATAGCGTATTCGCTCGTATTGCGGCTGTTGCCACAAATTGCGCTCTCAACCAGAAAATGCAACAAACGGCACATGCGCGGTGCATGAACAAATTTATCGCTCGCCAAAACAGCTTTACAGGCTGCCTGAGACTCTGCCGGGGAGATCGGTGTTCGAAAGTTTTGTTTTTTCAAGGTTGATCCCTTTCCATGCCCTTGGTGTCTGGTCGTAAATATGCCACCACGTTTTTGATCCCGTCAGTAATTGATTGTTGGAGTCAGAATATGATTACGGCGCAGATCTAACCTTCAAACTCATCCAGTTTTAACTAAAAGATGAAATCCCTATTTTGGAGACCTAATTAAAGATTACCTCTTGTATTTGTCAACTGAAAATTGAAATTTTTTCTACTATTATCGGAACTAAGCTTTGATACTCTGCCTTAGGAAATCTGCGGCTGATCCTGGCTCTTGCATTTAGATTAAATAGCGGTTTTTTTAGAAGGAAAGGGGACATGCGTCAGGTGTCTATCAAAGCGGGTGATATGCTACAACATAATCAATGCGGTAGTACATTGGGGCGCTTAAAATCGGAGAATTTCAGGCATAAAAAAACCTGCTGTAAAAGCAGGTTAATTTAATGGTCGGTACGAGAGGATTTGAACCTCCGACCCCTTCACCCCCAGCGAAGTGCGCTACCAAGCTGCGCTACGTACCGACATTGGGCCTTATAGTACTGCTTTAACCCACAAATGCAATGCCCCTTGGTGTGACTGCGTTTTTTTTGTACGTTTTACAGTGTCTTAGGTTATTTTCCTACCGCCAATTCCACCCAATGCTGATACACAGGGATAGCCAAAAGTACATTGACCGGAAAGGTAATACCTAAGGATGCCAGCATGGCAAGGCCTATATTGGCGTCCGGTATACTGGCCCGCACCGCAGCTGGTGCTGCTATGTAAGAAGCACTGGCGGCTAAAGTGGTGAGCACTAGCAATGTGCCTGCAGGTACATCCAACATTAAACCAAAAGCTAAACCTAATGCTCCCAAAGCAAAGGGAGAAATTGCTGCAAATAGCATTAAGCGCCAGTGTTGCAGCGGCAGCGGGTTACATACTTTGGCAGTGCACAGGCCCATTTCCAGTAAAAATAGCGCCAGCATAGTTTTAAAACCACCAATAAGGGCAGGAGCTATAGGCTCCAACCCTTCAGGTCCATACAGATAACCAATCAATACGCCGCCACCCAATAACAGCACACCCCGGCTGGTTAAGGCTTCGCGCCAGATATGAGCTTGTTTACCCTGACCTTTTAATGCGCCATACAAACCTAACATAATGACAATGGCCGGTAATTCCAGCATCACCAGATATAAAGTGGTTTCAGGTAACAAAGGCATGCCGGATTTTTCCGCCAGTGCCAACACCACCGCAAAAGTACCGGCGCTAACAGAGCCATAATGAGCGGCAATACTGACAGAATCTGAATTATTCAGTTGCACCAGATAACGTAACAGCGGGTAACACAAAAGCGGAATAATTAAACCTAAAGCCCCTACAGCCAACAGATCGGGCACCATGCCGCTGTGAGCCTGACCATGCAGCGCCATACCGCCTTTAAGGCCCAGCACCAGCATCAGCAAAATAGATAAGGTTTCGTAAATAGACTGAGGAACTTTTAAATCTGACTTTAATAAGCCTGCCACAAGGCCAAAAGCAAAAAACGCGATGACAATATCCGGCATAACCCAACTCCGTAGCTGTTATTGGCTGGCGATTGTGCCTGCCTTTGGGTATATTGGATAATTAATTGTTTGCTAGTTAAGTATTGATAAATATCTATGGATGTGCGGCATTTAAGTTTCAGATTACTGCAGGTTTATGTGCAGGTGGTGCGTTTGGCTTCAGTATCGGCGGCAGCGCGCTTATTGCATTTAACCCAGCCTACTGTGTCCTTACAGCTGAAAAAGCTGGCAGATGAAGTAGGGCAGCCTTTGCTGGAATACCGGGAAGGAAAAGTGCATACCACTTATATTGGCGATGCGTTGTTTCAGGCGGCGTCCGATGTATTAAGCCGTTTTGATGACTTTTCTTCTTTGTTAGAGGAAGCCAAAGGCGGGCGCAGCGGCACTTTGAGTTTAGGCATAGTCACTACAGCCAAATATGTCATGCCCATTATTCTGGGGGCTTTTGATAAAACCAATCCCAAAATTGAAGTGACCTTAAACGTGGGCAACAGGGCGCATATTCTGAACCGATTTGCCCATCAGGATGACGATTTATATCTGTTTAGTCAGCCACCAAGCGGTGAGCAGGTGCAGGCGTGCCGTATTATTAAAAACCCGCTGCAACTGATAGCACCAGCGGATCATTGGGCATCCCGTTATTGTGAAGAAGGCGGCGAACTTGATTTTGCTGCACTTAAAAACGAGCGCTTTTTAATGCGAGAACCTGGCTCTGCCACCCGTATGCAATTTGAATCCTGGTTGAGTAGTCAGGGCGTTGAATTGTCTAAAACCATGCAGATTGAAAGCAACGAAGCTATCCGACTTAGTGTTGCCAGTGGTCTCGGCCTTGCGGTGTTATCTGCTTACACCTTGGGCCAAAGCAGTGACCAGTTTAAGGTGTTGAAGGTGAAAGGTTTTCCGCTGAATAGCCATTGGTATCTGGTGGCGCGTAAAGATAAAAGGCTGAGCGCTTCAGCACGACGTTTAATCCAGTTTATTGCACAGCATCTGACTGATTGCATTGAAGCGCAGTGGGTGGTTGACGATATCGCTTTGTTAGATGAGCATTTCAGCTAAACAGCGGGTAAAAGCTTTGCCTTCATTCTCTGAACAATGCATCATTTTGTTTTACTGATTTTTGGAAGTCTACATGTCTTTATGGATCCCTTTTACGCTGCTGGCTGCTTTTATGCAGGCAATGCGTAACGCTTTGCAAAAACAATTGAGTAAAGACGTACCAGTGATGGGCGTAACCTTAGCCCGCTTTATTTATGCCGGGCCTTTAGCGCTGTTGTATTTAATTGGGCTTTACCAGTGGCAAGATTACGCCATACCCCATTTTAATTTCTGGTTTGTGTTTTATGTGCTGGCTGCGTCGGCGATGCAAATTCTGGCAACAGCGTTGATGGTGGAGTTATTCAGGCTAAAAAACTATGCGATTGGGGTAGGTCTTGCCAAAAGCGAGGCTATTTTAGCGGCTATTGTTGGGGTAATGTTTTTTGGTACCTACATCAGTCCGCTGGGCTGGGTAGGAGTCTTTATCGGTGGCATCGCGGTGTTTTTGCTTACCGGAGCTACCAGCATTCGTTCTTTATCTGCCAAAACCCTCGCTTTAGGTCTGGGCAGTGGTTTGGCTTTTGCACTGACATCGCTCTGGGTACGCGAAGCCAGCCTGACTCTGGGATTGCCTTTTTTACCAGCAGCAGCCTGGGTACTGTTTTTTGTGATCACCACCCAAACCATAGTTTTATCGGTTTATCTGGCTCTGAACGACAAAACCACCTTAGTGAAGTTATGGCAAAGACCACAACTGACTCTGGCTACCAGTTTTACCAGCTGTTTAGGATCATTGGGCTGGTTTACGGCGATGAGCCTGCAAGCAGTGGCTTATGTCAAAACGCTGGGGCAGGTTGAGGTACTTGTTACACTGCTGATCTCTGTCTTCGTATTAAAAGAAAAACTAAAACGTCAGGATCTGTTGGGTCTGGGGTTGATTGTGCTGGCTGCTGTACTGGTGATGTGGGCTTAGTGCGTTGATGATCAAAAAGTAAACATTTTGTGTTGAATTTAAGCAATTTGTCATATAGCTGAGCTAATCTTGTGTGCTCTGACGGAGAAGCAGAGTCAATTTGGGGGCAGGAAGCAGATCCTCACACCATAACAAGAACTCACAGGATTACTAATGAAACAGATCACAACTTTATCGCTGCTTGCTGCAGCGCTTTATTGCAGCAGCAGTTTTGCCAGTTTGCTCATTACCGAAGTACTGTACGACGCCCCTAATAACGACAACACTGAAGAGTTTGTTGAGCTCTACAACAACAGCTGCACAGCCATTAACCTGCAAGGCTATAGCCTGCAGGACAACGGTGGTAGTTTTAATTTATCCGGCACTGTAGCGCCACGCAGCTATTTCCTGGTGGCAAAAAATACCGCGGCTATGCAAGCCTTGTACGGTGTCACGCCGCATTTATCGGGTTTGACTCTGGCTTTTGGCAATAGCGGCGACTACGTCAGGCTGAGAAATGGCAGCACAGAAATTGATGCGGTAGGCTGGGAAAATGGCTTATCCGGTTGGTCTATTAATGCTGTGGATAAATCCATTAGCCGAAATAAAACCACGGATAATAATCTTGTGTCTGATTGGGTTGTCTCGAGTAACTATGGCAATCCTGGTAGTGGTGTCTTTACCGCAACCTGCAGCGGGGGCGGTGGCACAGGCCCTGTGATCAATCAGCCCACCTATTATGCAGCTGCTGCGGGGAAAACTGGCAGCGCACTGAAAACAGCACTGAACTCAATTTTACGTGGTCATGTGCGGTTAACTTATAGTCAGGTGTGGGATGCGCTTTCTTACACAGATGAAGATGTAAACAATACCAACAACGTCATTATGTTGTATGCCGGACGTTCGGTTGCCAAAACATTCCGCGCAGGCCAAACCAATTCACTGGATGCCTGGAATCGTGAGCATGTCTGGGCGAAAAGCCATGGTTTCCCCAGTGAAAGCCAATATGCCTATACCGATATCCATCATTTACGGCCTGCAGATGTATCTATTAACTCCAGTCGTGGCAATAAAGACTTTGATATAGGTGGCACACCCTTAACTGAAGCGCCGGAAAATAAAACCGACAGCGACAGCTTCGAGCCACGTAATGCGGTTAAAGGCGATGTCGCCCGTATGATGTTTTATATGGATGTACGCTATGAAGGGGGTGATGAAACAGGCACGCCTAACCTGATTTTACGTAACTTTGCACCTACCGGCAGTTCAGCGCCTGAAATGGGCAAACTCTGTGTACTGTTGCAATGGCATATCCAGGATCCGGTGGATAGTTTTGAAATTCGTCGTAATAATCGTATTTACGAATGGCAACAAAACCGCAATCCCTTTATCGACAACCCACACTGGGCTCAGTCAATTTATGGCGCCAGCTGCGGTTTGTAATAGCTGGTTATAATTTCACGTCAAAAATCGTTTCAAGCTGCTTTTCAGAAGAAAAGCAGCTTGGACTGTTTCAGGCCACAAGCTAGAATGAGGCAACTTAAAAAAGCGTTTAAGCGCTAGCCTATGGAGCATCTATGAAGCCTGAAGAGTTGCTGCAGCAATTGCAGCAAGCCCCTGATTTTTTAAAACTTACCTTAGCCCATCCTGATTTTTTACCTTTTGCCAGCTACCAGCTTGAAAACGGCACAGATATTCAAATCTGGGACACAGGTGTGATCTATTGCCAGCCAAAGCAATTCGGCCAGCAAGACATAGTGCTATCAAGCGGTGTGCACGGCAACGAAACTGCACCTGTTGAGCTGTGTTCAGAGCTTTTAAATAAGGTTTTGGCAGGCAAGTTGCTGCTGACAGAGCGCGTGTTGTTTTTATTTGGTAACCCACCTGCTATGAATGCAGGTGTGCGTGAAATTCAGGATAATTTAAACCGCTTATTTTCAGGCCATCACAGCAAAGAACCTGGTGTACAAAGCGCTGAGCGCGAGCGCGCGAAAAAGTTAGAGAGCTATGTGCTGAAGTTTTTCGACGAAGCGCCGCAAGGTTTACGTGAGCGTAAGCTTTATGATTTACATACAGCGATCCGGGGTTCACGTTTTGAGAAGTTTGTGGTCTATCCGTTTTTGCATGGCAAAAACTGGAGTAAAAACCAGTTTGAATTTTTAAAGGCCTGTGGTGCCAACACTGTGCTTCTGATGCAAACGCCAGCCAGTACTTTTAGTTATTTTGCCGCTCAAAGCTGCAAGGCGCATGGTTTTACCATTGAGCTTGGCAAGGCAAGACCTTTTGGCCAAAACGATATGAGCCGTTTTGCCGACGCAGCGGCGGCATTCCGCGCCCTGATCTCAGGCGGCGAACTTGCCACAACTGAGTTTAATGAAGCGGACTTTAATCTCTATGAAGTGCGCCGCTCTATCGATAAAACCACAGAAGCCTTCAAGCTGCATTTTGCCGATAACATTGAGAACTTCACCACTTTTGACCTCGGTACAGTGCTTGCCAGTGACCAGGGTGTCGAGTACAGAGTGGAAGTGGAAGGCGAAGCCATTATTTTCCCTAACCCTAAAGTGGCCGTTGGCCAGCGTGCTATGTTGATGGTGAAGCCTGTTTCAGTGACTGGCAAAGTGAGTTAATCCAGAGCTCAATAGCCTTACAGAGTACAAAATATCTGACAGCTGGCCAGGCTTTAGTGCATGGACCAGCTGTTTTTATTTGTGCCTCTGGTTGCAATGCAGTTTACGTAAAGGTAAAGTTGCGGCCGAAAAATAGAAGAAAATAGCGATACTGATTAAAACACGTAAAACAAAAATAATGGTCAGGGCAAACGGGGAAACGCAATTTAGTTACCAAGAGTGGTCACCAAGCCACCGTATTGCGCCGATGTTTGTCACAGTCTGACGGATACAACCAAAAGAGACACCTATGACTAACCCCAATAACGCAACCATCTCTACAGTGCACACAGCTGAGTTTACCAGCGGTCACGCGTTACAAATTCCTACGCTGCGTATCCTGCAGGATGACGGCTCTATCTACCCTGGTGCAGAAGTACCGCAGCTCGACCAAGCCACAGCCCTTAAAATGTACGACAGTATGCAGTTTATCCGCATACTGGACGAACGTATGCTGGCCGCGCAACGTCAGGGCCGTATCAGTTTTTACATGCAGTGTTTAGGCGAAGAAGCCGCCACTGTCGGCAGCGCTGCTGCGCTGGATGATAAAGACATGATTATGGCGCAGTACCGTGAACAAGGCGCTTTGCGTTATCGTGGTTTTAGTCTGGAACAGTTTATGAATCAGCTGTTCTCTAACGAAAAAGATTTAGGCAAAGGCCGCCAGATGCCAGTGCATTACGGTAGCAAAGACATTTACTACATGACGATTTCATCACCGCTGGGTACGCAAATTCCTCAGGCCAGTGGTTACGCTTATGCGCAAAAGTTACGCGGACTGAAAAACACCACCATTTGTTATTTTGGTGAAGGTGCAGCTTCTGAAGGTGACTTCCACGCCGGTTTAAATATGGCGGCTGTGCATAAAGCACCGGTGATTTTCTTCTGTCGTAATAACGGTTATGCCATTTCAACGCCTGCCAACGAACAGTTTAAAGGCGATGGTATTGCCTGTCGTGGTGTGGGTTATGGCATGAAAGCTATTCGTGTCGACGGTGCTGATATTCTGGCTGTCTACAAAGCCACCCAAATGGCACGCGACTATGCTTTAGAACACGAAGAGCCGATTTTAATTGAATCTATCGCTTACCGTTTAGGCGCACACTCGTCGTCAGATGACCCAAGTGGTTACCGTTCAAAAGAAGAAGAAGAGCTGTGGCGTAAAAATGATCCGATTTCCCGTTACCGTTTATGGCTGGTGAAGCAAGGCTGGCTGAATGAAGACGAAGACAAAGCCAAGTCCGATGCACTGCGTCAGGAAATTCTGGATGCGTTAAAAGTAGCAGAAAAAGTGGCTAAGCCTGGTATCGAACATCTGATGAGTGATGTGTACGAAACACCAATTCCACTTTTAAACGAACAATTAGAAGAGCTAAAAGCACATATCAGAAAGTACCCGGATGCCTATCCGGTGACGGCGGGGAGATTTGAATAATGGCTAAGATGAATATGTTACAGGCGATCAATAACGCCTTAGATTTAGCCATGGCCAAAGACGATGGTGTGTTGTGTTTTGGTGAAGACGTTGGCCACTTTGGGGGCGTATTTCGTGCCACCAGCAAGTTGCAGGAAAAATACGGTAAAGCCCGTTGTTTCAATACGCCTTTAACGGAGCAAGGCATCGCTGGTTTTGCCAACGGTATGGCGGCTCAGGGCATGAAACCTGTGGCTGAAATTCAGTTTGCTGATTATATATTCCCGGCCTTTGACCAAATCGTCAATGAAACAGCTAAGTTCCGTTACCGCTCAGGCAACGAGTTTAATGTCGGTGGTTTAGTGTTCCGCACGCCATACGGTGGTGGTATAGCCGGTGGTCATTACCACAGCCAGTCGCCTGAAGCTTATTTTGCCCATACGCCTGGTTTAAAAATTGTGGTGCCACGCGATCCAGCTCAGGCCAAAGGCTTGTTATTAGCCGCCATTAACTGCCCGGACCCAGTGATTTTCTTTGAACCTAAGAAACTGTACCGCGCTTCTGTCGGCGAAGTGTCTGAAGAGTATTACGAAATTCCATTAGGTAAAGCCGAAGTGCTGCAACAGGGCAAAGACGTCACTGTGTTAGCCTGGGGCGCGCAGATGGAAATTATCCAAAAAGCTGTGGATATGGCACAAGCTGAAGGCATTTCCTGTGAAGTGATTGACCTTCGCAGCATTCAGCCTTGGGATGTCGATACTGTGGCAGAGTCGGTGATGAAAACCGGCCGTTTAGTCATTAACCATGAAGCGCCATTGACAGGTGGCTTTGCGGCTGAGATTGCATCCACCATCCAGAAAAAATGCTTCCTGCATCTGGAAAGCCCGATTGAACGGGTTTGTGGTTTAGACATTCCGTACCCGCTGGCACTGGAAAAAGAATATGTGCCCGATCATCTGAAAACTTACGAAGCGATTAAACGCTCGGTTAATTTCTAAGGATAGCCAGATGAAAAAAGATTTTATTCTGCCGGATATTGGCGAAGGCATAGTCGAGTGTGAAATCGTCGAGTGGCTGGTGAAAGAAGGCGATCGTATCGCTGAAGATCAGCCGGTTTGTGATGTGATGACCGACAAAGCTTTAGTGCAAATTCCAGCTGTGTACGACGGTGTGGTCACCAAACTCTATTACGCCAAAGGTGATATTGCCAAAGTGCATGCACCTTTATTTGAAATGGACACAGAGGGCGCTGCGCCAGCTGTTGCAGCTGTGTCTGCTCCAGCCCAAACTCCTGCAGCCGTAACCTCTGGCAAACAGCTGGAAGACTTTATTCTGCCTGATATAGGTGAAGGTATCGTTGAGTGTGAGATTGTTGAGTGGCTGATCAAAGAAGGCGATGTGTTGGCCGAAGACCAACCAGTTTGTGATGTGATGACCGACAAAGCTTTAGTGCAAATACCTGCTAAATACGCCGGTAAAGTAGTCAAGCTGCATTACGCCAAAGGTGAGATTGCTAAAGTACATAGCCCGCTGTTTCAGCAGGAAATTGCAGGTACTTCAACTTCTGCTCCGGCAGCTGTTGCAGCATCAGTCTCTGCTCCGGTTTGCGCTGCAAAAGCAGCTTCTGTTGCCGCTGCTGCAACAGCTGCTCCTGTTGGCAATGGCAAAGCCTTAGCCAGCCCGGCCGTACGTCGTTTAGCTCGTGAGCTGAGCATCGATTTATCTTTAGTATCAGGTTCTGGTGACAAAGGCCGGGTTTATAAAGAGGATGTTAAAGCTTATGCCAATGGTGGAGCTACTTCTGGTGTAGCCAAAGCAGCTGCAACTCCAGTCAAAACCGCTCTTGTGACCAGCGCTGGCGGCAGTCGTGTTGAGCCCATCAAAGGCATTAAAGCAGCGATGGCGCGTCAGATGCAGGATTCGGTATCTACTATTCCGCATTTTACCTACTGTGAAGAAATTGATTTAACAGAGCTAATTGCACTTCGTGGTCAATTGAAAGATCAATACGCTAAGCAGGGTATTAAGCTGACTCTGATGCCATTTTTTATGAAAGCCATGTCGCTGGCCATTAAACAGTTCCCTATTATGAACAGCCAGGTCAATAGCGATTGTTCAGAGCTGACCTATTTTGACGATCACAATATTGGTATAGCCGTTGACTCCAAAGTGGGTTTACTGGTGCCGAATATCAAAGGTTGTCAGAACAAGTCGATAGTTCAAATTGCTCAGGAATTGACAAAACTGACTGACGCCGCCCGTGAAGGCCGTGTTAGCCCGGCTGAGCTCAAAGGTGGCACTATCACTATTTCCAACATTGGCGCCATTGGTGGCACTGTGGCGACTCCTATTATCAATAAGCCGGAAGTGGCGATAGTAGCGCTGGGCAAAACCCAGCTGTTGCCACGTTTTAATGCCAAAGGTGAAGTAGAAGGCCGTTCTCTGATGCAAATCAGCTGGTCTGGTGATCACCGCGTGATAGACGGCGGCACCATAGCGCGTTTCACTAACCTGTGGAAAAGCTATCTGGAACAGCCATCATCCATGTTGTTGTCGATGGTCTAAACCATTGAAGAAGCACTGGTAATTGGCTTCGTTCTTTGCTACAAAACCCGGATGATCGAAAGTAATCCGGGTTTTTCGTTTTAAGGGTATTTGTCTAAGGCCATATGGATAAACATCAGCTTCGTAACTTCTACATCCCCGAAGAGCAGTCGGTTTACCTGCTCAATGCCAATGATGCTAAAAAGCTCAAAGACTGGGTGGCGCTTTGTATCTCTGAATTGGAAAAACTAGGTTACCGTCAAATTGAGCTGGTGGGCAAGGGCGCTTACGGTTTTGTTTTTGCTGGCCTTGATCAAAAGCAGCAGGATGTGGTGTTTAAATTCTCCCGCATTAATTTACCTCCTCATATTCAAGAACGATTAGCCGACGAAGGCTATATGCTGTCACAGGCCGCTCATCCAAATGTGCCGCCGTTTTTTACTTATCAGCTGGTAAAAAAGCAGGGCATTTTAATGATGGGCCGCGCTAAAGGCGTGGATCTGGAACAATACAGCCTGAAACATGGCCGGGTGCCTGTTCGTTTATTACTGGATATCGCCACTCAGTTAGCCAGTTTGTTAGTAGCGCTGCGTCAGCATAAAAAAGACGGTGAAATAGCGCCTATAGTGCATGGCGATATTAAGCCGTCAAATATTGTCTACGACGAAAGCACTAATCAAATTAGTCTGGTGGATTGGGGCTCTTCGGTGTTTGCCCAGCTTGATAGTGAAGGTCATTACATTGGTACCAACGTGATGCAACTGATGTCGTCGGATTTACAGACATCCAACGCCCGTTTAGGTGATGTGTATTTTATTGGTCCAGAGCAGCGCACCGGTGCTTTATCCAGCCCACGCTTTGATGAACAGGGCGTGGCCAGTACCTTGTATGCCTTGGCGTCCGGTCAGTCCTGTCGTTTTGGTCGTAAGGCGATCCCAGCGCGTAGCTTAGCTTTGCCGATGGAATTTGCCACTATGCTCGACAGTATGCTGTCTGATGATTTGGTACTGCGTCAGCAAGCAGGCGATTATTTCTTAAAATCTATGCCACGCTTACATCATCTGGTCACGCCTGACTTGCCAATTTTAACTACAGAGTCAGTATTACCGGTCTGGATCAGCGACAAAGCGCAGGAATTGGATACTGTGGTCTATTCGTCGCGTAAATCCTTTTTGCGGGAGCACAGCGACGAAGAAGGCATTCAGTACATTGACGATGTGCAGCTGGAACGCTACTACAAAAACTACCTCGAGGGCATGGGCGAAACGGAAAAAGCTTTTGTCGCTGCGGTCAGTCGTTTAGGTCGTTATCCAGTGGTCGGCGGTATTGCTATTCATTGGCAAAGCAGTGGTGTCTATATCGATTCCAGTCTGAATCTGTTTGACGAGCGCCTGCAAAAAGCTTTTGCTGTTGCTGTGAACAACGTGGTGCAACTGGCACGTTGTATCGGCAAGGTGGGTATTTTTAAAGCCTGTTTATTTGATGCACGCCAGACTATTCACATAGCACGGGACAGCACAGATGTGCCTTTTGTGGTGCCACAAGGTACAGCGCTAAAATATGAGTTGGGCCAAAGCCAGCTGGACGACAGCAGCGCGCAGCACAGTTACTTTGAAGATGGTAAAGATCCCGACGAACAACTGGTGTTGCCGGACAGCATTATGGATGACTTAGCCGCACTGAATTTAATTCGTCATACCGGCTGCATTATTTTTGAAGTCACGCCCTTGTATATGAAAATACATAATTATTACCGGTTGCTTGAGCCAGCAGCTGAAGCTGAATTTGCCGCTTTGCTGCAGAGCATTTTGGCAAAAGTGTCTTTAATTAGTGGCGAAGGCGTCGGTGGTTTTATGAAATTGCCGCACAAAGATACCCGGCATTTCAGTCACCAGAGCCAGCAGGAACTTTGTTATTATCCTGCCAATCCTATGAATTACAGTAAGAATTAGTTTCGGAGAAAGAAAATGCGTGTTGTGCTGCTGTTGCTGGTTCTATTTTGCGCCAGAGTTCAGGCGACGGATCCCCATAGTTTCAGCAACTTTACTTTAGTCAGCCACCCGGAGTTGAAGCTTGATTTAACTGCTGATTTTGATAAGCAGCAACTACAGGGTTTTGTTGAGCTGAAACTGGACTGGCACCATCCGGACACAAGGCAACTGGTGTTGGATAGTCGTGATCTGAGCATTGAAAAAGTAATGGGGCAATCTGCCGAAGGCCGTTGGCACAGACTGAGCCATAGTTTTGGTGACAAATCTCCTCATCATGGTCAGGCGTTGTTGATTGAATTCCCGGCACAGTTTCCTATTGTGCGTATTTATTACCACACCAGCCCACAAGCTTCAGGCTTACAGTGGCTGACTAAAGAGCAAAGCAGCGAAAAACAGCAGCCTTTTATGTACAGCCAATCGCAGTCTATTCACGCCCGTAGCTGGATCCCATTGCAAGACACGCCAGCAGTGCGGTTGAATTATCAGGCTCGTATTCGCACTCCTAAGCAGTTGTTAGCGGTGATGGGAGCGGATAATAGTGCGAATACCGAAAAAGACGGCGATTACTTTTTCCGTATGCCTCAGGCTATTCCTGCTTATCTGATCGCCTTGGCGATAGGGGATTTAGAATTTGAAGCCATGTCGGAGCGCACTGGCGTTTACGCCGAAAAAGTCTGGCTGGATAAAGCTGTGGCTGAATTTTCTGATACTGAGCAAATGATGCAGGTCGCGACTGCCATGTACGGCGACTACCCGTGGGGTCGTTATGATTTGTTGATTTTACCGGCCAGTTTTCCTTTTGGCGGTATGGAGAATCCGCGTTTATCTTTTATTACCCCTACAGTGATAGCGGGTGATAAAAGTCTGGTCAGTTTAATAGCGCACGAGCTGGCGCATTCCTGGTCCGGTAATTTAGTTACCAATGGCAGTTGGCACGAATTGTGGCTCAACGAAGGTTTTACCAACTATGTTGAAAACCGCATTATGGAACAAGTTTTTGGGCCAGAACGTGCTTTATTAGAACGCCAGCTGTCGGTTCAGGATCTGGAGAATGATTTGCTGCAGCTCGATGCCAAAGATACCTTGCTGCTCACCGATTACACAGGCCGGGACCCAGATGAGGCCTTTACTCAGGTGCCTTACGTCAAAGGCATGTTGTTCCTGCAGTTTTTAGAGCAACGTTTTGGCCGAGCCGTATTTGACCCTTTCTTGAAAAACTATTTTCAAACCTTTGCTTTTCAAAGTATGGACACTGAAAAATTCTTACGTTATATGCGTAAAACCTTGCTGAATGACCCTGATATTGTCTCTATGGGCGAAGTACTGGAATGGTTGTATCAACCCGGCCTGGCCAGCACTTTTGTTGAACCTTCCTCTGATGCCTTTAAACAAGTGGATCAACAACTGGCTTTATGGCAAAAAACCGGCAATCTGACCGAATTACAGACAAACAGCTGGAGTATTCACCATTGGTTACATTTTATTGGTCAGTTGACTGCTACTGTCGACACAGCTCAGTTGACGCAACTGGACGAGGCTTTTCATTTAAGCCAAAGTCAGAATGCAGAAGTGGCAACCGCCTGGTTTAAAGTGACGCTGGCGAAAAACTATCAGGCAGTGTTGCCAGCGCTGGAGCAGTTTTTACTAAAAGTAGGGCGGCGTAAATTTGTGGTGCCTTTGTATCAGCAGCTCAGTCAGAACCCTGAATATTTAGAATGGGCTAAAAATCTGTATCAGAAAGCAAGGCCGGGTTATCACCCTTTAACTCAGTCTGCTGTTGATAAGGTACTGAAGCTGAATTGAATTTTAAGTGGCCGTTCAGCTTAGCCGGGTAGTCTGTACTGAACAGATAGTGTTTAACAGGATTAAAAAATGAAAACGAAATTAGTAGCTTTGATGGTTTGTAGTTTGAGTTTTGTAGCTTTAGCAGATACTCCGGCTGTGAAAACTGTCACCGTATCAGGCTCAGCCATCATGCAAGCCAAACCTGATGCAGTACGTTTGAGCATGCAAATTCAGCAGACAGCTGAAAAGGTCAGTGACGCCAAACAAAAAGTTGATGAGCAGGTGGTTGCATTAACCAAAGCTTTGCGTAAGCTGGGTGTAAAAGATGATCAACTGAACAATGCGCCTTTGCGTATTCAGCAGGATTATCAGCACGACCCTGAACGCAAATTGCCACAGCGTTATCAGGTCAGCCGCGATATCGTGGTGTCTTTAAATGACTTATCGCTGTACAGCACCGTATTGCAACAAGCAGCAGATTTAGGTGTAACTCAGATGAATCAGGCTGAATTTTTAGTCAGCGAGTCGGATGAGTTGTATCAAAAAGCGCTGCAACAGGCTTTTGCTCATGCCAAAACCAAAGCATCGTTATTGGCTCAGGCCAATGGCTTAAAGCTGGGTTCAGCACAAAAAATCAATGAACAAGGTTATGCTCCGGCACCTGTAATGAAGATGGCAAGAGCCATGACTGACAGTGCTGAAGTCAGCTTTGGCCAGACCGATATCAGAGCAGAAGTGTCAGTTGAGTTTGAAATGAACAGCCATTGATTGTTTATTGAACAAAAGGGGTTAAATCTTTTTGTGGCAGAGGTTTAAATTTAGCGACAAAACAAGTAATGTAGGGGCCTTCGTAGTAATGGTAGAACCTATATTTCATGCGTGAGCAAAAACCAGAATTTTATCAGCTGCTGCAACAGCAAGCTCAGTCTCTGATCGAAGACGAAACAGACCTGATTGCTAACATGGCAAATCTGAGTGCGTTGCTCTTTAATGAAATGCCTGATCTGAATTGGTCAGGCTTTTATATTTTAAGGGACGATGTTTTAGTGCTGGGGCCTTTTCAGGGTAAAGTGGCTTGTGTCCGTATACCAGTGGGCAAGGGCGTCTGTGGCACAGCTGTGGCAACAGGTGACATTCAGCTGGTCAAAGATGTACACGAGTTTCCTGGTCATATTGCCTGTGATGCAGCCAGTAATTCAGAAATTGTGTTACCAGTGCGACATAATGGCAAGATTATCGCTGTGCTGGATATCGACAGTCCAAGTCTGGCCCGTTTTGATCTGGACGACCAGCAAGGTCTGGCTGGATTAGTTCAGCTGTTTGAGCAGCATTTGGCCCGGACTTTATGAAAGATTTAGTCAATATTCAGGATTATTTATTCCAGGTTGCCGATGTAGGCGACTGGGAAGGCGAAGAAGAGATCGTCGCCGATCGCATCAACGCTATTTACCATGCAGTCTGGCGCCGTTTTCCAGATGATATTTTACCAGCCGAAATAGACCATTTACTGACTGCGATTTGGAACGAACTACGAGGTAGTTTAGTTTTATTAGAAGCAGATGAAGATGAACTGGTCGACTGGGCTATCTGTTACGTTAATAACCAATTAGAAGAAGGCATTAAGTTAAACGATGCCGCTGATGAAGAAGAGTAATTTTGCATGACAACCCCAACTGAACAAATTCAAGCTCAACCCGCAGGCAAAGATGTGAAACAAATCCTCGCCGAACTTAGCGAAAAGTTTCCTCTGTGTTTTAGCCAAAGCGGCGAAGCTAAACCTCTGAAAATTGGTATTTTTCAGGACTTAGCCCAGCGGTTGTCTGAAGAAGATGGCATCAGCAAAACGCAAATTCGTCATGCCTTACGTTTGTATACGTCTAGCTGGCGTTACCTTGCTGGCGTCAAAGTGGGTGTTGCCCGCGTTGATTTGGATGGTCTTGCAGGTGAACTGATTGATGAGCAGCAAGCCGCTCATGCAGCTGAAACCTTAGAGCAAAGCAAAGCCAAAGCGGCTGAAGTGCGCAAAACGAAAGCTGCAGCAGAACGTGCTAAACAAAAAGAGCTGCAGAAAGACCAGCCAAAAACTCAAACTTCCGACAAACCGGCTTACAAAAAATCTCAGCCAAACAAGGCCACAGTTGCAGCAAAAGCAGCCAGACTTCACTCTAAGCCTCAAGCCACAGAAAAAGTGGTTTCAGAGCAAGCAGTTGAACTTATTGCATTAAATACAGCCACATTAAAGGTTGGCAGTACTGTGCAGTTAAAAGTTGGCCTAAAACCTGTGCCGGCAACTGTGCTTGAAGTAGTTAAAAATGATGTTGTGGTGCAGCTTGCCTCAGGTATGGTGATTAAGACCCAAGGGGATAAGCTGTTCCAGGCTTAACAAAGATGAGTGTTCAATGAAAAAAATTTCCAGCTTAGCGGCGTTTTTTCTGGTGATCGGCAGCAGTGTGGCTGCGCCGGTTATTTCTCCTGTGCCAAACCTGGTGCAGGAACCACAGCATGCAACGGCCAGTAAACGAGTTACCAATTACTTTACCCGAGAGCATTATTTAGGCTTACGCATTGACGACGAGTTATCGTCAAAAGTCTTTGACCGCTACCTGAAAAGTCTGGATTTTTTCCGTAACGTTTTACTCAAATCAGACGTAGACGGCTTTGAAAAATATCGCCACGAATTTGATAACGGCCTGGCGAAAGGCCAGTTTGATTTTGCTTATCAAATGTTTAATTTAAGTCTGACCCGCCGTTTAGAGCGTTTTGATTACGCCATCAGCCTGCTGGACAAGCCTTTTGATTTCACTCAAAAAGACAGCTACGAGTTTGAGCGTGAAGATGCGCCTTGGGCTGCTGATGTAGCTCAGTTGAATGAGCTGTGGCGTCAAAAGGTGAAATTTGATGCGCTGAATCTGAAGTTAGCCGGTAAAACAGCAGAAGAGACGACAAAACTGCTGAAAAAACGCTATGAGAACGCGAAAAAACGTTTATTACAAACCGAAAGTGAAGATGTGTTTCAGATTGTGATGAACTCCTATGCCCGCAGCATTGAAGCTCATACCTCCTATTTATCGCCACGTAACGCTGAACGTTTCCAGCAGGAAATGAATCTGTCGCTGGAAGGCATAGGCGCTGTGCTGCAAAGTGATGATGACTTTACTGTCATTATGAGTCTGGTGCCAGGTGGCCCTGCTGATATGACAAAAAAGATCAAACCCAAAGATAAAATCATTGGTGTGGCTCAGGGCGAAGAAGAATTTGTGGATGTGGTCGGCTGGCGTCTTGATGACGTAGTGGATCTGATCAAAGGCCCTAAAGGTTCCACTGTGCGTTTACAGGTGTTAGTGGGCGGCGATGCATCCAAAGGTGTTCCTACTCAAATTTCTATAGTACGGGATAAAATCCGCTTAGAAGACAGGGCAGCAAAAGCTGAAGTACTGGAGCCTAAACTGAGTCCTTTAGGTAAAAAGATTGGCGTGATTAATATTCCAAGCTTTTACAACAACCTGACCGAAGATGTGAAAAAAGAAATTGCCAGCTTAAAGCAGCAGAATGTGGACGGTATTATCGTCGACTTGCGTGGCAACGGCGGTGGTTCTTTACCTGAAGCGGTGTCTTTAACAGGTTTGTTTATAGATAAAGGCCCAGTAGTACAAATCCGCGAAGCAGGCAACCGCATAGGCATCAGCCAGGATCAGGATGGCAGCGTATTTTATAACGGCCCTTTAACTGTGATGGTTGATAGATACAGTGCTTCTGCCTCTGAAATTTTTGCGGCAGCTTTACAGGATTATGGCCGTGCTTTGATTGTCGGTGAGCATACCTTTGGTAAAGGTACTGTGCAGCAGCACCGTACTTTAGGCCGTGTCTACGATATGTTTGAAGAGTCCTTAGGTTCTGTACAATTTACTATTGCTAAGTTTTATCGTATCGACGGTGGCAGTACTCAGCACAAAGGCGTGACTCCTGATATTTTGTTCCCGTCACCTATAGAACCTGGTGAGTGGGGCGAAAGCAAAGAAGAAAACGCCTTGCCTTGGGATAGCATTCCTCCGGCTCAGTACGAATCGTCAGATGAAATTAAAAAGGCGTTACCTGTATTGCAGAAAAAACATCAGGAACGTTTCAGCAAAGAAACTGAATACAAATACCTGATGGACGATATCGCTTTGTATACCAAAGAAAAAGATGAAAAAACTATTTCATTAAACGAGCAGGAACGTCTGAAGAAAAAAGACGAAAACACTGCCCGTGATTTACAACGCGTGAATGAACGTTTAGCACGACTGAAGTTACCAGCTGTAAAAAATCTGGATGATTTACCTGAAGTGCTGGAAAAGCTGGATCCATTGTTGGAAGAAACAGCGCAGATCACTGTAGACATGCTAAGTCTGGGTCATCTGGCAAAACGCGCTAATTAAAATCAAACGAAGGGGTCAGAGTGATTGGTTGCAAGCAACCCATGACTCTGGCCCTTTGCTCATTACAACAGAAACTGGCTAAAGCCAGTCGTGAAGAGAAGCACCATGGAACAACAACCTGCACCACGCCTTATTAAAGCGCCCAGTTTTTTAGATGCCAGCATACCGCTTATTGTTTTAGTCGTTTTACTCAGTTTGTCCGTTTACCTCTATGGCAGTGATTCTTCTTATGGTGCCAATCAAATCGCTTTGTTTGTAGCAGCTTTTGTCGGCGTTGTGATAGGCCTGAAGAATGGTTATGGTTGGGCTGACATTGAACAAGCTATGGTCAAAGGCATTTCCTTGTCTTTAGGTGCCTTGTTAATCCTGTTTTCTGTAGGCGCTTTAATTGGCACCTGGCTGTTAGCTGGTACTGTGCCTTCATTAATTTACTACGGCTTACAGTTATTAGACCCGTCCTGGTTTTATGCGGCTAGTTGTTTATTGTGTGCTGTAGTAGCCTTAAGTATTGGTAGCAGTTGGACTACAGCGGCGACCATAGGTGTAGCTTTAATAGGTGTGGCTGCGGGCCTTGGGATGTCACCAGCAGTCACAGCTGGTGCTATAGTTTCAGGCGCTTATTTTGGCGATAAAATGTCTCCTGTCAGTGAAACCACCAACCTGGCTCCGGCTGTGGCGGGGTCTGAATTATTTGAGCATATTCGCCATATGACCTGGACTACTGTGCCGAGTCTGGTCCTGGCCCTGATTATTTTTGCTGTGATGGGATTCAACGCTGACGCTGCGGCAGATGACTCTCAAATCCGTGCTATCAGTGAATCTTTGCAACAACACTTTAATATCAGCCCTGTGATGTTAGTGCCTTTATTGGTATTAATGGCGATGGCTGTGAAAAAAGTACCGGCTTTTCCAACTGTGTTTATCGGCGCTTTGTTAGGTGGCGTCTGGGCTGTGTTATTCCAGCCGGAGTTGGTGGCTAAAATGGCAGATCCGGCCTTAAATGCGTTTCTTGCTACTTTAAAAGTGGTCTGGAGCACCTTGCATGGTGGTTTTGTCATTGAAACCCAGAATGCGCAGTTGGATAAACTGTTGAATGGTGGTGGTATGGTAAAAATGCTCAACACCTGCTGGCTGATTTTTTCAGCCATGATGTTTGGCGCTGTGCTGGAGCATGTAGGGTTATTGCGTAAGTTTGTTGAAGCTATTTTGCATAAAGCGCACAGCACAGGCTCATTAATTACCAGCACTATTGCTACTTGTATTGCGACTAATATTTTAACAGCCGACCAGTATATGGCCATTGTGATGCCAGGCCGGATGTTTAAAGAAGAGTATGAGCGCCGTGGTTTAGCCCCGGTGAATTTGTCCCGCACCTTAGAAGACGGCGGTACTATTACCAGTCCATTAATTCCGTGGAACACCTGTGGTGCTTATATGCATGGCGTATTGAATGTGAATCCGCTGGATTACGCTATGTATGCATTTTTTAACCTGATTAATCCGGTTCTGGCTGTGATCTACGCTTACATGGGCATTAAGGTGTTAAAACTGACACCACCAGACACGCCAATTACAGCGGCCGTTCAAGGTAAATAACAGAAAAGGCCAGTTCAGACTGGCCTTTGTTTTATTCGCAGCCATTCATGGCGCTCACCCTCCCGGGCCAACGCTTCGCGTCGTTAAAAATTGCTCCGGGTAATTTTTTATGTACAGGATGTAGGGTACGTCGGAAATGCAGGAGCACAATTTTCGACGTTAGCATTAACAAAAAGAGAGTTTGTGATGAGCCAGGTATCCAGCCGTCAGGCAAAAAAACTAAGTGACTACAAAGCACCAGAATTTACTATTACCGACGTGGAGCTGAGTTTTGAGTTAACCCCTGAAGCGACGGTGCTGACTGCTGTTTATCAGGTGGCATCAGCCAGTGACAAAGCAGGGACTTTAATTCTGGATGGACAAGAACTGAAGTTGTTGTCTGTGTCATTAGATGGACAGGTACTAAATGCTGATTGTTATCAGGTTACTGCTGAGCAGTTGATCCTGCCTTGCATGCCAGCCAAAGCACAGCTCGAACTTAAAATTGAGTTAAATCCAAAAGCCAATACAGCGCTGGAAGGTTTGTATTTATCCAATGGTGCCTATTGCACTCAGTGTGAAGCGGAGGGCTTTCGCCGCATCAGCTATTACCTCGACCGACCTGATGTATTAGCCCGTTTTACCACTCATATTATTGCTGATGACAACACTTATCCGGCGCTACTGAGTAACGGCAATCTGGTCAGCTCAACTTTGTTGCCTGACGGTCGTCGGCATGTAACCTGGGTCGATCCGTTTCCAAAACCAAGTTATTTATTTGCTTTAGTCGCAGGGGATTTTGATTGCTTAAAAGGCAGTTACACCACGGGCTCTGGCCGCGAAGTAGCGCTGGAGTTTTATGTTGATAAAGGCAACAAAAACCGAGCGCAATTTGCGTTGGAATCGCTGCAGCGCGCTATGTTATGGGACGAGCAAACCTTTGGCCTGGAGTACGATCTTGACATCTACATGGTGGTAGCAGTCGACTTCTTTAATATGGGCGCTATGGAAAACAAAGGCTTAAATGTCTTTAACAGCAAATATGTACTTGCCGATCAGGCCTCAGCCACAGACACCGACTTTTTTAACATCGAATCTATTATTGGTCACGAGTATTTCCATAACTGGACAGGCAACAGAGTGACCTGCCGTGACTGGTTTCAGCTGAGTTTAAAAGAAGGCTTAACGGTATTTCGGGATCAGCAGTTCAGTGCTGATATGGGCTCAGCTACCTTAAATCGTATTGATGCGGTGAAAACCATTCGCACAGCACAGTTTGCTGAAGATGCCGGTCCTATGGCCCATCCTATCCGGCCACAGCAAGTGTTGGAAATGAATAACTTCTATACAGTCACAGTGTACGACAAAGGCGCAGAAGTCATTCGTATGCTGCATACCTTGTTGGGGCAGGACGGCTTCAGAAAGGGGATGGATTTATACTTTAAACGTCACGACGGTCAGGCGGTCACCTGCGATGATTTTGTCAATGCGATGCAGGATGCGAATAAACGCGATTTAACGCTGTTCAGACGTTGGTATCAGCAATCCGGCACGCCTGAACTGAAAGTGCATAGCCAGTTTGATGCAAAAAAACGTGAATTTAAGCTTTTAATGCAACAGCATACGCCTGCCACCGCTGATCAGACCGATAAAGAGCCTCTGCTGCTGCCTGTTCGCGTTGAGTTGCTGGTGGAAGGGGTGAGTCTGCCTTATTTGCTGGAAATGACACAAGCGCAGCAGGAGTTTAGTTTTGCCGTTGGTCAAAAACCAGTGCCTGTGTTATTAGCCGACTTTTCTGCGCCGGTAAAATTACAGTATCAATACAGCATGGATGAGCTGCTACAGATTGCCCGTGATGCCAAAGATGGCGTCGCGCGTTGGGATGCGATACAGCAACTGTGGCAAATTCAGGTGAAAGCCGCTATTGAAGCAAAAAGCTCAGGAGCTGAGTATCAGCTGCCTGCTGCTTTGTTTGAGTTTTATCGACAGTTATTAATCAAACCTTTGGATGATTTAGCCTTTACTGCTGAATTACTCACTGTGCCAGCTTACGATATGGTGGCGGAGCAGTTTGATGAAATACCAGTTCAGGATCTGGTGTGGGCGTTGCAAAGTTTTCAGCAGCAACTGGCGACTGAGCTGAAAGAGCAGTGGCAACTCTGTTATCAGTCGTTGCATTCAGAAGCCTACCAGTATCAACAGCAGCAGGTTGCAAAACGTGCTTTGCGTTCAGTCTGTTTGCATTATTTGGCTTTTGTTGAGGGTAAGGATGAATTATTACGTCAGCAATACAACAGCTCAGACAATATGACTGATCAGTTGGCTGTGCTGCGCGCCTGCCGCAGTGCCTCACATCCGTTATTTACTGAATTGATGAGTGCCTTTGAGCAGCGTTGGAATAAAGACGTATTGGTGCTGGATAAATGGTTTAGCTTATCGGCGTCTTACCCGCAGGCATCCGTCTTTGCCACAGTGCAGCAACTGACAGCACATCCACAATTTAGCTGGCAGAACCCGAATAGAGTGCGTGCTGTATTTGGCGCTTTTTATCAGCAAAACCCAGCTATGTTTCACTCAGAGGATGGGCAGGGCTATCAGCTGTTGGCCGATGTGGTGCTGAAAATGGACGCTATTAATCCTCAGGTTGCATCGCGTTTAGTCACTCCACTGTTATCGTGGAAACGCTATCAAAGTTCGCGCCAGCTGCAGTTAAAGTCGGTGTTACAGACTATGCTGAGCAAAGAGTTGAGTAACGATTTGTATGAGAAAGTGAGTAAGAGCTTAAGCTGATATGCGACAGTATAAATTCAGACTGATGTTGGATGTGGATCAATGTCTGGCCTTTTATCAGGGCCTTTACACTGACGTAGTAGTGCAGGCCGAAAATGGCCAGACGGTGCAGCTGCCTTTGCGGCATTTCCGGCCTTACATCAGTCATGTCGGGGTGAATGCCCGTTTTGTATTAACCTTAACCGATCAGGGTAAGTTCAGCAGTTTAGAAAAAATAAATTAGAGTTATTACTTAAAACGCTAACTTAAAACAAAACAGGCAAAATCTGCCACTTTAGCTATTATTTTCATTCAGTTAGATGATCTTCACTCAACTGGTCAAACCGGATTGGGTGGAACTGGGGTGGTTTAGGCAGTGCAAAGGGAAAAAACTGAATAAAAATCAACAGATTTGACTGTTCGCAAGCCTTGCGCCACGATCAAAATGATGTAATGATTTCTTCGATACAAGCTGACCTCCGAGCAGTTGGTTGGCTCAAAATAAAAAATAACAAAATACCTGCAGGGACAGGGGGGAGATAACGAATGAATACTAAGCCAGGTGCCTTCGTCAGAAGTACTTTAGCTCTGGGTGTTGCTTCTGCATTATTGGCCTTGTCGGCCACCAGTGCTCAGGCAGCCACCTTTGATTTCGGTGATGTAGAAGTTGTATTTGACTCTACATTTTCTTATGGCGCCAGCTGGCGCGCAGAAGATCGTGATTGGGACACCATCAGTAAGGTCAACCATCCACGATTCGATTGGACAAATTACAGCGCATTTAGCAATCCAATTTACACAAGTTCGCAAATTTGGGCACAGCCAGGTGCGTATTCCAGTAATGGTGACGCTGGTAACCTGAATTATGATAAAGGAGATATGTTCTCCGAAGTGTTCCGCGGTACTCATGAGTTGTCTATCGCCAAGGGCGATTTTGGCTTTTTTGGCCGTTTCACTTATTTCTATGATTCAGCCTTAATGGATGACGAGGGTGCTTACACTAACCCTCTTTCCTTGAACAAGGTTGATCCTTGTGCTGATGATGACGCCCGTGATTTAGCCTGCCGTGATATCCGTTTATTAGATGCTTATGTCTATGGCAACTTTGCATTAAATGATGGCGCTAACCCATTATCAGTGCGCGTGGGTAACCAAGTGCTTAGCTGGGGTGAAAGTACCTTTATTCCTCACGGTATTAACATCACTCCAGTGGACGTGGGCGTGTTACGTAGTCCAGGTGCTGACTTAAAAGAAGCCTTTATTCCTGTAGGGATGGCATGGGCTTCTTTAGGTTTAACTGAAAACCTGACGGCAGAAGTGTTTTATCAATACGAGTGGAAAAATAGTTACCTGCCAGTGCCTGGTTCTTATTTCTCTACCAACGATTTTGCTGGTGAAGGTGGTTACAACCAAAATATCCAGTTAGGTTTTGCGGGTAACCCGGATATCGACCTGGACTTCCTGGTGTCTGAGATGAACTTGTTGTCGCAGAATGCAGGGGCTTTACTTGGCGCATTGGCCAATCCGGCTGCACCAGCTTCAGCCAAAACAGCTGCTATAAACGCTATGCTGGCGTACTCCACAAAAGTTACGTTACGACCACAAGGCTCTGCAGGTGAAATTGAACCTGAAGACGGTGGTCAATACGGTCTTAAATTGGAATATTTCGCTTCAGAGCTGAATGATACTGAATTTGCTGTGTACCATATGAACTACCATAGCCGTACTCCGTTGATTTCTGGTATAGCATCAAATTTTGGTACTAAAGATCCTGTTACAGGCGCTCCAGGATTAGACGGCGTAGTGCAGTCGTTAAGTTATCTGGCGGCGAACGTAGGTGGCATTACCAAAGAAAATATTGGCGAGATGGAAGTGTTTTCCAAGGGCCTTATCGAGTATCCGGAAGATATTAAGCTGTATGGTTTCAGTTTTAACACCACAGTAGGTGGGACTTCTGTTGCTGGTGAATTGTCCTACCGTCAGGATGAGCCTTTGCAAATCGATGACGTGGAAATTCTGTACGCTGGTATGCCAGAGCAGTTAGCTAACGCAGGTTTGCGTGGTGAACTGGAAGGCATCAGTCAGATAGGACGTTTTGACGGTAACAAAGTAGGACCAGGCGAATTTGCTCAGGGCTACATTCTGTCAGACACCACTCAGGCTCAAATCACAGTGACGCATTTGTTTGGTCCTATGTGGATCGCTGACAACTTCACTATGTTAGCTGAGGTTGGTGGTATCAAAATTAACGATATGCCGGATCAGTCGGTATTACGCTTAAATGGTCCAAATACAGACCGTAGTGGTGGTCCTTTACTCGGTACCATCAATGGTGGTCCGCTGGTCAATAAAGACGGTGTCCATACTGCATTATCCAATGGTGCTGAAACCAACCCGTTCCCAACTGCATCTGCCTGGGGTTACCGTTTATTAGCTAAAGCCGACTTCAACGACGTGTTTGCTGGTGTCAATATGTCGCATCGTGTGGTGTTTGCCCACGACGTGAATGGTATTACACCTGATCCACTGTTTATGTTCTCCAAAGACAAAAAGTCAGTGGGTTACACTGTAGCTTTTGATTATCTGAACCGCTGGTCTTCTGAGTTATCTTACAATGCCTTCTGGGGTGGTGTAGGTACTACCAACAATACAGCTGACCGTGATTTTGTATCTTTTAACATTAAATACTCTATTTAAGGGACGAGGCGAGAACCATTATGAAAAAACTCACCCTGATTGCATCTACTATTGCGCTAGTCGTTAGCTGTGGTGCTATTGCGAAGTTAACTCCGGATCAGGTCGCTCGTTTGGGTGCTGATTTAACGCCGCTGGGCGCGGAAAAAGCAGGTAATGCAGATGGCAGTATTCCGGCATGGGAAGGTGGTATCACTGCTGCTCCTGCTGGTTATAAACCAGGTGATCACCACCCGGATCCATTTGCTGGCGATAAAGTACTGTTCACTATTGATAAATCAAACCTGGCTCAATACAAAAACATGTTAAGCCCAGGTCAGATTAAACTGTTTGAAGCCTACCCAGACAGTTACAAAATGAATGTATACCAAAGCCGCCGTACTGCGTCTTACCCACAGTATGTGTATGATGCAACAAAGAAAATTGCAGCAAACGCAGAGCTGGTTGAAGGTGGTAACGGTATTATTAATGCAGCCATTGGTATTCCTTTCCCAATTCCTGCTAACGGTTTGGAAGCCATCTGGAACCATATTTTACGTTTCCGTGGTGTAGCAGCCAGCCGTAACGGTGGTCAGGTTGCACCTACTGCTTCAGGTGACTACGTCACTATCGGCTTTGATGAACAAATTATGTTCAAATACTCAGCGCCGGATGCCACAGTAGAGGCTCTGGAAAAAGAAAATATCCTGTTCCGTTTCAAGCAAGCTGTAACCACTCCAGCTCGTCTGGCCGGTACTGCATTGTTGGTTCATGAGACTATGGACCAGGTAAAAACTCCTCGTCAGGCCTGGACTTATAACACAGGACAACGCCGGGTTCGTCGTGCGCCAAACGTGGCTTATGATGCACCAGGTACAGCCTCTGATGGTTTGCGTACTACAGATGACTTCGATATGTTCAACGGTTCACCAAACCGTTACGATTGGAAGTTAGTGGGTAAACAAGAGCTGTTTATCCCTTACAACAGCTACAAACTGCATAGCAAAGACGTGAAGTATGCGGATCTGGTAAAACCAGGCCACATCAATCCGGAATACGTGCGCTGGGAAAAACACCGTGTTTGGGTCGTTGAAGCTAACCTGAAAAGCGGTACCAGCCATGTCTATGGTAAACGTGTATTCTTTATCGACGAAGACAGCTGGCAAGTACATGTAGCCGATCTGTATGACAACAGAGGCGAGTTATACCGTGTTGCCGTGGCTCATGGTCTGAACTACTACGAAGTACCAACCCACTGGAGTACTTTGGAAGTTTTCCATGATCTGAATACCCGTCGTTATATTGCGATTGGTTTAGACAACGAAGACAAGATGTATGACTTCTCTGTGCCGTTAACAGATAATGACTTTACTCCAGCGGCTCTGCGCCGTGAAGGTACCCGTTAATCTGTAAGCAAGTAGTTAAACGGTTGGCTTGATGCCAACCGTTTTTGTTTTTAAATTGATGCTGAGTGAAAACTCTAATGATGGTTAAACTTTTATCCTCTGTTGCGGCTTTGCTGCTGACAACCCCAATTCACGCTGAGTCTGCAGTGGCGCCAACGCCATCTTATATGATGCCTTTGGCAGAAAAATCTGTGCTGACTGATTTAATCCGCGTTAACGATGAGCTTTATGTTGCAGTAGGCGATCGTGGTCATCTGCTGCTCAGTAAAGACAGCACCCACTGGACACAAATTCAGACGCCAGTGCAAAGCTTGTTTACCTCAGTGTATTTTTCTGATGACAAGCACGGCTGGGCAGTGGGGCACGACGCCACTATTATTGCTACCCAAGATGGTGGTCAAAGCTGGCAGTTGCAGCAATTTAAGCCAGAAACAGACAAACCTCTGTTTGATATTTTATTTGCTGATGCCAGCAATGGCATAGCTCTCGGTGCTTATGGCATGTTTTACCGCACCACAGACGGCGGTAAAACCTGGTCGGATGAATTTCATCTGGAATTGGTGGGCGCTGAAGATCAGGAGTATTTAAAAGAGCTGCAGGAAACAGACCCTGATGCTTATTTGGATGAACGTGCATCAGTATTGCCACATTTTAATCGCATTTATCAGCACAACAATGTGCTGTATCTGATTGGCGAAGCAGGCTTTTTTGCCACCAGCGCAGATTTTGGCAAAAGCTGGACCCGTCATCCGGAGTTTTATAATGGTTCTTTGTTTGGCTTAGCTATGACGGCAAAAAATACCCTGATAGCAGCTGGTTTACGTGGCAATGTGTTCAGAAGCACTGACTTGGGCCAAAACTGGCAAGAAGTGCAACATAACCAAACCGCCACATTAAACAGTGTGCTGACTGATGCCGCAGACCATGTGTATTTGACGGGTAATGCCGGTACTTTGCTGGTCAGTCGCGACGATGGTGTCAGTTTTGAGCCTTTAAAGACAGAAGACAGTAAAGCCATTTTAAATGCCGTTGCAGTCAAGGAACAGCTGGTGTTAGTCACCGAAGCTGGAATTAGAACCTTAGCAATTAAGAAGCCGGAATAACATGAGTCTGAATCGAATTGTAACCAGTTGCGAGACGGTATTATTCCGCCATCGTATGGCTGTCATCGTACTTTTTGTACTCGCCACTTTGTTTTTATTATTTAAAGCCACACAGATTAAACTGGATGCGGCTTTTACCAAAAATATCCCGCTGCAACACGAATATATGCAGACTTATATGCAACACGCCAAAGATTTTGGCGGTGCAAATAATATTCTGGTGTCAGTCTGTGATGCCAAAGGCGATATTTTTAATCCGGATTTTTTTGCATCTTTTAAAAAAATCCATGATCAAATTTATTACCTGCCAGGAGTAGACCGTAGTCTGGTCAAATCTCTGTACAGCCCCAGCACACGTTTTGTTGAAGTTGTTGAAGATGGTTTTGCCGGTGGCCCTGTTATTCCTGCGGAATTTGCGCCTACAGCAGAAGGCTTGGCAGTGGTCAAATCCAACGTCGAAAAAGCAGGTATTGTTGGTCGTATGGTGGCGGACGATTTCAGCTGCGCTATGGTCACAGCACAACTGTTAGAAGTAGACCCTGATACCCAGCAGAAACTCGATACCATCAAATTTGCTGCAGAGCTTGAACAGCAAGTGCGAGCTCAGTACCAGAATGAAAACCTGACCGTACATATCATAGGTTTTGCCAAAATGGTGGGTGATGTGGCAGACGGCGCCAAAGGTGTATTGGCCTTTTTTGCTGTAGCTATCGTCATTACCGCCATTATGGTGTATCTGTTCAGCGGCTCTGTGATGCTGACCTTATTGCCAATTGCCTGTTCGTTAATTGCCGTGATCTGGCAAATGGGTACGCTGACGGTGTTGGGTTTTGGCATTGATCCTATGTCGATACTGGTGCCATTTCTGGTGTTTGCGATAGGTGTTAGTCATGGCGTGCAGATGATCAATGCTACAGGTAAAAACGTGGCTTTGGGTATGGATGCAAAAACTGCAGCCCAGGCCAGTTTCCGTAAGCTGTTGATCCCAGGCGGTATTGCTCTTTTATCCGACACTGTCGGTTTTTTAACCCTGTTGATTATTGAAATAGGTGTGATTCGTGAATTGGCCATCACGGCAAGCTTAGGTGTGGGTATTATTATCCTGACCAACCTTATTTTATTGCCTGTACTGATGTCCTATGTGAAATTCAGCGACAAGTACAAGCAAAAAGTACAGACCCCTCATCCACGTATTGAGAAGTTCTGGTACAACTTATCTGCTTTTGCTACCCCTAAATATGCGGTGGTGATTTTATTAGCAACAGCAGCGTTGTTTGTTTTGGGCTGGCAGCAAAGTAGTTATCTGAAAATTGGCGATTTGCACCCTGGTGCTCCGGCCTTGCATGAAGATTCTGTCTACAATCAGGATACCTTCCTGATCACTGACCGTTATGCCATTTCTGTGGACTACATTAATGTGATGGTAGAAACACCGGCCAACGGCTGTACTTTCCACGATGTGATGAACCGGGTTGACCAGTTCCAATGGCAAATGGAAAACGTACCAGGGGTGCAGTCTGCGGTGTCACTGGCGTCCGTATCCAAAACCATTAATGCGGCCTTTAATGAAGGCAATGTGAAATGGAAAGTGTTGCCACGCACCACCGAAAGCTTAGTGCAGTCTTCCAGCAGGGTAGAAACCAGCACAGGTTTACTGAACAGTGATTGTTCTGTGATGCCGGTGATCTTGTTCTTAAACGACCATAAAGCCGAAACCATTGAAACTGTGGTAGCAGCAGCGAAAAAAGCAGGCGCCGAGCTGAGCACAGATGAAGTGAAGTTTAAGTTAGCTTCTGGCCCTGTCGGTGTAATGGCAGCCACTAACGAAGCGGTCGATGCAGCTCAGACCCCTATGATGTGGTATGTCTATGGTGCAGTGATAGTGTTGTGTTTAATTAGTTTCCGTTCTGTAAAAGCCACAGTCGCAGTCATAGTGCCGCTTTATGTGGTGTCTGTATTGGCTACCGCGCTGATGACTAAACTGGAAATAGGTTTAACAGTGTCTACCTTACCTGTTATCGCGCTTGGCGTAGGTATAGGGGTCGACTACGGTATTTATATCCTGTCGAACATGACGCAATTGCTGCGTGATGGCACACCACTGCGTCAGGCGTATTTCACGGCGTTAAAAGAGACGGGTAGTGCAGTGTTGTTTACCGGTATTACCTTAGCCATCGGCGTCAGCACCTGGGTATTTTCAGCGCTGAAATTCCAGGTGGATATGGGCATATTGCTGACCTTTATGTTTTTAGTGAATATGTTAGGTGCAATTTTGGTGTTACCAGCCCTTGCAGCCTTTTTCTGGCGAAAAAATAACTAGTCACAAAACTGCATGTTTAAACATGAAAATGGCCGTAAGGCCATTTTCTATTTACAGCGGATGAATAACTTGTCAAATCAGCTATTTTTATTCTGGTACAACCAGTAGCAAAGACATAAATAAAGCTCGAAAAGCCCGTCAATACTCAATAAACTTCGCACCTGACACGCTCTGTATGTAAGTAAACCCGGTATCAACAGGCCGAGGTTTCAAAAAAGGATACAAAAATGGCACTGATAGACGGTCAACCTTCTGTACTACTACAAAATGTAAGTAAGCTTATTCGTTCTAAAGTTAAAGATCAGGTCGAGCTGGTCGAGAAATTTGCCCACACTTTGTATGGCAATATGTCCCATGAAGATTTGTTTGGTCGTAACGACAGCGATCTGTATGGCGCAGCATTGAGCTTATGGCAAAGTTTTAACGGTCATACCGAGGGCAAAGCACTGATCCGGGTATTTAACCCTGAAATTGCAAAACACGGCTGGGAATCCAAACACACTATCGTAGAAATAGTGGTGAAAGACAGCCCGTTTTTAGTGGACTCTGTTCGTATGGCGTTAACACGCCAGTCCATTACCACTCACTTGTTATTGCATTACCCTTTACAAACGCTCCGTAACGATAAAAACGACATCACGGACTTTTTTAAGTTGGGCACTGTAGAGCAAGCCAGCACAGAACAGACTGTGTTCCATATCGAAATTGATCGTATGACAGACAAAGTAGCCGTTGAGGCTCTTACTTCTGAATTGCAATCTGTGATGGAAGATGTATCTCTCGCTGTGCAGGACTGGAAACCTATCCGTGCAAAACTGCTGCAGGTGATTGCAGACTTGCCAAAACAAGCGTCAGTGAATCCAACTGAGCTTGAGCAAGCCACCGAATTCTTAAACTGGATGGCCAAAGACAACTTCACTTTGTTGGGCTATCGCGAATACCGTATCAAAGCGGTGGAAGGCGATCATAAAATTGAAAGCGTCAACGACAGCGCTTTAGGTTTAATGCGCCGTTCTACTTCACGTGACTTAATGTTGTCTGATTTACCAGAGCAGGCTCGTAAACAAGCCTTAAATGCTTCGTTGCTGATCCTGACCAAAACCAATAATAAATCCCGTGTACACCGTCCTGCTTACATCGACTATGTCGGCATTAAGCGGTTTGACGACAAAGGCCATGTGATAGGTGAAGACCGTTTTATTGGTTTGTATTCATCTTCTTTATACAACAACAGCGCCGCTGATATTCCACTGCTGAAAAACAAGCTGGCTAAAGTGATGGCGAAGTCTGGTTTTGCTCATGGCACTCACGCCTACAAAGCCTTGCTGAATATTCTGGAAACTTATCCACGTGATGAGTTGATCCAGGCGACTACAGATGAGCTGTTAGATGTGTCGACCGGCGTACTGCAAATGCAGGAACGTGACATGACACGGTTATTTGTGCGCAAAGACGCTTTTGGCCGTTTTGTCTCGGCTATGGTGTATGTGCCACGTGAGCGTTACAACACTCAGCTGCGTAAAGTCACGCAACAAATTCTGGCTCAATCTTTAGGCAGCACTGAAGCCGTTGAATTTACGACGTACTTCTCTGAGTCTGTGTTGGCGCGTACCCATTATTTCGTTCGGATCAACGATAACAATATCGAGTTTAATGTGAAAGAAATTGAACGCAATTTAGTTGAAGCGGCCCGTACCTGGGAAGACAAGCTGGAAGCTGCGCTGATAGGCCATTATGGTGAAGCTCGCGGTCGTGAACTGGCTCGCAAGTACCTGACCGCTTTCCCATCGTCTTACAAAGACGAAATGTTGCCAAATGATGCCTTGGTCGATATTGAAAAAATCGAGTCGTTAAACGACGAACATCGTTTAGATATGCTGTTCTATCGTCCTCAGGAAGAGCGTAACGACAGTAAAGCCGTGCGTCTGAACCTGTTCCACAAAGATCACCCAATCCATTTATCAGATGTATTGCCAATACTGGAAAACTTCGGTTTACGTGTGATAGGTGAAACCCCTTATGCCGTGCGTTGCCCTGATGGTTCTGTCAGTTGGATCTTAAACTTCGCGATGGAAGTCAATGGTGCTATGCCAGCTGACTTCGAACAAGCGCAGTTATCCTTCCAGGACTCTTTTGCCAAAGTATGGAAAGGCGATCTGGAAGACGATGGTTTTAACCGTCTGATTTTAGGTGCAGGTTTAACAGGCCGTGAAGCCTCGTTATTACGTGCTTATGCTAAATACAAGCGTCAGATCGGCGGTACTTTCAGTCAGTCTTACGTCGAAAACGCTTTTGCCCGTTATCCAAAACTGGCGCATTTGTTAGTACAGCTGTTTAACACCAAATTCGACCCAGAAAACACTGGTGATGCTGCAGCTATCGAAGCCATTGAAAAGCAGTTAAATGAGCAATTGGATAGCGTAGTAAACCTGGATGATGACCGTATCATCCGCCGTTTTGTTGCCATGATGTCGGCTACTTTACGTACGAACTACTTCCAGCCAAATGCTCAAGGCCAGCAGAAGAGCTATATCTCCTTTAAGGTGAAATCCTCTTTAGTGCCGGATATGCCATTGCCAGTGCCAGCCTTTGAGATTTTTGTCTACTCGCCACGTGTTGAAGGTGTGCATTTACGCGGTGGTAAAGTCGCCCGTGGTGGTCTGCGTTGGTCCGACCGTCGTGAAGACTTCCGTACCGAAGTCTTAGGTTTGGTCAAAGCTCAGCAAGTAAAAAACACCGTGATAGTGCCAGTAGGTGCGAAAGGTGGTTTCGTTTGTAAAAAGTTACCAGAAACCGGTGGCCGTGATGCGTTCTTAAACGAAGGTAAAGAATGTTACCGCACCTTTATCCGTGGTTTGCTGGATATCACAGATAACATAGTGCAGGGCCAGATAGTCCCGCCTAAATCTGTAGTGCGTTTAGATGAAGATGACCCGTATTTAGTAGTAGCAGCCGATAAAGGCACTGCAACTTTCTCAGACATCGCTAACGCTATTTCTGCTGAATACAACCACTGGTTAGGTGATGCTTTTGCATCAGGCGGCTCCAACGGTTATGACCACAAAGGTATGGGTATTACGGCCCGCGGTGGTTGGGAGTCAGTGAAACGTCACTTCCGTGAAGTAGGCATCGACTGCCAGACCACAGATTTCACTTGTGTTGGTATAGGTGACATGGCCGGTGACGTATTTGGTAACGGTATGCTGTTATCCAAACATATCCGTCTGCAGGTTGCATTTAACCATATGCATATTTTTGTTGACCCAAATCCTGATGCAGCAAAAACCTTTGTTGAACGTGAGCGTATGTTCAACTTACCAACTTCTACCTGGGATGACTTTGATAAGTCATTGATTTCAGAAGGTGGTGGTTTGTTTATGCGCAGCGCTAAGTCCATCAAGCTGACGCCACAAATTCAGCAGATGTTAGGCACTACAGCAGTCAGTCTGACACCAAACGAATTTATCCGCGCCGCATTGATGATGGACGTGGATCTGATTTGGAACGGTGGTATAGGGACTTATGTCAAAGCGACTGATGAAACTCATGCTGAAGTTGGTGACCGTGGTTCAGAAGCGGTTCGCGTCAACGGTAAAGACGTCAAAGCCAAAATCATAGGGGAGGGTGGTAACTTAGGTACTACTCAACGTGGCCGTATTGAATACGCGAACAACGGTGGCCGCATTAACACTGACTTTATCGATAACGTCGGTGGTGTAGATTGTTCAGATAACGAAGTAAACATCAAAATACTGTTAAACGCTCTGGTGGCCAGCGGTGATATGACGCTGAAGCAACGTAACGAGTTGTTAGCTGCTATGACGACTGATGTGGCTGATATCGTTATTAACGACTGTTACCGTCAAACCCAAAGTATTTCTGTCTCTTCAGTGCTGGGCGCTGAGCAGATGAAGGAATACACCCGTTTTATCCATGCTTTGGAAAAAGACGGCAAGTTAAACCGTGAACTGGAGTTTTTACCTTCAGACGACGCACTGGCTGAACGTACCGCCAAAGGCCAGGGTTTAACCCGTCCTGAGCTGGCCATTTTGACCGCTTACGGCAAAATGGTAATGAAAGAGTGGTTGGTACTGCCGGAAATTTATGAAAATAGTTACTTCAAACGTCATCTGTTTACTGCATTCCCGAAAGTGCTGCAGCAAAGTTATGCCAAAGAGATGGAGACTCACCCGTTAAAGGCTGAGATCATCGCTACTAAATTGGCTAACCTGATGGTCAACGATATGGGCGCTAACTTTGCCCAGCGTATGATGGAAGAAACAGGTTCTTCTATTGCTGAAGTAGCCGTCTGTTACACCATAGCCCGCGACTTGTTTGACGTGGAAGCCGTATGGAACAAGCTGGAAGAGTTGGATAACGTCATTCCTGCAGCATTGCAGATTAAGTTATTCCACCAGTTGCGCCGTACTATGCGCCGCACTACACGTTGGTTCTTACGTCATCGTAATAAAGCGCTGGATATTCAGCAGACGATAGATTTCTTCAAACCTGCTTTTGTTGAAATCAGCAATAATCTGCAGAAATTACTGGCCCCGGCTGAAGCTGAACAACTGGCAGCTAACGAGCAAGCCTTTATTGAACAAGGTGTGCCAGCTGATGTAGCCCTGTATTTAGCACAGCTAAGCACCTGCTTCTCTGTGATGGATATTGCACAGGTGGCTGACGCTGAGAAAAACTCTCTGCTGTTAAGCGCAGAAATTTACTTCAAGCTGGGCGATCGTTTGGATCTGCACTGGTTCTTGGAGCAAATTACGCAGCAACCTGTGGCGAACCATTGGCAGGCTCTGGCCCGGGCTTCGTACCGCGAAGAGTTGGATTGGCAGCAACGTGCACTGTCGGCCGTAGTGATACGCGGTTGTGCAGGGGCTTGTGATGCGGAAGCTGTGATCGGCAGTTGGATCACTGAACATGAACCTGTACTGGCGCGCTGGCGTTTAATGCTTGCTGAGTTCAAAACCACCAAGAGCCATGAGTTTGCTAAATTCTCAGTGGCACTGCGTGAACTGATGTTACTCAGCCACCACTGTGACCCTGTGAAATAATTCAGGTTCCAGCTAGAATACACCGGCTCTTTTTAGAGCCGGTGCTTTTTAAAGCATACTAAGATTTTACCTTTCCCCTTTACTGACAAAAGCAGGTTGTTATGTTCTATTCACTGGCGCGTTCTTTAATGTTTTGTACAGATGCTGAGTTTTCACATCACTTGGCCCTTGGCAGCTTAAAGCATTTAAAAAATACCCCGGCATCCATGCTGTGGCGTCAGGATTTACCGAAAAAACCTGTGACAGTCGCTGGTATACATTTTGATAACCCTGTGGGTTTAGCCGCAGGTTTGGATAAAAACGCCGATTGCATCGACGCTTTTGGTCAGATGGGTTTTGGTTTTATTGAAGTAGGCACAGTGACTCCTCGCCCTCAGGTCGGGAATGACAAACCACGTTTATTCCGTTTACCTGAAGCCAACGCCATTATTAACCGCATGGGTTTTAATAACAAAGGTGTGGATTACCTGGTTGAAAACGTAAAGAAGTCGACCTACAAAGGTGTGCTTGGTATTAATATCGGTAAAAACAAAGATACACCGAACGAGCAGGGCAAAGACGACTACATCGCATGTATGCGCAAAGTCTATGCTCACGCCAGCTACATTACCGTCAATATTTCTTCACCAAATACGCCGGGTTTACGGGATCTGCAATTTGGTGATGCGTTATTTGATTTGCTGCAGGCGGTGAAAAATGAGCAGTTGGATCTGCAAGCGCAACAAGATAAATACGTGCCTGTTTTTGTAAAAATAGCACCTGATATGGATGAAGTCGCAGTGCAGCAAGTGGCTGAGACTTTGCTTCGCAGCAAAATGGATGGTGTGATTGCTACTAACACGACTTTGGATAAAAGCTCAGTACAACATCTGAAATATGGCAATGAAATGGGCGGTTTAAGTGGCTTACCCGTGCAGCAAAAGAGCACAGAAATTATCCGTCAGTTTCGCGCAGCCTTAGGCCCACAGATGCCAATTATTGGGGTGGGTGGCATAGATTCAGCCAAAGCAGCACAGGAAAAAATGGACGCTGGTGCCAACCTGGTTCAGGTCTATTCCAACTTTATTTATAAAGGCCCAAGTTTGATCAAAGAGATCGTCGAGAGCCTTAAATAAGGCTTATGCCGATCAATTTTGGATCCCTGATTATTAGTCCAAAATAATCTTTAACAGGGCTTAAAAACAGGTGTAGAAAGGCAACATCTTGAATTCACAAGGATTGAGTATGTTGTCTTTATGCCCTGACTGGTGCTGGCAGTATTGCGATGAGCAAGACCGTTTGGTGTTGCAGTTGTCGGCTAGTCACCGTATTCAAACGGCCTTTAGCGCCAAAGAGCTAACTTTTAAACCAGAACAGCAAAGCTTATGTATGGATCAAGCCCAGCTATTAATGGATTTTGCTGAAGCTTTGGAAGGCTTATTGCCTGACAGTGAGCTACTGACAGTTTCGGCCCAAGCTGTTGCTGCCTTAAGTTTTGTGAAGGCTCCGGTACAAAAAAGTCACCTGTTCAACTTCTCCAGCATAGAAAGCCGTACTGATTTAATGAGTATCGCCAAACTTGAAGGTTTAAGCCGCGCTAAAGTGTTGCTGGTGGCTAAAGCTGACCCTATGGTGGATTGTCTGCTACTCGAGCCTATGGAGCTATTAAATGGCAAGCAGTTAGTTGCTGGCCAACTGGTTCGGGTGCAACAAAACCGCCTGATGCCGCTGCAATTTGCCCCGCTTTATGCGTTAACTGCCTAATTAGTAAACAACCGTCAAGTGATCAGTCCAGATTGCTCTGGTGATCCGTCTGGCAACAGGTAGAATAGGGAACATTTTCAACCTGGGGTTTAAAAGCTGTGCCAAATCAAACGGATCCTTTCAAGGATATTCGCTCTTATTTTGACCATGAAGTACCACAAGCGATTAGTCGTTTATTGGACGACGCCGATTTTTTGCATGCGATTTTAAATTACCGCCTGGCCAGCTGGCCTAAAACTATCCGTTATTTGTTTACGCCTGTGTTGCGCTTGTTACTGGCACGCAAAGCAAAAGGTTTGCGCACTGTTTCTGACGTGCAGCATATGGTGGCTGACTTTTTACAACAAAGCCTGCAGAAAAGCTCGGCCGGTGTAAGCGTCAGCGGTCTTGAACATTTGGATCCAAAAAAATCTTATTTATTTATCTCGAACCATAGAGATATCGCTATGGATCCGGCGTTGCTGAACTGGTGCTTGCATCAAAAGGGCATGGACACAGTACGCATTGCTATTGGCGATAACTTGCTGAAAATGCCATGCGCGACCGAGCTGATGAAGCTGAATAAAAGTTTTATCGTAAAGCGCTCTATTAAAGCACCACGCGAAATGCTTAAAGCCCTGAGTCATTTGTCGGCTTATATCAAAGATTCTCTTGAGACCGGCCACTCCATCTGGATAGCGCAAAAAGAAGGCCGGGCTAAAGATGGTTTGGATCAAACCGACGAAGCCATTTTAAAAATGTTTAATATCGAAGGTAAAAAACGCGGTATGGATTTTGCGACTTATATGCAGTCGTTAAATATTGTGCCTGTGTGTTTATCTTATGAATTTGACCCTTTGGATCAGGCCAAAGCCAACGAGCTTTATCAACTGGCCAGCACGGGCGATTATAAAAAATCTGAAATGGAAGATATCCAAAGCATAGTGCAGGGCATAGTAGGTCAAAAAGGCCGGGTGCATGTGCATTTTGGCGAGGCCATTCAGGCTGTTTTTCAGGATCCTGCTGCTTTAGCTGCGGAGATTGACCGTCAAATTTGGGCCGGTTATAGGTTATATCCGGTGAATTATTTAGCAGCAAAAATGGATGTGGAGCTGGATCCAGGTGAAGACAGTCTGTGGTATCAAACCAAAATGGCTTCTTTGCCTGAAGAGTTAAGGCCTTATGTACAGCAAATGTATGCTGCACCGGCACTAAAACAACAGCAAACCTTACAACAGCAAGAACAGCTGGCGACACAACCTAAGGAGCTGGAAGATGGCGCGACATATCAGTTATAAATTCAAAGGTGAATGGAAAAAAATTCCATTCAGCTACGACAAATACGCCGATAGCTTTGAGGCTGTAGCCGCGGCCGAAGGCATAGACTTAACCGCCTTTCGTAAAATGGAGCAGCAAGTGGCAATGACCGCCAAAGGCACAGGCGCGCTGAAGGACTATCGTAAAAACGCCTTTGTCAAAATGGGTTTTAGCGAAATTCTGTTATTAAGGGATGATCAGGAGCCTTTTAATCTCTGAGCCTTGTTATCTGCAGGGCGTAATGATCAGTTACGCCATTAAGGCATCTTCGTTAGCTATTTATGTCTCGTTATCTGTGGCCAATCTGACCTTTCTCTGTATCTCTACTAATTTTTTTCCTGCGCATATTAATGCGCATATGCTATTTTTATAGCACAGATACTAGTGTGGAAGCTTGTATGGCCGATCTTTATGACGTAACAGCACCAAAAAAAGCCGCGAATCTTTCTGTAAACAGCGATCTGCTGCTTAAAACACGGGCATTAAATATCAATCTCTCCGCCACTTTAGAGCGTGCTCTGAAAGAAGAATTGGCGAAATACGAAGCGGCTCAATGGGTTGAAGAAAATAGTGCAGCCATTAAAAGCTATAACGAATTTGTTGAACAACATGGTTGTTTTGGTGATGAATTCAGGAGCTTTTAATGGCTCAGTTTGATGTGTATGCTAATCCCAGTAGTCATAGCAAAACCCATTATCCCTATCTGGTTGATATTCAAAGTGCTGTGCTTACTGACCTTGTTACTCGTATCGTTATTCCTTTAGGTAGGAGTTCAGCTTTTGGTGGGGCGATGAAGGGGCTGACACCGCTGATCAGTTTCGAGGGAGAGCAGTTGCTGTTGCTCACGCCACAGATTGCGTCGATACCAGTTAAACACCTGAAAAATCCCGTCGGTACTTTAGCTCATTTCAGAGAGCAGATAGTAGCGGCTTTGGATCTTGCGATTACGGGTATTTAATTAGTCGCTCAACTGCAATTGCAAGCTGAAGTTGGGTATATCGATGAGACCCGTGTCGCATGCCGCTTTGCTGCGATTGCAACCTACAGCTGTAACTGAATCCGATTAATCACATTTCTTACCGCAGCGGATAATCTTAGTGCCAGCTGCTAACCCTTGGGCTTTAAACCAGCCTTGTGGCATTTCCAAAGCGCCTATGGCAGGGCCTTGGGATTTTTTGCCTTTTTCATCATAGGGATATAGATACTGTATCGGTTCTATAGTCCAGTCTGCTTTGATATAGGCGATATCCAAAGGCACTTTGGTATTGCGCATCCAGAATGACAAAATGCGTTCTTCTTCGTAAATAAATAACATACCGTTTTCTACTTTGTCGCGATACATCAAGCCACGGGCGCGTTGCTCTGTGGTTAAGGCCAATTCTACTTCTAATTCAAGATGACCTACTTTGATCCATTCTTTTTCAAATTGGATGTCCTCAACAGCGGCGACAGAAAAACTTAAAGCAAAAAGCGCAGATAACAGATAGTTCATGATAAGAAACCTTTGAGAATGAAGCCGAAAGACTAACGGAATTTGCAGTAAAAAAAAAGGGCGACCCTAAGGCCGCCCTGATCAAGGGTACTGTATAAATTAGACAGCAGCTAACACTTGCTTGGGTTCAACAAATGGCAGGTTTAATGCGTCTGCTACGTGTTTGTTCACCACATGACCGTTGATCACGTTTAAGCCGTTTAACAGGTGTGCATCGTCCAGCAGTGCCTGTTTGTAGCCTTTGTTGGCTAAACGGATGATAAACGGCAGAGTAGCGTTGTTCAGTGCAAAAGTAGAAGTCAGTGGCACTGCACCTGGCATGTTGGCCACACAGTAATGCACTACGTCATCAACAATGTAAGTTGGATCAGCGTGAGTAGTGGCCTTAGAAGTCTCTACACAACCGCCCTGGTCGATAGCAACGTCAACAATGGCCGAACCTGGCTTCATACGTTTGATATGATCCGCAGTCACCAGCTTAGGAGCTGCAGCACCTGGAATTAACACACCACCTATGACTAAGTCAGCAGATAACACATGTTTTTCCAGTGCATCTACAGTGGAGTACACTGTTTTCACTGCGCCGTTGAACTGAGCATCGATACGACGTAATACGTCCACGCTGCGGTCCAGTACGACCACGTCAGCACCCATACCTACAGCCATCTGAGCTGCGTTGGTACCGACCATACCACCACCGATAATCACGACTTTGGCAGGCTCAACACCAGGTACGCCGCCTAATAACATACCGCGACCGGCACAGGATTTCTCTAACGCACGGGCACCGGCCTGAATAGACATACGGCCAGCCACTTCAGACATAGGAGCTAATAAAGGCAAGCCACCACGGTTGTCTGTGACTGTTTCGTACGCGATACAAATAGCTTTTGATTTGATCAGGTCTTCAGTTTGTGGCAGATCCGGTGCTAAGTGCAGGTAAGTGAACAGGATTTGGCCTTCACGCAGCATAGCGCGCTCCACTGCCTGAGGCTCTTTCACTTTAACAATCATGTCTGCTTTAGCAAAAACTTCAGCAGCAGTAGTTAATACTGTGGCACCAGCAGCCTGATAAGCGTCGTCACCAAAACCAATGCCGCTACCTGCATTGTGTTCAACAAAAACAGTGTGGCCAAGAGCAGTCAGCTCACGCACGCTGGCAGGGGTCATACCGACGCGGTATTCGTGGTTTTTAATCTCTTTAGGTACGCCAATAATCATGATATTCCGCCTGTGTAGGGTTGAGTAAAATTTTCGCCTAGTATAGTTACTGATTTGTAGTTTTACCTGTTGTTTTTTGACTTAAGTGCAGTTATAAATCCTGTTATAAATTCAAAAGTGAAATTTTTATCTGCTATGTACGAAACCAGTAAAAGTGTTAAAAAATTAGATCGCATTGACCGTAAAATTCTGACCGAATTACAGCATGATGGTCGTATTGCCAATGTTGAATTGGCGAAAAGGGTAGGGTTGAGTGCTACGCCTTGTTTGGAGCGGGTACGTAAATTAGAAGCTGAGGGCTATATACTGGGCTATACAGCGCAGGTTGACCCGAATAAAGTAGGTTCCGCGTTACTGGTTTTTGTTGAAATCACCCTAAGTAAAACCTCGCCTGAGGACTTTGACGAATTCAGTAAAGCTGTACAGAAGCTGCATGAGATACAGGAATGCCATTTAGTCTCCGGCAGTTTCGACTTTTTATTAAAAACCCGGGTCGCCAATATGGCGGCTTATAGGGAGTTGTTAGGGGAAACTTTATTACGTTTGCCCAGTGTGCGTGAAAGCCGTACTTATGTAGTGATGGAAGAGGTGAAACAAACTACTTTTGTTGCGGTGAATTGATAGTCATGATGTGGTTGTGCTGGAAGGATGGTAGGTTTTGTACAGCTTTCATTCAGGCTCAATAGCTTATATAGCCTGAGTTGCTGGTTATAAAGGGGTGCATCAGAGTTGTCTCTCTGGTATCTTAAGTAGGTAGAATTCTTAGAATAAATGGGACTTGTTGTGTTGAGTGAAGCCAGAAGGTTGCGAGCCAAATTATTGTTTTCTTTAAACGGAATGCAGCGTTTATCTGAAGTAGGTTTAATACTGAGCTTTGGTTTAGCTGCCTTTATGTTATTGGCTTTGATGTCATTCGATCCGGCCGACCCAAGCTGGTCTCAGGCAGGTTATCAAACCGCCGTGCATAATTACGCAGGGCCTAAAGGTGCCTGGATTGCTGATATCTTGTTATTTACTTTTGGCTGGATAGCTTATTTAGTACCGCCACTGGTAGCCTTTGCTGGTTATTTGTTAACCCGCCGCGCTAAAGCACTGATGGAGATGGACTTTCTGATCCTCGGGTTGCGCCTGATAGGTTTGGTGTTAACGATTCTTTGTGCCAGCGCCATCAGCAGCATTAACTTTAATGATATTTTCTATTTTTCATCCGGCGGTGTAGTGGGTGATGTCGTCACTTCTATGCTGATGCCAAACTTTAATTTTATTGGCACCATACTGTTACTGCTTTGTGGTTTATCGACAGGTTTAACTCTGGCGACAGGTATTTCCTGGGTCACAGTGGCAGATGAGCTGGGCGCTTTAACGATACGTTTGCTGGTGGCTTTGTATCAGGCGCCAACCCGTTTAGGTCATTATCTGGCGCAGCGTTCTGCGGCTAAAGCGGCATCGCCTTTATCTTTTCAAACCGAATCGACAGTACCGCAACAGCGTCGTGAACCAGAAATGGACACTAACATGTCCAAACTTACTGACACAGAACCTGCTGTAGCGCCAGAAATTATCAGATTAAGCCCTGTGCGCAACGAAGCCACAGAGTCAGCCTTTGTTGCACCTGAAGAAGAACAAATCCCTTTACCTGCAATTGAAGAAGTGCAAACTCAGCCTAGCCGGGCTTATTTCCCTGCGCCAGATCGCGTAGAGCCTCTGCCTTTTGCACCTTTGGATGAGAAAACTGAAGCTGTGGCTTTTGTTAGTGTCGATACACTGGCTGACGACGATTTAAGTTTTTCTGCTGTGGACGATGCCTATTACCCTGAGCAATTGCAGCATCTGGAACAAAGTTTTGCCGAAGTTGAACGTCAGGCTATCGTAGAGCCTGTGATTATTGAAGAAGACGAAGAAGACGATACGCCCGATGTTGCTCACTTCAGCCCTGATGATTTGCCTTCTTTAGCCTTATTAGACAGACCAGACAAAGCCACGAATCCTATAGATCCAGCAGATTTAGAGCGGGTATCCCGTTTAGTTGAAACTAAGCTGCTGGATTTTGGTGTCGATGCCAAAGTCGTAGCTGTATTGCCTGGCCCTGTAGTCACTCGTTTTGAGCTAGATTTAGCACCAGGTGTCAAGGTTAGTAAAATTACTGGTTTGTCCAAAGACTTAGCCCGTTCTTTATCTGCTATCAGCGTGCGGGTTGTGGAAGTGATACCTGGTAAATCCTATATAGGTTTAGAGCTGCCGAACCAGTTCCGTGAAATAGTGCGTTTATCTGAAGTGATAGGCGACGATATCTTTATTCAGTCAAAATCGCCTTTAACTATGGTGCTGGGCAAAGACATCGCCGGTAAATCCGTAGTGGCCGATTTAGGCCGTATGCCGCACTTGCTGGTGGCTGGTACCACGGGTTCCGGTAAATCGGTCGGCGTTAACGTGATGATTTGTAGTTTACTCTATAAATCTACGCCTGAAGATGTGCGCTTTTTAATGATTGACCCCAAGATGCTGGAATTGTCAGTGTATGAGGGCATTCCACATTTGCTGACCGAAGTAGTCACAGATATGAAAGAAGCGGCCAATGGCTTGCGCTGGTGTGTTGGTGAGATGGAACGTCGTTATAAGCTGATGTCGGCCCTTGGTGTGCGTAATTTAAAAGGCTACAACCAGAAAATTCAGGATGCTATAGCAGCTGGTACGCCAATTCGTGACCCAATTTGGAAGCCAAGCGACAATATGATGACGATGCCGCCTGAGCTTGAGAAGTTGCCTTCTATAGTAGTGGTCATCGACGAATTCGCTGACATGATGATGATTGTCGGTAAAAAGGTAGAAGAGCTGATTGCCCGTATAGCGCAAAAAGCCCGTGCTGCCGGTATTCACCTGATTTTAGCGACTCAGCGTCCGTCAGTGGATGTCATTACAGGTTTGATTAAAGCCAATATCCCAACCCGTATGGCGTTTCAGGTGTCATCAAAAATTGACTCCAGAACCATTTTGGATCAGCAGGGCGCCGAGAGCTTATTAGGTCAGGGCGATATGTTGTATCTGCCGCCAGGTTCTGGTGTGCCCACCCGTGTGCATGGTGCTTTTGTCGATGACCATGAAGTACATGCTGTGGTATCGGACTGGAAACGCCGTGGCAAACCGAATTACATTTCAGAAATTTTAAATGGTGAACCATCGGAAGATAGTTTGTTACCGGGCGAAAGTATGGAAGGCGATGATGCCGAGTCGGATCCATTGTTTGATCAGGCTGTGGCTTTTGTCACCGAAAGCCGTAAAGCTTCGGTTTCAGGTGTACAAAGACGCTTCCGTATTGGCTATAATCGCGCCGCCCGTTTAGTGGAACAAATGGAAATGAGCGGTATTGTCAGTGGTGCAGGCCACAACGGTAACCGTGAAGTACTAGCGCCTCCTCCTCCTAAAGTATTTTAACTAAGGTGTATATGAAAAAAACTGTAGCAAATAAAGCTGTTGCCCTGGTGTTGTCTCTGATGTTGCCTGCTTTTATGGCAGTGGCGGATCAAGCTGATGCTTTACAAAACAAGTTAGCGCGTTTAACCAGCTTTCAGGCCAGTTTTGATCAAACCGTCGTCGATGCCAGCAATAAGCTGATCCAGCAGGGCGAAGGCCTGTTGTCGTTGAAGCAGCCATCTTTGTTTCGTTTTGAAACTCAGACACCAGAGCCAAATTTGTTTATTGGTGATGGCAAAACGCTGTGGTTTTATGCTGAAGTGTTAGATCAGGTCAGTATTTATGATGCCAAAGAACAAGTGCAGAAAACCCCTTTTGTGCTGCTGACCTCACATGATCCTAAGTTGTGGGCCCAGTACAATGTCACAGGAGCTGACGAGCAGTTTGATATCACGCCGAAAGATCCAAGCAATGCAGTGAAAAAACTCAGCCTGAAATTCTCTGGCTTAGCCTTGTCGCAAATGGTGGTCGTGGACAGCAATGGCCAGAACAGCACTTTTGAATTTAATCTGGTGCAATACAATACGCCGCTGGCATCAGAGCTGTTTCAGTTTGCCATTCCTGCCACAGCTGAAGTGGATGATCAACGCGTCAAGTGAACAACCTCGGCTTTGAATTCCATGACGATATCAGGCCTCTGGCAGCACTGCTGAGGCCAACAAAGTTATCGGATTATGTTGGGCAGCAGCAAGTGCTGGGGCCTGGCACTCCGCTGCGTAAGGCAATAGAAGCAGGGCGCATCTCCTCTTTGATTTTATGGGGCCCTCCAGGCACAGGCAAAACCACTTTGGCAGAGCTGATAGCCATTTATGCCAAAGCCGCCATTGCGCGTTTATCTGCTGTTACTGCTGGCGTTAAAGAAATACGTGAAGAAATTCAGGCGGCTAAGCAACGTTTAGTGCAAAATCAGCGCACCTTGTTATTTGTCGATGAAGTGCACCGCTTTAACAAAGCCCAGCAAGATGCGTTTTTACCCCATATTGAAGATGGCACCATTATTTTTATTGGCGCCACCACAGAAAACCCTGCGTTTGCACTGAATAACGCTATGTTATCCCGCGCCCGTGTCTGTATTTTAAAAAAGCTGACGGCAGAGGATCTGACCTTAGTTACAGAACGTGCTGTGGTGCATTACCAGCAACATGGTCAGCAGGTTCTGATAAACGCTGAAGCTCAATCCTTATTACTGCAATTAGCAGATGGTGATGCCAGACGTTTATTAAACCTGTTTGAGCAAGCCGTTGAAACCGCGCAGCAGGGCGCTGCAGTGACTGAACTAACGGCTGACTTATTTCGGCAGTTAGTACCAAGGCAATTACCGGGTTTTGATCAGCAGGGCGATATTTTTTACGACTTAATTTCTGCTTTTCATAAATCGGTGCGTGGCTCCAACCCCGATGCTGCTTTGTATTGGTATTGCCGTATTTTAGAAGGCGGTGGCGATCCTTTGTATGTGGCTCGACGATTACTAGCTATCGCCAGTGAAGATATAGGCAATGCTGATCCTCGCGCTTTAACCATTGGTTTGGATGCCTGGGATACTTTTGCCCGCGTAGGACCAGCCGAAGGTGAGCGGGCTATAGCTCAGGCTGCTGTCTATATGGCGCTCGCGCCAAAATCCAATGCGGTCTATAGCGCTTTTAACCAGATGCGGCAGTATGTGCAGCAACATCCGTCTTTTGAAGTACCGGATCATTTGCGTAATGCCCCGACGGCTTTGGCTAAACAACAAGGTTTTGGCAAGGCGTATCGATACGCGCATAACGAGCCAGGTGCTTATGCGGCAGGTGAAGTGTATTTGCCAGCAGAGATGGCAGGCATGAAGTTTTATCAGCCTTCTGATCGTGGCTTAGAAAAACAACTGCAGGACAAAATGACTTATTTAGCCATGCTGGACCAACAGGCAAAAGGACAAGACTGATGCATGCATATCTGGCTGTGGCTATTGGTGGCGCTTTAGGTGCCTGTTGTCGTTTTGGATTAGGCGAATTTATCCTGCATCTTTTTGGTAAATCATTCCCTTTTGCCACTTTGCTGGTTAATATTCTCGGGTCTTTTGTATTAGGTCTGCTTTATGGCCTGTTTTTAGCCGAACATCTGACGGTTGATCCGTGGAAAACCTTGATCGGCGTAGGTTTTTTAGGTGCCTTTACTACCTTTTCGACTTTTTCACTCGACACTGTTTTACTGCTGCAACAAGGCGATTTGGTGAAAGCCGGCCTGAATGTTGTGCTGAACGTGCTGATTTGTTTAACACTCGCCTGGCTGGGTTTAAAGCTGGGCTCAATGAAGTAATCACTATGTTAGATGCAAAATTTTTAAGAGCCGAATTAGCTCAAACTGCCCAACGTTTGGCAGACCGTGGTTTTGTGCTGGATGTCGCCACTTTACAAAATCTGGAAGAACAGCGCCGCGAGTTACAAATGGCGACTCAGGATTTACAGAATTCACGTAATACCAAATCCAAAGCCATAGGTCAGGCCAAAGCTCGTGGTGAAGACATCAGCCCGTTGCTGGCTGAAGTGGATGGTTTAGGTGCACAGCTCGAAGATGCCAAGCAAAAGCTGGATGCCGTATTAGCGCAGTGGGACGCTATTGTCAGCGCTATTCCAAACTTGCCGCATGAGTCTGTACCAACAGGTAAAGATGAAACCGGCAATGTGATAGTGCGGCAGTGGGGTGAAGCCCGTGCTTTTGAATTTGAACCTAAAGATCACGTGGCTTTAGGCGAAGCGCTCGACAAAGGCCTGGATTTTGAAAATGCGGTAAAAATTGCCGGTTCACGTTTTGTGGTGATGCGTGGCCAAATTGCCCGTCTGCACCGTGCTTTAAGCCAGTTTATGCTGGACTTACACACTGAGCAGCATGGTTACACTGAGCTGTATGTGCCTTATCTGGTGAACGCTGCTTCTTTGTATGGCACTGGTCAGTTGCCAAAATTTGGTGCAGATTTATTCCATACCAAACCAGCCACAGAAGAAGGTGTGGGTATGTCGTTGATCCCAACGGCTGAAGTACCTGTGACCAACTTAGCTCGTGATTGCATTTTTGAACTGACTGAACTGCCACAAAAATACACTGCTCATACACCGTGTTTTCGTAGCGAAGCAGGCTCTTATGGTCGTGATACCCGTGGTTTAATCCGTCAGCATCAGTTTGATAAAGTTGAATTAGTGCAGTTAGTGCATCCGGATCAGTCTTTTGCTGCGCTGGAAGAATTAACAGGTCATGCTGAGAAAGTATTGCAGCTGTTAGGTTTGCCATACCGCACCATGTTGCTTTGTACTGGTGATATGGGTTTTGGTTCAACCAAAACCTACGATTTGGAAGTCTGGCTACCGGCACAAAATACCTACCGTGAAATTTCTTCTTGCTCAAGCATGGGCGATTTCCAGGCTCGTCGTATGCAAGCTCGTTTCCGTCCGGGTGAAGGCAAAAAGCCAGAACTGTTGCACACCTTAAATGGCTCTGGTTTGGCTGTGGGTCGCACGCTAGTTGCTATTCTGGAGAATTACCAGCAAGCTGATGGTTCTATTCAGATCCCAGCAGTGTTACAGCCTTATATGGGTGGTAAAACGGAGATCCGCTGTTAATCTGAACTCTGTGTTCTTTTTGTAAGGAGCAGCTTTTCTGCTCCTTTGTACTGGGTAAAGCTGATGTCATTAATCAAAGAACAACAACAAAATTCAAAAAAGATTCCGATCCCCCGTCATGTGGTTGTGCGTAAAACCAGGCCGAATCCGGTAAAGACCATGTTGCGCTGGGCTTATTGGCTGATATTGATTGGTGTGATTGCAGTAGTGGTAATTACCAGTTTTGACGCCGGGATGGGAATGTACAAAGGGCTGAATTAACAGCCCTTTGTTTTTTAAGCCTTTTGGTTCAGAGACACTTTGCCGGTTTTGGCAAACCGGCAATACGGGTGGCTTGTTTAGCCGGACCTTCTGGAAACAACAGAAATAAATATTTACTGTTGCCTTTATCTGCACCCAGTTTTTCTCCCATGCTTTTCACCAGTAGACGTATGGCAGGAGAGGTTTGATACTCCTGATAAAAAGCACGGACAAAATTCACCACTTCCCAGTGGGCTTCTGTCATCTGGATTTGCTCTAAACGGGCGAATTCCTCTGCCAGTTGTGGCGTCCATAAGGTTAAGTCAGCCAGGTAACCGTGTTTATCCAGTGGATAGTTTTGGTTATTTAAAATCAGTTCAGTCATCAGAGTTGTTGTTCCGCTTGCAGCACTAATTCAAGCCACTGGCTATCATTCAGTGCGGTAAAAGGTTCGGAGATAACCAAGCCGCGTACTGCTGCATCAGTGATCAGACAATACACAGGACAAGGTAGGTGGTTTAGCTCTGAGTGTTGCATCAAATATACAGCTTCCTGTCTTAACAAAACGATGTCTTGCGCACTGACAAGACTTAATAGATCCGGCAGTTTGTTGATACTTAAATCAAATAGTCTCATATCAAGCCTTAATCACATGCTGCTGCGTTAAAAGCAATTGGCTAAGCTCGTTACTTTCCAGTGGCTGAAGGTCCAGCATAAGCTCATAGGCTTCCAATTTGCGTTGCCGTAACGATTCCGCGCAGATATACAGCTGCTCGATATCATACAGCTCGAACAATTTAAAACTGCGTCTGAAGTCTTTGACCATTACATCTGCGCTGTCATCAGCTTTTAGCAACTGATATACAGCGTCATCGCTAAATATAACGCTGACCTGATGGTCTACCGCTGCCAGGGCGAAGATTAAATCAAGGCTTTCCCTGGCTTCTATGCCCTGAAAAGGCAACTTCGTGACTAACACAGCTATCTTCATGAAAATTGCACCAGTCTATCTGTATTCGCTAAACGCATCGCAAACTCGGCTAAACCAGCAGCTGTATAGCCATGTGCTGGCTTTACCTCATTAGAGCAGACACCGCGTTTTTCAGCTGCTGTGATACAAAACAGCAAGGGGATTTGATGCTGGAGGCAAAACTGCTGAAGCTTGACCGAAAGCTTGGGTTCATCTGAAGGCAAATCAATCAAAGCCGAGGCTGCATAAACCGCATCCCGATATAAAAACACCGAATCTACACTATGGCCTGCCACAACAGCCTGCTGCATAAAACGTAAGGCGCTGACAAAACTTTGGCCTTGTAATACCGGGCCTTCAATCAGAACGGCAAAACTGGTCATGTGTTTACCTTTCGCATCATCATTATTCTAAATAACCCTTTACCGAAGGATATATAGCCTATAAAAAAGCCCCGCATTTGGCGGGGCATTTTACTGCAACATCAGCTTATCTCAAGCCTTAATTAATCATCGCTGCCCATGATACCCAGTAACTGCAGTAACGAAGTGAACAGGTTAAAGATGTTCAGGTATAAACCCACTGTAGCGCGAATATAGTTAGTTTCGCCGCCGTTGACGATACGACTGGTATCAAACAGAATTAAACCAGACATAATCATCACTACAGCTGCGTTAATCGCCAGATGCAGGGCAGGGATCTGGAAGAACATATTGGCTAAGCCAGCGACTATCACCACGATCAAACCTACGAACAAGAAGCTGCCCATAAAGTTAAAATCTTTACGTGAGCTTAAAGCGTAAGCAGACAAAGAGAAGAATACGACTGCGGTTAAGCCTAAAGCTTGCATAATCAGCTCAGGACCGTTTGCTGTTGCTGCGAAACGGTTCAGCAAAGGGCCAATAGAAGCGCCTAAACAGCCCGTTAAAGCAAATACCCAGAAAATGCCACTGGCGCTGTCTGCTTTTTTCTGTACGACAAAAATTAAACCAAAAGCCACCAGGGTAAATACCAGACCCAGGCCAAAACCGAAGTTCATCGCCATGGAAATACCGGCAGTGACAGCGCTGAATGCTAAAGTCATGGCCAGCAGGAAGTAGGTATTACGTAGTACTTTGTTGACTTCTACGCTATGGCCAATGTGGCCAGCTTGCGTGTTTTGGTTGTAGGACATTGCTGTTCTCTCCATTCAATAGTTACTTTTCTGACTTTATATTACTTGGGAAGTTCCCAAAGTGCCAGCAGTTATCTTTGTAAAACAATTCAATCGTTTACCTTGTTTTATCAAAGTATAAAAAAATGCTTTTCTTTCGCAACTGATCTGATTATCATACGCGGCGCCGGAGGGGTGGCAGAGCGGTTTAATGCACCGGTCTTGAAAACCGGCGAAGGTTAATAGCCTTCCGAGAGTTCGAATCTCTCCCCCTCCGCCATTATTCCAGGAACCCGTATCAGCGAAAGTTGATACGGGTTTTACGTTTTAGTGGATCTGCTTTTTTACAAGCAATAAAAAAAGCCGCACAAGGCGGCTTAGTTCGAATACACAGCTGTTAATTCACCGCAGTACAACTCATACAGACTGAGTAGATACCTTTTGGATCGTTAAACTGTTCCAGCACTTTAAAGTCCTGATTAATTTGCGTCACGATGTTTTTCAACAGCGGGCTAAACGCTGACTCTTTCGCATCAGGTAACAGCGCTTGTACTGTGCTTGAGGCGAACATATCACGCAGCAACTGCTCGGTAGGGGTTAATTCCTGTTCCATCACTTTAATGTCGTATTGCGTTAAACCCGCTTTTTCAGCTGCAGCAGCAATAGCGTCATCGAAGGTGCCCAGTTTATCCACTAAACCAAACTCCAGTGCTTTGGTACCAGTCCAGACCCGGCCCTGAGCTACTTTATCCACAGCTTCTTTGCTCATGCCGCGGTTTTCAGACACCATGCCGATGAAGTCGTCATAGCCTTTGTTGATCATCAGTTGGAAAATACCTGACATATCTGGTGTTAAACCTTTAAACAACGGTAAACCTGAACTTAAACCAGCCAGCTCTGAAGTGCCTACGCCGTCAATGTTCAAACCCAAGACTGGCATGGCGTTTTCCAGCGTATGGAATAAACCGAAGATGCCAATGGAACCCGTAATAGTAGTAGGAGAGGCCCAGATCTCATTGGCTGGAGCCGCTATCCAATAACCACCTGAAGCAGCTACTGCACCCATAGAGGCAATAACAGGCTTACCTGCAGCTTTTAACAGTTTGATTTCCTGACCTATGATTTCAGAAGCAAAAGCACTACCGCCACCGCTGTCGATACGCAGTACTACAGCTTTTACTTTTTCATCAAAACGGGCACGACGTAATAAAGCAGCTGTAGTGTCACCACCTATAGTGCCAGCTTTGGCAGAACCATCGATAATGGTGCCACGGGCTACAACCACAGCGACTTTTTCAGTCAGTGGGTTATCGTAGTGAACTGGCGGCAATACTACATCCTGATAGTCTTTAAACTGAACCTGATTAAAGCTGTGTTTTTCGTTTTCACCCACTAAAGCAATCAGGTCCTGACGAAATTCTTCACGGCTTTTGATGCTGTCGACCAACTTTGCATCCAGTGCGTATTGCGTCATATCGCCATTCACTGCCTGTAACTTCTGATACAAACCAACGATAGTTTCATCGAAGTTATCGACTGCGAAGCCACGACGTTCAGACACTTGTTGTTTATAGCTGGCCCATAATTCGTCCAACCAGGCTTTGTTGGCTTCTTTGGCTTCATCTGACATGGTATCGCGGGTAAAAGGCTCTACTGCAGATTTATAAGTACCAACTTTAAATACGTGAGTGGTGATTTTTAATTTTTCTAATGCAGATTTGTAATACATAGGGTAGCTGCCAAAACCTTCCAGCAACACAGTACCCATAGGGTTTAAGTTAATGCTGTCAGCATATGAGGCGAGAAAATACTGGTTTTGGCTGTAATAATCGCCTGTTGCCATTATTTTTTTACCTGAGGCTTTAAAGTCCTGTAATGCAGAACCTACCATAGATAATTTATCCATAGAGCCTCTGCCAAAAGAAGACAGGTCCAGCACTATGGCTTTAATACGTTCATCTTTTTTAGCGGCCTGAATGGTTTTCACCAGATCCGTCACTAAAATTTCAGGCTCTTCGTCCTGTGAACCCATACTCTCATTTAATACCTGGTCCAAAGGATCGACATAACGTTTTTCTTCGACCAGATCTCCAGACAAGTTCAGAATTAAAGCGGCGCTGTCAGGGATCTTCACTTTATCGTCACTGCTGAAAATGGATACCAGTATAAGGATAAACAAAATGGCAAAAATAAGATTAAAAGTGATGTGGCGAACCAGACTGATAGCGCGCCAAATGCCACCAAAAAAGCGTCTTAAGATCCCAGGTTTTTTCTCAGACATATGATGTACCTATAGTTTCGGCAAAATAGTAGAGAGCTATGCTAACGAATTTAAGGCTAAAGCTCAGGGTCGAATTTGTAAGTAAATGTTTATTTATCCTTCTTGCCTTAAGTTGCAGTGTCGTTCACTGCACTCCTATGGCCTCGCTGCATCATCAATTACTTTGTGTATCTCTTGCGATAAATCAGCAAAACGGCTACATTCTTGCTATTCAACAGGTACGACCAGAGAGATTATTGTGGCATATCCGCATTTATTGGCCCCACTGGATTTGGGCTTCACTCAGTTAAAAAACCGCGTCATTATGGGCTCTATGCATACAGGCCTGGAAGAAGAGAAGAACGGTTTTGACAAGCTGGCTGCTTTTTATGCAGAACGGGCTAAAGGTGGAGTAGGTTTAATTATCACTGGAGGCATCAGTCCGAATTTTCGCGGCAATCTGGTGCCTTTTGGTAGTCAGCTGACCTGGTGGTGGCAAGCTGGTAAACATAAAAAAGTTACTGAAGCTGTGCATCAGCATGGCGGCAAAATTTGTATTCAACTGTTGCACGCAGGCCGTTATGGATATCATCCTTTTAGTGTGGCACCAAGCGCAGTGCAATCACCTATTACACCTTTTAAACCTAAAGCTTTGTCTGACAGCCAAATTCGCAGCACTATCGCTGACTTTGCTCACTCCGCCAAACTGGCGAAAAAAGCAGGCTATGACGGTGTTGAAATTATGGGTTCAGAAGGGTACTTACTGAATCAGTTTTTATGTAGTCGGACTAATCAGCGCACAGACCAATGGGGCGGCAGTTTTGAAAACCGTTGTCGTTTTGTGCTGGAAATCTTAAAAGCCGTACGTGAAGCCTGTGGTAAAGATTTTATTATTATTTATCGCTTGTCGATGCTGGATTTAGTTGAAGATGGCAATAGCTTTGAAGAAGTCATTGCATTGGCAGCTTCTGCCGCAGCAGCGGGTGCCACTATGCTTAACACAGGTATTGGCTGGCATGAAGCCCGTGTGCCGACCATTGGCACTATGGTTCCTCGTGCTGCTTTTAGCTGGGTGACAGAGCAAGTTCGCAAACATGCCAGCATTCCTGTGATTGCAACCAACCGAATTAACGACCCACAGGTGGCTGAAACTATTCTCGAATCAGGTCAGGCTGATATGGTTTGTATGGCAAGACCATTTTTGGCCGATGCTGATTTTGTCAATAAAGCAGCCGCCAATCAGGCGCACTTAATTAATACCTGTATTGCCTGTAATCAGGCCTGCCTTGATCATGTATTTCAGAAAAAGCGCGCCAGCTGTTTAGTCAACCCAAGGGCGTGTTACGAGACCGAACTGAATTTTGAAACTGCAACGGCGAAGAAAAAAATTGCTGTAGTAGGGGCAGGACCAGCAGGTTTAGCCTTTAGTGTTTATGCGTCGTCCCGTGGTCATGAAGTGACTTTGTTTGACCGTGGCAGTGAAATTGGTGGGCAGTTTAATTACGCCAAACAAATACCGGGTAAAGAAGAGTTTTATCAGACGCTGCGTTATTTTGGCGAGATGCTGAAAGTAAACAAGGTGAATGTGCAGCTGAATTCTGAGCAAACGGCACAGAGCTTGTCCGCTGGTGGTTATGACCATGTGGTGTTATCCAGCGGTATCAAAGCCCGTCAGTTAGATATTCCGGGTTTTGATCATCCTAAAGTATTAAGTTATTTGGATGTACTGAAACATCATAAGCCTGTGGGTCAGAATGTGGCTGTGATAGGAGCCGGTGGTATTGGTTTTGACGTGTCTGAATATTTAACAGAGCCACATTCATTAACTCTGCAACCCGACGCCTGGTTAAAAGACTGGGGCATAGATAAAGACTATCAAAGCCGTGGGGCTTTGTTGGCTGACGCGCCGTCAGAACCTTCAGCTCGTAAAGTATTTTTATTGCAACGCAAAACCAGCAAAGTAGGAGCTGGTCTTGGCAAAACCACAGGCTGGATCCATCGCAGCTCGTTAAAGAAAAAAGGTGTAGAGATGATGTCCGGTGTCAGCTACACCAAAGTAGATGATGCAGGTCTTTGGATCACTATTGACGGTCAGGAACGTTGTTTGGCGGTCGATAACGTGATTATCTGCGCTGGTCAGGAGCCTGAACGTAGTTTGCACCAGCAACTGCTGGACGCAGGCCAACACGTGCATCTGATAGGTGGTGCGGACGTTGCTGCAGAACTTGATGCAAAGCGTGCTATCCGTCAAGGTGCTGAACTGGCAGCCCGTTTGTAATACAGAGTGGTTAAAACTTCCACCTGAGCAACGTCGGGTGGAAGCCTGTTTATCAAGGTTTTACTCAGTTCTGATCCTGCACCTGAAATATATTTTTCTAACTTTCACTTGCTAAGCCTACCTAATTCCCGCTATTACTCAGAGCGGGAATGCATTCGTATGCATAAAATGCGTGTTCAATCCTGGTGCAGCGCGATAATGCTGCACCAAAATGGAAATTTGTCATACGTATGTCATCTGTTGTTCCTAAATTTAATGTCCTCAGAGGCATTGATTCATCTGGAAAACAATAATTTTTCAGGCTGCTGCCTCTTGTGGTATCAGCTTTGCTTTGAAAAAAACAGAATAAAAAATAACAGTTAAATTGTCAGGTTTATCAACAGGGAGACTTATATGTCTGGTGTACTTACCATGATTTTAGCGGGGGGCGAAGGGACCAGACTGGCACCTTTGACTGGAGTCAGAGCCAAACCGGCTGTGCCCTTTGGTGGCAATTACAGGATTATCGATTTTGTGCTGAATAACTTTGTGAATTCAGATTTGTTACAGATTTTTGTGATCACTCAGTTTAAATCTCATTCATTGATGAAACATTTAAGCCGCGCCTGGCGGGTGACCGGCTTAACCAACAGATTTATTGACCCTATTCCTGCGCAGATGCAAACAGGCAAACACTGGTATCTGGGCACAGCAGATGCGGTGTATCAGAATATTCATCTGATCCATGGCATTGACCCGGAAGAGGTTTGTGTATTCGGTGGTGACCATATCTACAAAATGGATGTGCGGCAAATGCTGAATTTCCATCGTCAGAATAATGCGTTACTAACGGTCGCCGCTATTCCTGTGCCTGTGTCTCAGGCGCATGAGTTTGGCGTGATTGAAGTCGACAGCACAGGAAAAATGATAGGTTTTGAAGAAAAACCTAAATCGAATCCTAAAACTATTCCGGGGCGGCCTGATTATGTGCTGGCTTCTATGGGCAACTATATTTTTGATGCGAAGACCTTAGTTGAAGTACTAAACGAAGACGCTGCGCAAATTGATTCAAAGCACGATTTCGGCCATAACATTATTCCGAAGATGTATCCGGCTGGTAATGTTTATGTGTATGATTTTTCGACGAACATGATCCGTGGTGAGCAAGCTGACTCCAAAGGCTACTGGCGTGATGTGGGTACACTCGATTCTTACTATGAAGCCAATATGGACTTAATTTCAGTGCAGCCGCCCCTGGATTTATACAATAAATACTGGCCGCTACGCAGTTATACACCGCCGATGCCACCTGCCAAGTTTGTGCACGATGAAGCCAACAGAACAGGGCAGGCGATAAGCTCTATGGTCGCCTCTGGTTGTATCGTCAGTGGTGCTATCGTCTATCAGTCTATATTGGGATATAACACTGTAGTGCATAGCCATGCTTACATTGAAAAAAGTGTATTGATGGGTAATAACGATATAGGACGGGGTTGTCGTATACGTCGTGCTATTATCGACAAAGATGTGAAAATAGCACCTAATACCATTATTGGTGAAGATCCGGTGCTGGATCGTCAGCGTTTCCATGTGTCGGCTGATGGTGTTGTGGTGATCCCAAAAGGGGCAATGGTAGGATTTGACTGATACTGGGGTCGCAAAGGCCGCAGATCAAACAGCGGCCTTTAGTGGGAAATGATCAATGCGCGTGTTGTTTTTATGCAGTGAATTTGAAGGTGTAATCAAAACCGGTGGTCTGGCAGATGCCAGCCGGGGTTTAGCTACAGAGATGCAAAAGCTAGGGCATGAAGTCAGAGTGTTGCTGCCTCGTTATGGCAGCCTGTACTCTGTGCCTGTAGAAGAAAACTGGCAGTCCGTTTATTTTGCTTTGGGTGGACAAGCCCAGGGCTGTGCAGTGCGTACAGTGTTAAATTCAGAAGTGCCATTGGCCCTGATTGAACATCATGATTATTTTGGTCGTCCGCGGCCTTATGATGATGGGCAACATGGTTATCCTGATAATGCATTACGTTTTGCATTTTTCTGCAAAGCCGCTTTGCAGTTTTGTGTAGATACAGGCTGGGTACCTGATCTAATTCATGGTCACGACTGGCAAACTGGCATAGCGGCTTATTATTTAAAGCAGTTTTATCAGCAGGCTTTGCCTGGTACTAAAATGCTGTTCACCATTCACAATGGCGCATACCAGCAAGGACTGTCTGCCGCGGAACGGGCTCAGACTGAAGTCTATCCGTCTACTGCGATGGCAGGTTCGAGTATGCTGGCTTTGGGTTTGGCCTACGCAGACAAAGTAAATACCGTGAGCAAGGGCTACGCCACAGAGTTATTGACTGAACCAGCTGCAAACGGTTTAGCCGCCTTATATCAGGCCCGGGGCTCGGATTTCTCCGGTATTCTCAATGGCTGTGATTATGAGCAGTGGGACCCGGCGACCGATCTGTACCTGACGGCTCACTACAGTCACACTAAACTCAAAGGCAAACTGGCCTGCAAAACTGAACTGAAACAGCGTTACGGTCTTGAACAAAATACAGCACCACTTTTTGTGCTGGTAAGTCGGGTGACAGAACAAAAAGGTTTTGCCTATTTATTACCTGCATTAGAGCAATGGTTGGCTAAAGCCGACGCCCAAGTGCTGATGATGGGCACTGGTGATCAGGCTTATATTGGCCGTTTGCAGGCGTTGAACGACAAATTCCCGGGACGTTTTGTCTTTGTCGAAGGCTTTAATGAAGCTTTATCTCATCAATTGGAAGCCGCAGGCGATTTTTTCCTGATGCCGTCTTTATTTGAGCCTTGTGGCTTAAATCAAATTTACAGCTTACGTTATGGCTCCGTGCCTGTGGTGCGTTTAACGGGCGGCTTAAAAGACACGGTACGGGATTTAGCCGACAGTGAGCCAACGGGCATAGGTTTTGTTGAACCTACAGCACAGGCGTTACTGGAAGCGTTAAACAGAGCTTTACAGTTGTATCAACAACCTGCATGGTACAAAGAAGTGCAGCAAAGGGGTATGCAACAGCGTTTTGGTTGGGCAGAATCAGCATTGCAGTATCAGATGTTGTATCAACAGCTTCAGGCCTGATTGGAGGCAACTCAGTGATTTCGGCCAGACCTTGAGCAAACGACAAGGTAATGTGTAAAAGCTGTTGTATGGACAAAATAAAGTTTGGTAGCCTTAAGCGAAGTTTGTGGCTTTATATGAGCTAAATCAAAGGGTTTTATTATGGATGCTGTTACGTTATTAACGACCCGCTATTCTTCTTCACGTTTAACCGAACCCGCGCCCAGTGGCGAAGCTCTGGCTATTATTAAACAAGCGGCCTTACAGGTACCTGATCATGGTCATTTAAGGCCATGGCGTTTTGTGGTGGTCAATGGCCGCAAATCACTGGAGAAATTAGGCGATATTTTTGCAGAAGCAGCACTGGAAGAAGATCCATCCGTTGCTAACGAGATAATAGAACGAGCCCGTCAGTTGCCTTTACGGGCTCCTATGGTGATCGTCTGTATCGCCAAATGTATCAATCATCCGAAAGTACCTTTGGCTGAACAAACCCAATCGGCCGCTTGCGCTGTGATGGCGATGCAACAGGCCGCTTTTGCTTTAGGTTTTGGTGGCATATGGCGCACTGGTGCTTACACCCAGTATGAGTTTGTAAAGCAGGCCTTTGAGTTGGGTGAAGACGATGAAATTGTCGGTTTCCTGTATTTAGGTACCTGTGCTCAGGAAATGGCGGCGAAGCCACCTTTGGCAGTTGAAGAGTTTTTCAGTGATTACAACTAACAGCTTTGGCAGAACAGAGCGTAAGTTGAAATAGAAAAAGGCG
>NZ_JAJOYU010000014.1 GCF_021290985.1 Rheinheimera soli
TAGATTAAATTTCTCCCACCCTTCATTTACTTTTTGTGGTGGATATATGCTCATGTGATGCCATATATGATATTTGGCAACCACTTCGCCAGCCGTATTCACTTCATCATAATAGTCGTCATCGTTATCCATGCCCCTTTTTTGGGAGCGGTTTGAATTCGTGAGAACAAGTTGATTTCCATCGGAAATCGGAAGGTATGGAAAGTTGTCTACTCCAGTCAAAGTTTCTCTCCTTGCAGTTAGCCTGACTAATTAAGTGCAAAACAACTTAATGGAAGGTAAATCGCTCGCGAGACGGAGATTTTCTACTTTCTATCAAGATTTTCGCTTATTCAACCTAATACCGACGTCCCCTTTTGGCAACCATTTTCATCCAATTGGCTAAAACATTCGCTACCAAAATCTGTGTCCTCTAAAGGCGAGTTGTTCAAGATTTTACTAATGTAAGTTTACTTGCTCGGTTATCAGCAGTTTAAGGAGGCTGTTGGAAGCAGGTTGCAAATCTAAAAGCCAAATGTCAGCTTATGGCACAGAACAGATCAGCGCTTTGAGCGAATAGCTGATATTGCCTTATAAGTAATAAAATCTGGAATGGAATGATAACTACAGCTAATGCTGTTATTTATAGGGGCGCATCAGTCTCGTGATTATGCTTAACGCGATAGTTAAGGGGAATGAATTTGGATAAGAAATATCAGTTGAAGCGCAAACATCACCATATTTGGGCGCATTACTTAAAACATTGGTCATTAGATGATTTAAATGTTTGGTACACATCGAAAAAGGGAAATTTTTGTCGTGATAGCGTTTATGGACTCGCTGCTGAAAGGGACTTCTATAAAATAAACTTTTTGGATGATGAGGACGTTCGCTTTATAAGAGGTTTTTCATCTCTAAGCCCTGACGAGCTTCGTGAGGTTCATGATGACTATTTGAAAGACTTCTATATTGCTTCCATGACTGCCAAGTTAGCGGAGAGTGTGAAACCTCCAGAGCAGATCAAGCAGAGTCTTGATGCTTTTCAGCACAATGTTTTGGAGAATCTTCATGGTTCTCATGAAAACGATGTGGTCGAAATTCTGACGTGTCTCAACAGAGGTGATATTTCTGTATTTGAGACATCTGAAAACAGAGTGAAGTTTAAACAATTCTTCGCGATGCAGATGACTCGGACCAAGTCGTTCAAAAAGATGGCAATGAGTGCTGTTAATCGGGAATCGTTTGAACGAAACCCGAACCCTCCATTTTCATTCGAAAAATACAGTCAATTAAGGGAAAAAAACTGGTGGTTTCTTAGCTACATGTTTGGAATGAACATCGGCTCTAACCTGACCGCTACCCGACATAGTGATAAACATGTACTGCTGATAAATGAGACGTCTGAACCGTTTATAACTTCTGATAATCCAATAATTAATGTACATGAATCACTTAAGAATATACCCAAGGGACAAGCACCAGAGTACATGGACGCTTATTATCCGCTATCTCCAAAATATGCATATATGATTAACAACTCTGAGCGATATCCTTCCGGCAAAGTGTCTATTACAAGGGATGAGGCCTTGAAGTTTAATATAAGGATGGCCGCGAAGGCAGATGAGCATGTTTTTGCGCAAACAGAAGCTCAATTAAAAGAGGTCAAAAGACTCTGTAAGCAAAGATCGAAAATGGCTTAAAATGCGATAATTGTACGTCTGCTTCTGGCACATAGCCACTATTCGATACAGTGGTACTGTTAGTGAAACAAGCGGTACTGTCAATTTGCAACGAGTGGTGACCTTTAAGCACTTTGCTGAGGCTTTGCTATTGATGGCAACGCTGCCTTTTGCACTGGTCGGCGGGATCTGGTTGTTGTTTGGCCTTGGCCACAATCTTTCTGTTGCTGGCATAGTGGGTTTTATCGCCCTCGCCGGAGTGGCAGCCGAATTTGGAGTGATCATGCTGCTTTACCTTAAACAGGCGTGGCGGGCAAGAACTGACCAAGATCAAACCAGCGAAGCTGATTTGCTGGAAGCCATTCGTGAAGGTGCAGTGTTACGTGTGCGGCCCAAAGCCATGACTGTTGCTGTGATCCTGGCTGGTCTTCTACCTATTCTATGGGGTGCTGGCACTGGCAGTGAGATTATGCAGCGGATTGCGGCCCCTATGGTCGGCGGAATGATTTCTGCGCCGCTGCTATCCATGTTTGTGATTCCAGCGGCTTATTACCTGATGTATCGGCCTCGTCGACAATTAGATGTACAAGTTTGAGACGCACGATGTCTAATTAACCAGAGATCGGTTTAACGAGTCATGACTGTAGCAGTAATAAACTTCGCGTTTGTGATGTTCAGTTGTGGCTTATTGCCCTTCAATTAATAAGTGATGAGCTCTTCAATCATGTTCAGCAAAAAGCCATGAACACAGCGATGTCTGGAGCGTTCTATGTGAGATATTTTTCAACTGGTCGTTGATGGTTTCGATGATAAAGCACCTTGAATGCATGACTCTGTCCCACAAAGATATGGCTTTTGCTTTCATGCTTTTACGTACGTTGGTCACCAGCATAATGCCTTTCTCCAGTCGATCACTGGACCATGTTTTGCTGTCATGCAGATTGGCAGAGGGGGGGGCGCCGCTGAATTCTCAAGTTGTGACAGACTTTGATACAGGTGGAATCCACAGATCCGATGCCAGTTGGCTGGCTTTTCAGGCTGACGAAGTAACTGCAAAGAGGCGTTGGGTATCTGAAATAAGATAATAATGGTCATGATTTCACTCATTGGCATGCGCCCAGCACGCTGCAGCTTGCGTGTTCCATCGGTTAAAAGAATTTTCCCCATTCAGGGATGAAAACCGCAGAAAAATCATCGATATCGCAAAACACTTCCACTAACTTGTGCACAGATCCTCTTTGTTGTGATTGGGAGGCTGATCGAAAGATCCGATCACGAAGAAAGCCTTTAGTGCAAACTTTCTTATCCCTGCTTCGGATCACATTCGTTTATTACTAAAGCAGCATGTAAGCAATTTGGAATTTGTACTACTATCGTGCTATCGTCCGGCTTAGAAACCTAAATAAAAATCCAAATATGCCGTTTCTTACTCAGACCATATCTTTTGCCAGCAGCGATTTTGTGACACGCTATAAGCCTCTTCGCTGTTGGCTGGGTTTTTTGCTGTTCATTGTGTCCGTTTTTACTTGTACTCTGGTATCTGCCACCCCCAATGTGTCGCGTCTTTCTCCTGACAATGGTTTAAGTCAGGGCGTGGTTTACACAATGAAGCTGGATAGCAAAAAGCAGCTTTGGTTAGCCACAGAAAGTGATTTAGACCGGTTTGATGGCACCAGTGTAGAGCATATGCGTGCGGCGCTTAATTTAAGCAGCGATATTGTCTGGGACTTTGATTTCGTTACTGATACCAAACTGCATGTTGCAACAGCGGATGCTGGTCTCATTGAAATGGATTTGTTAACAGGTAATGCCCGCTATCTGCAACGAGATAGTAAAGGGGCGTTTTCCCGGGCACAGGCAATCTATATAATCCGCGAAGATGCGCAGCAAGAACGCTGGTATGCCAATGAATTGTCCGTTTATCAGCTGAATAAAGACGGTAACCTTAGCGAAGTATTTACTTTCACCGGGAAAGACCCTGCTGTTCACCACATACGCGATATACTTCGCTTCGAGGATACCCTTATCATTGCCACGTCGAAGGGGTTATACCAGTTCGATTTATCCAATAAACTACTAAAACCACTGCAGTATTTACCGGAAAATGCCCTCGAAGACCAGTTCAACAGTAAGACGCTGTTGCTGCATGACAAGCATTTACTGATCGGTACTGTCAGAGGGCTATATCGCTTACCGATCAGTGCCTTGCGGCAGCCTTCTGCTGAGGTGCTGGCTGAGACATTACTACCAAAACACAACGTCTGGAAAATTAAGCCGTCGCAACAATACGGTATTTTACTGGCTACCGACTCTGGCTTGTTACAACTGGATGCTGAAGCAATCACAGCGAAGACGTTGTTTCAGCCAGGCAGTACTGCTTTTGCTTATGCCGACGATACCATTCTGGACTTTATTGAATTAGATGATGGCAACTTCTGGCTCGGCTCACGTGGAGATGGGGCTTATTTCTGGAACAGCCAGTTCGCCGGTTTTGAAAATGTGTTTAATCGCACCGGTGAAAATACACTGAGCCATAATGTTGTCCTCGGTTTACACAGCACTGCAACAGATTTATGGATTGGCACGCAAAATGGCCTGAACCGTTATCACTGGCACAGCGGTGAAATTAAACAGTTTTTGGTGAATGGCGATAGTGCAGCTGTGGAGTCAGCAGCGACAATATACGGTATTTACCCGCATGCATCTGACCGCTATTTGTGGTTGCTGACAGCAGTGTCTTTAGTACAATTTGATACCGTTTCAAATCAGCTCGTGGTACCAACTTCAGCACAAAATTCCGATGTGTTTCAGCAATATATTTACAGTGTCACGCAAACTGCTGACAACGACTTATTAATCATTAATGCCAAAGGGGCATTTCGGATAAAAAACGACAGTAGTGCACAGCCTTTGAAATCTCTGTCATTGTTTTTATCTTCACCTCAAGACGCGCAATGGTTTGGCGCTGATCCGGCAGCTGTAAATGAGTTCTTCTTTTTTTACCAAGGCGCGATTTGGCGATACAGGCTGGAGCAAGACAAGGTATCGTTGGTATATCAGCTACCAGAGCAGCATAAAGACAAAGTTCTATTTGGGGAAGGAATGCAGCAAGTTGACCAAAGCCTGTGGTTTTTAATCTCTGGCCTGGGGTTGGTTGAGCTGGACAGCACGAATTTTACTTTGAAGAGCACTTTTTTCAATCCGGATGAGCCCTCCTTATCAACTTCTATCTTGTATGCGCTGCAAAAAGACAATCAGGACTATTTGTGGATGAGTAGCCATTCCGGATTATGGCGGTTTAACCCCAAGCTGCGGCTTTTGCGTCAGTTTACGAGTCGTGATGGCTTGGCTTATAACGAGTTTAATGGTTCTTCGGGCCACTTTTCACACCACAATAACAAGATGGTGTTTGGCTCGATGCGGGGAGTATCGATTTTTGAAGCAAATCAATTTATCGCTCAAAAACAGGCCCAACCAACATTATATTTTACGAATGTATCGCTTGAATCAAAAAAATTAGTACCACAACTTATACCAGCACAACAACAAGAGCTTAAACTGGCACATGATGATTATGGCTTGAGGGTCCAGGTTTCGGCATTTGATTACAAACTACAGAATGACACCCAATACAGGTTTGACCTGAGTGGGTCAATGGAATTACCGGATTACATCAAACCTTTTCCCTATTTGTCATTGCCAAATTTGACACCAGGTAAGTACAGCTTGTCGGTCAGCGCCTTTGATCCGGCAACAGAGCAATACAGAAAACCGCCTTGATGCAGATCAGTGTAGATTATCCGCCCTGGCGTAGTCCCTTAGCCTATGCGCTTTATGTGGTAATGGTTCTCAGCATGGTAATGCTTTGGCTTCGCAGCAAAATAAAGCAAAGAACCATACTACTTGAACAGCATAACGCCTTAAGGCAGGTAAAAAATAAGCTTGAGTTGGCCTTGGCAGTGGCTTCTAGTGACGTATGGGAAGCAGACCTTAACCAGAACTGCCTTATCCATTCCAGTCGTATGTTATTTATTTTTCCGACGCTGCAGGACACTTACAGTATGGAGGACTACCTGGCGAAACTGCACCCGGATGACAGCGCCAGTTATTACCAAAACTGGCAAGCGCTGAAAGATAACGAGAGCACCGAGTTTAATTGTATTTACCGGATAAAAACGAACGAAGGCCAATGGCGCTGGTTTAAAGATGTCGGCAAGCTGTCCGTACTGCAATCAGACAAGCCACAGCAGATTTATGGGTTGTACACCGACATTACCTCACATAAGTTAACAGAGCAGGAACTTGAGCACTTGTCGCACTATGATCAGGTAACTGGGCTGCCTAACCGTAATTTACTGCAGCAATACCTGACACAAGCGGAAAACGGGCTGCAATTCAGTGCCTTTATTGTCATCAAATTGCTGCAATTTAGCGAAATTAAAAGTGCTTTTGGCGACTTAGTGACAAACTCTGCACTACTACAACTATCGACACGTATGCGTAGCATAATAAGTACGCCCAATTTATTAATTCATGCTGCAGAGTCAACTTTTGTAGTCGCCCTGCAAAACAGTGAAGCTGGGGATGTAAGTCATATATCTGAGCGCTTACTATCACTGATTAACACTCCGATCACTGTTCATGAACAGGACATTACGATATCAGGTATAGCGGGTACGGCGTGCAGTACTAATGAGCCTTATTCCGGACAACAATTACTGAACCAAGCCGAGCTTGCGCTGCGTGCTGCAAGAGACAGTGGTGGTTATCAACATTATTCTTATCAAACCGGGCTTCTGGAGCAAACCAAACAAAAATTTATTCTGCAGCAGCAGTTAAGGGATGCAATCTCGCAGAATAAGTTGCTCAATTATTATCAGCCGATTATCAATGCAAAAAGTGGTGTGCCGGTTGGAGTGGAGTTGCTGCTCCGCTGGAACAACGGCGGCCAGTTTATACCACCAGACAAGTTTATTCCGATTGCTGAGCAGTGCGGTTTGATTGACCAATTAACCTGTTTGTCCCTTGCAACAGCCTGTGAAGATATCTTGTTATTGCAGAACCAGGGCGTTACGCTTTATTTGTCCATCAACCTAACTGCAACACAACTATGTTCACATTCGATTCTTGCGCAGTTTAAAAAGATTATTCTGGAAAAGGGGGTGTCACCAAAGCTAATTCGACTTGAGATCACGGAGTCGAGCTTGATCCAGAATAAAGGCAATGCTATCCATAATATGAGCGAGCTGCGAGACGCCGGGTTTCAGATCTTTTTGGACGATTTTGGTACTGGTTACTCTTCGTTGAAATATATTCAGGATTTTCCACTGGACGCGATCAAGATAGACCGCAGTTTTGTATCGAACATTACTAAATCCAACAATACCGCCATTATCGACACTATTATCACTCTTGCAGATAGTCTGGGAGTCGTCTGTATAGCAGAAGGGGTAGAAACCTTAGCTGAGCGGGATTATCTGCTGAGTAAAAATTGCCACTATATGCAAGGTTATTTATACAGTAAACCAGTTCCTATCGAGCAATTGTTAGCTTTATATACTGTGCTGTCGTCGCACTATGCCATCTTTGATAAGTAAAAATTGTACCCGCCCGACGGCCCTGCAGGTGTGCTGTAAACAGTTTGTTGTTTAGCGCATTCTCCTGCATTTGAACTACTGCTTTTGGATAGACAGCAGTAACTACGCACCACCAAATACAAATGATAACGATTGTTAATTGATTTTTCGGCGTTTATAATGCGCTCAATTTTAGCATTCACCTCATTTGGAAGTAGTTATGACTGGTATTCGCAATATGACGTATTTGGCCGTGTTTCTGGCGTTAAACCCTGTAGTGGCGCAAGCGAACAGTGCCACTGAAACTCAGGGTATTGAGCGGATAACAGTTACCGGTAGCCGTATAGTAGAAAGTCTGGACGAAGTTCCGGCCAGTATTACTCTGATAGATCAGCAAACTATCAATGAAAACCTGCAGGTGAGCTCTGAACTACAAAACCTGCTGTCACTTGCTGTGCCGGGTATGGCACCTGGTACTGGCAGTACTAGTAATTTTGGGCAGACTTTACGTGGTCGCAATGTATTGGTGATGATTGATGGAGTACCACAAGACACCCCTTTGCGTAATGGCGGCCTCGGTATTCGTACTTTAGATCCGGCCAGTATTGAGCGTATTGAAGTGGTGAATGGTGCAACGTCAATTTGGGGGAATGGCGCTGCAGGGGGCGTGATTAACTACATCACGAAAAAGCCGGGTGAGGGCGCAGCCAATGTCATGCTGTCGCAATCAATCCGTAGCAGTCTGGTTAAAGCTGAAGATAGCATCGGTTATCGCAGCGTACTGTCGGTTAATGGAAATGCGGGCAAGCTGGGTTATGTGGCTAAGTTGTCGCAGGAGAAATACGGTGTGCAACGCGATGCCGACGGCGATATTCTTGGCCTGCAATATGGCTTGTCGGACAGTCGGCAGCGTGATGCTTTTGTGAAATTAGCCTACCAGCTTGATGACGAGCAGTCGCTGCAGTTCAGTTACAATTATTACGACTCGGATCAAGATGCGAAGTACCGTGATGTTGCTGGCAATATTGATTTGGGTGAGAAAACCTATGCTGTGCCGCTGACGGCAGGTGAGGTGGTGCAGGGGGCGCCGCAAGGGCCTGAAGGCAATTATAATCTGATGCTGAAATATCAGCATAATGAGCTATTTAGTAACACCGGTCTGGTTGTGGATGCTTACCGGCAGAAAATCGATAACGTGTTTTTCTGGTCAGCAACGCTGGCGAATCCAGAGCAGGAGTTTGACGGTGGCCAATCGGCCATCTTATCGGAAAAAGACGGCCTGCGCGCCGTACTGACCAGCGCCGTAATATTAGGTCAGGTTGATGCTACTTTCATCTATGGTGTCGATGTGCTGCAGGATGTCACATCGCAACCCTTATTAGATGGTCGTATTTGGGTACCGGAAATGGATATGGGCTCCCATGGCTTATTTGTGCAAAGCAAGTGGGCGTTCGGTGATGACTGGACATTAAAAGCCGGTGCGCGGCGCGAGTCGGTCAGCGTGAAGGTAGCTGACTATGACACCTTAAGGTTATGCCGCAATACTCAAACCTGCTCAACACCGATGGCTGTCACTGGCGGAAAAATAGATTACGATGCAACCACATACAATCTGGGCTTACGTTATCGCTGGTCTGATGCCTTTTCACCTTATGTTAGTTACTCCGAGGGGTTTGAAGTACCCGACCTGGGTTTGTTGCTGCGCACTGCAACGGTAAATGATATCAGCTTGATCCAAAGCGAAGCGTCGGTGGTTAAAAATTATGAAGCTGGTTTTAGCAGCCAGGTTGATGCTTTGTACCTGAATGTTGCAGTTTATCGCAGCGAGTCTGAATTAGGCACTGGTAGCCAACTTGATAGTGCTACTGGCATTTACCGGCCGGTGCGGGCACCTCAAAAAATCTGGGGTTATGAAGTATCTGGCGAGTATCGTTTGTCTGATGCGTGGCAATTAAGCGCTGCTTATGGCTACGCTGAAGGTAAAGATACGAAAAACGATATTTACCTGGGTGCCCGCCAAATTAGTGCGCCAAAACTGACCAGCTCTGTGCGTTACCGCTCGAGCGCTGATTTGAGTTTTAGTATGTATTGGCTGCACGTATTTAACCGGGACCGTTTTAGCCCTAACGCTGATGGTTTTTACACAGGTGACCAAGGCCCGGTGAAGAGTTACGATGTGCTGAATTTGTCAGCGAGCTATCAGATAAACAATTGGCAACTGTTTGCAGGTATTGAGAATTTGCTGAATGAAGATTACTTCCCGGCCCGTTCGCAGTCGTTCAGGTACGGTACTGGTTACAGCGTTAAAGGATTAGGTGCAAACTTAAATATGGGTGTTAGTTACACGTTTTAATAGTGAAAGATAACATCACAATTTTAAGTCAAGTGACAAGGTGTATAGCGTTTTAGAGTCAGCTCTAAAACCATCTGATTGGAGAACCTACATTAGTCACAAACTTAATTACACACTGACAGTCAGATCCAACACCGCACAGCGGTTTGGCTCTGACCCCAGTTTGCCAACTGCTGTCGGGTCTAGCTGATTGCAGGTTGTAGATGGGTTAGTGATTGATTTACTTTAAAACCCGCTCTTTGAGGCACCTAATGGCTATCAAGTGATTTTATGTGCTATGAACAACGACGCCTTATCCACCTATAAACAGGATGCTCACATCATTGAGCTAGGCGACAACCAGCTATTGCAACATGAGCATTATGCTCAACTTCGCGCTGAGTACGAGCAAGTCGTTTTAAGCAACAGCTAGAAGAAGAGGCTACTTTCGGGTAGCTTTTTCTAGAACCTTTAGCTACATCGTTTTTGGGCAAAAGTAAGTTTGAGCCGAATGTCTGAAAATGGCATCCTAGGTCTAAAGGCTTACGGGCAAACTGCCAGCAGTTTGTATAAAAATGGCCTTGTGGGCATACTTTATTGTCGTTGCACAAATGATTTGTTGCTGCAATCATTACATAGTGGATAAAACTCGTTTGAAATTATAAAGTCTGTACACTAAACAGAAGATTTTTATACTTTCATTTGAAGCTGAGTGTCAGTCTCTCACGGAGATAATTTATGCTGAAGTACCCTGTTACTATTGAAGGCCTGAAAGGGGTCGGCAAGGTAGAGTTAGAGCTGCAACAAGACCAGCAGGTTTATGTGCTTATTGGCATAAATGGTGTGGGTAAAACTAAGACATTGGAAGCGCTGTTTCAGGTACTGTTTTTTAGCCAAAAAAATATAGGACGTTACCCATTTTTGTCGTCTGAAGAATGGGCATTTCGTTCTTTTACCATGGATGACGACGTTCGCTTTTTGACTGACCCACAAAATGTTGCAGCCCATATGCTCAAAGGAAACTCGCTGGCTCATAGTTGCCCAGTGGTGTTTTTAGCTTCCCAAAATCGAGGTTTTATCCAGCATAAAAGCAGCTCAGCAACCAGCATTGGTACTTTCGAGCAACGTCGTTCCAATTATCTGCAACAACAAGTTACAGGTATAAAAGATAACTTCACCAGTTTAAATATGAATATCGGTATAGAGGGCTGGTTTGTCACTATAGCTCAGTCTTCCCATCCCTATTTAAAGCAGGAAGATAATCGGAATATTGAAATTAAAGTACTGCTGGAACTGCTGCATAAAATTGACAACAGAATAGACCCGGAGTATCTACAAATTAGCGGTGATAACAGAGTCTTCCTGAAAATTGACCAGCAAGCAAAAGAGTTGTCCCATTTAAGTACTGGTTTCGCCTCCATTTTGAAAATGCTGCAGGCTATTATTTCTGGTTATGGTTGTTTCACCAATGAAACCCGCTTACCGCAAGTGAAAGGCATAGTGCTGATTGATGAAATAGAAAGCCATCTGCATTTATCATGGCAAGCGAAAATTATTCCGCTACTAAAGCAGTTATTTCCCAATACGACTTTTTATGTCACGACGCATTCTCCTATAGTGTTATCTCAGCTAAATGCCGGGGAAGCTTACCGACTGCAGCGCGAGGACGATGGCGTGGTCAGAACTAAGCCTATTGTTTCGCCTGCTACTGCATCTTTGATTGATGTTCTAAAAGATGCCTTTGATATTGATATCAACCGCATAAAGCTGGATGGCACTTCGCCTGAGTCTCAGAACGATGCCAAACAGCAGCTATTGAAGCTGATTAAAGGTAAAGGAAGCGAGTAAGCATGATTAATGTATTGCTGGACGCTAATCTACTTATTGCTGCATTGGATGACAGCGGAACAACTTCAAAACAATTGCGTCAAAGTGCTACTACTAAATTGGCAACCTTTCTGGAAGATCCAGATATCAAGCTTGTTATTACCCCTCTTATCCGATATGAAGTTTTGCGTGGCGTGAGTTGGAATGACGCTGAGCGTTATAACAGCTTGAAGCAGGTATTGGATAATCTGACTGAGATTGATGTCGACCGTAAGGTATCTGAACTGGCAGCTAATTTGTTCCGGTTTGACCGCTTGATTAATGCTCAAGGGCAAAAGAACGTGGAAAAACGTAAGTTTGATGTTTTTCATTTGGCCTGCGCTAAATGCCATGGACTTGATTTAGCTTCTCAAGATACGGATATAGCGTCCTTGCAAAGCTTATTCGACAGCTATCAGCAGGCTGGCGGTATTGTTTGATTTGAACATTTAGCAAATAGTCCCATCTTTTATACCCCCTTGTCTTGGCAAAATTTTTTGTTCATCCCACAAAGTTAGCCACACAGATCGGACCAATAGCTGTTTGACCTCACCTGCTTTTCAGGGCAGTGTAAAGATTGCATTGTTCTGAAGGAGAGAGTACGGATGTTCAAATTAAAGTTAGGATTAGTGGCCGGATTGGCTGTGACTTGCCTGAGTATTGGTGCGGCAGAGCCGGATCAGCCGTCACAAATTATTCAGCAATCTGAAGCCAAAGCCGAGAAGGGCGATGGTTATGTGTTTTATAGTTATTTTGCCAAGCCTACTTTTGGCACCCAGGATGCACTGACTGGTGTGGCTGTGATTGAGCCAGGTAAAGAAATTCATCCGCCTCATATTCATGCCGAAGAGGAGTATCTGATGGTGATTGAAGGCGAAGGTGTCTGGTCGCTGAAAGACAAAGATATTCCTGCTAAGGCTGGCGACATTTTATATGCAGCGCCTTGGGATTCGCATGGCATTCGCAATACAGGCAAAGTACCGCTGAAGTTTGTTGTGATGAAATGGCATAGCAAAGGGCTGCCAGTTCCTGTCGATCCAGCAGTAAAGGCTAAACCTTAACGCTGCAAGCTGAGCAGGCTAAAGTTGCTTTAGCCTGTATTGCTGCAATCTGCTGTTGGGTTTATCCGGCAAGGTCATTTCTATCCATCCGGCCTGCAGCGCTGGCTTTAAATAGCGGGCGCTAAAAGACTTCCGATCTTTAAGTTGCAATAACTGCTGCAGCTGATCACGGCCTAATGGCCCTTGAGAGAGCAAAGCTAACAGCTGCCCGACTTGGGGGCTGACTTGCGGGTCGACTTGGGGGCTGACCTGGTAAAATGCACTGTCCTGACGCAGATGTTTATCGTTTTCCTGCAGGGTGTTATTGATCATTGTCAGCATAAACTCAATAAAAGCGGCACAATCGCTTTGTTTAGTGCTGTGATTGATTGCCTGATAATACTGGCTTTGACTAGCATGGATCATACTTTCCACAGGCAACTGCGCAAGTAATGGGAGCCAGCGACTCAGAATAAGCGTTTGCCACAAACGTCCCATTCGGCCGTTTCCATCACTGAATGGATGAATAAACTCAAATTCGTAATGAAATACACAGCTGGCAATCAGTGGATGCTGTTCTGTCGTGCTGAGCCAACCCAATAAATCAGCCATTAATTGTGGCACTCTGTTTGCTGGTGGCGCCATATGAACAACCTGTGAGCCATTCATCACGCCGACATTGCCTTGCCGATACAAACCTGCATCGTCTACCAAGCCTGTCATCAATAGCTGATGCGCCGCCAATAAATGCTTTTCGTTGCATGGTATCCAGCGGTCGAATTGCTCATAAGCCAGCAGCGCATTGCGGGCTTCCTGTATTTCTTTGGGTGGAGCTATCACCCTTTTACCTTCAAGAATAGCGGTAATTTGTACTTCGCTTAAAGTATTGCCTTCAATGGCCAGTGAACCCTGAACAGTGCGGATACGGTTAATACGGCGCAGCTTTAACTGACGTTTTTCGTCCTGCACTGACAAGCGCCCCAATTGCTGGTTGATCTCTGCAATCAGCCGAATAATAGAGGGCGTAATACTAAAAGGTGGCGTGTAGGCTTTGGCCATAAAGATACTGTGATCGCTGTAGTTCAACCTTGTACTGCAGGGCAGCTTATCCCATTCTGGCTGGATCTAAAACAGTAGTGTTTATTGCTTATCTTCAGTGGCTGATAGTGCCAAAGAGCAGCGACTGATGAGTCATGGCTCCTGCCAGAGATCCATCTCCTATGGATATAGCCACTGAACCTGCCATACGAGCGTTATCACCACAGGCAAATACGCCTGGTATTGTGGTTTCTTTGCTGGCACTGGTTTGAATAAAAGCGCCCAGCGGGCCTTGTTCAAACTGGCAGCCTAATTGCTCTGCTAATGGGCTGTTGACTCTGGTGGTAGGCTGGGTAAAAAGGCCTGCCATCTGCAGTGTCTTGCCAGTCGTTAGCTGCACATCTGCTTTGCCTGAAATCTGCAGCACTTTGCCTGATTCAATCACAACGCCCCGGTCATGTAGCTGTGCTTGTTGTTCTGTATCGGGCTCAAAACACTGATTGGTGAATAAAGTGGTTGGTCCCCAATCCGGCAGCATCAAAGCATGATGCAAAGCTAAAGGACTGGCAGCTAAAACCCCAATAGAGCCTTGCTCCAGCTCGTAGCCATGGCAATAAGGGCAATGAAAAATACTTTTGCCCCAGCGTTCTGCAAGGCCTCCAATGTCAGGAAGCTGATCCGTCACACCAGTAGCCAGTATCAAACGTTTGGCCTGATAACTTTGTTGTGCAGTATTCACCTGAAAACCAGTTGCTGTTTTGCTGGCGGCTGTAGCAGAAGCTTCAAGCCATTGCACTGTCGGATAAGCCAAAAGCTGAGTTTTGGCGGTCGCGGCAATAGCCGCAGGGCTGTTACCGTCCTGAGTTAAAAACCCATGTGAGCTGTCAGCAAATCTGTTGCGTCTGCTGCCTGCGTCTATCACCAATACAGAGCGGCGGGCACGCACTAACTGCAAAGCTGCGGCCATACCGGCGTAGCTGCCGCCTATGATAATTACATCAAAATTCATATCCGCTTACTCTTGTTTGCTTTGTTGTGCAGTTGCTGCTGAGTGTTCCAATGTCAGCAAATGCTGCTGATATCTGAGTTCAAAATCAGCCGCTATATCAGAGAGATTTACTGCATTGAATTTCTGCAGCAGTTGCCGCTCTGCTTCTGCAAAAGCTGAATCCAGCGACGCATTCACGGCCTGTTCGATAAGGCATTGTGGAGCTTCCTGCCGATACCCCTGAGCAAATAAGCGTGGAGCTCCAAGTGCCTGATACACATCCAGCAAGCTGATAGCGGCAAGAGGTTTTGCCATAGTCCAGCCGCCGCCATGGCCTTTGACTGAAACAACTAAACCAGCCTGACGTAAACCCGCCATCATACGGCGGATCACCACAGGATTCGTTTTCAGATAAAGCGCCAGTGTTTCAGAGGTCATTGCTTGGTTATGTTCAGCCAGATGCAGAATGACATGCAAAATGGATGAGAGTTTATTATCTGTTTTCATGTAACTCAAAATATTACATGATGTGGCATTGAGCAAGCTGTTCTTCATAAAAGGCGATGAATGGCTTAAATGTGCTGACAAAAAGGCTATTGCAGAAGAGAGAGGGATAAATCCTGACTGAAGTAAAAAACAAAGCCGGTCGAGTGACCGGCTTTGGCGATAAGGCTATTAACCTTCTGACACTGTTAATTTATCTACTACCTTCACCACATCCTTGGTGTTTTTAGCTTTGGCGACGGCCAGATCTTTTTCAGCATCTGAATCCACCACGCCGCTGAGTGTGACCACACTGTTTGCAACATCCACATCAATGCTGGTACCACTGGTTTCTGGCTCAAATAACAGACTGGTTTTTACCACTGTCGCTATTTTTGCATCTTTCAGTGCGCTGGTCTGTTTTGGATCGGCATTGGTTTTGCCGTCTTGTTTCACCATCAGCTTGTTTTCTACTGAGGTAACGCCGTCCAGCCCTTCAATCAGCTCTGCAGCCAATGCTTTATCCACATCGCTTTCCACTTCACCTGTTAAGGTAACCACACCATTTTTGACATGGGTGTCGATGGTAAAAGAATTCAGGTTGCCATTCAGCAACAGAGTGGTTTCAGCTTTGCCGTCGATCCAGGCATCTTTCGCTGTATCTTTCCAGTCATTGGCCGCCATGGCCGATACTGAAGCAAGAGTTAAAGTCATCATCACTGCTAATGTTGTGCGTTTCATAAGGGTCGCTCCTTTGTTAGTGATACCCTGAAGGTGTTGCCAGTTTGATGCCAAAAATTAAGTTATTGATTTGTAATGAATATATTTTTTAGTTCATCTGATGTTAATTTTATGTTTGTAAATTTGTCTGACTGATCGGTAAAAGTTTCATACTCTGGAGGTAGAGTTTTGTTCTGTGCCAGCTGATCGGCTGCTATTTGCAGACTCGCGGTAAAATGCAGCAAGGTTTTATGATGCAGCTGCACATCGCCACTTCTGATCAGCGCTTTTTGTAGCTGCAGTTGTGTTGCAAGTTGCTGCTGTATAGCTGACACAGAAAGCGGGTTGGGTGGGTTGTGATACCAGTTGCTAAGCTCGGATAAAGCGCTACTTTCTGCTGCACTCTCAGTAGCATGATCAGCAACACTTTTGGGAGCTGGAAACAAATATAAAATTTGCTGATGCAGCTCTGCCAGCGCCGTAAATTGTCGGCGCAGGTTACTTGGGCCGGCACTTTCTGCGTGATGTTGGTAAAAAGTTTTCGCTCGGGAAAACAAGCTGCTTAAAGCCGCTAACAGTTCTTTCTGCTGCACTGTTAGCGCCTTGTTTAATAATGGTTCTGTCATCAGTTTGGTACTCCATGGCAAATAAAAACCATCTAAATTCATAATCAATTCATGTACCAAGATGTAAGTTTATGATGTATAGATATTTTTGCTTTTTTCTAGCCGGGAAGCTGAGTGCAGGTCGGTAAGTTTTACTCAGGACCCCTGTTAAATTTACAGTCTAAAACTACGGAAAGTATGTATGACCCAGCCTTTATTGTTCCTGCATGTGCAGGACCCAGAGCTAACTACTCAACTATTGCAGTCAGACATTGTCCGGCGTTTTGTTATTTGCAAAAGCCAGCCAGATGAATGTTGGGCAGAACAACTGCTCAGACAACCTTATGATTTAGCTTTTATTGAAATAGATAATCCAGAACCTGCTCAATACGAGCTGTTGCAGCACAGTAATGCGCTGGCAGAAATGGACTTTATTCTGGTCAGTAAAGGCGTACCTGATCTGGCACTGGATCAACTGATGCGCTGTGGAGCTGGTTATCATTTTCGCCAGCCACTGGATATGAATTGTGTACTGGATGCAGTGCAGGATTTTTATCAGCAATTGTCCACAGTAGCGGTGAAACGTAAAGTTCAAACCAGTGATCTGGACCAGTTTGGTTTATTGGTGGGCTCGTCTGCTGCCATGCTCCGGCTCTACAAAACTGTACGTAAAGTGGCTGTCACTGAAGCCAATGTTTTTATTGTTGGCGAAAGCGGTGCTGGTAAAGAGCTGGTGGCCAATACAGTGCATTTGGCCAGTCACAGGGCCGATAAGCCTTTTATCGCTATTAATTGTGGTGCTTTGAGTTCGGAGTTGATCGACAGCGAATTGTTTGGTCATGTCAAAGGCTCTTTTACCGGCGCCTTACGTGATCATCAGGGCGTATTTGCCCAGGCCGAGCAAGGCACTTTATTTCTGGATGAAGTGACAGAAATGCCGCTTGAGCAGCAGGTGAAATTACTGCGGGTGCTTGAAAGTGGTGAATATCGCCCTGTTGGCAGTAACAAAGTGTGTATGGCCAATGTCCGGGTGATAGCTGCCACTAACCGTGATCCGTTGCAGGCGGTTGCTGATGGTCTGTTTCGGGAAGATTTGTATTTCAGGTTATCGCAGTTCCCGGTGAAAGTGCCGCCACTGCGCGAACGCGAGGGCGATATTGCTGGCTTGGCGCAGCATTTTCTTGCCTATTGCAATGCCAGGGAGAAACAGCAAAAACAGCTGTCTGATACTGCTTTATCCTTGGTAGCACAGCATAAATGGCCTGGTAATGTGCGTGAACTGAAACATGCTGTTGAGCGAGCTTTTATTCTGGCAGATAAACTGATCGAGCCTGAACACTTACTGTTGGAGGTCGCCACTCCTGTGGCTGCTGTTGCAGATATTCCTGCCGATATGCCGTTGGACGAGCTGGAAAAAGCAGCAATTTTTGCAGCACTTGAGCGAAACTCCGGTAATAAAACCGATACAGCGCAACAGCTGGGTATCAGTGTCAAAACTCTTTACAACAAACTGGAAAAATATCAGCAGAAAATCTGAGTGGATTAAAGCGGGTGCAGGAAGGGCGGGGATCAACCCCGCCTGTGTTACTTAGCAGTCTTTGTCTTTGGTATCAGCCTTTTCCTTGGCTGCTTCACAAAGTTCTTTGGCTTTCTCTGCTGTTTTGTCTGCAGCGTCTTCCAGCGCGTCTGCTGTTTTGTCAGCTGCTTCTTCCAGTTTATCGCTGGCTTGCTCGGCTGTTTTTTCTGCCTGAGCTTTGAGTTCTTCCATTCTGTCTTCAGCTTTATCTGCATCACTTTCACTACAAGCAACCACAGAAGTCGCAAGCACTACAGCAAACAACAACTTGAACAATGAAGTTTGAGTTTTCATTCCATTCTCCTTCAGCCGCTTCCGGCATTTTACAATTTAGGGGTTTTGCCGCGCAGTGCGTTGGCTAACAGCGAAATCACCAGCAATACAATAAAAATCAGAAAAATGACTTTTGCTATACCTGTTGCTGCGCCTGCTATGCCGCCAAAACCCAGGATCCCGGCCACTATGGCCACAATAAGAAAAGTTAAAGCCCAGCCTAACATAATTGCTCCTTGGTACTTAAGTACCGTATCAAAAGTGCTTCAGCACTTGGTTGAACGTACTTTTGTCACTAAGCCAGCATCATGCCAAGGTTAAATTTTGTACTCTAAGTTATTGTTATCGCTTATTTTATACATAATTCCTGAACGCAGGCTGTCTGCGCTTTGTATGGTTCAAAGGTAAAATTTACAGGCAGGGCAGTAACAGTTGCAGAGTTTAGAAGCTAAAGCCTAACCCTGTAACACCTCAATCCGTGTCATAATTCTGCTTATAAAAGCTTGGAACTGAGTGAACAATGGCAAAAAAATTAAGTGTAGTGCAACAAAAGCAGCAAGCGAATGTGCTGAAGTCTTTAGAAGTGGTAGAGCAGGCAGCAGCGGTTTTGTATGCAGATTTTGTTGGTTGCTGGTTCAGTATGGAGTTCGAGAATTTTCCAGGGTCTTTACTGGTGCGTTGCCAGTTTAATTCCGAAGCGGCTTTAGCTGCTGCGCTGGAGCAAAAGCTGGATTTGTATTTTCAAAAACAAATTCATAAGCAGTTGTTTAAATGCGGAATTTTGGTGAAAGACATTAAAAGGCATGTGGTGTTAACTACCTTGTCACCTGAAGATTAACTCTATCAGACAAAAGCCTGCTATGGCTGTCCTGCAATTTGAGGTAGCATAAACGCCATTTGGTTTTAAAAAATTTGGCGTATGACGGCTGATTTTGTTTTTCCTGTCTCTGCAGAGCAGTTACAACTCTGGTTTCACCCTGCCACCTTTCATAAGGCGCGGGCTTATTTTCTGGCCGGAAAAGTGGTGCAGCTGGACTATGAACCTGACTTTTCGCAAATTCGCAGTCAGGTTTGGGGTGATGGTTTTAGTCCTTTTAAGCAGCTGATTTCTATATCTGAGCGCGATGGTCAGGTGCAAATGACTGATTCTTGCACCTGCTCAGAAGGCAGCAGATGCAAGCATGTACTGGCGGCCTTACTGAAGCTGAAACACCAGTTGGATCAATTACAGCAAAAGTCAGTGCAGCAGCCAGTACGGCAGCTCAACCAATGGTTTAGCGAAGCCGAGCAATATAACCCTCCAGTTGCAGCCAATGCCCCCGAAGATACAGTTTTGTATGAACTGCGCCCCAGTAGCTTAGGTTTGCAACTGCTACCCAAAAGGGTGAAACAAGCTAAAAATGGCAGCTTCAGCAAAGGCAAAATTATTGCTCAAAGTGAGCTTTCCGGCCAAATCCGGCCTTTATGGCTGGCCGAAGATGACTACCGGTTATTGCAGCAGTTTTTTGCTTTTGATTTACGCCGTCAGGCCTTGTTGGAAGATCAGTGGGGTTATCAGCTGCTATTAAAAATGCTGGAAACAGGCCGTTGTGTGCTGGACGAAGAACGCCGTGAGTTATTCTGGGGCGATAACCTGCAGCTGCAATTACGCTGGTTAAAAAGCAAAGCCGGCTGGCAGTTGCTGCAACTGATGCCCAAAGATCGCGAGCTGGAACTGGTGTTCACCGATCCACCTTGTTACCTCGACTTAGTCAATAATCAGCTGGGTTTACTCGACAGCGACATTAGTGGTCGTGAACTGAAGCTCTTGATGCGCATGCCGCCTGTGCCAGCTGCTGTGTTGCCGGACAGTATGAAGCGGTTGCAGCAGATTTTCCCCAAACTCAATTTACCTATGCCGGACGACAGTGCGGTGCAAAAAATTGAAAGCAAGCCAGTACCTGTATTACAGCTGAAGTTACTGACGCAAAAGAACAAAGTCAGCAAAGCTGTGGCTGTCTTACAAATGGCGTACGGTCCGCATTTATTGCCATTGGATCTACAGCAATCCCAAACCCAGTTGCAGTTGGATAACCAGACGGTATTTATCCGTCGCGACCGCGATAGCGAAATCAAAGCACTGGAAACTGTATCGCAGTATGGCTTGCGCTCCGTGCCTGTTGAGCAGTCGACAACACCTTATTTTGACTGTGGCGACGGGCCGGAAAACCCACTGTTATGGCAGCCGTTATTGCAGGCTATTCCAGAGTTGAAACAACAAGGTTGGCGCATTGAACAGGACAAAGCCTTTAATCAGGCGGTGATCCACGCCAAAGCTTATCTGGAAGTGACAGACAAAAACACCGGTGGTTTTGGTTTAGCCATTCAGGTGGAAATTGATGGCCAGCAAATTCCGTTATTGCCTTTAATCACTCAGTGGTTACGTAGTTTTGGCCTACCAGCGGCCGATGAAACCTTATGGCTGAGTTTACCTCAAGGTAAATTGCCATTACCGGTTAGCCTTATTCAGCCGTTGATCGACACTATAGTTGAACTGTTAAACCTGAAAAAAGCACCCAGCGAAATAGAGCTGCCTGATTACAAAGCTGCCTTATTACCAGGTCCTGGTGCTGAAGAAATCCGTTATCTAAATGCCGGGCGTTTGCAGCAGTTGGTGACTCAGTTGCATCATTTTGATGGCATTGAAGATGTAGCAGCGCCTTTAAGTTTAAAAGCACAGCTGCGGCCTTATCAGCAGCAAGGTTTAAGCTGGCTCTGTTTCCTGCGTCGTTTTGGTTTAGGTGGCATTCTGGCCGACGATATGGGTTTGGGTAAAACAGTACAGACACTGGCATTTTTGCTGCATCAGCAAGAGTTGGGTTTACTGAAACACCCGGCTTTAATTGTTTGCCCGACCAGTTTATTGGGTAACTGGGCGCAGGAAGCGGCGCGTTTTGCACCTTCACTGAAAGTACTGACTTTATACGGTCCTAAACGTCAGGCGCTGTTTGACCAGCTGGAAAAATACGACTTAATAGTCACCAGCTATCCGCTACTGGTAAGGGATTTAGCTTATTACCAGACGCATCACTTTAGCCTGATGGCGTTGGACGAAGCCCAGCATATAAAAAATGCCGGTTCGCAGTCGGCGCAAAGTGCGCGCTTGGTGAAAGCCGACTTTAAACTGGCGTTAACAGGCACTCCGCTGGAAAACCATTTGGGTGAACTTAAGGCTTTGTTTGATTTTGTTTTACCTGGTTTATTAGGCACTGAAGCCCGTTTTACCCAGGTGTTCCGCAAGCCAATCGAAAAGTCAGCCGATGCAGAACGGGCTCATGCGCTGCGTCAGCGTATTGCGCCTTTTATGTTACGCCGCACTAAAAAGCAGGTCGCGACAGAATTACCGGATAAAACCGAAATTTTGCAGCTGCTGGATATGGAATCAGATCAGCGCAACCTGTACGAAAGCATCCGTTTAATTATGGAAACCAAAGTACGGGAAATGTTTTTGCGCAAAGGCGTAGCCGCTAGCCAGATGGAGTATCTGGACGCGCTGTTAAAGTTGCGTCAGGCCTGTTGTGATGCGCGGTTATTGCCAATAGAGCAGGCACAGCTGGTGCAGAATAATGCCAAGTTGCAGTGGCTGCGGGACACTTTGCCTGAGATGATCGAAGAAGGCCGTAAAGTTCTGATTTTTAGCCAGTTCTCCAGCATGCTGAGCCTGATAGAGCAGGAGCTGCAGTATATGGATATCAGCTACAGTAAGCTGACAGGCCAGACGAAAAAACGCCAGGAACAAATAGACGAGTTCCAGCTTGGCGACAATTCTGTGTTTTTAATCAGCTTAAAAGCTGGAGGCACAGGCTTAAACCTGACTGCAGCTGATACTGTCATTCACTACGACCCATGGTGGAATCCGGCCGCTGAAAATCAGGCCACAGACCGCGCCTATCGTATCGGGCAAGACAAGCAGGTATTTGTCTATAAGCTGATTATCAGCAAAACTGTAGAAGAAAAAGTGCAGCAGTTACAGCAATTTAAACAAGGGCTGGCCGATCAGATTTTCAGTCTGGGCCAAAGCCATATTTGGCAAGGCGAAGCGCAGGATCTGCTGGCATTGTTTAGTGAGGACTAATTCGTTCAGGTCGACGATTGAACTCAGCACGGGCAGGGCAAGCTCTATTCGACACCGACCCGGCTTCTGGACGGGCGGGGACAAGCCCCGCCCCTACATTTGTGGTAAATATAATGGGGAAAAATTTATGAAGATCAAAGGCATACTATTTTCCCTGTGGTGTTGCGTCAGTTCTGCAGTTTTGGCGGCTGAACCTTATGATCGCATAGCGCCTTTAGTTGAACAGGCTATTGCTGATAAGCAATTACCTGGTGCTGTGGTGTTGGTGGGGCGTGGCGATAAGGTTTTGTATCGTAAGGCTTTTGGTTTTAAAACTTATTCACCAGCAGCTCCTGTGATCGCACCAACAACAGTCTTTGATTTAGCCTCGTTAACCAAGCCTGTAGTAACCACAACCTTAATAATGCAGTTGGTGGAGCAGGGCGAGTTACGTTTAACAGACCCTGTCGGCAAGTACCTGCAGCAGCTTAACGATGCTGAAGTGAAGAAAATCACTATGCTGCAATTGCTGACCCACAGTTCAGGTTTGGCTGATGGTTTTGACCGACGTGAATTCTGGCAAGGCAAGGCTGGTTTAGATGCTACGCTGGCAAAGCTGAAGTTAAAAACCAAACCCGATCAGCAGTTTGTGTATTCAGATATAGGCTTTATTTTATTAGGGTTGGTGGTTGAGCAGATCACAAAACAGCCCTTGGATTTAGTTGCTCAGCAGCGTATTTTTCAGCCTTTACAGATGAAAGACAGCCGCTATTTGCCTCTGGATACACCGCAGCAAGACCTTGCGTATCAACAACGTATAGCCCCAACCGAAAACCTGCAAGGCGATGTGGATTATCAAAAGCTACTGCCGAATTACGCTCAGCCTTATTTACATGCGGTAGTGCACGATCCAACAGCCTTGCGTTTAGGCGGAGTGGCAGGTCATGCCGGAGTTTTTGGTACAGCTGACGATCTCGCCTTATTTGCCCAAATCCTTCTAAACGGCGGCGAGCTAAAAGGCCAAAGAGTGTTATCGCCACTGGCGGTGCAACGCTTACTCACTCCGGTAGTTATTGGCAACCAAAGCAGGGCTTTAGGCTGGGATATGCAAACAGCCTACTCAGCACCCAAAGGTGATTTATTGCCCCAAGGCTCATTTGGTCACACAGGTTTTACCGGCACCAGTATCTGGATAGACCCGGCCAGCCGCACTTACATCATTTTGCTATCGAACAGGGTTCACCCCAACCGCAACAGCTCCATCACAGAGCTGCGCGCTAAATTGGCGAATATAGCGGCTGCAGCTGTTGGGCTCGCCAAAACGGTTGACTAGAAACCAGCGTTACGCAGTTAATATTTGCGAAATATTAGTTTTCTGGCTATTCCATAAAGTACCTTTTCATTGATAAGTGTAAAGCAATGCTTTACACTTTGGGGAAGCTGAAGGAATAGCTTATGGCCAGTAAGAGTTTTAGTCACAAAGGGCTGAAGAAGCTGTTTTACAAAGGGGACAGCAGTGGTGTGCAGCCCATACATGCAGCCAAACTTGAAATAATGCTGGATATCATCCATGCATCACATCAGCCAAAAGATTTGCGAGCTATTTATGGCAGTAAGTTTTCGGAAAAGCTTGGAGCGGGCGCTGGTGTTTTTTCAATTGAAGTGAATGGCAACTGGCGAATTACCTTTGAAATTGAAGATGATGGCGCCGTATTACTCGATTACCGCGACTATCATGGTAAACAGATCAAGGCCAAAAAGTAGCGATTGCAGCCTTTGAATTAAACCGGAGTTTAGTATGGAAAAAATGACCAGGTGTCCTACCCATCCCGGAGTTGTTTTTCGGGTTACTATTTTAGAAGAACATGGCATATCCATCACTAAAGCAGCCAAAGCTCTGGGGTTGTCCCGCACAACTATGAGTAACTTCTGTAACGGTCATACTCCCTGCACGCCAGAAATAGCGCAACGTATCGCATTGTCTATAGAGAGCAATGTGGCTGTATGGATCAATCTGCAAGCTAACTACGATGCATGGTTTGCCGAGAACCGCGAAAAACCTCATGTCGAGAAATTACTCACTACAGCAGCCTGATCATTTCAGCAAATTCAAAAAATAATTCGAGTAATCACTTTAAACGCCAGAGCAATTCAAACTTATAATTCCACTGGTCTGTCCGCCGCTTTAGCCTGAAGTTTTAACTATTTGTTAGCAAATAAGGCAGCTCAAAATTCAAACGCAACATCAGCTATTTACTGCTTAATCTGCGCTGTTGGGCGCAAATATGCCATTGCATTGTCATTTAGCTGTTCTATCTTGTACTGGGATTTGTAACTTGGCATCACGGAAATGGTGCAAATAAAACAATAAATTTACATAGACAAGAACAAGGACAAACGAATGAAACTACTAAAAATGGCGGTAGCCGGATTGGCGCTGCTGAGTTTACCTTTATCTGCTGCGTTGAATGGTCATCCTGTAGTGTTAGTGCATGGTTTTCAGCCTGCTAATTTAGCGGATAGGCCAACAGGCGCTGATGTCACCAGCAATGGCGCCGACTACTGGGCTGGTTTTTGGTTAAGCCGTGCTGATGCGCGTATCGACTGGCCATCACAAGAACGTATTGCCGGAAAAATTGCCACCGAGTATGTCTGGCCAAAACTACAGCAATTATCCCGCGCAGGCACCTGCAGCAATGGTTGTATTTTTGTCAGCCATTCTACGGGCGATTTAGTCACCCGTTACATTATCGACAATCAGGCTTTATGGCTGCAAAACGCGGGCTTACAACCTTTGAATATTATCGCCAGCTTTGATTTTGCCGGCGCTGGTGGTGGTGTTGAACTGGCTGATTTAGCAGTTAATGTGGCCGGAGGCGGCAGCTGGACAGACGCAGCTTTACGGGCTGCTTTATCTTTATGGTTAGGCCAAATGCCGTCGCCTTCCAATATAGGTGTGCTGAACGATCTGCGGGTAAATACAGCGCGGCAACTGGCAAGTTTCCCAACCAGTCGTGTACCACGTTTACGTTTCGCTGGCGCAGGTTCTGACTTTTTAAACGCCACAGGCCCATTTTTACCTGGTACTGACGATGGTGTAGTCGCCAGTCATTCCAGTTGTGGTGCCTCTGCTGTTGGCTCTTTTGACAGTTGCAGTGCCAATGTGGCTTTTGATGGCAAACTGGCCAGTCAAAGCAGTGGTGTTAAAGGCTTTATGCCCTATCACTACCCCATGCTGATGGGCAATGACTACAGCCACAGCGGTCTGATTGAAAATAGCCGCGATGGCGAAGTGACTGCAGCCAATGCCAGAGCCAATTACTTAAATAGCGAAGCTTTGCAGTTCCAGACATATCAGCAAAAACGCGGCTGGTGGGTATTTGCCTCGAACTATTTATTGGTGACAGGTTCTGATCGCCAGAGCATGTCGTCTTTAGTCAGTCAGGCGGCTGATTAATGCCAAAGAAAGTCTTGGCTATGATGCTGCTGGTGCTGATGGCACTGGCAGCTTTTTGGTTGTGGCCCAAAGCCGAAACTGCTGTGGTTGTGGTGGATAAACCTCAACTTGAAGCTATTGCCGAACCCCGGGCCAAAGTCGATGCTCAAACTGCTGCACCAGTGCAGATGGATCAGTATCAGCAGGAGGAATTGCAGCAAAGTTTTAGTTTGTTGTCACAGGCTTATGCGGCTGAACTAACTTATCCATCCTATTCCAGACCTTTGTCGGCTGCCGATCATCAGCTACTCAACCCCAATCACTTTGACACTGTGGCCTTGCCGCTGGAAGCTGGTGCCAGCGCCAGTCTGGTGTTGCCAAAATACCGATTCAGTTACCCTGAAGCTGTGGTTTTTAAATTGGTGATGGCTGGCTTATCGCCACAAAATGTAAAAGCAGAATTACGTGAACAACAAAGTGGCAAAGTACTGGCGCAGGCCGATTTAACAGCTAGTGTAGATGCTGCAGAATGGGCTCATCAGTTTGATGCCATCGAAAGCTGGGATGGTGCTATGGAGCTGGTGGTAGTATTTGAAGCAGAAGGCAAAACCCAGCAACTGCAAACAGGTCTGGACTACAGCTATCCTGTTGCCACTATCACCGGCATTGGCAGCAGCAGTTCGCGTGGCGCTGATTTAGTAATACCAGTCAATCTGGATGTAAAAAAAGCAGGGATGTATCGCTTAAGAGCCAATCTATTTACCGAAAGCAAACAGCCTTTGGCGGTGCTAACGGCAGAAGGGAAACTGACCGAAGGTTCTGCAACTTTGGATCTGAAGGCATTTAAACAAGTATTGCAGCACCAGGGCGGGCCTTATTGGCTCGGCACTTTTGTGCTGGAACTACGCTCCGCCATGCCAGGCGAATCCAATAGATACGGCGACAGCAAGGAGCCTGGTTTTGTGGTGGAAGCTATTAATTTCGGCCAACTCAGCGACGAGCCTTTTGTTGTCAGCGACGAAGAAAAGCAGCGGTTGCAGTTTTTGCAGCAGTTGGCTGGGGGAAAGTAAAGCTATTGCTGCAATGAGTGAGTCAGAGCGCGAGGGCTATGGAAAAGGCATAGCCCCCTCAACACATACCTTGCTATAGGACTGTTACAACCTCTTCTTTGCTGTCCATGTCGAAGACCTTGATCATTCCTCTATGGACATTTGGCTCAAACCAATACATTTGATATCGTGATCAATTCAAAATAAAGAATGAAGTTTTTCATGGGCTATCAAGGAGATACAGTGAACCTCTGGACAAATATATGGCTTCAGCCGAGACAAACTATCCAGGAAATTATTGATACTAATGCCCAATATGCGGTCATTCCATTAGCTATTTTGTACGGTATATGGAATGCGCTCAGCAGAGCAAGCAATAACGAAATGGGCGACAAGTATGAGCTTTCCTCTATTCTGTTTGGCACCATATTAAGTGGCACTATTGGCGGACTGATCACTCTTTATGTCGTTGGGTGGTTACTGAAAATATCAGGTGCCTGGTTAGGCGGAAAAGCTACAGCCGAACACCTTCGAGCTGCATTTGCCTGGAGCATAATTCCTGTGATCTGTACTTTACCTTTGTGTTTTATAGGTATAGCTCTTTATGGCAACGAAATTTTCAGTTCCGAAACTCCTGCAATCTCAGCAGACCCAATTCCGTTTTTTGTGCTGTTGGCAATACAATTTATACTCGCTTGCTGGGCTTCTGTGTTGATGTTCATCTGTATAGCGCAAGTGCAAGGTTTTTCTTTCTGGAAAGCTATTGGAAATTTTTTGCTGGCGGCTGTACTTTTTGTTGCACCGTTTTTTGTGTTGGCGATGATATTTTCCGCATTTCGTAACTAACAATGGTTTTCGATCAGACTGTCGCTTTGGCTGCTTGTTTATTGCACTGCTGCAATCCCGACTTCTTTCGGTATACACTAAAAGCAACTTACTACACAGGACTGCCGTTATGAAAACAGGACTCGTACTTGTTGCCGAAGCCAAAGCGAAAATTCAGGAACTGACGGTGCAGCAACTGGCTGCTTTATTACAGACTAGTCAGGCTCGTATTATTGATGTGCGTGAACCTGCTGAATTTGCCACTGGCCATATTCCGACAGCTATAAATATGCCGCGTGGGGTGCTGGAAATGCAGTTACCGCAACATCCGGCTGTAGCGCAGCATAAGGATGCAGTAGAAGCTTTAACTGAACTGGCGAACCAGCCTTTGTATTTGATTTGCCGTTCTGGCGCCCGCTCGGCCTTAGCGGTGGAATCGCTGCAACGTATGGGTTTTCGTGACTTATACTCCATAGCTGGTGGTATGCAAGCCTGGGCAGACAGCGGTTTTCCTGTCCGGCAGTAAAGCCGGATTAAACCATAGCGACCTAGACTTTAGTCGCATTCCCCTGCGGATGGTTTGACAGTTGCTGACAGAACAGAAACACTGCCAAAACCGAATTGCTACAGAGTTGTAAACTCTGTGATATTTTCTCTTGCCAAGTTGTCATCTGGCCTCTGTTGATGGGAAGTCGTTATGGAAAATGTACGTGCTGCAGTGGTGTTTGTTGTACTCTGGCTGATGGCGCAGGTGCTGTACTTGTTGCTGGATTGGAATAGCTGGTTGCTGGTTTTTCTGAATCTGTTGGCTGTGGGTGGTTATCTGCTCTGGGCCGGTCACAAAGAAGCAAAACTTCAGCCGCAGCAAGAATCCAATGCGCTGGCCGACAGTGCTCATCACATTACCGAAGCTACTTCAAAAATGGCGATAGGTGCTGCCGAAGTTTCCTTTTATATAGATGGTTTAATTAAAGACATCAAACACAGTGGTGACGACTGTGGCCAGATTGGCAGCGCTGCTACAGGCTTAGCTGATACCAGCGGTCAACTGACTGACAACCTGCAGCAAATTAGCCACAGCATTATTCATACCGCCAATGCTTGTAGCAGTGCCGATCAGCGCTTGCAAAAAAGTGTAGGGAACATCAATCAATTGGCGAATGCTGTTAGTTCTGCAGCTGCACAGCTGGAGCAACTTAAAGGCAGTGCCGACGATATTCAACGTATCACTGAAGTAATCACCAGTGTCGCCAACCAAACCAATTTACTGGCCTTGAACGCTGCTATTGAAGCCGCACGAGCTGGTGAACAAGGCCGTGGTTTTGCGGTAGTGGCTGATGAAGTGCGGGCTTTAGCTGGCAAAACCTCAGAAGCCACCAAAGATATCGCCAAAATGCTGGCCGATATTCGCAGCCAAAGCGAACAAACTGCAGATGTGATGACGCAGCTTGTTCAATTAAGTGGTGATGTGCAGCAGGAATTACAAAGTGTGGCCTCTGGTTTTAATGGCATCAATACCGAAGTTGGGCAGGTGTCCGCTGCGCTGGAGCAAATTGAGCAGGTCAGTACTGGTCTGGAAAATACCAGCCAGCAACTGGGCCAGTCTATTCAAAGCATTAATAAGGCCTTATCGGCGATAGAACATAAAGGCAGTACAGTGGCAGACCAGGCCATTGAATTGTCAGTAGAAACTGAAAGTATCTACCGCGAACTCAGCACTGTCACCAGCCAGAGTTTCTTTAACCCTGTACTCAAAGAGGCTCAGCAAGCAGCGGCTGCTATAGGCGCATTATTTGAAAAAGCGCTGAGCGAGGGCAAGCTGACTGAGCAGCAGTTATTTGCCGAACAGTACAAGGCCATTGCCAATACCAACCCACAGAAATTCCATACTGCTTACGACAGTTTTACCGACCAGTTTTTCCCGCTGATCCAGGAGCCTATTTTAGAGCGTCATAGCAATGTGTTATACGCAGGAGGCGTGGACCGTAAAGGTTATTTCCCTACCCACAATAAAAAATACAGCCAGGCCTTAACAGGGAATTACGAGAAAGATTTGCTGCAAAATCGCACCAAACGCGTCTTTGGCGACCGCACCGGCAGCCGCTGTGGCAGCAACACTCAGCCTATGCTACTGCAAACCTATAAACGCGATACAGGCGAAATTTTGCATGATTTGTCCGTGCCTATTATGGTTAAAGGGCGGCATTGGGGTGGCTTCAGGATTGGCTTTAAGCGGGTTTGATCTGACCTTTAAGCAAAAAAATGGTCGGGTCGATCGCATCAAAGACGCCATTCCAATGAAACGAGGTGGTCAGCCGGAAGAGGCCGCACATGCGATTTTATGGCTGTTATCTGAGCAGGCATCTTATGCCACAGGTACTTTTATAGATTTGGCAGGAGGAAGGTAAAGTTCATATAGACTGAGCTTTACCTCCTGAATTCACTTAACCAACAAACCCAAGTCGTCTTAATGTGACATGCGCCAGCGCATCCTGTTGTTTGCAATACTCGCCAAAATTGCGCAGATGAGCAGTGTTGTTATGCTCTTCCAATGCTTGCTCAGTGGTCCAGATTTCCTGCATTAAAAACAAGCCTTCAACGCTTTCATCAGCAAATAAGTCATACTGCTGACACCCTTCTTCTTGTCGGGTTGGTTCGAGCAATTGCAACAATGCCTGCTTAACTATCTGTGCTTTGCCAGGCTTGGCCTGAATTTCCGCCAGTACATACAACATTTTTATACTCCAAAAAATAAAGGAAGCTGCAACTCTGTTGTTGCAGCCGATGGGTTAACGTCCTGCGGCTGTATCTTCGCCAGTCCATACCCGCATAATACGGTAGGGGGCTTTGGCGGTTTCGGCCTTACCATTAAAAGCTTTGGCTTTATGCAGTTGATTCACTGAAATATACAGCCAGCCTGTTTCACCAAACTGCACGCTGTCTGGAAAATCCAGCAGAGGCGAGCTGACCAGTGTTTTCAGTTTGCCTTTGTTATCGAGCATATCGATAGCATTGTGGTTTAGATTGGTAAAATAATGATTGCCGCTATTTGACGTGGCAGCGCCGTCAGATACAGGTTTGAAGCCAACTAGTTTGACTGTTGCGGCCGTTTTCTTTGCGTCGCCTGTTTGTAAAGCCTGGGTCGATAACTGATACCAGCGGGTACCATTCATGGCGCCGTAGTACAGTGTTTCTCCATCAGCCGATAAACTCAGCGGGTTCACAGCGACACTGGCTGCTTTGCCATTAAATAATGTGACTTCGCCGTCTACTTTCATCACAGCATCAGCTTCTGCTTGTAACGATGCATGACCGGAAAAACGTACAGTGTGACCGTCGCTGATCCTGACTGCGATTAATCCGGGATCCGCGATGTCCGCCAGATAAATCCAGCCTTTTTTGGAATCCACCACCAGATCTTGCATAAAACTACCTTTGGGCGCGAGATCCTGAGGTAAGGTTATTTGTTTATATAAGCTGCCATCTTGAATATTAAAACCCCAGACCCGAGTCTGGCCCAGTTCTAAACCCATATCTACAGTCCAGAGATGCCCGGCTTTGTCCTGCGTTATCCCCAACAAGGTATCAAACTGAACTGCATTGGCTGCCGCAGTTTTTTGCAGTTCTGCAGAGGGCCAGGCGGTGTAAGCACCTGTTTGTCGATTCACTTCAATCAGTTGTAAGCCCGAGGGGGTATCCAGCGGATGCACTGTGGCAAACACCCTGCCTTGTGCTGTCACACTGACATTGCCTGGTCGTATAGGTAACTCAGCTACAGTCTCGAGACTTCCCGTTACGGGCGCCGCGCTGACTAAACTGCTTATTGTTAAAGACAGCCATAGGGCTGGTGATATCAGCTGTTTCATGTTCTTTCTCCGGTTTTGTTTGAGCAGATGCCGCAGAATAGAAGTTATGATTCACTAGTAAAAGAGGCGATACATCGAATCAGTTTCAAAAAATATTTGATAATAGGCTCAGGAAAAATACAGCTTATGCTGTTGCCAGCTTGATAAGTTTACAAAGACTCTGGCTATTAATCGCAGCTTTGCAAGCTGCCGTTTAAACCAGAGGATTTTTATTTAAGGTTTTGATGTGTATTGTATTTTAGCTTTTCCGGTAAGCCTGTTTCAGGCTGTTTTTCAGGTTGGCACTGGCAGCTGTGAGCAGGCATATCATAGCCTGACAACCTGAACCCGATCCCCTCAAACTGCCAGAACTTCGCTTGGTTATCTGGCTGAATAATTTGCTGTAGCAGCAACATAGCTTGCATAGAACCGATAATTCCAAGCAAAGGAGCTAAAACGCCTAAGCTGCTGCAGTTGCCGGATTGGTCTGTTAATTCAGGGAATAAACATTGGTAGCAGGGGCTTGGAGTATGTGCAAAAGGCCAAAGCATCAACTGGCCTTGTTGGGCTATAGCCGCGGCACTAATCAGGCTGATTTGCTGCTGCTGACACAGCTGATTAATGAGTTTCCGGCTTTGGAAATTATCAGTGCAGTCAAATACCCAGTCGGTATTTGCTAATAAAGCTTCAGCATTGTCGACGCTAAACTGCTGTTCTACAGCCTTGACGCTGACATGCGGATTCAGCTGTTTAAGCTGGCGTGCCGCTATTTTGGCTTTGTTAAACCCTTTGTCGCTGTCACGGAATAAGATTTGCCGTTGCAGGTTAGACAATTCCACTTTATCGCCATCGACAAGCGTCAGTTGGCCTATTCCCGAGGACACCAGATACTGGCTGGCGGCATTGCCTAGACCGCCACAACCTATCAACAGTACTCTCGTCTGTTTTAGTTTTAACTGAGCTGCTTCGCCAAAACCGGGCAACATCAACTGTCGGCTATAGCGAATAAATTCTAAATCATTCAGCATAACTTTTGCTCCAGTTGGGCCTCGGCGATCAGCTGCTGCATTTGTTGCACCCAAAGTTTGGGATCTGCAGCATTCGCAAAAGCCTGCACCACAGCTAAGTGCTTGATACCTGTCGCCAACACAGCTTTGGCATTGCTTTGGTTAATGCCGCCAATAGCTACCAGCGGAATCTTTGGGAATAAGGCCGGATAACGATAAAGTTTCTGTAGCCCCTGTAATTTGCCACCCATCTCTTTGGTTTGAGTGGCAAATACTGCGCCTATCGCCAGATAACTGGGCTGAAGTTGCTGAGCTCTTAGCAGTTTATAAAAACCATGGCTGGATAAACCCAGCCGAATTCCGGCTTGTTGCAAAGCAGCTAAGTTGGCGCTGTTGATATCTTCCTGACCTAAATGCACACCGTATGCGCCAAGCTCCAGCGCTAATTGCCAGTGATCGTTAATAAAAAGCTGAATGTCATCCTGCTGACAAAGCTGGATTGCCTGCTGAATTTCTTGCCTCAATAGCGCCTGATCTGTGCTTTTTATTCTAAGTTGCAGGGTTTTAACTCCAGCCGCTAAAGCCCTTTGCAGCTCTGCCACTGAAGGTACTATCACATATAAACCTAAAGGAGCTTTTAAAGGCACAAAGGCTTTGGCTGGTGGCCGTAGATCCTCAGTGATCAGCTCTGGTAAATAATTCGGTTTGGCTGGAAAACCCAAATGTCCCAAAGTGCCTGAACACTCTGTGATCACAACTGGCTGGCTTAATCCCTGATTGATATAGCTTTTTGCCAAAACAAAAGCATCTTCCAGTGCATAACCTAAAGCCAAAGCTGCTGCCAAAGCACTGCTAAAACAACAGCCTGTACCATGGTTAAACTGGTGCTGTTGCCGAGGGCTACTAAGGCTAATCTGATGGGTATAAGCCGGATAGCCGCGGTAACTAAACTGCGGGCTGATAAAAAGCTCGTCTGTACAGCTTTGTATATCAAAGTCGTGGCCGCCTTTGACTAATACCGCCTTCACGCCAAACTCAAACAATTGCTGCACCGCTTGCCTGGTAGGTGCAGCTTTAGTTAATGCTTCCAGCTCTGGCAAATTTGGAGTTAATAAGTCGAGTTGTGGTAATAAATGCTGCATCACAGCCTGGTATAAATCAGCGTCCGCCATCCTTGAACCACTACTGCTAATGGCAACAGGGTCGTAAATCACCAGCAGGTCGGGTTGTTGTTGTCTGAGTTCTTGTAAAAAGTCAGCCAGCCAAAGCACCTGAAGTTTATTCACCAGCAAACCAACTTTTATCACAGCAGGTTGGGCATCTTTTAAAAAAGCCATAGCCTGCTGGTGCAGCATAGCCACAGATACCGCCATACACGCATCGACACCAGAACTATGTTGGGCGGTAATGGCTGTCACTAAAGTGTATAAATGCAAGGGCTGCTCTGATGTTGAAAAACTCTGGATGGTTTTTAAGTCGGCCTGAATACCAGCGCCTGCGCTATTGTCGGAACCTGCAATACTCCACAGTATTGCTGCCTGATTTGCATGAATCATGGCGCCTCCTGCAGCCAAAACGGCATACCAAGCACAGGTGTTGAAGGGCTGGCGAAATCTTGTTTAGGCATAGCCCCTGCTAAAAATGCAGAGCGGCCAGCGGATACGGCCTGAGAAAAAGCTTGTGCCATCAATACAGGGTCTTTGGCCAAAGCCACGGCAGAATTTAACAATACACCATCAAAACCCATTTCCATCACCTGACAGGCGTGACTGGGCAAACCTAAACCTGCATCCACTATCAAAGTGGCGTCCGGTAAACGCTCCCGTAAAGTCCGCAGTGCATATGGGTTGAGCACTCCTAAACCCGAACCTATAGGCGCAGCCCAGGGCATCAGCACTTTGCAGCCGAGTTCATACAGTCTTTTGCAAAGCACCAAATCGTCAGTGCAATAAGGCAATACTTCAAAGCCATCCGCCAGCAATTGTTCGGCCGCTTGTAGCAATAAAATTGGCTCGGGCTGCAGGTTGTAGTCATCTCCTATCAGCTCCAGTTTTATCCAATTAGTCTGGAATATTTCCCGCGACATTTGCGCCAAGGTCACAGCTTGTTGTACTGAATGGCAACCTGCTGTATTGGGCAACAGCCTTAGTTTTAAATCGCGGATCATTTGCCAGAACTGCTCGCCGCCCTGCTGTTCTGGCGCTTGCCGCCTTAAGCTTAAAGTTACAGCTTCACAGCCACTTAGTTGCAGCGCCTGTTGCATCAAGGCTGGGTTTGGATAGAGGGCGCTGCCTAAAATGAGCCTGCTGTTAAGTGTTTCGCCGTAAATGTTTAATTCGGTTTGCATACTTAACCTCCAGCTATTGGGCTGACAATATCCAACTGATCACCTGCTTTAAGCTCTATGCCTGAATACTGGGCTGCAGCAACAAAACGGCCATTTAAAGCCACAGCAAAAGGGGCTTTAAAACGCGGCAATAAATCGCTTAATTGGCTGGAGTTTAAGACTTCGGTTTTGCCATTCAGCCAGATGCTTAGCTCTGTGTTCATATGCTCAGCCATAACAAAGCTCCTTAGTTTCGCTGAACTGCAGCAAAGCCAATTGGGCGATTTGTTCAGCCAAAGCCGGGCCTAATAAATAACCATGGCGATATAAACCATTGACCCGAATAAGGCCTGGTTTTTGCTGTATTTCAGGTCTGTTATCCAGCAACGCGGGTCGTGCCGAAGCCTGTACGCTTAAAATTTCCGCATCAGCAAAAGCAGGGTCTACTGAATACAAAGCCGAAAGCAGTTCCAGCGTCGAACGTACCGAAGGGCCGGATTGATCAGCCGATTCCAGCTCTGTAGCGCCGACCACAAAAATATCTTCACCTTTGGGCGCTATATAAAGTGCATAACGGGGATGGAATAACCGCACAGGGCGGCTAAGTTTTACTGCTGGAGCTTTCACTCTTAGCACTTCCCCCCGCACTGGCCGCAATAATGGCAATTCAGTGGATGCGCCTAAACCACGGCAATCAATCACCAGATCAGCTTGTTGCAACTTGCCATTACACCAGAGGTGATCGCCTTTAAATTCAACGGCTGATTGAGCCTCTAAAGCTACGCCCCTTTGTTGCAATAGCTGCAGGGAATACTTTAAAAAAGCCTGATTATCTAACTGACCTTCGCCTGGCAAATAACAGCAATGCTGAAAACGCCCGGCTAACGAAGGCTCAAGTTGGGTTAGCTCGGTTTTATTCAGCCATTTAGCTTTGTATTCAGGCTGAGCTTTAATTTGACTGACCAAATGCAATAACAGGTGCTGTTGCTGTGGGTGAGCCAGCAGCAAAGCGCCTTGTTGTTGCAGGCCAAAATCCGGTAACTGCTGCTGCAGCTGTTGCCACAGCTGCATACTGCGATAGCCCAACTCCACTAAATCCTGCTCCAAAAGCACAGACTCAGCCAAAGGCGACAACATAGCGGCAGCAGCAAAAGCAGCTTTGGGTTGATACATCTTTTGGTCAGGGGTAAAACTTCCCTTTTCCAGCAGGCGAATACGGGGTGGCTTTGGCCAAAGCCCTGGTTCGGACAAGGCCAAAGCAGACAAACGTCCCATTAAACCGCCACCGAGGATCAGCAGCGTTTGGCTCATAGCTGCGGCTCCTCCAACTGTGAATCAGTGCCGTGATAAAGCTCTGCACCAGACTGGCGGAACTGCTGCGCTTTTTTCTGCATCTCTGCTTGTTGCTGTTCAGTATCCAGCTGTTTCACTTCAATACTGGCCGCATAGTCGCGCACATCCTGACTGATTTTCATCGAACAAAACTTAGGGCCACACATAGAACAAAAGTGCGCCACTTTGCCGGATTCCTGCGGTAGGGTTTGATCGTGATAAGAGCGGGCGCGTTCAGGGTCTAAACTTAAATTAAACTGATCCTGCCAACGGAACTCAAAACGGGCTTTGGACAGGGCGTCATCCCGAATTTGTGCTCCCGGATGGCCTTTAGCTAAATCGGCAGCGTGGGCGGCAATTTTGTAGGCAATCATGCCTTCTTTGACATCGTTTTTATCAGGTAAACCCAAATGCTCTTTTGGCGTGACGTAACAAAGCATTGCGCAGCCATACCAGCCAATCTGAGCCGCGCCAATGGCTGATGTCAGATGGTCGTAACCCGGCGCTATATCTGTGGTTAGTGGGCCTAAAGTATAAAAAGGCGCTTCAGCACAGTATTCCAGCTGCAACTGCATATTTTCACGAATAAGCTGCATAGGCACATGGCCGGGGCCTTCCACCATCACCTGCACATCTTTAGCCCAGGCGCGGTGCGTTAGTTCGCCTAAGGTTTTCAGCTCGGCAAACTGAGCTTCGTCATTGGCATCGGCGATAGAGCCTGGGCGCAGGCCATCACCCAAACTAAAGCTGATATCGTAAGCGCGCATAATGTCGCAGATATCGTCAAAGTGTTGATATAAAAAGTTTTCCTGATGATGCGCCAGACACCATTTGGCCATAATAGAACCACCACGTGACACTATGCCGGTCAGGCGTTTGGCCGTCATAGGCACATAAGCTAAGCGTACTCCGGCGTGAATAGTAAAATAATCCACACCTTGTTCGGCTTGCTCAATTAAGGTGTCGCGGAATAATTCCCAGCTTAAGTCTTCGGCTATACCACCTACTTTTTCCAGCGCCTGATACAAAGGCACAGTGCCAATAGGTACAGGGCTGTTGCGGATAATCCATTCGCGGGTTTGATGAATATAGCGGCCAGTGGATAAATCCATCACTGTATCTGCGCCCCAGCGGGTAGCCCACAGCAGCTTTTCCACTTCTTCTTCAATGGATGAACTGACCGCTGAATTGCCGATATTGGCGTTTACCTTCACCAGAAAGTTACGACCAATAATCATAGGTTCAATTTCAGGGTGATTGATATTGGCAGGCAAAATGGCACGGCCTGCTGCTATTTCCTGCCGGACAAATTCAGCGGTAATTTGTGTGGGTAAGTTGGCACCAAAACTCTGGCCCGGATGCTGGGTTCTGGCTTCAGTGGCTGCAGCCAAATTAGCGCGGCTTAAGTTTTCCCGAATAGCCACGTATTCCATTTCCGGCGTAATAATACCCCGACGGGCATAGGCCAGTTGAGTAACTGCCACACCTGTTTTGGCTTTGCGTCTTTCTGTTAAAGCCTCAAATCTTAAGCTTTGCAGGCTTTCATCCAGCCACTGCTCTTTGCTGTAGACAGAACCAAAATCGGTGACCAAATCCGTGTCGTCACGCTCTTTAATCCAGTCGGTGCGAAGGGCTGGCAAACCTTTGCGGATATCAATTTGAGCATCAGGGCAGGAATAAGGGCCTGACGTATCGTACACCCGAACCGGTGTATTGGGCTGAAATAACGGATTGTCTTTGGTCCCGCCAATTAAACTGGGCTGAAGTTCAATTTCACGCATGCCCACCTTAACGCCTGGCAAGTCGCCTTCGATATAGACCTTGCGGCTGGCCGGATAAGGCTGGCCCTGAAACTGCTGAATAAATTGTTCGGCAGCAGCTCGGGTGGCGCGACGGTTTTTATTTTCTGACATATAAACTCCGATGAAATAATTAAATAGTTAATTTTCAACAGAGCTTGGGAAAAGCGTGGACAGCCATCAACAGATGAGCCGAATGAGTGCGCCAACAGGCAGACGGATCACCGCCGCTATTAGCGCTCTTGTTTCCCTCCGCAGGTATTATCCTGTTCAGGTTCCACGGATTCCGCCCAAGGGCGGTCTCAGCTGACAAACAAGGTTTGTGCAGCACTCCGACAAGCTAAGTGCGGCCAGCATAAACAGCTTTTTTCCAGGCGGCAAGGGGAAATTGGTAGGTGCGTTGTTTCGGACTTGAGTGTTCTATGGGCTAATTTGTGGCAATCACCAGTTTAAAATTCCATCAAAAGCGGATCAAAAAATTGTAGGGGTCGGGTTTATCCCGACCCGCTCAAAGTCAAGTTTTGAGTTGTGATTCGCACTGTATTTTTAAATAAATGATCTCGAGATTTAGTGTTACTAATCAATCACTTAACCTTAAGCTTCTTAAGCTTGGCAACTTGTGGCTGATTGCTCAGGAAATTGTAAAAATCCATTTGCTGTTGCTCAGTGCCAATGTGCTTTATGTAGAAATAGCTCAGACTATTTTTAAAATAAAACCCATGGTCTTTCATTGGTATGACTTCGTATTTTGGGCCATCGTTTCGCTGGTAAATAAATGCATCATTTACATAATCCAATGTCCTGACGACTTGCTCCTCCAGATGGTATTGGCCAAGATACTGCTGAGCATTTTGTGCTGACACATCAACAGCGCTGTAGTCAGGAAGCGGAAACGAAAGGAGGTTTGCTGCCAGTTTGCCTGCAACTGTTGCTGGAGGGATCCAGCTTCCGCCATTAATGCCGTCACTGTTGCTTAACACCACTATGTATGTGTCTTGTTCTGGCAAAAAAATGCTGTGGCTCGAATAGCCCATAGTTGAACCACTCATTGTAATAGTCGCTGTATTTCCAATCTGCGATAAGGAATAGTTAAAAGTACCATCAGTTTGCGATTTATCGTTTAGGGTAATGCGGCTTAGAAATAGATTGAGGTAATGGCTATTAAGCAGTTGCTTGTGCATCAGGGCTTGGGTAAAACGATACAAATCCTTGGTGTTTGAGATAATATCTGCTGCACCATATGCCCAGTTCAGATTTAAAAAATCATGCTGGCGAGGGGTTGTGTCAGCAAACGTGTAGCCAGTCACTTTATTGTGAATTACAGCAAAAGAGGCCTGGTATGTATGGGTCATACCCAATGGTTTGAAAATACGCGCTGATAAAAATTCACTGTAGCTCTGACCTGTCACTTGTTCGATGACATACGCCAGCATACTGTAGCCAACATTGCTGTATTGGACCCTGTCACCTGCTGGATATTGCCAGTTATTATTTTTAAATAAGGTAATAAGCTGTGCTAACGAAATGTTCTCTTGCACGCGGGTAGCTAAAAACTCGGGTTCATTGATTGGGTCAACCAATCCAGAGGTATGAGCGAGCAGGTGGCCTATCGTCACTTTGCCTTTAGTGCTGTTGATCTCCGGGATATAGAGAGAAATATCATCATTCAGAGAGAGCTTATTTTCCTGTGCTAGTAAGAGTACAGCAACCGCTGTGAACTGTTTGGTCAGAGATCCAATTTCGAAAAGATGCTGATTTTTCATGGGTACAGATAATTCGATACTGGCGTTCCCCACAGCGGCTTCACAGAGTACTTTTCCATTCGTTGCAACAAGAGCGGAAAATCCTACAGAGTTTTTAGTAGTAAACTGTTCCAGCTGTTTTTTAAGACTAGTGTTGCTGCAAGCCCCTGCATGAAAAGTGATGGCCAAACCAAAGATCAATGCAAGTGTGTTTATTCTCATGGCATTTCCTTTTTATCAGATAATTTTGGTACATTTGAAAACCGGATAAATTAGAAATTGAATTGCTTCAAAAACCGATGGAGAAGTGACGATTTTTCTCTGATGAAGTTCTGATGTTTATGCCAATAAGGATGTTACTTGCTTAAGCAGTTTAAATTGAACGATATCCGGGTGGATGTAGATCGTTGTTTTATTACGAGGGGACAAGAGTCTGTGACTGTTGAACCCAGAATAATGGACGTTTTGGCCTATCTGGCGGCCCATCCCAAACAAGTGGTATCACAAGAATCGTTGTTTGAAGAGCTGTGGCCTAACACAGTTTTTAGTCCGGGATCTGTTCAGCGTAGTATTGCTCAACTTAGAAAAGCTTTGGGAGACGAAGCCAAAACTCCTGTTTACATCCATACTCATACCAAGCGGGGCTATAGTTTAGAGGTTGAGCCGTTAGCCATTACAACACAAGCCAACCATTGGCGCTGGTGGCTGTTTTCTTGTTTGCTTGTTCTGGTTGTAACCAGCTTGCTGATCTGGATAAACCCAAAAGCAGATCTCTCATTTTCAGGCAAGCTAAAACCAATCACATCATCGTCTTATTATGATTTTATGCCCCTTTATTCAGCTGACGGTTCCGCTCTGGCATTTATCCGACAAACCGAAGCTTTGAATCAAATCGTCGTCAAAGATCTGCATTCTTCCGATGAAAAGATCATTTTGTCCGGTTCTGACGATTACCAATCCATCACTTGGGACCCATCAAATAGCAGCTTTTACGTTATTGTCCGAGCCGCTACTGGTGATTGGGTGGGAAAGATATCCCGACATGGAGGGCCTTTAGAGCGGCTGTTTAGCGTCGATGAGCAAGGCGGTTTGTGGCGACTGGATGCAGATAAGCGCGGACTTTATTACATGCTGGCGACTGTACCAATAAATGGCCGCCCAGTGACTCGTTTAAAGCACTTTGATGAGCGAACTAAAATTCATACTGACTTATTGCTAAGTCGCAACGAATTTACACCTTATCGCATCGCATTATCTCCCGATACAACTATGCTGGCACTGGCAGGGGAAAATGCCAGCAACGAAGTGGAATTACGGTTATTTCACATCAGGTCGGCTAAGTTGTCGCAACCCTTCGCTAAGCTTCCACTAGGTTTTACCGAGATAAATTGGCAACCAAACAATCAGTCACTACTGGTTCACCATTTAAACGAACTATTTATTATGGACTTAGATGGTAAGCGGACCGATATCCCTTATTTCAGCTATCAACGGATTTTTAACCCGGCTTTCCACCCGGATGGCGATAAAATTGTTCTGTCGCTTACCCGATACGATACGGATTTGATTGAAATCGGTCGCAGTGATTTGATACAGAAGTTAGTGGACTCGGCTGGAGAAGATCATCTCGCAAGATATTCGCCATCTGGCAGTGAGATTGCTTTTGTATCCTCAAGAACAGGCAGATCGCAAATGTTCCTTTATCAGGATGGTCAGCAAAAACTCATTTTTGATAACGCTGAAAACCAACCTATATATCGTGCGCCGGCATGGTCAAAAGATGGAAAACGTATTGCATTCTCTTTCGGAGAAATTCTGTATATCTACTCTGTCGAAGATCAAACCATAGTCGCTCATAAAATGCCTGTTGAATTCACAGCTGTTCTTGATTGGTATAGTGACAACGATGATCTACTGATAGCCACAAAACGCAGCGGAAGTTCATATTTTGAGCGATACCAGTTGAGTAGAGGAGTCGCAATCCAACTAGCAGAAACCGGTGTTAATTTTTCTGCACGCCTCGATCAGGAGGACAAACTGCTCTATCGGACTGAAGAGTTCTTATTTTGGGGGGAGCGTAAGTTCAGTGTGCAAAGCCTGCCTCCGATTACGGGCTCTATAGTGCCTGTGAAGGGGGGCGTTTTATTCCAATCTCAAAGAGATCTGTATCTATTTGATGGTGTCAGCGCGATCAAGTTGTCGGAAAAGCTGCCTGAGTCGGTGTCTGAGCTGGTTGATGCCTATTCAACGCAACAAATGCTGTTCTATTCGCAGCCAGAGGATAATGCTGACATAGTTCTGCTGGAGTGAATATGCTGTTGTCACTTACTATTACCCCAATGTGTGGGGCAGGTGAAAATAACAGGCTTTCAGTGGTCGTTCTGGTGGACAAAAATAGTCTTCCAGATCAGAGACAAAACTCAGATCTTATGCGACTTAATCGAAAGCTCAAAACCACAGGCATGGGCGTATTTCACCAGCGTAGACCAGCTAGGATTGGAGTTGCCTTTTTCTAAGCGGCTGATATTACTCTTTTGTGTCTGCATCCTTTGTGCAACCTGTTCTTGCGTGAGTCCGGCTTTAGTGCGCATGGAGAGGAGTTGATCGATAAAGTTAAATTCAGCTTCCAACTGCTCGTATTCAGCTTTCACTTCAGGGTTATCTAGAGCACGTTGTTTTAAATTTTGCAGACTCATAAATGTTGAACCTCTTTTTGTCGGTCGCGAGCAAGTTCCAGCTCATTTTTTGGCGTTTTTTGAGACTTTTTTATAAAGGCATGCAACACATAGATATGCTTGCCTTTTAAGTAACAAAATAACCCGCGCCCAATCCCTTCCTTAGCTTTAGCTCGTATTTCAAATAAGCCATTGCCCATAGACTCTGTATGTGGAGGACCCAGATTTGCCCCATGTTTTTCCATTAATTCTAAAAGCTTAATCATCCTTGCCTGAATTTTGGCTGGCATGTCGAGGATCTGTTCTTCTACCCCAGCATAAAAATCAATTTTCCAACTCATAGGTAATCCCTACCTTGTTATCTTTTATGATAACTTTTGTTGCCGCTCTTGTCCATGATTTGCACATTAAGTGTTCATATACTGAGTTTAGCCTCTATACGAAAACATAGAGTGGATTTACTACTGGTAGTGATAGCTGGCCTTATTTCGGTAAGCCACAAGAAGATCCCACCAATTTATGCTAATTTGCCTGCGGTGTGCCATTTTGAAAAGACTAGCCTGTGGACAGACGTCAGTTTTTAATCCTAAGCGGCGGAGCTGCTGTAACAACAGTTTCTGGCTGTCAGTTCAGGTCAATCATAGCTTTGCCTGAAGCTACTGACTGGCAGCAGCTCAAAGCCAGTTTTTCAGGCCAGTTGTTGTTTCCGGCAGATGCTGGTTTCAATCGTTTTTATAAAGCGGCCAATTCCCGTTACGATTCTATTATTCCTGCTGTTATAGCTCGTTGTGCCGATACGGCCGATGTGCAGCTGGTTTTAGCCTTTGCCCGCCGTTATCAATTGCCCATTACAGGCCGCAGTGGTGGGCATAATTATGCGGGTTACTCCAGTACTCAGGGTATTTTGCTGGACTTGGCTTTGATGGCCGATATTCAGTTGCAGCCAGAAGACAATACGGCCTGGATTAGCGCCGGCGCTAAATTAGGTGATGTGTACGACCAGCTTAGTAAAAAAGGCCGCTCCATTCCTGCTGGCAGTTGCGTAGGTGTGGGTGTCGCAGGTTTAACTCAGGGCGGCGGTTTTGGCATTGCAGATCGGTTATACGGTTTAACCTGTGATGCAGCACTGGAAGCCGAACTGGTGACAGTAGATGGCGAAGTGCTGCGTTGCAACAAACAGCAAAATACTGATTTGTTCTGGGGTTTGCAGGGCGGCGGCGGTGGTCAGTTTGGCATAGTTACCCGCTTTAAATTTCAAACTTTTGCCACCAGCGATATCTTAAGTTGTAGGGCTTCTTTTGCATTGAAAGGCGCTTTGCCTGTGCTGAGTGCCTGGCAAAACTGGAGCCTGCAGCTGCCAGAACAGTTATGGTCGCAAGTTGCTTTATGGTGGAGCGGCGATACAAAGCGTGAACTGGTGGTGCAAATACGGCTCACCAGCCTGGGTTTAACTGAGCAGGCCAAGCAATTATGGCAAAACTGGTTGCAGCTTTTGAAAGTAGAGCCGCTGACCCAGGAAGTGGCTTTGCGTCCATACCGGGATTTTATGCTCAGTGATTGCGATGGGTTGGAGATGTCGGAATGCAAACTGCCGCATCAGTCGGAACAGGCCAAACTCAACCGCACTGCTATGGCTGGCAGTTCAGATTTTTTTAATCAGCCTATTAATCAGGCTGGTTTAACGGCTTTGCTGGAACAGGTGCAGCGACGTCAGCAGCAAGGACTTTCAGGCGGTATTTTATTAACCTTGATGGGCGGCGCTATTGGTTCAGTTGCCACAGATCAGACCGCTTTTGTACACAGAGATGCGGTATTTTGTGCCCAGTATATGGTCAGTTACCCTGTAGGTACAGACGACGCTTTACTGCACAATGCTGCACTTTGGGTCAATCAGATGCGTACTGTTATGCGGCCTTACAGCACTGGTGGGGCTTATTTAAATTACACAGACGCTTTGCTTAAAAACTGGTCTGATGCTTATTATGCTGGTCATTACAGCAAACTACAGCAATTGAAAGGCCGTTACGATCCACAGCAGTTACTACGGTTTTCGCAAGGCATTACACCAGCCTGAACTAAGAGGGATATCAGAAGATGAAGTTTAAGCTATTGAATTTATTATTTTTGTCATTAACTCTGCCAGCTTTTAGCCTGTCGGCTGAACATCAGATCGACAGTACAGATTTTGTAGCTGATGGTGTTTTTCATGCCGCTATTGAAGGCCCGGCCACAGATAAAAACGGCTATCTGTATGCAGTAAATTATGGCGTTGAGGGCACCATAGGCAAAGTCAGCCCAAAAGGTGAGGTGAGCTTAGCCCTAACTTTACCTAAAGGCAGCATTGGCAACGGCATACGTTTTGATCAAAAAGGTGTGATGTATATAGCCGATTACACAGGCCACAATATTTGGCGTTATGACGGAAAGCAGCTGCAGCTGCATGCCCATCAACCTTTGATGTTTCAGCCCAACGATTTAACCATAGCCAACAACGGCGTGATTTTCGCCAGCGATCCGGACTGGAAAAACCGCAAAGGCCAGTTGTGGCGTATTGAAACAGACGGCAGCTCCAGCCTGGTTGAAGCAGAGATGGGCACCACCAATGGGGTGGAAATTAGCCCTGACCAGACCAGGTTGTATGTCAATGAAAGCGCGCAGCGCAGAGTCTGGGTTTATGATTTGGATAAGAAACTGCAAGCCAGCAATAAAAGACTGCTGATCCAGTTCCCGGATTTTGGTTTAGACGGCATGCGTACCGATGCCAGCGGTAATTTATATATTGCCCGTTATGGCAAAGGTGTGGTTGCCAAAGTGAGCCAGGACGGCACATTGCTGAAAGAATACAAGTTAAAAGGCGAGTTTCCGACCAACGTCACTTTTTCGCAAAAAGACCCAAACCTGTTGTATGTCACTATGCAAAAACGTGGTGCTGTAGAGCTGATTAAGCTTTAGCTATACCTTTGTGCTGTTGCCCTCTGTACTGTTGAGGGCTTTGGCCAAAATGCCGCAGAAAACGTGCGCTAAAAGCCGAAGCCGACTGATAGCCCACGTTCAGTGCTAGTTGTTGCACTGATAAATCAGAGAACAGCAATAAGGTGCGGCTGTGCTGCATTCTAAGTTGAGTTAAGTACTGGCCTGGGCTTTGACCTAATTGCTGGCGAAACAATTGTTTAAACTGACTCAAGCTCAGGCTGGCTTTGCTGGCGAGCAAGACTAAATCCAATTCCTCAGCCAAGTGTTCCTGCATATAAAGTACCGCTTGCCGTAATCTCCTGTCCACTGCTGGTGCTGGTTGTTCAGCCTCCAGCAATTGCAGAAAAAATTGCTGGGCCGCAGCCAATAATTGCTGATTTTGTTGTACCAGCAGCTGTTCCAGTACTAATAAATAGGGCTGCATCACAGCGGAAAGCTGAAACACTGGATGGGCTAAGTGCAGTAAATCTGTGGGTAAATGCGTTAAATCTACAACTAAAAACCGACATTGTTCAGTAGCAGAAAACCCATGTTCTGTGCCTGCTGGTATCACCAGACATTCGGCTGTACCCACCTGCAACTGCTGATGATTGATCAGCAAATTTAATCGGCCAGCCAAAGGCAACACCAGTTGATGGTGATCATGGCTGTGACTTTGCTGAACTGGACTATAAGCGCGAATGGACAGGCTGAGCATGAGGTACCGGAAATAAACGATCGTAGCCGTAGTTATACAGGTAGGTGTACAACAAAAACACAATAAACATCAAGGCTTCCCGCCATAAAGCCTGAGCCAGGCTAAAATCCAGCAACCATAAGGTCAAAGGAATACTGAGTGCAGCTCCTGCCAGTTCATAACTAACACAATGCAGCAACCGCACTTTGCCGGTTTTTACCAAAGATGCAGTGGTGCGCCACAGGAAAAAATCAAATACTTTGGTGTGAGTTAAGGTCAGCAAAAATACTGTAAATGAACTGAATAACGAAAACGCCGAGGCACTGCCAAAAGCTGTATCTGCCACGGCCATGGTGCACAGAGTACGCAAGCCAATAGCGCCACATTCGTAAGCAAAAGCATGACGAAACCAATCCAGGTTGCTTCGCATCAACAGAACTCAATTTATAAGCAGAGCTGCAGTGTAAAAGGTTCTGGCAAAGCAAGCCTTGGTCAAAAGCCGCAAATATAACGCAAAAAGCTGCTTTTCAGCAGCTTTCATCGGAATTGGCTTTGTGGTTAATGCACCTGATAATGACGACAGAAGAAGTCGATCACTTTGTCTGGATCAGGCCGGGTTGTCATCTTATGTTTTGTTGCCAAACCCGCGGCCAAAGCTCGTAAGGTGACATCTAAAGGCGCACCTGCAGGTTTTTCAATTTGATAGTTCTGGAACAAAAAGTTCAGAGCCGCTCCGGCATAAGAGTTTACAGAATGCGAAGGCAGCAAACGCAATTCCTGGAGACGTACTCCAAGTTCACGCATTCTTTGTAAGCGGCTGGCTTCGTTCATTTGTATCTCCTTATCAAAAGCAGTTAAACCTGATGCTTATATATCTGCCGTGATCGGGAAAGCTTTAGTGAATTCATTCTTGTGGGTTTTATTTTACTGTGATTTTTTGTTAACCAATTGATTGTAAGGATTTTGTCCTGATACCAACACTATTAGTGCCAGACTCGTTTAATCTGTGTAGCGGAAAGCTTATAGTGCAGCTCAGAGTTACAAAAATTTCTCACTACTCGTTTAGACAGCAAAGTTGGACGGCAAATGCGGCAAGTGGAATTACTGGATTTAGTTGTAGAACCCGACCAATACAAAGTGTACCGCGTGCTGGGTTCAAACAGACAAGAGATTGAACTGCCCAAGCTCTCCTTCGAACTCCTGATGTATTTGATTGAGCATGCCGGAAAAGTCTGCACTGTAGAGCAAATAACAGCAGCTGTCTGGAAAAACACTATTGTAAGCAGCGAGACTATTACCCAACGTATTACCTTATTGAGAAAGGCGTTGGATGACGACCCGAAGCAGCCTACCTATATTGAGTCGGTGCGTGGCCGGGGCTATCGTTTATTGGTAAAACCCATAGAGCCTTCAGCAGTGGAGCCAAAAAAGTTTTCGTTCAGAGTGCCAGTTGTAGTTGCGCTATTGAGCATTGCTGTAGTGCTTTATTGGATGCTGAGTAAAGAAACACAAGTTTCAGATACAGCCGCTATGAATACTGAGGTTCAGGCCAGCAATCCGGTTGAGTTATTGATTGAGCGTGGCAGTTATTACTTCAGCACAGGGCAGGGCGACAATACCAATAGAGCCATCGAGTTATTCAGCGAAGCACTCAAACTTGAGCCAAACAACCGCGCTGCACTTATTGGCTTAAGTTTAGCTTTGAGTAAATCGGTTTGCAGATACAACCAGCCTGCTGAGCTTGCTATTGAGGCCAAACAATATGCTATGCAAGCGCTCGCACTCAATGGCAGTGACAGTGATAAAAGTAAAGCTCAGGCGGCAGTGGCTTATGCCTGGGATTGTTTTGGTAATCTCGACCAGGCATTAGCAGCCTATATGTTATCAACTCAGCTTGATGCGAAAAACTATGCCAGTATGGGGTCGGCAGCGCATTTATTAGAAACCAAAGGCGAGCTTATTCAAGCTTATAATTTAACGTTAAAAGCTAAACAGCTACAGCCGAATAATCACATGGCCGATTTGCAAATCAGCCGAATTTTTGAACTGCTGAACTTCAGCTCCAAAGCACAACTTAACTATCAGGAGTTGTTTGTGCTTTATCCGGACAACGTCTTTATCAACGAAGCTTATCCGCGCTTTTTATATTTTCAGGGCCGTTTGACTGAAGCGAAAAGTGAGTTTGAAAAAGTACTGAAGCGGGACATTAAGCGCCACGAGGTGTTGGCTTATTATGCTGAGTTGGTCTGGCTGTTAGAAGGAAAAGAACAGGCTTTGCCTTGGTTTAAAGCCGCAGCAGAAGTGAGCCCTGGTACCTCTTATCCGAATAGCCTGGTGCAGATTTTAAATAACCAGCTGACAGCGCAAGAGGCTATCAAAAGGTTAGAGCTCATTGAAGAGGCAGTAGAGCGTGGTGACAGTTGGCCCATTAACTATATTGAGGCGTCTCTGATTGCCTTATGGGCAGTCAAAGACCAGAACGCTGCGCTGGGTTATCTACAAAAAGCCGTCCAGTTGGGTTACCTGAATAGTGAATATTTAGCTCTGTCGCCCTTGTTTGCTGCACTGAAAGAGCGGCCAGAGTTTTATCAACTGATTGACGATATAAATCAACGCAGAGAAAAGATGCACCAAGAGTTTCTGGCGGCTTATCCGCCGCCAGAAACTTGATCCAAGGGCGGATAAAAGGGCTAAAGCTACTAATTAATGCAGAATGGCCGGCAAAAGATAGTTGCTGACCATCTGGGCTACTTGTGGATGAGCATAAGCTTTGTTGTAGGCTTTGGCTGTGATCACAATAACCAGCGGAATGTCTTTAAAAATAAAGATTTTATTGCCGCCATTGCCGCTGGCATAAGCCACTTCAAAAGACTGCTGGCCCGACTGAATCCTATCGTTCCAGAATAAATAGCCATAATGGCCTCCATCCTTTTGCTGTGTCCGCGCTACCTGCTTAGCTAAACTCGCTTTTACCCAGTCTGCAGGAATAATTTGTTGCTTGCCCCAGCTGCCGCCATTTTTATACAGCTGGCCATATTTGGCCAAATCCAATGCCCTTAAACCTATACCTCCTGCTGTATTGGCCACTTTTTGTGGGGTGTATTGCCACTCGTATTTGCTAATACCTAAGGGGGCAAACAGCTTTTTATCTGCATAAGCTTCAAGGCCTTGTGGCACATTTTTTTGTAGTATGTCGCCTAATACCACTACACCGGCAGTAAAGTAGCTCCATTCTTTAACAGAGGATGCTGGATTTTGCATAGGTAAATCCAGCGTGAATTTAACCCAGTCTGGTGTTGGATACATGTTTTCTTCATTGCCTTGGGAGGCGGAATCCGAATCATTTCCAGCAAAGCCTGAAGTCATTGTCATCAGCTCTTTCAGGCTGATATTAGCTTTTGGGGCTGAGTAGTTTTGGTAGTTCTTTAGCGGGTAAAACTCACTCAGACTTTGCTTTTCGCTTTGAATAAAGCCTTCCTGGATGGCTATGCCCAGCATAGTAGAAGCAAAGCTTTTACCGACAGAGCGCGTGTCATGCAAGGATGCACGTTCACTGCCATTAAAGTATTCTTCCAGTAGCAAAGCGCCATCTTTAATTACAACCACACTGCTAACATCTTTGAAGTCTTTTTCAGCAATTTTTTTGTTCATTGCTCTGATCAAATCTTTGTTGTAGCTGTCTTTCGAAACAACCCAGTCATGGGTGGCTTGAATGGGTTGAATAGCTATTTGCTGCTCGGTCGCCTTGGGCTTTACTACCTGCACTGCGATTTCACCGGCAGCAATGACGTTACCAATTTTTATATCAGCAGTTTTGACGTAGGGTCTGATTTCTATTTTCAGTGTATGAATGCCTTCCGTCAGGGCTTGTTCTCCGCCGAAATGCATAAAGCGCATCCATAAAAAGCGCCCCCAGGAGTCTTCGTTTACTTCGCTAAAAAATGGCTTCATCAGCACTTTGTGGCTGGACTTTTCAGTGGATAAGCCTGCCGCCAGGTTTAAGTTTTCGGTGTAAATCACTGAACTATCGACATAAAAGGTAAATTGATAGTTGCCATTTTTGTTTGCTTCTTCAGCAGATAGTTCTGGTGCTAACTCCTGCAAATAGGCGGTAAGCGGCTGGCCTAGTACTGCGTTAAAATACAGGTTTTTTGTGCTATTGAGCTCAAATCTCTGGATTAACTCAGTGGCTTGGTATGACTCTATAGCTTTGGCTGTGGTTGAGAAAATGATTCTTCCTGAATGCTTTTGCTGGCTATCAGTGTGAGTTGGTTTTGATTCCGCAGCCAATGCCTGTGCTGTCAGGCTATGAGTTGCAGCAAAAAGCAGACCCAAAGAAAGCAGAATTTTTATAGCGACTAACAGTGTTCCCTTCATCTTTTTTACTCATCTAATAACGGTGCCCAGAACCATAACAGGCAGCGCTTTATTGGCTTCAAAAGAAAGCATAAAGATTTGCTGAAGATTTGATGAATGTCTTTTTTTATCTTTGTATTCAGTTGTTTATGTTGTTCTTCTGGGCGGAAGGTCTTGGCAGTACTTATATTGTTTATTGAGGAAAACTCCGCCATAAACTGAAGGTCAGCAGTGTGGAAGCAGGTCTTTGGAGGTACTTGTGCCTGTTGGAAAGGAAAACGCCGCCATGAATCAGGAGACCCGACAGAGGGAGGTCTTTGGAGGTACCTGTGCTCTGTGGCGGCTTTCAAAACCCTGTTTCGTGGGAATGAGTACGAAACAGGGAAAACCAGGAGAAAACATTGTTGCCGGGCCGGGTTAGCAGCTCGGCAAAGGTCGATCAGGCATACATACGGTCAAAAATATTCAAAAAAGTCGGAGCTTTCTCAATATGAACCGGAATATGCAGACGGCTGGCGATATCGCTGGCGGATATGACACCCCGAATATGGTGAGATTCGGTATCTATCACTAAACAATACTGCTCACCATTGTGTTGCAGAGTGTTCAGCACATCACCTATGGAGCAGTGTTTAATTTGTTGATAAGCCAGGGCTTTGATTTCGTCGCGTGGGCGCATTAAATCAGCCACTGTTAAGTCCGTGCGATTTACACCTTTGCCTAAACGTTGCAACACATTCTGGATAGACAACTGTTCGTAGCTGATTAAACCAATCAGTTCCTGATTGGCGTCTATCACCAGTTTCAACTTGCTATGTTCATGATTCATCATATCCTCTGCTTCGACTGCACAGGTGCCAGAATCAATCATCATTGGGCTGTTGGTTTTAAAGTCAGACAGGAAATCCAGCGCTGCAGAATTTAAAGTTGCTTCGGCAAATTCAGCGGGCTGAACTAAATGATCTATCACGTCAACGTTGAATAAATTTAACTTTTTCATAGAAACCTCTCATCAGTCCGCTCAGAGGCAGCGAACCGGATATCAATACAATCAATGGATGTCGTCAGATCTATGGCAATGAAGCCTGAAACTCTGACTATTTCAATGAATTAAGAGAGGTGCGAGGGTGGTGCACGCGCGGCATAACAGCTTTGCTGCGCTTTATTGAAGTGGGTGTCTGGTTGTTGATAAAAACGATTCTGTGCTGCAGGAAATTCAAAGCTGTTCCAGCAGACTGCGCTTTTATCGTCATCAGTTGGGGTTTCTGTTAAGTCGACAGTGGAATGAGTGGCAGAGGCCACCAGAGCAACGGTGAAGTTTTTATTCGCTTGTTGTAAATCTACCCAACTGCTGGACGCAGAATGGCCTGCTGAAGGAAACAGCAAACTCAGGTAAAACAACACTGCGATAAAACTTAAATACTTCATTTTTCGCGCCCGGTAAGAACCAATACAGCTTGGTCTTTTCCTGACTATAGCAGCGTTGTTTTTTAAAATGCAAATAAAAAAATGAAAAAAGTGATAAAGATTGTTTTGAAGATCGACACTTTCCTTGTGTCAGATCAATAAAAGTCTGCTGCTGATTAGATGAAAGCTGTTGATTTTTTAACGCTTTACAAAAATTTCATGCCCTGTTTTAACAGCCAGGCAATAACTAGCAAGGTTAAAAATCCAGTCAGGTACAACACCACAAACCACTGGCCCTGGGAAAGTTTATTTAACCATTTCATCAGTAGCCCTCCTGATAATCTTCAATTTTTCCGGCAAAAATCTTATAGCCCCATAAAGTGTAAGCACAAATAAGAGGTAAAAAGATAAAGATGCCGGGCAGCATAAACATCAGACTGCTGTCAGGTGCTGCGGCTTCCAGATAGGTCAGTTGGCGTGGCAGCAAGTAAGGGAATACACTGACCAGTAAACCGACAAAAGCCAGCAAAAACAAGCCTGAAGCCAGCCAGAACGGCCTTTCTTCATGACGTTCCTGCACAGCAGTTTCCGCTTTATGGCTGCGATTTACCCGGCCTAAGTCGCGGAATAATAAACGGGCGGCAAGCACCGACAACAGAGGCAGTGGGATTAACCATAAAGCGTGCCAGCCGCCAAACCAGCGAGCCCGAATTTCCGGCTCGATCCAGACAGTCCAGAGGCTGACCAGCAGCATGGATAACATCACAATCAATACTAAACGCTGGCCATAACGGGCAGCTTTGTGTTGCAGCTCGCCACGGCTTTTCATCACCAGATAACAACAGGCCAGCAGGGCATAACCCGCCATTACGGCTAAACCACAAAATAAGCTGAAAGGGCTGAGCCAGCTGAAGCTGGACTGATCAATAAAATCTGTTGGTACACCTTGTACTAAAGTGCCCAGCATCAGGCCCTGACAGAACGCAGCAAGGCTGGATCCAATGGCAAAAGCTGAGTTCCAATATTTTTTTGAAGTGTCTGATTTAAAACGGTATTCAAAAGCCACACCACGGAAAATCAAGCCAATCAGCATCAGCACTATCGGCAGATAAAAAGTCGAGGCAATAGCGGCGTAAGCAGCAGGGAAGGCACCAAATAATATGACGCCCCCAAACACCAGCCAGGTTTCGTTGCCATCCCAGACGTGAGCGACAGAACGCATCAAATGGTCGTGTTCGGCATCGCTGTTAAACCAGGGATACAAAATGCCCATGCCTAAGTCAAAACCATCCAGCAGCACATACATCAGGATGGCAAAGCCAAGCAGCAACAGATAAAACAGGCTTACACTCAGTTCCAGCTCCATTAGTTGGCTCCTTTTGGATCAGTGGCAGGGGAATTTGATGTTTCGGCATCAGTGGCTAAGGTTTTGGTAAAAGACAGCGCATAACCTGAAGCTTTTACGCCTATACGTTGTTGTTGCAGGTGATCAACAGGTGCCGGGCCTTTTTTGATCAGCTTACGCATAAAGTACAGATACACAGCAAACAGCAGGCTGTAGGTCAGCACAAACAAGGTCAGCGAAAACAGCACTCGCTCTGCGGGTAGGGGGCTGACCACTTCACTGGTACGAACCAAACCATAAATAATCCAGGGCTGACGACCAATTTCAACCACATACCAGCCCGCTAACACCGCAATAATTCCTGTGGGTGCCATAAAGCTGACAGGCCAGAGGAACCAGTTGCTTTGATACAAAGTTCCACGCCAGCGCAGGTAAGCGCCCAGTAGCGCAACGCCTATCATCAGCATGCCAATGCCGACCATCACGCGGAAGCTAAAAAACACCATAGGCACATTAGGTCTGTCGGCTGCAGGCACTGATTTTAAGCCTTGCAACTCGCCGTCCCAACTGTGCGTCAGTATCAAGCTGGCCAATCCTGGCACTGCAACTTCATAGTGATTTTTTTCAGCTTTCATATCAGGTAAAGCAAATAACAGCAGCGGCACATTGGCTTCTTTTTCTGCCCAAATTCCTTCCATGGCCGCCAGTTTCACCGGTTGGTGTTCTTTCACATTTAAGCCATGTAAGTCACCCACCCAGGCTTGCAGCGGGGTCAACACCAAAGCTATCCATAAGGTCATAGACAAGCCTTTGCGGCCAAAGTCGATATGTTGACCTTTGCGTAAATACCAGGCATGGGTGGCCATCACCACAAAAGTGGCTGTGATAAAAGCGGCTAATAACATATGGAAAAAGCGGTAGGGCATCGAAGGGTTAAAAATCACTTCCATCCAGCTGACCACTTCAAATTTACCATCAACAAACTGATGCCCTTGTGGGGTTTGCATCCAGGAATTGGCTGCAATAATCCAGAATGCAGAGATCCAGGTTCCCACTGCTACTGTGACAGTGGCGAAAAAGTGCATTCTGGCGCTGACGCGTTGCCAGCCAAATAACATCACCCCTAAAAAGCCAGCTTCAAGGAAAAAGGCGGTCAGTACTTCATAGGCCATTAAAGGCCCAATCACTGCACCTGCCATTTCGGAGAATTTGGAGAAGTTAGTACCAAACTCATAAGACAAGACAATGCCCGACACCACTCCCATACCAAAGGTAATGGCAAAAGGTTTGATCCAGAACTTAGCCAGTTGCAGATACTGCGGATTACCGGTTTTCAGCCATAAACCTTCCCAGATCGCAATCAGAGTGGCTAAACCTATGGTGATAGAAGGAAAAATAATATGGAAGCTTACCGTAAAAGCAAACTGGAGCCGGGATAGGATACTGACATCAAGTTCCATAACTACCTCAGTTTTTAGACGTTTTGATCCGGCTCAGCGCAGCAGGCGCTATGGCCACGGATAACAACAGCAACATGGTCAGCAATTCGGCCGCAAAAATAGACAGGTCAGGCATAGTGTTCTCTTTGTTGACAAGTTATGCAGCATTCAGGCTGCTTAGCTTTATAGTGCCAGAATCAGGCCATAATTTATTGTTTTTGTAACATGATGATTTTAAATGAATAAAATTTAATGTTTGCAGGAGTTGTTAACTTGATTTACGCTTTTAAATAGAAGTGGTGACAACTAAGTTGACGGTGAGCTGTGGATTTGATTTTAGCTTTTGAGCTGATGATGTTAGTCACCAGTGCTTGTGCTGCCTTGATGTCGGGTTGGTTATGGTGGCATTCACGTTATCAGCGCACGCTGGCAGGCCTGGCTGGCTTTGGTGCCATGATGGCACTCTGGTGTCTGGGTCATATTTTTGTATTACATAATGAGCCGCAGCTTGGCCGCTATTTATTATTGGCCAATCCCTTGATGCCGACCTTTTTTCTGCATTTTGCGTTGCGTTTTGTTGAGCAGGATCAGGTAAAAGCCCCTTGGCTGGGCTGGGCTCGTCGCCATATTGGCTGGTTATATTTTCTGACATCTCTAGTGGTGTTGCTGAGCTGGAGCCTTGATGCTGGTGATGTGCTACACAGTGTTGCTTTGGGCCAGGTTTTTGTTTTTCACTCCTACGGTTTTTTAAATCTGCTTTACACAGTGGTTCTGGGTGTATTAGCTCATGCCGTATTGTGGTACGGCTGGCGTTATCATCAGGGCAATAAAAAACGTTCAATAGTGGCGATGTTTTTAGCTGGTGGCTGGGGTTTATTGCTGGCGACTCCGGTAGTGTTCCCTTCCTTTGGGCTGGACTGGTTTCCTTATCCTATGTTGTTGCTGCCCAGCTATCCTGTGTTGCTGGTCTATGGCGTCGTACGTTATCAGATGCTGGCGGTGAATGCGCTGGCCAACAGAGCCTTACTCTGGCTGGTGATGTCGTTGTTATTGCTGTTATTGATGGCGCTGGTCAGCTCTATCTTTGGTCAGTTGGGCATGCAGGCGCTGGCGAATGTACCAGGCTGGCAATTATGGTTGTATTCCAGTCTGGTATTGTTGCTAACCGCAGCCTGTTACCGGCCTGTGGCTAAACTGGCTGAGCGCTTGATTTACCCTGGAGCCACTTTGGATCCGGCGCTGATCAACTTCTGGCGGCAGCAACTGGGTCAGTGTCAGAACTGGGTTCAGTTGTGTGAAAAATCCTCTGAACTCTTATCCGCAGCGCTAAAACAAAAAGTGCAGGTGGAATTACCCACATCGACCGCAGGACGCCTTACGGATGGAGTTGCGGATAAAAGCCAGCTACAAATTCGCTGTTACAATCAGCAAGGCCAGTGGCAAGTGCAGTTATTGGGCTGGGACGATATGACGCCTGGCATACGTTTAATGGCCGAAGTTTTTGGCTCTTTGCTTGGTAGCAGCTGTGAGTTACTGGCGCAATCGTTGCAATTGGCTGAAGCTGAAAAACAGCAGTTGTCGCAACAACATCTGGTTGAAATGGGCGCTTTGGCCGCTTCTATGGCGCATGAATTGCGTAACCCGCTGAATATTATTTCGATGGCCTCTGCTGGCGTGGATGCTGAGTTACGTGCTCATATTCAGCAGCAACTGAAAAGAGCCGACCGGCTGATTTCCGATATGTTGGTGTACTCAGGCCGGTTGCAGCTGCAATACAGTCAGATGGAACTGGAACCTCTGTTGCAAAGTTTGTTGCAACAATTCGACTGGCAGCAGGTACAGCTTGAACTGAAGGTCCCGGCTGGCCTGATACTGCAGGCCGATCAGCACAGAGTGCAGCAGGTGTTCTTAAACTTGTTTGATAACGCCAATGCTTTCTTACGTAACCAGGCCAATGCATCTTTGCTGATTGAAGTGACTGATCTGCACCAGCAAATCCGGCTTAGAGTGCATAACAATGGACCGGCCCTGGATGCCAGTTTAACCACTGAACTGTTATTTCGGCCTTTTATCAGCAAGCGTAGCGGTGGCAGTGGTTTAGGTTTGGCCATAGTGAAACGTATTATGGATGCCCATCAGGGCCAGATTAGTTTCCGTACTGATTTGGGGTGGCCTGTCAGTTTTGAACTTTTGTTTCCGAAGGATATTCCTCATGTTTAGCGCAACAACGCCAAACCCGGCGCGCATTTTAATAGTGGATGATGAGCCGGCCTTTCGTTTATTAGCCGAACGTTTTTTACAGCAACAAGGTTATCAGGTGGCAGGAGCCGCTAATCTGGAAGAAACCCGCAGTAAACTTCAGCAGTTTGATGCCGACTTAATTTTATTGGACTTGGCGTTACCACCTGCGTTTGACCCCGCCCATACGCTGGCTGCTGTGCCTGAGTTCTCCAGCAGACCAGTTATTATTTTAACCGGGCATGCCGAGCGGGAACTGGCGTTGCAGGCTATAGCTCAGGGCGCATGGGACTTTATTGCCAAACCCATAGATCCGGAATTATTGGCTGTAGTGGTGAAACGCGCTATCACTAAACATCAGCTGGAAAAAGAGCTGAGTCAGTTAAAACAAGGTTTACAGCAACATAGTTTTTTGCCGAAGTTGGCTGGCCATTCGCGGCATATGGAAACAGTTCGCACCTTAGTACAGCGTATAGCGCCCACTGAAGTGCGGGTGCTGGTGACAGGGCCATCCGGTACAGGTAAAGAAGTGATTTCACGGGCTTTGCATGAGCTAAGCCCACGCTCTGGCAAAGCTTTTGTCTCAGTACACTGTGGCGCTATTCCGGCTGAACTACTGGAAAGTGAGCTGTTTGGTTATGTCAAAGGGGCTTTTACCGGAGCAGATAAAGACCGGCAGGGTTTATTAAAACTGGCAGATGGCGGCACTTTGTTTCTGGATGAAATCGGTGAAATGCCGCTGGCGATGCAGGTGAAATTACTGCGGGTACTGCAAGAGGGCACTTTTTATCCTGTCGGCGGGCGTGAGCAGCAAAAAATTGATATTCGCTTAGTGTCGGCCACCAACGCCAATCTGCCGGATTTAGTCAAACAAGGTAAGTTCCGAGAAGATCTGTATTACCGCATTAAAGGGGTCACTATAGAAACAGTGGCCTTAGATGAGAGGCGGGAAGATATTCCTTTGCTGATCCAGTTTTTTCTGGAGCAACTTAGCCAGCAGTATGGCCAGAAGTTGCAATTGGAATCGGCGGCTATCAGCTGGTTTTTACAAAAACACTGGCCGGGTAATGTGCGGGAATTAAAGAATACGCTGGAAAGTGTCGCTGCTATAGCCCAACAAGGGGTGATCCGGGTTGCAGATATTCAACTGCTGCATCTGGAGCATCAAAGCACGCCAACAGACAGCGAACTCTTGCCAGGATCGGATTTAAGTAGTCTGGATGAACAGGTCAAAGCATTGGAGATCCGTTTAATTCAGCAGGCCATGGCCCAACATAAAGGCAATAAGAGTCAGGCGTCACGTGTTTTAGGTATTTCCCGTCAGGGCTTACTAAAAAAAATTGAGCGTTACGGCCTGACAGATTTGGGTGATGACTAACCCATCCTGTCTATACTGACTTAGTTAGTCAAAAGGAGTACCAGCTATGACCGATTTTATTGCCCATGGTAAATTCAGCGTCACACCTCAAGGCGAAGTTTTATTGTGTGAAATTCAGGGCGCCTGGAACAAAGAGGGTTCAGAGCAACTTATTGAGGATCTGAAAGCCCAGGTACAAGGATTTTCCGGTAAAAAATGGGCCAGGGTTATGGATATGCAAGGTTGGGAGCTGGCAACACCTGATGCGATCAGTGAGATGACAGCCTTCAGCGCCTGGGAAGATCAACACGGCTGCGTGCTGCGCTGTTTTATCGGTTTAAATACAGTTCAGCAACAGTTGCTGGAAATGAAATACCAGCACTCACATAAACCCCAACATTTTAGCCACACAGATACAGCGTTAAGCTACGCCAAACAATTTTTGCAGCGGCTTTAATCAACTGGTTAATCAGCCTGCCATGTCGGCATACCAGGCTTTGGTCAGTACTTTTTCCAGAGCTGCAGCGGCAGCTTCTTTAATTGGCATATTCTGTTTACTGAGTTCGTAGTCCAACTGAGCAATTTGGGCTTTATGATTCATCATCATAGGCGGAATTACACTGGTCAGGCTTTGTTCTGCTGCAATAACGGCAGCAGGTTCATCGGCACGTATCACTTTGCAAATCGACAGTAAGACTTCACCTTCACGGCCACGGTAACCTGCTGCACCAAACATGCGGCACACTGCAGGGCGATAGGGGTAAACACCACACTGACCACTTTTACGATCTTCTGAAGAGGCCTGATAAAAGAAACAGCTATCCAGCTCATGGTGTTGTAGGGCTTCGAGTGTACTTTCAGCTGTGCCTTGTTCGTACAAATGAAGCGCCAAAGGCAACATTTCAAGTACTGAGGCTTCAATGCCCGGATGCAGACAACATTCACCACAGCCACTACGGCAAAACAGCTTGCGATCGTTCTGGTAACTACTATAAGTATGAGCAATTTCGTCGTTGAGGATCATTAACGTCGAGGCTGTGTCGCGCAGCTGCTGCATAGGTTCTCCGAACAAACAGCAAAACCCCATCTGGGGCGGGGCGCTATTGTAATGACAGCGATTGAGACTCAGCAATAGGGCGCAAAAAATATACTTTGGCTGCTGAAAATGGGGGTAGTTGCCGGTTTTATTCCTGTTGATAAAGAGGGCGGGGTTTGGCTATGCCGTAGCCTTGAGCGAAGTCGATCCCCATCTCTGTCAGCTTGTGACAAATCTCCATGTTTTCAACGTATTCGGCTACGGTTTGGATTTTCATCGCCCTGGCTATATCGTGAATAGACTGCACTATGGCGCAATCAAATGGGTCGATCAGCAAGTCGCGGACAAAGCTGCCGTCAATTTTGACAAAGTCGATAGGGAAGTTTTTCAGATAACCATAGGAAGAAAACCCACTGCCAAAGTCATCCAAAGCAAACTTGCAGCCTAAAGTGCGGAAATGGGAGATAAAATCCAGCGTTTGATGCACATTTAAAATCGCCATACTTTCAGTGATTTCAAAACACACTTTGGCAAAAGGAATTCGGTATTCACGAAACAATGAGGCGACATAAGCTTTAAATAACGGATCTGTTAATGAAGCGCCGGATAAATTGATATTGGCTAAACTCAGTTCTGCCAGATGAGCAGGTTGTTGTGCCAGCCAACGGAAGTAGTTGCGGATCACCCAACGGTCTATTTGTGGCATCAAACCATAACGTTCTGCTGAGCTTAAGAAGCTGCCCGGTGCTATCAACCCTTGATCCGGCAAAGATAAACGCAATAATAGCTCATAATGCAAACCCGGCTGAGTCTGCTGTATTGCGGCTATAGGCTGCATAAAGAGCACAAAATTATCTTGTTCCAGTGCCTGACGTAAGGTTTTTAACCACTGAATTTCGGACTGATGCCGTTGCAGCTCTTCATCATCGGCGTTAAACATATGAATACGATTACGGCCCTTTTCTTTGGCGACAAAACAGGCGGAGTCGGCTTGTTTTAACCAATGTTCAGTACTCTTATTGCCGTCTGAATTTTCCGCCAGACCAATACTGACGCTGATACTGAACACGCTGTCCTGCCAGATAAAACGAAACTCTTTGACTGTGTCCAACAACTGACGGGCAATAGCAAAAGCCTCATTGCTGCTCAGATCGGGCAGCAAGACCACAAATTCGTCACTTTCCAGCCGGGCTAAAATACCTCTGTTATCCAGCACTCTTTGCATTTGATTACTGATTTGGCATAACAAGGCATCACCTGCTCTGTGGTCACAGGTGGTATTGATCAGTTTAAACTGGTCTATATCCAGATAAAGCAAAGTGGCTTTGTGCTCAGATCGCAACGCCAATTCCAGCTGCTCAATAAAATAATGCCGGTTGTATAAAGACGTCAGCGGGTCGTGGGTGGCCAGATAAGCCAGCTGTTCGGTATTTTGTTTATGGGCTGTGATATCGACTATAGAGCCATGCACATAAGCACTTTGCACGCCGTCCCCTTCTGCCAGCCTGGCCGACATTAAAGCCCAAAATGCTGAACCATCAGAACGCAAACCTCTGATTTCAAAATTCTTATTGTCACCCAACTGCAGTTGTTTCAGCATCTGCACTCTGTCTTCCGGATTGGCGTAATAACGCGCCATACTGGATTTCGCCACATCCTGCTGCATTTGCTGCAAATTTTGATAACCCAGCATAGTCAGTAATGCCTGATTGGCTGTAATTAATTGGCCCTGCAAAGTGCTGGTAAACATACCTTCAACAGCATTGTGATAAATATCGTAATACTGCTGCAAATGCGCATTCGCCAGGCGCTGATGATCCTGACTTTGTTGTTGAGTGCCTTTGATATTTTGCATCAAGCTGAAGCTCATCAGCGCCATGCTGCCCATCACAGCCATCAATAGCAGGTATTGCCAGGCCTGAGCTGTGGGTAAATAACCAATTTGCGATAAAGCCAGTACAACGATGCAACCAAAGAAAAATGCCCAGCCTAAGGCAAAAGTTTTGGCGGTGCGGTCGCCTTTAATGGCGTGCATCAAGGCAAACAGGGTGTTTACACCTAAACATAAAGTGGTGACTACCAATAAGCCCCAGAATCGTAATTGGTTATTGGCGTACAGTGGGCTAAAGAGTAATAACAAGGCGCTGATTAAACACAAATAAAAGCCAAAACGCCCCAGTATTCCGCCTTGCTGTTTACGGACATGCCAGCTAAACAGTGTCAGGCAAGTGTAGGTTGCCCCGGCGGCCACATACAAAATGGCCTGATTAATTTCCGGATAGTCGGGCCAAAGCATCGCAAAGGCCAGGCCATTTAAAATAGCCAGCACCAGAGCGCAGTTGATAAAAAAGCCTGAATAATACAAATAGAGCCGCTGTTGCACTGAAAAAAACAAAAACAGGTTATAGATCGCCATCAGCAATAAAACACCACATAGCAGGCCATCCAGAATGTTTTTATACAACTGGTCCAATACAAAGTTGTTGTGTTGCCATAAGGTCAACTGCACTGGCGCAACTGCTGCATCCTGAACTTTGATAAAGAGGTCAAGTTCCTGGCCTGGTTCAAAGTTGATTGGAAATGCGAAACTTCGATACGCCAGAGCGCGTTGATAAAAAGGCACCGAAGCACCAGTGCTGCTTAACAGCTGCAGATCATTTTTTTCCCTGTTGTAGCTGTACACCTGCACCAGATCGGCCAGCGGAAAGTCATAATGCAGTACAGTCTGAATAGGGGTTTGGCCTTTGTAGTGTAAACGGGCAAATAACCACAAGGACTGATCTACACTTTGCAGCGACTTTTTGTATTCTGTCACCAGACGAAAGGCATGGTGCCGCTCAGGATCAAAGATCAGCTCTTCCAGCGGCAAGGCTTTGTGGCTTTGTTGAAAATACAACGAAGGCCCTAATTCCTGACGGCTAAGCTGTTTATCAAAGTGATTCACCTGAGCATGAAAAGCAAAAACATTGCTGCAAAACACCAGCAGCATCAGCCACCATAGCTTTAATACATGCTGCAGTTTTGCCTTCATCCGATCCTCAAATTACTGAATTCTTTTGCTAATTCTGACAGTAACATAGCGCTGCCCGCACTGTCAGCCGTCACCCAAAAACTTTCGCTGTAGTCTTCATAACAAAAAGTAAAAGGGTGATCCGCGAAACTAAAACCCAGCTCCACCCTGTCTGCGCCGTAAGATAAAGTGCCGGTTCGGATTGAGCTTTGTGCAAACCATAGCTTGCACTGCTGCACTTGTTCAAACCGCATCGGCCATAAAGGGGTCAGCAGCAGCTGTTTTGGCTCAACTTGGACAATAAAACTGTTTATAGCACTTTGGTTCATAAGGCTTCCGTTAACTGCTGCAGGAGATATCCATTCCTTTGCCCCAATCTGGTGGCGGGGCGGCAAAGGCTTCTTTGCCTGGTTGTGGCTGGTAAGGATTCTGCAGTACCTGCATCAGTTCATGTAAAGGTGCTGTGTTCCCTTGTTCTGCAGCTTCAATGGCTTGTTGAGCTAAGTAGTTTCTCAATATATACAATGGGTTGACGCTATTCATCAGGTTTTTACGTTCAAGTTGTGTGCCTGGCTCCAGCATCAGACGAGCACGATACAATTCTGCCCATTGGTCAAAAGCGGCGAGATCCAGCATATGATCCCGCACAGAAGAACCTGTTGCGTCATCCGCAAAATCAGCCAGACGGCGGAAACTTAAACTGTAGTCTTGTTGCTGTTGCTGCAATATAGCCAGCCATTGGCCTATTAAAGCGCGGTCTGTTGGCTGTTGTGTGCTAAGACCCAGCTTCTTGCCCATCAATGTCATGTAGTGATCCACCAAGGTCGGTTCATACAAGCCAAGTGCCGAGCGTAAATCTTCGACTTCAATCAAAGGGGACAACGCATGCGCCAGCGCATTGAGATTCCACAACCCTATACCTGGTTGTTCATCAAAGGCATAACGGCCACTGTGATCCGAATGATTGCAGATATAACCCGGCTGATAATCATCTAAAAAAGCATAAGGGCCGTAATCAAAGCTAATCCCTAAAATCGACATATTGTCTGTGTTCATCACACCATGATTAAAACCTACGGCCTGCCACTGGCTAATCAGTTCTGCGGTACGCACTACGACTTGTTGCAACATAGCCAAAGCGGGATTTGCGGCATTCAGGCAGTCGGGGAAATGCTGCTGCACTGTAAAATCGACCAGCCGTTGTAGCTGGTTCTTATCGCCAGTGTAAAAACAATGTTCAAAGTGACCAAAACGGATATGGCTTGGGCAAACGCGGATCACCATAGCCCCTTGCTCTATAGTTTCGCGTTGCACCGGCTCGGTGCTTCCGACCAGACTTAATGCTCTGCTGGTAGCTATACCTAAATGATGCATAGCTTCGGAGGCTAAAAACTCACGGATGCTGGAGCGTAATACAGCACGACCATCACCAAAACGTGAATAAGGGGTGCGGCCAGCCCCTTTCAAATGTAAATCGTAACGCAGGCCATCGCGGCCCTGAATATCCCCCAACAGCAAACCACGACCATCGCCTAGTTCTGGGTTGTATTGACCAAACTGGTGGCCCGCGTACTTTTGCGCTACTGGCTTGCTGCCGGCAAACAGCTTTTTACCACTTAAATAGTCAGCGGCATCTGTTTGGCTAAAAAACGCGGTGGGGAGTTGCAACAAAGCTGCTGTATCAGCACTAAAGGCTAAAAGTTTGGGCTCTGCAAATGGAGTCACAGCGACAGCGCTGACTAAATCAGGCAAATGCGTAGCATAAGTGGAACTTAAAATAAGTGACATAACCAATCCCAAAACTGCGATGGCCTATTGTGGTTGCTGTATCTGCTTAGCTCAAGCGCTTTCTGGTGTTGAGGCTGCACTTTGGATGTATTTTGCGCTCTGACTTGTATAAACAAGTGCTTAGGTCTTTAATGGACAAAAGATCTAAAAAAATAAACCCAAAGTCCATATTTAGGGAGAATACCAATAATGCGATTTATGCCGTTGATAGTATTAGTTTTAATCGGGTTCTCTGTACCAGCTATGGCACAAGACCCTGTCGCTGGAAAAACCAAAGCTGCGGTCTGCGCTGCTTGCCATGGTGCAGAAGGGGTGTCTGTTATTCCGGATTACCCGAACTTAGCAGGGCAAAAAGTGAAGTATCTGGAGAGCTCTATTAAAGCTTACCGTGATGGTCAGCGTAAACATGCGGTGATGTCGCCTATGGCGGCAGGTTTGTCTGATGCGGATATTTTGGATTTAGCGGCCTATTTTGCGGCCTTGCCTGCAAATAAATAGTGATGGGTTGTAACAGGGCGGCCGCTGGAAGCTGCCGCCAAATGCGGAAAATCAGTTTTTATCTGCGGGCTCTTCTGGGGAAACCAGCCACTGCAAACCCACATTTAAAACGCCGTTTATTACATCTGGCAGCAAAGAAGAATCCGGCTTTTGGTGTTGCTGTTCTGCATTTTGGCGATTGGTTGCTGCATTGGAAGTGGCACCTTCGATAAAGTCTTCAGCCACACGCTGGTGATTGTAGCTACTGCATCCAGTCATTAATGCTGCACTTGCCAGAATGGCAATAAAACCAAATCCATGTTTTTGCATAAGCTTTTCCTTTACTGCTTGGTGATGGGTCTAAAGCTGCAGTTGAGGCGACAGGTTAATCTGAATGCTTTTTAGTGTCAATGTAACGTTAATCACCTGCTAAATAATCGCTGATTAAATCAAGGAAATCTGCGCCATAGCGGCCCAGTTTAGTCTGGCCTACACCGCTGATGGCTAAGAACTCCACGCTATTGGTGGGGCAGGCTTGCGCCATTTCTATCAGCGTTGCGTCTGAGAACACCACAAAAGGTGGCACGTCGTCGCGTTCAGCTATGGCTTTACGCAGCACTTTTAAGCGGGCGAACAGCTTACGGTCATAGTTTTGTGGCGCTGTGGTTTTGCTACTGCTGCTTGCTTTGGTTTGCACCAGGCGTGGCACAGCCAGTTGCAGGCTTTGTTCGGCCCGGAGTACAGCCCGTGCAGCTTCCTGTAGTTTTAATACCGAGTGCTGGCTGATGTCCTGCTGCAATAAACCACAATGCACCAACTGGCGCAAAATACTCAGCCAATAATCGTGTGACTGATCTTTGCCTATGGCAAAGGTGGATAACTTATCGTGACCCAGTTCGTGAATGCGGCTGGTTTGGCTGCCACGTAATACGTCGATGACATGGTTCATGCCAAAACTTTGGTTCACTCTGTAGACACAGGACAAGGCTTTTCGCGCCAGTTCAGTGGCATCAAACTGTTTGGGTGGGTCTATACAGATATCGCAGTTGCCACAAGGTTTCTGACTGGATTCACCAAAATAGTTCAGCAGCACTAGACGCCGGCAGGTTTGAGCCTGAGCAAAAGCTGCCATCTGGTTAAAGCGCTGCAACGCGACTTCGGTTCTGCTGTTGTTTTCGTCTTTTTCTATCCAGCTGCGCATCCGGGCTATATCGGCGGGGTCGACCAGCATTAAAGCTTCAGCGGGCACACCGTCACGGCCGGCGCGGCCTGTTTCCTGATAATAAGCTTCTATGGTGCGGGGTAATTCAAAGTGGATCACAAACCGAATATTGGATTTATTGACGCCCATACCAAAAGCTACAGTGGCGATAATCAGCTGAATTTGGTCTTTTTTAAAGGCTTCCTGCACCGAGTTGCGTTGCTCGTTAGTTAAGCCAGCGTGATAAGCCGCCACCTGAAAACCTTTGCCCGCCAGTTGTTCGGTCAGCTCGTCGACTTTGCGACGTGAAGCACAATAAATAATGCCACTTTGTTGTTCCTGCAGTTTCAGGTAATTCACCACCTGTTCCAGCGGGCGGAATTTTTCCTGCACTGTGTAGCGGATATTAGGCCGGTCAAAGCTGCCGACTGAGACATAAGGTTGTTGCAAGTTCAACTGACGGCTGATGTCTTTTTGCGTGGCTGGATCGGCTGTGGCTGTCAGAGCCATCATAGGCACATGCGGGAAATACTGCTTGAGCTGCGCCAGTTCAGTGTAATGAGGCCTGAAGTCGTGACCCCACTGCGAAATACAGTGCGCTTCGTCTATGGCAAACAAACTAACACCCACTTCCGCCAGGCGCGACATAAAATCAGCTTGCAACAAACGCTCTGGCGCCAGATACAGCAGTTTGAGTTGCTGATTGCGTAAACGCCGGATCACATCCTGAATTTCTTCTCTGCTTTGGCTGCTGTTTATAAACTCAGCGGCAATACCGTTGGCCTGCAACGCGTCGACCTGATCTTTCATCAGCGACATTAAAGGCGAGACCACCACGGTGACATAAGGCAGCAGCAGAGCAGGTAACTGATAACACAGTGATTTTCCGCCACCTGTTGGCATCAGGACAAAAGTGTCCTGACCACTCAGGCAAGCCTGGATCACCTCCAGTTGTCCATGACGGAACTGACTGTAACCAAAAGCTTGTTTTAAGGTGTCGAACAATAGTTGTGGCAAAGGACAAGGCTGCATTATGAAAAATCTGGCGCATTGTAATCAAAAGCAGCGGAACTGTCTTGGGCATTGTGTCATTGGCTCTGCTGGGATAGATTGTTCACTGCTCCTACCAGTAAAGTTGAGAACCTTATGCACGCCGATCAGTTACTGCCTTTTATCGCCAATACCTTTGACCAGATGCCTTTTAACCGTTTGTTATGTTTAAAAGTCACCCGTTTTGATGAACAACAAGCAGAAGTGCGTTTTGACTGGGCAGGTCAGCTGGTGGGGAACCCGGTGCAGCAGATTTTACATGGTGGTGTGATAGCTTCTGTGCTTGATGTGGTCGGAGGCCTGATGGCCGTGTCCAGCGCTTTAAGCCGTTTCGGTGATATAGCAGACGCTGAACTGGCGGAAAAACTCGGCAAAATGAGCACCATAGATATTCGTACTGACTATTTACGTCCTGGTCGTGGTCAGCAGTTTATTGCGACAGCACAAGTGATCCGCACTGGCAATAAGGTCTGTGTTTGCCGCATGGAGTTACACAACGAACAAGGTATTCATATTGCCTTGGGTACTGGTACTTATTTAGTCGGTTGATCCGCTTTTAGCCAGATTTATCTGATATTGCGCCAGTTTTAATACCGTTGTCTTACCTTTGTGACACTGGTCACGTACAATGCGCGCCTTAAGTCGACAGAGGTCGGCGGCTGCAGGTGGTGGTAACTATGTCGTTAAGTCCGGCGCAAAAAATAGGTGGTGCCTTTGCCGCCAGTGCTTATACCTTGTGGGGTATAGCTCCGCTTTATTTTAAACAAATTGATTTTGTACCTGCGCAGGAAATTCTGATCCACAGAGTCGTCTGGTCTTTTGTGTTGCTGATGCTGATTGTATTTGCGATGCAGCAATGGAGCAAAGTGCAGCAGATTTTAAGCCAACCTAAAATGGTATTGGCTTTGTTGGGCACCTCGCTGATTTTAGGCGGCAACTGGGGTTTGTTTATCTGGGCTGTGAATAATCATCATATGCTGGATGCCAGTTTAGGCTATTACATCAACCCTTTATTGAATGTGCTGCTGGGTATGTTTTTTCTCGGCGAGCGTTTGCGTAAGTTTCAGTGGCTTGCTTTATCGCTGGCTGCAACAGGTGTGTTGATCCAGTTGGTTACTTTTGGTTCTGTACCCTGGATAGCATTAACGCTGGCCTGTACTTTTGCTCTTTATGGTTTATTCCGGAAAAAGCTGGCTATTGATGCCATTACCGGACTCTTTATTGAATCCCTGCTGTTATTGCCTTTGGCCTTGTATTACTGGTGGCAGTTTGCAGACAGCAGCGCAGCTGATTTCAGTCAAAACAGCTGGAGTTTAAATCTGTGGCTGATGGCTGCAGGTTTTGTCACTACAGTGCCTTTGCTGTTTTTTATTGCTGGTGCAAAACGCTTACAGTTATCGACCATGGGCTTTTTCCAGTATATAGGCCCTAGTTTTATGTTTGTATTTGGGGTCTGGTTGTACAACGAAACCTTAACCACAGCAAAGCTGGTAACCTTTGGTTTTATCTGGCTGGCACTGCTTGTTTATTCACTGGATGCTTATTTGGCGTTACGGAAAAAACCAGCAGTTCAGGTCCTTTAAATTACCCAAATTAATTAAAGCAGCAGCTAGGCGACAAGCGATGGCGACCCCAAGAGCATAGTGGTCTTATGCGACTGGGGCGACAGAGAGTAGTCAACAACGCTGCGGGTTTAAGTAAGAAGGGTGGGTGGCCCTTTAATTTCGACTGTATTGCCTTCAGGGTCCTGAATATAAATCGACGGGCCCTGACCTTCAGCGCCATAACGCGATTCAACAGGGCCTGTGGTCACGCCTTTGCCTTGAAAATATAACTGCAAAGCTTTGGGTTCAAAAGGCTCAATGCGTAAACATAAGTGATCCATGTTGTGCCCTTCGAGGCCTGGTGCCTTGCCACCTTGTTGCCCCAAAGCTTGATCCACTGGTACTAAATCAATCAGGCTAGTGCCGGCCCTTAATTGATACAAACCTAAATCGGTTTCTTCGCGCTCTAAGCTACAACCCAGCACTTGCTGATAAAACTCCAGCATCAGTTGCAGGTTCTTCACCCGCAATACCACGTGGTCAATCTGAATTATTCGGAACATTGTTGCTTCATTTCATCAGCCTTGTGGATGGAAGATTAACAGAGCTGCTATACGAGCCGCCAGTTCAAGCTGGGTTTGGGCCGTTAAACCCGGTCTGAGCCAAACCCTGCCGTTTTCTAACACTTCAACCTGTGCTATGGCTCCTTGTTCATCGGTCAGCAAGTAGCCTGCAGGTGCCAGTGTTGGGTAAGCCGTTTCTGCCAGAATATGCAGTGATCGAATTTTGATCGAACGGTCTGATAACTGACTATAGCCTACAAATTGGTTATCCCATTCCGGGTTCAGGTAGAAAGTTAAATCTGCTATTCCTTTAATGCCACAAGCCATAGCAGGTTTCTGCCCTCTGTTGGATCGTGCGGGCCAGCGAGCCATCGTTGTTAATTGACTACGATCCACACATTCCAGATATTGCCACTGCTGACCATCTGTGACTGTTAACTTGTAGGCTGATAGTTGAGGATCTGAGGGTAAACCTAACAGTGCTAAACCAAAACCAGAGACGGGATTTTTACTTGGGTTTGTTGTATGCCATGGGCCAAAGCTTAATGAACTGTCCCACTGCCTGGCTGCTGTGGAGGTCACCTGATAAGGATCTACTTGTTGAAATGCTTTAATGCTGTCGATTTGCTTCGCATGGAGAGTGAAAATTGTCGCTAAAGCAAGAATGGTGATTGCGCCGGATAGCCGCATTTTGGGTTCCTTCTGTGAGGTTTCGTCAAATAGCTGTTGTCCCTGTGCTCAAAGTATTCATCCTGATTATTTAGCATCCTAAGTATAGGCGACACAAATCAGCCGTTTCTGTAACCCAAAGTAGAAAATTGTCATGAAAATGTCAGGCTTGAGCGTAGATCTCTTTAAAACCTAACCAGCGGCGAATTAAAGGCGGGCAGTTTTGGTTGTATTGCTGCCACAGAAGCGCAGCGGTTTGTTGAGCCGCCGGAATGAGCTGTGCATCCCGGCTTAAATCCGCAATGCGGTAGCTGATTTGGCCTGTTTGCTTGGTGCCAAGCAGTTCACCCGGGCCTCTAATTTCCAAATCACGTTGCGCTATGACAAAACCATCATTGCTTTCCCTAAGCACAGCTAAACGAGCCTGAGCTGTGGGCGACAAGGGTGCGTGATACAAAAGCACACAATGAGATACTGCGCTGCCACGACCAACCCGGCCACGCAACTGATGCAACTGAGCCAAACCCAAGCGTTCCGGGTTTTCAATAATCATTAAACTGGCGTTAGGGACATCAACCCCGACTTCAATCACAGTAGTTGCGACTAATAAATCCAGCTCACCGGCTTTAAAAGCCGCCATCACTTGTTGTTTTTCCGCAGCTTTTAAGCGGCCATGCACTAAACCTATCCGCAAATCCGGTAAAGCGGCAGTCAGTTCGACCGCCGTCATTTCTGCCGCCTGGCATTGCAGCTGCTCTGACTCTTCAATCAAAGTGCAAACCCAATAGGCTTGCCTGCCCTGATTCTGCACCACCTGACGTACCCGCTCTGTGACTTCGCCACGCCGGCTATCTGGCAAGACTACAGTGGTGACCGGAGTTCGACCTGGCGGCAGTTCGTCGATCACAGAGGTATCTAAATCGGCATAGGCTGTCATGGCTAAAGTGCGGGGTATAGGTGTGGCTGTCATCACCAGTTGATGGGGGTAAAAGCCAGTATCGGCGCCTTTTTCACGCAACTCCAGCCGTTGGTGCACACCAAATCTGTGCTGCTCGTCGATAATCACTAAAGCTAGTTGTTGAAACTGCACTTGTTGCTGAAACAACGCATGAGTGCCGATCACCATTTTCGCTTCACCAGTTTGAATCGCATTCAACTGTAACTGCTTTTGTTTGGCGGAAGCTTTACCTGCTAGCCAGGCAATCTGATATCCCAAAGGCTCGAGCCAGGCTTTAAAAGTGTTGGCGTGCTGTTCTGCTAACAGCTCTGTTGGCGCCATCAAGGCCACCTGAGATCCACGGCTTAAAACAGTTAAAGCTGATAAAGCAGCAACTAGCGTTTTACCAGAGCCGACATCCCCTTGTACTAAACGCAACATGGGTTCGGTCTGCGCTAAATCATGACGGATTTCATTGATCACCCGCTGCTGCGCGCCAGTTGGAGCAAAAGGCAAAGCCGCTAAAAACTCTTGGTTCTGAGTTTCATCCACTATAAAACTGCGACTTTGCTGCACACGGCATTGCTGGCGTAATTGCAGCATCGACAGTTGCTGCGCGACCAGCTCTTCAAAAATAAGCCGCTGCTGTGCCGGATGTTGGCCTTGTTCCAGCAGCTGCAAGGACGCATCTGGTGGTGGCCTGTGCAGATAAAACAGCGCATCAGACAAAGACCAGCTGTTTTGGTCGAGCACTGGTGCTAAGTATTCGGTGGGACTGCTGCGCTGCAGTAATTGCAAAGCGGCGTCAGTTAAATTACGCCAGCTGTTTTGTTTTAAACCTTCAGTGCTTGGGTAAACAGGGGTCAGGGTTTCAGCCACATCCTGATCAAAGCCGTCTTTTAAAACTTTGTATTCCGGATGCATCATTTCAAAACCACGCATGCCCCGTTTCACTTCACCAAAGACTCTTAAGGTGACGCCTGGAGTGACGGCATTCTTTTGTGCTGCGTTAAAGTGGAAAAAGCGCAAGGTTAAGTGGCCTGAACCATCGCGGATAGACACCAGCCAGCTGCGTCTTTTACCGAAGGTAATTTCGCTGCTGATCACTTCACCTTGCACTGTCGCCGTTTGTTGTGGCCATAAGTCGGCGATGGGGTAGAGACGGGTACGATCTTCGTAACGTAAAGGCAGATGGAACAACAAATCCTGCACGCTCTGAATGCCCAGCTTATGCAGCAGTTCACTGACTTTGGCGCCAACACCTTTCAACTGGCTGATTGAGATGCTATCCAGTGCTGTTACTGTCAAAAGGAAGACCAGGTTAAGTGGCTGATAACAGACAGTTTACCTTGTGATTCCCCAGCAAGGTAGCTTTAGTCTTTTGTTAAGTGGCTATTGTGGTGAAAATGTTCAATTAAGCCGTCTTTAACCATGCTTTGCAGCGCTGTTTCGATCTGCTGTTTCTGATCGTCAGAGACAGTTTTTTTGGACAATCCGAGATAAACAAATCGGTCGGTGGCCGGTGTAAACTGCAGCACCGCGGGTTGAAACTTGTTTTTGTAGCGAGGATTCGAGTCGATGACGTTGAGTGCCTGTTGGGCTGGAGCAATCAGCGCCCCAATACGGCCTGTCAACAACATAGCAAAACCTATATCCAGACTACTGACTTCAACCTGATTCTGCACTGTCAGTTTTCCAAGCAAAGCTGCATTGTAAACATAGCCCCGTACCATTCCTAATGGCAGATTGCTTAGTTCAGTCCAGCTATTGAGCTGGACCGCGCCTTTACGTTGATACAGCACTTCCACTCTGGCTTTGTCGTAAGGCAACAGATACATAAATTCTGCTCTGGCAGCTGAGTAGTTCAGGCTTGTCATCAAATCACTTTTACCTTGTTTCAGATTCTGCAGGCAACGAGGAAAGGGTGTGTTGGTGCTAAATGTCAGTGTAAAACCTGCGCGCTTTGACAGCTCTTGCATCAGCTCCACAGTGGGACCATGAGGCTGACCGTTATCTGGATAAAAATGCCGGTGTGGGAAGTGATCAAGACACCATTCCAGCGTTGAAGATGAGGCAAACCCGCTCAGTAGGCTGATACAACAGAGCAGGATAAACTTCATTAGGGTTTCACTGCAGATGGATCGGCCAGATAGGTAGGGCCGTGTTTTAATGGGTCAAAGGCATAGAGTTTTTTCACAGTACCATCCGCTACCATAGACTGCACCGCTTGTTCGATGCGACTTTTCAAATCCAGATGTCTGCTCTTTTTAGACAAGCCAATATTGATATAGCGTTTTTCGACCACTGAAAAATCAACAGGAGCTCGTTTGAACTGGTAGTGAAGTTCAGGTTTGTCTGAAATGACATCTAAAGAACTTTGAGTTGGAACGACCAATGAGTCCACTCGGCCACGTTGCAGCATTTCAAAACCTGTTTCTATGCTATCGATTTCAACATGACGCTTTGAGGTTTTGATCAGTTGCATCAAGGTTGGGTGGTAGGTGTAGTTACGCACTGTCGCTAGTGTTAAAGCTGCCAGCTGACTAAAGTTAGTAATGGAGCGTTGGTCGCCAGCTTTTAAATACAGGGATTCCGGAATGCGTTCGTTATAAGGCATCAGATAAATAAATTCAGCCCGCTCGTCAGTGAAATTCAGATTACTCATTAAATCCGCTTCACCAGTTTGCATCTGACGCAAACAACGAGCCGAAGGCGTCTTAGGGCTGAATTGCAACTGAAAACCAGCGCGTTTAGCCAGTTCCTGCATTAAATCTACAGAAGGGCCGTACGGAGCTTTGCCTGTTTCATAGGAATGAAAACGCGAGAAATGATCCAGACACTAGGTCAGTACTGGTGTCTCTGCAGCAGCTGTAATACGAGGTAGTATCAGCAGCAAAACACAACACAGGATCTTATTCACTCAGTTCGCCTTACAGGACCTAAGCAGCGCTTGCTCTAGTTAGTAGAAGGGACTTCCATCACGCCATCAATCTCAACCTGAGCACCACGAGGTAAAGCGCTGACCTGAACTGCAGCTCGAGCCGGATAAGGGGCACTGAAGTGTTTGCTCATGATTTCATTGACGGTCGCGAAGTTGGATAAGTCAGTCAGGAAAATATTCACTTTGACCATATCATTTAAACTGCCGCCAGCTGCGTGGCAAACTGCAGCCAGGTTCTCAAACACCTGCTGGGTTTGTTCAGCGAAATTTTCAGACACCATTTGCATAGTCTCTGGCACTAAAGGGATCTGACCAGATAAGTACACAGTGGTGCCAATTTTGACGGCCTGACTGTAAGTACCAATAGCGGCAGGGGCTTTATCTGTACTGATGATCACTTTTGACATAAAAATTATTTCCTTCTGTAAACTTTAAGTACTTCAGGCAGAACACGAATTTTGCGCATGACGTTGGCTAAATTAATACGGTCACGCACAGACAAGGTGATTTTAATCACGTATTCGCCTGTGTCTCTGTCGTCGGTCGACAAGTCCTGAATATTGGAATCCTGTGACGCTATCACAGTCGTTAGTTTGGCCAACACACCAGGTTGGTTGACAATAAAGACCCGGATATCACATAAAAACTGTTTATCGCCGGTTTTATCCCATTTCACCGGGAAGTACTTACCCGGCTCTTTTTCCCAGCCACGAATATTACGGCATTCCACACGATGCACGTTCAGGCCTTTGCCTGGTGTCGCGTTGGCGGCAATTTCGTCACCCGGAATAGGGCGGCAACATTTGGCGAAGGTGAGTAACATACCTTCAGAGCCAATAATAAAAGCTTTGGTTTTTTGATTGGCAGGGTTTTCTGCTGGCAAAGCTTCTTCGCCAGAATCAAAACCACCCATTAAACGACGGGCTACAGCTATAGGCAACTGATTGCCTAAACCAATTTCAACCAGCAGCTCATCCAGCGACTTTTGCGTGGTGCTTTGCAGTACCTGCTCTATACGTTCTGGCGGAATAGCCTCAAGTTTTACATCACCCAAAGCTGAGGTCAGTAAACGCCGGCCCAAACCTACAGCTTCACTCAATTGCTGTTTTTTCAGATAGTTACGAATACCTAGAATAGCCCGGCTGGTGACCACATGGTTTAGCCAGTTAGCATTAGGTTTACCACCAGGGCTGGTAATGATTTCTACCGTCTGGCCTGTTTCTAAAGGTTTGTTCAGTGGGTAAGGTTTACGATCGACCCTTGCGCCCACACATCTGTTGCCTATGTCGGTATGCACTGTGTAGGCAAAATCGACTGCATTGGCGCCAATAGGTAATTCAACAATCTGACCTTTGGGGCTGAATACATACAACTCATCCGGATAGAGCTCAGATTTAACGTTTTCAACAAATTCGTAGGTGTTGCCCGAGCTTTGTTGCAGCTCAAGTAAACTTTGCATCCAGCGCTGGGCACGGATTTGTGCCGTGGTATTTTTGTTTTCGCCTGCACCTTTGTACGACCAGTGCGCTGCAATACCTTTATCGGCCATTTCATCCATTTCACGGGTGCGCATCTGAATTTCCACCGGAATACCGTGTGGACCAATCAGGGAGGTATGCAAAGACTGATAACCGTTTTGTTTTGGAATGGCGATATAGTCTTTAAAGCGGCTTTCAATAGGCTTAAACAGGTTATGTACTACACCTAAAACGCGGTAGCAGTTGTCGATGCTGTTAATCAGCACCCGGAAACCGTAAATATCCATCACATCGTTAAACATCAGCTCTTTGCTTTTCATCTTGCGATAGATGCTATACAGATGTTTTTCACGGCCTGCCACTTCAGCTTCAATACCTGCGGCTTTAATACGCTGTTCGATTTCCGACTGAATGCGTTCAATAATTTCTTTGCGGTTACCGCGAGCCTGTTTGACTGCAGTTTCCAAAGCCCGATAACGCATTGGGTATAAAGCGCGGAAGCCCCAGTTTTCCAACTCGTTTTTAATATTATGAATACCCAAACGGTTGGCGATAGGGGCATAGAGTTCTAAAGTTTCACGGGCAATACGACGGCGTTTTTCTGGTTTGAGAGCACCTATGGTGCGCATATTATGAGTGCGGTCGGCCAGTTTAATTAAAATAACGCGGATATCCTGCGTCATCGCCATAAACATTTTTTGCAGGTTAGTAACTTCGAACTCTTTGATATCTTTAAATTTAACTTTATCGAGTTTACTGACACCCTGCACCAGCTCGGCCACAGTTTCACCAAACAGACGGGTTAAATCTTCTTTGCTGACCGGCGTGTCTTCAATGACATCATGCAGTAACGCTGCCATTAAGGTTTCATAATCCATGCGCATTTCGGCGAGGATACTAGCAACTGCAACAGGATGAGTAATATAAGGTTCGCCACTGGAGCGAATTTGTGGCGCGTGCGCGTCGCGGGCTACAACATAAGCCTGTTGTACCAGAACGACCTGCTCAGCTGGCAGGTAAGCACTGATTTGATTTTTCAGGCCTTCAAACAGATACATCCGAAACTCCCCAATACGCACAACGCTTTGGCGTGTTCCTTTGAATATACGTGGATTTCGAGTTATTGCCAACGGCCGGATACCGTTGGCAGAGGGTGCAGCTCAGATTATTCGTCAGAACCGATAATTGCAGCGACGGCAGCCATTTCTGACGCTTCTTGCTGTAACTGTTCACGACGTTCTTGCTGGTCCAGAATACCGTTGGTGATAAAACCTTTTTCGATTTCACGTAAGGCAACCACAGTAGACTTATCGTTTTCCGGGTCAACCATTGGCTCTTTGCCTTCAACAGCTAACTGACGGGCACGACGTGAGGCCACCAGAATTAAATCAAAGCGGTTACCAATTTTATTTACTGCATCTTCAACTGTTACGCGAGCCATCTGCCACTCCGGTTAATCTGGGTCTGAATAAAGACCGCATAGTCTACTCTATTTCGTTTCGTTCGCCAACAGGCCAGAAATTAACTTCTGTTGCCGTATCGCCTGCTTTTGCTGTTTTAAGCGCTGAGTTTGAATAATGCCGGAAAATTGCTGCAGCGCCAGTTCCAAATCGTCATTCACCACCCAATAATCGTATTCATCGGCATGGCTGATTTCATCACGGGCTTTGGCCATACGGCCTGCAATGACTTCTGCACTATCCTGACCCCGTTGATTCAGCCGTTGCTCTAAAGCTTCAACGCTTGGCGGCAGAATAAAAATGCTGGTGACAAAAGGCAGTTGCTGTTTGATTTGGCGGGCACCTTGCCAGTCGATATCTAAAAACACATCTATACCCTGCGCCAGTTTATCAGCCAGGGCGGCTTTGGATGTGCCGTAATAATTGCCAAAAACTTCAGCCCATTCAATAAACTGCTGTTGTGCAATCAGCTGCTTAAAGGCTGGAATATCAGTGAAATGGTATTGCACGCCATTGCTTTCGCCAGGGCGTGGTGAGCGGGTGGTATGAGATACACTCAACTGCATATCGGCATGTTGCTTTAACAGAGCATTGATCAGCGTGGATTTTCCCGCTCCGCTTGGCGCTGAAATAATAAATAAGTTACCTAATAAGTCCTGCATGCCTGCCACCTTCTACAATCAAAAGGCGATTTTAGCCGCATCACTGCTGCGCTGCCAACAGCTGATAGGTTTTTTCACTGTGATCGTGCCCGACGATTATCATCAATAGGTCATAGTTGTGCTGGCATACTGCCTGTATTGAATTTTAATTGTTCAAAGAGATTGAGTCTGTTCGAAGACAAAGGAGCAAAAAATGGCACTAAAAGATATTCTTCCAGGCAAGCTTGGTTTTGGTACAGCGCCGCTGGGTAACATGTTCCGCGATATTCCTGAGCAGGAAGCGCGGGCTACTGTAGATGCAGCCTGGAATGACGGCATCCGTTATTTTGATAACGCACCTTTTTATGGCGCAGGTCTGGCAGAACTTCGTATGGGCGATGCGCTGGCAGACAAGCCGCGGCAGGACTATGTGATTAGCACCAAAGTGGGCCGGCTGGTGCTGGATGAAGTTGAAGATATCAGCGCCCGTGATTTAGGTGAAAAAGGCGAAGTCTTTAAATATGGCCGGCCCAATAAAATCGTTAACGACTATTCAGCAGATGCCACAATGCGCTCTATTGAAGACAGTCTGAAAAGGCTGAAAACCGATCATATTGAAATTGTCTGGGTGCATGATGTAGCACAGGATTTTTTTGGTGATGAGTGGCTTGGCATGTTTGAAAGTGCGCGCAAAGGCGCCTTTAAAACGCTGGATAAACTGCGTGATGAAGGGGTGATTAAAGCCTGGGGTTTAGGCGTTAATAAAGTCGAGCCTATAGAGCTGCTGATGGATTTGGAAGAACCTCGTCCTGATGGTTTTTTACTGGCTGGACGTTACACCTTGCTGGACCATGAAAGGGCCTTACAGCGGGTGATGCCAAAAGTCACAGAACGTGGTTTGGGTATAGTAGTAGGTGGTCCTTACAGCTCTGGCGCTTTAGTCGGCGGCCCGAACTTTGAATACGCACCGGCTTCGAAGGCTATCTTAAACAAAGTGGCGAAGATCAAAGTATTGGCAGACAGATACGGCATCAGTATGAAAGCTGCTGGTTTACAATTTGCTTTGGCTAACCCAGCTGTTGCAGCTGTGATCCCTGGCGCCAGTAAACCAGGTCGTATTGTTGAAGACAGCTCAGCGTTAAAAGAGATGGTGCCAGCTGACTTTTGGCGTGAACTGCGTCACGCAGGCTTGGTGCATCCAGACGCGCCACTGCCGATCAAAGACTAATTCAGGCTTGATGAGCGTCGCTTTTTAAAAGTTAAAAATCCACAGACAAACTGTGGATTTTTACTTTATGCGCTAGAGCGAAGATCTATCAGCGGCTTTTGGCTTTCACCGACAGAGTTAAAGTGAATTTCGCCATTAGCTCGTCGCCATGCAACGAAGGGCAGGTGACATCAATAGTGACTGACTGATTGATACGCTCTCCTGTATCCAGCGATTGTTGGATCATCTGGTCTATTAAAGCGCCGTCGTTGCTGATGAAATGCACTGCAGCTTCAGGGCGTTTTAAAAACTCGCCCTGCACGTCTTTAAAGGCAAAATGGATATTCAGCTTTTTCTGCCGTGCTTTGTAAAAGACTAAAAAAGCACCGGCTAAATCTGCACCTATGGCCAGAGCACCAAAATAAATGCTGCCCAGATGGTTTTTGGTATGGCGATGATGCGGCATCCGGATCACAGTGCGTGCGTCTGTTAATTCCAGAATTTTTGGCTTACAAAAACCAATCAGCGGAATATAACGAAATCCAAACCACCAGAGTTGTAAGTTGGCTTTAGTTAAGGCGTTCATAAAAAGAGGCTCCAGAATTCAACTGGTCGGAGCTTATCATTCTGGTTGCGATAGTGCGAATTTTTGCTGCCATTGTCGCTCAAAATTCGCTTTGGCTTGCTGGCGCTGCTCCACACACCAGACCATTTGCCTGCTGTCCCGTACACCAAAACATTGTTTGGGTTCGGTGTAATACTGCAGCCATGCCTGTAGTTTTTTGCCCTGATAAGGCGCTTTTACTGAAACTGAGCTGACATAAAGCTGTGGGCCTTTGGCTATATCGACCAATGGATCTGGGGCATTTTTAGTTTTGGCGGTCTTTTTGATTTTTGGTTTTTGCGGATCAGTAGCTAAGACGGGCTTCTGGCAAAACTGATCCAGCTGTTTCTCGAGCAGGCGTTGATCCAGGCTTAATTGCTCTGCTTCTTTGAGGCTGTAACCTGAACTGATCTTTTGTTCCAGTTGCTGCAGTTTTTTTGCTGCTTTCACGCAATCAGCTTCCGGCCATTGGCTTTGAGCCAACAGTGTAAAACTGCAAAAAAACAACAGACACAAAAGCGGTTTCATCCTGAACTCCGCCTGTTAATAAATGGTTAAATAACTATAGGCGGTTTTGTCTGCTTTGCTGCTTATTTTTCGGTGGAAAATTTCTGTTTATATAAAGCGCTCACCCATTCAACAAATACCTTTACCCGTGGCGACAATTGGTTATGTTGCGGATAGAGCACATGCACAGGCAAAGCCGGGCTTTGCAGATGACTTAGAATTTGCACTAAATCGCCAGACTCCAGATAGCGTTTGATCCGAAACTTGGGCACCTGAATAATGCCACAGCCCGCTAAAGCAGCGGCAGTGTAAGATTCGGCGTCATTGACAGACAACCAGCCTTTAGCCGGAAAATCCTGCTCTACACCTGCTATCAAAAAGCTAAAGGGGTAGCTGACATTGTGATCACTGGAGAAAAAGCCTACCGCCTGATGTTGACTCAGTTGTTCCGGTTGCATAGGCACACCATGCTGTTGCAGATAAGCCGGGCTGGCACAGACTACCTGTGGCAAAGCAGCCAGCTTTTTACCCACTAAAGTGGAGTCTTTGGGCACACCTATCCGCACCACCAGATCAATACTTTCGCGTACCAAATCTACCAGTCTGTCACCTGTGCTGATGGCGATATCCAGCTGTGGATACAGTGCTCTGAATTGTGGCAGAGCCGGAATAATAATTTGCGCTGCATGCACCCCATGCAAACCCAAACGTAATAAGCCAGCCGGGTTGGCTGCAACAGTATTCAGGCTGGCTTCGGCGTCGTCTAATTCGGATAAAATACGAATACAGCGCTGATAAAACGCCTGACCGTCCAAAGTGGGTTTAACCTGACGGGTGGTGCGTTCCAATAGGCGACTGTTCAGGCGCTGCTCCAATTGCTGCATGGCATAAGTTGCAGTAGCACGTGGGATTTGTAATACACCGGCGGCCTGAGTAAAACTGCCTAATTCGACGATTTTACAATACAGCTTTAAGCTATCGAACTTGTCCATTCTCTGCCCTTTTGGGGTTATTGTTCGCTCTGGTTGAATTATGTTATCAATTTTCGTGTATTTATCCAGTTATCCTGCAAATCTAAAGTAACTCCCATTCAGGCACCGCAGGGGTGACTCAATCGGGAGAACAGCTATGAAGACTTCAATCAAAACCGCAGTAGTAACAGGTGCTTCCAGAGGCATAGGTAAAGCCATTGCCTTGCGTTTAGCAGAGGATGGGTTTGCTGTAGTTGTGAATTATGCCGCAGGACAGGAAAAAGCCGAGCAGGTGGTGGCACAAATTCAGCAAGCCGGAGGCCACGCCATTGCTGTGCAAGCTGATGTAGCAGATGCCGCAGCGGTAGAGCAGTTATTTACTACCGCAAAATCACATTTTGGCCGGGTGGATGTAGTGGTCAATAGCGCTGGAATTATGACCAATGTGCCTATCGCAGAGTGCAGCACAGACCAATTTGAACAGCTGGTTCGCACCAACTTAACAGGTGCCTTTTGTGTGCTGGGCAGCGCCGCACGCCATATCAGCCAAGGCGGTCGTATTATTGCGTTGTCTACCAGCGTGATAGCAAAAGCCTTGCCAAGTTACGGTCCTTATAGCGCCACCAAAGCTGCAGTCGAAGCTTTGGTTCATGTGCTGGCTAACGAGTTACGTGGTTTGAACATTACGGTGAATGCTGTGGCGCCTGGCCCTGTGGCTACAGAACTGTTTTTCAATGGCAAGTCGGACGAATTAATCCAACAGATGGCCAAACTGGCTCCGCTGGAACGCTTGGGCACGCCTGAAGATATTTCAGCTGTGGTGTCTGTGTTAGCTGGCCCAGATGGGGGTTGGATTAATTCGCAGGTGATCCGTGTGAATGGCGGCATGGTGTAAAGCAACAGCTTCAGGAGCAAAACGAATGACTCTATTCAAAACCAACTCAGCGGTCTTTGTTGACGACAAGGTTGACGATAAGGCCGGCGTTCAGGAAGGTTTGATTTTTCCTTTTTTGGGTGTCTTTTACAGCAAACTTGAACCTGTTTTTTATGCGTTATTGCGCTTTGTTTTCGGCATTGTGATCTTCACTCACGGTCTGCCCAAGGCATTGGGGATCTCCCATGGCTCCATGGCCGACCCTATGGCTGGCTCCACCCATTTGATCCAAAATGTAATGGGATTACCTTTTGCTCCACAGTTAGCCTTTCTGGTTATGCTGCTCGAAACCCTCGGCGCATTGATGCTCACTATTGGCCTCTGGTCACGTCTTGTTGCTTTGGCCATCACTATTCAAATGATCGGAATTTGTTATGCGCTAGGCCCTACCTGGCCCTGGATTGACCGGGGCATTGAATATCCGGCGCTGATGGCTTTCCTGGCTTTGTATATCGCAGTGCGTGGCAGTGGCAGTTTTTCTGTAGACCAAAAACTCAGGGTTTCAATTTGATCCCTGCACTATTCAGTTATTAACAAGTAGGAGGTGAAGTATGACGAGTTTAAATCAGAAATTAACGGCTTTAGTGCGGGAGGCCTGTATAGCCACTGCAGCAGCCACTTTGTGTGCGCTGGTATTGCAAGTACCTGTCTGGGCTATGTTTATCGGCTGGATTGCATTTTTTACCCGTGGCATGACAGCAAAAGATGGTGTGATTAACTTGCTAACGGTCTGGATAGGAATAGCCATTGGTATAGCTGCAGGTCAACTGACCAGTGTTTTAACTCCGCTGTCAGGAGAGGCGACTTTAAGCCTGGTGGTTTTTGTGGTGGCGCTTGTGGTGTTGTCTTTGCGTTATATGCCAGTCGTTAATAATTTATTGGGGTTGTTTTTAGGCTTGGTTAGCTTTTTTGCATCGCACCAGCCGCCAAACTTCGAGACCTTTTTCACTTTAGCTTTGGCTGCAACTGTTGGAATAGTGGCTGCGACCAGCTTGAGACTGATGCAACTAAAAACAGCAGTGACACATTAAATGAAAAGAAAATAGCTCAGCTGAAGTGAAAATACAGATCGGAGAATGGATCCTCTGGTCTGTTTTTTTTTGCCGCTGAACGCATTCCCTGATCCTTTGCAGAACCTAAATCGTTTAGCTTGTCGGATATAGTACAAAATACTGAATAAATTAAAGAAATAGCCTGCTACTTCCGAATAGCACTGGCTATGCTAAGTTGGCTGCACAGGCTGTTTATTGTCACTGAATCAAACGGAGTTTTTGCATGAAATTGGTAAAGCTAGTTATGCTGTCCGGCCTATGGCTGAGCTGTACTGCTGCGGCGCAACAAAGCCCGGCTGTACCTGTCAAAACAGCTGTGGTGCAACAGCAGGCTGTGCCGGTTTGGATCCGAGCCATAGGTCAGGTGAAAGCCCAACAAAGTGTTGAAATACGTCCGCAGGTCGATGGTGTATTGCAGCGCATTCTGGTGGAAGAGGGCCAGTTGGTGAAGGCTGGAGATCTACTGGCTGTGATTGACGATCGCAGCATTAAAGCAGCGCTTGAACAAGCTAAAGCTCAGCTTTCTGTGGTTCAGGCGCAGCTAGATGTGGCACGACTGGATTTAAAACGTTATCAGAATTTGCGCAAAGATCAGGCGGTATCGGCACAAATGGCCGATCAACAGCAGGCCACAGTGCAACAGTTAGAAGCAGAACTGCGTAGTGTGCAGGCTACTATCAATGCCCAGCAAGTCGAGTTGTCTTTTACTCAAATTCTGTCGCCTATTGCAGGTCAGGTCGGTATTCGTAATGTGGATGCTGGTAACTATGTGCGAACCAGTGATGCAACCAGTTTGTTTTCTGTGGTCCAGTTGGACCCTATCAGTATTGAAATTGCGTTACCTCAGTCGCGTTTAGCCGAGTTACAGCTCTTGATGCAACAAATCAGACAAAAACAAACTGTGCCAGTGCTGGCTTATTTAAAAGAAGGGGCGGATCCCTTAGCTCAGGGCCAACTGACGGTAGTGGACAACAGGGTGGCTTCTGCCAGTGGTACTATCAGAGTGAAAGCTGATTTTGCTAATCCGGATTCGGCCTTATGGCCAAGCCAGTCTGTGGTGATAGCACTGCAAAGTAAGGTATTAGAAAACGCCTTAACTATCCCGGCTAAAGCCTTACAGCAAGGACCTGAAGGCACTTTTGTCTGGATTGATGAGCAAGGCAAAGCAGCTACTGCTGCTGTTGAAGTGGTATTACAGGATAAAAATCAAGTGGTGGTGACTGGAGTTGCTGCAGGTCAGCAGGTGGTCGTGGATGGACAGAGCCGATTACGCAGAGGGTCGGAGCTGAAAGTTCTGATTGATGCAGCTCAAACAGCAGCTACGGAGCACTAAGCATGAAAAGCCGCAGTCTGTATGCCTGGTGTATGGATCACCCTATAGGCACAGTGTTACTGACATTCGCTTTAGTGTTGTTAGGTATATTGGCCTTTCCACGGTTATCTATAGCGCCTTTACCTGAAGCTGATTTTCCTACTATTCAGGTGGATGCCCGCTTGCCCGGCGCTAGCGCTGAAACCATGGCATCCTCAGTCGCAACGCCTTTGGAAGTGGCGTTAAGTTCAGTGCCTGGTATTACTGAAATGACATCCAGTAGCGCTTTAGGCTCAGTCAATATCACTTTGCAGTTTGTACTGGAAAAAAACATTGATACTGCAGCTCAGGAAGTGCAAGCCGCACTGAATCAGGCCGCTGGGCGTTTGCCTGATATGCCTAACTTACCGACCTGGCGTAAGGTGAACCCAGCCGATAGTCCTATTTTAATTATTGGTGTGACCTCAGAAACCTTATCCCGCACTGAAATCAGTGATTTGGCTGAAACCGTGTTGGCGCGCCAGATGACTCAGATTAATGGCGTAGGTGAAGTTTTTATTGGCGGTCAGCAAAAACCTGCTATTCGTATTCAGGCTAGGCCAGAAGTTTTAGCTGCTGCGGGTTTAACCCTGGCAGATATCCGCACCGCAGTGCAAAGAGCCAGCGTGAATTTACCTAAAGGCGCTTTGTTTGGTGACAACAGAGTGTCCACTCTGGCGGTCAATGATCAAATTTTTTCTGCCGACGAATACGCCGATCTGATCATCAGTTATACCGATGGTTCTCCTGTGTATTTGCGTGATGTGGCCACAGTGAAACTGGGTGCTGAAAACGATTTTGTGCAGATTTGGCCTAATGGCGAATCAGGTGTGGCGCTCATTATCCGTCGTCAGCCTGGCGCTAATATAGTAGCAACAGCGGATCGCATCAGAGCCGCTTTACCCCAGCTGACCAGCGCTTTGCCTGCCGATGTAAAAGTCGAAGTCTTTAACGACAGAACCCGGACTATTCGCTCTTCTTTGCATGAAGTAGAGCTGACACTGGCGATAGCCGTGGTGCTGGTGATTGCAGTGATGGCGGCGTTTTTACGGCAATGGTCGGCCACCCTGATTGTCTCTGCTGTGCTTGGGGTATCCTTGATTGGCACCTGTGCATTTATGTATCTGGTTGGCTTTAGTCTGAATAACCTAACGCTGGTGGCTATTGTCATAGCCGTTGGTTTTATTGTTGATGATGCCATAGTAGTGATTGAAAACATTCACCGGCACTTAGAGGCGGGCGAAACCAAAAGAGTAGCGGCGCTTAAAGGGGCAGAAGAAATTGGTTTCACTGTGGTGTCGATCAGCGTGTCTTTGGTGGCAGCTTTTATTCCGCTGCTGTTTATGGGCGGCATTATCGGCAAGTTGTTTCTGGAGTTTTCTTTAACAGCGGCAGCGGCCATTCTGATTTCGGTGGTGGTATGTTTAACCTTGGCACCGACTTTAGCTTCGCTTTTTATGGACAAAGCGCCAGCGCATGACCCGAATAACCCCGGCTTTTTTGACCGCTTAGTAAAACGTTATGACACAGTGCTGACCTGGGCTTTGGACCATCAGAAAATTATGCTTGGGGTGTTTTTTCTGACAGTGGCAGGCAGTGTCGCCAGTTTTATGGCCATTCCTAAAGGCTTTTTTCCGCTGCAGGACACAGGTTTTGTTATAGGTGTGACTCAGGCTGCCTCAGATATTCCTTACGAAGATATGATTGCTAAACATAAGCAGCTGGAGCAGATCTTAAAAAATGATCCGGATATCACAGGCTTTAACCATGCAGTAGGCGGCAATAACTCAACTGGCTCAGGCCGGGTCTGGGTGGTATTAAGCGATCCAGATGATCGGGATGCCAGCGCCAGTGAAATTATTGACCGCTTACGACCACAGTTTGCGCAAATTCCTGGTTTTCAGGTGTTTTTACGGGCCGCTCAGGATATTAATCTGGGGGCAGGGCCTGGTCGTGCCCAGTACAGTTATGTACTCAAAGCCTTAAGCAGTGAAGAGTTGGCTACCTGGACTCAGGCGTTAACGGCTAAATTACGGCAAAACCCGATATTTACTGACTTATCCAACGACTTGCAGTGGGACGCTAATATTATCAAGCTGGAACTAGACCGACAGGAAGCAGCGCGTTTAGGTTTTGCTGCTGCTGATTTGGATCAGGCCTTGTACGACGCCTTTGGTCAGCGTCAGATCAACGAATATCAAACCGAAACTAACCAATATAACGTGATATTGGAGCTGGACCCGGCACAACGTGGCACAGCAGAAAGCCTTAATTATTTCCACTTACGTTCTCCCACTACCGGAGAAATGGTGCCTTTATTGGCTTTTGCTAAAGTATTGCCAGCCACCAGTGGCCCTGTGGTGATTGCACACAATGGCATGCAACCAGCAGCTACTTTATCCTTTAACCTGGCTGCAGGTATTTCATTGGGTGAGGCTGTTGAAGTTCTGGAACAAGCTCGTACCGAATTACAAATGCCTGGCTCGGTGTCTGGTTCTTTCCAGGGCGCAGCTCAGGCTTTTCAGGATTCTTTGGCCACTCAGCCCTTGCTGATTTTCACGGCTTTATTAGCTGTGTATATCATTTTGGGCGTGTTGTACGAGAGTTTTGTTCACCCTCTCACTATTTTGTCCACTCTGCCATCTGCTGCTATAGGAGCCATTTTGTTGCTCTGGATCTGGCAGCTGGATTTCTCCATCATGGCGCTGATCGGCATTATCTTGTTGATAGGTATAGTGAAGAAAAACGGCATTCTGATGGTCGACTTTGCGTTGCAAGCCCAGCGTGAGCAAGGTTTGTCGGCGAAAGAGGCGATTCATCAGGCCTGCTTAGTCAGGTTCCGCCCTATTATGATGACCACCTTAGCAGCTATTTTAGGTGCAGTGCCTTTAATGATGGGCTTTGGTACTGGTGCTGAACTGCGCGTGCCTTTAGGTGTGGCTGTAGTGGGCGGCTTGGCTTTTAGTCAGGTACTGACTTTATTAACCACACCAGTGGTATTCCTCGCCTTGGATAAAGCCTTTCTGCAGAAAAAGCAAATAGCCAAATAAATACTTCGGTCAGAGTGAAATGAAGCAATCAGCCTTCACTTTACTCTGACCGAAATTCTTTCCCGCACAAAATTGATAGCGCTATCATTTCTATTTTTCTGCTTTGTTGTACTTTGTTCTGATGAAAATAAATACAAAACCTGCCTGTTAATTCAACTACGACCTTAGTCGTATTCTGTCGTAAAAGATCTGGCTCCCAGCTTGTTTTCACAAAAAAGATCTAAATAATGGTTGCGCAATCATTCTTCTGAGGCTAATTTATCGCCCTAGCTTAGGCTTGGTATTACCAGTAAGCGAACGAGATCAATCCAAACAGCAATCAAATCAGGATATGCCCCGGATTTTTAATCGTTTGAACAGGTACCACATAAAAAAAATCAACAGGTGTTAGCGCTGTCATGCTGACAAAAAGAATAAACAGACAGGATAGGGGAATCAAAGTGAAAGTCTTAAAATTAAAACCGTCGTACTTACTCACTACCTTGGCGCTGTGCAGCGCTTTTGGTGTGGCAGCACAAGTTGCAGAAACCACAAATACCGGTGAAGGCAAAGATGATGAAGGCCGTGCTATTGAAGTAATTCAGATCAGCGCGACTAAAAGGGTAACCACCTTACGTGAAACTCCGCTTGCAGTTACAGCCTTTGACCAGAAGACTCTGGACAAAAACCATGTGGCCCAGCTGGATGATTTACAGGGCATAGTGCCTAGTTTACAAATTGCTCAAAACGGCACCCAAAATACCCCTATGGTGTATGTGCGTGGTATTGGCTCTTCTGACCAAACTGAAAGTGGCGACCCTGCTGTCGCTTTCCACATTGACGGTGTGTATTCAGCCCGCTCTCAGGGCGCTTCTGCGCTGATGTTTGATTTAGAAGGTGCTGAAATTTTACGTGGCCCACAAGGCACCTTATTTGGCCGTAACGCCACTGGTGGTGTAGTGAACTTACACACCGCCAAAGCCCGTCTGGATGGTTTTGATGCCAACGCTGAAATCACTTTAGGCAACTACGACCGCCGTGCTATGCGTGGTATGGTCAATATTCCGGTCAGCGATACCTTAGCTGTGCGTGTTGCCGCTGCAGTGGATCAATCAGAAGGTGTAGTGGATTTCCTGCCGGGCTCAGCCATGGGTGAAAAATACGGTTCAACTGATCTGGCCGCTTCTCGTTTCAGTGCTTTTTATCAGCCATCAGACAAGTTTGATTTAACCTTATCTTATGAAAACTTCACTGATAATGGCACGGGCAATATCCCGACTATTACCGGTGGTTCAGATCGTAGCTCTTACGTGCAGGAACCTGGTTTTAACCATGCGACCAGCGACAGTTTCCGCACCAGAGCCAATTACAATTTCGATTCAGGCCTGCAACTTTCGTACATAGGGGGTTATACAGATACGTCTCGTGAATCTGTATGGGACAGAACCTGGAGTCTGACCAAGTACGAATGGGGCGGTTGTGTGGAATGTGATCACCAAGCCACTCAGCATGAATTGCAGTTAAAAAATGATGACTCAGAGCGTTTTCAGTGGATGGTGGGTTATTTCTACTTCAAAGAAAACAACAACACTATTTTTGACATAGTGCACCCAGACGTGGATTACGAAGGTGGTAATACTCCTAACCCAAATCTGTGGTCTACCTACCGTCAGCCTGATCGTGGTTTGGAGTCGAACAGTATTTATGCTCAGTCTACCTATAAACTGACAGACGATTGGCGTATCAGTGCCGGTTTACGTTACACCGAAGATAAACGCTGGGACAAAGGTGGTCGTAACATCATGTGTCCTGACGAAAAACGTACAGAAGTTAGGGATCCAAATCAGGATTACATAGGTGCATTAGACCCGGATGGTTTGCTGAATGGTCTGGCTCCGAATAAGTTCCTGGTGCAACCTGGTCAGTGTTGGGTCGATACCTACAACGACACTAGTCCAGAGTGGAGCAAAACCACAGGTATGGCTCGTCTGGAATGGGATATGACGGACAATGTGATGTTCTACAGCTCCTACGCCACTGGCTTTAAATCCGGCACTATTCAGGATGGTGGCACCTATAAAGGCACTGGTCCTTTCACGCAGGCTGATCTGGACGCTATTATCGCTGGTAACAACAATGAAGCCGCAGGCACTGCTGCTTATGTAGCACCGGAAGAAAACACCAGTATCGAACTGGGTATGAAAGGTTTATTCCTGGACGGTACTTTGCAGTTATTTGCAGCGCTGTTCACCACTGAATACACCGATTTACAAGTCACCAGCAACGTAGTCACCAACACTGGTGCTGACTTGTTGCGTAAAACCAACGCAGGTAAAGCCACCATCAATGGTCTGGAATTGGAAGGCCGCTGGTTAGTGACTGAAAACGGCGAGTTAAGTGGCTCTGTGTCTATTCTGGATGCAACCTACGATGAATTCCTGACGACAGACTCAAAATACGGCAGCGATGGTTTAGTTTTTAACCCATCTGCAGGTAACCCTGCATTGCCTAACTTGCTGGATTTCAGTGGTAATCATTTAGTGATGGCACCGGAATTTTCTGTTTCTGTGAACTACGAACATTTTGTTGGTCTGGAAAGCGGCGCTACGTTAAAACCAAGAGTTCGTGTCGGTTACACCAGCGAAGTATGGTTTGACCCGGCCAACCGTGGTGACAGACCTGATGGCTTCAGAAATCTGCCTTATGCTGCTGATATTGACCGTCAGGATGCCTATGCCAAAGTGGATTTAAGCCTGGCCTATGAACCTTCAGAGGGCAGCTGGTCAGCCGAAGCTTTTGTGAATAACGTCACTGACCGCGATATTAAGAGCGATCAAGGCCGAACTCACGGTGACGCAGTACCTAACTTTATGTGGCAATCACCACGTACCTTCGGTGTGCGTTTTAACGTCGCTTTTGAATAATTGATGCTGTAGCGGCGGCCTTTATGGTCGCCCGTCTCTGTCCTGAATTGATCATGAGCTTTGTTGATAGCATCAACAAAGCTGCAGCTTCAGGAACGAAAGTAAATCATGTTTTACCCTTGTCTCCTGGACTGTGCGAGTCCGGGTTCTCCCGGTTATTGGGGTATCAGTACCAGCTTCGGCTGGTACTTTTTTATTCGCCGCCATCCATGGCGCTCACCCTAAAGGGCCATTGTCGCTGCGCTCCAATGTTCACAAAACGGCAGGATAGCCGTTTTGCACAGCTTTAGCTGCCGAAGGCGAACATCATGGACGATGTGAGTGAAAAACATTCCAGATGTTTTTGTATTCGCCGCCATCCATGGCGCTCACCCTGTCGGGCCAACGCTTCGCATTGTTCAAAAACATTCCAGATGTTTTTGTTATGTTTGAGGAAACAAATATCTAGGTTGACCTTGAGGATTTAAGTCGAAGCTCGTTCCACTATGCGATAACCCACGTCTATAGGTGGTTTATGGGTTTTGTCTTCGCCTGACGCTGTCATCAGTAATTCAACTGCTTGTTGGCCCATCTCAAAGCGGGGGGAGGCGACGCTGGTTATGGCGGGTTCGACCAAAGCTGAAGCTTCTAAATCGTTAAAACCACAAATGGCGATATCAGCTGGTACTTTCAGGTTCATCCGTTTGGTTTCAAACAAAGCACCCAAGGCTAAATCGTCGTTACAGCAGAACACTGCATCACACTGGCCCTGAGATTCTGCCATCACGGCTTGCAACAATTGACCACCTAAGCGGATTGACGAAGACTGAGTGGTGGTAACGACATAACTTTGGCAAGGCTGCTTAAAGTCCGCTATAGCCTTTTTAAAACCCGCTAAACGCTGCTGAGTACGGGTGTCCATACGGGCGCCCAAAAAGCCCAGTTTGCGATAACCTTTTTGCAGCAAATGGTTGGTGATATCCACCCCGGCATTAAAGTGCGAAAAGCCAATATTCATATCAATAGGGCAGTCGCTTAACTCCATCAACTGCACTATAGGAATACCGGATTGCTGCAGCAATTTACGGGCGTAATCGGTTTGATCTGTGCCTGTTAAAATAAAACCTTCAGGCGACTGGCTGAGTAAAGTGGCGATCAGTTTTTCTTCTTCCAGTGGCGAATAATGGCAATCCCCTAATACCACCTGCAAATGATGTTGTTTCACAGCGCTGTATATACCCTGCAGCACATCATTAAAAACTATGTTAGATAATGATGGAATGATAACCGCAATCACACCTGAGCGACGCGAAGCCAAAGCACTGGCAGCATGGTTACGGATATAACCAATTTCATGCACAGCCTGTTCAACTTTTGTCCGCAGTTTTTCTGAGACTTTATCGGGATTGCTTAGCACGCGCGACACTGTGATGGCACTGACACCAGCTACTTTTGCCACATCTTTCAGGTTAGGTTTTTTATTCATCGCGCCATTCTCATTATTTTTAAAAAACAATAACTGAAAGCTTAGTTTGAGTCAAAATGGTTGCGCTATCATTTTATCTGAATTAAGCTGAGGCCACATTTTATGGAAGGTGTGATCGTATCTGATGCAACAGGATCCAACAGGGCAGCAGGCAAGCAATTCAGGCAATGAAGAGAAGGTTAGCCATGCTCCTCATTTAAAAAGCTGCCAAAGTCTGATCATTATGGGCGTGGCCGGCAGCGGCAAATCTACGCTGGCTTTGCGCCTCGCAGAGCAACTGGGTTGGCACTATCTCGAAGGGGATGATTTTCATAGCCATGAGGCCAAGCAAATGATGGCATCAGGCACGCCTATAAGCAGTGATATGCGTGACCAGTGGGTTGGCCGTTTATGCGCAGCTTTGCAAGACTGCGCCGCAAAACAACAGGCTGTGGTATTGAGTTATTCAGGTTTAATCCGCAAGCACCGTGAGCGTATTCGCCAGGCGGCGCTCCGGCCACAGTTTATTTATTTACAAGGCAGTGCTGAATTACTGGCTGAGCGGCTGGCACAACGACAAAATCATTTTATGCCGGTGTCTATGCTGCAAAGCCAGCTGGCGACTATGGAATCGGTAGAACAAGAGCCTGATGTGCTGTGCCTGGATATCAGCCAGAGCGTCAACGAACTGATGCTACAGGTCGTATTAAAAACAGAACAACGATTATAACAAGCGGTCACGACTGGCCATTAGTGGCTGGCGCATGATCAATAAATCTGCGAATCAAAACAACAGAACAACGACAGGGTGACAAAGTGACAACAGAAACTGCGGTACCTCAAGACAGGCTAAAGCTGCGCGAAAAAGTCGGTTATGGCCTGGGCGATATGGGTTTTAACTTCTATTGGGCCAATATCTCTGCCTTTTTATTAATTTTCTATACCGATGTGTTTGGTATTTCAGCGGCTGCCGCCGGCACCATGATGCTGATCACTAAAATCATCGATGCTTTTACCGACCCTATGATGGGCGCTATAGCAGACAGAACCAAAAGCCGTTTTGGTAAGTTCCGGCCTTATTTATTGTGGTTAGCTTTGCCTTTAGCTGGTGCTGGTGTGTTGACCTACAGCACACCAGACTTAGGCCCTGGCGGCAAACTGGTATGGGCGTATTGCACGTACAGCCTGCTGATGCTGACTTACACCGCAATTAACATTCCTTATTCAGCCTTGTCTGGTGTGATGACCCGTAACAGCCAAGAGCGTACGACTTTAGTTAGCTTCCGTTTTATTGGCGGTTTTACCGGCGGTATTCTGGTGACTTACCTAACCCCTAAACTGGTGGTGTTATTAGGTCAGGGTGATGAAATCTTAGGCTGGCAGCTGACCATGGGCGTCTTTGGTATAGCTGCGGCTTTGCTCTTTATGTTCACTTTTGCCAGCACCAAAGAACGTATTCAGCCGGTCAGCGAAAACAACAGCGCTGTGATGCAGGATTTACTCGATTTAAAAAACAACAAACCCTGGCTGGTGCTGTTTAGCCTGGCGCTGATCATTATGATCACTATCACTATGCGCGCCAGCAGCGGCGTGTATTACTTTAAATACTATGTGGAGCGGCCTGAGCTGGTCGGCGAGTTTTTATCCTCTTATATGTTTGCTTTGGCTTTAGGTGCGGCATCTACGCCTTTAATGACTAAGTTTATGGATAAAAAGCCGCTGATGATGCTGCTGATGAGCCTGGCCGGTGTGTTTTCTATCAGCCTGTTTTTTGTCCCAGCCGACGAGGTGGGTTTAATTTTTGCCATCAACCTGGCTATAGGTTTTGTGTTAGGGCCTAAGTCGCCACTGGCGTTTTCTATGTATGCCGACACTGCAGATTACAACGAATGGCGCACTGGCCGTCGTGCTACAGCTATGACCTTTTCAGCAGCTACCTTTTCGCAAAAACTCGGCGGTGCTATTGCCTCTGCTGTGATTGGCTGGTTATTGGCGCTGATAGGTTATGTCGCCAACACTGAACAAAGTGCGGGCTCACAGATGGGTATTTTGTTAATGGTGTCGGTGATCCCTGGCTTAGTGGCCTTTTTGGCTGCCTTTGTGATGCGCTTTTACCATTTAGATGAAAAACAATTGCTGACCATTCAGCAGGAACTGGATCAGCGTAAATCAACACCCTTTGTAAAAAATGAAGTAGTCGGAGTGTCGGAGTAACTATGAAGAAGTTGATGCAAGCCACAGAAAACGGCCAGCGTTATGAATTGTACAGCGCCACTGCGATGCCACAGGCTGCGGCTTTTTTATGGAACAAGGTGATGATGATCCAGCAAAACTGCCGTGGTTATGCCACAGCGCAGTTTATGCAGCCAGAACCAGCCAAATATGCCCATGCGCCGAACTTAGAAGCTAAAACTTTTATGCAGCCGGAGCAGCCCTATTACGCTCATCATCCGGGCCGTTTTGTGTATATCAAAGATGAAAACAGCGGTGAAATTTGGTCTGTGCCTTACGAGCCGGTACGCAAAGAAGCCCAAAACTTTGTGTTTTCAGCGGGCCAGTCGGATATCCGCTGGCAGCTGACGCTGGACTCCGGTTTAACTGTCGAATGGTTATTAACCTTAACTCCGGATCAACCGCTGGAGTTATGGCAGCTGACAGTACGCAATGATTCAGCACAAAACCGGTCGTTAAGTTTATATCCGTATTTCCCGGTCGGTTATATGTCCTGGATGAACCAGTCTGGCCGTTATGATGCGGATTTAAACGCTATTATCTGCTCATCAGTCACGCCTTATCAAAAGTATCCGGATTACTTTAAAAACAAGTTCTTAAAAGACAAAACCTTCTTGTTGGCCGAACGCACACCGGATTTCTGGGAAGTGAACCAGCAGCAGTTTGAAGGTCAGGGCGGCTTGCATGCACCTTCTGCAGTGCAACAGCCGTTTTTAGGCTGTGGTGATTCAGACTACGAAACGCCAGCTTGTGTGATGCAGTACAGAGTATCTTTAGCCACAGGCCAAACCGAGCAATATCGTTTTGTGTTTGGTCCAGCTTATGACAAGGCGGAAGTTGCGCAAATTCGTCAGCAGGTGTTTGGCACACCAGAGAGTTTTGATCAAATCCAGCAGGCGTATGCGGCTTATGTAGCCCAGGCTGTGCCTTGCTTAGAAATCGATACGCCGGATCAAGAGCTGAATAACTATGTCAACCACTGGCTGGCGCGCCAGGTGTATTACCACGGCGATGTGAAACGTTTAACCACAGATCCACAAACCCGTAATTATCTGCAGGACAATATGGGCATGAGCTATCTGGCTCCTGCTGTGGCCCGTCAGGCTTTTTTAACAGCTTTGTCGCAGCAGCATCTGTCGGGTGAAATGCCAGACGGTATCTTGTTGCACAAAGACGCTGAACTGAAATACATCAACCAGGTGCCTCATACCGATCAATGTGTCTGGTTACCTGTCTGTCTCAGTGCTTATCTGGCTGAAACCAATGATTACGCACTGTTAAGCGAAAAAGTAGCCTACAAAGATTCAACCGAGCAACACACTGTGGCTGAACATATCCACCGCGCTATGGGTTGGTTATGGCTGAAAAAAGACGAACGTTGCTTAAGTTACATTGAGCAGGGCGACTGGTGTGACCCAATGAATATGGTGGGTTACAAAGGCAAAGGTGTATCGGGTTGGTTGAGCTTAGCAGCAGCTTATGCGCTGAATGTTTGGGCGCAAATTTGCCGTGATTTAAATTTTGACGAACAAGCCGCTTTGTATCAGCAACAGGCCAGTGAATTTAATGCCGCAGTGAATGAGTATTTATGGGATGGCAACTGGTATGGCCGTGGTATCACAGACGATAACGTCGTCTTTGGTATCAGCAAAGATACCGAAGGCCGTATTTATCTGAACCCACAAAGCTGGGCTTTATTAAGCGGTGCTGCCAACAGCGAACAACAGCAGCAACTGTTAAAAGCTGTAGAGCAGCAATTGCATACGCCTTACGGTGTGCAAATGCTGGCACCTGCTTATACAGCCATGCGTGAAGACGTAGGCCGTGTGACCCAAAAATATCCGGGTTCGGCAGAAAATGGCTCAGTCTATAACCACGCGGCGGCTTTTTATCTGTTTGCTTTGTATCAGGTGAATGAAGCCGACAAAGCCTATCAGGTATTAAAACAAATGCTGCCGTCGGACGATCCACAGGATCAGTTACAACGGGGTCAGTTGCCGGTATTTATTCCAAATTATTACCGTGGCGCTTACCAGACATTACCGCGCACTGCAGGTCGCTCCAGCCAGCTGTTTAATACAGGCACTGTGCATTGGGTATACCGCTGCTTAGTCGAGGGGTTGTTTGGCGTGAAGGGCGACCAACAAGGTTTAACTTTGGCGCCCCAACTGCCGGCCAGTTGGAACAAAGCCTCAGTGTTACGCCGTTTCCGTGGCGCAGACTTCCATATCCGGTTTGAACGTGTTGCTGCTGTCACAGCGCCAACACTCTGGCTGGACGGTGTTCAGCAGGCAGAGTTAGTGGTGCGTACTATCACAGCAGGCCAAAGCTATCAGCTACTGCTGCAATTGCCGGTTATAACTTCAGAGGGAACAGTATGATCCGTATAGGTTTATTAGGCGCAGCCCGTATTGCCGACCGGGCCATTATTCAGCCAGCAGCAAAGCGTTCTGATGTGGTGATAGCAGCAGTGGCGGCATCGAATCTTGAAAAAGCTCAGGCTTTTGTGCAGCAGTTTGGTATAGAGCACGCATTTGGCAGTTATGACGAGCTTATTGCCCGCGATGATATCGATTTAATTTATAACGCCTTACCGCCATCTTTGCATGCAAAGTGGTCAATCAGAGCTTTATTGCATGGTAAACACGTTTTGTGTGAAAAGCCTTTTGCGATGGATGTTGCTGAAGCCAAAGACATGGTGGCTACTGCGAAGATCAGTGACCGTTTACTGATCGAAGGGTATCACTACCGCTTTCATCCGGTGTTTGCTGAAGTAGAGCGGTTAGTAAAAAGTGGCGAGCTCGGTACTATCCACACAGTGCGAAGCAATTTTTCAGTGCGTATTGCCGAAACACCAGGTTCTTTGCGCCATAACGCGCCTTTAGGTGGCGGCGCTTTAATGGATTTAGGCTGCTACCCACTGCACTGGTTACGCACTTTATTTGGCGGCACACCAGAGATTTTATGGGCTGACGCCATTTGCCCTAAACCCCAACTCGATAGCAGCTTCGAGCTTCGTCTGCAGTTCCCGAACGGCCCGCTTTGTTATGTCGGCTGCGCTATGAGCGAACATTTAAGCCGCCACCACGATGCGTCTTTGTATCTTGAAGGCGATAAAGCCCAACTAGAAGTTCTGAACCTGGTCGCGCCACATCAAGGCCACAAGTTGTGCCTCACCAAACGCGGCGAACCCCATGAGTATCAAATCAACGGCGACTCCACCTACGACCACCAATTGGCTCACGTAGTCGCCTGCATCAAAGGCGAAACCAAGCCGCTGACAGGTGGCAAAGATGCTATAGATCAGATGCAACTAATTGATGATGCGTATAAAGCAGCTGGGTTATTGCCCAGAGGGCTTTGTAGGTAGTTTTGGGTTGATGCTGAATTTGGAAGCCGCCATCGATGGTGCTTATTCAATCAGCTCTATTTATTCGAATGGGACTATATTCCTACTAAACCATAGTTTTGTGGGAATATAGTCCCATTTTTGGTCTTTCGGTTAAGTCTTTTTTATGTCGCATCAGTCGCTATTATTTTACGGTACAGCCGCTAGTACGATATCCTGGAACAACTTGTTAAACCTCAAGGTTTTTATACAGAACGATCATTGAGTCACAGCCTGAATGAAAAGGATTTTTTAATGCAGCAAATCGGCCTTTATGAGCAATTGATCACTCAGTTGGTTGAACGGAACTTGGATCGAACACGATTTTACGTCGGTGAACGAGAGCTGTCTTCTAATGAGGCCTCAGTTTGGTTATCCCGCTTTCTCAGTAAAATTATGGAATTTGCTGTAGCCTCAGTTCCAACGGGTGACGATCGGTTAAAGCTGCAAATTGAGCTCGCTAACCAGATGCTTATGTGGCTGAAGGATAAAATTCAAGATGATGGTTTTATTGAAGAAAATTTACTAAGTAGCAGAGGAAAAATTCTAACAGCGTTGTACACGCTGGATAATTCGATAGCTGCTGATTTAAAGAAATACGTTGAGGATATTTTTCCACTTACAGGTTTAACTGAAAGCGAGTTGTTTTGCGGCAGCAATGCCGGTTTGTCGCTTGAGTCTGAGCTAAAGCGTGAAATTTTATCAGCAGATAAAATTTACTGGCTGGTGTCTTTTATCAAGTGGACTGGTATTCGGGTATTTCGTAACGAGTTGGAGTCCTTTACTCGCAGTGGCCGTGAGTTGAAAATTATTACCACGTCTTACATGGGAGCTACAGATGCTAAGGCTGTTGAGTATCTGGCAAGCTTACCTAACACTGAAGTAAAATTGAGCTACAACACTGAACGTGAGCGGCTACATGCCAAAAGCTATCTATTTTTACGTCATACAGGTTTCCACACAGGATACATTGGTTCATCCAATTTATCGCACTCTGCACTGACGAATGGCCTTGAGTGGAATCTGAAAATCACATCGCAGGAAATTCCACATATTATTGATAAGTCACTGAACACTTTTGAAACCTATTGGCAATCCAGCGAGTTTGAACTATTCGATGGTCAAGTCGAGAGTCGTGAGAAGCTCAAGTTAGCTTTAAAGGCTGCCCGAGGTAATGTTAGCGAGGATCATCAGCATTATTTCGATCTAAAGCCCTTTCCACACCAACTCGAGATTTTGGAACAACTTAGTATCGAGCGACAAATCCATAATCGCTTCCGTAATTTAGTGGTCGCAGCAACTGGCACAGGCAAGACTTTAATTTCCGCATTTGATTTCGCCCGTTTTATCAAGGAAAAACCAGACGCCAAGTTTTTGTTTATTGCGCATAAAGAAGAGATCTTAATACAAGCTCGAATGGCTTATCGTGGTGTATTGAAACGCAGTCAGTTTGGTGAATTGTGGGTGGGTGGCTATAGGCCTGAGCATCACCATCAGCTATTTGTGTCGATCCAGACGCTGAACAATCAATTAGCCACTATGAAATTGTCGGCAGACTTTTATGACTATGTGGTTATTGATGAAGTACATCATATTACTGCTGCCAGTTACCGTGCTGCACTTGACTACTTCCAGCCTAAAATTCTATTAGGTTTAACTGCAACGCCAGAGCGTCATGACGGCGGCGATATCTTAGAGGATTTTTGTGGTGTCATCGCTGCTGAGATGAGATTGCCGGAAGCGATCAATCGCCGACACCTTTGTCCGTTCCAGTATTTTGGTATTGACGATGATACTGACCTTCGAGGCATTAGCTGGAATCGTGGACGGTATGATATTTCGCTGCTAAGCAATCTTTATACTCATAATCAAAGTCGCGTAAATAAGATTTTGCAAAGCATGCAGCAAATCATCACAGATATCGGCTGCATGAAAGCTCTCGCCTTTTGTGTGAGTCGTGAGCACGCCACGTATATGTGTAGCCAATTTTTACTAAAAGGTATCAAAAGTGACGTATTGATCAGTGATAACAGCCACGAGCGGCAGCAAAAGCAGCAGGCGATCCGATCAGGAGCGATCAATGTGCTGTTTGTGGTGGATATCTTTAATGAAGGGGTAGATATCCCTGAAATTGATACATTGTTATTGTTACGCCCTACTGAAAGTTTGACTATTTTCCTGCAACAACTGGGACGTGGCTTACGACTAGCTGATGGCAAAGAATGTTGTACTGTGCTGGATTTTGTTGGTAATTCACGTGCTGAATATGATTTTTCCAATAAATTCCGTGCGCTGATTGGTAAAACGAATAAAGCGATTAGCGACGAAATTAAACAAGGTTTCCCGCACGCACCGCTTGGGTGTCGCATTGAGCTATCGAAGATCACGCAAGAGATAGTCCTGAACAATATTCGTCAGGCGACACTGACGAGTAACAGGTTAGTCGGGCTTATCAGGCAATACCCTCATAATTTCGAATTGCCATTAACTCTTGGTAATTTTCTTAAATTACATCCCCATGTTGGAATTCGTGACTTGTACAAACGAGGTGGGTGGAGCAAATTAGTCTCGCGTTCATTTGATGAAGTCAGAGAAAAAGATACCGATGATGAGTTGGTTGAAATATACGAGCGGGCTATCAAACTCAAGATCTTGGCCTGTGACGATTACCACTATTTGGTATTCCTGAAAAAGCTCGTCTCGCACCATTTTGTTGTTGAAGTCTCTCAGAACCCACGGTTGGCGCTAATGTGTCATTATGACTTTTGGCAAAAGCCGGGTCCTGCAGTAGGTTTTGAAACACTTGAGCAAAGTTTAAAGGCTTTAAACAGCCTCTCTCTTAGAAATGAGTTGCTCGACGTTTTGGACTGGCAAATCGCGCGGACTAAGCATGAACAGTTAGCTTTGGCAGGTTTATCAGACGTGCCACTACGACTTCATGCCCGCTATACGCGTGAGCAAATATTAACTGGTTTTGGAGCCATAACTTTCGAGCGGCAACCTCCTGCAATGGAAGGGGTTTATGTTATTCAAAATCAAAATATTGAGTTGTTATTTGTCACCTTAAATAAGAGCGAAAAACAATTTTCTCCAACGACCATGTATCACGATTACGCCATTAATGAATCGCTGTTTCATTGGCAGTCACAAAATAGCGCACGCCCAGATCGTGGTCGAGGTTTGGATTATCTAAAGCATAAAATGACGGGCAAGAGGATTTTCTTGTTTGTTCGTGAGCAAACAGACGATGAATATGGCCGTACTATGGGCTTTGTAAATTACGGTGAAGTTGAGTATGTATCACATACAGGCTCACAACCCATGAGCATTACCTGGAAGCTTCAGTCGCCTATGCCGAGCTTTATGTGGCAACAAGCGGCGAAGTTAGCTGTAGGGTAAAAGAAGATAACCGCTATAAAAAATAAAGCCTTGGATTTATCTAAATACAGGGCTTTTTTGTTTAAAGTAATTTATTTTATTCAATATTCTGGATCTGTCGTGAGGGCGGCTGGTTTAATTCCTTATCTTTCAAAATGTTACGTTGCTTTTATCTCATCGAAACCACCACTTAGGTCACCAGCATGACAAGTTGCGGTTACCGTTTTCCTCATTTACTCAATATTCATTTGAGTACAAAACCAATTGAATTGACACAGTAAAATCAGCTTTTAACGCTGCTGCTTCCAGTCCGTAAACATCTTCTCTGTAATACCCAGTCCAATGATTGAACCAGTGTGGAGTTGTTCTAAATCACTCAGTGCCATGCTTACAAATTTGTCAGCAGAGGGAATGCTATTGTCTGCACAGTACTGTTCGAGATACTGAGTCGCTGAGCGCTCATCGAGGTTTTGACGAATAATATGGCCCATAGCAAACTTTCGTGCCGCTCTGTGCTGCACTCTGTATGCATCAATTTCTCCAAGTGATTCTTTGACAACATCGTACTGCTGACATGAGCGTAAATAAGCCCACTCAAAGAGTTCTAATGCCGGTTGCAGCTCATTTGTCTCATAGAAAAACAGTAATGACTTAAAATAATCTTCCTGTGGTACATCAATAAAACTTAATGGGCACAAGTTGTGCTGAATAAATGGGATATTGCAGCAGAGGCGAGCTGTTCGCTTATTCACATCCTCAAAAGCTTGCAGATAGGATAAATGGATCAATAAGAAAAAGCTCTGTTCAAACGGATCACTAATTTGTGCTGCTTTTCGCAGCAGTAGCGCTAAATATTCTTCCAGTTGATGTGGGTTATTTAGCGGCAAATAAGCTGATTTTCCAATAGTGACTTCAATCCGCCTGACATTGCCACAGGCAGCAGCGTTGGCTAATAGGTCTTGTGAAAGGAGGGCATGAATATTTCGGATTGTAAAAGTGTTGAGAGCAATTTCTTCGGCATTCTCGATCAAGAACCCGATAGCTTCTTTGTGATTCATAATCATCACGGTTTCTTCGTGCACTTTGCCTTCGGCTGATAGCCCTTGTTCAATCAATCGCTGAGTATCAAGCTTTGAGTAGGTGTTACCCTCTAGTCGGCTAGAGTTGTAAGACAGATCAATTAACAGTCTTTGACTAATATTTTTTGCATAAGTCCCGGCAGCTACTTTGTGATCAAACCGCTTTCCTGCCTCAAGAAGCCGCGCCCGCATTGGTTTTGGGACATAGTGGCTTTGATTAGGAATGTAGTCATCAACCAGGGCGAACTGATAGCTAGACTTCTTACGCGCATAAGAAGGGGAGTCTAAATAACTAAGTTGAGACATAGCGGCACTTGAAAATATGGGATGCGAGTCTTTGTTTTCGTTATTTGTCTGTATACCCTGGCTGGCGCTGTCCTTATCTGAGGCTTTAGAGACATTTTTTAAAACGTTTTTGTCCTTATTTACATAGTATTTGGTATTTCTTTTTTCACCTTCAATGCTCACGTAACCGTCAGCCTGCAAGTCTTTCATTCGACGTTGCAGAGTTTTTTTATTTATTGATATAGATAGCTTTTTTTCTATCTCCCCTAAGCTCGCAGGCGAGCTTAATTGCTCTAGAAACAATAAAATGCATGCTTTTTCTTGCTGTATTAAGCTTTCTTTACTCATGTAAATAAGGACAAAAATAGAATAATTGTCTCTAAACTTAATCGCTATAAGGACATAAATCAAGCTGATAAGGACATTTTTAGTGGTTTGTCTCTATTTCCTTTTGAATAAGGACACTTGAGCATGGAAGCTGGGGCTACGAAGTAAAACATTTTGCGATGGACTGCCAGAAAGGGTCTTTGCTTGAGCTAAGATCAAGCAAAGACTTTAATCAGCTTTATGAGCATGGATTTTAATTTATTGATTTTGTTCAATATTTTGTATTTCCTTGTAGGTTTTCAAATTATTTCCAATCTAAATCATATAGATATATTTGTTTTTGTTGGTGTTTTTACACATTTACCCGCCACTTTACCCACCGTTTTTCAGTTGCTTGAATTGTCGTTCAAATAACAGGAAACATCTATTGCTACTACAGGCATGCCAAACGTTTAAAGGTGCTTTTATGTATCTGCATAATTCGTTTTGCTTCGATCAGAACGATTAGCCTCCCCTCAGGCGTATCCAAGTCGAGCTGCTTAACGGGTTTGATGTTTGGCCGTTGAACAGGTTCGGTAATGCCATATTTTGCAAGTGGATTTTCTTTCATCTTAAAGCTCTGGCTGATTCTTTGGCTGCTTAGCGGTTTGATTTTATCCTACAAATTACGGTGCTTACTATGTGCAAAGGGCTTGGCTTATGAAGTTCTGAGCAAAGTGTCGTATTTTTGCTTGGGAGTGTGTCGTATTTTTGCTAAGCTTAGTCAGTGTTATACCGGAGGTGCCTTGTGCCAAAGTTAAGTTTAAAGCAACAAGTTGAGCAGCAAATTAGTCGTACTAAGCAGGATGTTTTTCTGCGCGCTGATTTTGACCAATTGGGTGGCTATGATCAGGTAGGGCGGGCGCTTCGAGAGTTAGTTGCTGAGGGTAAGTTACTAAAAATTGGTTACGGCTTATATGCCAAAGCTCGGATCAGCAGCATCACGGGTAAACCTATGCTGGCGTCTAATGGTGGTTTTAAGGCAGTATCAGAGCAAGCACTGGAGCGATTAGGGGTAGCCTGGCAGCCATCAGATGAACTGATGCGCTACAACAAAGGTGAAACCACTCAGGTTCCTGTGAATGCTAAAGTTATCGTGAAAAAACGTTTTAACCGCAAAATTTCTCTGCGTAATATGCAGCTTCAGGTCGAGCAGCGTTCATGATGCTGCCCGCCCCCGAACTTTTTGCTGAAGTCGCAGATTTTCTTAACATCACAAACCCTGCGATTGTTGAAAAAGATTACTTCCTGATACAACTTCTACGCCTGCTCAGTACCACCGACACCGAGGGATACCAGCTAGTATTCGCTGGTGGTACCTGTTTGGCTAAGGTATATAAACATACACACCGGATGTCTGAGGACATAGATTTAAAGTTGGTGCCTGATGCTGCGACAAAGCTGTTAAGTAATTCTGCCCAACGTACACTTAGAAAACGCTTCCACCTCAATATCACGAATCAAATACTTGATAGTGGGCTTTTTACTCAGAGCCAGGAGCCGGTTGTCCGAAATGAACGTCGTTTTTTGCAGTTGCTGCTCAATTACCCGAATGCATTCCCCTCCAGTGACGCACTACGGACGCATATTCAATTAGAACTAACAGAGTCTGAGCTATTACAGCCTGCCACTTATCATCCAGTCAGCTCGTTATATGCTGATGTCATAAATAAGGTGTCAGAGGTTGAGCAGTTTGCTTGCGTTTCTCTTGTCTCAACCGCTGCAGAGAAACTGGTTTCGCTGCTACGCCGAACGGCAGTTGCAACCCGTTATACGGAGCGGAAGGATGACGATCAGTTAATTCGTCATGCTTACGATCTTTATCAGATTCAAACTGAGTTAGCGAGTAAAGCAGAATTTAAGCAATTAATCGATGCAGTGATCGAGACTGACGTGACTCAATTTGGTGAACAACATCCGGAGTTCAAAGCCGATCCCCGCAAAGAACTACTATTTGGCCTGGCCCAGTTAGAGGAATCTAAATATGCGGAACGTTATAAACGATTTATCGGGCCATTGGTTTATAACCCTCAGCCTGTAGCTTGGCTTGATGCCCTCAAAACTGTTCAATTGCTAACAAAGCAGAATATCGGCTGAAATTGCGTGCTTATGCCTGAGTATTATGGGGAGTGGGTTGTCATGTCTACAAATCCTGTTGGTCCTAAAGACTTCGAAAGCATTGCTAATATTGATGCCAGACTGGCAGAAATTGAGAATGAAAAACGTGCTTTATTGGCTCGTAAGGAAGCTTTACTCAGGTTAACTCCAACCGACGATAGTAGTTCAAATTTAACCCCAAAGCAGAAGATTGCCATTTTTCGTAATCTATTCCGTGGCCGTCAGGATATTTTCGCCAATCGTTGGCAAAACCAACAAGGCCGGGCAGGTTACTCTGTTGCTTGTAATAACGAGTGGGTGCAGGGAATTTGTAATAAGCCGCGCATTAAATGCATGGACTGCCAACACCGTCAATTCAGTGAGTTGAATGACAAGGTTATTTATCGCCATCTGGCAGGTCAACAAGTGGTTGGTTTGTATCCGTTACTCCAAGACAACACATGCTATTTGCTGGCGGTCGATTTTGATGAAGGCCATTGGCAAGACGAAGTTAAGGCAATCGCAAAAGTCAGCGTTGATTTGGAAATCCCCCACGTAATCGAAATATCCCGCTCCGGGCAGGGAGCACACCTTTGGATCTTTTTTGAAGATAGAGTTCCAGCCAGTGAAGCTAGATTACTTGGGTTTGCGCTGCTTGATAAAGCTATGGAGATCTTTCCTAACCTGTCATTTGACTCTTACGACAGATTATTTCCCAATCAGGATGTTTTACCAGATGGGGGCTTTGGCAATCTAATTGCATTACCGCTGCAGCGTGAAGCCAGACAAGCAGGCAATAGCTCATTTGTTGATAAAGAGCTAAAATTGATAGCAGATCAGTGGCAGCACCTTGCGCAAATAAGGCGGCTTAAACAACAAGAATTAACCAAATTACTCAGCCAGCTATCCTCAAATACGCTGCTGCAAAAAGAGCAAGAAGTGCCTGATAGCCGCCCGCCTTGGGAAGCTAGCGCAAAGCCTGGTCCATTGCTCCTGGCTAATCCGCCAACACAGTTGACGGTTACGCTGGCTGACAGAGTTTACTTTGAGCTGAATACGCTACCCAATTTATTGGCAGCACGACTAAAACGCTTTGCCAGCTTTTCTAACCCAGTGTTTTTTAAAACTCAAGCACTGCGTTTTTCAACTAATGGTATCCCAAGATTTATTTCGTGTGCACGCATTGAGCAGGGCTATCTATCACTGCCAAGAGGCTGTCTGGATGAAACGGTTACTTTGCTCAATGAGAGCAAAATTGCCGTGCTTATTGATGATAAGCGTACAGTAGGTGAAAAGCTTGTGGGTCTAAAACCGTTGATGACACTCAGGCCAAACCAGAAAGTCGCAGTGAAGGAGATGACCAAGCACGATACCGGCACTTTGCATGCTCCCACAGCATTTGGTAAAACGGTAACGGCGATTGGTATTATTGTGAAGCGTAAGGTCAATACGTTAATTTTGGTACATAGCCGCCAGTTGCTGGAGCAGTGGCAGGAGCGCCTGCGCTCATTTTTACCTGACATCGAAATAGGTGTGATCGCTGGTGGCAAAAGAAAGCCTACAGGCGTTATTGATATTGCAACCTATCAAAGCTTAATCAACTTGAAAGACAACACCGTTCTGCCGCTGGTACAGAATTATGGCCACGTTATAGTGGACGAATGCCATCATGTTTCAGCCCCGCGTTTTGAAATGGTGTTAAATGAGGTTCGAGCGAAATATGTGCTGGGTCTAACGGCAACGCCAGACCGACAAGATGGTCATCAGAAAATCATATTCATGGCTGCAGGTCCTATCAGACACAAAGTCAAATCACAGACGGATGAGCAATTTGAGCAGCAGGTTCAGGTGCATCAGCTGCAAGATGCTGAGTCGCGGTCCGTGACACTGACCGAAGATCGACCAAAAGTAGCCGACGTGTATCGGCTGATTATGGAAAATGAAGTGCGCACCAATCGAATTGTGGCAGATGTTGTGCGAAGCGTTAACCAAAGTAGGCATCCACTGGTGTTAACTGAGCGACGCGAACATGCGCAACAGATTAACAGACTGCTGCAAGAGCAAGGTGTTGATTCAGTGATGCTTACTGGCGCGATGAAGGCCGCTGAGCGCAAAAACGCAAACGAGCGTTTGGCTACAGCAAAGGTGGTGGTGGCAACCGGCAAGTATGTTGGCGAAGGCTTTGACTTACCGAGATTAGACACCTTGTTTCTTGCTATGCCTATCGCCTGGAAGGGAGCTTTAGCGCAGTATGCCGGCAGGATCCATCGTGAAGTTGATGGTAAAACCCTGGTGACAATCCATGATTACGTTGATAGTTATATTCCAATGCTACAGCGTATGTTTGCCAAACGAGAAAAAAGTTACAGGGCGATGGGGTATAAAATTGAAGTTGTAGTTGAGTGTGGTATTACGGCTTTGTTCTAACGCCTGATGATTGCTTGAGAGAATATTGCTTTTAGTGGTTCAAGATTAAGAGCATAGCCAGCGATATTGGCGTCAATCCATGTTTCTTTGCAAATTTGTGGCCATCGTAATTCATAGCCAAGTGTAAAAAGTAGTTCCTCAAAAAAGAACCGTTGAACACGGCCATTGCCTTCCCTGAATGGATGCAAAATATTCATTTCGCAGTATAGATCGGCCACTTTGGTAGTTAAATCAAGCTCATTATTAAGGTTAGCCAGGGCAGGGATTGTGGCAAATAGCTTTCTTGCCTCAGGTTCGATTCGAGTACAAGTGCAAAACCTGGTAGCTCCTTTTTAGATATCAACTTCTCTTACTTTACCCGCCCATTCGTACAAGTCTTGAAAAAGATGGTGATGCAGATGCTGTAAATGTTCGAATTAGAAGTCTTGCGGTGAAAGTTGCCGGGATTCGTAGGTTCTGTAGCGCTCTGCAGTAAACTCGGTTTCTGCTTCGGCAAGTTCTTGCGAATTTTTGATATTTAACAGGTTAATTAAGACATCTGAACCTGGGTAGCAATAGCTGTCGTGTTCTACGCCATACTTATCGCGCATATTGACGTTTTAGGTCTGCAATAGATTTATGTTCGCTACTTTTTTTCAAAGACAGCCCTTCGTAACTCAGGCTAACCTTATAATTTTCCATATTAGGGGAAAATTTAGCCTTGCGTTCATCGGTAGTTTTGGTCGCTGTTTTTGACATAGATTACCCCCTGACTTTAGTTGGATTCTAACGTATCAATGCCGGAATTTCCATCTGGAAGCTGTCAAAGCTAAGTTAGTTATATTCATCTAACGCAACAAGCGCCGTTTCAACAGAAAAGGTTGCACTCATTGCAATAGCTGGCGCTACCAACTGTTTTGCGGCACTTGCCAAGCCCCAAAGCATTTGCAACATCGACAAAGAGTGAGCTATCGAACTTCGTTAACACGCTGTTTCCCTACCGCAATCTTGCGGGTAAACCGCGAACTCTTAGGAATAATCTTAACGTTTGCGGGAATTTGAGTGCTTTCGCCTGATAAATTTTTCAGAGACAGGTCATCAAGTTGATAATCAACACCTAACCTTCCCATGGCCACAATCATTACCCCATCGTTACCTGCAGGGTTGTCAGGCATTAGCTGGCCAGTAACACGATTGATTCTGGCGCGTACATACAGGCCGTAGCCAATTTTCAACAACAAGCCTTCGCGTACCAGGCTTCTGAGCCCACGGCCAACCTGATCATAATCAGCGATATCAGTAAAATCAGAACGCAGGAAAACAGAACGCTTAGAGCGTTTCACTCTGGTTTGTATTCTGTCTTGTATCGTCATCTGATACCTCCCGTTTATCATGGTTATAGCATAAGCAAAAATACGACAATTAAATGAAGTTTTATCCAGTATTAATATGTGCTTCAGAGGAGTACTTAATTCTAATTTTTTGTAAATAGTTGATTAGTGGAGAGGATAAAACATTGCTTGAAATAACCCTAACTTCGTAGAGACTAATAAGATGAATTATATCTGTGACAGATGTTTGAGGTGGAAAACTCAACGGTATGTTGAGGGTATGACATAAAGCATTTTTCAATGTACTGCCAGAGCGGGTCTTTGCTTGAGCTAAGATCAAGCAAAGACTTTAACCAGCTTTATGAGTAGAGGTTTATTTTAAGTTACTGATTTTATTCGATATTTTGAATTTGTTCCCGCATCTGTTCGATTAAAACTTTAAGCTCCACCGCTGTATTGGTGATCTCGGTTGAGATTGCTTTTGAGGACAAAGTGTTCGCTTCGCGGTTGAATTCTTGCATCATAAAATCGAGGCGGCGGCCTATGGCTCCGCCTTGTTTCAGGCTGTGGCGGGTTTCTTTGATATGAGCGTCTAAACGGTCCAGCTCTTCTGCCACATCAGATTTTTGGGCTAAAAAGGCCATTTCCTGCTCAAGGCGGTTTTGGTCCAGTTCGGCTTTTACTTCTTGCAGGCGGTTGAGCATTTTGTCGCGTTGCCATTGCAGTGCTTGTGGTAAATGTGTGCGTAAGGTGCTGACATGAGTGCCAATTTGATCCAGACGGTCGCGGATCATTTGCTCTATCGCAACACCTTCACGGCCACGGCCTGCAACAAAGTCGACTAAGGCGGCATCAAAAGCGGCCATCAGTTCGGCTTGTAAGCTGTCGATGTCTTCTTCCTGAGTTTCCATCACACCAGGCCAGCGCAGAATATCAACTACGTTAAGCTGAGCTTTGCCGCTTTGCTCGGCTAATACGCTGGCACTTTGCATCAGTTGTTTGGCTAAAGCTTCGTTAATTTTTAACTCGCCAGCAGTGTTTGATGCGCTGTATTTCAGGTTGATTTCCAGTTTGCCGCGGTGCAGTTTCTGCCGTAGTTTGTCGCGTAATAAACCTTCTAAGCAACGAAACTGTTCTGGCAGGCGGAAATAGCTTTCCAGATAACGTTGGTTAACGGAGCGGATTTCCCAAACGGCATTGCCCCAGCTGGCACGAATTTCGTGGCGGGCATAAGCGGTCATACTGTGGATCATAATGAAGTCCTGAAATACAAAATAATTCCGAGTATACCCGTCTTAATTGAAGCTGCAACTTTGTTGACTGAGTTCTCTCGCCCCAATCACATAGTCGCCTATGCTCATGGGGACTCGTTCATCAGTCGTCGCGTTGCAACTCCACTTACTTTGGGTAAAACCTAGTTCAGGCATGATTCGTCTAATCTGGCTGTCGCATCTGAAGCGGCAACTTTGTAGCCTGCGCTCTGCGATGAAATGTGCGATGAAATCCTGCCACCGCTTTGATGCAAAAAACGCCTTGCCGCATTTACTTAGCGTATAGATGGCACAGCAAGGGTGAAATCCCTATAATGAAGCACTTTTAATATCAGGTTGAGGCTTCACCATGCGTCCTAGCGGCAGAACAGCGAGTCAAATTCGTCCTATTACTTTCACCCGTCAATTTACGGCTCATGCTGAAGGTTCAGTATTGGTTGAGTTTGGTAACACCAAAGTTATTTGTACTGCCAGCGTGATTGAAGGTGTGCCACGTTTTATGAAAGGCCAGGGCAAAGGCTGGATCACAGCTGAATATGGCATGTTGCCACGTGCAACTCATACCCGTAACGACCGTGAAGCGGCTCGTGGTAAACAGGGTGGCCGTACTATGGAAATTCAGCGTCTGATTGGCCGCGCTTTGCGTACTGCTGTGGATTTAAAGCTGTTGGGTGAAAACACTATTACTATCGACTGTGACGTGATCCAGGCCGATGGTGGCACCCGCACGGCCTCTATTACTGGTGCTTGTGTAGCTTTAGTGGATGCGCTGAATTTTATGCGCGCTAAAGGTATGATCAAAACCAACCCGTTGAATTTTATGGTCGCTGCAGTTTCTGTTGGTGTTTATAAAGGCACTGCTGTGGCCGATTTAGATTACGCCGAAGATTCAAACGCTGAAACCGATATGAACATTGTCATGACTGAAACCGGCAAAATCATCGAAATTCAGGGCACGGCTGAAGAAGCGCCATTTAGCTTTGAAGAAATGCAGCAGATGATGGAATTAGGCAAACACGCCATCCGTGAAATTATCGACGAACAAAAACGCGTTTTAGCTTAAGTTTTGCTTAAGGCTTTGAGGTCACACTAAGTTATGAAACAGTTTCAAAAAGACTTTATTGAATTTGCATTGTCGCGTCAGGTACTAAAGTTTGGCAGTTTTACGTTGAAATCCGGCCGTACCAGCCCGTACTTTTTTAACGCAGGTTTATTTAATACAGGTGGCGATTTAGCCCGTTTAGGTCGGTTTTATGCGGCTGCTTTAGAAGACGCTGGCGTAGAGTTTGACCTGTTGTTTGGCCCTGCCTACAAAGGTATTCCTATAGCAACTACTACAGCTGTGGCTTTGTTTGATCAGTATGGTAAAGATGTGCCTTATTGCTTCAACCGCAAAGAAGCGAAAACCCATGGTGAAGGTGGCAACTTAGTGGGTTCGCCTTTACAGGGCAAAGTGATGCTGGTGGATGATGTGATCACGGCCGGTACTGCAATTCGTGAATCGATGCAGCTTATTCAGGCGCAGGGCGCCAGTTTAAGTGGTGTACTGATTGCGCTCGACCGTCAGGAAAAAGGCCAGGGCGAACTTTCAGCTATTCAGGAAGTCGAACGCGACTTTGGCACTCAAGTGGTTTCTATCATTTGTTTAAACGACTTAATCAACTACCTGCAAGGCAAACCTGAGCTGGCCCAGTATCTAGAAGCTGTGTCTGCTTATCGTGCCCAGTACGGTGTGAGTTAGGGTTTTAAGGATCTGAAATGAGCAAGCCAAATGGCACAGGTTTTGGGCGTATTATTAAAGCTGCAGATTGCAGCCGTAAAGGTTTCGCCGCAGCCTGGGTGAACGAAGCCGCCTTTCGTCAGGAAGCCGGGCTTACTTTAGCTGCTATTCCTTTTGCCTGGTACTTAGCTGCTGATTTTGGCCATTTTGCTATTTTGATGGGGGTGTGGTTACTGGTGATTATTGTGGAGTTACTCAACTCTGCCATTGAAGCTTTAACCGACCGTGTCAGTTTAGAGCGGCATGAATTATCAGGCCGGGCTAAAGATATGGGCTCAGCTGCGGTAACGTCCGCGCTAGTCTTTGTTGCTTTAGTTTGGGCAGCAGCTATCTGGCAGAAATTCTCATAAAGTCGTTAGAAAACAAAAACCGGTCAGCTTCAAATTGACCGGTTTTTTTATCTCTCGCTTAAACAGTCATCTTTAAACCGCAAAGATGGTTTTTTGCAGTAAAGCCCATTGGTTCGGCCATTGAGCTGTTGGCAAGCGGGCAAAGCCTGAGCGAACAAACTGCTGCATTTTACCTTCACAAATGCCCAGCAACAGGTTGGCTAAATCACCTTCATCTACAGTAAAACTTTTGCCTTCACGTAACTTACGTTCGCGTAGACATTGTTTTAACTGAGTTTCCAGCTTTTCATACAAGGCGCTGATGCGCTCCTGCAAACGCTCCTGTTCACCTTGTAAGGCATCACCGGTCAGAATACGGCAGATACCAGGGTTACGCTCGGCGAAGATCAGCAACAGCTGCATAATGAGTTCAATGCGCTGCTCGGTTTGTTTGTGCTCCTGCACTATCGCATTAATACGCGACAACAAGGTGTCTTCAATAAAGTCGATTAGCCCTTCAAACATCCGGGCTTTGCTAGGGAAATGCCGGTACAAAGCCGCTTCGGATACACCCACCTGAGCAGCCAAAGCTGCTGTGGTGATACGCTGACCCGCATGGCTTTGCAGCATAGCGGCCAGAGCCTGCAAAATATCTTCTTTGCGGTTGGGACGTTTTGTCGTTGCCATGGATATCCTTGTCACTAATTACTGACGGCCTGAGTGACCAAATCCACCTTCGCCTCGGTCTGAAGCGTCAAAATCTTCAACAATAGTAAATTCTGCCTGTACTACTGGCATAAACACCAACTGCGCGATGCGATCGCCCGGGTTAATAGTGAAGTGTTCCTGCGAACGGTTCCACATAGACACCATTAACTGGCCCTGATAATCCGAGTCGATTAAACCCACTAAGTTACCCAGCACTATGCCGTGTTTATGACCTAAACCAGAACGCGGCAGTATAGTGGCGCATAAATTCGCATCACCAATATGAATAGCCAAACCTGTTGGGATCAGCGTGGTTTGGCCAGGCGCCAATTGTACTTCTGCATCCAGACAAGCCCGTAAATCTAAACCAGCGCTGCCCGGTGTGGCATAAGCCGGTAATGGGAATTCAGTGCCGATACGTGGGTCGAGAATTTTTAAATCAATGGCTTTTTTCATGCAGATAACGCTCGTTAATCAATAAAAGAAGTTGGTGTGCCAGCTCTGTTTTGGCTTGTAAGCCAAACTGCTGTTCGCCGTCCGCCCAAAATACAGTGAGAGCATTTTGTTCGCTGTTAAAGCCCTGGTTTGATAGAGATACGTCGTTGGCGCAAATCAGATCCAGTTTTTTCTTCGCCAGTTTCTGGCGGGCATAATTGGCAACATCCTGAGTTTCAGCGGCAAAACCTACAGTAAAAGGACGCTGTGACTTTAATGCAGCCACTGCGGCAATAATGTCCGGGTTTTTCACTAAGGTAAGACTGGTGCTGTCGTCGCTGGTTTTTTTCAGTTTCTGTGTCGCTACCTGAGCCACTTTATAATCTGCTACAGCAGCGCAGCCAATAAAGATGCTTGCGCTGGTCGCCTGCTCTAATGCGACCTGATACATCTCGTCAGCTGTGACCACATCAATACGCTTTACCTGATCAGGAGTCTTAAGCTGCACTGGTCCTGCAATTAATGTCACGTCCGCACCTAAGCGCGCAGCAGCGTCAGCTAAAGCAAAACCCATTTTGCCCGAACTGTGATTGGAGATATAACGCACAGGATCTATCGGCTCGCGGGTAGGGCCCGCAGTAATCACCAGCGATACACCAGTTAAAGGCTGAACTCGCGGCGCAAAATGCTCAAGTACTAAGTCCACCAGTTGCAAAGGTTCTAACATCCGGCCCATACCGACATCACCACAGGCTTGTTCGCCTGCTGCCGGGCCCCAGATGTAAAAATTACGTGTCTTTAATGTGTCTATATTGTGTTTGGTGGCTATATTTTTATACATCTGCTGATTCATTGCAGGAGCCACTGCCACTGGGGCATCCGTTGCCAGCACACAAGTGCTTAATAAATCGTTGGCCAGGCCATGGGCTAAGCGGGCAATTAAATCAGCCGAAGCTGGGGCTATCAGTAATAAATCGGCCCATTTAGCCAGCTCAATATGGCCCATAGCAGCTTCAGCAGCAGGGTCGAGCAAGCTGTTGGCCACCGGATGACCGGATAAGGCCTGCAAAGTTAAAGGCGTAATAAATTCGCGCGCTGCGTCGGTTTGAATGACCCGTACTTCAGCGCCACGTTCTTTCAGACGGCGAATTAAGTCGGCACTTTTGTAAGCGGCAATACCGCCGCTAATGCCTAATAAAATGCGTTTTCCTGCCAGTAGTAGTGCCATGTCTGTCGCAGCAAAAAGTGGTTAAGTTGGCGTTAAGATAACACGGAAAGATGAAGGAAAACAAAAACTCAAGGAGGCGAAGATGAGTATCAAAAGCTGGCCTGAAGGTGAAAGGCCAAGAGAAAAACTGCTGGCGCATGGCGCAGAGCATTTATCGGACGGCGAATTGTTGGCTATTTTTTTACGTACTGGTGTGGCCGGTATGGATGCGGTGGAATTGTCCCGCACTTTATTACATCAGTTTGGTGGCTTACGGCCTTTATTAGCAGCCAGTCAGGCTGACTTTTGCAAAGGCCACGGTTTAGGTCAGGCAAAATATGTTCAATTACAAGCGGTTATGGAGCTAAGTAAGCGTTATCTGGTGCAAAGCCTACAACGCGATACTGTCTTTACTGAACCCGCTATGGTGAAGCGTTATTTGCAACAAAGTTTAGCTTCGCAAAAGCGTGAAGTTTTTATGTTGTTGTATTTAGACAGCCAACATCGGTTAATTTGCGCCGAGCCGTTATTTTTCGGCACTATTGATGCATCTCCAGTGTATCCGCGTATTGTAGTTCAGAGTGCTTTAGCGCATAATGCCGCCGCCGTTATTTTGGCTCACAATCATCCATCCGGAGTTGCAGAGCCTAGCCGTGCCGATCGGGTTATAACGGAACGCCTGACTCAAGCCATGTCTCTGGTCGACATTAAGTTGCTGGATCATTTTGTGGTAGGTGATGCAGAGGTTATTTCCTTTGCCGAACGCGGCTGGCTATAAAGGTCTGAAGTTTGGATGTGCAAACGATCGCCTGAACCGTACAGATTTGCTTGAATTTGATCAGGCTTTCGTGTATAAATTGCGCCCTTTCAGAAATCCGGGGCATTCTTCTTGGCCAGAAGGATGAACGAAGCTCGAGCTGAAGTAATTTTGGAGAAACATTGACATGTCTAGAGTGTGCCAAATCACTGGTAAGGGTCCGATGGTAGGTAACCGTCGTTCACACGCCAACAACGCAACTAAGCGCCGTTTCCTGCCTAACCTGCAAACTCACCGTTTCTGGGTTGAAAGCGAAAACCGTTTTGTGACTTTACGTATCTCCACTCGTGGTATGCGTATTATCGACAAAAATGGCATCGATACTGTTTTAGCCGATCTGCGTGCTAAAGGTCAGAAGGTTTAAGGAATTAAATTATGCGCGATAAAATTCGTTTAGTTTCTTCTGCTGGTACTGGCTTCTTCTATACAACTACGAAGAACAAACGCACCATGCCGGAAAAAATGGAAATTAAAAAGTTCGATCCTAAAGTGCGTAAGCACGTGATTTTCAAAGAAGCGAAAATCAAGTAATTGAACTTAAAAAACCCGACGCAAGTCGGGTTTTTGTTTTT